>NZ_JAYMDW010000001.1:0-1616260 GCF_037027205.1 Thalassospira sp. CH_XMU1458 | reverse complement strand
TCTGCACATTTTGGTGGTTACCACAAATCAATCTGAATAAATCCAAATCGATCCGTCGTCTCCAGGATGCACAGACTTTAGCGCCATAACGCTGCCCGCGCATCCCTTCCTTCTGATCTACAATGTCAAAGAACTCCAGGACCGAAGCCCCGAACCGCTCAGTCCGCGTCGCCGTCTCGTTGGCGCCGCACCCCGTCGGTGGAGGCGGGTTATAGGCCCCACTCCCAAAACTGTCAAACCCTTTTTTGAGAAAAAACGTCAGAAAAAGACATTTTTGTAAAAAGGGCCAAAACTGGCCGGAACCGGGGGAATTCACCCTTCATCCCGTGGTTGAGAAACCATGGTTGAACATGGATCAGGCCGGTCGACATGCCCGTCATTCCATATAGCCCATTTGCCCCATCAGAAGCCGTCGTTTGCCCACATCAAGAACAGCAGGATAACGACACATATATATATGTCATATTGCGCGCTTGATCGGCAGCCCTGTGAACTGGATTTCATTTTGTTTTCGGCTGCCATGTTCTTGCCACTGTGGGCTGGCACATGATCGCCGCCCATCGTGACCAAGGCAGCAGGATTCCCTCAACGGTTCGTAAAGGAAATCGCGCCATTATGTCGGGACGGGTTCCACTTTTACCTGCGGCAATTCGCATTTCACATCGCCAAATCTTTTATGTATAAGGTTCTTGGCGATGTTGCCAACAAGAGCGACGGCCCGGGTGAACTGACAAATGGCTTTTAGGGGAGTTCTGCGGCAATGGCCGGAAGAGACTTGGTTTCTATTGCGAGCGTGATGGTAATTCTGGGGGGAACAACCGGATATCTGCTATCTGATCATTATTCGAACGCCTCGGATACTGCCCTGTCTGCCAGCGCTGCAGAGAGCCATGTTATGGGGGGTGACGCCGACGTCACCGAAACCGCCAGTATCCCGGATCTTGAACCACGCCGCGAGACGGTTGTCCTTGAAAAGGGATCCAACCTGATGGCGACACTGACCGCCACAGGCCTTGAGCGGACATCTGCCTATAACGCGATCGAAGCCCTGCGCGATGTATTCAACCCGCGCAAACTGCGTGCCGGTCAGGAATTCGACCTTGTTTATGCTGCTGATGCGCAGGACGATATCGAACTTCTGGACCAGATGAGCTTCCAGCCGGACCCGGAAACCATTGTTTCGGTCTCGCGCACTGATGACGGCTATCAGGCATCCTCGGACAAAATCGAACTGACACCTTCGCGCAATGTTGCGTCGGGCACGATCGAGCAAAGCCTGTTTCTGGCCGCGGAACGCAACGGTGTTCCGATCCCGGTTCTGATGGAACTGATCGAGCTTTATTCCTATGAAGTCGACTTCCAGCGCGACATTCAACCCGGCGACAGTTTTGAGATCATGTATCAGGAACTGAAAAACGATGCCGGTGAACGCGTACGCTATGGCGATGTGCTTTATGCCAGCATGACGCTGAGCGGTCATGAGGTTCGGCTTTATTCCTATACAGACAGCAACGGCGAAACCGACTTCTATAACCAGAAGGGCGAATCTTATCGCCGCGCGCTGATGCGGACACCGATCAACGGCGCACGTCTGTCATCGGGTTATGGCAAACGCAAGCACCCGATTCTTGGCTATACCAAGATGCATAAGGGGATCGACTTTGCTGCCCCGACCGGCACACCGATCTTTGCCGCCGGTAACGGCACGATTGCCAAGATTGGCCGCAATGGCGGTTATGGAAATTACATCCAGATCCGCCACAATGATTCCTATGCCACCGCCTACGCCCATATGAATGGCTTTGCCAAGGGCCTGAAGCAGGGATCACGCGTCAAGCAGGGCGATATCATCGGCTATGTTGGCACAACCGGCCGCTCCACCGGTCCGCACCTGCATTACGAGATCCTGCAGAACAATGCACAGGTCAACCCGATCCGCGTGAAGATGCCAAGTGGCAAGACGCTTAAGGGTGAAGAGCTTGATCGCTTCCTGGCGGATTCTGATGTGTTGCGCAAACAGTATGCTGAACTGTCAATCGGCAACCGCAAGATCGCCAGCGCCGAATAAGACCCCGATTGGTCCAAGATCAAAAACCCGCCCTTGTGGCGGGTTTTTTGTTTCTGCGACACCGAGACCGATGTCTGCGCTGCTGAAGCCTAGGCTCAGCGTTTTGGGTCGAAAGAATGTGGCAGTAAAGAAAACGGATCGAGGACCGCTATACGGCACGCTTTGGCTTTATCCTGAGATCAAGCTGCGTCGCGTTCAAACTGCAGCTTGGCCAAGCGCCCGTAAAGCGGGGAGCTTTCGAGCAGTTCCTGATGCGTCCCGACTGCTACTAGCTTGCCATCATCGATCACAGCAATCCGGTCTGCATGCAGAACCGTTGCCAAACGATGCGCAATCACGAGCGTGGTGCGCTCTTTCATGATGGTTTCAAGTGCCTTTTGAACAACCTGTTCACTTTCAGCATCCAGCGCGCTGGTGGCTTCATCCAGAAGCAGGATGGCCGGATTGCGCAGGATCGCGCGCGCAATGGCAATGCGTTGACGCTGACCGCCCGACAGGCGCACACCCTTTTCACCCAGGAAGGTATTAAAGCCATCTGGCAAGCGGTCAAGGAACTCGCTGGCGTGCGCGGCGTCAGCAGCCGCACGCACATCAGCATCACTTGCCCCCGGACGGCCATAACGGATGTTGTCCCAGGCACTGGCAGCAAAGATCACCGGATCCTGTGCGACAAGACCAATGCGTTCGCGCACCGCGACCGGATCGGCCGTCTTGATGTCGATCCCGTCAACTTTGATCACACCACTTGCCGGATCATAGAAGCGCAGCAGCAGCTGAAACACGGTGGTCTTGCCTGCACCCGAAGGGCCAACAAGTGCAACCGTTTCCCCCGGCTTGACCGACAGGCTGAGCCCCTCAAGAGCAGAGCGATCCGGACGGGCAGGATAATGGAAGGTAACGTTTTCGAAACTGACATGGCCCTGATGGGGTACTGGCAACGCGAAGGGGTTTTCCGGCGCCTTGATTTCAGGTTCAGTCGACAACAACGCAACAAGGCGCTCCGCCGCACCGGCCGCGCGTTGCAAATCACCTATCACTTCACTGATGGCGCCAACCGATCCGGCAACCACCACCGCATAGAAGACAAAGGCCGAAAGTTCCCCGGCCGAGATCGTGCCATCAAGCACATCATGACCACCAATCCACAGGATGGTGCCGACCGCACCAAACACCATGACGATAACAATCGCAGTCAGAAGGGCGCGGGCGGAAATACGCGCGACCGCCGTTCTGAAGGCCCCTTCGACATGGCCGCTGAAACGCTGGCTTTCGATTTCTTCGTGGGTATAGGCCTGCACCGTGCGCAGCGCATTGAGGGTTTCTTCGGAAAAGGCGCTGACGTCGGCTACTCTGTCTTGCGACTCTCGCGACAAACGCCGCACGCGTCGGCCGTATCCGACAATCGGAATGACCACCAACGGCACCACCAGCAAGACAAGGGCTGTGAGCTTGGGACTGGTGATGGCCAACATCGTCAGTCCCCCGACAAACATCAGGGCATTGCGAAGCGCGATCGAAACGCTTGAGCCAATGACAGCCTGAAGCAATGTGGTGTCGGTCGTCAGACGCGAAAGAACTTCACCGGTTCGTGTGACTTCAAAGAAGGCTGAGTCTAGTCGGATGATATGGCGGTATACGGCGGAACGGATATCGGCAACCACACGTTCCCCGATCCAGGAAACCAGGAAGAAGCGCATGTAACTTGCGCCCGCTAGCAACAGGGTTACCGCAAACAGAACGAACAACGCCCGGTCAAGCAGCGCGCCATCACCTTCGGCAAAGCCTTCGTCAACCAGCATGCGCAGGCCATTGCCAAGCGCAAGTACGGTGCCAGAAGCTGTCACCAGTGCGATCAGCGCGCCGAACAGCTGCAAACGGTATTTTGTGACGAACGGAACAATGGCACGGAGCGACGAGAGGTTCCGGCTGGTTTCACGATCGGTGAGTTTTGCAGAAGAAGTCGGTGTACGCGCCAAGGCACTTTATTCCGTATGCAGTGGTAACCACGCGGCCGATGTAAAGAGATCAGCCAAGATCAAGCTTGTTCCCGGTTTTGACAGCGAGATCAGCCGAAAGCTGATCATGGAGCGTGGTCGAACCGCGGGTCGAGGTCCAGGTTTCGTTGTCTTCATCAAAGTCATAGTGGCTTGCCCCACTGACTGGCGAAGAAAGCCAGACCTGACGGTTCGGACCATGCTTGTTGATGATGAATTGTTCGCCCGAATCGAGTTCGATGGTCAGGATGCCGGACTGCAGATCAACATCAAGGTCATCGCCCAAGGCATCATCAATAACATCAGACAGCGTTTCGATGGTTTCGTCTGCAAGCTGATGGAAGCGGGTTTCCTCAAGGGCCACAGTCATATTCTCCGTCTATCATCGGGGTCCAATGCCCCGGCAAGGCGACAATCAATTGTTGGCGCACCATACTATATAAAGAGGCCTGTGCAAGTATGCATAAGCACGGGTGCGAGAAAAGCTTGAAACATGGGTCAACCACTGTTAAACGACCGCCTGATCGCTACTGCACTCCCCTCATTTGGCGTTAATCGGATAATTACCGGTTACAGGGGTTGCGCGAGCCGATTTTTTACACTATACACCGCGCTTCAAATTCCGGAGTGATAGGCGATGAAAAAAGATATCCATCCCGATTACCATGAGATCACCGTTCAGATGACTGACGGCAGCACCTTCACCACGCAGTCGACCTGGGGCAATCCGGGCGATGTGTTGAAGCTCGACATCGATCCGAAAAGCCACCCGGCTTGGACTGGTGTTCACCGTCTTCTGGACAGCGGCGGGCAGCTTGCTAAGTTCAAAAAGCGCTTCGCTGGTTTCAATATCGGCAACTAAGCAAAGAACACGCTTCTGTGTTCTGTGGGATCAGCGCCCGTCGCATCTTCTTGATGCCGCGGGCGTTTTTCTTTGTCTAAACCCTGAATTTGCATAGCTGCCGACGGTAAAAAGCTGTGGTTGGAACAACTCTTGGCTGTTATTGAGCATATCTGATGGTGATTTCGGCATTTTTTTGCCATAATCCCATTCGTTAGGATAAGGCGGCACCGATTCTGCTGCCCTGTTCTGCTTGCACGCATGATCAGGCTCTTAGATGAATCAAGTGACAGCACGTAACCAGGTTAGCTATGAGGTCTATGTTAAAGACCGTTCAGGCCGGTGGCAGATCCACGGTCACTTTACTGGTGCGCAAAGAAAGCAGGCAGAAGAGGAAGCCAAACAGATCGAGCGCGCCAATCACGTGTCAGGCGTGAAAGTCATTCGCGAGGTTTACGACCACGCAACCAACAGCTCTGACGAGTATGTGATTTATGAGACGCGCGGTCAGGGCAGACTGGAAAACACCAACCCGCAGGCAAAGCCAAAGCGGTCAGCCCCGCCCAAAGCCGATGTGCAGCGTCCTGCCCCCGCCCCAATGATGCCAAAGGCAGATACATCTGCCGACAAGCCCAACGATGCGGCACCTGCCAGCGAAAAGAAGCCAGCAGCTGTTCGCCCATCTGCATCGGTTGCAGAAAGCCAGACCCTTATTGGCCTTGGCCTTAAGATGATGGTCGCCTTCTGTGTTGCGATTGCGGTTGGCCTTGCGACCATGTTGCTTGCGGCCAAGGGGCTTGAATTCCTGCCCGGGATGGGGCTCAAGATCAGTCAGGGCTTTTATGACAAGGCGAACTTCCTGTCCTTCACCGTTGGTTTTTTGGCCAGCGTCGTACCGATGCTGATGGCGCTGACCAAAAAGTTCAAGGGACGTGCACGCAGATCTTCAATGGCATCTTTTCGTTCGACAGGGTCCAAATCGGCCCGCACCGGTAATCGCACGGGCAACACACAGGGATCTGGTTCGGATGTGCGCCGCAAGTCAGCCGCAGAAATGGCGGCCGAAATGGCCCGTGAGGATGGCGACACGGACGTAGAGGTCGCAGAAGACGCGCAGGACGACACATCGGCAGAGGCCGTACCGGAGCCGATTGACGATACGCCCGAAAAGCCATTGGTCGAAACACGCGAAATGCGGGCGACGCGCGAACAGATGCGCGACTTCATCACCGGATCGATCGAAGCCATTCAGCGTAAAGTGACCTCGCTTGATGCCTATCACAAGTTTGGCGTTAACCTATATGTCGCCGGGGCCTGTGATGCATGCAGTGAAAAACACGCGCTGGATCAAAAGGACGGGCGCGTCATTTTGCGGGACTGCATTTCGGCGATGGGCGCGAACAAAAGCATGGCCGAAACTTTCTGCAAGAATGTCGACGACTATATTCTTGAGCCGAAATACAAGGATATGTATGGCGCGGGCCGCCAGTCGATGGACGCCTATATCAAGGATGAAAAGAGCATCACGTCATCGGTCGCCAAAGCAATCAATGACTGGAGTGACAAGCCCGCGGCTGGCCCACAAGGTGCCGGTGGCAAAAAGCTTCATGCCCTAATGTTTACCGACATCGTCAATTCCACGGCCAAGACCCAGGAACTGGGGGATCATGGCGCACAGCAGATGGTGCATATCCATAACCAGATCGTGCGCACGGCCCTGATCAACAATTATGGCAAGGAAGTCAAACATATGGGCGACGGTATCATGGCCGTGTTCCCGTCCTCGGCGAGTTCGGTAGAAGCCGCCATTGAAATCCAGAAGAACATGGCGTCCCACAATGCCAGCCAGGACCTGAAATTCCAGATCCGCATCGGCATCAATGCCGGTGAAGCCATTGCCGAGGAAAACGACCTGTTTGGCAGTGTGGTGCAGCTGGCCGCACGTGTCTGTGCGCAAGCAGGCGGTGACGAAACACTGGTTTCAGAAAACGTCAAGAATACCTATAGCGGCAGTCGGGCAAGCTTTGTCTCGCAAGGTACACGCCAGATGAAGGGCTTTGCCGACCCGATTGAGGTCTTCCAGGTTCAAGCCCGCAGCTGAGCTGCCCCTCTTCTATATCCCGTGATCACCAGAATGCGCTGTGGTCGGTATCAACCAACCGCGCCGCAACCAGTCCTGGGCAAAACGATGTTCGGGTAAGGCTGAGGTCTATTAGCCGTTGCAGCGTGCGGCGACCTGCAATTCCATACGGGCGGTACGCATATAAAGTGAATGGGCACGCCCCATCAGGTCGAGAAGACCGGGCGAGAGAAAACCATATTCCTCGTGCGGATTGACCGTACAGACCCGAAGATCGGCCATCAGATCATCAATATCGACAGCCTCATCCCATGGGATTTCCCCCGCTTCAACAGCGCGCACGGCAAGAAGCCACGCCATTGCCCGTATCAATCGCGTGGTCATGCGCATCTCTTCGACGCATTGTGCAACGGCTTCGCGACTGCCCTGTTTCTTGCTTTGGCCTCGATGGGCGGAAAGGTAATTCCGTGCCTCTATCAGCAGCGTAAAGGCTTCATCGTAGGTACGCGAAAAATGAACAACCGAGAAATTGCTTTGATACGACGCCGCCTTTGACGTCGGGGGATGCTCGTGAGTCATCCTGAATATATTGGGAAGGTTTTGAGCGGCTTCAAGACGGGAATTGCGCAAATAGAAAGACCGCCCACTTTCGGGGCGGTCTCACCTCAACCTGCTAAACTTGCCGGACTTTTTTTGGTTTTGTTTTTGTTGTGTGCGAACTTTAGCCAGCGCTTAAGAGGCGGTCAAGGCTATTCATGGCACAAATGTGACAATACGTATTAACCCGTATCTTTTTACAGATTAATACGGGCACGCAGATGCGCACTGCCTTAATCGGCAGGCCACTAAGTCGCTAAAAATCAATCACAAAGAAAAAGAACCGCCCAAAAAAGGGCGGCTCAGTTTAACAGGGAGGCATCGAAACATCACGTTCGACAAGAGAGCCATCAGATGACCCTCTATTCCACATATAAGACGGCAAGTTTAATTTTCAATTAACCGCAGGTTTAAAAAAACCATCCTCACGTCTAGTAATCGAACATGCCGCTCCGAAGCATCCAGATGGGGTTTCAGCTCTTGAACAATGCTTCTGCACCCTCGGTCACACCTTTGCGGTGTTCGAGCGTCTCATCCACATGTTTAATTTCACGCTCCAGCGCGGCGCGATAGTCTTTCAGACTGGTGACCGACATTCCTTCAAGATTGCGCGGCAAGCCAAATTCACCCGATTTGAGAACAGCAAACTCTTCTTCGTCCACAATCATCCTCCATTATTCCCTGTCAGGTCAGGGGCATTGAATTTCCTTCATGTCCTAGATAGGTATAAAACGCAGTTTTCGCCAACGAGGTCCCGATGTCCAATCCAGAATTTCCCGAAAAGATGAAAGCCGTCGAGATCACGAAAGACACCGCACCCACTGCCCTTGTGCTGGGTGATGTCGCTGTGCCGGACCATGGCCCGGATGATGTCTTGGTGCGGGTTGCGGCAAGTGGGGTGAATAGACCGGACCTGATGCAAGTTGCCGGCATGTACCCGCCCCCGCCCGGTGCGTCAGAAATCCCGGGCCTTGAACTGTCAGGCGAAATTGTTGCCGTTGGATCAAACGTCACTGACTGGAAATGCGGGGATAAGGTTTGCGCACTGGTTACCGGCGGCGGCTACGCCCAATATGCCGCAGTGCCAGCGGCGCAATGCCTGCCGGTGCCGAAAGGCATGTCGATGATAGCCGCCGCCGGGGTACCGGAAACCTTTTTCACGGTCTGGCATAACGTCTTTGACAAAGCTGATCTGAAGGCGGGCGAGACATTTCTGGTGCATGGCGGCACATCGGGGATCGGCACCACCGCCATCCAGCTTGCCAAAGCATTTGGCGCCAAGGTGATTGCCACCGCCGGATCAGACGACAAATGTCAGGCCTGCCGTGACCTCGGGGCAGATGTCGCAATCAACTACAAGACCCAGGACTTTGTCGAAGAGGTCAAAGCCGCAACCGATGGCAAAGGCGCAGATGTTATTCTGGATATGGTCGCAGGCGACTATGTCAACCGGAATTTCAAGGCAGCTGCATTTGAAGCCCGCATTCTGATCATTGCGTTTTTGCGCGGACCCAAGGCGGAAACCAACTTTACCCCGCTGTTGCTCAAACGTCTGACGCTGATGGGATCAACCCTGCGTGCGCAGCCAGTTGCCAACAAAGGCGCAATTGCCAATTCGTTGCGCGAAAAAGTCTGGCCGCTTCTGGAATCCGGTCAAGTTGCGCCCGTAATTTACAAGACCTTCCCGCTTGCGCAGGCATCGGAGGCACATGCCACATTGAAGGGTGGCGCACACATCGGAAAAGTGATACTGGAAGTCGACTGATCGCGTATGGACGAAGGTCTGATAAGTTTTATCTGACCGATCCAAGGCAACATTGCTATGCTTGCGGTCCTGAAAGAAATATTCTTTTCAGAACGCCGCAACAGATTGTTGCATTTACCCGCACATTGATCGAAAAGAACGCAATGGCGGATCCGATGATGCGCAGCAACCCCGCGGTTGACCTTGCTGCATTGCCGGACCACCTAAAGAGATTATATTCTGGGGCAGACATTCCCGCGCTTTTTGGGCCTTATACCCATCGCCGGTCTCCAGAGAGAAAGAAGGAAACAGGAGGAAATATGGCACAGCCCCTCATGCCCAAAGCAACCGCTGTATGGCTTATCGACAATACCGGCTTGTCGTTCCGGCAGATTGCTGCCTTTACCGAACTCCATGAGCTTGAAATTCAGGCCATCGCAGACGGCGACGTCGGCCAAGGTATCGTTGGCCTCGATCCGGTTGCCAATGGTCAGCTGACCAAAGAAGAAATCGCGCGTTGCGAAAAAGACCCACGCGAATTCCTGAAAATGGCGAAATCCGACCTGCCGCGCCCGCGCGCGCAGTCAAAGGGTGCACGCTATACCCCGGTTTCCAAACGTCAGGACCGCCCGAATGCAATTGCATGGCTTCTCAAACACCATCCGGAACTTTCCGATGCGCAGGTTTGCAAGCTGATCGGCACCACCAAGGACACCATTGGCAAGATCCGTGATCGTTCGCACTGGAACTCGGCCAACCTGACGCCGCGCAACCCGGTCACCATGGGCCTTTGCACCGAGCTTGACCTTGAAAAACAGGTCGTGATCGCACGTTCGAAGAACCCGGAAAAGATCGCCAAGGATGTCGAGCCGGATCCGCTGCCGGAAGAATTGCAGATCAATCCGGAACCGGATTATCCCGGCAAGAAAAAGGACGAGAAGAAAGACGAGCCGAAGACTTCCGATTACATGGAAGCGGCCGAAAACCTCTTCAAATCCTGATCGAATTTCAAAGGCCGCCCACAGGGCGGCCTTTTTCGTTGGGGTTTACGTCCTGCTTGCGTAAGGTTTGTTTCATTGTATTGCCGCGAAACGGTAACGCAACCGACATGGTGGCGACATACCATTCGGCTGCTTTTCAAATGAACAACACCGAAGACACGTTTCCATGCAAAAACGCCCAACCGAACGCCAGGCAGGCATTGTCGAACTTGTCCGTGCTGATGGCTTTCGCACCATCGAACAACTTGCCGAACGCTTTGACGTCACTCCGCAAACCATTCGGCGCGACGTGAATGCGCTGTGCGATGAGGGCCTGCTACGCCGTCGCCACGGCGGTGTTGAACCAGCCCTTGAGCATGAAAACATCGCCTATCGGGCGCGCAAGGTTCTGAACGTCAATGACAAGCGAAAGATCGCGGCCCTGGTGGCGCGCGAAATTCCCAACGGGGCGTCGCTGTTCTTTTCGATTGGTACCACCCCGGAACTTGTTGCCAATGCGCTGTTGCAACATCGCGATCTTCGGATTTTCACCAATAACCTGAATGTCGCCTATGTCGCGGCCACCAATGACAGCTTTGAAGTGACCCTGATTGGCGGACGCCTGCGCAATCGTGACCGGGATGTTCTGGGGCCCGAGGTCGAGGCGTTCTTTAACAGCTACAAGGTTGATTACGGCATCTTTGGCGTCGGCGGGATTGATCCGGATGGCAGCCTGCTTGATTTCGATGAACAGGAAGTCCGCGCCCGATCTGCCATCCTGAAAAATGCCCGGAAATCCTATCTGGTTGCCGATCACACCAAGTTTGGACGCAACGCCGTTGTCCGCGGCGGATCCATCCGCGATGTCAGCGCGTTCTTTACCGATTGCCCGCCGCCGGATCATATCGCCGAAATGATCACGACGGCTGGTGTGGCGCTTCACGCGCCGGAGCCGGATGCGGATTTTCCAACCTTCTTCATTTCTGAGGAAGACTGACCGGTTTACCGATCAGTTTTGCGCCTGTCAGCGGCTGCTTTCAGGCTATTGCAGACAGCCTGTAGTCCCGGCGTCAGAGTTTTATCGCGACGCATGATGAGCGCCAGTTCGCGCACGAGTGGCGGTGACAACGGGCGGGTCTTGATGGGAAACTGGGTTCGATCTGGTCTTGCGCCCATTTCGGGCAGGATCGTCGCACCGATGCCTGCGCCGACAAGTTCCCTGATCGCCTCCACACTGCCAAGCTCCATCACCGAACGGCCATTAACCCCGGATTTGCGCAACCAGTCATCGACCAATGTGCGCGTCAATCCGCCGCGTTCATAAAGCACCAATGGCATCGCTTCCAGATCGGCAGGGCGAATAACATCCCCGACATCGGCATCCGCGTGAAAGATTGCGACAAACGGATCGGTCATGATCGGCGTTACCGAAAGGCTCCGCCCACTGCATGGCATGGTCACAAGGCCGATATCGAGCTTGTTATCCTCAATCGCACGAACGATGTCGCCAGCATTGCCAGTACGAACCATGATTTCGAGTTTTGGGAAGCTGCGTTGAAGCTTTTCAAGAATTGCCGGCAGGAAATAGATACAGGCTGTTGCCCCGGTTCCGATCCGCACGCGACCGGCTGCACCACTTGAAAATCCGGCCACGGCATCCTCGGCCGCGCGCACAGATGCATCAATGTCGCTGATATGGGCCAAAAGGGCCAATCCCGCCGGTGTGGCCTCGGCACGTTTGCCAACGCGTTCAATCAATTTGACACCCATGCGGGTTTCAAGCTGACGCACCTGTTGGCTGATGGCAGGCTGACTGAGATTTAGCTTATCGGCTGCGGCCGAAAAACTTCCCATTGCAACAACATCGGCAAGGGCATGAAGCTGATCAAGGTTAAGTGCACGCATACCAAACTTTTCCTTATGCTGTGCATAATTTATCAAAGCTAAACTTATGCTGTATTTGGGCGTAATGTCAGCTCAAACATCATAATGCCGGATAAAAAAACATGCCTTCGAACACCGCAGCCCAAGACGTTGCCACAGCCCTGTTGCCAAACATCACCATCCGTGACGCCGCGCTTGACGACATTCCGGCCATCACGGCGATTTATCGCCACCATGTTCTGCATGGCACGGCATCGTTTGAGGAAACGGCACCTGACGAGGCCGAAATTTCCAATCGGTTCGCCGCCATTCGCGATAAGGGCCTGCCCTATCTTGTTGCCGTTCGCAGCAATACTATTGTGGGCTACTGTTACGCTGGCACCTATCGCCCGCGCACGGCCTATCGCCATACGGCCGAAAATTCGATCTACGTGGCCCATGATTGTGTTGGCCAAGGGGTTGGCAGTCTTCTGATGGCGGCCCTGATTAAACGGTGTGAAGAGGGCCCGTGGCGCCAGATGGTCGCCGTGATCGGGGATAGTGCTAACAAGGCATCGATCAGCCTACATCAACGCCACGGCTTTGAAATGGTCGGTACCTTCAAAAAGGTCGGCTACAAGTTTGACCGCTGGCTTGATTCGGTCCTGATGCAACGGCCACTCTGCGACGACAGCCCGATCATTCCCAAAACTTGATCCTAAAAAAAGCACCCGCTTTTGAGAGCAAAAGCGGGTGCAAGGATGCTCCGTTAAGTTGGGAGCGGGAGTTTGCATCTGTGATGGACGGGTCTATCTATTTTGCATAACCGATTTCTTTGAGGACCTCGGCGATTTCGGGAAGGATTGCCGGATCATCGATCGTTGCCGGGGTGTTATAGCTTTCACCATCGGCGATGGAACGCATGGTCTTGCGCAGGATCTTGCCCGATCGGGTCTTGGGCAGGCGTTCGACCACAGTTGCTTTCTTGAATGCGGCCACCGGTCCAATCTGATCGCGGACCATGGCAACGACTTCGGCCAAGATCGCGTCATGCGGGCGGGTGACCCCGGACTTCAACACGATGAAGCCCAGCGGCAATTGCCCCTTAAGATCATCATGCACACCAATGACCGCGCATTCGGCGACATCAGGATGGCTTGAGAGGACTTCTTCCATGCCCCCGGTCGACAGGCGATGCCCGGCAACGTTGATGATGTCGTCAGTGCGCGACATGACGTAGATGTAGCCATCTTCGTCAATAAAGCCGGCATCCCCCGTGGCATAAAAGCCCGGGAATTCTTCAAGATAGGATGACTTGAACCGGTCATCATTCTGCCAAAGGGTCGGAAGCGTTCCCGGTGGTAGCGGCAATTTGGCGGCAAGCGCGCCAATCTGACCACGTTCAAGCGGCTTTCCGGCCTCGTCGAGAACCTGTACATCCCAACCGCAGGCTGCCACCGTTGGCGAGCCATACTTGATCGGAAGCAATTCAATCCCGCGCGGATTGGCACAAATCGACCAGCCGGTTTCAGTCTGCCACCAGTGGTCAATCACCGGCACACCAAGGCTGTTTTCCGCCCATTGCAGGGTATCGGGGTCCGAACGTTCACCGGCCAGATACAGCGCCTTAAGGCTGCCAAGGTCATAGTTGGCCATATGCGCGGCCTTGGGGTCATCGCGTTTGATCGCACGGAATGCCGTCGGTGCGGTAAACAGCACCTTGACCTTGTGCTGGGAAATTACCCGCCAGAACGCCCCGGCATCCGGCGTTCCGACCGGTTTGCCTTCATACATCACCGTCGTACAACCGGCCAGAAGCGGCGCGTAAACGATATAGGAATGGCCAACCACCCAGCCAACGTCCGACGCCGCCCAGTAAACGTCACCGGCATCGACATCATAAATGTTCTTCATCGACCAGTTGAGGGCCACCATATGCCCGCCATTGTCGCGGACAACGCCCTTGGGCTGGCCGGTCGTGCCGGACGTGTAAAGGATATAAAGCGGATCGGTGGCATCAACCGGGACGCAGTCAGACGGTGCGGCCTTCGCACATTCCACTTCCCAGTCGTAATCACGACCATCCATCAGCAACGCATCGCTTTGTGGCCGCTGGAACAGAATGACGCTTTCGGGTTTGTGATCCGCCATGGCGATGGCTTTATCGAGCAGCGGTTTATATTCAATGACGCGCGATCCTTCGATGCCGCAGCTTGCGGTCAGGATCAGTTTTGGTTTGGCGTCATTGATGCGGGTCGCCAGTTCGTTGGATGCAAAACCGCCAAACACGACAGAATGGATCGCGCCGATCCGCGCACAGGCAAGCATCGCCATCGCCGCCTGCGGGATCATCGGCATATAGATGATCACCCGATCGCCCTTGGTCACCCCGCGCGCATGCAATGCCCCGGCAAGGCGGGCGACATCGTCGCGCAGATGGGAATAGGTGAATGTCTGAACCGTATTGGTGACCGGACTGTCATAAATCAGGGCTGCCTGATCACCCCGGCCATTTTCAATGTGACGATCAAGTGCGTTATAGCAGGTATTGACCTTGCCACCGACAAACCAGCGGTAAAACGGTGCGTTGCTGTCATCGAGAACGCGATCCCATTTCTTGTACCAGGAAATGTTTTCAGCAGCTTCTGCCCAAAAGCCTTCCTTGTCGGCGATCGAACGTTCGTAGATTTCCTGATAGCGACCGGTCATTGGTGAAATACCCTCCCGCGGCGTTTGGTCTGGCGTCGAATTCGGACGCATGCGGAGCTATATGCTCGTAAATCGGCATCATAATACCGATTTAATTTACACATACCCCTTAGACATTGGTAGCGCCCTGTAATCCTTGGTTTCTGCGGATTACAATTACTCAAAACAGATACGTGGTTGATCCCCTCAGTCAGGGATTTCGTATCTGTTTGCAGCTATATGATGAATGTGGGAAGTTGCCCGTGATTTTGAAGTGCAGACATAAAGTTGCCGCCTCAAGCGTGGGCGTTAAGATGAGGCGGCAAAAGCAAGAGTTAGGAAATCTTTGAGGTCGTCAAACCGTTCGCATGGGGGATCGCGTGTTCTTGATCACGCGTTTGGCCATGCCACAACGGCTAATGGGTTATTCGGTTTATCTCGTCCTTGATTTCAAGCTTGCGGCGTTTAATGTCTGCAACAACGGAATCGTTGGGCGCCGGGCGGCGCGTCTCGAGGTGGAGTTCCTGCTCTAGTGCAGCATGTTTGGCAGTTAGAGCTTCGATATGGCTTTGAACGCTCATTCGCCTACTCCTTATATCTGACATTGCCCACAACAAGATGGTATTAATTTCGTAACATGATTTCCAGTGTTTCGATCAGAAACGTGAACAAGAACACAGCCCGGCAAGGATTGGCATGACGCAAAAAGATCGACTTATCATTGGCATAACCGGCGCATCGGGTGTGATTTACGGCATACGTTTTTTACAGTTGCTGAAAAATACGCCAATCGAGACTCATCTGGTTCTTTCCAAAGCAGCCGAGCGCACCATCGCCTATGAGACCGATTTTAAAATCCGCGAAATCAAGGAGATGGCTGACGTTGTCCATGACAATGCCGATATCGGTGCATCGATTGCGTCGGGTTCCTTTCGCGCCCGCGGTATGATCATTGCCCCCTGCTCGATGAAGTCTCTGGCCGAGGTCGCAAGCGGAGTCGCAGATAATCTGATCGCGCGTGCCGCCGACGTGATCCTTAAAGAGCGTAAGCGTCTTGTCCTGATGGCGCGTGAAACACCGCTTCATGCCGGCCATATCCGCAACATGGCGCTGGCCACGGAAAACGGCGCAATCATTGCCCCGCCGGTTCCGGCATTCTATGCCCGGCCGCAATCACTTGATGAAATGGTGACACAAAGCTGCGGACGGATTCTTGATCTGTTTGAGATTGATCTGCCCGAAACAGCCCGCTGGGGCGATACCGAGGCCGCCAACCCAATCCCGGTCACCGGCAAACCCAAAACACGCGAATAGAATAACCGCGCGCTAGGCGATCCCCATCATCCGGGTCAGGTCGCCAAGCGCCTTGTCACAAGCCTGCTGATCCAACGCGAACCGGTTGGGGGACAAATAGGCATGGGCGGCGGCCATCCGATCATCACTCGGCACGGTTTCAACCGCTTCGCACAGGATGTGCTGTTCTATGCGTTCGGCCTGCAATTCGTCTGATTTGACCTTCTGGCGCAATTCCTGTGCACTGATGCGCGGATCATCGCGCAGGTGTCGCCGTGTCTGGCGCAGTGGCTTGATCACGTTTTCGCGCCAGTCGCGCACAGATGCCTCAAGTGCTGAAATGCTTAGTGGTGCCAATCCCTTCTGACCCAGAAAGAACATGAAAAGCAGCATGTTCACATCAAGGTCACAACGTTCCTGAAGATCAAGGCACATCTTGGCGACGCCATCGCGACCATACATCGCGACCGTAAAGGCCCAGACTTCTTCCTGATCCATTCCCAACCTGCTGTGTTTTTATTGGATATCAAACGGTTTTGGCCGTTCTGGCGACTTTCGGCGGATGCCCCATATAGGCGCCAAGCCCCTTGGCGGTCGAGACCATCGTGCCTTGGGTATCAACAAGCCGCGGGCCGACAATAACATCTTCCATCGCAACATCGACGACTTTGCGCTGTTGCCAGGCGCAGACACGATCAAATTTCTTTTCTGCGATCAAATCCACCGCATGCACCCCAAAGGCCGATGCAATCACACGGTCACGCGGCGATGGTGTGCCACCCCGCTGGACATGCCCCAACACCGTCACACGGGTTTCCCAGCCGGTGCGTGCGCCAAGCTCGTCGGCAAGCCAATGGCCGATGCCGCCATAACGGACTTTCTGGCCATCATCGCCAAGGGTTACCGCCGATCCATCATCACGTTTGACCGCCTCGGCAACGATCACCAGCGCATGGTTGCGGCCGCTTTTGCGGATATTGAGGCAATGCTGGCTAAGCTCATCAAGATCATAATCCATTTCCGGGATCAGGATGACATCCGCCCCGCCCGCAACCCCGGCGAACAAGGCAATATGTCCGGCATCACGGCCCATGACCTCAAGGATCATGATCCGTTCATGGGATGCCGCGGTGGGTTGCAACCGATCAAGGGCGTCGGTTGCGACATTCACCGCCGTGGTAAAGCCAATGGAATATTCCGTCTGGGCAAGGTCGTTATCAACCGTCTTGGGGATCCCCACCAGATTGATGCCGCCCATCTTGGCCAAACGATGCAGGATCGCCATGCTGCCATCGCCGCCAATGCCAATCAGGGCATCAAGGCCAAGCTTGTGATAGCCTTCAATGACTTCGCTTGATCGGTCGGCAAAGCTGCCATCAGGCATCGGATAATGGAACGGATCGCCCTTGTTCACCGTGCCAAGGATCGTACCGCCAAGGCGCAACAACCCGTCACTATTGACCTGATCATTAAGGTCAATGGCCTGGGGCGGGTCCTGCATCAGGCCATGGGTTCCCTGACGAATACCGACAACATCCCAGCCATAGCCAAGAACCGCACGGCGGACCACCGCAAGAATAACCGCGTTCAATCCGGCGCAATCACCGCCACTGGTCAAAACTCCGATGCGCATTTGTTTCCTTCCCGATCGTGGCAAATTTGTTTTACAGGGTGGTACAAATCATATGGGTTGCCAACATGATATCTGGTATTATCACTGTCCCCTCGCATTGGTTATTAAGCTGGATCAAAAATGGACGAAATCAATCAGATCGAGATTGAAAAGAGACTTCTTTCGCTCCGCGAGGAACACCGTGATCTGGACGTCGCCATCGAACAAATGGTTCAGGCCCCCCATCATGATCAACTGCGTCTTGGCCGCATGAAAAAGCGCAAATTGGCCTTAAAGGACGAAATCCTTTATATCGAGTCGCAGCTGGTCCCAGACATTATCGCCTGATTTGCCACCGGCCACGCCAAAATCTGCCAGATGAAAATGGGAAGTAATCAGATGCCCTGCGGAATGCGATCCAGCCGGGCCAGATACATTTCCTTGTGCGCACGCAGGGCCGCATCTGTCGCCTGAAGGGCCGAGGCCGGTGTATCACCGCTTTGCGCATGATAAAGCCCGAAGACCGGGACAACCGGGATCGGTTTGCCTTTGTGCGTATAAGGATGTTGATCAAGCCATCTGGTGATGGCGTCAACGCGTTGCCAGATATCTTCCTCGTCAACGTTATACATCAGGGCCGCAAAGTCATTGCAGCCGAGATATCCCAGATGATGCGGCGCCATGATAAAATCAGCCATGATGCGCCGGACATAGTTAAACAGGCCTTCTTTGCAATCCTGCCCGTGAAGTTGCAGGATGTCGTCAAGATTGGCCAATTCGCACATCAACACCATGCGGCTTGTCCGATCCGCGCCAACCAGTGACATTTCGTTTTCAAGGATCTGCATGAAGGCCTGTCGGCTGATCGCGCCGGTAAAGGGATCGCGGCCTTCATTGCGGGCCAGATGAGTCTGGCGTTGCTTCAGTTCGTTGAGATTTTCGGTCAGGCCATTGATGCGCACCATCAGGCGACCTATCGCCTGTTCTACCGCAGGTGTCACCTGTTGGTCGGGAATACCCAGAACGTTTGCGATATCGGGGGTGTGATAGGGCGTCTTGTCGACCGCATCCGGTATGGCGTCAGTGTCGATATCAACCTGATGGTCCTGATTTGGCGCACGACGACGGCCCGCATCCTTGCCATATGCAAGAATCCCGTAAGGGCTTGATGGATATCGTCCATCCCCGCCCCCCATAGAGGGTGTCATTGATCCTGGTCTTGTGACTTTCATGTCTGACCTTCGCGTGCTACCTGCACAGTTATATAAGGCAATGGTAAATAATAGATCAAAAACGCAATTAATTCACCAAGATTTTCAATCCTGAGTGACATTGACTGCGATTTGCCATTACTTCATGAATTTCTTAATAAGGTCAACATCATATACAAGACTTTTCCCGATAAGACAATCCCGCAAGCAAGCTTGCATGATAGAACTTGCTGCATATAATGCGGGCCTTCATGAAACCGCCCGAAACGGAGCCGCCAATATGAGCGATCAAATCCCGGTCATCGGCATTATCATGGGAAGCCAGTCAGACTGGGAAACCATGAAAAATGCAGCAGATGTCCTTGATGCGTTGAACGTCGCGTACGAGACCAAGATCGTCTCCGCCCATCGCACGCCGGATCGCCTGTATGACTATGCCAAAACGGCAAAGTCGCGCGGCCTTAAGGTCATTATCGCCGGTGCCGGCGGTGCCGCCCACCTTCCGGGCATGGCAGCGGCCATGACCCCGCTTCCGGTTCTGGGTGTTCCGGTTCAAAGCCGCACCCTTAAGGGCCTTGATAGCCTGCTTTCCATCGTTCAGATGCCGGGCGGCGTTCCGGTTGGCACCCTTGCCATTGGTTCTGCCGGTGCCAAAAATGCCGGTTTGATGGCAGCCGAAATAATGGCGCTGATGGATGATGGCCTTGCCGCCCGCCTTGATGACTGGCGCGCAGCCCAGACCGCATCGGTCGCAGACGAGCCGGTCGACCCGGCACCCTGATCTCCTGATCTGAAAAAGGCGCCCCCGACGGGGCGCGTTTTTGTTTGATTGCACCAGATTTGACGATTGCCCGACAGATGGGCGAGTTTTGATCGAGGAATACATGACGGATTTCGACACGCGCATCATCGCCCCGGGCAGCACCATTGGCATTATGGGCAACGGTCAGCTTGGCCGTATGGCAGCCTTCTGTGCGGCGGAGCTTGGCTATAAGGTCCATGTGTTTGGCCCGGGTGCCGATAGCCCGACCGAACAGGTCTGCGCCAAGGCGACCGTTGCCGATTACAGCGACCTTGATGCACTGCGCGCCTTTGCCGAGGATGTCGATGTTGTGACGTTTGAATTTGAAAACGTCCCGCACGACAGCGTCAAACTGCTGGCGGATCTTGTGCCGGTTCGTCCGGGCTGGAAATGCCTGCATATTTCGCAAAACCGCCTGCGCGAGAAAACGTTTTGCAATGATCATGGTATTGGCACCGCGCCGTTTGAGGCGGTTCGATCCCTTGCTGATCTTGAGGCCGCCGTTGCCAAGCTTGGCCGTCCGTCGGTTCTGAAAACCACCGAACTTGGCTATGACGGCAAGGGACAGGTCAAGATTGCCGCTGATACCGACCTTGCCGAAGCCTGGTCTGAAATGGGCGGAGCCGAGGCCATCCTTGAAGGCTTCATCTCGTTCGAGCGCGAAATTTCCGTGATCGTTGCCCGTGGCGTAAAAGGCGACACCGCATGTTTCTGCCCGGTCGAGAACGTGCATACCAATCACATCCTTGACGTCACCGTTGCCCCGGCGGAAATCGCAGACGATCTTTCGAAAAAGGCCGAAGACATCTCGATCAGGCTGGTCAGCGCGATGGAATTTGTCGGGCTTCTGGCGGTTGAAATGTTTGTCACGACCGATGGTGACATTTTGGTCAATGAAGTCGCCCCGCGTCCGCACAATTCCGGTCACTGGACGATTGATGCCTGCATCACCAGTCAGTTCGAACAGTTCATCCGCGCTGTTTGCGGCCTGCCGCTGGGCGATCCGACCCATCATTCCAAGGCCCGCATGAAGAACCTTTTGGGTGACGACATCAATGACTGGCAGGCAATTTTGACCGAGCCAAATGCCAAACTGCACCTTTACGGCAAGGCCGAAGCAAAGCCCGGCCGCAAGATGGGCCATGTGACCTGGGTTCTGCCAAAGTAAGGCGTCCCCGACGTCCAAGCAAAACAAGAAATTGCCCCGGATACCAAGTGCGTCCGGGGCTTTTTCGTATGTGATTCATAACGTTACACAAAACATCACCCGGCTGGCATTTTATGCCCAGTTGATTGGCATCCGGTTTGCTGTTGAAGGGGCAGGAAACTCTTTACGGATGACATGTGATGAAAAAACTTCTGATCATTCTTTCACTGACCCTTGGCCTGATTGCTGTCGAAAGCCGCACGAACCAAGCCACAGCTACACCGGGGGCCGCAGGCTTCCCGGATGTGATCGAAGGCGACAAGCTGCGCTTTGGTAATCTGATTGTCGAACTGTTTGGCATTCGCGCGCCAAAACCCGGCATGATCTGCCGGGCCGGTTCGGTCGAATTCCAGTGCGGGGCGGCGGCGGCCCAGGCGCTTGATCGCATCATCGAAAACTATGCGATCAAATGTCAGCAGGTCTCGGACGTTCAACTGTTCCCGATGTTGACCGAATGCCAGATGGGTCAGGTCGATCTGAACCGTCTGATCCTGCGCGCCGGTTGGGCGATGGTCGATATGGTCAGCTGCGACACCCATCCGAGCTGCACCACCTATCTGCGCGATCAGCAGTTCGCCAAGGACAACAAAAAGGGCATCTGGATGGGCACCCCGCCGTCCGAACTGGTCGCCCTTGCCGCCAAGCCGGCAAAATATGACCTTCAGGAAGCCGATGACACCAACGCGCTTAAGACCCTGATTGAGGATGAGTTTGAACCACAGCGCCCGGAAAATCCGATCGAGATTGATCTGGCGTCTGAAATGGAAGAAGCCAACAAACCCGACATGACGCTTTTAAGCTTCCTGACCAATACCTTCTGATCAGGCCGCATCACTGCGTCCGCAAAAGTTTCCTTCCCTCAAAACTTAAAACGCCACCGGCACAATGCACGGTGGCGTTTTTGTTTTCATCGGGCTTTTTGACGGCCTTTGTATCAGCCACCAAACTGGCGGCGCATCCGGCCCGGTGTCGGCATGCAGCGCGCAATCTTTGCCCCCATTTTAAACGGGGCGGCGGCAAACTTGCCAGCCTTGCCAATCTTGGCGGTAATTTTCGGGATCTGCATGACATTGCCAATCCGGCGATCGAGGAATGCCCAGCTATCGGCATGGCCTTCGGACGTGTCATCCAGCCAATAGGCAAGGGTTGATCCATAGACACCCGCCAGCAACATGCGCTTGGTGTACCAGTTATGATCGGTGGAGGTATCACCGGCTGCCACCCACATCGCATCCACCGTCCCATGGGTCAGTTTTAGACCAAGGGCGGCGTTTTGCGGCAGGGTCATAAACGCAAGAGCCGCACGAACAGTGTCCTTTTGCCCCTCGACCAGCTCAAGGCGGGTTTTGACCGCCGTCGCGATGCGATCACGAATTTTCAGGTTCTCAAGGCCCTTTTCATCAAGGGCGGCGATCATCTTGCGATCAGTCATTTCGACATAGGTAACGATGGCCTGACGAATGCCATTGGGGAGCAAACGATCCACCTCGCCCGGTGCAAGATCAAGGTCTTCTGCCCCCGCATGAAGTGCCTGTTTGGTCCAGCCATCGAACGGCACATGTTCAAGGGCTGCCTCGACCAGTGCTTCGCGCTGGGCTTGCAGACGGGTCATGCTTTCAGTAACAGACATTCAGGCCTCCTCGTCATCAGATCCGGCGTCGGTCGCAACCGACTGCCTAAAGGTAGTCTCGGGCGGGTTTTCGCGCAATTCCTCGTTAAAACCAAGCAACGACATATCTTCCATACGTTCGGGATACATCACCCCGATCAAATGATCATATTCGTGCTGAACCACGCGGGCATGGAAACCACCGGCGGTGGTTTCCACAGCTTCGCCCTTCTCATTTAACCCGCGGTAACGGATTTTGTTCCATCGCGGCACCACACCCTGAAGGCCCGGGATCGACAAACATCCCTCCCAGCCATCAACGATTTCATCGCCAATCGGCTCGATTTCCGGGTTGATCAGAACACTTAAGGGCACCTCGCCATCGTCGGGATCATCGCTTTTGCGAAGGGCGGGCACGTAATAGACCATGATCGCCAAGGACTGAAACACCTGCGGCGCCGCAAGGCCAACGCCCCCGGCATCCTTCATGGTATCCTTCATATCAGCAATCAGGCGCTGAATTTCGGGATCAAGCGGGTCTTCGACACGGTCTGCAACGCGGCGCAGAACCGGGTGGCCCATCCGGGCAATTTTAAGGATCGACATGGCCCTATATCCAACCAAAAACGACCGGCTGTAAAGTCCTAATGCCCGGCCCTAGTGTCCCGCAAAGACCAGAGTCTGGATCGGCCAGATCAATGCCTGCACGCGCAACAGGACGGCATGCACCGCACCCACTGTTTGCACCATATGCAAAAACAGCCAGCGCCCCGTTCCGATATCAGGATCTTCAAGCTGATCATGGGTGTTGGTATAGGCATTGGCGACACATTTACTGCCAAGTGGCACATCACGGATCGTTTCCGGATAAAGCGGCACCATCTTGGCAAGGAAGGTGCCCGGCCTTGCGCGATCAGTGATATCAAGCAACTGGTCCGTTGGCCGGAATTGGCCAGCGGCAATCACCGGCTGCACGTCGGTTACCACCATCGGGATGATTTCAAACGGCAATGACGCACAGGTGACCTCGGTAATCACACCGGGCTTGACCACCTGTGTTGCGATCTGGGCAAAGCCCGCCTGATAGATCGTTTCCCCGTCCTTTTCCGGGATCAGGATTCCCGCCGGGCGTAGGACCGGACTGACATAATCACCAACTTGCAGGGCAAATTGCTGGATCTTTCCGGCCACACCGGCACGCACCACGGTTTTGGAAAGCTCCGCCTCTGCCGACCTTAGTGCCGCTTGCGCATTGGCAAGCTGTGCCGGAAGCAGGCTTTGAAGCTTGGTTTCAATCACTGTCATGCTTGCAAGCGCGGCGTTCAGCCCGCCTTGCCGGGTTGTCAGCGATACTTCCAGGCGTTCGACCTCGCGGCGTGATACCGCATTGTTCCCGCGCGACAAAAGATCGGCTTTGACTTCAAGCTCGTCGCGCACCTGATTATAAGTACCGCGGGCCTGTTCGACATTGCCCTCGGCGACGGCAAGGTCAGCACGGGTGACATCCATCTGGGCGCGGATTTCGGCAATGCGCTGCTCGGCCATGGCGACGGCTTCGCGTTCCACCCGGTTATCAATGCGAAACAGCGGATCACCACCGGCCACGACCTGATCATTTTCAACATAGATCTCGACCACACGCCCGCCTTTTTCCGGCAGGATCGTTACGGTTCGGAAGAACGATGACACATTCACCGTCGATGGATGGAAATAGAAAATAGTCGCAATAAGCGTGATCGTCAGGATCGCGCAGCCAACAATGCCATAGCGCAGCTCATACCAGACGGAAAACAGGGTGATTTCCTTGCCGATCCGCTTGCCCTGCTTGTAACGGCGAAACAGGTAGTCGGGCAGGATGGTGAACAGCGAACACAAAAGAAGCTCAAACATCTTTGGCATTCTCCTGCGTCGTCACTGGCTCTGACGCAACGGGCGAGTCGTCGACAACAGCCCCCTTGTTGCGCGCCATTGCCTTGACGGACTGGGCAATCGACTGGAGCGGGCTATAGAAATCCGGCACCTGAACCACCGCAATCACAAGGGCAGCCAACCAGAACAGGTTGTTATGGGTAAACAATGCCAGAAGGGTCAGGATACTGATGAGCTGGATTTGCGTATGGTTGGCGTGATGGGCCATGCGTTCGGGAAGTGCATGCAGGCTAAGATAAAGTGCCCCAGCACCGAACACCGCCAACACCACGAACCACACAACAATGGTGAATAAAACATCTGTTTCACCGGGGGCTGTGACAAAAAACGGCGCATGTGCAATCGCCGTTTCGCGCAAACCACCTTCCATTTCCCATCCTCCGAGCTGTTTGCATATCCCGCCCGGAAACCCGGGGAAACCAGATCATGTACCCGATCAGGATCAGGCAATAGATGTTGTTATCTCAAAGCATTATAACAACCTTTAATTCATTTCTACCATATGGTTATCGCCACATGGTTTTAAAGCAACCAAACCGGAAAACCCGGTAATTGCCCAAAGGGTTCGCCAAAACGCGGCCAATAAACGCCCAAGGCGAATATCCCCTTCCCTCTTTTCTTTTTGCCAGATTTGCACTATATACAGCCCACGGTCAGTTTGACCGTAAATCCAACCGGGGGGCATTCCGCACTCCGGGTGTTTTTGTTTTTTTGAAAGGAGCGTGGTTTCCGTGCAGGTAATCGTTCGCGACAACAATGTCGATCAGGCTCTGAAAGCGCTTAAGAAAAAGATGCAGCGCGAGGGCATTTTCCGTGAGATGAAACTCCGTCGCCACTTTGAAAAGCCGTCGGAGAAGAAAGCTCGCGAAGGGGCGGAAGCAATCCGTCG
Organism: Thalassospira sp. CH_XMU1458; assembly: GCF_037027205.1. Taxonomy (NCBI): domain Bacteria; kingdom Pseudomonadati; phylum Pseudomonadota; class Alphaproteobacteria; order Rhodospirillales; family Thalassospiraceae; genus Thalassospira; species Thalassospira sp. CH_XMU1458. The sequence continues at coordinate 1,590,853 of NZ_JAYMDW010000001.1, read as the reverse complement.
TGCCCGCAAGCTGGAGCGTAAGCGCATCGAGCGCGAAGGCTTCTAGTCTTTTTCACTTTCGGGGTATCTCGAACGTGACTGTACGATCGAATTTAGTTCGCTAAATTCGGACCCGTGCGCCAAGCCCGCCTCGGAGCAATCCGGGCGGGTTTGGTTTTTCTGGGCCTTGGCCTCGGTCATGGCTTGGTCAAGAATTGATCAGGCAGCCTTGCAGATCGAGTTGCCACCATCGGCCAACATGGCCGACCCGGTGACAAAGCTTGAATGGTCGGATGCCAGAAACAATGCCGCCTTGGCAATTTCGTCTGGCGCGGCAATCCGACCGAGTGCATGGAACTTTTCCACCATTGCCCGTGCTTCCGGATCATTGGCAAAGCTTGCCGCCATCGGGGTATCTGTTCCGCCCGGCAACAAGGCATTTACCCGCACATTGGCGCCGCCATATTCCACGGCCAGACATTGCGCCATCCCGATTAGGCCCATTTTACTTGCCGCATAGGCCGTCATGCCCGGCAGGCCAATGGTATGTCCAACAAAGGTAGAAGTAAAAATAACCGATCCGCCGCCGCATTTGGCAATCGCGGGCATCTGGTATTTCGCCCCGAACATGGCTGATGTCAGATTGGTTCGAATGGTTTCATCCCACTCCCCAACATCAATATCGCTCAGCGCACCGGGTGATCCGAGGGTTCCGGCATTGTTGAACCCCACATCAAGCCCGCCATATTCACCAATCGCGGCATCAACCAATGCCTTGGCAAACGCCTCGTCGCAGACATCCCCGGCAAGGGCAAATGCCTTGCCGCCTGCCCCATTGATTTCCGTTACAACCTGATCAAGTCGATCTTCCGAGCGCGCCGCAAGCACAAGCTTTGCCCCTTCCCGGGCAAACAGCTTGGCCGATGCGGCGCCGATCCCGGAACTTGCACCGGTGATGATAACAACCTTGTCTTCAAGCAACATGATCTATCCAATCCATCTGGCACCGGCCCAGTTGAGTGGCCGGTGCGGTTAACGATGGCAAAAGGATATGGGGCAGAGCCCAGTGTTGCTCGCCGGTTTCGGACCTCACGTTCGTGTCTCGCAGAAACCCGGATGTATCAGTTACCCGATACCCACGCCCGGACGTCATCCATCATCGTCGGCTCATAGCCAATCGGATCAGGTATCGGCTCAGACCGCACAATGATGCCCGACTGGGTGCGATAGACGGTATAAAGCGTATCTTGCCTGATATCGGTAAAGGTCGAACTGCCATATTCGGCATCGACCAGGAAATTCCATTCCGCCAGATAATTCATCAGATCCAGCGCATCGCCCTGCCCCAGATCGTAGGCCATCTTCGGCTTGGTGTTTTCATCATTGATATCGCTATAGCGCCCCTCAAAGCGCACCAGCTTATAGCGGGCATCCATGCCCATCACATTGGCCCAGGGTTTGAGTTTAATGAACTCCGCATCAATCCGCCACTGATCACCATAAATCTCAAAGATGCCGACATCCCCGCCTTCACCCGCCGCCAGATGCGCCTCGAACAAATCCTCCTCAATCGGCTCGAAATACATCTTTGCAATCGGCTCCTCGGCCGTCAGCCGGACATAGGTCAGGATCGTCAGCCCCATGGACGCCACCAGCGCCACAGCAAGCACAACCACCAAAAGCAGAGAAACCCTTACCAACCGAAACATGCGACCTTCCGAACCAAAACTTCAGGGCGAAGCATGACAGAACTATAAGACGTTGTAGCGCCGAAAAAAAGGCGGCCCCATGGGAGCCGCCTTTTGTCGTTTCAAACCGGATGGTTTGATCAGTTGTCGAGATGCATGACGATTTCTTCGCACATCTTTTTGGCATCGCCGAACAACATCATGGTGTTGTCCTTGAAGAACAGTTCGTTCTGGATGCCAGCGTAACCGGCTGACATGCCGCGTTTGACGAACAGGACCGTTTTGGCCTTTTCGACTTCAAGGATCGGCATGCCGAAGATCGGGCTTGCCGGGTCGGTTTTGGCTGCCGGGTTGGTGATGTCGTTTGCACCAATCACGAAGGCAACGTCAGCCGATCCGAAATCACGGTTGATTTCTTCCATTTCCAGCACGTCGTCATAGGGCACGCTGGCCTCGGCCAGAAGCACGTTCATATGACCCGGCATACGTCCGGCCACCGGATGGATGGCGTAGCGGACTTTGACACCCTCGGCTTTAAGGATATCGGCCATTTCACGAAGCGCATGCTGTGCCTGTGCGACGGCCATGCCATAGCCCGGCACGATGATGACGCTCGATGCGTTCTTCATGATGAAGGAGGCATCATCGGCCGATCCGGATTTGACCGAACGATCACCATCACCGCCTGCACCGGCGGCTGCTTCGCCCTCTGCGCCAAAGCCACCAAAGATGACATTGAAGATCGAGCGGTTCATGCCCTTGCACATGATGTAGGACAGGATCGCACCCGACGCGCCGACAAGCGCACCGGTAATGATCAGCGCACTGTTCTGAAGCGTAAAGCCGATGCCACATGCCGCCCAACCCGAGTATGAGTTCAGCATGGAAACAACGACCGGCATGTCTGCCCCGCCAATCGGAATGATCAGCGTAACACCCAAAACAAGGGCGAGTGCAACAAGGATCCAGAATGCGGTATGGCTTTCGGTCACCACCAGGATGACGCCGAAGACAACAATGGCAATCCCGATGGCAAGGTTAAGCATATGCTGCCCCTTGAACCGGACAGGCGTGCCTGAAACGATGCCCTGCAACTTACCAAACGCGATCAAGGATCCCGTGAAGGTAATCGCACCAATCGCAACACCAAGGCCCATTTCAATCAGGCTGGCCGCACCGATATTGCCCGCCGTTCCGATGCCATAGGCACCCGGCGAATAAAGGGCAGCACCGGCGACAAACACCGCCGCCAGACCAACCAGTGAGTGGAAGGCCGCAACAAGCTGTGGCAGGGCGGTCATCTGGATCTTAAGCGCGATGACCGTACCAATCGCACCACCGATCAGAATACCGACGATGATGGTTGTGTATGACAGCACAGCCGGGCTTGCCAACGTGGTAAAGATGGCAATTGCCATACCCACCATGCCAAGGATGTTCCCGGTCCGGGCCGATTCAGGTGACGAAAGTCCGCGCAACGAAAGAATGAAGCAGACCGAGGCCACCAGATACAGGAAAGCCGATAGGTTTTCCGACATTGTGTGTTCCCCCTACTTCTTTTTCTTGAACATATGCAGCATGCGCTGGGCGACGATGAAGCCACCAAAAATGTTGACCGAGGCCAACACCACCGCAATGAAGCCCATCATTTTGGAGAAGTTCATCTCCACCGGGCCTGCTGCCAGAAGCGCACCGACGATAATCACCGACGAAATGGCGTTGGTCACAGCCATCAGGGGTGAATGAAGGGCCGGGGTAACTTTCCACACGACGTAATAGCCAACAAAGCAGGCCAAGACGAAAACGGTCAGGCCAAGAACCGTCGGGCTGACGCCTGATCCCTGTACCGCAACCGCGGCCGTGCCAGCGGCATCGGACGCACCACTTGCCAGACTATCGGCAAGCTTTGCGGCCTTTTCCGCAAGGCCAAGGGCGGCATCGCGGAGTTCATTTGCATTCTGGGCTACGGATTGATCAGCCATTTGCGACCTCCTCCCCGCCGAATTTCGGATGAACGACCTTTCCATCATGGGTCAGGCGCGTCTCGGCGATGATCTGGTCCTCGCCATTAAACGACAGCGTGCCTTTGTCCTTATCGACAGAAAGGGTGATGAAGTTCAAAAGGTTCTTGGCATACATCGCCGTTGCATCGGTTGCGACGGAACTGGTGATGTTGGCAGGACCAATCAGCTTGACGCCATTATCGGTCATCACCGTTTCACCAAGCTTCACACCGGCAACGTTGCCACCACGCTCAGCCGCCAGGTCAATAATGACCGAGCCCGGTTTCATGCCCGCCACCATATCGGCGGTGACGATTTCCGGTGCCGGACGGCCCGGAATAAGGGCCGTGGTAATGACGATGTCGGTTTTGGTCAGAACCTCTTTCAGCTTTTCAGCCTGTTTTTTCTTGTAGTCGTCCGACATTTCCTTGGCGTAGCCACCGGAAGTTTCGGCATCAGATGCCGTGTCGTCTTCGACTTCAATAAAGGTCCCGCCAAGCGATTGAACCTGTTCCTTGACCGCCGGGCGTACATCAAATGCCGAGACAACGGCACCAAGGCGCTTGGCCGTTGCAATCGCCTGAAGGCCGGCAACACCGGCCCCGACAACAACAACGCGTGCAGGTGCAAGTGTGCCCGCCGCCGTCATCATCATCGGATAGATGCGGCCAAATTCATGGGCGGCATCCAGAACGGCGCGATAGCCCGCCAGGTTGGATTGCGAGGACAGCACATCCATCGACTGTGCGCGTGAAATACGCGGCATCAGTTCCATCGAATAGCCATCAACACCGGCCTTTGCCATCGCCTCGATCAGGTCCTTGCGATCATAGGGCTCAAGCAGGGCCACAACGGCGGCCCCCTTTTTATAGGCGGTTAATTCGTTGGTTTTGCCGTCAATGACAGGTGGGCGCACCTTGAAGATGACATCGGCATCCTTCACGGTGGTTTTCATTGTTTTGGCAATGGTTGCACCAGCATCGACAAAGCGATCATCCGGTATGGCGGCGTCTATTCCGGCGCCAGCCTCGATTGCAACGTCAAACCCCAGAGCCTTAAGCTTTTTTACGGTCTCTGGCGTGACGGCAACGCGCTTTTCCCCGGGCCATATTTCCTTTGGAACGGCCAGTTTCATCGCGTTTGACCTCCTTCCCTAAATGATTGGTCAGTTTGACAATCCGTCTTCATTCAAAGCAACCGGTTCCAGAACGTCATTTCGCGTTCCTTTTGGACCGATCACCGGGCAACCCTTGTCCAGTTCAAATCATCCGGGCCAGCACACCTACACCTAAAGCGGCCCGAAAAAGAAAAAGGCGGTTCTTCAGCAATCGCAGAAGAAACCGCCCACTTTCCCACCACGCATTACAAGGAAAAAACCTTGCTGACATATCAGGTCCCACCCGCCATTGGTGCTCAGGACAAACAATCAATGACGCCCTGCATGTCTGCGTTGAAAGCAAGATGCGATTTCTGATCCGCAACCACAATCCGAAAAACCGACAAAAAATCACTTTAACTTTATATCAGTTAATATATCGAAAAATCCATTATGTGCGGAAATTCGCACATTTCATTTCCATTATGGAACAGGTCCTGATCCGGATCGTCACACAATAGAACGTTGATTTTTGGCAGTTTCCCCTGTTTTCGCCTCACGTTGTAAGTGAATATTATCTTACAAATAAACGCCCAAGTCTTCATTTATTCCCAAATGGGCACGCAATAGGGAACGTTGCAAACGCAAAAAGGTTCGCAAAAATATTCTCGATTTTTGGGAAACCAAACCGGATCAGACATCAAAAATCGGATTTTCCATCGCGCAGTTTGCCCAAACGGGCACTCGACTCTGCATTGAAAACCCGACTCGCTTGGGTCCGGATATGTTGGTGAATGCGCCTGGCGCGCCTTATTGGTCGGGGCGTTCCAAACCGATCTGGGCCAGTGCATCTTTTTGACGGGCTTCAAGTTTTGCCACGTCAAAATCGCCGACAAGATCGTTAAACAGGCGATACCAATTCACCTCTGCATCAAGACGCAGGAACACCGCGCCAAGCCCGACGGCTGCGCGGTCAACCAGAACGAACTCGCGGGGTGGTTTGACACCGCCGACACGGCGGAGTTCCTGATGAACCTTGCCCGCGACCTCTGCGCCATAGGCGACAGAGTTGGTTTCACCCATCTTGCGTTCGCGGTCATCCAGGATCGGGCCATACACAAAGCTGGCCCAGATATTCAGCACATCAATCAGTTCGCGTGATGGATTTTCAAAACCCCAGCTTTCATAGGCTGAAACAGCCTTTTCCTCGTCCTCGTCACGAAGGGCTTCATAAAGCGTAATCACCGCCCTGACGAAATCGGGCTTGAAAATGCGGATACAGCCGAAATCCAGAAGATTGACCGAAAGGTCATCCCGCAGGGTGTAATTACCGAGATGCGGATCGCCATGGATCACGCCATAACGGTAAAACGGCACATACCAGGCGCGAAACATATTAAGCGCCACCTGATTGCGCGCATCCTGATCGGGATCGCTTTCAAGGAAGTGTTTGAACTTCTGCCCGGTTTGCCAGGTCATGGTCAAAAGCCGCTTGGTGGTCAGCTCATCAACCGGTTCGGGCACATGAACGCAATCTACATCGGCCAGCATATGGCGATAAAGGCGCATATGCTTGGCTTCACGCTCATAGTCGAGTTCTTCGCGCAGGCGGGCGGTGAGTTCTTCCTGAATGTTTTGCGCATCAATCGCGCTGTCATAGCGCTTATAGATCGCAAAAGCCGCGCGCAGTTGCTTAAGGTCGGCCTCAACCGTTGCCGACATATCCGGGTATTGCAGCTTGCACGCCACATCACGCCCATCGGGCAGTGTTGCCTTGTGCACCTGCCCAAGTGACGCGGCCGCCACCGCATCGTGGCTGAATTCGGTGAATTTCGATTGCCATCCCGCCCCCAGCTCGCTTCGCATGCGGCGTTTGACAAACAGCCAGCCCATGCTGGGTGCGTCGGCCTGAAGTTCGGCCAGGGCCTGGGTATATTCCTTGGGCAGGGCATCGGGGATGGTCGACAGGATCTGCGCGACCTTCATTAACGGCCCCTTGAGCCCACCAAGGGCAGAAGTCAGTTCGGCGGCGTATTTGGCGTGATCAATCTCGCCGCCGAACATCTTCCCGGTGGCAAGGCGCGCGGCCAGCTTGCTGGCCGATGCGCCCACCCGTGCATAACGACGAACCCGCCCGCCAAACCTGTTTTCCTCGTTTGCGGCGGTATAATCATCGTCGTTATCACTCATCTCAGGAAAGCTCCTCCAGCTCGTCGATCATGCGTTTGATCATATTAAGGCCCAGCTGCCAGAAGGCCGGGTCCGATGCATCAAGTCCAAACGGTGCCAGAAGTTCCTTGTGCCGTTTGGTGCCCCCAGCCTTCAGCATATCAAGATACTTCTGCTGGAAGCCGTCTTCCGCACCCTGATAAACATCATAAAGCGAGTTCACCAGGCAATCGCCAAAGGCATAGGCATAGACATAGAACGGCGAATGGATGAAGTGCGGAATATAAGACCAGTAGTACTTGTATTCGTCTTCATAACGGATGGCATCGCCCAGGCTTTCATGCTGTACGGCGATCCAGATCTCGCAGATCTCATCGACGGTCAATTCACCTTCGCGGCGCTTTTCATGGACGCGCTTTTCGAATTCAAAGAACGCGATCTGACGCACGACGGTGTTGAGCATATCCTCAACCTTGCCGGCCAGCATGATGCGTTTCATCTTCGGATCACTTTCCGAACGCAGCATCGACTGGAAGGTCAGCATTTCACCAAACACCGATGCGGTTTCCGCAAGCGTCAGCGGCGTATCAGACAGGAAATAGCCCTGCTCTGCTGCCAGCACCTGATGCACACCATGGCCCAGCTCATGGGCCAGCGTCATCACATCGCGGGTTTTGCCGTGATAGTTCAGCAGCAAATAAGGATGTGCTGACGGCACGGTCGGATGCGCGAAGGCACCCGATGACTTGCCCGCACGCGGCGGCACGTCGATCCACGGATTATCAAAGAATTTCTGACCAACTTCTGCCAGTTCCGGCGAAAATTCGCCATAGGCCTTAAGAACGGTCGAACGCGCAGTATCCCAGTCAATCTGACGATCATCATCATCAGGCAGCGGCGCATTACGATCCCAGTAATCAAGCTGATCAACACCGAACCATTTCGCCTTCAGGCGGTAATAACGATGCGACAGGTCGGCATGGCTGTTTTTAACGGCGGTATTCAGCGCATCGACAACCTCGTCCTCGACCTGGTTGGACAGGTTGCGCGACGATACCGGGGTTGGGAATTTGCGCAGGCGATCATCAATTTCCTTGTCCTTGGCAAGGGTATTGGTGATGTGCGCCAGAAGCTTGATGTTCTTGCCCAGAACGTCGCCAATTGATTTCGCGGCTTTCTTGCGATCTTCGACCTTGCTTGATGACAGCATGTTGGCGGCATCTGACATGGTCAGTTCTTCGCCATCAATCGGGAAGCGGAGCTCTGCCATGGTCTGATCAAACAGGCGCACCCATGCGGCTGATCCGGCAACGCGGCGTTCATGCAGGACCTGCTCGACCTCATCCGACAGCTGATGCGGGCGGAAGGCACGGTTTTCATCCAACCACGGGCGATAACGACGAAGCGCTTCGCTTTGTTCGTATTTCGCATCGAGCGATGCTTCTTCGATCCGGTTAATCTCAAGACCAAAGAACAGCGACAGGCTGGAAATGCCGGTCATTTCTTCCTGAACGAACTGATAGAATTGGCCAATGGCCGCGTCCGAGCTATCGCCAGCATATTTAAGCTGGGCGAACGAGCCGATCTTGCCGCAAATTTCGCTGATGGCTTCGTATTCGACAATGGCAGCTGCCAGTTCATCGCCCGACAGGTCATTGAGTTTGCCCTGATAGCTTTTCTGGAACGCCTGAGAGCGGCTTTTGGCATCATCAAGATCGCGCCGAATATTCGGGTCTTTCAGATCGTTATAGAGATCGGTCAGATCCCAGGTCGGCAAATTCTTGTTGATCGCGTTCATTTGTCCTCCAGACAGTCTCTTTGATCATCCTGACCCGATATATAGCCTGTCAAAGCCATAGCACCAGACCTGTTGACAGATACGGTTTCAAATTGCTGGCTCGATCATATCGTTCCTTGCACCATCGACAACCGCAAAGCCATATCCAGCCCAAACAAACTGCAATTTGCAGTACACTTGCACCGGAACAAGGCATTGAAACGCACGTTGCTGTGATATCGGTGACAATTCGGACTTTAAAATGTCATTTTCAGGCTGCGCAATTGTGCAATCCCTGATAACAAATTCATCTTGGAACGTTCGTTTATTCCAATCTGCGCGGCCGTTGTGCAGGTATAAGGTTTATTGCAACGTCCCCATCAGGGCAGCGCAAAGATTGCCCGTTCCCGGGATCAAAAAGTGAGGCAAGGAAACGTCATGACGAGTTTGCAGGATTATGCCGACTGGCAAAACTTGCCGACCATGTTTTTCGACAAGGCGAAGAAACATGGCGATACGCCGTTTCTTTGGACCAAGGACCCCGAAGGCAAGGAATTTGTCCCCACCACCTGGCAAGAGGCCGCCGATCAGGTCCGCGCACTTGCACGTGCGCTTTATGACATTGGTGTGCGTCCCGGTGACCGGGTTCTGCTGGTGTCGGAAAACCGCACCGAATGGGGCATAGCCGATCTTGCCATCATGTGCGTTGGCGCAATGACCGTTCCGGCCTACACCACCAATACCGAGCGCGACCATCTTCACGCGATCGAAGACAGTGGTGCGGCGATTGCCATCATATCGACCAAGAAACTTGCCCAGCCATTTTTGCACGCCGCCCTTGATAGTGGGCGCTGCCGCCATGCGATCATGATGGAAGAATGGGGCCAAAGCTTTGTTGGTGATATCACCATTTCACGCTGGGACGATCTGATTGCCAAGGGGCGCGGACTGACCCATGACGTTGATGCCTGGATTTCAACGATCAAACGCGATGATCTGGCCTGTCTGATTTATACATCCGGCACGGGCGGATCGCCCAAGGGTGTGATGCTGAGCCATGGGGCGATCCTGTCGAACTGCATGGGGGCGTTTGACATCATCGAAACCCTTGGCATTGATGAGGAAATCTTCCTGTCCTTCCTGCCGCTGTCGCATTCATACGAACATACTGCGGGGCTTTATTTCCCGATCAGTATTGATGCCCAGATCTATTATGCCGAGGGGCTTGATAAACTGGCCGCCAACCTGACCGAAGTCCGCCCAACCATCATGACAGCTGTGCCGCGCCTGTATGAGATGCTATATCAGCGCATGAGCCGCATGGTCGAAAAGGAAGGCGGCATCAAGCAAAAGCTGTTTGACCTGACCCTGCGCCTGGGGCGCAAGAATTACGAAGGCGAACGGCTTAACCTGCTTGAAAAGCTTCAGAACTTTGCCTGCGAGCTGCTTCTGCGGCGCAAGCTGCGCCAGCGTTTTGGCGGTCGGATCAAGGCCATGGTATCGGGCGGCGGACCGCTGAATTATGAACTAGGTGTTCTGTTTGTGTCTTGCGGCATTCGCATTCTTCAGGGCTATGGCCAGACCGAATTTGCCCCGGTGGTTTCGTGCAACCGTGCCGAAAACAACAAACTGCGCACGGTCGGCCCGCCCATGGTAGGTGCCGAGGTCAAAATTGCCGAAGATGGCGAAATCCTTTTGCGCGGCGAAAGTATGATGAAGGGTTACTGGAACCTGCCCGACGTGACAGCTGCCGCCATCATTGATGGCTGGCTGCATACCGGTGACATCGGCAAGTTCGATGAACAGGGCAGCCTGATGATCACGGATCGCAAGAAGGACATCATCGTCAATTCCGGCGGCGACAACATTTCGCCCCAGCGGATCGAAGGCCTGATGACGCTCGAGACCGAGATTTCACAAGCCATGGTCTATGGCGATGACAAACCCTATCTGGTGGCGGTTGTCTGGCCGGACGAAGACTTCATGCGCGAATTTGCCCGCGACAAAGGGCTATCCAACGATATCGAAGTCCTTGGCAAAAATGAAGAATTCCGCAAAGTCATCCGTACTGCGATTGATCACGTCAATCAACGCCTGTCGACCATTGAAAAGGTGCGCAGCTTCATGTTTGCCGAAGCAGCCTTTACCATCGACAACGAAATGCTGACGCCGTCGATGAAAATTCGTCGCCACAAAATCCGCGAAGCCTATGCCAAGCAGCTTGATGGCCTTTATCAGCGTAAGCGCAGCGGCCAATAACAAGCCAAACGACAGACCAGATTGACGATGACCCGCCCCAAAGAAATCAAACAAACCCTTACCCTGGTCCGGGGTCTTCCCGGATCAGGCAAATCAACATTGGCCAAGAATCTTTGTCAGGCGACTGGTGCTGTTCATCTGGAAGCCGACATGTTCATGGTCGACCATGAAGGGTTTTACGAGTTTGACGGCACCCGACTGTCGCAAACCCACGCCCGCTGCGAAGCCGAATGCCATAACGCCCTGTCGGAGGGATATGACGTTGTTGTGTCCAACACCTTTACCCGTTTCTGGGAAATGAAGGCCTATATCGACATGGCAGAAAAGCACGACATTCTGTTGCAGATTGTCGAATGCCATGGCCGTTTCGGCAGTATCCATATGGTACCCGACGAAACCCTTGCCGATATGCGCGATCGCTGGGAACCGTTGCCGGAAAAGTACCGCTAAGGGCGCGTCCCTAGTTTACGGTTGAGAAGACCTTTTTGACGATATCGGTGGTCCAACGCGTCGGGTCGCTTCGGATATCGGCTTCCTGCACGGCGATATAATGGAATAAACCATCCATCGCCTTGGCGGTTGCGTGATCCGTCAGCGATGCTTTTAGATCCGGCACAAACGGTAGCTGGTCATATTGTCCCAGCATCTGATCATACAGCGATAACGCCCCGGTGTCGGACAACGCATCGGTTATCACTGGCCGTAGACGCCCTTCGATATCAGTTCCCGACACGCGGCGCAGATACTGGGTCGCGGCATCATCCGGGCCCTGCAAAATGCCCTTGGCATCGGCGACCGTCATCTGGCGCACCGCATTGACCAGAATATCGCCGGCATCCTCCATGGTCTGTTCAGCCGCGCGGTTCATGCGCAATTCGATTTCATCGGCATAGCTGCCAAGCCCCGCCGCGCTTAACAATTTCTGCGCGGTCTGAACTTCGTCGGGCAATGGAATATGCGCAACCGGATCGGCGTTAAAACCATCAACCGCGCCAAGTTGGTCGGTGACCAGTTCAACACCCATATCAAGTGCCTGTTTCAAGCCCTGCTCGACCGTGTCGGATGAAAGCGCGGAAACGCCAGAACCAGAACCACCAGCCGTGCTTCCCGACCCCGATGAGTTCATCGCATCGCCAAGGGCCTCTTTGGCCTTGTCAAAGAACGACTGGGCATTTGCGGGAACGATGGCACCGGCAGCCATAACACCCATGACAAGTGCCACTGCACCGGTTTTAAAAAGGAAATTGGAATTGCGTTTGCGCATCTGCGGCCCTGCGGTTTTTGATTGTTGTGTATAAGCAAACAAGACAATGGCCAAAAAACATGGCCCGAAAAAGACAAAACCCCGGTTAACCAACCGGGGTTTTGCATGTGAGGTATCAGGCGACCTTATTCAACAACCTCGACCTTTTTACCATTAAGCAAAAGGTCATTGGCCTCGGTCGAAACCGGAACAGTGTCACCATCCTTGATCCCGCCTTCGAGGATCTGCATCGCCAGCGGGTTCTGCAGATAACGCTGGATCACGCGTTTGAGCGGACGGGCACCGTAAACCGGGTCATAGCCTTTTTCAGCCAACCAGTCCTTGGCGGCATCATCAAGTTTCAGGGTGATTTTGCGATCAACCAGCAACTTATCAAGGCGACCAAGCTGGATATCGACAATCTTGCTCATCTGATCGCGATGCAAACGATGGAACAGGATGGTTTCATCCAGACGGTTGAGGAATTCCGGACGGAACGATGCCCGAACGATTTCCATGACCTGGGCCCGGACTTCGCCGCTGTCATGACCCGGTTCCTGATTGGCAAGGATTTCCCCGCCCAGGTTCGAGGTCAGAATAATCAGCGTGTTGCGGAAATCCACAACCCGGCCCTGTCCATCGGTCAGGCGACCTTCATCAAGAACCTGCAGAAGGACGTTAAACACATCGGGATGTGCCTTTTCGACCTCGTCAAACAGGACAACCTGATATGGACGACGACGTACCGCCTCGGTCAGGGAACCGCCTTCCTCATAGCCGACATAGCCCGGAGGCGCACCGATCAGGCGGGCCACCGCATGTTTTTCCATGAATTCGGACATATCAATCCGCACCATGGCCTGTTCATCATCAAACAGGAACTGCGCAAGGGCCTTGGTCAGCTCGGTTTTACCGACACCCGTCGGCCCAAGGAACAGGAACGAACCGATCGGTCGGTTTGGATCCTGCAGGCCAGCCCGCGCGCGGCGCACCGCGTTCGAGATTGATCGAACGGCATCGTCCTGACCGACAACCCGCTTGCGCAGCGTATCTTCCATCTCAAGAAGCTTTTCACGCTCACCCTCGAGCATCTTGTCAACCGGAATACCGGTCCAGCGCGAAACCACGGACGCGATGTGTTTTTCGGTAACCGCTTCTTCCTTGATGCCACGCGACGGATCGTTTTCCGCCTTTTCAAGCAGTGCCTGAAGGGCCGGGATTTCTTCGTATTGAAGCTGTCCGGCACGATCAAGCTTGCCATCGCGCATCGCACGTTCAAGTTCACCACGCGCCTGGTCAAGCTGTTCCTTGATATGGGTCGACGCGGCAAGTTCCTTCTTCTGGGCTTCCCACTTCGCGGTCAGCTCAGCAGATTTGCCTTCCAGCTCGGCCAGTTCCTTTTCCAGACGGCCAAGACGATCCTTGGATGCACTATCCTGCTCTTTCTTGAGCGCTTCACGCTCGATCTTGAGCTGGATGATACGGCGATCCAGTTCGTCGATTTCCTCTGGCTTGGAATCAAGCTCCATACGCAGACGCGACGATGCCTCGTCCATCAAATCGATCGCCTTGTCAGGCAGGAACCGATCCGTGATGTAACGGTTCGAAAGCGTTGCGGCTGCCACCAGTGCGGCATCGGCAATACGGACCCCGTGATGAAGCTCGTACTTGTCCTTGATCCCGCGCAGGATCGATACCGTGTCGGAAACCGACGGCTCACTGACAAATACCGGCTGGAAACGACGGGCAAGGGCCGCGTCCTTTTCAATATGCTTACGGTATTCATCCAAAGTCGTCGCACCTACACAGTGCAACTCGCCGCGGGCCAAAGCCGGTTTTAAAAGGTTCGACGCATCCATCGACCCTTCGGCCTTGCCAGCACCGACAAGAGTGTGCAATTCGTCGATGAACAGGACGACCTGACCGGCCTCTGTTTCAATCTCGCTCAGGACCGCTTTCAGGCGTTCTTCAAATTCACCGCGGAATTTCGCACCGGCAATCAACGCACCAAGGTCAAGCGACAGAAGTTTCTTGTCCTTAAGCGTTTCGGGAACGTCACCCTTGACGATACGCAGTGCCAGACCTTCGGCAATTGCGGTTTTACCAACCCCGGGCTCACCAATCAGAACCGGGTTGTTCTTGGTCCGGCGTGACAGAACCTGCACCGCACGACGGATTTCTTCATCACGGCCAATGACCGGATCAAGTTTACCTTCGCGCGCGGCCTCGGTCAGGTCACGGGCATATTTCTTAAGCGCGTCATACTGGTTCTCGGCACCCGCACTATCTGCCGTCCGGCCCTTGCGGATGTCATTGATCGCACCGTTCAGCGCCTGTGCGGTAACACCGGCGTCTGCCAGCACCTTGCCTGCGGTTGACTTCGGATCAAGTGCAATGGTCAGAAGCAACCGTTCAGCCGTGACAAAGCTGTCACCGGCCTTCTTGGCGACTTCCTGTGCCTGATCAATCAGGCGGGCAAATTCAGATGAAAGATAAATCTGACCATTGCCGCCGGAAACCTTTGGCAATTTCGCCAGTTCCTGCGCGCACCGTTCCTGGGCAAGCTTGGGCTTACCGCCGGACGCCTTGATCAGATTGGCTGCCAGACCTTCTTCGTCATCAAGCAGCACCTTAAGCAGATGAATCGGGACAAATTGTTGATGGCTTTCACGCAACGCAAGCGATTGCGCTGATTGCAGAAAACCTTTTGACCGATCCGTAAAGTTTTCAAATTCCATTCCTGTCACTCCTTGAGCCAACAGTATTCAAACGATGTGGACCTTCTTGGAAGCGTCCACGGCATTGGTGTCATTACCGAATTCTAAAATTATAGATTATTTCGACAGCGACAACATTGATATGTCTCAGTCTAGCGTGTTTGCAACCATATACCCCTACAAAAGTTGCAAGAATTATTTGTGCACCGCAGCACAACTTTCTGTCATTATTCTAGATATCATATGAGGATACTGAACTAAGGACATTGCCAGCTAGTCCCTTCGGGGTTGCCCTTGGCAAAACAACGTTCTAACGTCGCCCGAATAAACAAACCAGACATGCCATTCGTCCCGTTTTTCCGGCATGCCAAAGCGCCATACAGGAATAGTGATCATGACGATCGAACTCAAAGCCATCAAAAGATACCCGGTCAAGGGAATGCGCGGTGTTGACCTTAAACAGGCAAAAATCAGCGCACACCACATGATTACCGATGATCGTCGCTTTGTGATTGCAACCCAATCATCTGTCGGACAAGAAGGCGTTCATGAATGGGCCCGCAAAAGCAACTTCCTGCAATTGGTCAACACGCCAAAGCTTGCTGAAATCGGCACCGAATATGACGACGTCACCTGCACCCTTACCATCCTTCGAAATGGCCGCGCCATCTGCAAAGGCAAGCTGGACGATAGCATGGGCCGCACCGTGGTTGAGGATTTCCTCAAGGCGTTTCTGAAAAACGAGATTGCCGGCACGCCCAAGATCTATTCAGTTCCCGATACGAATTTCGGCGACATGAAGGAACCTTACATATCGCTGCTGAACCTGGCATCGATCCGTGATTTCGGGTCGCGCATCGTCCAAAGCGAAATCGATCCGATGCGTTTTCGCGGCAACCTGTTGATTGACGGGTTGGAGCCGTGGAAAGAGCTTGAATGGAACGAAGACAAGATCATCAAGATCAATGATGTGTCGTTCCGCGTCGTGCATCCGATCACGCGCTGCAAGGCAACAAGCGTTAATCCCGACACGGCAATTTCCGACATCAATGTGCCGCTGATGCTGCGCAAAGGGGTAAACCACCTTTATATGGGGATTTACATCGAAGCGCTTGAAGACGGCATGATCACACCGGGTGACAAGCTGACCGTGACGGTCGCCTAAGGGCCGGTGATCAGTTCCCGGAATTGAATGTCGGGGCGTGTACGGCGATGCCCTTGAACATCTCGTCATGATACCAATCAATGCGGTGCGCACGAATAGGCGGGCATCCCTTGCGGAACAATATCTGTTCTTCCTTGGGAAAGCGCGCCACTTCGGCTGACCGCAGGATGGGCTGATTATCCTGAGACCGCAAATGCACCGGGCGGCTGGTATCCTTGCCACCACCGGTGTCATCAAATTTCGACATTGCCGTCAGGCCCGAAACCCAATCCAGGTTAAACGCCCCTTCCTGACTCAGAACCGAAATCGCGTCCACCCGGCCGACGACGTTTTCCCAGTTCAGGCAAACATCCATCAGGCCACTGACACCAGAGAACCCCGGCCAGACAATCATGCCCTCGCCGTATCCGCCGCCCAGAAGGCGCTCGAACAAGGGCATCCGGCCAACATTTTCGATCCCATCCAACAAAACCAGAAATTCCGGATCGCCCGACTTCCAGCCACGCTGATTAAGCAGGTTCATCATGCCTGTCAGCATCACGCGGCTGAAGGATGGCTGAACTTCCGGGTTATCACCGCCAAGCTGACCGACGATAAAGATCGAAACCGGGCCACTGTTGATGTCTTCAAGTGTGAAGCTGCTTTTGCTGACCAGACGTGCGATTTGCGGATTGTCGAATTCTTCGGTGGCGGCACGGCAGGCCTCGATGATCTTCATCCGCTGATCTTCGGTCATATCAAGGATATTCAGCGCGACCTCGGATATGCGGCCATCCGCAGACTCAATCCCCATGAGTTCTTCAAGGGTTTTGTAGAACCGGTGCGATGGCATGATCAGGTTGCGGCGTACCTCGGCAAGGTTGCGGTCTTCCTTGGCACTGCGCTGGATCGTGTAAACGATAAAGCCCTGCAACAACGTCCTGGCAATACGGACTTCCTGTTCATCGAGTTCCTTGACAAATACCGGTGCCAAAAGTGTATCGGCGATAAAGCCGGTATCCGTGATCATTCCTTCCCCCTGCTGGCGGATGAAATCGAACGGATTGAACTGTTGGGTTTCGACACCGGTTTGTTTGTGCGGATCAATGACAATCAGTCTTTGTCCAAGCTTGGTACGGCGATCATGTATGGCGCGAAAGATGCTGCCATGGCGCTCATAGACAAACAGATTGCCGGTATGCAAAAGCGCGTTTGGCTCTGCCGAGGCGCGATAGAATTCTTCGGGTTTGGTCGAAAAGGTAATGACGCGCTTAAGGCCCTTGGCCCCGATCAGGCGCTTGTCATCCCCCCAACGCCCCAAAACGAAGGACGGATTGCTTTCAAGCAGCTTACGACCGTTAAGGTCTTCAAGAGTGGCCCACGCGCCCTCGCCACGACCACCAGCTCCTTTTCCGCCCAGTTTCTTCTTTTGCGATTTGGACGATGATGATGGCTTCATTCGGTTCAGGATGATGACAACCAGCGGAATGAACATCGGGACGATGAAACAGACAGCCCCCAACAGGGCCAACTCGTAATCACCGTTAAACAGCCCAAGGGCGATAACCATACCGCCAAGAGCCCACAGCAAAACCATGACGACCCGAAATAAGCCAGTCCCCATCTATCACTCCCCACGAATGCGCCTGCACCGTGAAAAGATGCCGGTTCTTTTATCCCGATCTTGCTTCCACGGTTTTATTGATGATTTGTCCCAGCACCCGCGCGAAAAATAATCGAAGGTTGCACGGAATGTTCAATTATATGCTTATACAGTTTTATGCCCCTTAAAGCACTGAGTCTTTGGGGGAATGCGCGGTTTTACAGATGGTCCAAACGACAACACCCCTGCAAGCGACGGGCTTGCAGGGGTGTTTGTCATGTTGAAAGACCGCCTCGGGTCAGATCAGGCCGAAACCGGCTCGGATCCTTCGTCAGAGGTGGCACCTTCTTCGTCATCGCGACCTGCTGCGCGGCTACGACCGCGGCGGGCGGTCGGATGGCGACCACGGGTACGTGCGGTACCGCTTGCGGCACGGCGCGGTTTCTTTTCACCGTCTTCGCCCTGCTCGGCAGTGTCGGTTTTGTCGGCACTTGCCGGTGCATCATCACCAGATGCTTCTGCCGGTGCGCTTTCCTCTGCGCTGGCGTCATCATCTGATTTCCGCGGGCGACCACGGCCCGGACCACGTGCATCCGAACGACGCGCACGCGGCGCGCGTTTCGGACGGCCACCATCATCTTCCGACGTTTCAGCAGAAGTGTTTTCTGCCTCTACCGGGGTGTTGTCATCGCCATTGTTTGACGCAGAGTCTGCGTTTTCGTTGGCGTCACCCTGTTGATCATCGTTCTGATTTGACTGGCCATCACTGCGGTCGTCACGGCCACGATTGTTGCGCTGACGATTATTGTCACCACCACGTTCCTCACGGCGCTGGTTTTCCCATTCCTGGGCAGCCTGAAGGATGCGGTGGTAATGTTCCGCGTGCTGATAGAAGTTTTCCGCAAGAACCGGATCGTCGGTGCAATCCTTCGCAAGGGAAATGTATTTTTCATAGACCTGTTGGGCGTTACCGCGTACGCGGCCATCCGGTCCATTACTGTCAAAATTCTGAAATTTTGGATTTACTGGACGTTTATTCGACTGTTGCCGTCCGCGCGGACGTTTATTGTTATTTCTCATATCAACATGACTTTGGTGTTGAAGGACAATCCGGTAGCATCATCGGCTCCGGAACCACTCCGTCTGAAAAACATATTTCCCGCTAAACAGCGCCGATCACGGCATTATTTTTACAAACCTGCCGGGAACCTTGAAAGGAACGGAGATTGTCGACTGTTTACAGGGGAACACGGCGCTTTCATAAGCGCGTTGGGCACCCGGCCCGTTCGATTCAACCTATATGGCTTGATCGGTTATTCCAACTGTTTTTTTCACTCGCCTGCGCTTTTTTTACATCACAGGTGCGGAAATATCAGATTACGCAACGTCCGACGGAACAACGGGTTTTCTTTGCCGCAACGCAGCGGACAATTCCGCCAAGGTCTTCGCGATACTCCACCCCGACAAAACCGGCCTCAACCAGCATCTGGCCGACATCGTTTTCCTGCCCGCGACCGATTTCAAAGATGACAAAACCGCCGGGCTTTGCCAGATCAAACGCGACACGCGACAAAACGCGATAGGCCGCCAAGCCATCCCCCTCATCGGTCAGGGCAAGACGGGGGTCAAATTTTTGCACCTCCGGCGACAGGGTCGTCATTTCGTCGGCTGTGATGTAGGGCGGGTTTGACATTACAAGGTCAAATCCCTCCGCCCGGTCTTTTTCATCAAGGGCGCTGTCCCAATCCGAGACGCGGAATTCGACGCTGTCATCAAGCTCAAGCAGCTTGGCATTTTCACGCGCACAGGCCACCGCCCCCGCGCTTAGATCAAGTCCTATGCCAGTCGACCCCGGCAGATCGCCAATCGCCGACAACAACAAACACCCCGTCCCGGTGCCGAAATCAACAATCCGCGGCGCATCGGCATCCTCAAGGAAATCAATTGCCCATTCGACAAGTGTTTCACTATCGGGGCGGGGCTCAAGCGTTTCGGGTGACAGCTTGAAAGTATGGCGCCAGAAATCACGTTCGCCCAATATACGACCGACCGGTTCATGCCCAAGACGGCGTGCAATCATGCCCCGAAAGGTTTCCGCCTTGTCATCAGGCACGATATCTTCGGGCCATGCACTGATCCGGCCCCCATCAACACCCGCGGCCCGTGCCAGAAGAATACGCGCATCCATCCGCGCGTTTTCAATACCGGCATCGGTTAAGGCCGTGACGGCCTCAGCCATCAGGCTGCCAAGGGTCGATGGGGTGTCAGAAGGCATGATCAGCTTTCAATTTCGGCAAGCTTCTGGGCCTGCTCCTCGGCGATCAGGGCATCAATCATTTCATCAACCGCCGGACCACCGGCAATAAAATCATCCAGGCGATAAAGTGTAAGGTTGATGCGATGATCTGACACGCGCCCTTGCGGGAAGTTATAGGTGCGAATGCGTTCCGAGCGGTCACCCGACCCGACCTGTGATTTACGGTCGGCCGCACGTTCGCTGTCCTTGCTTTCGCGTTCCTGATCATAAAGACGCGACATCAGCATCTTCATGGCTTTTTCTTTGTTCTTGTGCTGCGACTTTGCTTCCTGGCTGGCGGCAACCACACCGGTCGGAATATGGGTAATGCGCACAGCACTATCGGTGGTGTTAACGTGCTGCCCCCCCGCGCCCTGCGATCGATAGGTATCAATGCGCAGATCCTTCGGATCGATCTTGATATCAACTTCCTCGGCCTCTGGCAGCACGGCCACGGTCGCGGCCGATGTATGAATACGCCCGCCACCTTCGGTCACCGGCACGCGCTGCACGCGATGCACGCCACTTTCAAACTTCAGACGGGCAAACACATCGGTACCCGACACGTTGACGATGACTTCCTTGAAACCGCCAAGATCGTTTTCGCTGGCATCCATCTGCTCGAACTTCCAGCCGCGCCCTTCGGCGTAACGCTGATACATGCGGTACAAATCAGCGGCAAACAAGGCGGCTTCTTCACCGCCGGTGCCAGCGCGAATTTCAAGGATGGCGTTCTTGGTGTCGGCCGTATCTTTCGGGATCAGCATCAGCTTCATCTGACGCTCTGCCTCGGGCAGCTTATCCTGAATGTCGTATTTTTCGGCCTCGGCCATTTCGCGCATATCGCGATCGCTTTGCGGATCGGCCAGGATTTCCTCGGCTTCTTCCAGATCGTTTAGAAGCTTTTTATATGCCTCAATCGCCTCGACCACCGGGGCCAGTTCTGCATGTTCGCGCGACAGCTTGGAAAAGCCATCCCCATCAAGCTCTCCGCTTGAAAGAAGCGAATTGAGTTCGTCGAACCGGCGTGTAACGCCTTCGAGTTTCCCAAGGTCCAAACTCACTCTTTATTCTCCTGTTCAGGGTCGCCGGGCACGTCATCGCGGCCAAGCGGCTTGTCTTCAAGTTCAAACAGGCGCGACAGCAGTTTCTGGGCCTTGACCCATTCCACGGTGCCCGCACCGTCTGTTGTCGTCGCCAAATCTTTCAATGCCTGTGTCGGCGTATGCAAAAGGCGATTGATCAAAAGCCTTGTCGCCTTTTCCGCGTCCCCATGACTTTCGGCCAACGCATCTGCGCGCACCGCTTCAAACCGTTTGCGCAGATCGGCGATTGCCGGCACGGCTGCGCGCTGCGCACGATCACGCACAAAGTTATCAATTTCCGCTTCGATCAACGCCCAAGCCTGATCGGCCTTTTCTTCACGGCCGCCACGCCCTTCGGCGGCGATCTTTTCCAAATCCTCGATCCGGTAAAAGAAAACCTCGTCAATCTCGTCGACCTGCGGATCAATATCCCCCGGCACGGCCGTATCGATCATCAGAACCGGACGGAACCGGCGACGTTTGACCGCCGCCATCGCACGATCCTTGTCGATCATGTAACGCCGCGATCCACCTGCGGTAAGAACAAGGTCGGCCTCGGCCAGAAGCCGATCCAGATCATCGATTTCCGACCAGTGGCAATCCAGCCTGCGCGCCACCAGACGCGCACGGGCTGCCAAGCGATCTGTTACCAGAATGCGTCCGATGCCCCGTTCTGCCAGCGATGCGGCGATCAGTTCCCCCATGTCGCCGGCACCCGCCAAAAGCAGGGTACAGTCACCAAGGTCACCATGCAGGTCGCGCGCAACCGATTGCGCTGCGGCAGCAATTGATACAGCCCCCTGCCCGATCCCGGTTTGATTGCGGACCTTTTTGGCAATGGCATAGGCCGTCTGATAGACCAGTTCCAACTCACGCCCGACCAGATCATGCTTGCGCGCGATCCGATGGGCATCCTTGACCTGACCAAATACTTCGGGCTCGCCAATCACCAGACTGTCGAGTGACGCCGCAACGGCAAACATATGGCGAAGCGCATCCCGGCCAGACCGGATGTAAAGCTCGGTCGCAAGCTGATCCCGATCCAGATCCGCCCAAAGCGACATCAGATCAATCAGGCGTTCACGCCCGCGTTCGGCCTCGGACGCCAAAAGATGCACTTCGGTGCGATTGCAGGTCGAAACGACGACCGCCTGACCCAAACGGGCCTGTTCAATGGCGGCCAAGAACTGTGGCAGACGGGCTTCTTCGATGAAAAGACGGTCGCGGGTATCCTCGCTTGAGCGCCGATGATTGGTGCCGATCACCATCAGGCGATCCAGCGGCCAATCCCCGGCATCCTCATGCGAAATCGCGTCCGTCACACCATTCTCACTTTTTGCCGATCACATCAGCCAGTTGATCAAGCGCCACTTCCTGCTGCTCGCCACTGTCAAGGTCGCGCAACTGAGCCACACCCTTGGCAAGTTCATCATCCCCAAGGATGACCGCCTTGCAGGCATTGGCCTTGTCCGCACGTTTCATGCGTTTTTTCATGTTGCCGGAATAGCCAAGCTCGACCGCAACACCCGCCTCGCGCAGGGTCTGGGCAAGGGTACGACATTTGGCCTCGGCCGCGTCGCCCATCGGGATCAGCGCCACGGGGCGTGCACCCGCCGGGGCTTCGCCCACCATCAATGCCAGGCGTTCAACACCCGCGGCCCAGCCAACACCGGCCGTCTGCGGACCACCCATGGTCGAAATCAGCCCGTCATAACGGCCACCGGCCATGACAGTACCCTGCGCACCAAGGGTGTTGGTGGTGAACTCGAAACAGGTGTGGCAGTAATAATCAAGACCACGCACAAGACGCGGGTTCAGCTCGTAATTGATGCCGATATCGCCAAGGCCCTCGGTCAAAGCCTTGAAGAATTCCTTGGAATGCTCGTTGAGGTATTCGGCAAACAGCGGCGCATTGGCCACCAGTTCGCGATCGCCTTCGTCCTTGGAATCAAGGATCCGCAGCGGGTTCTTTTCAAGGCGCGAACGGCTGTCTTCCGACAGCTTGTCAAAATGGCCCTTGAAGTAATCAACCAGCACATCGCGATACGCCGCACGGCTTTCCGGGTCACCAAGGGTGTTAAGTTCAAGCGTGATGCTGTCCCAAAGACCAAGGGCCTTTAGGATATGCGCACCATAGCCAATCATTTCGATATCGCCCGCGACCTGTTCGACGCCAAGCAGTTCGGCACCGATCTGGTGGAACTGGCGCTGACGGCCTTTTTGCGGGCGTTCATAACGGAACATCGGGCCATAATAGCTGACCTTGACCGGTGACATCTGCTGCATGCCGTTGGAAATATAGGCACGCGCGATACCCGCCGTTCCTTCGGGACGAAGGGTAATCTGTTCGCCACCGCGATCCTCAAAGGTGTACATTTCCTTGGTGACGACGTCGGACGTGTCGCCAAGGGTGCGTGCAAACACCTCGGTAAATTCAAAGATCGGCGTGGTCATGCGATGGTAGCCATACAACTCGCCGATTTCGCGTGCGGTATTCGCGATGTAATCCTGCAGACGGTTCTGTTCCGGCAGAAGGTCGTGCGTGCCACGGACGGGTTGAAGCGATGCCACTTTGGGTCTCCGATCTAACTTGAATTCCAGATATTTGCGCGAAACGTCAATCGGCGCAAACACATGCGAACATGAAAATAGCTTTCCGCCGGTGTGGCGGAAAGCCAAAAGTAGTCAATACTGCCTTGCTATTCCGCCGCGGTTTTCTTGGCGGCTTCTTCGGCTTCGATCTTGGCAGCACGTTCTTCGACCAGTTCGACGATATGGTCGACCATCTTTTCCGTGCTGATATTGTGATCCGGGCGGCCGGAAATATACATCTTGTGGTTCCCACCACCGCCACCGGTCAGCCCGATATCCGTTTCACGCGCTTCGCCCGGGCCATTGACGATACAGCCAATGATCGACAGCGAAATCGGGGTCGAGATATGGGCAAGGCGCTTTTCAAGCTCTGCCACGGTCTCAACCACGTTAAAGCCCTGACGCGCGCAAGACGGGCAGGAAATGATCTGAACCCCACGGGTGCGAAGCCCCAGCGATTTCAGGATATCAAAACCAACATGGATTTCCTCAACCGGATCGGCAGACAGCGAAACGCGCAAGGTGTCACCAATACCCGCCCACAACAGGTTGCCCATGCCGATGGAAGACTTCACCGTGCCACCGCGCAGACCACCGGCTTCGGTGATGCCAAGATGCAGCGGATAGTCACATGCCTCGGCCAGGCCGTAATAGGCGGCAACAGCAAGGAATACGTCAGATGCCTTGACCGAGATTTTGAATTCACGGAAATCCTGATCTTCAAGAATTTTGGCGTGGTTCAACGCACTTTCGACCATCGCCTCTGGGCATGGTTCGCCGTAACGTTCCAGCAATTCCTTCTCAAGCGACCCGGCATTCACACCAATGCGCATCGAACAGCCATGATCCTTGGCGGCCTTTACAACTTCACGCACACGTTCGGTCGATCCGATATTGCCCGGGTTGATGCGCAGGCATGCGGCCCCTGCCTCGGCGGCCTCGATCGCGCGTTTGTAATGGAAATGGATGTCGGCCACGATCGGGACATGCACCTGTTTGATGATGTCTTTCAGGGCCGCGGTTGATTCCCGATCCGGGCAGGACACACGAACGATATCCGCACCGGCTTCTTCCAGTCGATGGATCTGCGCAACGGTCGCGTTCACATCGGTGGTCAGGGTGTTGGTCATCGACTGCACCGAGATCGGTGCATCCCCGCCAACTTCCACGTCACCGACACGGATTTTGCGGCTTTGACGGCGTTCAATATCGCGATATGGGCGGACGCTCATTTCCGGTTCCAAAATGTTTTAGATGTCTTGGGGGTGTATATAGCTTATCAAACGCGGTTTAGAAACCGTTGGCTAACAGATTTTCCGCCAGATTTCGCATAGCTGTCACGAAAAAGGCGACCCGTTCGGATCGCCTTTCGCATTTTGTCTGTTTTCATCGCCCGCAGGCGTTGGCCAAACCTATTGAACGGTTGGTTCTTCTGCCTGGGTCAGATCACCAACATCAAGCGAGAAGTCCGAAATCACCGCGCCATATTCCCCAACCGGCTGGGCTTCGGAACCATCAATGCTGTAGGTCAGGGCACCGGCATTGCCGACTTCAAGTTTCAAACCGTCACGATTCGGCACCATATAGGTATCACCGGCTGTCAGCATCCGGGTCAGCAGAACATTGCCATCTGCCTCGCGAATACGAACCCAGCTGGTTTCCACCGCCGAAATGGTGACACGGCTATCAACATTGACCGCGCCAAATACGCGTGCGCCACCGGCCTCGTCAACTTCGGGTGCCGCGGGAACCGATGCAACTTCCGCTGCCGGTGCAGCCGGCGTTTCTGCGGCTGGTGCCTCTGCGACTTCGGCTTCAACCGGTGCCTGTTCTGTGGTGGTTACCACTTCGTTGGCAACGGGTGCAGCTTCCTGCGCCGGGGCCTCAGCAACTTCCTCGGACACGACTGGTGCTTCTGCCGGTTCTTCGGTTGCTTCTGCGACTTCGGCTACGGGTTCAGATGCTGGTTCTGCGGCCGGGGCCTCGGAAACGGTGGTTTCTTCAACCGGTGCATCCGTGCTGCCGGCACTTTCCGGTGCAGAGGCAACTGGTACCTCCTGATCGGCAATGACCGGTGCAGGCGTTGTTATTTCTGCCTCGGCGGCCTGTGCATCTGCGGCGTTTTCAAGATTACGCGGCGCTAAATCCTGGCTTGCCGTTGTCGAGTAGCTTGCAAGCCGCTCTGGCAACGGATCAACCAGATCGGCAATGGTTTTGCCCTGGCTCGACAGGTAGTACCATCCGCCATAAGCACCAAGACCAAGCATAACCGCGATCAGCAATACCGCCCCACCGGGTACACGGCTTTCCTGTACGGGTTTTGGGAAGGACAGTTCACTACGCACGGCCGGCGCATTGCTTTCTGCGCGGAAGCGACGTGCGATTTCTGCACCGTCCAGTCCAAGATGTTCGGCATATGCCTTTACGAAGCCAAGGCCATAAGGACCATTCGGCAATGCCGCATAGTCGCTGCATTCAATGGCTTCGATGTAAATTTTGCGAATACGAAGCATGCGGCAAACGTCTTCGACTGTTTGCCCCAAACCAACGCGGGTCGCCTTTAAAAGGCTCCCGACCTCGGTATAACCACCGATCTGGTCTTTATGTTCGTCCATCACACTGTCATTTGCAGACGAATCCCCGGACAAAGGCCTGAAACGAAGGCGTTCTCGGGTTTCGTCATCCAAATGATCTTCCTTTCGCTTTTTGATCGCCAACTGCGCACCCCCACGTTACGATCTAGCAATAAAACTAGCAGATATCCCCACCAAAAGCGATTGTTTTTAAAGTTTTACACCGTGATCTATTGCGAAAGCCTTAAGACGCGAACGCAATGATCTGGTCGGATTATCCATTATCGTCAGAATATAACTCTCGACTTCAGACTTACACATGCTTCTGACCATTTCCTTGACCGGACCAACAGAGGCAGGCGCCATCGACAAGCGTTTAATTCCCAAACCGATAAGGGCCATCGCCTCAAGCGGACGTCCCGCCATTTCACCACAGATGGTCAGGCGAACGTCCTTTTGATCGCACAGTGTCACCAACTGGCGCATGAATGCGAACACACTTGGTGACAGCGTGTCATACCGGCCCTCGATCCTTGGATTGCCGCGGTCAGCAGCAAACATGAACTGCAACAGATCATTCGTCCCAACCGAGAGGAAATCAACCCGTTGCAGCAAGGCCGGAGCCTGCCAGATCAGGGCGGGGACTTCAAGCATTGCTCCGACTTCAACCTTGCGCGGGATAAATCCGCGTACGGCTTCACGTTTGAGCTGCTCATCAAGAACCGCCTTTGCCTGATCAAATTCAGCAACTTCGGCGATCATCGGGAACATGACATAAAGATCGCGGTCATGCCCGGCCCGGATCAGTGCACGCAACTGATGCACAAGCACCGCCGGACGATCCAGTGTAATCCGGATCGATCGCCAGCCCATCGCCGGATTCTCTTCTGTCATATCCTCCCAATAGGGCAGCAATTTGTCACCACCCACATCAAGAGTCCTGAAAACCACCGGTCGGCCTTCGGCCTGTTCGAAAATACGGTCATAAAGCCGGGTCTGATCGGTAATGTCAGGCATGGCGGATCGCACCATGAACGGAATTTCCGTCCGATAGAGGCCAATCCCGTCGGCCCCGCTTTCAATCACATGCGGAACATCAATCAAAAGCCCGGCATTCACGTTAAGTGAAATCTCCGCCCCGTCGGTCGTTTCCGCCGGAAGGTCACGCATCTGGGCATAAAGCGCCTTTCGCTCTGCCCGGGCGCGCAACGCGCCGTCAATCACTGCGCGCACGTCTTCGCTTGGCCGAACGAACAGCTGGCTGTTATCGGAATCGACAATCAGCGGATCACCGGCCTCGACCTTATCAAGCACCCCTTTGACCCCACCCAGAACCGGGATATCAAGGGCGCGCGCAACGATTGCGACGTGCGAGGTGTGCGACCCTTCTTCAAGGGCAAGACCGCGCAGACGGGTATGATCATAATCAAGAAGTTCTGCCGGGCCGATATTGCGCGCCACCAGAATGATATCATCGGGCAGATCGCCAAAGGCCGGGGATTGATACTGCCCCGAAAGATGCTGCAACAGCCGGTTGGCCAGATCTTCAAGATCGTGCAACCGTTCGCGCAAATAGGGGTCGGTCACCTGTGCCATGCGCGCACGGGTATCGTCATGAACCTTCTGAACCGCGGCCTCGGCCGTCAGGCCCGTATGCACCGCCTCGGTAATGCGGTTCAGCCAGCCGGTATCCTGGGCAATCATGCGATAGGCTTCAAGGATATCACCCGGATCATCGCCTTCATCCATGCCGTTGATGCCTGAAACAGCTTCCAGCATCTTATCAAGATGGTTCTGAAGGCCGTGCATGGCTTCGCGCAGACGGGTCAGTTCTTCTTCCGGGTCATCAGAAACCATGCGGTCAATGACGATGCGCGGTTCGTGCAATACGGCAATGCCCTTGCCAATCCCCGGCGCCAGACGCGCCCCGCCCAGACGCAGCGGCAACAACGCAATGCCGTCGGCCGGGATCAGTTCCTCGCGGCTGACAAGTTCGCCACCGGCGACCATTTCGGCCAGCACCATGGCGACGTTTTCAAGCGCTTCCTGCTCGTCCTCGGAATAAAGGCGCTCGGTCCGGTTCTGCACGGCAAGCACGCCGATAATGCGGCCACCGCGCAGGATCGGCACACCGATCATCGAATGATAGATTTCCTCGCCGGTTTCCGGACGATAGGCAAAGTTCGGATGGCCTTGCGCGTCCTTTAGGTTAAGCGGGCGGGCATGTGCGGCGACAAAACCAACAATCCCCTCGCCCACCCGAAGGCGGGTCAAGTGAACTGCTTCCTTGGACAGACCACAGGTCGCAAACAGTTCCAGCACTTCGCCCGCCCGCATCACATAGACCGAGCACACCTCTGCCACCATATCAGCAGCAATGATGGTCACAATCTGTCCGAGGCGTTCTTCAGCAGTCCCCGGTCCAGCCATGACGTCGCGCACACGCTTTAGAAGGCGTCGCGGACCTGTGACTGCGGCGGACGGAATGCTCATTTGACTTAGCTGTCTCTCTTAACCAGGGATTGAACGGCCTGTTCGACCAACTCTTCGAGGATTTCGGAAACCGGTTGTTCTTTCTTTACCATACCAACCGACTGTCCTGCCATAACCGATCCGCTTTCGACGTCACCATCAATCACGGCACGGCGCAGGGCACCGGCCCAGAAATGTTCAATTTCAAGCTGTGCAGCGCCTTGGTCAAGTTCGCCTGCGCGGAACTTTTCAATCACGGCACGCTGGGTATTGCGGAATTCTTCGGTGCCCTTGTTGGCAAGCGCACGTACCGGAATGACCGGGAAACGGTCATCAAGCTGCACGGTGGTCACTGCATCACGCGCACTTGCACGGATGAAGGCCTTTTTGAAATCGGGATGGGCAATGCATTCCTCGGCACAAACAAGACGCGTGCCGATCTGAACCCCCGATGCCCCCTGCTCAAGCAAACCGGTAATCGCTTCACCGCGGCCAATCCCCCCGGCGCAGAAAACAGGAATATCGGAAACTTCCGGCAGGATTTCCTGTGCCAGTACCGTCAGCGATACCGGGCCAACATGGCCACCAGCTTCGCTGCCCTCAATCACCAGCGCATCAGCACCCGAGCGGATCAGCTTCTTGGCCAGAACCAGTGCCGGGGCAAAGCAGACAACCTTTGCAAATTCCTTGGCCTGCTTGATCGAGTTTGATGACGGCAGGCCTCCAGCCAGAACCACATGCCCAACGCTGTGTTCACGGCACACTTCAATCAGTTCATTGAGCTGCGGGTGCATGGTGATCAGGTTGACGCCAAACGGCTTGCTGGTCATTTCCTTGGTGGCGGCGATTTCAGCCGACAACAGATCCGGGGTCATCGACCCACAGGCAATCACACCAAAACCACCCGCGTTGGAGACCGCCGAAACAAGGTGACGCTCTGAAACCCAGGACATGGCGCCGGCCATAATGGCGTAGTCGGTGCCAAGGAATTCCTTGCCCGATGCCCACAGGTTTTCCAGGCGCGCCCGTGCGGCGTCAATTTTCGGATCACTCATATTCTCTGTACCCCAAAGCAGAAACGCAGGAGACCAGTGGTCTCCTGCCATTTCATTACAAAGGCTGAAACACACTGCTCCAGCTAGTATGTATTATTACAGGTAATTTAACAGCGGCTTAATCGCCAAACTGTTGAACTTACTCGGCATCCAGACCGTATGCCGTGTGCAGCGCACGAACGGCAAGTTCGGTATATTCCTCGGCGATCAGAACACTGACTTTGATTTCCGAGGTCGAGATGACCTGAATGTTGATGCCTTTTTCCGCAAGGGTTTCAAACATCTTGCGCGCAACACCGACGTGGGAACGCATACCCACACCAATGATCGACACCTTGGTCACATCAGAGGTGCTGAGCAGTTCCTGATAGGCGATCTTGTCTTTGTTCTTTTCGATCACCTGAAGCGCACGCTGGAATTCACCCCGCGGAACGGTAAAGGTCATGTCCGTGCTTTTGCCGTCTTCTGAGACGTTCTGCACGATCATGTCGACATTGATATTGGCATCAGCCAGCGGGCTGAAGATTGAAGCGGCAATACCCGGCTTGTCCGCAACTTTCACCAAGGTGATCTTGGCTTCATCACGGCTATAGGCAATTCCGCTGACGACTTCCTGTTCCACGATCTCGTCCTCGTCTACAACAAGTGTTCCTTCTGCATCACTAAAGGTAGAACGGACCTGCACCCGGACGCGATGGTTCATTGCCATCTCGACAGAACGGGTTTGCAGAACCTTTGCACCAAGCGATGCGAGTTCCAGCATTTCTTCGTAGGTAATCTTTTCGATCTTGCGCGCCTTGGGCACGATGCGCGGATCGGTGGTGTAAACACCGTCGACATCGGTATAGATGTCGCAACGATCTGCGTTAAGTGCCGCGGCAAGGGCCACTGCCGACGTATCCGAACCGCCACGCCCGAGGGTGGTGATGCGGTTATCGGGTGCGATCCCCTGGAAACCGGCCACGCAAACGACTTCACCGCCATTCATACGCTTATCAAGCTCGGTGGTGTCGATTTCCTTGATCCGGGCCTTGGCATGTGCGCCGTCAGTCTTGATCGGGATCTGCCAGCCAAGCCAGGAACGTGCAGGCACATCCATGCTTTGCAGCGCCATGGCCAGCAAACCGACAGTCACCTGTTCGCCCGACGATACGATCACGTCATATTCACGTGCATCATACATCGGCGAAACTTCCTGCGCCCAGCCAACCAGTTCGTTGGTCTTGCCCGACATGGCGGACACGACAACAGCAACCTGATTGCCGGCATCGACCTCGGATTTCACCCGGCGCGCGACATTCTTGATTTTCTCGACATCGGCGACCGAAGTGCCGCCAAATTTCATGACAATACGGGCCATGAAGTATCCCCGCTATGCTCGCCGTCCATCGGCTGTCCGAACGTGACGGCATGTGATCCGGTCCCGGCCCGGGTAAGCATGCCGAATTTGCGGCGCTTCCCCTGATCCAAGCGGCGTAATCAATACTGCCATAATCCCCGCGAAACAAGCGTCAAGGATGCCGATAAATTGCGTGAGAGCAATTTTTTTGACCTGATAATGTCCCAAACCGTCCGAATGCGGCAAATTGGGTCGCATATCATGCGAAAATTACCCAGTAACCCTGATGATATGCATCATCTGAACATGGCTGCCTTGCTTTGAATTTCTGCCAGATCGCCGCCATCGCACCGTCATTTGACAGGTGAGTATTGCCTTGACGTGCGCGCACGCGTAAACAGGGCGTCATACAGCAACGTTGTTTTACGCCTTCGGAGCCACACCATGTCGGACGCAT
Source organism: Thalassospira sp. CH_XMU1458 (assembly GCF_037027205.1). Lineage (NCBI taxonomy): Bacteria > Pseudomonadati > Pseudomonadota > Alphaproteobacteria > Rhodospirillales > Thalassospiraceae > Thalassospira > Thalassospira sp. CH_XMU1458. Next base: position 1,559,306 of record NZ_JAYMDW010000001.1, on the reverse strand, counting down.
CCGCCCCCACCAGCCGCACCGCCAATGCCGATGAAATCGCACGTTTTTCTGCGATGTCTGAAAAATGGTGGGATCCAAATGGTGTGATGAAGCCGCTGCACAAATTCAATCCGGTGCGCCTGCAGATCCTGCGCGATAATATCTGTGCGCATCTTGGCCGCGATCCGGAAACGATTGAACCGCTTAAAGGCATCGAAATCATTGATATCGGCTGTGGTGCTGGTTTGCTGTCCGAGCCGCTTGCGCGCATGGGCGCAAAAATGACCTCGATTGACGCGTCCGAAAGCAATATCGAAGTCGCCAAAATCCATGCGACGCAATCCGGCCTTGAAATCGACTATCGCTGCGCAACGCCGGAAATGCTGGCCGATGAGGGCAAGCAGTTTGATATCGTTTTGAACATGGAAGTCATCGAACATGTCGATGACCCGCAATTCTTCATGCAGGCTTGTGCATCGGTGCTCAAACCGGGTGGCTTGATGTTTGTCGCCACACTGAACCGCACGATCAAATCACTGGCACTGGCCAAAATCGGCGCGGAATACGTTCTGCGCTGGCTGCCTGCGGGCACCCATGACTGGCGCAAGTTTGTCAAACCATCGGAAATGTCGGGCTATCTGCGTGGTGCGGGTCTGGACCTTCAAGACATTACCGGGGTGGCTTACAACCCGTTCAATGACACATGGTCGCCTGCCCCGCGTGATCTTGATGTGAATTATATGGTGATTGCCCGAAAGCCTGACTGATCTTCTTGGATCGCGTCAGTTCTTTTTGGTTCCGTCATCCCACGGCAATGCCATGACATCGATGCCTTCATCGACCAGTTCGGCGGTTTCCTTAAGCGACGCCTGACCATAGATGCCGCGCTTTTCGGTTTCGCCGTAATGGATTTTACGCGCTTCTTCGGCAAACTTGTTGCCGACATTTTCGCAATTGCTTTCGACCTGTTTGCGAATTTCGGCAATTGCGGCCTGGGTCGCTTCGGCGATTGCCTTTTGCTGTTGTTTTTCGGCAGCGACTTCTTTTTGCCGTGACGTGCGCAAACGCGGCGCCATCAGGGCCTTGCCAACATTTGACGTTCCACACACCGGGCAGGACAAATCCCCGCTGGCGGCCTGCGCGTCATATGTTGCGCCGTCCTTGAACCAACCTTCGAATTCGTGATCATGTTCGCATTTAAGCTGAAATAGAATCATGATGGTACGTGTATAAGCCAAACCAGTAGCAAAACGATAACACTATCAGATACAGATCATATGGCGCGCATCGGCCAGGATCGCCAGCCTGCGGGCGCCACACTCAATAACCAAGATTTACAAAAATGTCATCCCAATTGCCATCAAGCTGGGTCACACAGCACTGTCCCACGCCACACCCCACCCGCAATCGCGCGCTTGATCTAGCGTGCGGCAAGGGACGGCACAGCTTCTGGCTGGCGGATCAGGGTTGGCAGGTGACGGCAATTGATCGCGATCTTTCGCAAACCGATACCGATACGAACCATGCAATCAACTTGATCGAAGCCGACCTTGAAACCGGCAACTGGCCATTGGACGATCAACAGTTCGATCTGATCGTTGTTACCAATTACCTGTATCGCCCGTTGTTTGAATATCTGCGCAACACCGTCCGACCGGGCGGCACCCTGATTTATGAAACCTTCATGGTCGGGAACGAGGCATATGGCCGTCCGCGATCACCGGATTTCCTGCTGCGCGCCGATGAACTGGCGGACACGTTTGCCGACTGGACGATCATTGCTCAGCAACAAGGCCCGATCAGAGCGAAACCGGGTAATGAAATTACAGCGATAAAACAATCTATTGTGGCGCAGAAGCCTGAATAAGGCGGATCAGCTGATCGGCATGGATGATTGAAACAAATCCGTAACATACTGTTTTTGCAAAAAGAAACACAACTTTCACAATTAAAATGTGTCGTTTCTGGCATCTTCCCTGCTGCTGTTTCAGGCATAGGCGTTAAGAGAGAAAAGCCATGAACGATAAATACGAAATCATCGAAGATAGCGACGATATCCCGTCCAACCCGACCAACAATCCGTGCATCGACGATCTGATCAATGCACGCTTTTCCCGCCGCGGCTTTTTCAAAGGCCTGATGGCGACGTCGGCTGTTGTGGGCGCAGGCATTGCGACCAGAGGCGTTGCCAAGGCGCAGTCGCCATCCACCCTGACCTTCAAATCCATCCCGCAGAAAATCACCGAAACCCATGCTGTTGCTGATGGCTATGACGCAAGTGTGCTGATCCGTTGGGGCGACAAGGTTGTCGCCGATGCACCGGCATTCGTTCCGGGTCAGGTCGATGCCAACGCGCAGAACAAGCAGTTTGGCTATAACTGCGACTATGTCGGCTATATGCCGCTTCCGGTTGGTTCGCAGAATTCCGACCATGGCCTGCTGTGCGTCAGCCACGAATACACCAATGCCGAACTGATGTGGTCAGGCCTTAAGGACGCGATGGATGCATCCGAAGAACAGGCACTGCACGAAATTGCTGCCCACGGTCATTCGGTCATCGAAGTCAAGAAAACCGGTGGCAAATGGCAGGTTGTCGACGGGTCCGATTATGCCCGCCGCATTTCCCCGATCGACACCGAAATGCAGATTACCGGCCCGGCTGCTGGTCATGACCGCCTTAAAACCAACACCGATCCGACCGGCACCCGTGTTATCGGGACGCTGAACAACTGTGCGGGTGGTAAAACCCCGTGGGGCACGGTTCTGATCGCCGAAGAAAACTTCAACGGTTACTTTGGCGGCGATATCGCCAAAACCAGCGAAGAACGCAACTACAAGCGTCTGGGCATCAGCCAGGACAGCTGGTACTCGTGGGTTAAATATTTCGACCGCTTCAATGTTGAAAAAGACCCGAACGAGCCGAACAAATTTGGCTGGATGGTTGAAATCGATCCGTACGATCCGACCTCCATGCCGAAAAAGCGCACCGCCCTTGGCCGCTTCAAGCACGAAGGTGCGACCGTCATCATCAACAAGGACAACTCCGTTGTTGCCTATTCCGGTGATGATCAGCGTTTTGACTATCTCTACAAATTCATTGCGGCAAACAAATACAATCCGAATGATCGCGCCGCGAACATGGACCTTCTGGAAAACGGCACCCTGTTTGTCGCCCAGTTCCACGAAGATGGCAGCCTTGACTGGATGCCGCTGATCTTCGGTGAAGGCCCGCTGACGGCTGAAAACGACTTCCACAGCCAGGCTGATGTTCTGATCGAAGCCCGCCGTGCGGCCGACCTTCTGGGCGCAACCCAGATGGACCGCCCGGAAGACGTCGAACCGAACCCGGTCAACGGCAAGGTCTATGTCATGCTGACCAACAACTCCAAGCGCAAGGAAGGCAACGCAGCAAACCCGCGTGCGGCCAACCCGCATGGTCACGTGCTGGAACTCACCCCTCCGGGTGGTCGCGGCAAGGATGCCGATCACACCGCTTCGCGCTTTACCTGGGACATCATGATTGCTGCGGGTAACCCGGCGGTTGCCGATGACAAGGCGGTTTACCATCCGGCGGCAGAATCCTGGGTTTCCTGCCCAGATAACATGGCAATCGACCACCGTGGTCGCCTGTGGATTTCCACTGACGGCGCACCGAAGTCCGACATTCCTGATGGCATGCACGCCACCGATGTTGATGGTCCAGGCCGTGCGCTGACCAAATTCTTCTTTGCGTGCCCGGTTGGTGCGGAAATGTGCGGTCCGGAATTCACCCCGGATGGGAAAACGCTGTTCCTTGCCGTTCAGCACCCGGCAGACGGTTCGTCCTATGACGCGCCAAGCACCCGCTGGCCGGACTTCCAGGCAGCAATGCCGCCGCGTCCGTCGGTTGTGGCTGTAACCAAAAATGACGGCGGTGAAATCGCGGGCTAATCCCCTGCGTCACTGTCCTGAAATGCAAAACGCACCGGCCAGTTTGCCGGTGCGTTTTTGTTTGTCTGCGCGCCCCCAATATTACTTGATCGGGGCTGCCATATCATAGGTGCCGTCATTATCTGAAATTGCCATCCAGCTTTTGTCCGACGCGGACTTGCTTTCAAGATCGGTCCAGTTGCCTTTGGCGGCACTGATGTTGCCTGAAATATCTTCGTTCCAGAAACCAACGACGGCGGGGGTGATATTCAGATAAAGCTTCCCGTCGACGATCCGCCACAGGTTCGGGTTGGCCGGCACCTTGCCGCCCTTTACAACCCCGTATGCACAATGCCCGTCAAAGGCCGGCGCGTATTTCGCCGGATCGGCCATAAACATGTCTCGGTTTTCCTCGGACGCAAATGCCCAGGTCGCGCCGTTATATTCGGCGGTAATGTCGGCCCGGCCCGGAACGGCATGGGGCTGCATCATGCCGACATCCTTTTGCGGCAAATTGAAATAGGCCACCGCGTCATAGCCGCTGATCGCAAAGCCGGTTTCATCGACATATTGCTCGCCCGCAAAGGCGGCACCCGACAGGCCAAAAACAAATGCCGAACCGATCAAAAACTTTTTGAACATCATCCCTGTTCCTCCGTTTGAAAATCCCTGATGAACCGAGTTTGCCCGGGAAGGGCTTCAAAGCGAAATGACGTTGCGACACTGTTTCGTGAGATCGCGTGAACCTATGAAAAACCGGTCTGTGCTTCCTATATCAATCAAAGAGAATTACCCCTTGACCTTAACTATAGTTGAGGAATTACCAAGAAGGGAAATCGGAAAACAGACACACCAAAACAAGGATAAGCCATGACTGCTGCATTTCTTGAACACGTGAATTTTACGGTCGCCGATCCGGCGAAAACCGCCCGGAACCTGCATAACTGGTTTGGCTGGCACACCCGCTGGCATGGGGAAGCCATCCATGGCGGGCTGTCCTATCATGTTGGCAATGACACAAGTTATGTCGCGATCTACGCCCTTGGCACACCAAAGGACGGCCAGGATAACTCCTATGCCACCATTGGTGGGCTGAACCATATCGGGATTGTCGTCGATGACCTTGATGCGACCGAGGCAAAGATCAAGGCCGACGGCATCGAAACCTTCAACCATGCCGATTACGAACCCGGTCGCCGGTTCTATTTCCGTGATGAAAACGGCATTGAATTCGAAGTGGTCAGCTACACCTGACCACTTCGGTCAAAGATGATTAGCAGGGTTTATATTCCCGATCATTGCCAAGTGATGGCACCATCCGGCGAATTTCATCAACGCGCGTCAGATCAATCTCGGCGGTGATGAAACCCGGATCGGTGCCACCATCGGCCAAAACCTGTCCCCACGGATCAATGATCAGGGAATGACCAAATGTCTGGCGGTCGCCCGGATGATCACCGCACTGGGCTGCCGCAATCACAAAGCAGCCGTTTTCAATCGCACGCGCCTTCAAAAGCGTATGCCAGTGCGCCTGTCCGGTGGTGCGGGTAAAGGCCGCCGGGATGCTCAGGATCTTTGCCCCCGCCTTGGCGTAATCGCGAAACAGATGCGGGAACCGCACGTCATAACAGATCGATATCCCGACCTTGCCAAATTCGGTTTCGGCTAGTCGGGCCGCATTGCCGGGCCGGAATGTTTTGCTTTCGCGGTAACTTTCGCCATTGGCCAGATCGACGTCAAACATGTGGATCTTGTCATAGGACGTGATGACCTTGCCATCCGTACCAATCACAAAGCACCGGTTCGCAACACGATCTTCATCGGGCACTTTGACATGCAGCGATCCGACAATCAGGGTGGATTTCAATTCATCGGCCAGGTCGCAAAAGAAAACCAGACCGGGATGCTCATTCTCGGGAAAGGCAGCGGCACGGACATTTTCGCCGCCAAACGACATCATCGACACGTTTTCAGGAAAGGCGATCAATCTGGCCCCGGCAGCACTGGCGTCGCGGGCATAGGTGGCCGCCCGTGCAAGGTTATCAGACATCACATCGCGCGAATTGACCTGCACGCAGGCCGCAATGAAACGAGTCATGACGCAGTCTCCTTTTTATCATTATCCGTCTTTATGATGCGGCTCATCCCAGCCTGCCGCAATAGACAATTGGGATAGCGCAGCGGCGAACGGGGCCCGTAAAAAGACCTCCGCCTTAGCCGACACATTGCGCATTTCCGCATCAATAACCGACATCACGCACATCCTAAATTCAGTCTTTTCATCCCCGAAATTAGTGTATACAGTATTCCGTACACCTAACGAGGATCGAAGATGGAACCTCTTTCCGGCCGAAAAAGTCTGACTGACGAAGTGCATGACCGTTTGGTTGATGCCTTGTGTTCCGGTGCTCTCCCTCCCGGGACACCTTTGCGTCAGGAAGCTATTGCCGAGGAACTCAATGTCTCGCGGCAACCAGTGTTGCAAGCTCTGGGGTTGCTGCGTCGTGATGGACTGGTCGAACCGATGGGACGGCGCGGATATCGCGTTGCGCCTGTCGACAGCGACCTTGTCCGTCACGTTTATGACCTGAGAGAAGCATTTGACGGGCTTGCTGCCCGTCTTGCTGCTGAAACCAAGGCACCGGATCGGGAATCGGCTTTGCGGGCTGCCATTATACAGGGACACCACGCTCTGGGCAGCGGCGACACCGCAAACCTTGTTGCAGCCGACGTCGCATTCCATCAAACGATCTACCGTTTGTCGGGTAACCCCCTGTTGCCCGAAGCATCAGCCGCAGTCTGGCTTCAGATCAGACGCGTGATGCATGCCTACCTGCAGATCGGGTACCCCCGTGATCCGATCTGGACGGAACATCAGGCCATCGCCGATGCAATCTGTGTCGGCGATGGTCCTCTTGCCGAAAAACTGGCGCGCGATCATGGGCGCAATGCACGTGATCGCCTGATTTCCCGAATGGAAAAGCCAAGCTGACCTTCCCCTCGCTGCCACCAACAGCCCGCCTTTTCCTCGACCCTCGCACCACCAATCCTCATCGACTTCAAAAAATCTGCCAATGACCCGTCCGCGTCGCCAAAGGCAGAACCATATAAGAACGACAAGTTTCCTGTCTGGGAGGAACGCCAATGAACCTTGATACAAAGCTCCGTAAACGGGCTGATGAAGGCAACCCTGTCCGGGTTGGCATTATCGGTGCTGGCAAGTTCGGATCGATGTTTTTAAGTCAGGCCGGCCATCATCCGGGCTATCACGTTCTGGGTATTGCCGATCTTAGCATTGATCGTACCAAGGCCGCCCTGCGCCGTGTCGGATGGTCCGATGACCAGTTTGCGGCAAAGGACGCTGCATCGGCCTATCGCGACGGCACCACATGGCTGACCGAGGATGCAGATGCCCTGATTGCCGCCGACGGGCTTGAAGTCATCATTGATGCCACCGGAAACCCCGCCGCCGGTATACGCTTTGCGCTTAAGGCCATCGAACATGGCCGCCATATCGTCATGGTCAATGTCGAGGCCGATGTGCTTGCCGGGCCACTTCTTGCCAAACGGGCCGAGGCCGCCGGTCTTGTCTATTCCATGGCCTATGGCGATCAACCGGCGCTGATTTCGGAAATGGTTGATTGGGCGCGTGCGATTGGTCTGCCGGTAACGTGTGCTGGCAAGGGCACCAAATACCTTCCGATCTATCACCATGTCACGCCCGATGATGTCTGGCATCACTATGGCCTGACACCCGAACAGGCGCAGGCCGGCGGCATGAACCCGCAAATTTTCAACAGCTTCCTGGATGGCACCAAATCGGCCATTGAAATGGCGGCCGTGTCCAATGCCTGTGATCTTGTGCCACAGGATTGCGGATTGCAGTTCCCGGCCTGCGGGGTGGATGATTTGCCCCGACTGCTTTGTCCGCGCGAAAGTGGTGGCATACTGGATCGCAAAGGCACGGTCGAGGTGGTTTCAAGCCTTGAACGCGACACCCGCCCGGTGTTCCGCGATCTGCGCTGGGGCGTTTATGTGACCTTTGAGGCCCCCAGCGAATATGTCGCGCGCTGCTTTAACGAATATGGCCTTCTGACCGATCCAAGTGGACAATATTCGACCATGTATAAGCCCTATCACCTGATCGGGTTGGAACTTGGCATTTCGGTGGCGTCCGCCGCCCTGCGCGGGGAAGCCACCGGCACATCACGCGCATGGTCGGGCGACGCGGTTGCCACCGCCAAACGTGATCTTAAACCCGGTGAAATGCTGGATGGCGAGGGCGGATATACGGTTTATGGCAAACTGATGCCTGCCCTGACGTCAAAGTCGCGCAATGCCCTTCCGATCGGGCTTGCGCATCATTTGAAAATCAAACGACCTGTCGCCATGGATCAAACCCTGACCTGGGACGATGTCGAATTTGACGCCAAGGACCCGGCAATTGCCTTCCGCAAGGAAATGGAAACCACCTTCGGCTAACATCAAAATCATCAGACAAATAAAAACCCCGACCAAACTGGCCGGGGTTTTTTATGACTATTGCCGTTAATCAGCCGATTGGCGATCAGGCAGACAGCTTGGCTTCGAGCTTATCAGCAGCTTCCAGCGCCATCAGCTCGTCACAGCCGCCAATATGTTCGTCATTGATGAAGATCTGCGGCACGGTGTGACGGCCATTGGCACGGTCCATCATTTCCTTTTTGCGACGCGGTTCCATCATCACATCGATCAGCTGGTATTTGGCACCCTTTTCCTCAAGCAGCTTACGCGCACGCTTGCAATACGGGCACCATTCGGTGGCATAGACTTCAACTTTTGCCATGAGGCAGTCATCCTTTCTTTGGCAACCGATCATCGCGAATGCCCCGGATTATCGGGTCCACTGCGTCTGATACGGTGCGGAATTTCAGTCAGATGACGGCTATATAACAGAAATCTTGCAGCGCGTCATCGCACGACACGTGCAACCGTGATCACAGATACGTGCATAACGCCTGATTGCTTTAACGCCCGAACACAGGCATTGGCCGTCGCCCCGGTGGTCAGAACATCGTCAACCAACACCACCCGCGCCCCGGCAAGATTACGTTTCTCAGCGCGGGCTTCTTCGACAACAAATGCCCCGCCAACTTCGCGTTTGCGCGAAGATGGCCCAAGCCCGCCAAGGCTTCTTGTATTGCGCTGACGGGCCAAAACCAGCCCATCCCAGGGCACGCCTGTCATGCGCGAAAGCTTTGCCGCCAAAAGGCCCGACTGGTTATAGCGCCGTTTCAAAAGCCGTCTTCGATGCAACGGCACTGGCACGATCAGATCGGCCTGATCCCAGATCCCCCTGCCCGCCTGATAGATCCAGCGCGCAAGAAGCGGCGTCAGGTCACCGCGATCCGCATGCTTGAACCGCAACAGGTATTCGCGGCTGTGATCATCATACACCAGCGCCGCCCGTGCCTGATCAAAGGCCGGTTTCTTTTGGAGACAATTGCCACACAAAATCTGTCCGGCTTCATCCGGATCACTGCTGATGTTAGCGCTATCATCAAGTTCGAACGGATAGCCACAACAGGTACATTGCGGGGCCGTGATAAACCTTAAACCCGCCCAACACTCCGCACAGACCGCATGGGTGGTATCGGTCACATCGCCACAGCCCCCGCACCGCGGTGGTAAAATGGCGTTAACGCCCATGGTTGAGACGGTGCGGACCCATTCGATCATCTGCGATGCTACCCACGATCACCTTGAAGAACCGGCAGCATAACACACGCAAGGATTGAATTAGCCAAAATCAAATAACGGATTTTTCCGTAAGGTGTCCGCCGCCAGATCAATAAACGCCCTGACCTTTGCCGGGGCATGGCGGCCCTCGGGATGGACCAGATGGATTGGCACCGGATCGGGATCATAATCGCCAAGCACGGCCACCAATCGCCCATCCGCAAGATAGGGGGCCGCCTGATAGGACAGCATGCGCACAATTCCCCAACCATCGAGGGCGGCATTTCGTGCGGCCTCAATCGAATTGGTTTGCCATCTGGCATCCGGGGAAAAGCCGATCTTGCGCCCACCATCCGGGGATCTGAATTGCCAATCAAGCCGCGCGGACGATCCGGTGGTGGCAATGAGGCGATGGGCACCAAGATCAGCGGGTGTTTGCGGCGTTCCAAATCTCGCAATGTAATCCGGAGATGCGCAAAGGATCTGGCTGACCTCTCCGACCCGCACGGCCGTTAATGATGAGTCGGCCAGATCGCCGATGCGCACGGCAAGGTCGATGCCTTCCTCGACAATATTGACGATGCGATCAAACAGCAAAAGACGTGCGTGCATGTCGGGATATTCATCCAGATACGCGCCAACAATCGGTGCCACATGCATCTGGCCGAACTGAACCGGGGCGGTGATGGTCAGCATCCCGCTTGGTTTGGCATAGGCCCCGCCGGCGGCGGCTTCGACTTCTTTCAGGTCGGCCAGTAATCTTTTGCAATCTGCATAATACCGTGCACCGGGCTCTGTCACCGTGACCGACCGGGTCGTCCGCGTCAGAAGGCGTGCGCCTGTCACATCCTCCAGATACGCGACCGCGCGGGTGACCGCAGGTGGACTTTGACGCAATGCGCGGGCAGCGGCGGCGAAGCTGCGCGCCTCGACCACATGCACAAACACATTCATTGCTTCGAAACGGTCCATCTTGCGCCCCGTGATTATTCCACTTAACGGAATACTAAATTTCCAAATAACGGAATTCCATCATTAAATAGAAATAATCACAATATCCTCCGTTTTCGCCCCATGCGAACCAGTAACTCGGAGGATGTTTTATGAAATTGCATTATTTCGCGCTGTCGGGACACGCCCATCGCGCCCACCTTTTCCTTAGCCTGCTTGGCATTGATCACGAACTGGTTCATGTCGACATGGTCAATGGCGAACATAAATCCCCGGAATTCCTTAAACTGAACCCGTTCGGGCAGGTTCCCGTGCTTGAAGATGGCGACCTTGTTATCGCGGATTCCATCGCAATCATGGTCTATGCTGCCAAAAAGGTCGGCGCGACCAACTGGCTCCCCGAAGATGCGGCAGATCTGGCACAGGTTCAGCGTTGGCTTTCGGTTGCTGCGGGTGAAATTGCCTACGGCCCGTGTGCAGCACGTCTGTTGACGTTGTTTGGTGCCAAGTTTGATGCAAACGATGTCATTGCCCGTGCGCATGGCGTGCTGAAACTGATCGATGATCGCCTGTCAAACCGCGACTGGATTGCGCTTCATCATCCGACCGCCGCCGATATCGCACTTTACAGCTACATCGCCAACGCCCCCGAAGGCAATGTCGCGCTTGATCCCTACACGCATGTCCTTGCATGGCTCAAACGTATTGAAGCACTGCCGGGGTTTGTCCCGTTTGAAACGTCGTCGGTCGGTCTTCGGGCGGCTTCGTGATGATGTGGGCCGGTCGTTGATCCCTGCGTAACGCGCAAGAACTTCAAACGCACCGGCCCCACCGGATTTGCCCCGCCTCGATACCGTCTTTCCAATGGACAGGAGCACGAGATGAACACGGCCAACACCGCAACATCCACACCAGTTATGCTGCCAAAAGACAGTGAGGCCTGGCACCAAGGTGAAATCGAGATGCAGGAACGCGTCGGTGTGCGCCAACAAATGGCGGATGTCGGCAAACGGGTTCTGCGTGATCACCTGATCGATCAACATCGCCAGTTTTATCCGCAACTGCCCTTTGCCGTGTTCGGAACTGTCGACGAGAACGATGATGTCTGGGCAACATTGCGCGCCAATCATCCCGGGTTCCTGTCGGCATCTGATCCCTATCACCTGTCCGTCAATTTGCCACTCGATGCCGATGACCCTGCCGATGCCGGGATGGGCGACGGCAAACCGATTGGCATGATCGGCATCGAATTGCATACGCGTCGCCGCAACCGGTTGAATGGACGCATTACCGCACAGACTGGTACGAAATTTGACATTCGGGTCGGGCACAGCTTTGGCAACTGCCCGCAATATATCCGTCTGCGCGATTTCGAATTTGTCCGCGACCCGATGTCTGCACCGACATCCAAACCCGAAATATCCGGCGAACTTGATGAACGGGCGCGAAACCTGATTGCACAGGCCGATACCTTTTTCGTTGCGACCTATGTTGATCGTGACGGCGGGCATCGCGAAGTTGATGCATCCCATCGTGGTGGCAAACCGGGCTTTGTTCATGTGGATACCGATGGCACCCTGACTATTCCTGATTTCGCCGGAAACCAGTTTTTCAATACGCTGGGCAATATCCTGTGCAATCCCAAGGCAGGTCTTGTCTTTACCGATTTTGCGACCGGTGATGTCTTGCAAATTACCGGTGATGCAGAAGTCATCACCGAAGGCCCGGAAATCAGTGCTTTCAAGGGTGCCGAACGGCTGTGGCGTGTTTTCCCGCGCAAATCAGTCTGGCGGGCATCGGCATTGCCAATCCGCTGGCGCCCGCAGGAAGAGGGCATGTCCCCCAACAGCCTTCTGACCGGGGATTGGGAAAGTGCCGAGAAGAAGCTTGCCGCGATGAGCGCCGCGCAAAAATGGCGCTCGTTCAAAGTGGTGCGGATGACAGAAGAGAACCATCTGATCAAATCCTTCCACCTCGAACCGGCTGATCAGGGTGGCTTGGTATCGTTTAACCCCGGTCAGCATTTGCCAATCCGGGTGAACGTGGCGGGCCATGACAAACCGTTGATCCGAACCTATACACTTTCCAGCGCACCGTCGGATGCGCACTATCGGATCAGTGTCAAACGCGAAGGCATGGTATCCGGCCATCTTCATGACAACTTGAATGTTGGCGATACGCTTGAGGCACGCGCCCCTGCTGGTGATTTTTCCCTGCTGCCGGATATCAAACGGCCGATGGTTTTAATGGCAGGTGGGATTGGCATCACGCCGATGATGTCGATGATGCGCCATGCGGTTTACGAGGGATTACGCACACGCAATTTCCGCCAGATCTGGCTGTTTTATGTAGCACGGAGCCTTGCTGACCGTGCCTTTGATGCGGAAATTGTCGAACTGGTCAAAGCCGCCCAGGGCAACATCCGTATCATCCGGGTTCTTGGTGATCCCGATGGCGCAACACCGCGCAAGGATTACGAGGCATCGGGTTATATCGACATGAACTTGTTGCGGGCCGTTTTGCCGTTTGATGATTTTGACTTCTACCTGTGCGGCCCGCCCCCCTTCATGCAAGGTCTTTATGACGGGCTGCGCGGGCTGAACATCGCCGACAAGCGCATTCACGCAGAGGCATTTGGCCCCGCATCATTAACCCGCAGCCGGGACAGCGATGACGACGTTCCCGAATTGCCCAGCGCAAGCAGCAAGGCCACCAAGGTCGTATTTGCCCAATCAAACCAGTCGGCCGTCTGGCAACCGGATGCAAACAAGACGTTGCTCGAACTGGCCGAGGATGCCGGTCTCACGCCGGAGGCAAGTTGTCGGGGTGGGAATTGCGGCACATGTCGCACCAAAATCACCCAGGGCAGCGTGACCTATAAAAACCGGCCCAGCGCAAAAGTCGGCGCAGACGAAGCGTTGATCTGTTGTGCTGTCCCTGCTGAACCGGAAGATGGCGAACCAACGCCACTGGTTCTGTCGATATAGGCTGAATGGATTTCTGGTTCTTCGATTGCAAGGGCGGGATCAAAGCTCTATCTAGATCGTAACTTTCACAACGATTTTAGCCGGAGCTTCCCGCCCCATGGCCGATCCGATCACCGTCTTTGATCGAGACATCCTGAAACTGCGCCGCGACCGTGCGGCTACCAAGGCTCAGGACTATAACTTCCTGTTTGCTGAAACGGCCGAACGCCTTGCCGATCGCCTTGATGACACCACGCGCACATTTCCGCTGGCGGTAGATCTTGGCTGTCACAGCGGCGAATTAGGCCAAATCATTGGCACACGCGGTGGCATCGAAACGCTGTATCAAAGCGACATTTCGCGGGGCTATGCCACGGCCGCACAGGCCAATAACGGCAAAGGCACGCTGGTCGCGGACGAGGAATTCCTGCCCTTTGCCGAAGGATCGCTTGATCTGATCCTGTCCAACCTGTCGCTTCATTGGGTCAATGACCTGCCCGGTATGTTGCTTCAAGCACGCCGCGCCCTAAAACCCGACGGGTTACTTCTGGCTTGCTTGCTGGGTGGCGAGACGCTTAAGGACTTGCGCGAAGCCCTGATGACGGCGGAGGCCGAGGAAGAAGGTGGTGTATCACCGCGTGTATCGCCCTTTGTCGACGTCAAGGATGCCGGCGCACTTTTGCAGCGCAGTGGCTTTGCCCTGCCGGTGGTCGATGCCGATGATATCTATATCGACTATCCCGATGCGCTGAAACTGATGCGCGATCTTTCGGGGATGGGTGAAAGCAACCTGATTGCCAAACGGTCCAAGAAATTCACCAAACGCAGCACCCTTGCCCGGGCAGCAGCACTTTATCACGAACGCCATGCGCGACCTGATGGCCGCATCCATGCCAAGTTTCAGGTGATCTATCTAACCGCCTGGGCACCCGATGAAAGCCAGCCCAAACCGCTGCGCCGTGGAACGGGTCAGGTCAGCCTGGTTGATTTTTTGGGTGATGACGCGAAAAAGCAATAAAGCCGGATCAAGCCGGGATCACCTCCCGGCTGAGACCATCTCGCGGATGTTGGTCGCCTTTTCAAAGTGATCAAGCTCGTGGGTTTTGATCCACCAGGTGGCGGCCTCCATCAGTGTTTCCGGGTCGTTATTGCGATTGGCAAAGAACGCATAGAATGAAAGGCCGACATCCGGCCCCTTTTGCGCGATTTTCTTGTCGCAAACAGCAATGATTTTATCGCGCAGGCTTTGACGCATGATGGCTCCGTGAAAGGATTGTGGCTGCAAGGGGTTGATGTATGACCTGTTTGCCGCGAAATTGGCAGCCTGATACCGCCCGTCACATGACAGTTTCTGTCAGGACAGATTTGCGAAAGATTTGACATGCAGCTCCCAAGCCCCCTGATCCACGGCAAGCTGATCAAACGTTACAAACGGTTTCTCGCCGATGTTGAGCTCGACAGTGGTGAAGTCATTACCGCCCATTGCGCCAATCCGGGCGGGATGATCGGGCTGAAGGAGCCGGGAATTGATGTCTGGCTGTCGCAATCAGACAATCCGAAGCGCAAATTGAAATACAGTTGGGAGCTTTGCCAGATCGGCGATGCGTGGGTCGGCATCAATACCGCGCACCCGAATGCCATTGTCGAGGAAGCGATCCTTGCCGGGAAAATTCCCGAACTGGCGGGCTATGAAAGCCTCAAGCGCGAGGTCAAATACGGCAAAAATTCGCGGATCGACATATTGCTGTCTGATCCAAAGCGCGGTCTTTGTTATGTCGAGGTCAAGAACGTCCATCTTAAACGTGACCAGGATGTTCCGGGCCTTGCAGAATTCCCCGATGCCGTCACCGCACGCGGGGCAAAGCATCTGGATGAAATGGCCGATATGGTTGCCGAAGGCCATCGGGCGGTGATGTTTTATCTGATCCAGCGCACCGATTGTGACCGTTTCACTCTGGCGACCGACATCGACCCGCATTACGGTGAACGGTTCAAGGCTGCGCGTGCCAACGGGGTTGAGGCGATTTCCTATGATTGCGCAATTGATACCAGTGCAGTCACTGTGCGAAACGCGCTTCCGATTACCGGATTATAAGCGCACAGCCAAGCATCCAAGCCCGCGCATATCAGCCAATCCTTGCCAATTATGGCGTCTGGCTTTATGTCATTGGGCTATAAAACAGATACATACCTAGCCGAGCTTAAGGAGATTTTCGGGTGGCGAACGGAACAGTTAAAATTCACGGCCCCGAAGCATTTGAAGGCATGCGCGCCGCTGGCAAGCTGGCAGCAGAAGTGCTTGATATGATTACCCCGCATGTGGTTCCGGGTGTCACGACGGGCGAACTGGATCGCCTGTGCGATGAATATATCCGCGATCACAATGCGATCTCGGCCTGCCTTGGCTATCGCGGTTTTCCGAAATCGACCTGTACCTCAATCAACCATGTGGTCTGCCATGGTATTCCAGGCGACAAGAAACTCGCCAATGGCGACATCATGAACATTGATGTCACGGTCATCCTTGATGGCTGGTATGGCGATACATCGCGCATGTATATTGCCGGCACGCCCAAAGTCATGGCGCAGCGTCTTGTCGATGTGACCTATGAAGCGCTTTGGCGCGGTATTAATGCCGTCAAACCGGGGGCGACCCTTGGCGATATCGGCCATGCCATTCAGTCCTATGCCGAAAGCGAGCGTTTTTCGGTGGTGCGCGATTTCTGCGGTCACGGGCTTGGTCAAGTATTCCATGATGCGCCAAATATCCTGCATTACGGCAAGCCGGGCGAAGGTCTGGTGCTTGAGCCCGGCATGATCTTTACGATTGAGCCGATGATCAATCAGGGCACCTATGCGTGTAAAATTTTGCCCGATGGCTGGACAGCCGTGACGCGAGACCGCAAACTGTCTGCACAGTTTGAACATTCGCTCGGCGTGACGGATGACGGGTTTGAAATCTTTACCCGATCCCCGGCCGGTCTGGAAAAGCCGCCCTACAACCTCGACAAGACCGCCGAGTAACGGGCACCTAACAAGGGGAAGCAGATTTGAGCGAAAAACAGGATCGCAAAGCTGCTTCCACTCCTGCCCAACAGACCTCATCAGAAATCGATGATGGCACGCGGGTCTTTTTCGATCAGGCCCGCACAGCGCATGCATCAGGCACGCTTGGCGCATTCGGCACCGACGCACTGGACGCCGAAAAATCCAAATCCGCAAAACCCCATTATCACGGGCATCGCCAACGGCTGCGGGATCGGTTTATCAAGGGTGGTGCGACCGCCCTTGCCGATTACGAGTTGCTTGAACTGATGCTGTGCATGGCAATGCCGCGGGGCGACGTCAAACCACTGGCAAAATCGCTGATCGCGCAATTTGGCAGCTTTGCCAATGTTCTGGCCGCCCGTCCCGAAGACCTCAAAACCGCCAAAGGCCTTGGGGATGCGGGGATTGCCGCCATCAAGATTGCCGAAGCCTGCGCGCTCCACCTATCACGCGAACGGGCGATGGAATTGCCGGTGATCGCCAGTTGGGAACAGCTTATTGATTATTGCCGGGCCCGGATCGGGCATCTTAAGAACGAGGAACTGCATCTGCTGTTTCTTGATCGCAAGAACCGGCTGATCGCCGATGAATGCCATCAACACGGCACGGTCGATCACACGCCGGTTTATCCGCGCGAAGTCATCAAGCGCGCGCTTGAACTGCATGCCTCCGCCCTTATTCTGGTGCACAACCATCCAAGCGGCGATGCCACCCCGTCAAAGGGTGACATCGACATGACCCGCAAGATTGTTGATGCCGCCAAAGCAATGGACATCACCGTGCATGATCACATCATCATCAGCCGTGCCGGATATAATTCCTTTAAGACGCTTGGCCTGATATAGCTGCCATCCCTGATCCATTTCCCACCACGAAATAGCCATGCCCCATATCGGTTTGTTCGCCCTTGTCGTGCGCGACTATGACGAAGCCATCGCATTTTACACCGAAAAAGTCGGCTTTGAGTTGATTGAAGATACCGACATGGGCTGCGGGAAACGGTGGGTGGTGGTCTCCCCGAAGGGAGCTAGTGAAACACGTGTTTTGCTGGCGAAAGCAGGCAATGACGACCAAGTCAGCGCGATTGGCAATCAAACCGGCGGTCGGGTTGGCTTTTTCCTGAACACAGATGACTTTGAGCGCGATCACAAATGCATGGTTGATGCAGGGGTTCGTTTTCTTGAAGCTCCCCGCGATGAGCCCTATGGCATGGTCGCCGTGTTTGAGGACCTCTATGGCAACAAATGGGATTTGCTGCAACTGAAGGTATCAGGGTGAAACTGGCTGCTATCCCGATACCCGTCATCGATCAGGAACAAAGTCGCGCAAAGAGGTAACGGACCGGCAGTTGGTTGCAATAGTGGGGGATGCCGGTCCGTCTCGTCGGCAAAGCCTGATTGCTTGCCGACAAGTTCGAGGTAAGATGATGACAGGGAGACGGTTCAGGGTCAGAAGGTGTAGACCAGCACCAGACCAGCACTGAGCACATAGTCCTCATCAATGATCGGACTGTCAGTATATTCGTCGAGCAGGAATTTAACGTCAGTGGTCCCGACGACGGCAAAACTTTCGGTCACCGGATAGGTCACACTGAAATCAAGATGCGGGATAAAGGTGGCGTCGGGGGAATAGAAGCCACGATCACTGCGCACTTCATTGCGACGTACGCCGACGTTGTAATCAACCAGGTCTTCGCTTTGCCAGGTCACACCACCGCCGACATTGAAGCTGAACTTTTCGTATTCGGTTGGCAGGTAATAAGCAACATCCACCTCATGCCCGCCATGAGCATTGTTGAGATCAGTCTGATAGCTTGCCTGAAGCTCGCCGTGCCAAACACGCAGCGATCCGCCGATACCGGCTTCGTATGCCATATCGCGTTTTTCAAGCCCGTTCAGATAGCTTGAGTCACCCGGATCAAATGGCTCCATCCGAAGGCCACCAATGATCGAAACGCTGGCAAAGTCATTCATCCAGACTTTGGCATCAATGCCGTCAATACCGATACGAAGACGTTCGGCATCGTAGGCCAATACCGGAAGCGCGTCTAAATCTGTACTATCGGCCCCGCGATAGGGATTGCTGCTGATCTGGCCGAAGGCACCGATCTGCCAATCGCCGCCAAGCCAGGGTTTAAGTGGGTCTTCGGTCTGCGGATTTACCTGTTCGCGGATGATTTCCCTTTGTCCAGGCGTTGCAGTCTGGGCGTGTGCGCTGCTGGCAAGCATGATGATGATGGCTGCCGTACAGATGCCAAGTCCGCCCAGCACCATTGCATCCCCCAAACGACGAGAACAAAAATGCGATACCATAATGTCTAAACATCCCAATTGTGTTGTTGATGTCGCGACATTGCCCGAGCGTGCCAAAGAAGGCGTCCGGTTTTATAGCCTTGTACTTACAATCCGTGCCAAACAGGTACGAATGCGCATTCATACGCCTTAACTATTTGATTTTGCGAAATTGTTCTGACGATAGTTACTTGGTGTATGACCGGTGATTTTCTTGAACGCCTGATTGAAGGTCGATTTCGAATTGAAGCCGACCTCGGTTGCGATATCTAGGATCGTGCGATTTGGTTCCTCGATCAGCAGGCGAGAAGCCTCGTCAACCCGGACTTCATTAACGAAATCAAAGAAGCTTTTGCCCAGATGCTGGTTCAAGACAAAGGAAAGCTGGTTGGGCGTCGCCCCGACAGCAGAAGCCAGTTTCGGCATGGTGAGCAATGGATCAAGCATCACATTGCGGTCTGCAACGATCCTTGCAAGGCGGGTGCGAATACGGTCGATGCCGGGGTCATCAACAATTGCACGCAACAACGGGGGCTGCTGGGTGTCCGGCCCTTGGCCGGTTTCCTGACGTTCAGGCAGATTGTCCTGGGCACCGTCTTCGGTTTCCGCTTGCACAAAGATCGCCGGGTTCTGCGCAATAACCTGACACATGCGGAAGAACACAACCACAAACCCCACCTTGACACCAAGCGACAGCCATTCCGCGTGAAAGACAAACAGATCCAGCAAATTGGTCAAGGTGAAGACGGTAAACAACACCGTCATCCCGACAAGAAGTTCGATAATCCAGCGACGCATTCGTTCACTGTCGGCTTGGAGTTGCCAATTGGCTTGTCGCAAATAACGCCGCGCGAGCCGCCATATCCCAGCCATGTAACCGACAAACGACACGCAAAACAGGATGACAATCGCCAGGAGAACCAAATTGGCAAGCCCTTGCGATGAAAACGCAATCTGCAACCCGACATCACGCACATGATCCTGATTGGCGACCATCCGCGTACTTTTTAGGTAAACCATAAGCCCGATCGCTGCAGTCACCGGGATTAATACCAGAAAATGCCGGTAGGGCCGGGAAACCGGATTGCCGGAAACTTCCCGAAAATACAAATATATCGACGGTATAAAGGCAAAAAAGAATGGCGCAAAAACCGGCACAAGATACAGGTTCACTATCGGACTGATGAACGGGTCGAACGTATCGTCGATAAAACTCATACCGACCGAAAATCCGAACACCATGAGCCAGCGATTGGCGCGAAAAGAACGCTTGCCTTCGTCCATCAACAGGACAATCAGGAAAATCGCCTGCGATACGCCAAGAACCGAAACGATCAGAAAAAGAATGTCGAATGTTTCAATCATTCCTGCGCCTTCAGTGGCGGTTTCTGTTGGTGGGATATGCTTGGCCGAGCAGAACGCAAGGGCCGCAACGAACTCTACGGAAATACGCGACTATCAGGCACGCTGCAACCAAGACTTACTTGAAGGGCCTCAGCAAGATGGATGCAGGCACTGCGATCAAAACAACCCGATTTATGCAATATCGCCTTGATCGCACTGTTCTTCACGCACTTATTTTCACCCATATTCTTGATAGGTTCCACGCGTTCGTAAAATTGCAATCAGATCGCCACCGGGTCTGCAAAAGAGTTCCCTTTCAAATATCTGCTGTTTTAAAATCCGTCCTGTGACCGCCATATGGGCCGGGTTTCTTGCGATTCGGTCGCATCTTGTGATGTGCGAGACGGTCGAATGGGAACGGTGTCAGCACAGACCACCACTTTTGCGCGATCATCCACTGAAACCATATCATCCTGGCGGTTTTCGGACGATCGGTGTTAAGAACGCCAAACGCCGTAATAAATTCGACATAAATCCCCATATGCACAACAATTAACGATTGAAAACGTTTTCCCGCGCAAGCATTAATCTATCTGCCCCGTTGTGTAGAATCTACCTTGCAGTAAGCGCATACCCGGATCAGTATTTTCACGTACGTACTTTCTGGGAGGTACGTAACGAAAAATCAAAATGACAAGGGAGACATTTTAGATGTCAGACAACGCGATGACTGCAAAAGGTCTCGTGAACGGGTTGCTAAAATCCTCACGTGCTTTTGTCTTGGGTACCGCCTTGATTGCCGGATCGATGACGATGTTGTCGACCAGCCAGGCGCAGGCCGAAAAGATCCTGCGAATTGGTAACGACGGCGAACCGCAGTCAATGGATCCGCATTTCATCTCTACCGTTCAGACCAGCCGTATCTCCGATGATATGTCGCTGGGCCTTCTGACATATGGCCCGGATGGCCAACCGGTTCCCGGTGCAGCCGAAAGCTGGACCGTCTCTGAAGACGGAATGACTTACACCTTCAAAATCCGCGACCATAACTGGTCGGATGGCACCCCGGTGACGGCACAGGACTTTATCGCCGGCTGGGAACGTCTTCTTGATCCGGCACTGGGTGCGGAATACGCATCCCTGCTTTACATCATCGAAGGTGCTGAGGAAGTTAACACTGGCAAGGATGGCGCGAAACTCGCAGCCAAGGCCATTGATGACCATACCCTCGAAGTCAAACTGACCGCACCTGCCCCCTATTTCCTGGCACAGCTGACCCACCAGACCGCTTTCGCCATTCCGCGTCATGTCGTTGAAAAATACGGCAAGGATTGGGTAAAGCCGGAAAATATCGTTGTGAACGGCGCTTACAAACTTGTCGAATGGGTGCCAAACGTTCACACCAAACTGGTCAAGAACGAAGAATTCTATGACGCCGCAAACGTTCCGATCGACGAGGTGATCTATTACACCTACGAAGACCGCACGGCGATGCAGAACCGTTTCCGTGCCGAAGAGCTGGACGTTGCGCGCGACATCGCATCCGAACAGATTTCCTGGCTGCGTGACAATTTGGCCGACAGCCTGCGCATCGCGCCCTATGCTGGCATTTATTATTACGCGATCCGCACCGACAAAGAGAAATTCCAGGATCCGAACGTCCGCAAGGCACTGTCGCTTGCGATCAACCGCGAAGCAATCACCGACGCGGTTCTGAAAACCGGCGAACTTCCGGCTTATTCCTTTGTTCCGCCGGGAACCGGTAACTATACCGAGCCTGCATATGTTTCCTGGAAAGACCTTTCGTATGGTGACAAGGTCGCCGAAGCCAAGAAACTGATGGAAGCAGTCGGTTATACCGCTGAAAACCCGCTTAAATTCACGCTGCGTTACAACACATCTGAAAACCACAAACGCATCGCGATTGCGGTACAGAACATGTGGAAACAGATCGGCGTCGATGCAGAGCTGTTTAACACCGAAGGTAAAATCCACTATGCCGACCTGAAAGTCGGTGACTTTGAAGTCGCCCGTGCTGGCTGGATTGCCGATTACAACGACGCGCAGAACTTCCTGTTCCTCGGCGAGGAACGCACCGGCCCGCTGAACTATGCAGCATTTGATAACCCGCGCTACAACGAATTGATGCTGGCTGCCGAGAATGAAGGCGACCTGAAAAAGCGTGCAGAACTGATGCATAGCGCAGAAGCCATCATGATGGAGGCACAGCCCTACATCCCGATTTACTACTATGTCTCGAAACAGCTGGTCTCACCAAAGATCAAGGGCTGGATCGATAATGCCCCGGATCGTCACCTGACCCGCTGGCTCGACATCGCCGAGTAAATCCTGCCTTCGTGTCGCAGGCTGTGTGGTGTTCCTCCCGCCCGCAGCCTGTGACCACCCCGACGGGGATGAGAGAAAATGTTATCTTACGCCATTCGGCGCCTGCTGATCGCGATCCCGACATTGTTCATCGTGATCACAGTCGCCTTCTTCATGATGCGTATCGCACCGGGCGGCCCGTTCGATCAGGAACGCGCATTGCCGCCGGAAATCGAAAAGAACATCAAGGCTGCCTATGACCTTGATAAGCCGCTGGTCGAACAATACGCGATCTATATCGGCAAGCTTTTCCGAGGCGATTTCGGACCATCAATTAAAATCCGCGACTTTTCGGTTGCCGAACTGATCATGGCAGGTGCCCCTGCCTCGATGCAGCTGGGCTTGAGTGCGATTGCCATTGCGCTTGTGTTTGGCGTCGCGTTTGGCACCTATGCCGCCATTCGACAAAACAGCGCGGTTGATTTCGTTGTCATGGGTGTCGCGATGATCGGCATCGCCATTCCGAACTTTGTCATGGCGCCGTTATTATCGCTGGTATTTGGGCTTTATCTGTCGATCCTGCCGACCGCTGGCTGGGGGGATGGGGAACTTGAATACAAAATCCTTCCGATCATCGCACTTGCCCTGCCCCAGATTGCCTATATCGCACGTCTGACCCGCGGATCGATGGTCGAGGTTCTGCATTCGAATTACATCCGAACCGCACGTGCCAAGGGCCTTCGCGAGACGCTTGTCGTCAATCGCCACGCCATCAAGGGCGCGCTGTTACCGGTTGTTTCCTATCTTGGTCCGGCAACGGCGGCCGTCATGACCGGCTCGGTCGTGATCGAAAGCATCTTTGGCGTGCCCGGTATCGGCACCTATTTCATCAAGGCAGCGCTGAACCGCGACTACCCGCTCGTGATGGGGGTGGTGATTGTCTATGCGGTGATGATCATTCTGCTGAATTTCCTGGTCGACATGATTTACGGCCTTCTTGATCCCAAACTGAAGTCACGCTGATAATGAATAAATCTGAAAAAACAGCTCTGCTGCAATCAGCCGGCGCGGCCGAAGAAATCGAAGGTCGCAGCCTGTGGCGCGATGCCCGTATCCGGTTGTTCCGCAACAAGGCGGCTGTCGCCTCAATGATCATTCTGGGCATTATTACGTTACTCGCGATCTTTGCCCCGCTTCTGAGCCCCTATGCCTATGACCAGATCGACTGGGGCTATATCCAGGAAGGTCCGAACTGGGAAAACGGCCATATCTTTGGCACCGATGGCAATGGCCGCGATCTGTTTATCCGGGTGCTTTATGGCGCGCGTGTATCACTTGCGGTCGGGCTTCTGGCTACCACGGTTTCGCTGATCATCGGCGTTACGTACGGCGCAGTTGCCGGATATTTCGGCGGCAAGATCGACAGCATCATGATGCGGTTTGTCGATGTGCTTTATTCCCTGCCCTTCATGTTCTTTGTCATCATGTTGATGGTGGTGTTTGGCCGAAACATCTTCCTGATCTTTGTCGCCCTTGGCGCGGTTGAATGGTTGACCATGGCCCGTATTGTCCGCGGTCAGACATTGTCGTTACGTCGGCGCGAATTTATCGAAGCGGCCCACGCAACCGGTGTTTCGAACTTCAAGATCATTTTCCGCCACATCATTCCCAACGTGCTGGGCCCGGTCATTGTCTATATGACGCTGACCATTCCGCAAGTCATCCTGACCGAGAGCTTCCTGTCCTTCCTTGGACTGGGCGTACAAGAGCCGCTGACAAGTTGGGGCGTTCTGATTTCCGAAGGGGCCAAGGTGATCGAGGCATCAACATGGATGCTGATCTATCCGGCTGTGTTCCTGGCACTCACCCTGTTCTGTTTTAACTTCATCGGTGACGGTCTGCGCGATGCGCTTGATCCGAAAGACAGGTAAGGGAGGACAAGGAAAAACCATGACCACAAATCATATTCTGACTGTCGAAAACCTGACCACGCGCTTTCAGACCCCGGATGGCGAGGTCGAGGCCGTCAATAACGTCAATTTCCACATTGATCCGGGCGAGACGCTTGGTGTTGTCGGGGAGTCCGGATCCGGCAAGACACAGATTTTCCTGTCGCTGATGGGATTGCTTGCCAAAAACGGCGCATCCACCGGTTCGGTCCGATACAAGGACAAGGAAATCCTCAATCTGCAGACCCGCGAATTGAACAAAATTCGCGGTGTGTCGATGTCGATGATCTTTCAGGATCCGATGACATCACTGAACCCGTTTCTGAAAATCTCCCGGCAGATGACGGAAGTTCTGGTCGAACATCGTGGCATGTCGGAAAGCGATGCCTTGGCGCGCGCAATCACCATGCTTGATCGTGTCGGAATTCCCGGCGCGGCCCAGCGCGTTCACATGTATCCGCATGAGTTTTCCGGCGGCATGCGCCAACGCGTCATGATCGCCATGGCGCTGTTATGTGACCCGGAAGTTCTGATTGCCGATGAACCAACCACCGCCCTTGATGTAACGGTACAGGCACAGATCCTTGATCTGTTGCGCGATCTGCAAACAGACTTCAACACAGCCACCGTGATGATCACCCATGATCTGGGCGTGGTGGCGGGTCTTTGTGACCGGGTGATGGTGATGTATGGCGGGCGTGTTGTCGAAACCGGATCGGTCCGCGACATCTATTACGACAGTCATCATCCCTATACCGAAGGCCTTTTGAAATCGATGCCACGGATTGATCGCGCCGATGAAGAAAGCCTGTTTGCCATTCCCGGCCAGCCGCCCAACTTGCAGAACCTTCCAAAAGGCTGCGCCTATCAGGAACGTTGCGAATATGTGTTTGATCGCTGCTGTGCGGAACGCCCGCTTTTGAGGGAATTTGGCAATGGCCGGGCCAGCGCCTGTTTCCGGGAGGATGACAAATGAGCGTGATGAACAATTCCGCAAAAAAAGACGCTTCACCGATCCTGTCGGTCCGCGATCTCAAGGTTCATTTCCCGATCCCATCCAAGGGCCTGTTTGCGCCTGACCGGCAGCTCAAGGCCGTGGATGGCGTCAATTTCGATCTTTATCCCGGCGAGACACTTGGTATTGTCGGGGAGTCCGGCTGTGGCAAATCCACGCTTGGCCGTGCGATCCTGCAATTGATCCCACCAACCGATGGCCAGGTTGCCTGGCTCGGCAAGAACATTGTCGGTGCCCCACATCGTGACATGCAGCCATTGCGTCGGGACCTGCAGATCATTTTTCAGGATCCGTTGGCCAGCCTGAACCCGCGCATGACGATTGGCGAAATCATTGCCGAACCGCTGGTCACCCATAAGCCGGAACTCGGCAAGGAAGAAATCAAGGCACGGGTCAAACGCATGATGGCGCGCGTTGGCCTGCTGCCGCAAATGATCAACCGGTATCCGCATGAGTTTTCCGGTGGCCAGTGCCAGCGCATCGGCATTGCGCGTGCAATGATCCTGGAACCCAAACTGATTGTCTGTGACGAGCCGGTCTCAGCGCTTGATGTTTCCATTCAGGCCCAGATCGTCAATCTGTTGCAGGAATTGCAGCGTGAATTTGACTTGTCACTGATTTTCATCAGCCATGACCTGTCGATTGTCCGCCACATCTGTCACCGCATCATGGTGCTGTATCTGGGTAATGTCGCCGAACTTGCAGACCGTGACAGCATCTATGCCGCACCACGACACCCCTATACCAAGGCCCTGATTTCTGCCGTTCCAATCCCCGATCCCGAGATCGAACGCAATAAGGAACGCATTGTTCTGACCGGTGATTTGCCAAGCCCGCTGTCACCACCATCAGGATGCGTGTTCCGGACCCGCTGCCCATTTGCCAAGAATAAATGCGCACAGGAGCCACCGGTACTGGAACGCGTTTCAGACAGTCAGGAAGTCGCATGTCACTTCCATGACAGCATCTAGTTCAACAACAGCCTCCCAAGAAACTGCACCCGAACTTTTAAGACCGCCCTTGTGGCGGTCTTTTTTTGATCCGTGCGCCGAAAGCTGTCTAGTCAGGATTGGAGATGATGAACTGTGCGATATCGACTTCGTCGCGCTGATCTTCGCGCAAATACTTGCGCCCGTATTCCTGATAAGTGCCGCTTGTCAGGAAAAGCTCGAACAGGTCGCTGTCGATTTGCCCCTTGTCGCGCATATCAGCCAGGATCGAGATACATTCAGACAATGTTTTCGGCCGTTTATAGGGACGATCCACCGCTGTCAGCGCCTCGAACACATCGGCGATCACCATGACCTTTTCGAGGATGCCCATATCGTCGCCCGTCAGACCACGCGGATACCCTGACCCATCCATTTTTTCATGATGATTTCCGGCAATATCGGGAATGCGTTGCAGTTCCTTGGGATATGGCAATTGGGCCAGCATATCCTGGGTAATGACGACATGATCGTTGATCACCTGACGTTCTTCCGATGTCAGGGTGCCGTGCGGGATCGAGAGGTTATATAGCTCGCCCCGGTTAAAACCGTTATAGATGTCGGTTTCACGATCCATCAGAAGCTTTTCAGTGCCAGTTGCGCGCAGTTCGGCCAGTTTCGCATCATCAAGGCGCTGTTGTTCCGACCAGGACAAGCCGATGGTGCGATCAAAATACCGCGTCCATTCCTGCTCTGCGATGTCATGCAGGGCAAAGATGGTGTCGGTATCAAGTTCTGTATCGCCAATGTTGGCATCCGCGACCATGGCAAACTGGGTTTCAAGTTCGGTCACCCGGCGGGCAAAATCGGCCTCGCACTGAAGTGCGTCCTCGCCATCAAGCTTGCGTTTGAGCATATCGATCTCGGCGTCACGACGCAGCACTTCAAAGCGTGTGCGGACTTCGTGAATACGGTTATGGATGGTTTCAAGCTTGGTGGCTTTTTCCATCACATGATCAGGGGTAACGATCTTGCCGCAATCATGAAGCCAGGCCGACAGGTCAAGCTCGTACCATTCCATATCTGTAAGATAGAAATTGGAAAATGTGCCATCCCGGTCATCCACAGCCGCCTGCGCCAGCATGCGCGCTATGATCGGAACCCGCGAACAATGGCCTGCGGTGTGCGGTGATTTGGCATCAATCGCCTGACCCAGCACGCGGACGAAACTTTCCATCAGGTCGCGCTGCGCCACCAGCAACCGGCTGTTTTCAATGGCAACCGCCGCCTGACTGGCCAGCGCATTGATGATCGGCTCAATCGCCGGATCAAAGGAAATCACATTGCCCGCATCGTCACGTGCATTGATCAGCTGCAAAACGCCGATCACAACGCCGCTGGTATTTTTAAGCGGCACGGTAAGGAAGGATTTGGACCGATACCCTGTTTTGGCATCAAATGCCCGGGTGCCGGTAAAATCAAAGCCCTCTGCACTATAGGCGTCATCAATATTGATTGCCTTGCCGGTCAGCGCGACATAGGTCGCGATATTGGCGTAGTTCGGGCGGCCTTCGTCGTCATAAAGTGGCAAGGGTGGGAATGGTTTCTCGGTTTCCCGGCCCGAGACAAAGAACGTCTCAAGCGTATCATTGACCATGATACGGAAATGAAGCTCGCTTTCGTCCTGATTGACGACATAAAGCGATCCACCATCGGCGTTGGTGAAGTTGCGCGCGGCCATCAGGATTTTCTGGTTAAGCTCTTCGCGCCCCTGCTGTGCCGACAGGGCGATACCCAGTTCAACCAGTTCCGCCAGATAGTTTGCGTCTGTATTGCGGACCTGTGTCACATCTTTCTGATGATTGTTGGCCCCGTCGCGTTCACGCGCCATAAAAATTCTGCCCACTTCGCATTCGGATTAACCGCGTCGTCGAAGATACATCCTGCGTGCTTACACGATATATTCTCAATAAGTTGCTATTTTTCTAACAGCGCACAAGTTTCCGAGCGGTAAAATCACCTCACAATCCTGCCATACCCGTCTGCAGGGTTGCCAATTTGCCCGGAATGGACTATCCGACCCCGTGAAAGCGTGCCGGCGCCGTGATCGTACAATCAACTACGCATTCCGATCATCGAGATCTATTTCCGGCACCCAACCATCTTGCCCGGAGGCGACCGCATGATCCCCCGTTATTCCCGTCCGCAGATGACGTCCATCTGGGAACCGGCGAACAAGTTCCGTATCTGGTTCGAAATCGAAGCCCACGCTGCTGACAAACTGGCTGAACTGGGTGTTATCCCGGCTGAGTCCGCCAAGCTTGTCTGGGAAAAAGGCGACAAGCCCTATACCCAGGACCGCATCGACCGCATTGATGCCGTCGAAGCCGAAGTCAAACACGATGTGATCGCGTTTTTGACCGAACTGGCCGAACAGGTTGGCGAAGAAGCCCGCTTTGTCCATCAGGGCATGACCAGCTCCGACGTTCTTGATACCTGCTTTAACGTGCAGCTTGCCCAGGCAACCGACATTCTGCTTGAAGATATGGACAAGCTTCTGGCAGCGCTTAAAAAGCGCGCCTATGAAACCAAAGATGTCCCCTGCATGGGTCGTTCGCACGGCATCCACGCAGAGCCGGTGACCTTTGGTCTGAAGCTTGCGACCTTCTACGCGGAATTCAAACGTAACCGTGATCGCCTTGTTGCCGCACGTGATGAAATCGCGACCTGCGCAATTTCCGGCGCGGTTGGCACATTCGCCAACATCGATCCGAGTGTTGAAGAACATGTTGCTGCCAAGCTTGGCCTGAAACCGGAACCGGTTTCGACCCAGGTGATCCCGCGTGACCGTCATGCCGCCTATTTCGCAGCCCTTGGTGTCATCGCATCGTCGATCGAACATCTGGCGACCGAAATCCGTCACCTGCAGCGCACCGAAGTTCGCGAAGTTGAAGAATTCTTCTCCAAGGGGCAGAAAGGCTCCTCGGCGATGCCGCACAAGCGTAACCCGGTTCTGACCGAAAACCTGACCGGGCTTGCCCGTCTGGTGCGTTCGATGGCGATCCCGGCGATGGAAAACGTTGCCCTTTGGCACGAACGCGACATTTCGCACAGCTCGGTCGAACGTAACATCGGCCCGGATGCGACCGTTACGCTTGATTTCGCCCTCATGCGTTTGACCAACGTTGTTGAAAACCTTGTTGTCTATCCGGAACGCATGGACGAGATCCTGAACCAGATGGGTGGTCTGGTCTTCTCGCAGCGCGTTCTGCTGACCCTGACCCAGTATGGTGTTTCGCGCGAAGATTCGTATCGCATCGTTCAGCGCAACGCGATGAAGGTCTGGAACCGCGAAGGCGATCTTCTGTCGCTTCTGAAAACCGACGAAGACGTCACCAACCGCATTCCGATGGATAAGCTCGAAGCGCTGTTTGACCTTGGCTACCACACCAAGCATGTCGACACG
The DNA here is from genome assembly GCF_037027205.1 of Thalassospira sp. CH_XMU1458. Lineage (NCBI taxonomy): Bacteria > Pseudomonadati > Pseudomonadota > Alphaproteobacteria > Rhodospirillales > Thalassospiraceae > Thalassospira > Thalassospira sp. CH_XMU1458. The sequence continues at coordinate 1,529,416 of NZ_JAYMDW010000001.1, read as the reverse complement.
ATCTTTGCCCGCGTCTTTGCGGACTAAGCAAAACACCAAAGCCTGCTTTAAAGCCCCGGTCGTCTGGCCGGGGCTTTTTCGTTGCCTAGTGCTGCAATACCGGCCTTTGACATTGCGCATCATTGATGCTGAGCTATATCGAACACAGCCAACACATCAAAAAATGTCAATTGCAGGAAAGGCATAGCAATGAAACTGAGCATCACAGGATGGGAAGACGGCGCGCCGATCCCGGCCAAGTTCGCGTTCGGTAAAATCCCGGCAGAGGGCCGGTTTGAAACATCGGACAATATCAGTCCCGCCATTTCCTGGAGCGACATTCCCGAAGGCACCAAATCCTTCGCCCTGATCTGCCATGACCCGGATGTCCCGTCATCGGGTGAGGACGTCAATATCGAAGGCAAGGAAGTCCCGGCAAGCTTGCCACGTGTTGATTTCTATCACTGGGTTCTGGTCAACATCCCGGCCAGCATCACAAAGCTTGAAGAAGGTGTCGCGTCCAATGGTGTCACGCCAAAGGGCAAGATGCCCGGTGCCAAGCCATATGGCACGGCGGGTCTGAACAACTATACCGACTGGTTTGCCGGCGATACCGATATGGGCGGTGATTATGGCGACTATGACGGCCCCTGCCCGCCATGGAATGATTCGATCATTCACCACTATCATTTCACGGTCTATGCGCTTGATACCGACAAGATCGACCTGCCAGAACCCTTTACTGGCCCGGATGCCCTTGCCGCGATCGAGGGCCATGTTCTGGACAAGGCAAGTTACATGGGCACCTACACCATGAACCGCGATCTGTAATCCGCGCCGTACCGCTTTTACAACCCCGGTCGAAACCTTTCGGCCGGGGTTTGTTATTTGATGCCAAGGTCGCTGGCCTCCGCCAACAGCCAGTCGCGGAACTCCTTGACCGGTGCGCGCAGATCACGGTTCTTGGGCCAGACCAGATAATAGCCTGACGGCACTTTCACGACCTGATCCGGAAACAGGTGGATCAGCTTGCCTTCGGAAATGTCTTCTTCGGCCAGAAGCGGGTTGGCCAGAACAACGCCCTGCCCATGAATTGCCGCCTCAATCGCCATGGATGTCTGATCGATTTCCACGCGCTTTATGGCGCGAATATCAGGCGCCGTCAGGGTTGAAAACCTGCCCAGCCATTCTTCCCACCAGGGATGCAGGATATCATTCAACAACGTCGCCTGCGCAAGGTCATCGGGGCGATCCAGCCCCAACCTGTCGCGATAGGATGGCGCGCAAAAGGCTGCGGCCTGCCCCTGATACAGCAATATGGTTTCAAGGTTTTCATCGGCGCCATCGAAATAGCGCACCGCCAAATCGACCGGATCATGGTCAAAATCCAAAAGGACCGAAGATGATCCGACATGAAGCGAGGTTTCGGGATGGGCGATAAGAAACCGCGACATCCGTTTGGAAAACCATTTTGCTGCGAAGCTTGGCGGCATAACGAACCGCACCGCATGATTTGACTGATCGCGTAATTGATGACTGGCATCGCGGATCTGCTGCAAGGCCGGTGCAATGCGCGCAGCATAAGCCAGACCATCCGCCGTTGGCGTGATCTGGCGGACTGTGCGCGTAAACAGTTCAACGCCAAGCCAGTCTTCAAGCTTGCGGATTTGCTGCCCCACCGCACCGGGCGTGACATTCAATTCATCCGCCGCCAGCGCAAAGCTTTTCAGGCGCATGGATGCCTCGAACGCTGGCAGTGATTTAAGCGGTGGATATGAACTCATAGCGCAGTTTTTCTATTTCATGATCCAGATAGTATGATTTGTGAAAAATACCGGAAATTTAGACAATGGGCCATGATTTTTCCAAACTGGTCCGCCACCATGAAAAACAAAGCCTATATCGTGTTCGGGTTTCTGGCCCTTGCCTGGGGCATGACGTTTCTGTTTAACAAAAGTGCTAGCACCCTGATCACCCCGACACAGATTGCCGCCGTTCGCGTGTTTATGGGGTTCCTGCCGGTTTTTGCCGCAGCCCTGATCGGGCGAAAACTTAAATGGCGGCATTTGCGCTTTGCGCACCATTTTATCGTGATGTCTGTTCTGGCGGGCAGTCTTTATTATTTCAGCTTTGCCAAGGGCATTCAGCTTTTGCCATCCAGCCTGGCCGGAATGCTGAGCGGCGCCATTCCAATGATTTCCTTTATCACCGCGGCGGCCTTTTTGCGCGATGAGCCTGTCAATCGTCGCTCGCTTGTCGGATTGGGTGTTGGCTTTATCGGGATCGCGATGATTGCGCGGCCCTGGGACGCAAGCGTTTCGGCAAGCGATCTTGCCGGGGTTGGGTATATCGGACTTGGGTCCCTATGCGTTGGCCTGTCCTTTGTCTATGCCCGCCGGTTCCTGAGCCCGCTTGGCATTTCGCCCCTTGCACTTTGTACCTATCAATTGGGTATCGCCGCGCTGACATTGCTGGTTACCACCGACTTTGACGGCGCCAGCGCGATCTTTGACAATGGCTGGATCGCCCTTGGCCTGTTCTTTGGGCTTGGCCTGTTTGGCACCGGTTTTGCGTATTTGTGCTATTACTTCGTTGTCGAAAATCTTGGTGCGGTCAAAGCGGCAAGCGTGACCTATATCCCGCCGATTATCGCCGTTCTGACCGGCTCGCTGATTTTAGGGGAAAGCGTTCAACTGCTTGATCTGATTGCACTGGTGGCAATCCTGACCGGGGTTGTCGTAATGCAATCGGGACGCACCCCACCGATGCAACGCTGCCTGACAAATCTGCCATCACAGCAAAGTTGATAAATCAGCTCCCCCGCACACATCCGGTGTGCAGGGAACCTTCAAAAATCTTGTTAGCCCGCCGCGGCACGGACGAAAGCGTTGATCAATGGATGGTCTTCGCCACGCAGGGCGGCACGTTCAGGCTGAAACGCGGTTCCGATAAAGAACGGATGACCGCGAAGCTCAACCGCACGCGGATCGCGATCCTGATCCCAGGCCACAATCCTAAGATCCCGACCATCAAGCACATGGGCATATTCCGGGTTAAACCCGAATGAGCAGCGATAGGTTTCCGTCAAATGCGCTGTAGTGCAGACATCGCGGATTACACTGTCTTCCGCAAGGTCGATACCACCATCCTGATCAATCAACGCACAGCTAAGCGGTGCGATCAGGGGCAATGAAGCATCCGGATCGATTTCCGCATTTGCCGCATCGGCAAGACCAAGAACATTGCGGGCATATTCCAGGATCGCGTGTTGATACCCTCCACAAGTCCCCAGAAAAGCAATCCGGTTTTCACGCGCACGCCGAATGGCGGCAAGCGCACCGTCAAAACTTTGATACGGGCTGGCAGGCACACACCATATCCCGTTATAGCCATCAAGGGCTTGGGCATCAGGGCAATCAATGTCGGATGTCGCGACCCAGTCAAATGTGACGGTGAGTCCAAGATTTTCGGCGGCCAAGTCCAGGGCCTTCGGGATGGCCTGATGGGCGGTAACGTTCGGGTTATAATCGCCGACAAGTGCGATGGTGACGGTCATAACTATTTCCTCGTTTCGTTTTCAATGACGAGGGAGAAAAGCCGGTTCAGGCAACAAAAAACGGCCCGTGAAATCACGAGCCGGGATTTGAGCGCCAAACTGAGCTGCCTTTGTCGAACCTACTACAAAGTTCCGGACCGCGCCATATCTTCGAGGGCCATTTTCACGGCCTGCGCACGGTTCGAGACGTTCAGTTTGCGATAGATGTTTTTCAGATGGTACTTCACGGTGATTTCGCGCAGATCAAGGTGACGGGCGATGTCCTTGTTCGGACGTCCTTCTGACAGCAGTGCAAGAACTTCACGTTCACGCGGTGTCAGACGGCCAAAATCGCCCTCACTGCCAAAGCCACCGGCAAGGCGACCTTCGCCATCGCCCCCGCCTGACATGTTGTCATTCATGTCGTTCAGAATCGACGACGGCAGGTATTTGTCACCAGCCAGAACCAGCTGCACAGCATTTGCCAGGGCCTGCCCACGCAGTGTCTTGGGAATAAAGCCATGCGCACCGGCCTCAAGCGCCTTGCGGACATCTTCACTTCGATATGCGCCAGAAAGCAGAACCACAAAGGTCGAATCTGCCACCTTCTCCAAGGTGCGCTTCAAACCTTCAAGTCCATTCATCCCCGGCATGCGCAGATCAAGTAGCACCAGATCGAATGTGTTATTGGCTGCTATCAGCTCGAGTGCGGGGTCCAATGCCCCTGCTTCGGCCACTTCACAGTCATCGAAATACTGTTGGAACAGTAGCGAGATTGCCTCACGAACAAGATCGTGATCGTCCGCCAAAAGGATACGCAATGCTGTCGCCTTTCATCTACCTAATCGGCTCCTTCACCTACCTGCGAAGGATACCACACCAAAAGGTTGCACCTACTCAATTTTTCGGTCTGGGGAGCTCAGGATACGTAAGGCTGCACATATTAGCAAACGAGAAGTTTTCCAAGCAGATGCACTAGCGCGCAATCACGACAGTACTTCTGCACGCGCAACCGGACGTAGTTCTTCGAGCTTTACATTCAATGCAGAGGCTGTGACGTCGATATTTTTGCGTCCAAAATCGGCCAGCAACAGGGCAACAACACCGTTTTCGCGCGGGTTGGCAACAACCTCGCCAATGATCTTGCGCGTGTAATCCTGACATTCTTCGGGGGACATGCCCATCTGTTCGCCGGCCCACTGGATCAGCATTTTATAAAGATGGGTTTCGACGCGAAAATCCTGTTCAAGATCAAAGCTGTATTTTGCTTCAAACCCGCGTTCACGATCATTAAAGCTGCTCATTATCGATTCCTTCTGTAAGCTGGTCACATTGTCATCGGAGCCAAACCGGTCAAGCCATTGTCTGTCATAGCATTTTATATGACAATAAACGACACCGATTTCACCCCGTTGCCTGATACTTTTGAATTTGACAAAGTGCGGTTCCGCACGCTTTGATCTGGCTCATGTGTACAGTCATTATTTTACGCCGCCCCGACCATGACTGGCCGGTGATCATTGGCGCCAATCGCGATGAAATGAATAACCGTCCCTGGAAGGCGCCTGCGCGCCACTGGGAAGACCGCCCTGATGTCATTGCTGGCCTGGACGAAACCGCCGGGGGAACTTGGCTTGGTGTCAATGAGGACGGGGTGGTTGCCGCCGTGCTCAACCGTTATGGCACGCTGGGCCCTGCCGATGGCAAACGATCCCGCGGCGAGCTGCCGCTTGAGGCACTTAACCATGCCGATGCAATTGACGCCGCACAAGCCCTTGCCGAACTGGATGGCAATGCCTATCGCCCGTTTAACATGGTGATCGCCGATAACCGCGATGCCTATTGGCTGGCAAACCGCGGTACGGGCAAGATCGAAATCACTGAAATCCCCGAAGGCCTTTCGATTCTGACCGCCCATGACCTGAATGACACGCAAAACAGTGCGCGGACCAAACGCAATCTGCCACGCTTTATCAGTGCCCCGGCCCCGCACCCCGAAGCCGACGACTGGTTTGCCTGGCAGGCGCTTCTGGCTGATACCGGGACAGAGGCTCCGGACCCGGATCATCATGACATCCGGGCCGATGCCATGCTGGTGCGCAGCAATATCGGATTTGAGACCATCTGTTCGTCGCTGATCGGGCTTCCGGCGATTCCCACAAGCGAACATGAACTGCCGCGGCGACCGGTCTGGCTGTTTGCCGAAGGCCAGCCCGACAAAACACAGTTCCATCCGGTCGACGTCTAACACCAGATGGCGATCAACGCCTTTTCAGTTCAACAGGTTACCGCCGCAATTCCGGCCCTTTGCGATACAGATGCTGACGGTTGCAAATTTCGATTATCAAGTTTGCATAAATAGAGCTTAAGCGACAATTGAGTTTCTCGCCAAGCACTGCTATACGGAGGGCGCGAATTTCAGGGTGCCTGCTGCGTCGGACGGCGGGCCTAGATGTGAAAGATCCCGCCAATGTCCAGAAAGCAGCCCATCTACGAGGGTAAAGCCAAGGTTCTTTACGAAGGTACGGAGCCCGGAACGATCATTCAGTATTTCAAGGACGACGCCACGGCGTTCAACGCCCAGAAGCGCGGCACCATTGCCGGCAAGGGTGTCCTGAACAACATGATCACCGAATTCGTCATGACCCGTCTGGCAGAAATCGGCATTCCGACTCACTTCATTCGCCGCCTGAACATGCGCGAACAGCTTTGCAAGAAGTGCGAAATTGTTCCGATCGAAGTCGTGGTCCGCAACATCGTTGCCGGTTCGATGGCCAAACGTCTTGGCCTTGAAGAAGGCGAACGCCTGCCGCGCCCGATCGTCGAGTTCTATTACAAGGACGACGCGCTGGGTGATCCGCTGGTGTCGGATGAACACATCCTCGCTCTGGGCTGGGCAGGTGCTGAAGAGCTTGAGGAAATTGTCGGCATGACCCTTCGCGTCAATGACTACTTGTGTGGTCTGATGCGCGGCATTGGTCTGAAACTGGTGGACTTCAAGCTTGAGTTCGGCCGCGTCTGGGAAGGTGACTTCCCGCAGTTGGTCCTGGCCGATGAATTCAGCCCGGATAACTGCCGTCTTTGGGATGCGATCACCAACGAAAAGATGGACAAGGACCGCTTCCGCCGCGATCTTGGCGGTGTCGAAGAGGCCTATCAGGAAGTCGCACGCCGTCTTGGTGTCCTCCCTGAGTCCGCCGAAATAGAGCAGCTTAAAAAAGACGAAACCAAATAACACCCCAAGGCCGCGCTCGCGCGGCCTTTTCTTATGGCTGGTCGGCCATGTGGGTCGAACAGCGTTTTGTTTGCAAACAGAACCTCGCGCGAGACCCGCGCATGCGAACTTAAAGGAGCTTCTCGTGAAAGCACGTGTTCATGTCACCCTGAAGAACGGCGTTCTCGACCCGCAGGGCAAAGCCGTTCACCACGCCCTTCAGGGCCTGGGTTTTGATGGCGTCAATGACGTCCGCCAGGGCAAATTCATCGAACTCGAACTGGATGGCACCGATGCTGCCAAGGCCGAAGCCGAGGTCAAGGAAATGTGCGAGAAGCTTCTCGCCAATACCGTGATCGAAGATTACAGCATCGAGCTGGCCTGATCGCCCGTGGCGGGCGGGGTCTTGTCACGGCAGGGCCTTTGTCTATCGGGATTAAGTAACCGACACTAATCAAGAGACGGTATTTCATGAAATCCGCTGTCATCCTGTTTCCCGGCATCAACCGGGAGAATGACGCCATCGCAGCACTGAAACAGGCCACCGGCACCGAGCCCACCCTGGTCTGGCATGGCGACACCGAGCTGCCAAAGACCGACATCATCATGGTCCCGGGTGGCTTTTCCTATGGCGACTATTTGCGTTGTGGCGCCATGGCGGCCAAGTCGCCGATCATGCGTGCGGTTGCCGAACGTGCCAAACAGGGTGTAACCACCATTGGCGTTTGCAACGGCTTCCAGATCCTGACCGAGGCAGGCCTTCTGCCCGGTGCGCTGATGCGCAATGCCAGCCTGAAATTCATCTGCAAGAACACGCATCTGAAAGTCGAAAACGCCGAGACGCGCTTTACCAATCTTTATGGCGCAGGCGAGATTGTCGAATATCCGGTCGCCCATCACGACGGCAACTATTTTGCCGACAGCGACACGCTTGACCGCCTTGAAGGCGAAGGTCGCGTTGTTCTGCGGTACTGCGATCTGGATGGTAAAGTGGATCCGGCAACCAACCTCAATGGTTCCCAGCGCAACATTGCTGGCATCATCAACGAGGCGGGCAACGTCCTTGGCATGATGCCCCACCCCGAGAATGCAATCGATCCGCTGCATGGTGGCACCGATGGCCGCAATCTGTTCAAAAGCATGGTGGAGGCCGCATCGTGAGCTCCAACGATTTCAACAGCACCCCGATCACGCCGGAACTGGTTAAGGAACACGGCCTGAACGAAGAAGAATACAAACTCGTTCTCGAAATCATGGGTCGCGAACCCAACATCAACGAGCTTGGCATTTTCTCGGTCATGTGGTCTGAGCACTGCTCCTACAAGTCTTCGAAAAAATGGCTGAAAACCCTTCCGACCAAGGCCGACTGGGTCATTCAGGGCCCGGGCGAAAACGCCGGTGTGATTGACATTGGTGATGGTCAGGCCGCCGTCTTCAAGATGGAAAGCCACAACCACCCGTCCTTTATCGAACCCTATCAGGGGGCTGCAACCGGTGTTGGTGGCATCATGCGTGACGTGTTCACCATGGGTGCACGTCCGGTCGCGAACCTCAATGCCCTTCGTTTTGGCGAGCCCGATCATCCGAAAACCCGCCACCTTCTGAGCGGTGTGGTCGAAGGCATCGGCGGTTATGGCAACTGCATGGGCGTTCCGACCATTGGCGGCGAAACCAACTTCCATGCCTCGTACAACGGCAACATCCTGGTCAATGCGATGACCGTGGGTCTGGCTGATACCGATAACATTTTCTACTCAGCCGCGGCTGGTATCGGGAACCCGGTGGTTTATGTCGGCTCGAAAACCGGCCGTGATGGCATCCATGGCGCGACCATGGCATCGGCCGAGTTTGATGATGACAGCGAAGAAAAGCGTCCTACCGTTCAGGTAGGTGACCCGTTCACCGAAAAGCTTCTGCTGGAAGCCTGCCTCGAGTTGATGGCAACCGATATGATCGTCGCCATTCAGGATATGGGGGCTGCTGGTCTGACCTCGTCCTCGTTCGAAATGGCATCCAAGGGCGGCGTTGGTGTTGAGCTTTGGCTTGATAAAGTTCCGATGCGCGAAGAAGGCATGACGCCCTACGAGCTGATGCTGTCAGAGTCGCAGGAACGCATGCTGATGGTTCTGAAACCCGGTTGCGAAGATGCCGCCAAGGCGATCTTTGACAAATGGGAACTCGACTTTGCCGTTATCGGTACGCTGACTGATACCAAGCGCATGGTTCTGAAATGGCATGGTGAAGTTGCCGGGGATCTGCCGATTGATCCGCTGGCCGAAGCATCGCCGGAATATGATCGTCCGTGGGAACCGACCCCGAAACAGGATCGCATCGATCCCAACAGCATTTCGGCCAAGGTCAGCCACATCGACGCGCTGAAAACCCTGATCGCATCGCCCGACCTCGCGTCGCGTCGCTGGATCTGGGAACAGTATGACCATCTGGTCCGTGGCAACACGATTGTCCGTCCGGGCGGTGATGCTGGCGTCGTCCGCGTCGAAGGCACGAACAAGGGCCTTGCCGCGACCACCGACTGTACCCCGCGCTATGTCATGGCCGATCCGGTCGAAGGCGGCAAACAGGCTGTTGCCGAAGCATACCGTAACCTGGTTGCAACCGGCGCCAAGCCGCTTGCCATCACGGATAACATGAACTTCGGCAACCCGGAACGCCCGCGCATCATGGGTCAGTTCGTTGGGGCCTGCCAGGGCATTGGCGAAGCCTGCATCGCGCTGGACTTCCCGGTCGTGTCGGGCAACGTGTCGCTTTACAACGAAACCAATGGCGTTGGCATCATGCCGACCCCGGCCATTGGCGGCGTTGGCCTGATTTCCGATCTCGGTCACCATGCAACGATCGGCATCAAACGCGATGACAGCGCGTTGATCATGATCGGTGCGGCCACCGGTGAACTGGGTCAGTCGCTGTATCTCAAGACCATCGAAGGTCGCGAAGAAGGTGCTCCGCCGCCGGTCGATCTGGGGGCTGAAAAGCGTGCCGGTACGCTGGTGCGTGAACTGATCGAGCTGGGTCTGGTGCGCACCTGCCACGATATCGCCGATGGCGGCCTTTTGGTCACCGTTGCCGAGATGTGCCTTGCGGGCAATATCGGTGCAGACCTGCATCTGCCAGCAGCAGGCAGCGAAGTCGCATGGCTGTTTGGCGAAGATCAGGGCCGCTATGTGATCGCAACCCGCGATCCGGACAAGGTCCTGAACGCGGCAGGCAGTGCGAATGTCGCAGCCGTGATTATCGGTCAGGCTGGCGGTGATTCCGTCGTCATTGATGGCGGCGACAAAGTATCGCTCTCCGAACTGCGCGAACTCAATGAAGGCTGGATGCCATCCTTCATGGCCGAAGCCGTTTAATCAGGCCTCAGGCAAAACCAACAAAAAACCCCGCCGGAGCAATCTGGCGGGGTTTTTCTTTGCCTGTGCTGAGGCCCTTACTTAAAGCTGATCTTGGGGAACAGGCCCTTTTTCTTCGGCGCTTCGGCCGGGCCAACGCGCTCTTCGATGGCTGCGGCGATCTTGTCGGCAATCAGGCCATAGGCCTTGCTATGCTCGCCTTCGGGCTCTGTCTGGACAATCGGTTTGCCCTCGTCTGCGCCGAGGCGAATTTTAAGGTCGAGCGGGATTTCACCGAGGAACGGCACGCCCAGTTCATCCGCCGCCTTGTGCGCCCCGCCATGATCAAAGATGTGATCGACATGGCCGCATTCCGGACACTTGTAATAGGACATGTTTTCGATCAGACCGAACACCGGCACATTGACCTTGCGGAACATGTTAAGTCCCTTGCGCGCATCCAGAAGGGCGATGTCCTGCGGCGTTGAGACAATCACGGCCCCGGTCACCGGCACGCGTTGCGCCATCGAAAGCTGAATGTCGCCCGTGCCCGGTGGCATATCAACCACCAGCACATCAAGATCACCCCAGTCGGTATCGCGCAGAAGCTGTTCAAGCGCACCCATCGCCATCGGGCCACGCCAGATCACCGGTTGTTCTTCTTCGATCATGAAGCCGATCGACATGATGCGCATGCCAAAGGCCGATGGCGGGATCATTTTGCCCTGATGTTCTTTCGACGGGACCGGCTTGGCATCGCGAAGCCCCATCATGCGCGGCAGGCTCGGCCCATAGATATCGGCATCCAGCAGGCCGACCTTGAGCCCCTTGGCCACCAGCGACAATGCAAGGTTGACCGAGGTGGTTGATTTACCCACCCCGCCCTTGCCGGACGCGACGGTAACGATGCTGCGCACGGTCGGCAATTCCAGCGGCATCTGACCGCCACCTTGCGGGCGCTGGCCCGGCTGAGCCGGGCGGCTTGGCTGTGATGGCTGCGACGGCTGTGTGCTTTGCTGGGCGGCGGCCTTGGGACGCTCTGCGGTAAGCGCCACACGGGCAGTTGTGACCCCGTTCACAGCAGCCACCGCTTTTTCTGCCGCTTGGCGCAGATCTTCGAGGGCGGGGCCGCGTTCGGGATCAACGGCGATCATGACATTGACCGTTTCATCATGAATATCAATACCTTGCACCATGCCCTTGGCTGTGATTGATTGGCCGTCGACTGGGTCGATTACGCTATCGAGCGCGGCAGTAATCTGTTCACGGTTGAGGGAAGTCATATTGCGGTCTCCAAATTTCGGCTTAAGTCCGTGGTCACACAGAACTTGCAGGCGCGTATCATTGTTTTGCAAGGCAACCTGTCATATAAGGCCTAAGGGCATGCTCCGTCCAACAAGATTTCGTGAGTTTGCATTTGGCTACAATCTGTTGCAGTACCAACCGGCGTATCACAGGTTGGGTACAAAACTGGTGAGAAAAAAGTCTGATTTTCCCGGCATGTCCGGGCTCTATCAGCGAATTTGATCTTGTTGGACGGAGCATGCATTGGGGGCTTACCCCAAGCTCGGTAAACAAAGATAAACACCGAACGGCAAGAAGAGGAAGAAACTCGATGCCTTGGAATAATCAAGGGGGCGGTGGCCCCTGGGGCGGCGGCGGAAACAAAGGTGGCGGCCAGAACCCGTGGGGACAGCGTCCTTCCGGTGGTGGCGGCGGCGGAAATACGCCCCCCGACTTTGATGAAATGATTCGTAAAGGCCAGGAACGTCTCAAACGGCTGTTCCCCGGTGGTGGCGGATACAAGGGCTTTGTCCTGATCGGTATCGCCGTAATCGGGTTGTGGCTTTTGACCGGTTTCTACCGTGTCCAGCCAGGCGAACAGGGTGTAACGCTTCTGTTCGGTAAATGGGTTGGCACCACGGGTCCGGGTCTGAACTACTTCCTTCCGGCCCCGATTGGCGAGGTCATCAAGCCGAACGTCGAACGGACCAACCAGATCGAGGTTGGCTATCGCGGTGCAGGCACGGTGACATCCAACGGTTCGCGTGATGTGCCCGAAGAAAGCCTGATGCTGACCGGTGACCAGAACATCATCGACATTGATTATGTTGTTCAGTGGCGTATCAGCGATGCAGGTTCCTACCTGTTTAACGTGCGTGATCCTGAAAACACCATCAAGCTGGCATCTGAAAGTGCGATCCGTGAGGTCATCGGTAAAACCGACCTTGAAGAAGCACTGACTGTTGGCCGTGTCCGGGTTGAAGAACAGACCCGTACCCTGCTTCAGGAAATCATGGACGGTTATGAGTCCGGTATTTTCATTGCCGAAGTGAAAATGCAGAAAGTGGACCCGCCGCGCGACGTTATTGATGCCTTTAACGATGTGCAGCGTGCCCGTCAGGACCGTGATCGTTCCCAGAACGAAGCACTGGCCTATCGTAACGACATCATCCCGCGTGCAAAGGGTGAAGCAGAACGTCAGGTCCTGCAGGCCCGCGCATACAAGGATCGTGTCACCAAGGAAGCAGAGGGTGAAGCAGAACGCTTTATCTCCATCTACGATTCCTTCCTGACGGCCAAGGATGTGACGACCCGTCGTCTGTATCTGGAAACCATGCAGGAGGTCTTGAGCAAGTCTGACAAGATCATCATGGAACAGAACGGTGCAGGTAACGGCGTTGTCCCGTATCTTCCGCTTCCGGAAGTTCAGAAACGTGCGAATGCAGGAGGCAACAACTAATGGCAAGTCCTAAACTTATTGCCGCTGGCGTCGTCCTGGTTATTGCTGCTGTCGTTGGTTCGATGTGCGTGTTTACCGTGCGTCAGGATCAACAGGCACTCGTTCTTCAGTTTGGTAATCCGGTCCATGCGGTTTCCGAACCGGGTCTGCATTTCAAACTGCCGATCCAGAACGTTGAATATTACGAACGTCGTATTCTGGAACTTGATCCGCCGGTTCAGCAGGTTCTTCTGTCTGACCAGAAGCGTGTCAATGTTGACAGCTTTGCACGTTGGAAAATCATTGATCCGTTGATCTTCCGTCAGCGTGCAACCAACTCTGCCAACTTTGTGCAGCTGTTTGGTCAGCGTCTGAACTCGGTCATCCGTGGTGAGTTGGCACAGGCCCCGCTTGTGACACTTCTTTCGGACAACCGTGCGCAGATCATGGAGAAAATCCAGTCGACCCTGATCAAACCGGCCGAAGAGTTCGGTGTCGAACTGATTGACGTTCGTATCGGTCGTACCGACCTTCCGCAGGAAACTTCGCAGGCGGTGTATAACCGTATGCGTTCTTCGCGTATTGCCGAAGCCGCACAGCTTCGCGCAGAAGGTGAAGAGCTCAAGGCGAAGATCCAGGCTGAAGCTGATCGTGAACGTATCGGCATCATCGCCGAAGCCAACCGTCAGGCCGAAGTCCTGCGTGGTGAAGGCGATGGGCAGCGGAACGTGATCCTGGGTAAAGCGTATGGCAAGGACACGGAATTCTTCGAATTCTATCGTTCGCTCGAAGCCTACAAAATTGCGCTTGATAACGGCTCGACCATGGTGCTTTCACCAGACAGCGAGTTTTTCCAGTACTTTAATAAGTCTGGCCCAGCGACAAGCCGCTAGACAAAACATAAGGGCGACCTGCATATTGGGCTGGTCGCCCTTTTTGTTTTTATAAATTCGATTTGTCGGGCGACCGTCTGACAGATCACAAAGAAACGCCGGAACGTCCCTGATCATGAAGGAACTTGCAACAGCCATACTTCTGGCCATCGCGTTGGAAGGTATGCTTTACACGCTGTTTCCCGGCGGCCTGAAAAGGGTGATGGAGCTTGTTCAGGAAATTCCTGAATCGCAGTTGCGCATTGGCGGATTGATCGCCGCTGTCATTGCCATTGGCGGAATATGGGCAGTACGAACCTGGCTTTAGCAAACGGGCGCAAGGATCAGGGAAACCGCCAGACAAAGGCCACGCGCCACAAGTTTGTGCTCACAATTCCTTGATTTTTCCAAGTACCGCCCAATTTCTGCCAAAGTCGGGGTTAATTTGAGTACTTAAGCGACGGGTGAAATACAGTCCCGCCGCGCGCTGCACAAAGAGAATGACAAATACCGTGAACGCGGCAACGAACAGGATCAGACACATGCTAGACGCATTATACAACCCGGTGCGGACGAAAGTCACCGCAGCACTGGTGATTGTTCTCCTTGGCGTGACCAGTGTTTCGCAGATCGCGAATGCCCGCCCCGCTCCTGAGAGTTTCGCAGACTTGGCCGAAAAGCTTCTGCCGACTGTTGTAAACATTTCCACAAGCCAGATGGTTGCCGAAAGACAGGGACCGGACTTCCAGTTCCCTCCCGGCTCGCCATTTGAAGACCTTTTCCGTGATTTTATGGACCGCAACGGTCAGGGTGGCCAGGGCGGACCGGCTCCGCAACGCCGCCGTGCGACCGCACTTGGTTCGGGCTTTATCATCTCGGCTGATGGTTACATTGTGACCAACAACCACGTGATTGACGGTGCCGATGAAATCACCGTGCGCCTGCATGATGGCGACACGCTTGATGCCGAACTGATCGGTCGTGACCCGAAAACCGACGTCGCCCTGCTTAAGGTCGAACCGAAAGAAGATCTGCCCTTCGTCAAATGGGGCGATTCTGACAGTGCACGTATCGGTGACTGGGCCATGGCAATCGGTAACCCGTTCGGCCTTGGTGGCACGGTAACCGCCGGGATTATTTCCGCGCGTAACCGCGACATCAATCAGGGCCCTTATGATGACTTCATTCAGACGGATGCCTCGATCAACCGTGGTAACTCTGGCGGCCCGCTGTTTAACCTTGATGGTGACGTGATCGGCATTAACAGTGCGATCTATTCGCCTTCGGGTGGTTCGGTCGGTATCGGCTTTGCCATTCCGGCAGGTATCGCACAAAGCGTTGTCGAACAGCTCAAGGAATATGGCCGTACCCGTCGTGGCTGGTTGGGTGTTCACATCCAGACCGTGACCGAAGACATCGCGGACTCGGTTGGTCTTGATGAAGCAACCGGTGCCATGGTTGCCGGCGTCTCCGAAGATGGCCCGGCGAAGGAAGCCGGTATCAAACAGGGTGACGTCATCCTGACCTTTGATGGCAAAACGGTTGAGTCGATGCGTCGTCTGCCGCGCATTGTCGCAGAAACCAAGATCGGCAAGGATGTCGATGTTGTGATCTGGCGCGACGGCGAAAAGCAGACCGTCCAGGTCGAGCTTGGCGAACTTGAGGAAGAAGTCGTCGCGACAAGCGCAGACAGCTCCCAGGAACAGCAAGCACCCGCTGTTGCCGAGGCCAGCATCGATGAACTTGGCATCAAGATCGCCAATGTCGATGAAAGCCTGCGTCAGAGTTACAACCTTGCCGAAGGCACCGAAGGTGTGATCGTCACCGAAGTTTCCGGCGACAGCTACGCCGCCGAAAAGGGTGTTCGCCCTGGTGACATTATCATCGAGGCTTCGCACAGCTCGGTTGATTCGGTCGACGACGTCGTCGATGCGGTCAAAGCGGCCGTTGACGATGACAAACGCACCATCCTGATGCTGATCGAAACATCGGCTGGCCCGCGTTACTTCGGCCTGACGCTTTCGACCGAGGAATAAGCCATCCGGATTAAGTTGATATCAAAAAAGGGCGACCTGATCATCAGGTCGCCCTTTTCGTTTGAACCGTTCGTGCCTTACGAAACGAAGTCCGACTTCGCGTAGCCTTGCAAATACAAAAGAGCGGTCAGATCACCGTGATTGATGCAAATGCGCGCCTGTTCCTGAACCGATGGCTTGGCGTGGAAGGCAACGCCAGTTCCCGCAAGCGAGATCATCTGAAGATCATTCGCACCATCGCCGACCGCAATCGCATCATCAACCGTGATGCCTTGCTGAGCAGACAGGGTTTCAAGCGCATCGACCTTGGCCTGACGATCCAGAACCGGTTTCTGAACCTTTCCGGTCAGCTTGCCATCCTTTTCAATCAGGACATTGGCCTGATCGTAATCAAAGCCAAGCTCGGCACGAACCGCACCGGTAAAGAAATCAAATCCACCTGACACCAGGGCAACAAAGCCGCCATTGGCCTTCATGGTCGCAACCAGCTGCTTTGCCCCGCCGGTATATTCGACCGTTTTCCAGGCTTCTTTCAGCATCTCGGTCGACATGCCTTCAAGAAGACCGACCCGTTCATCAAGGGCTGCTTCGAAATCAAGTTCACCATTCATGGCACGTGCGGTGATCGCCGCCACCCGGTCCTTGACCCCGGCAAACTCGGCCAGTTCATCAAGGGTTTCACCAGTGACAATCGTGCTGTCCATATCGGCAATCAAAAGCTTCTTGCGACGTGTGGCGACCTTCTGGGTGATGGCATCGACCGGAAGCTCTGCCTCGGAAAGTGTCGTGTCGGCAACATCAAGCGGGATCCCGTCAAAAGTCAGATCGCACGCCTCCCCCTCGGCAAGCCAGGTCACATCCCCGACCAGTGCGCCCGCCCCGGTCAGCGCGATTGCCGCGTTATTAATCACGGCCTTGGTCAACGCAGTCGAATTCGGGGCGGCAATCAGGGTGAGAACCAATTTCATGGTTGCTAGGCTCCTTGGCGGAAAAGGCATAAAACATCGTTGCCGCCTTTATCCGAATTGCACCGGACTGTGGCAAGAGAACTTTCGCATTCCATCGCACAGCACAGATCGTTTGCCACGAATTTTGCGGCGTAAATTCCTATGCCTGACGTGTTGAACCCAATAGACTGGCCGGCCTTTGACCACACTACCTTGAAAGCAGTTTGATGTCGGCGATCCAAGCCACCAGTTCTTTTGCCCCTGTCCTGATCGTTGCCGGCCCGACCGCCAGTGGGAAGTCGGCGCTGGCCCTTGATCTGGCGGAGGCCTTTGACGGGGTGGTGATTAATGCTGACAGCATGCAGGTCTATGAGGAACTGCGTGTGCTCTCAGCCCGCCCCGATGAAAGCGAAACCGCACGCGCCCCGCATCGGCTGTATGGTGTGCTGTCCGGGCGCGAAGCATGTTCGGCCGGTAAGTGGCGCGACATGGCGATGGCGGAAATTGCCAACTGTCACGCCAATGGCAAACTTCCCATCATCACCGGGGGCACGGGCATGTATCTGAATGCCCTGACCGAGGGGATCGCACCGATCCCCGATATCCCAGCACGGATTCGCGATCAGGTCACAAACGAGCTTGAAGAACTTGGTCACGCGGTGTTTTTTGCCAAACTTCAGGCGCAGGATCCTGAAACCGCCGCCAACCTTGATGGCAGCAATACCCAGCGGCTGATTCGCGCCGCCGAGGTTTTTGCCCATACAGGGCGCGGACTGGCAAGCTGGCACAAGGAACCGGTGATTACCCCGCCCGAAAACATGAAATTCAAGAAACTTTGTTACATGCCGCCGCGCGACATTCTCTATGACCGCTGCAACCGGCGTTTTGATCTGATGATCGAACAGGGCGCGATTGACGAGGTCAAAGGCCTGCTTGCCTTGGAATTGCCTGAAACAGCGCCGGTTATGAAGGCTGTCGGCGTGCGCGAGATCGCAGCTTATCTTGCCGGGGAGATTGATCTGGCCACCGCCAAAGAGAAATCCCAGCGCGAAACCAGACGCTATGCAAAGCGGCAATTAACCTGGTTCAGGCACCAAATGTTAGCCAAGGAAATCATCGACGCGCAATATTCGGAAAGTTTGGCAGCAAAAATGCGTCATGATGTTAACCAATTTCTGTTGACCACGCCAAAGTGAGGCGATAGGTTGGCCCTTCCCCCGCCGAAATGGCGGAAAACCGCCGTTTAGGCGGATTTTTCAACTCCAATTCGAGGATAATTGGATCATGTTTCAATCACGCGGTTATCACGCGACACGTTGTTGTCGCTAAGTAAAGAGGCTCGAAAATCATGGCAGAACGTATTTTAAGCGGTTCGGAAGTAGTGTTGCAGGCCCTTGCTGATCAGGGTGTGGAAGTCGTGTTCGGCTATCCTGGCGGCGCTGTCCTACCGCTATATGACGAGATATTTAAACAGAACCGGATTCGTCACGTTCTCGTGCGCCATGAGCAGGCTGCTGTCCACGCTGCTGAAGGTTACGCCCGCTCGACCGGCAAGGTCGGCGTTGTGCTGGTGACCTCGGGACCGGGTGCGACAAACGCCGTTACGGGCCTTACCGACGCGTTGATGGATTCCATTCCAGTTGTCTGCCTGACAGGTCAGGTCCCGACCCATCTGATCGGGAATGATGCCTTCCAGGAAGCCGACACCACCGGCATTACCCGCCCGTGCACCAAGCATAACTATCTGGTAAAAAATCCGGATCGTCTGGCGCGCACGATGCACGAAGCCTTCCACGTCGCCTCAAGCGGCCGTCCGGGCCCGGTCGTAATTGACCTTCCCAAGGACATTCTGGTTGGCAAGGCACCGTATCTGGAACCGGCACAGGTTCAGCACCGCACCTATAACCCGGTGGTCAAGGGCGAACGCAGCCAGATCGAAGAAGCCATGGAAATGCTGGCATCGGCGAAAAAGCCGATCCTGTATTGCGGCGGCGGCGTGATCAATTCCGGCATGCAGGCCTGCAAGCTTCTGACCGAGTTCACCCGCATGACCGGTGCGCCGATCACGCTGACCCTGATGGGTCTGGGTGCTTATCCGGCGTCCGACAAGCAGTATCTGGGCATGCTGGGCATGCACGGCACCTACGAAGCAAACATGTCGATGCATGATTGCGATGTCATGGTCGCCATCGGTGCGCGTTTCGATGACCGTGTCACCGGCAACCTCGATTTCTTTGCGCCGAACTCGCAGAAAATCCAGGTCGACATTGATCAGAGCTCGATCAACAAGAACGTTCCGGTCGATATCGGTATCGTTGGCGATGTTGGCCATGTTCTTGAAGACATGATCAAGATCTGGAAAGCCAAGCAGTACAAGATCGAAGCCAACGCACTTGATAGCTGGTGGAAAGAAATTGAAGGCTGGCGCAGCAAACACTGCCTGTCCTACAAACAACCGACCGACGTTATCAAGCCGCAGCACGTTATCCGCCGTGTTCATGCGCTTACCCGTGATCGCAAGACCTACATCACCACCGACGTTGGCCAGCACCAGATGTGGGCCGCCCAGCATTTCGGGTTCGAACATCCCTATGAATGGATGACGTCCGGTGGTCTGGGCACCATGGGCTATGGCATGCCGGCTGCCCTTGGCGTTCAGGTCGCCCACCCGGATGCGACCGTGGTCTGCTTCACCGGTGATGCATCGATCATGATGAATATTCAGGAATGCGCGACGATGACGCAGTATCGTCTGCCGATCAAAACCGTGATCCTGAACAACCGTTATATGGGCATGGTCCGTCAGTGGCAGCAGCTTCTGCACGGGTCGCGCTATTCCGAAAGCTATAGCGAAACCCTGCCCGACTTCGTCAAACTGTCCGAAGCCTTTGGCTTCACCGGCATGACCTGCAATAACCCGGCTGATCTTGATGATGCCATCAAGAAGATGCTGGAAATTGATGGTCCGGTGATTTTGGACGTCGCTGTCGATGACAAGGAAAACTGCTATCCGATGATTCCATCGGGCAAGCCGCATAATGAAATGCTGCTTGGGCAGGAAACCAACGGCGACGAAGCCATTGATTCCGACGAAGGGATGGTTCTGGTCTGATCCGCACAAACAATCTGTGCGAATTGATCCCATCACATCAAAATGAAAAGGCCGGCGCGGGCGGCACGTTCTGCCCCGACCGAGCCCTAGCGGAGCGAAACCGTGAAAGAAACCGAAATTTCGAAACACACCATATCCGTTCTGGTGGATAACGAGTCCGGCGTTCTGGCCCGTGTAATCGGGCTGTTTTCCGGTCGTGGCTATAACATTGAAAGCCTGACCGTTGCCGAAGTCGACGCCGACGCCCACCAGTCGCGCATCACCGTGGTTACCTCGGGCACCCCGATGGTAATCGAACAGATCAAGGCACAGCTTTCGCGTCTTGTTCCGGTACACAAGGTCAGTGACCTGACCCTTGCCGGGCCAAGTGTCGAGCGCGAGCTTGCATTGGTCAAAGTGATTGCAACGGGTGAAAAACGTGTGGAATCCCTGCGCATTGCCGACATTTTCAAGGCACGCGCAGTGGATGCGACCAACAATTCCTTCGTGTATGAAATCATCGGCAGCCCTGAAAAAATCGACGCTTTCATCAAATTGATGGAGCCGCTTGGGCTTTCGGAAATTTCGCGTACCGGTGTGGCAGCGATTTCGCGCGGCACACTGACGATGTGAGTTTGCCCTGCCCGGTGATCCGCATCGGGTACGGCATTGGGGCCTGCCCCATAATAATTATTACCATCCGCCACGCATGAAAATCAGCGTGGTCCAACGTCCAGAGGTATCGAAAGATGCGTGTTTATTACGACCGCGATGCAGATGTTAATCTGATCAAATCCAAAAAAGTTGCCATCATTGGTTACGGTTCGCAGGGCCACGCCCATGCGCTGAACCTCCATGATTCCGGCGTTAAGGAAGTTGTTGTTGGTCTTCGTGAAGGCTCAAGCTCCCGCAAGAAAGCCGAAGCTGCCGGTCTGAAAACCATGACCCCGGCCGAAGCTGCTGCTTGGGCAGACGTTGTCATGATGCTGACCCCCGATGAGCATCAGGCTGCGATCTATGCTGATGAGCTGCGCGACAACCTGAAACAGGGTGCTGCCCTTCTGTTCGCACACGGCCTGAACGTTCATTTCGGCCTGATCGAGCCGCGCGCTGATCTTGACGTCATGATGATCGCACCGAAGGGCCCTGGCCACACGGTTCGCTCCGAATACAAGCGTGGCGGCGGTGTTCCGTGCCTCGTGGCTATTGAGCAGAACGCATCTGGCAACGCGCTTGAAGTTGCTCTGTCCTACGCATCGGCAATCGGTGGCGGTCGTTCGGGCGTTATCGAAACCACCTTCCGTGAAGAGTGCGAAACCGACCTGTTCGGCGAACAGGCTGTTCTTTGCGGCGGTCTGACCCAGCTGATCAAATACGGCTTCGAAACCCTGACCGAAGCTGGCTATGCGCCGGAAATGGCATATTTCGAGTGCCTGCACGAAGTTAAGCTGATCGTTGACCTGATGTATGAAGGCGGTATGGCCAACATGCGTTACTCGATCTCCAACACCGCAGAATACGGCGACTATGTCACCGGCCCGCGCGTGATCGATCCTTCTGTCAAAGAACGCATGAAAGAAGTTCTTACCGACATTCAGGAAGGCAAGTTCGTTCGTGACTTCGTTCAGGAAATGCATTGCGGTCAGCCGATGTTCAAGGCAACCCGTCGTCTGCATGCTGAACACGAAATCGAAGAAGTTGGTACCAAACTGCGCGCGATGATGCCGTGGATTGCTGCAAACCAGCTCGTCGACAAAGAAAAGAACTAAGCACCGCTTAGATCCTTTTTTGCGCAAACGGCCGTCCCGATGGGGCGGCCGTTTTGCTTTGGGCATTTCGGGTTTGGCCTATCCGCCGTGTTTCATCTGGCTGACCGGAAAGCGCAACTCGGTTCCGGTCCAAATCACAACACACAAGACCGACACCCCGGCCCCAAGAACCACAACAGCAGGCCAGCCGCCCATGCCATAGGCAATGGCTGAACTGGCGGAGCCACAGGCACCCCCAAGGAAATAACTCGCCATATAGCCCGTGGTCAGACGGCTGCGGGCCTCGGGATCAAGGCGATAAACCTCGCTTTGATTGGAAATATGCGCCCCCTGAATGCCCAGATCGATCAACACCACACCAAGCGCAAAGGCAATCAGTGACCACTGCCCCCAATACAGCAGTCCCCAGCTTGATACGGTGGTCATTAGGAAAGCACCGGTGCTGAGCCGTGCCCATCCCTTGTCGGCAAGCTTTCCGGCAATGCGCGCGGCCAGAATGCCGATTGCACCAATCAGGCCATACAGCCCGATCACCGCTTCGGACATGCCATATTGACGCACCAGCATGAACGCCATCGACGTCCAGAAAATCCCGAACACAGCATATTGCAGCCCGCCAATCAGGCTGCGGCGACGCAGGACCGGTTCATCACGAAACAGATGCAGGATCGACAGATACAGCGTGCGGTAACTGGTATGCGAGGTCGGTGGGATATGCGGAATGATCCGGTAACAGGCCACCGCATAAATCGCCATCAGGACCGAGGCGGCGATAAACACCGACCGCCATCCGGCAAGCTCCGCCATGATGCCCGAAAAAGTCCGGGCCAGAAGAATGCCCAGCAACAGGCCACTCATCACTGCCCCCACCGCAGACCCGCGTTTATCATCGGTCGCCAGGTGGGCAGCCAGCGGCACAAGGATTTGCGCAGTCACACAGGTGATCCCGACCGAGATACTGAACACCACCAGCATCAAGAATGACGGCGCCAGCCCCATCGCCAGCAACCCGACCGCGGTCAGGGCCGAGGTCACGGTCAGTAATTTGCGCCGTTCATGATGATCCCCCAGCGGCACCACGGCAATCAACCCGGTCAGATAACCAAGCTGTGCCACGGTCACCAGAAACCCGGCACTGGTTTCGCTCAGCCCATATTCACGGGCAAGCAGTTCCAACAATGGCTGAACATAATAAAGACTGGCAACGGACAGGCCGCTTCCGACCGCCATAAAGATCAGGAGGCCGGTGGTCAGGGTGGGCTTGGAATGCATTCTCAGATGGGCCTTGAACGGGTTGGTGGTGGGTTTACGATAGCCGCCAAATCAGAGACTTACAATGCAGTGCCTGACACAGGTGCCATGCCGGGGCGGCATCGACGGATACCGGCACGCACAGCAGCCATTCGCAAACCACCCTGCTTTGCGCTGGATTTCAAAGGCCGATCTGTTTAATTCTGGCCTTTAAAACTTTAAACCAGATATGAGCATTTCGGAATGTCGGACTATATTGATATCGCCCCCGAGGTCGCAGAGGCCTTTGCCGCAGGCAAGCCTGTTGTTGCCCTTGAATCAACCATCATTTCCCATGGCATGCCCTATCCGCAGAACCTGGAAACCGCGCGTGCGGTTGAACAGGATGTGCGCGATAACGGTGCGATCCCGGCCACCATCGCCGTGATTGGCGGTCGTTGCAAAATCGGGCTTTCCCCCGAGGAACTAGAATATTTCGCCAAGGGAACCGACATTCTTAAACTGTCGCGCCGTGATATCCCCTATTGCCTTGCCAAAAAGCTTGATGGTGCTACCACCGTATCGGCAACCATGATCCTGGCGGAAAAAGCCGGCATTCGCGTTTTTGCCACCGGTGGCATTGGCGGGGTTCATCGTGATCTTGCCGGTAATTTCGATGTGTCGGCCGATTTGACCGAACTTGGCAAAACCAGTGTTGCGGTTGTCTGCGCCGGGGCCAAGGCGATCCTTGATATCCCCAAAACGCTTGAACATCTAGAAACGCTTGGCGTGCCGGTTATTGCCTATGGCACCGATGAATTCCCGGCATTCTATTCGGTCGAAAGCGGTCAGAAGGCGCCGCTCCGCCTTGATACCCCCGAAGAACTTGCAGCTTTCCTGAGTTCGAAATGGGAATTCGGCCTCGAAGGTGGCGCCGTTATTGGCAACCCGCCAGAAGCCGACAAGGCACTGGCGCGCGAAGCAATCGAAGGGGCAATTGAAGATGCCCTGATCGAGGCCAAGGAAAAAGGCATTCAGGGGCGCGATGTGACCCCGTTCCTTCTGGCCCGCGTCACCGAGTTGACCAAGGGCAAAAGCCTTGAAGCCAACATAGCCCTTGTGCGCAACAATGCGCGCCTGGGTGCGAAAATTGCCGCTGCCATGGTCGACTGATTGGCGCTGACCATCCTTAAAGACCAAAAGAAACAGGCTGGCAGATTTGCCAGCCTGTTTTGCGTTTACCTGCGCTGATAGCCTTTGCCCTCGAACCCGGGCTTGATGCGCGCATCATCCACCGGTGCGCCCCACGTCGTTGTGCAGGGCAGGACACCGGCCCAGACGGACCAGTCATAGTCTTCATCGTCATCGACCGGATCGCCGGCACGGACCTTTGCCGAAACCTGGTCCAGATCGAAGCCCAGGAACATGGTCGCCTTGAGTTCCTGTTTGTTGGGATGACGGATGTGTTCCCACCTGCCCGGTTCCAGTTTTTCGGTAAACAGCCGGGAATGTTCCATCTTTTCGGCGTCATCACTCACCACCGTTCCTTTGCCATAAATAACGACTGAACGGTAATTGGCCGAATGGTGAAACGCCGAACGCGCCATCACCAGACCATCGAGATGCGTGATGCACAGACAGGCTTCTGCCCCGTCTGCGATTGCTGCCAGAATGCGGTTCTTTGACGCGCCATGGATATAGATCCGCTCCCCTACCCGCCAATGGGCTGTCGGGATCATGGCGGGGCGCCCATTGACCACGGTTCCGACATGGCAAATCAGGGCATCATCAATAATGCCATGCACCTGATCGCGGTCATAACTGGCGCGGTTGGGCCCCCGGACGACTTTGGTGTGGGGATGGATTTCGTATTGATCAGACATGGCGGGACCTTTTTGTCAAAAAATCAGGCGTCGAATTTGGCCCGATCATGGACCAAATTGGACTTTTCAAAAGGTCCATTATAATAAAAGTGACAGAACCAATTTTCACCGGGGTCGCGATGGTACGCAGTGATTACAGCTGGATTTATCCAAGCCAGTCGGACAATACCGCCGATGATGGCGGCACCACCGCCTATCGCCGCCTGTATCACGGGATCAGATCGGCCATTCTGGACGGCCGGTTGCATCCGGGCGAACGCCTGCCGGCCAGTCGGGATTTGGCCAAATCACTTGGCATTTCACGCAACACGGTGGTGACCAGTTTCGATCTGCTAACCTCGGAAGGCTATCTTGAAACCCGTGTCGGCGCCGGAAGCTTTGTCGCCAGCACCCTGCCTGACCGGGATATGCAGACAGGCGACCACAGTTCATGCAAGAAATCCCAGACGGCAAATGACCGCCCCATACGGCTTAGTCAAAGTGCCACGCGCATGCTGACCTATCAGCGACGCTTTCCGCGCTTTCGCATTGCCCGCCCGTTTAACCCGGCGACACCCGATCTTGACGGTTTTCCGTTTGATCTTTGGGCGCGGTTGTTGCGCCGGTCGTGGCGGGCGCCGGATATTGATCTGACCATTCCTGATGATCCGCTTGGATTGCCGCTGCTGCGTTCTGAAATTGCCAAATGGCTTCGGCAATCACGCGGAGTGAATTGCAATGCCGATCAGGTGATGATCGTTTCGGGCGCGCAGCAGGCGCTTGACCTTGCCGCCCGTGCCCTTGTCGATCCCGGCGACATTATCGCCACAGAGGACCCGGGCTATGAAGGCATTCGGGGCGTTCTGGCGGCAAGTGGTGCTGTGGTTCAACCGATTACGGTTGATGAGGATGGGCTCGACATCGAAGGCCTTGCGCAAACACCCTCCCCGGCCCGAATTGTGGTCACCACGCCATCACGGAACTATCCGTTGGGCACAACGCTCTCGCTTGCCCGGCGGCTCGCCCTCTTGCAATGGGCGCAGGATAATGATGCCTGGATTGTCGAGGATGACTATGACAGCGAGTATCGCTATGACGGGCCGCCGCTGTCATCGTTGCAAGGACTGGATACCGACAATCGGGTGATCTATGTCGGCACGTTTTCGCGCGTTCTGTTCCCCGGTATCCGACTTGGCTACCTTGTTTTGCCACCGGCACTGGTTCCGGCCTTTCGCGGCATTCGTGGCTTTGCTGATGGCGTCCCGGCGCCGACAACACAGGCCGCCCTTGGCGCCTTCTTCGCCGAGGGGCATTTTGGCAGCCACGTCCGGAAAATGCGCCTGCGCTACGGCGAACGGCGTTCGCACCTTAAAAACCTGATCACGGCGGATGCATCCGATATTCTGTCGGTGATGCCTTCGGACGGGGGATTACATCTTTGTGCCCGTTTGATCGGCGATCAGGACGACATTAAAATGCAGGAAGCCTTGGTAAAGGCGGATCTTGATTGTCGTGCACTGTCTTCGTATTTCCACGATCCCCGGTCAAAAAGTGGGCCGGAACCCGTGCGCGGTCTTGTGCTTGGTTTCGCCGGATGGAAAAAAGATGTGCTTTCGGAAAGTTTCAGTGAACTGGTCAGAACCATCAGACGTAAGTCTTGATGTACCCCGAGCCAGAGAGAGCGGCACGACTTCCCTCTAGATGCTGTCACAGTCGTGACGCTCTCTCCCCTCCGGCTTACAATCCCCCCGAAATACGCCGTAAAACACAGGAAGACAGATGACCGAACGCCCGATCGCCGTGATGTGGTTTCGAAACGACCTGCGACTGGCGGACAATCCGGCCCTTCTGGCAGCCGTCAAATGGGCCAAGGAAAATGACGGCGCTGTCCTTCCGGTTTTCATCCTCGATGACGTGATTTCAGATCAATTGGGTGGTGCTACGAAATGGTGGCTGGAAAAAAGCCTGACGGCGCTGAACAGCAATATCGCCGGTCTTGGCGACACAAAGTCTGATCGCGCCCTTCGCCTGTTTAAGGGGGATGCAAAAACCGTTCTGGAAATCCTTGCCAATGACAAACCGGTCAAGGCGGTGTTTTGGAACCGCCTTTATGACAAACCATCGACCAAGCGCGATACAGATATCAAGGCAGCCCTTCAGGACCACGGACTGACCTGCGAAAGCCACAAGGCCAATCTTTTGTTTGAACCGTGGGACGTCAAAACCGGATCAGGCACAGATTTCAAGGTCTATAGCCCGTTCTGGCGCGCCTGTCAGAAGCTCCCCACCCCGCGCGAACCAAAGTCCGCCCCCGAAAGCCTTGCGTTATTCAAGGGTGAAGTTGATGGACAATTCAACATCACCGACTTTGACCTGTCGCCAAAGCCGGTGAATTGGGCCGGCGGCCTTGAGGAGCGTTTCACCCCCGGCGAACAGGGCGCGAAAGACCAGCTGTTTAACTTTATTGACGATCGTCTTACCGATTATGCCGATCTGCGCGACCGCCCGGACCGTCGGGTAACGTCAGAACTCTCGCCACATCTGCGCTTTGGCGAAATCAGCCCCTATCAGGTCTGGCATGCCGCCAACCACTACGCCGATGCCAACCCGGGCAAGGGCAAGACCGCCTCGAAATTCATCGCCGAGCTTGGCTGGCGGGAATTCTCCCATCACATCCTGTATCACGCAACCGATCTGCGTTCTGTCCCGCTTCAGGGCCAGTTCAAGCATTTCCCGTGGTCAGATGACGCAAAAGGCCTTCGCGCCTGGCAAAAGGGCCAGACGGGCTTTCCGATTGTCGATGCCGGCATGCGCGAACTTTGGCATACGGGCTATATGCATAACCGGGTTCGGATGATTGTGGGGTCGATCCTGGTAAAGCACCTTTTGATCCATTGGCGCGACGGTCTGGACTGGTTTGACGACACGCTGGTTGATGCCTGCCCGGCCAACAACCCGTTTTCATGGCAATGGATCGGCGGTTGCGGGGCCGATGCCGCCCCCTATTTCCGCATTTTCAATCCGGTGCTTCAGGGCGAAAAGTTTGATCCCAAGGGCGAGTATGTCCGCCAATGGGTGCCGGAACTGCGTGACATGCCCGAACAATATATCCACAAACCGTGGGAAGCCTCCCCGCTCATCCTCAAGGCCGCTGACGTGACGTTGGGGAAAACCTATCCCGAGCCCCTGATAGGGCTCAAGGAAGGCCGTGAGCGGGCTCTTGAAGCCTACCAGGACATGAAAAAGGCTGCCGGGTGATCCCGACAGCCTTTCACGTTACCGGTGCGCCCAGTGCCTATTTCCAGAAAACCTTCTGATCAATGAAATCATGCATGGCGTCTTCGATGCCCTCAAGACGATGATCGGCACGTGCGCCGAACCAGCCCGATATCAGACCGACCGCAATCATCCCGTCTTTTGAAAGTTGTGGTGCGAGTGCCATCAATCGGGCCTCGGCAACGGCGGCGTCCTGAAGCTGGCCCAGGATTTCCTGCATCGTCGTCAATTTACTGCGGAACTTCTTGACCTTTTTCGAACCGTAAATGGCCCCGAAGAACTCGGTCCCATAGCGCATCTGCTTGACATCAAGACGAAGCGCATGAAGCTGCAGCGTCGTCAAACCCGCAACATGGTCACCGCGTTTGGTGACCCGTTTATAGGCCTGCTCCAAAAGCGGTTCGGCCATTTCCGACACCGGTGCGGCCATCGCCTTCATTTGCGCGGCAGTTGCACCTGATGCCCAGCGCGAATAGCTTGCCCACGCGCCAAGCAGCAAAAGCAACTGCCCGTATTCCGGCTGATCGAGCATGTGCCGTGCGTTGGCAAGGGCGGCTTCGCGTTGCTTTTCGGCGGCCTTGCGCAGCTCCGCCACACCTGCGTGATCCGGGAAGCGTTCCTCGATCATTGGAAGCGTCTCGGTCAGGAACACATCCCAGTCGCGCAGCCCATCAAGCCCCTTGCTGCACAGTTTCAGCAACCGGCGGAGCAATACGGCCTCGCCCGCAGGCAGGTTTTTCTTAAACAGGTTCAGGGCAACACGCAGGCGGCGCATGCCAACCCGCATCTGATGGCACCCTTCGATATCAAGGTCCTGACGCACGCAGACCTCGTTGCTGAGGATCATGCGAAGCCCTTGCGCGATCACGGCACGAAACGCGGTTTCCGCCGACATATCCGGGGTCAGTTGTACCGCCGCCGCCCGATATGCACCCGGCCCATTGCCAAGATACAGGTCACGTCCGCGCGATGCCTTGGACCGCATGCTCAGCAACAGCGGCACGGTACGTTGCAGCTCAAGTGCAAGGTCAAACAGGGCTGCCGGATGGCCTTCCTTGAGCTCGAACTCGACCTCGGAGATCGGCACTTCCTTCTCGCCAGATCGGACAACACCCTGATCAATGGCGAGTTCAATCACCGCATCGCGATAGGTCAGATCCACCGCCCCGCGCTTAAGGTCGCTTTCGAAAATGCGGTCGATCTTCTTTTTCTTCACAAACTTCTTAAGAAGCTTTTTGACGTCCTTGTCTGTAAACCGGTCAAGATCAAGAACACCTTCTTCAAGCTCGACCGTCCATTCATTACGCTCGGGCAAGGCTTCACGCAGGCCGTTGGTCGCCTTGATGGTCTGCTCCCAACCATTCGCGCCCTTTTTGCGCAGACGGACCGCCAGGCCCTTTTCAGCCAGCGAGAGTTTCGGCGTGTCGTGATAGATGGAGACAAGGTGCGTGGTCACCAGACGACGACCTTCCTTGACCTCGCGCAGGACCGGCGCGTTTTTAAGACGCGCGACATGTTTCGGATCGATGCGAAGTTTAAGTTCGATCTCGATCTGCTTCTCGGCCATCTGGTTCCCCTAAGCGAGTTATTGTCACAGCGCGACGTCGCGCTGTTCCGCCACCAAGTAGTAACCAATTTTATGTTTCAGCGGGTTGAAACAAGAAGCGGGAATGATGGTAGCGGAATGTAAGATTTTCGCAACAAAAGGCAGAAACGCCCCCAAAATCAAGCCTTAAAAGACCGATCAGCATTTTGCACAACCCTCTGTTTTCATTTGAAAACAAATAGGGGCAATCAGGTTCATTTGATACAGATTGCTTGCACATACCTTGCGCATTCACCCCTGACACAGGCCCCATCAAGTCGTTGATGCAAGGGCGATTCTGAATGGTTGCACCGTCATATATTGATAACAGTTTCGCACCGTTTGCGAATTGCGTTTTGTCAGTTACAGTCTGTTCAAATTCAATCTGCCAGAGGGCGAAGATGCTTAGCCGTAACCACACTTTCAAGACCGCCCTGATCATGGGGATTGCCATGCTGATCAGCGGCTGCAAAACAACAACCACCACAACCGCCCCTGAAATCAGCTATGACGCTTGGCAGGCCAAACAATCTGCATCGACCGTGCCCTACAGCACCAACACCATGGTCAAAATCAATCTGAACTGGTCGCGCATCGGGCCGTTTTCGCGCTATGACACCTGGGTTCGGGCCAATGCCTTTGGCGGAATGTTTGATGTTTATGGCGCGCAGACCTGCCTTGGCAAATTTGTCCGCGATGATCGACTGGCCCCCGCCCATGGCTGGTGGGAACTGATCTGCCAGGATGACAGCTACGCTGCTGGGAAATTCCAGCTGAGCCAACAGGGAAACATTCTGGGCATCGGCAATGCGATCAATGGGGAAAAGGTCGGGTTTGACCTGCCGATCCCGAATTAAATCGACCGGTAGATGAGCTGAAAAACAAAAAACCCGGCCAGAAGGCCGGGCTTTTTTGGCTACCGAAAGATGGTGCCCAGGGGCGGACTCGAACCACCGACACGCGGATTTTCAGTCCACTGCTCTACCAACTGAGCTACCTGGGCAAATCCGACTTTCGTCTCCGTTTCCGGAGTGTTCCCTGCGGAACGAGCGGGGTTATACAAACTCCTTTGGGGCTTGTCCAGCCTCAAATCGCATTTTTTTTGCGATCACGCGTCGGATTAAAATTCTTCTTCATCTTCAAGGTCTTCGAGATACTCGGGTGGCTCGGCGGCGGGGATGGCATAGCTTTCATTCATCCATTTGCCAAGGTCGAGATCCGCACAGCGTTTGGAGCAAAACGGCGTGTATTTTTCATCAGCCGGTTTGCCGCAAACCACGCAGTCGGAGCTGGCTGTTTTCGTTATCTTTTTTTCATTCATGGTGGTTTTTCTCCAACCGATAGGCATCGTCTTCAAGTGTCGGGTCCGCGACAATTTGCGGCGCACCCCCAAATGCATTTGTCAGGATCTGGATCGCATCGGCCTGATCCGCAAGTGCCTTCGCCACACCGGGGTTTACAGACAGATTTACCATCCCGGTCACCCCGTTTCGGCTTTCGGCAACAACGGCGCGCACAACGGCATTCAGCGCAGCATCTCGCAAAAGAGGGGTGTGTTCCTGTTTGGCAAACAAGGTGGCACGAAGCGATTCGCCCGCACGTTGTCGACTGAATTCATAAAGCCCCAATCGCGTGAAGCCACCGATCTGAACCGCACCGTCAAGCTCGCTGCCAAAGGCATCACGGATTGCGGCATCAAACTTGTCGCGCCCTGCCCGTGATTTCATGCGAAGCGGATCAATCACCACAAGACCACCGATGTTGCGCAGTCGGATTTGATGCACGATTTCGGCTGCGGCCCGAAGGTTGACCTCGACCGCACGGGTTTCGCTATCACGCCCGGCATCTGCCCCGGCGGCATTGACGTCAATGGCACAAAGCGCGGTTGCCGGGTCAATCGCAATCCAGCCCCCACCCTGCAACTCGACACGCGGCGCCAAGGCAGCAGCAATTTCGTCTTCGATATCCTGATCATTGAATAACAGTCGGCTGCCCGCATGGCGCGCAAGATTGTCATCCGACTTGCCAAGCATCGTCAGCAATCCACGCAACCGCACGAATTCGTTTGTGCCATCGACAACGCATTGCCCACCCGCCATCAGATGCCGTTCGATCACCTGATCGGTTTCTGATTGTGCCTCGCTGACCAGTTGCGGCTTCGATGCCTCGGACAGGGCCTTTTCGGCCTTTTGCAATTGCGATTTCAGAAGTTTGTATTCGGCAGTGATGGCATCACGCGTCCAGTCGAGTGCCACGGAACGCAGCATGATCCCGTCCTGTCCGGCCTGAAGAGAGCTTAGCAATTCATGAAGTTCGGTGCGCCGATCGCCATCCTTAAGCTTGCGCGGCAACTCGATATGGTTGGCCCCCGGTCGAAGGATCATGCCGACTCCTTCAATCGCGATCCGCCCGGTAAGCTTGACCCCCTTGTCGTCAAAACCAAGGCGGGAGATCTGCACCAGAACCCACTGCCCTTCATGCAGCGGGCCGTTATAGCGATCAAACGGCAAAAGCCCGTCAGGCAGCCCGTCAAGCGCAACCATGGCGGCGGCCATTTCAGGCATCATTTTGGAAATACGGCCAAGATGGATATCAAATCTTGCGGGACCGCCACGATCAATCCACAGACGCGTCAGGCGGTCATTTTCGATCAGAGCCACCCTGCGCTCAAGCGCAACGGCATCAATCAGCAGGCGGGAGTTATGGATGCCGCCAACTGCCATGATCAAACCTCTTTGGGGTGATAGCCAAGGCCGCGCAAAAGACCGTCCACCTCGCACAGCGACAGCCCGACAACGTTGGAGTACGATCCCGAGATCGCCTTCACAAAGGTCGCGGCAAAGCCCTGAATGGCGTATGCTCCCGCCTTGCCCTGCCACTCGTCATGGGAAAGATAACGTTTCAGGTCATCAGAACCAAGGGTTCGGAATTTTACCTGTGTCTCGATCACGCGCGATCGTTCAGTTCCGTCCGGGGCGATCACGCACATCCCCCCGTAAACACGGTGGCGACGCCCGGACAGGAGTTCAAGGAACTTGCGTGCCTCTGCCGCGTCTTCGGCCTTGCCCAGCGCACGCCGGCCACACGCAACAACAGTATCCGCGGCAAGCACAAAGGCCCCGCCGTTGGATTTGGCAACAAAACGTGCCTTTTCCTCGGCAAGACGCAGCGCCAGCCGACGCGGACTTTCATCGCGCATGGGTGTTTCATCGATATCTGCGGGAACGACCTGATCTGGCACAATTCCGATCTGCGCAAGCAGCTCAAGACGGCGCGGCGATGCAGATGCCAATATCAGTTTCGACAAGATGTGGCTCCCGGATATCCGTCCCAGACCATTCCGACCAAAAATGTGATAAATACTCACATTTCGATGCAGGCAACAAAATGCGCCCTGACGGCAAGGGTAAACGCCCCGCCAGACAAGGTCAATTTGCGCTTGGTCGTGGTTTCAGATTACTTGAAACGGAAGGTAATACGACCTTTGGTCAGGTCATAAGGGGTCATTTCGACGCTGACACGGTCACCTGCGAGAACGCGGATACGGTTCTTGCGCATTTTGCCCGAGGTGTGAGCAAGGATTTCGTGGTCATTGTCCAGCTTCACGCGAAACATCGCATTGGGCAGAAGTTCAACGACAGTGCCCTGAAACTCGATAACGTCTTCTTTAGCCATGTGACTCCTAGCTTTCGTATTGCAATATCAAAATACCGGTGGGCGGCAAACTGCTCTGAACCGGGCAAAAGGTCAAGTCCTTTCACGTGTCAGGCGTGGCGTTACAGCACTGCGTTAAACGAATGGCGAAGTCTCTGTACTGCCAAATCGTGCGGAATAAGGATTGCGCGAAAAGAACCGGGTGAGCCCTTTTCGAATGCCGGTATGCGCCCTAAGATGCCGCTATCTTTCCGGCCTTTCATGAAAGTCCCCGCATGACCAATCCTCATACCATTGAAATACGCCTTGCAGAACGTGATGACGCACCGGCACTCCATGCCATGATTTGCGAAATCGGCCAGGCAACGGGATGTGCGGATAAAATTGCAAGCACGCCCGAAGATCTGGCGCGGGATGGCTTTGGCAAGGACCGTGCGTTTGACGCGCTGATTGCGATTGCCGATGACACGCCGGTGGCCATGTGCCTGTTTTTCCCAAGCTATTCAACATTTCGAGGACGGCCCGGGCTTTATATTCAGGATCTTTATGTCGCGCCAGGCCATCGTGGTGGCGGCTTTGCCAAACGTCTGGTGGCTGCGGTCGCCAAACATGCCCGTGTAAACGGCAAATCCTATATCCGGTTGTCGGTCGATGCGGAAAACATGATCGGCCAGCGGTTTTACGAAAAGCTTGGCATGCGCCATGCCGAGGATGAGAAGATCTATGTGCTTGATGGCGCTGCGTTCGAAGCCCTCAGCAACGCGGACTAAACCACGCGATCACATGGTGGGCGCAGGGCCGACCGGGAAGCGATCAAGGATGCGTTTCTTGATCTGGTCGCGCACCTGTCGGTAGGCCTCAAGGCGGATTTCACGTGAACCTTCGACAATCGTGGCATCAAACGTATTCCAGAATTCCACGTCGCACGCCATGGTGCGGGTCATCTCGACCGCCCGGTGCTGGGCCTCAGGGGACATGGTGATGATCAGATCAAAGAAGCCGTCTTCAAGCTGATCAAAGGTTTTGGAATTGTATGAGGAAATATCAAGACCGATTTCCTCCATCACCGCGACGGCGAAGCCATCAAGCTCACCGGCACGCACCCCGCAACTTTCAACATAGATGCGGGTTCCGTGATAGTGACGCATCAAGGCAGCAGCCATCACCGAACGCACGGCATTATAGCTGCAGGCAAAAAGAACCGAGCCGGGGAGTTCTTCTGCCACCGTGCCTTAACCCCGGATGTGAAGGACACAAATCAACGTAAACAGGCGACGCGCGGTATTTTCATCAATCGTCACCTTGTCGGCCAAAAGCTCTCGCAATTGCTCGGAGCCCTCGTTGTGAAGGCCGCGCCTCGCCATATCGATGGTCTCAATCTGGGCGGCACTGGCCTTTTTGATGGCGTCGTAATAGCTTTCGCAGATCATGAAATAGTCTTTGACGATCCGGCGGAACGGCGACAGCGGCACGGGAATGGTCGTCAGGTTCTCGGTATCATCGTCGCCGCGCACATCCATATAGATGCGGTTTTCTTCGATGCGCATATGCACCGAATACGGACCTTCGAAACCGCCAGCCGGTTCGAAATGGTTTTCTTCGAGAAGGTCATAGATCGCCACCGCCTGCTCATGTTCGACCTCAGGACGGCGTCTTACCTTGTATTTCTCGTCAAGATAGATACCGGCAATACACTGGTTTTCTGCCATGGCTCTCTCGCTCCGGTCCCTTCACACGCTGCATTGCAACAGCTTACATCTGGTTTGAACGGATCGCTACCGAAAGTCCATGTGCCTGCAGACCTTCGCTTTCTGCAAGGGCGATTGCCGCCGGGCCGATTTTTGCCAGACTTTCGGGGGTGCACTTGATCAGCGACGAACGCTTGATGAAGTCCAGAACCCCAAGGCCGGACGAGAAACGCGCCGAGCGGGCCGTCGGCAGGACATGGTTCGGGCCAGCAACATAATCGCCGATGGCCTCAGGGGTATAACGGCCCAGGAAAATCGCACCGGCATGGTGAATGTCTTCTGCCAGTGCGTCCGGGTCGTCCACCGCCAATTCAAGATGTTCCGGTGCGATCCGATCCACAAGGGCCGGAGCCTGCGACAGATTTTCGACCAAAACAATTGCACCAAAGTCGCGCCAGCTTGCTCCGGCGATTTCTGCACGCGGCAGTTTTTCAAGATGCTTGTCGATTGCGACCTGCACGCGATCGGCAAATTCCGCGTCGTCAGTGATCAGGATCGATTGCGCGACCGGGTCATGTTCGGCCTGCGACAACAGATCTGCTGCCACCCAGCTTGGGTCATTGCTGCCATCGGCAACCACCAGAATTTCCGACGGGCCCGCAATCATATCAATGCCGACCTGACCAAAGACACGGCGTTTGGCCGCGGCAACAAACGCATTGCCCGGACCGACGATCTTGTCGACAGGCGCAATCGTTTCGGTGCCATAGGCAAGGGCCGCAATCGCCTGCGCCCCGCCAATGCGGTAAATCTCGTCCACACCGGCAATTCGGGCCGCAGCCAGAACCAGCGGGTTCATTTTATTATCCGGGGTAGGCACCACCATAACAAGGCGTTCGACACCGGCAACCTTGGCCGGAATGGCATTCATCAGAACCGATGACGGATAGGATGCCAGACCGCCTGGAACATAAAGCCCGGCTGCGGACACCGCACGCCAGCGCCAGCCAAGCTCAACACCGCTTTCATCGGTATAGCGTTCATCGGCCGGCATCTGCTTTTCGTGGTAGGCACGAATGCGCTTTGCCGCCAATTCCAGCGATTTGAGAAGGTCTGCGTCAATGTCGGCAACCGCTGCATCGACCTCGGCCGCGCTCACCGCCATGCCGGATGCGTCGATACCAAGGCGATCAAAGCGGTTGGTGTAGTCGCAAACAGCTTCGTCACCGCGATTGCGGACATCGGCGATGATATCGGCAACAGCCGCATCAACATCGGCATCCGATTCGCGTTTCATGCCCAGAAGCTTGACGAAATCTTCTTCGAAGCTGGCGTCAGTAATCGAAAGCTTAAGCGGCATTGAGCACCTCGGAGAAACGGTCGATCCAGGGCTGGATATCGGTCGGGCGGGTTTTCAGCGCGGCACGGTTGACGATCAGACGCGACGTCACATCGGCAACATGTTCGATTTCACGCAGGCCATTGGCCTTAAGCGTGTTGCCGGTCGAGACAAGGTCAACGATACGGCGGCACAGACCAAGTGTTGGTGCCAGTTCCATCGCGCCATTCAGCTTGATGCATTCGGCCTGCACGCCCCGTTTGGCAAAATGGGTGCGCGTGATGTTGGGATATTTGGTCGCGACCCGAACGTGGGACCAGCGCGACGGGTCATCGCCCTCAATCATTTCTTCGGGTTCGGCAACGGCGATCCGGCAATGCCCGATGTTAAGATCCAGCGGCGCATAGATATCCGGATAGTCAAATTCCATCAGGACGTCATTGCCGCAGACACCGATGTGGGCCGCGCCAAAGGCGACGAAGGTTGCGACGTCAAAGCTGCGCACACGGATGATATCGATATGCGGATGGTTGGTGGCGAAACGAAGCGCACGGGATTTCGGATCATCAAATGCCGCTTCCGGTTCGATCCCGGCGGATCGTACCAGTGGCATCACCTCGTCAAGAATGCGCCCCTTTGGCAGGGCAAGCACCAGCTTTTCGTCACTCATCAATCAGTCGCCTTACGCGTTTTCAGTTATCCGGTAGACCTGATATCAGGCCGGAACCCGGACACGTTCGATCTGCGCCCCGCAGGAGCTCAGTTTTTCTTCAAGCCGCTCGTAACCGCGGTCCAGATGGTAGACACGGTTAATAACCGTCTCGCCCTCGGCTGCCAAGCCTGCAAGCACCATGGAGACAGATGCACGCAGATCGGTTGCCATGACTTCAGCCCCCGAAAGCTTTGCACTGCCGCGTACAATCGCCGAACGGCCATGCACGTTGACATCAGCACCCATGCGGCTGAGTTCCGGTACGTGCATGAAACGGTTTTCGAAAATGGTTTCGGTGATCATCGACGCACCATTGGCCACCGACATCAGCGCCATGAACTGGGCCTGCATATCGGTCGGGAAGCCCGGATAGGGCTCGGTCATCACATCAACACCCTTAAGCGTCGCACGGTTGCCGCGCACCTTAAGGCCATCTTCGGTTTCTTCAACTTCGACCCCGGCTGCGCGCATCGCATCAACAAGGCTGTCGATCAGTTCCATACGGGTTCCGGTCAGCTCGATCTCGCCGCCGGTTATGGCAGCTGCAATTGCATAGGTCCCGGTTTCGATACGATCTGGCACAACCGAATATTCCGCACCATGCAGGCGCGGCTTGCCAGTAACTTTAAGGGTATCGGTTCCGATGCCTTCGATCTCGGCCCCCATGGCAACAAGGCAATGCGCAAGATCGGATACTTCCGGCTCACGCGCGGCGTTGGCAATGGTCACAACACCGTCCGCCAGCGATGCGGCCATCAGCGCATTTTCCGTCGCGCCCACCGAAACCTGCGGGAACAGGACATGGCCGCCTTTCAGGCCGTCGGGTGCGCGGGCTTCGATGTAGCCCTCGGCCAGGTGGATTTCAGCACCCATGGCTTCAAGCGCCTTAAGGTGCAGGTCAACCGGGCGGTTGCCAATTGCACACCCACCAGGAAGCGACACACGGGCAACACCACAGCGCGCGACAATCGGACCAAGCACCAAGACAGATGCACGCATCTTGCGCACCAGATCATAGGGTGCCGTGGTCGAGGTGATTTCCTTGGCAGTCATTTCAAGAACGCGACCGGTATGGCCACCATTGGGGGCATGCCCGTTCAGATGCAACGCGACACCATGCTGGGCCAGAAGATTGGCCATCGATGTGATATCTGCCAGATGCGGCAGGTTCGAAAGGGTCAGGGTTTCATCTGTCAGAAGGGCTGCTGCCATCAACGGCAAAGCCGCGTTTTTGGCACCGCCGATTGCAATTTTGCCCTGCAGCCGGCGACCACCGGAAATCTTGATCTTGTCCATTCAGTCCTCTTTGTACTGCGCGCGATGGCGCAGCGAACGCGTGTCTTGGCGTATACACCACCAGATTGTTGCCACCCCTTTATCACAGGCGCGGCAATGTGACACCTTTTTGGCCCATATATTTGCCTGCGCGATCCGCATAGGAGGTATCGCATTCACTTTCCGCCTTGAGGAAAATGAACTGACACGCCCCTTCATTGGCATAAATGCGCGCCGGAAGCGGTGTGGTGTTGGAAAATTCAAGGGTCACATGCCCTTCCCATTCGGGTTCAAGCGGTGTGACATTGACGATGATGCCGCACCGGGCATAGGTCGATTTCCCCAGACAGATCACCAGCGTGTCGCGCGGGATGCGGAAATATTCCACCGTGCGCGCGAGCGCGAAACTGTTGGGCGGGATCACGCAGACGTCGGTCTGGCGGTTAACGAACCCGTCATCGGAAAATTCCTTGGGATCGACGATGGCCGAGTCGA
Organism: Thalassospira sp. CH_XMU1458; assembly: GCF_037027205.1. Classification (NCBI taxonomy): domain Bacteria; kingdom Pseudomonadati; phylum Pseudomonadota; class Alphaproteobacteria; order Rhodospirillales; family Thalassospiraceae; genus Thalassospira; species Thalassospira sp. CH_XMU1458. The sequence goes on along the minus strand of NZ_JAYMDW010000001.1, from coordinate 1,490,788 downwards.
CATTGGTGAAAATCTTGAACTCGTCGGCGACACGGGCGTCATAGCCGTACGAGCTGACACCGTAGGAAATCACACCATCGCGTTTGAAACCGTCGACAAACGGTTCGATCATGCCCTTTTCCAGCGCCATCTGGCGTATCCAGTGATCCGGTCTTACCGACATTGTGCCACCCCTGTTTTTGCGAAAATCCCAACCACGTTCAGCACCCACGGTTTTACCCGCCCGCGGGCCTCAAGATCAACCAAACGATGCACGCGCCAATCAAAGCGAAGGTGAAAAATGACGCGCGTGATCAGTCCTCAGGTTTTTCGTCTGTAACTGGACCTTGTGGATCGCTTTTGCGTGAGCGTTGCTGTTGCTTGCGCTTGGCCAGATTGGCACGCAGGGCTTCGGCTTCGCGTTTTAAGCGTTCCTCGTTTACGGCCGGACGCATATCAGATTTTTTGGCTGTCATGGTGCAATCAAAGTTCCGTCAGATTTATGCGGGTTTGAGCGATTGGCCTGTTATAAAACAGCGCGCGAAAAATTACAGCCGATCTTGACGAAAACAGGGCGAAAAGGCCTGACATGGGAACAATCGAAAAACTTCGCATAATTCAGGCTTGACCAATTACAGATACGTGGCCTATAACCCGCCCGCACCGCAAGGGCTCATGCTGCTGTAGCTCAGGGGTAGAGCACTCCCTTGGTAAGGGAGAGGCCGGGAGTTCAAATCTCCCCAGCAGCACCATTGCCCACCGGTCAGCCTGTTTATCGGGCTGCTGTAGCTCAGGGGTAGAGCACTCCCTTGGTAAGGGAGAGGCCGGGAGTTCAAATCTCCCCAGCAGCACCATTTTCCGAATACATTCAAAAATAACGTTGGCAAGCCCGCATCAAAGTGATGCGAGCCTACATGGTGTTTATTTGTCTGGATATTAAGGAAAGTCGCGCGCTCTAGCCGTAGAAAGCGCGATACCACTCAACAAAATTGCCGATACCGGTTTCAATCGAGGTAGCCGGCTTGAAGCCAACGGCATCGGTCAACGCATCAACATCGGCGTAAGTCGCCGGAACATCGCCATCCTGCATCGGCAGCATGTTTTTCTCTGCCGTCTTGCCCAGTGCCTTTTCGATCGTCTCGATCATATACATCAGCTCGACCGGGCTGTTATTGCCGATATTAAACACCCGATAGGGTGCCGAACTGGTTGCGGGATCGGGCTTGGCCGAATTCCAGTCGGGGTTCGGCTGGGCAACAGTCGAGATGCAGCGATAAACACCTTCGACGATGTCATCGATATAGGTAAAGTCGCGACGCATCTTGCCTTCGTTAAAGACGTTGATAGGGCGCCCTTCGAGGATCGCCTTGGTAAACAGGAACAGCGCCATGTCCGGGCGCCCCCACGGGCCGTAGACGGTAAAGAAACGAAGACCGGTCGTTGGCAGACGATACAGATGGCTGTAAGTGTGGGCCATCAGTTCATTGGCCTTTTTTGACGCAGCATAAAGGCTGATCGGGTGATCAACATTGTGATGAACGGAAAATGGCATTTCGGTATTCATGCCGTAAACCGAACTGCTTGATGCATAGACCAGATGCTTCACATTGTTGTGGCGGCAGCCTTCGAGGATATTGGTGAAACCAACCAGGTTGGCATCGATGTAGGCATGCGGGTTTTCAATCGAATAGCGCACCCCGGCCTGAGCCGCCAGATTGACTACATAGGTTGGTTTTTCGGTGGCGAACAGATCAGCGATGCCTTCGCGATTTTCGAGGTCCATTCGGACGAACTTGTAACCCGGCTTGCCTTCCAACCGTGCGAGACGCGCCTCTTTGAGGTTGACGTCATAATAGTCATTGACGTTATCAAGTCCGACAACAGTGGCCCCCTGTTCCAGCAGTTTCAGGCAAAGATGGGAACCGATAAAACCGGCGGCACCCGTGACAAGTACCTTTTCATTGGCCGGAATGATGAAGTTGGACATGCGCGTTGGAATTCCTGATTGAAGTACAGCATGAAGCGCGCCAGGCGCCGGTTGGAAATTCGGGATTTTTGATACCAGCAAGGGTACGGATGCGCAAGCCATCAACCGTGACAATGCGCCTCAAGAGCCTTACACCAAAGGCCGTTTATTGCGAGCCGAGACTCCCGGTCATTTTTCTGCTATGGTGTCTTTTCGTATAGGTTTCGTCTTAAGATTACGAGCGACGTAAAGACAGATGATTTCAGCTGGTCAAACCATAGCCAACCCGAATGGGGGCGGCTTGGGCGTTATCCTGAATGTTCGGGAAATCGCGCAAACTGCTGATGGGCGTGTTTTGGCCGAATATGAGGCCATTGAAGTCCAGCGTCAGGGCGGAAATGCGTCATCTGTTTCGCCATATGCCATTGCTGGCGCCGGCTCAGACGGCGCACGCACACGGATTGTTGATCCACGTACCCTGACCGAGGCACAAGCAGTTGCTGGCGGTGTCAGCCGTGCGGAATACCGCGAGGCACGCGAAACCAATTCGGAAAACGGCAACACCACAAATGGTACTTTGTCCAGTCAGGATCTCGACCCGGCTGAAGAAGCTGTCGTCAATCAGTTGCGCGCCCGAGATTCAGCTGTACGCCAAGAGGAAGAGGCCCATGCCGCTGCTGCCGGGCCTTATGGCTCTGCGCCGCAATACACATATCAGATTGGTCCGGACGGTAACGCTTATGCCATTGGTGGTCACGTTGATGTAAGCGTATCACTGTCTGGCAGTGCGGAAGATCGTGATCGTGCGCTGGCCACCTTGCAAAATGCAGCACTGGCACCAAACGCACCATCAGGTGCCGATATGGCAGCCTTCCGCCAGGCAAGCCTGCAAAGAGCAACCAGTGATGGTATTGATACAAACAATACTACCAAAGAATCCGCACGTAACGAGGCGTTGTCTAAAAACGGCGCGCATCAGAATATATCAATTTCTGTATAACTTTTCCTATCGCGGTTCCTTCTGATCCCCTGATATACTATTCGATGCGCGATGAAATACTTATCCTTGAGTTCGGATACCTATTCACTTGGATAGATGCTACTATCAAAAACTATCCTGCCGTTTGACAGGGACACCGTTTTGTTGAATGCTGCGCTCGCGTCCGGGGGGGACGCTTGGATTGAAAATATCAGAATCGCGCGAAACCATATTATTGCAATTGTGGATCGCGTTTCCGAGGTCGCTGTCCCAATTTATTTCAGTGAGCTTTGGACAAGAACAGGTACGGCATAAAAATGAACATCCTGCTAGCAGACGATCACGATCTCGTCAGAGACGGGATCACTTCCTTCCTAAAACTCGCAGCGCCGGAAGTTGAAGTCGCGCAGGCGAAAGACTTCGCAGAAGCACTTGCCGTCGTTGACGGAGAAACCAACGTCGAACTGACCATCCTCGATCTGAACATGCCTGGCATGAATGGATTGTCCGGTTTGACCGTCATGCGCCAGAAACATCCTGAAATTCCGGTGGTTATTCTTTCAGGCTCGGTTAAACGCAGCGACGTTCTGAACGCACTGGAACATGGTGCGTCGGGATATCTGCCCAAGACGCTGTCAGGTAAATCCCTGATCAACGCCCTGCGTTTGATTCTGTCTGGCGAAAAATACATCCCGTCTGCATTGCTCGAAGACGATGGCACGCAGATGCGCCCGGGTGAGATCGACCTTGACGGCCTTGCACCAGACAACCCCTTGCGGCAGTTGACCAACCGCGAGCGCGAAGTGCTGGGTCTTCTGACCAAGGGCCTTTCCAACAAGGAAATCGCCAAACAGCTAACCGTTCGCGAAATTACCGTGAAGGTCCATTTGACCGGTATTTTCAAGAAGCTCGGTGCTGCCAACCGTACACAAGCGGTGAAGATTGCCATGCAATTGGGCTGGGAAGCCTGATCGCTGCCAAATCCAGGCAAAAAAATCAGAAAAAGCCCGGCACAATGCCGGGCTTTTTCTTTATCAATTTAAATCATAACTCCACTGGCAGCCAAAAGTCTATTGCGGATGCCTGCGGGCCAAACTTAAGCCGCGAACACTTCACAAAGCTCATCAAGTGTTGCCAGAAGTTCCTTTAGGTTCAGCGGCTTTGACATCACCGTCACCGGTGCATCTGGTCCGTCTTCATCCTCAACCGGTCGGTCAGCGTCGCCCGGGTGCCCGGTCATAACAATTACCGGCAGTGCGGGATTGCGTTCCCGAAGTTCCTTGACCAAGGCGTTGCCATCCATATGTGGCATGCGAATGTCGGTAATCAGGATGTCAGGCTGCACAACACCCGCAATCGCCAACGCATCTTCACCGTTACTTGCGGCGGAAACGTTAAAGCCCTGTGCTTCAAGATATCCTGAGATGATTTCCATGGCATCAAGTTCGTCATCGACGACAAGCACGCGAATTTTGCCGCGTGCTGCGGCATTCGGCGGCACCTTGGTCAGCCAGCCGTCCTCCTGACCAGCGTCGGAATGATGATCCACCTTCGTGGTATCGGCATCCGCAAGCGGCAGAGTGATTTCAAAGCAGGCCCCGTCACCCTCATTTCGCACATCAATTCGGCCGCCCATGGCCTCGACAATGCCAAAACTGACCGACAGCCCAAGTCCGGTTCCCTTGCCAACATCCTTGGTCGTAAAGAACGGATGAAACAGCAAGTCAATGGCGGCTTCCGGAACACCGCCACCATTGTCGTTGACAGCCAGTTTCAATGACTTCCGCGCTTCGTCAACCATTGCGCTGACACGGATCAAACCACCGATACTGCCGGCATCATCACCGCTTTCGTTGATGGCATCGCGCGCGTTGCTCAGCATATTGACCAAAACCTGTTCCAACTGAACCTGTCGGCCATTGACGAAACAGCGCTGCCGGGGGGCGACGACATCAATTGCAATGCCCGACAATCTGCAATCATGTTCGACCATGTCCACGGCGCGCTCAACGGCTTTCATGACGTCGAACGGCGCAAAATCATCGTCGTCCGGACGGCTATATATCTGAAGATGCTTGATGATCTCTGACATGCGCTCTGTTTGGGAACTGATGAGCGCCAGTCTTTCGCGCTGAAAGGCTGGTTTCACGGCATCCAGATCATATTGCAATGCGCAGGTATCTGCAGCCATCCGGATGACGTTCAGCGGCTGATTCATTTCGTGGGCAACGGATGCTGCCATTTCGCCAAGCGTTGCCAGTTTGGACGTTTGAATCAGTTGACGTTCAACTTTGCGTTTATCCGTAACGTCTTCTGCAAGCATCAGCATGGCTGGTGCCCCCTCGTGGGTGAAGGCAATGGCCGAGACTTCCAGCTCGACATTTTCGCCTTCCGGGCGTTGGCAGATGATTGTGAAGTCCGCACGCCCCGGATACCCGTTTCGATAGCGCGAAATATACTCTTCAAGCGTTTCGCGGCTTGAGGGATGCACCATTTCCATGAAGGATCGCCCGACCAGCTTATCACTGTCGCGCGCACCCAAAATGCTGACGCCCTGCTGGTTCATATAGACGATCTCTTCGCCACTCAGGACAGAGATCAGTTCTGGTGCCAGCTCGACCAGTTTACGATAACGCTCTTCACTTTCCTTCAACGCGCGTTCGGCGCGCGACCGTTCGATCGCATACCTGATGGAACGCCGGATTGTACGACCATCGGGAAATTCCTTGGTCAGATAGTCTTCGGCGCCATGTTGAAGGGCTTCGAACGCAAGTTCCTCGTCCTTGTGGCCAGTCAGGACGACGACCGGTGCGGCATTGGCACAACTGCGTACACGGCTGATGGTCTGCACGCCAGACGAGTCCGGCAAGGTCAGATCCAGCAAAACAACATCAAACAGTGCATCTGGGCCGTCACCATTCAGCACCGCCATCGCGGATGCTAGATCGCTTCGATGCTCGATATCAAACGGCTCGCCGGTTTCTTCCAGCAGGGTACGCACAAGAAACGCATCCCCGGGATTATCTTCAACAAGAAGAATTCGGAACCGTTGTTCAGGCATCACGTTCATTTCCAGCTTTCAGAGACACGGGTTTTCGTGCCGCATCGCACGGATCGAAAACCCGTTGAGTCTGCATGGTTTTGCGGGTGCTAGCAATCCTGAACATCAACAAGCAGACGTCCCTGCACCTGCCCTTTGAGAATCTTCTCCCCCCATGGCAGAATATCGGACAGTGCAACTTTCGTTGTTGCAGCTTGCAGTTGATCCTTCGGCAATTCGCGCGCGAGGCGCTGCCAGGCACGCACGCGTGTCTCGTAGGGACACATGACCGAATCAATCCCGATCAGCTTCACACCGCGCAACAGGAACGGGATAACAGTTCCGGGCAAATCCGGACCACCGGCAAGACCGCAGGCGGCAACGACACCATGATATTTCATCTCGGAAAGAACGTGGGCAAGCGTCGTGCTACCGACACTGTCGATTGCCCCCACCCATCGTTCCGTCAGCAGAGGTTTGCTGGTATCGGTCAGTTCATTGCGATCAATGATCGTACTGGCACCGAGATCACGGAGATACTGATGCGTTTCGGCGCGTCCCGTCGATGCGGCAACCCGATAGCCAAGCGCAGAAAGTATTGAAACAGCAACAGAACCAACGCCCCCGGCAGCCCCGGTCACAAGGACTTCGCCATCCTGCTTTGTCGACACACCCTGATCTTCCAGTGCCATGACTGCCAGCATTGCGGTGAAGCCCGCCGTGCCGATTGCCATTGCCTGTGATGCATCAATTCCGGCGGGCAACGGAACAAGCCAATCGGCCTTCACCCGTGCAAGCTGGGCATAACCGCCCCAATGGGCTTCACCAACCCGCCAGCCAGTCAGCACAACTTCATCGCCGGGCTTATAACGATCATCGGCTGATGAAACGACTTCGCCAGAAAAATCAACGCCGGGCACATGGGGATACGTGCGCACAAGCCGTCCTAATCCGTTCAGGACCATGCCGTCCTTATAATTGAGAGTTGACCATTTGACCCGAACCAGCACTTCTCCTGCGGGCAGGTCATCTGTCGTCAGGTTCTTGAATTCTGCTGTAACGCTTTTTTCTTTCTGGTCCAGAACCAGTGCGCGAAATGATTCAGCCATGGGATCCTCCCGATCTGTTCGGATGATCGATCAAGAGTATGGTGCCCACCACCGTGCGTCAAACACGCAGGTTACATCCGACAAGAGGGATTGATCAATCAGCCGCGGGAACGCTTGCAGGTTCAAGCGAGGTATCCGTACCCCCCAAAACCGCAACAGCGATGACCACAATCGCCAGAATGCCGAGATAGACCAACAAGCGACGCGACGTGGGCTGTTTTTGCAAGTCGTCCCGGACCACTTCACATTGCACATAGTCAGGCAGGCTTCGATAGGACAGCCATCCCAACAAAGGCACGATCACAAGATCATCCAACCAGCCAATCCCGACCAAAACATCGGGCAGGAAATCAACAGGACTGACCAGATAAACCAGACCGGTCAGTAATAGAAGCTTGGATTTCAGTGCCACATCTTTGCGCATCAAAGTGCGCAACAGGTTGGGTACGATCATCCAGACCGAAGCTTTTCTCAAAGGCAGTTAACCGTTTCAACGATGCAGTGGCGTGACATAGGCAGAGTAAGCAATCCGCATTGCGCGCGCAAACTTTTCACGCTGCTCAGCACTGGTCGCCTGCTCAGTCACATCAACCCCAATTGATCCGCAATCAATCGTACATTTGGCATAGACAGTGGTCGGGAGCTTGAATTCATATGTCGCGCCCAGTGTCGCACTTTCTTTCAAGGGCAGCGCCTTAATCGATTTCGCGTGTAAATCATTCGGCGGTACAGTCATCCATGCCAGCAACAATGCAAAACCAAGAACCGCCAACATCGCCAGTTTATCAAGATACAGCATCACTCATGTCCCAACAGCATATCTGTTAATTGTTATTTGCAATTAAGAAATGCCGGAGCGAGTGATTTGTTCCCGTAAAAGTTAAGACGTCTTAACTTTTTTGAAAACTGGCGAGTGTTTCGAAAACGTCCGGGCAAGGCGCATGCCCGAGAACATTCGCCTGATGCCAAAGCGCATAGAACAGCAAATGCCAACAAGCCGCACCTTCACGTTTGCCCGGAGTGTCGAAAAGTTTTTCCACCCTGTCGGCATCTGCGATCTCGATAATGCCTGCCTGCCGGGCGACCAGCGGTCCCAACTCCTTGCCACGCGCTGCAATCCATTCTGAAACCGGAACCGTGAAGCCGCGCTTCTTGGCAAACGGCTTTGCCATCGGCAGACAGCGTTCCAGCCAACTGCGCAACAGGAATTTGCCAACGCCCTTTCTGACCTTGAGGCGGTCGGGAAGTTGGTAGGCGAACTCGGCGACAACCGGATCAAGGAACGGTGTGCGCCCTTCAAGACCGTGCGCCATCAGCATGCGATCAAGCTTGAGCAACAAATCATTGGGCAACCAGTCGGCGCAATCCACGGCCTGAGCAATCGCCAGACGCGACCGTTTCCCCCGGCTTTCACGACTTTCGGACGCTGCAATGCCATCGCGCCACCCCTCCAGAACACCGGGCCGCAAGACATCGATCTTATCGAACGTCCCCTTGGAGCGCATCACACGACCGCCCAGTAAAAAGGGGCGCATGACCGACCGGTACCGACCGTAGCCGCCAAACAGCTCGTCACCACCCTCGCCCGACAGCACAACCTTGAAATCGCGCGCGGCTTCCTTGGCTAGCTTGTAGGTCGGAAGAATGGCATAATCCGCTGCCGGATCATCCATTCGCGCAGCCACCTCCGGCAATAGCGTCCAGAAGTCATTTTCGGAAAACATCACTTCGATATGGTTGGCGTTGCATGCCTTGGCGACCTCTCGGGCGAGTTCGCGTTCGTCATGCACACTGCTGGCTTCAAACGCTGCAGTATAGGCCGTTACCGGTCTCTCATTAAGCCGGTGCATCATACCAAGCAAGGACGCACTATCGACCCCGCCCGACAGGAACATGGCATAATCGACATCAGATCTTTGGTGTAGCCGAACCGATTCCTCGAACACCCGGTCCCACTCATAAAGCGCACTTTCCAGATTATTCCCGGTCGCACCTGCATCACTGAGAACCTGACGACGCCGGCGCTCGACAATCCGTCCGTTTTTCAAAACGATGGTTTCACCGGGCTGCAGTCGTTTGATCCCATCAAGGATCATGTCCGCGCCTGTGGTGAATTGCACCTGAAGCAACTCGTACCGGGCATCCTCGCGTACTTCCCGACCAACAAGGCCGGCAGCGACCAATGCCTGCGCTTCGGACGCGAATGCGAAATATTCAGGGGTTTCAACGTAATATATCTGCTTGATACCAAACGGGTCGCGACACAGAACGACCTGATTATCGACCACATCATGAATGGCAAAGGCATACATGCCACGCAACTGATCAAACCCGCCAATACCATCGCGCACGAATTTGCGAAGCGCAGTCTCGCTGTCTGAATGGGTTTTAAAGCCCTCTTCACCCAGATTTTTTCTGAGCTCCAGATAGTTATAAATCTCACCGTTGGCGATCAAAGCACTACCATTTTCGTGGTAAAGCGGCTGGTCACCAGTATTGAGATCGATAATTGCCAAGCGTGTCTGGATGAAACCGACGGGGCCTTTGATATAGCGCCCGTCACCATCTGGTCCGCGATGCCCCAATGCATCACGTAAACGATCAAGGATTTCAGGATCAAGGGATTGCTTGTCCTTGGCGATATAACCGGCAATTCCGCACATTAAGGTGCAACCTCGTCAAAGAAAGCCTTATATCGCGCGACCACGACATCCTCGGTAAAGTTGGCATCAAAAGCCGCACGCCCATTTGCCGACAATGTGTCTGAAAGCGCCTTATCGTCAAGGACTGCGCGTAAATCAGACGCCAACGCAGAAACATCTTCAAGTGGAGACAGCAATCCGCTCTCGCCCGCTTTGATCAATTGCATTGGTCCCTGACTGGCCTGTGCGACAACCGGTTTGCCGTGAGCCCATGCCTCAATCACCATGTTGCCGAGCGGTTCATGTCGCGAAGAGGCGCAAAAGACATCACAGGTCGCAAAGAGATTGGCCACATCGCGACGCCATCCCAAAAACCGGACACGATCCGCCACACCACATTCGGCGGACAGTTTCAGCAGCCCGTCCTTGAGATCGCCTGCCCCTGCGATCCAGAGATACGCGCCGGGGACATCAACCAAGGCCCTGATCAATGTATCGAAGCCCTTGTTTTCGTGAAGGCGGCCCAGCCCAAGAATTAGCGGTGCGTCGTTTGGAGTGTTGAATTCCAACCGGTCAAGCTGTGTGCCTGGTTTTGCGTCTACAAAGTTCGGTAGATAATGGGTCCGCTCAGCAGGCCACCCTTCACGCACCAGATAGTCACAAATATCGCGCGTGTTGCCAATCAGATGATCGCAATCACTGAAGTTCTTGAGCTTGTAATAACCGCCAAGCCGGGCGACCTTGGTGAAATTGCCTGACGGCGTCATCCGGCTGGCACGGTTCATCCAGCTCAGAACGATCTTTGGCTTGTGCTTTTTGATCTGCTGGCGCAACGCCCACGGAGTTCGCAAATCAAGACGCCCGCCAAAAGGCAGTTCATCAAATGAAACACTATTTTCGGCGAGAACGGTGTTCCGGCCTTCATTCGGCCTCACGATACAATGTTGATCGATGCCAGCCCGCTGAAAACCGCAGGCAAGACGCACAAAGAACTCCTCCGCGCCGCCAAATGGGCTTCCGGCCATGGTTTGCAGGAGCATGGTCATTGGCAGTTCTCCGATGCGCCTTTCTTACTCATCGTCATAGCGCGCCTTGAGATAGGACACCATCGGGAACAAGGCGGCCAGCAACGCGATCAGGAAGCCCAACCCACCTTCCTTATATCCCTTGCGCGACACAAAACAGCGCCAGAAGCGCGAGATGATGCGGCGGAAGTTGTGGGCGAAACTGCCAATCTTTCCGGTGGCCCGCAGGTCGGCAGCGCGTGCAGATGTATAACTGTCAAATCGACGAATCATGTCTGAGATGTTGCGATCAACAAAATGAACCAACGCACCATCAAGCCGAGGGCCTTTTTTACCGGTCAGCTCAAACGAGGGATGAACCCGCTCGTCCCCCCAGTTCTTGCAACCCTTGCGATAAAGCCGCCAAACAGCAGACGTCCCGAAGGATGCCCCCCAACCGTAACGCACAAGGCGCTTCCCGACATAATTGTCGACCGGAATCAAGAATGAGTCGAACTTGTCCGAAAGAACCGCTTCAGGAATGGCCGCTGCCAGCTCTGCATTTATATGCTCGTCGGCATCAAGTTCGAATATCCAGTCGCCACTTGCTTCGGCTATTGCGCGGTTGCGGCGGTCGCCTTCAATGTTCCAGCTACCGACGACAGTTTTGGCCCCAAAGCCCTTGGCGATGTCTTCGGTTTTGTCAGTACATTTATCGCAAATTACGACGATCTCGTCTGCAAAAGTCACTTTTTCAAGGCAGGAAGGAAGTCTTTCCTCCTCGTTATGAGCACAGATCACGACTGAAATACGCGGTTTTTTATCACTCATCGCCGATTTCCTGATTGCGATAGTCTTTAACTAATTGAATTGCCGCCGCGACAACTTTGGCAACCGGCAAGGTTTCCATCAAATTTTCTTTCGATAGGTAACTTTCACGGTTGGCCATGATTTTGTCGAATGACCATTCCGTGCGCACCGCCCGTCCCCATTTCGAACAAGGGCCATAATGTTCCTCACGCGACGGGCCAAAAAGCCCGAGTGTCGGTCGCGTAGAGGCAGCTGCCATGTGCATAAGGCCGGAGTCATTGCCAATATATAGATCGGCTTTTTTCAGACAGGCCATCACAGTCAAAAGATGCTCTGTTCCAAATATTTCTACGCGTCTATTGGGCGGAATACTCTCAATAACAGGCAAGGACGAATCACGCTCACTCGGCGCCCCGACCAGAAGCACACGCGCATTCTCAAGCACAGCACCGGGCTTGGTCAGTTCGGCAATTGTTTCTTCAAACCGTTCGGGATGCCAAGTCTTACCAATCCAGTTTGCAGATGGCCCGACAGCCAACAACGGCTTGCCATCGTCAGGGATGAGCTCTTTCGCGCGCGCCTCATCCTCAGGACGGGTCCAGAGAACTGGTAACGATGCAGGTTCAACACCAATCAATTTTCCGAGCTGTTCAACACGATGCAAATCATCGTCGTTACCCGGCAACACCACCCGCGTCTTGCCCGGCAACACATAAGCCGTTGCACTTCCGCGCAGGTCGACGATGATGTCCCACCAGTTCAGGACAACCGATTTCCAGAGCTTCCACCAATGGCCGCCGCGTTTTTGCTTTGGCATTTTGATGATGCGTTCGAGGTTTGGAACGCCCTCGAAAATCGGTGCAGCAACCGGGCCGCAGGCGACCGTCACACGGATACCGGGATAGGTTTCGACATAGTGGCGCAAAACCGATGTCGAAAGCACCGCATCGCCGAGGCGATTTGAGGTAATGAACAGCAGGCGCACGGCTTACAGTTTCTCCAACTCGCCAGCGACATGGATCCATTCGCGGCGATCATTGCGTGCGGCTTCGGATTGGCTGGCAAAGAAGGACCGGTCGGTCAGAAGCTGAGACGTGATATTTCCAAACGCGGCCTCGTCCGGAACGATGTAGCCCGTCTTGCCATCCTCAACCCGGCTTTTGGCAATCCCGCCATAGGACACAACCGGCGTTGCAGCCCCCAGCGCATCGACAATCCACTGCCCGACATGATCCGTCCCGTACTTGCCGTGATGCAGGAACGCACGCGCATTGGCAACGGTTTCGGCCATGTCGGCCTCTGGTTTCGGATGATGGACCCGAACCCCCTTGTCGATGGCGGATCGCACCATATCAAGCAGGTCTTCAGATACACTGTCATTCTCGCCTGCCATGGCGCTAAACAGGTCATAGGCATAGACTTCGAGGATCGCGTTCGGCGCCTTGGGCGCGACATAGGTTTCCCAAATGCGAATGATCTGGGCGATCCCGGTCGAACTGTTGGCAACCGTCACCGCCAGTTCGTCGCGCGATTCAAACGCCCAGTGCATGTTCGATGCCATGACAAAGGATGTTGTCGCACCCGGTTTGACCACGATCGGCTTTTTGGCAAGGTCGGCATCAAAGGCCTTTGCCTGCGCATCATCGGTAAAGATGACCTGAACTTTCTTTTCCTGCAGCACCAGACGCACATCATCGGCATTCAGTCGTGCCGGATCGCCATCGAACCAAAGTGCGACAGTCGCACCCTCGGGCACCGAAGCGTGGCTGAGCAATGCCGGATCACGCCAGACAATCACGGTATTGACCGCATCACCGCCAAAGGGCGGCAGTTCGGCATCAATCTGTCGCCAGGCAACGCCGTGCATGTCCTTGTCGATGCCGCCATTGCGGCGTGCTTCGACCTTGTGACCACGGGCAACAAGGGACTCAGCCAAGGCAATGAAAGCGCGCTGGCATGTTCCGAGCGGACGGGCTTCGCGATCCTTGGGATCAAAGCCGATGGAGTGATCAAGCATCAAGATTTTCATAAGTTTGGTTCTATCCGTTCGACGGCGTTTTATGAAGGGTTTTCTTATAGCTTACCCACCCTGCCTCCGCACAGACAGGTCTTGCGAAATTTGTGTGATTGCCCCACATTTCGCCCAAACAATTCCGATTTACCGGAGCCATAAATATCATGAGTGAGACTTTTTACGCCCTTTTGCCGGATCGCGCGGTGATCCGTGTCAGCGGCCCGGATCGGGTCAGCTTTCTGCAAGGGCTGGTATCAAACAATATCGAAACCATTTCGGCCGAGAAATCCGGCTATGGCGCGCTTTTAACGCCGCAGGGCAAATTCCTGTTTGATTTCTTTGTCTATCATCAGGATGAGGACAGTCTGCTGATCGAATGCGAGCGCGGCGAGAATGGCGAGCGTGCGGCCGAACTGTTCAAAAAGCTTCGCATGTATAAACTCCGCGCCAAGGCAGAACTATCTGATGTCACCGACAGCTACGACGTCATTGCCGTCTTTGGCAAGGATGCGCTTTCCGCCCTGTCGCTGGATGCAACACCCGGTACGACCGCACATATGGCCGATGGCATCAAGGCGGTTGATCCGCGTCTTGCCGAAATGGGCGCACGTGTTCTTCTGCCGAAAAATGCGCTGATCGAAATGGCCGCAATTGGTGCCGAGGAAAGCGATATCGAAACCTACCATGAAATGCGCGTTTCACTTGGCATTCCCAATGGCAGCGAGGAACTGGAAATCGAGAAATCAATCCTGCTTGAAAATGGCTTTGAAGAGCTTGGCGGTGTCGATTTCAAGAAGGGCTGCTATATGGGTCAGGAGCTTACCGCCCGGACCAAATATCGCGGTCTTGTGCGCAAACGTCTGTTGCCCGTCAAAATCGACGGCCCGGCGCCGGATGCCGGCACGCCGATTATGAATGGCGACAAGGAAGCGGGGATCATTCGATCTGTCCACGGTGACCATGGGCTGGCAATGATCCGGCTTGAGCGGGTTGAGGGCGATGCAGAGCTCACCGCAGGCGATGCAAAGATCACGGTTTCTGTTCCCGATTGGGTTCAGTTGCCGGAAAACGCAGCCTGATCTCGGCGCCCGAAGTCAAATTTACGTTTCGAACGGGTCCCGCCTTGCGGGGCCCGTTTTCGTTAAAACCTGTTGCAACGCCGCAAAAGCCCCTATGTTAAAAGAAAAGCAAAATCGGGAACTGCGATGAAACTGTGGAATAGGGTCCTTTCTGTCCGGGGCTTGATGGCCGCGCTTTGCGCGCTTGCCATGGTGCCTGCTATGGCCGTGGCACAGCAAGCTGCACCGGGCCTAAGTGACGTGCCTGTTTCAGATATGTCGATTGCCGAGGCCGAAAAGGAAATGGCCACAATCACCGAGGCCTATAACCGCAAGGGTCATCAGATCAAACAGATGGCGCTTGGTACGCTGCTTCGATTTTATCCGCAGAAGATTGTGCCGTGTGGCGCCATCGTCACCAATGTTCGCGACTGTCTGGACAATCACTGGCCTGATCTTAAAGACTATCCTGGGCACTTTCTTGGGCCGAATGAAAAACCGGCACTGAGGCCCACAATCGAACAGGCCCGCATGACCGAGGAAAACTACCTCGATGCGGTTGAACGGTTGAACATGTTGCTGCGTGCCGTGCGCTATGAAAGTACGCTTGCGCCCGAAGAACGTTATCGTCTTCAGCTTGATGCCGTGATTACCCATCTGACAGAGATGCGCGAGGCGGAATATCACAATCGCCTTCTTTACGAGAAGCTTTTCAAGATCGGCGGCATCATCTTGCTGCTTCTGGGTCTATCAGTTGGCGGGATGCTGGTGATGAAACACCATGCCCAGCGCAACGATCCATCATCACCATCAGGCAAAAAATAACGGCAACGGGATGCCCGTTGCCGTATTTGTCTTCATTCAGAAATCGAGTTCACATGCGGCGATTACTTGCCAAGCACTGCCTGGGCAGCGGCAAGGCGCGCAATCGGCACGCGGTACGGGGAACATGACACGTAATCCAGTCCCTGTGCCTCGCAAAAGGCGATGGATGCCGGGTCGCCACCATGTTCACCACAAATGCCAAGCTTGATGTCCGCGCGGGTCGCACGACCACGTTCGGCGGCAATACTGACAAGTTCGCCAACCCCTTCCTGATCAAGCGATACGAACGGATCACCGGCAAAGATATCCTTGGAGATATAAGTATCAAGGAAGCGCGATGCGTCATCACGTGACAGACCAAAGGTCGTCTGGGTGAGGTCGTTGGTGCCGAAGCTGAAGAATTCGGCTTCTTCGGCGATTTCACCCGCCCGAAGTGCTGCACGCGGCAGTTCGATCATGGTGCCAACCAGGTATTTCAGTTTGGCATCCTTTTCGTCTTCGACCTGGGCGGCAACCTTGATGATCGCAGCTTTGAGGATTTCGAGTTCCTTCTTGCCGACAATCAGCGGGATCATGATTTCCGGAATGACCGGATCGCCACCATCCTTGGAAACCTCGATCGCGGCTTCGAAGATGGCGCGGGCCTGCATTTCATAGATTTCCGGATAGCTGATGCCCAAACGGCACCCGCGATGGCCCAGCATCGGGTTGGCTTCGGCAAGATCAAGCAAGCGGCGCTTGACGATGGCTTCTGACACACCGGCGGCCTTGGCCACGTCGGCGATTTCGGCATCGCCATGCGGCAGGAATTCATGAAGCGGCGGATCGAGCAAACGAATGGTAACCGGAAGCCCCTTCATGATGCGGAACAGGTCGATAAAGTCCTGACGCTGATAGGGCAGAAGCTTTGCCAGTGCGGCACGACGGCCCTTCTCGGTTTCGGCCAGGATCATTTCGCGCATCGAGACAATGCGTTCCGGATCAAAGAACATGTGTTCTGTACGGCAAAGACCAATGCCCTCTGCCCCGAAACCACGTGCGGTTTCGGCTTCTTCCGGGGTTTCGGCGTTGGTGCGGATTTTAAGGCGACGCAAGGCATCGGCCCATTCCATCAGCTGCGAGAAATCACCCGAAAGATCGGGCTTCAGGGTCGCAACTTCACCCAGCATGACTTCGCCCGTGGCACCGTCAAGGGTGATGACGTCCCCTTCTTTCAGGGTCACGCCGCCAGACATCATGGTTTTGTTGGCATAATCGATCTTAACCGCACCTGCACCGCAAACACATGGCGTACCCATGCCACGTGCAACCACGGCTGCGTGGCTGGTCATGCCACCGCGTGATGTCAGAATACCTTGGGCGGCATGCATGCCGGCGATATCTTCGGGGCTGGTTTCGATACGCACCAGTACAACCTTGCGGCCCTTGCCCGCCCATTCTTCAGCGGCCTCGGCAGAAAAGACGATCTGGCCCGATGCCGCCCCCGGCGACGCCGGAAGGCCCATACCAACGACCTTGCGATCTGCTTCGGGGTCAAGGGTCGGGTGCAGCAGCTGATCAAGCTGTGCGGGATCGACGCGTCTGATCGCATCTTCCTGGGAAATCACGCCATCGCGGCACATTTCAACTGCGATCCGCAATGCGGCCTTTGCCGTGCGTTTACCTGCACGGGTCTGGAGCATGTATAGCTTACCGGACTCAACGGTGAATTCCATGTCCTGCATGTCGCGGTAATGGGATTCAAGTTTTTCGCGGATATCGCAAAGTTCCTTGAAGACAACCGGCATGGCCGCTTCCATCGAAATCAGGTCCGAACCGGATTCCTGTTTTTCGATTTCCGTCAGCGGGGCTGGTGTGCGGATACCGGCAACCACGTCTTCGCCCTGCGCATTGATCAGGTACTCGCCATAGAAACGGTCTTCGCCGGTCGACGGGTTGCGCGAGAAGCAAACGCCAGTCGCGCAGTCATCGCCCATATTGCCAAAGACCATCGCCTGCACGTTGACCGCCGTGCCCCAGCTCGCCGGGATGTTGTGCAAACGGCGATAGGTATTGGCACGCGCATTCATCCAGCTGCCAAACACCGCACCAATCGCGCCCCACAGCTGTTCGCGCGGATCTTGCGGGAAGGGTTCACCCAGTTCGGTTTTGACTTTTTTCTTGAACGCCTCGACGACTTCGGCCCAGTCATCTGCGCCCATATCGGTATCAAGGCTGACACCCTTGTCTTCCTTGACGGTCTCAAGGATGTCTTCGAAGTGATAGTGATCAACGCCCAGCACGACATCGCCATACATCTGAATGAAACGGCGGTAGCTGTCATAGGCAAACCGACGATCGCCTGACACTGTTGCCAAGCCTTCGACCGTCTCGTCATTGAGGCCAAGGTTCAGCACCGTGTCCATCATGCCGGGCATGGATGCCCGGGCACCGGATCGGACGGAAACTAAAAGCGGGTCCTTGGCATCGCCAAACTTGCGACCAACAACTTTTTCGACAGATGCCAGTGCGGTTTCGACCTCGGCATTCAGACCATCGGGATAGGCGCGGTCATTGTCATAAAACGCCGTGCAGACTTCGGTTGTAATGGTAAAGCCGGGCGGGACAGGAAGTCCGAGATTGCACATCTCGGCAAGGTTGGCCCCCTTGCCGCCCAGAAGTTCACGCATATCCGAACGGCCCTCGGCGCTACCGCCACCGAAACCGTAAACCCATTTGGTCATCTTGCCTTTTCCTCATCTGGTCGAGGCCCCGATGGGCCTCCCCGGATGGGGAAAGCCCCGCAACCTTGACCTGTTTTATGATTCGATTTTCGAGAAGTCGGCAATATCGTGCAACGCTGTGCGAATTTGTGCCAACAGCTTCAAGCGGTTGGCACGTTCGTCAGCATTGTCGCTATTGACCGTAACCTTTTCGAAGAATGCATCGACCGGTTCACGCAACCGCGCAAATTCGGTCATTGCCGCGGCATAGTCCTCGTCACGCAGAAGTGGCAAGGCCTTGTGCCGGACATCAATGAGCGCCTCATACAGCTTGCGTTCTTCTTCCAGGCTCAGAAGGTCGGCGGAAACGTCCGCTTTATAGGACGTATTGTCCTTTTTCTCTTCGATGCGCAGGATGTTTGACGCACGCTTGTATCCGGCCATCAGGTTGACGCCGCTTTCGCCAGAGACAAAATCGGAAAGCGCTTCAACACGGGCCAACAGGCGGACAAGATCGTCCTCGCCATCCAGTGCAAACACGGCCGACACCAGATCATGGCGCACACCCTGTTCACGCAGATGGACTTTCAGGCGGTCTGCAAAGAAGGCCAGAAGGTCTTCAACCGCCTCGTCACGACGAATGGTTGCCGGGTACTGGGAAACCGCGAATGCAAACAGACGCCGCAGCGGCAAGCGCAATCCGTTTTCCAGAACCAGACGAATGACACCCAGTGCCGCACGACGCAAAGCAAACGGGTCTTTTGAACCGGTCGGCTTTTCATCAATCGCAAAGAACCCGGCAAGGGTATCAAGTTTCTCAGCCAAGGCGAGCGCGACCGAAACCGGTGCCGTCGGGCACATGTCCGACGGGCCGGCCGGTGCATAATGCTCGGCAATGGCGTTGGCGACTTCCGGGGCTTCGCCGTCATTTTCGGCGTAGTATTTCCCCATCAGTCCTTGCAGTTCGGTGAATTCAAACACCATCTGCGACACCAGATCGGCCTTGCCGATTTCTGCTGCGCGGTCGGCCAGTTTGACATCACAGCCCGGAATTTCCGCAGATACTTCACGCGCAAGACCGCGCAGGCGCAGAACGCGCTCTGCCAGCGACCCAAGCTTGGCATGGAAGACAATGTTATCAAGTTTCGGCAGACGCGATTGCAGCGTCACTTTTCGATCCTGATCCCAGAAGAACTTGGCATCATGCAAACGGGCACGCAAAACACGCTCGTTCCCGGCGATGATTTTTGCGTTGTTGTCTGCGGTGATCATGTTTGAAACCGTGATGAAGCGCGCGGCAAGCTTGCCAGCCTTGTCTTCGACCACGAAATATTTCTGATGTTCACGCATGGAGGTTTCAAGAACCTCGCGCGGGATATCCATGAACTGGTCATCGACCTTGCCCATGACCGGAACTGGCCATTCGACCAGACCGCAGACTTCTTCCAGAAGACCATTGTCTTCCAGAAGTTCAAAGCCCTCGGAAGCGGCAAGTTTCTTCGCACCCTCAAGGATGACCTGCTTGCGCTCTTCACGGTCAAGCATGACCTTGGCCGCGCGGAGCTTTTCCTTGTATTCGGCCGCGTTCGATACGCTGAATTCAGCCGGGGCAAGGAAACGATGGCCGCGGGTGGTATCGCCTGCGGTGACCGGACCATAGGTGACCGGAATGATCTTGCCATCAAACAGGCAAAGAATGCGGTCAAGCTGGCGCACCCAACGGATTTTCTGATCTGCCCAGCGCATGGATTTCGGCCAAGGCAGTTTGTTCATCGCATCTTCGATGATGTCCTTGATGACTTCGGACGCAGCACGGCCTTTCTGTTCGACAATGGCAAACAGGAAGACGCCCTTGGGCGTTTCGCGCTTTTCACACTGATCAAGGGTCACACCATTGCCCGCAAGGAAGCCATTAATGGCCTTTTCCGGTGCATCGGCACGCGGGCCACGGCGTTCTTCGCGCAGGTCAGGCTGCTTTTCCGGCAGACCATCGACAATCAGGGTCAGGCGACGCGGGGTTACCAGTGCTTCGACCTTATCGAACCCAAGGTCGGCGGCCTTCAGACCATCGGTGACCAGTTTGGTCAGGTCTTCGGCTGCACGCGCCTGCATGCGGGCCGGGATTTCTTCGGAGAACAGTTCAAGAAGTAATTCGGCCATGACTTATGCCTCCTCGTTCAGATGGCCACGCGACCGCAGCCACGCCTCGCAGCAGGATTTCGACATGTCACGAACACGGCCGATATAGGCCGCACGTTCGGTCACGGAAATCACACCGCGCGCATCAAGGAGGTTAAACAGATGGGATGCCTTCATGGCCTGCTCATAGGCCGGCAGGGCCAGACCGCGTTCGATATTCACCGCACACTCGGCCTGTGCATCCTTGAAGTGCTGGAACAACATTTCGGTGTTTGCGACTTCAAAGTTATAGGTCGACTGTTCTTTTTCATTCTGAAGGAACACGTCGCCATAGGTCACGCCAGCGCCGTTGTAATCGAGGTCGTAAACGTTTTCGACGCCCTGAATGTACATCGCCAGACGTTCCAGACCATAGGTCAGCTCGACCGGGACCGGATTACATTCAAAACCACCGACTTGCTGGAAATAGGTGAACTGGGTGACTTCCATACCATCAAGCCACACTTCCCAGCCAAGGCCCCATGCGCCCAATGTCGGGCTTTCCCAGTCATCCTCGACAAAGCGGATGTCGTGGGCCATCGGGTCAATGCCCAGATGTTTCAGCGAGCCAAGATACAGATCCTGCGAATTGGCCGGTGACGGCTTCATCAGCACCTGGAACTGGTAATAGTGCTGCAGACGGTTGGGGTTCTCGCCGTAACGACCATCGGTCGGGCGCCGCGACGGCTGCACATAGGCTGCATTCCAGGTTTCCGGACCAAGCGCGCGCAGGGTTGTCGCGGTGTGGAAGGTACCGGCACCGACTTCCAAGTCATAAGGCTGCAGGATGACACATCCCTGATCAGCCCAATAGCTTTGCAGTCGAAGAATGATTTCCTGGAATGAAGGGGGACGTTGCGACCCGTCGAGCGCCATGGCGCGAACTCTCTATTTCTGTTGTCTGTAAATTTAGTGCGGCAAGCTACCGCCCTGCCCCCGCGCGGTCAAGAAGGCAAAAGCCCTGAGACGCGCTGAATTTGCAACCCTTGTATCCCGCCCTTCGCGATCATGCCGCATTGCAGCAACATTGATCATCGATTATCGGGAAAAATCCAAGTCAAATTCGCGCGGATTGCCCCAAAGTCGAATGCAGCACAGGCGCTTTGATCAGAACCCGGCTTTTATCGCTGAAACGGCTTACGTATCACAGCGATGCGCATTGCCTTCGGCATGGTACACGCCGCAATGCGGGCATTTTTCCAGTTCATGGGCAATCGGCTTGGTTTGCTTTTTCTTTTCCTGGCCGGTTTGCTTGGGCTGTTCGTTGCTTGAAACCTGTTTGCCGCGATTAAACAGCTTGAAGCCTTGCCAGACGACAACGATGATCAGCGCGGTGAAGAGGATTTTCGAAAAACTCAGCATATCAGGTCCCAAAGCACGGATTTATCTGCGAGATCTGTCGCAGGCATGTCGTTCTTATATTGAAGTTTGATCGAATTAGAAACCGGGCAATGCCATAGGGTTGCGCAAAAGGGTATCGGTTTGCGGCAAATAGGCCCCGCCTTCGTCGTGCAAAACGATCCCGCGCCGCATGGTTAATGGCGACGCAACGCCTTTACGCGCCGAGACGATCACACGCAGGGGCGCCTCGGCATCCGCTTTGCTCCAGATCGGATAAACTGTCATGTCACCGGCCCGTCCATGCAACAGACCAATGATCCGGTCCAAATGATCGGCACGATGTACAAGCGTAATCCGTCCCTTTTGCCGCACCATCTTAAGACAAAAGGCAATCCAGTCCTTGAGGTCTGCGGTGCCTTCCTGATGGGCCTTCGCACGGCTTTCATTACTCGGCCGCGTGCCTCCAGCATAATAGGGCGGGTTGGAAATGACCTGATCAAAGCTTTCAGCCACCAGCGGCAGGCGACCATCATTGATGTCGCCATGAATTGGGGTCACACGCCCCGCCAGATCATTTTCCATCACGTTGCGGCAAAACAGCGCATACAGATCGTCTTGCAGCTCGACACCAGTCACCTTCGCCGTTTCCAGACGACGGGCAACGCAAAGCCCGGCTGTGCCGACAGCCGCACCGACATCAAGGATCTTTTCATCACGACGGGAATTGATCGAAACCGATGCGGCCAGCAACACAGCATCCACCGCCGCCCGATAGCCGTCGACAGGCTGCTTAAGCACCACCGATCCGCCAAGAAGAAAATCATGGCTGATGCGTTCTTCTGGGAAGTCGGGCACTTCAATGCGTGTGGCTGCATTCACCATCGATTTTCCTGATCTGTCGTTCTGATCTGATTGACCTGTTACTCGGACGGCATCGCGTCCGACGCATCACGCTTTGCGTTATGCTCATCCAGTTCGCGTCTGGCAACATCAAGAACGTATTTCGCACGACTTTCCGCATCACCATCCACCATCAGACGCCGTGGCAAGGCACCGATCGATCCTTCGATGATGCTGGCGTGGTAGTCAAAGATATGGCTGTCGATGCCCTCATCGGCCAACACAGCCTGTGCCCAGCTCAGTTCGATGGGATCGTTACTGCGAAAAAGTTCGATCATCTGCATTTTCCTTCAAACTGTGATCTGGTCTTGCATACGTTCTGAAATAAGAAGAAGTCCAAAAAACGATAATATCTCTATAATGTAGGCGTTTGCGGTGATGGTTTTCAAAACCTGTGCGATAAAACTGTGAATTGCCAACGATCAGGCGTGTGTCTGCACCGCATTTGTCCACTTGACCACAACAGCTTGGCCTATCTATGTTGAGGCCGCCTGCTGTTATTTGCAATCTTCGCCCACGCAGGCAGCGAAGATGCCATTTGAGAAGTCGGAATACAGCGTGACCAATACCGCACCGCAGCCAAAGACTCAGCCGAGCCTTGATTCACTGGTCAACCTCGTTGATGGCGACATGAAGCGCGTCAATCAGGTGATCATCGACAACATGCACAGCGAAGTCGCCCTGATTCCGCAATTGGCCACCCATCTTGTCGCGGCGGGAGGCAAACGCATGCGCCCGATGCTGACACTGGCATCGGCACGGCTTTGCGGATATGGCGATGGACCGCATGCTGTGGACCTTGCGGCCTGCGTTGAATTCATTCATACCGCGACCCTTCTGCACGACGATGTCGTCGATGAAAGCCAGCTGCGCCGTGGTCAGGCATCGGCAAATGCGCTGTTTGGCAACGAAGCCAGCGTTCTTGTGGGTGATTTCCTGTTTGCGCGCGCCTTTGTCGTGATGGTCAAAACCGGGTCGCTGAGGGTTCTTGATATTCTGGCACAGGCATCTGCCGTCATTGCCGAGGGCGAAGTTCTTCAACTTTCGACCGCCAATGACATGGGCACCTCCGAAGAGGCCTATCTCGAAGTCATCACCGCCAAGACCGCAGCGCTGTTTGGCGCGGCATCCCAGATTGGTGCGGTCATTGCCGAACGTTCGGCCGAGGATGAAGAAGCACTTCGTCTGTATGGCATTTACCTTGGCACCGCGTTCCAGTTGATTGACGATGTTCTGGATTATTCCGCCCATCAGGCAACCCTTGGCAAGACCGTTGGCGATGATTTCCGCGACGGCAAGGTGACGCTTCCGGTGATCATTGCCTATGCCAATGGCGATAAAGACGAAAAGGCCTTCTGGCGTCGCTGCATGGAAGATCAGGACTTCCAGGATGGCGATCTGGATCGTGCGCAAACGCTGATCCGCAAGTATGATGCACTCGATGCATCAATGGATCGCGCCCGCGAATTCGGCGAAAAGGCGATTGCCACCCTGTCACGTTTTGACGATGGCGCGATCAAGGATGCAATGATCGAGGCGGTCGAATTCTGCATTTCGCGCCCATACTAATCGATATTCCCGTTGCGCATGCCGGGGTCACACCCGGACGGCGCAAAAATATCTTGCGTCGCCTGCGATAAACTATTATCACCCGGCTTCGCAGAATGACGGAGCGTAGCTCAGCCTGGTAGAGCACTGTCTTCGGGAGGCAGGGGTCGGAGGTTCGAATCCTCTCGCTCCGACCATCATTCAAAGGCCCTGAAACGTTTATGCGTTTCGGGGCCTTTTGCGTTTCAGTCAAAGATGCGTCGCGCCCTCATCACCTGCAGAGGCAGGATTTTCAATCGCTTGTTAAACTGCCCGTCCCGCGCACGCCTACACTGACATTTTTTCCGCCAAAACGACCGGTTTATGCTTGATCCACGCCAAAAGAAGGGATAAACCTCCGCCCACTGACGGAGCGTAGCTCAGCCTGGTAGAGCACTGTCTTCGGGAGGCAGGGGTCGGAGGTTCGAATCCTCTCGCTCCGACCATCAGTCGGGCGGTCTTTCATTGAAAGGCCGCCCGTTTTCGTTTTCAAACGATTTCTTCCCCTGTCTCACGACGAAAATGACGCCATCTGCTGCATTTGCAATATCGCAAGACAGCATCGTTCGCCGGGATTGCGGCAACAATCGCCCAGACATCACCCTGGCGTCACACAGAATCCCGGGCACGAATCCCCCCACAGTAATTAGGGTGATAAAACCAAAATCCCCTAAGCCGCGGCGATCATGCAGCTTTTTGACCCGGAATTTTCAAACGGCATGAATGAACGCCAAATGCGCATTCCCGTGCGGAATTCCTGCTTTCCACGCCTGACACGAAGTTTTCTTTTCGCACTGCAAAAGGATATTTTCTTTCGCAAACGGTGAAACAAACTTGCTCATCCTTGCGAAATACGCTTATGCTTCGCCCTGCAACATAAAAATCGGGGAGAATACCACCCAATAATAAAAGCAAAAGGTGGTGGTCGGCCTCACGTGGTATTACCAATTTCGGACTTCTTAGGGAGGAAGACGAATGACTTTTTCTAAAATGCTTAAATCCGCAACTTGTGCGGCCGTTCTTGCTGCGGTCGCGGTTGCGGCAGTACCTTCTGATGCGGATGCTCAGGATCGCGTTCGCTGGAAAATGGGCTCGACCTATCCGGGCAGCCTGACCCAGCTTGGTACGCTTGGCAAACGCGTCGACGAGAAGATCGACCAAGTTTCTGGCGGCAATATCAACATCAAATTCTATGAGCCGGGCGCACTTGTGCCGGCACTGGAAGTTTTCGATGCGGTTTCGACCGGCTCGATTGATGCCGCCTTCTCCACCCCGGGTTACTGGGCAGGTAAGGTTCCGGCCCTTCAGCTTTTCGGTGCCGTTCCGTTCGGCCCGCAGGCGGGTGAATATCTGGCATGGGTCAAGTTTGGCGGCGGCCAGGAAATCTTTGACAAGCTTTATGCCGAACATGGCATCAAATCGCTGTTCTGCGGCCTGATCGCACCGGAAGCATCTGGTTGGTTCTCCAAGGAGATCAATTCGCCGGAAGACCTTAAGGGTCTGAAAATGCGCTTCTTCGGTCTTGGCGCGAAAGTGATGGAAAAACTTGGTGTTTCCACCCAGCTTTTGGCAGGTGGCGACATCTATCCGGCACTTGAACTTGGCACGATTGACGCGACCGAGTTCTCCATGCCGGCGATTGACTTGAAACTCGGCTTCCACCAGGTCGCGAAGTACTACTACTTCCCGGGTTGGCACCAGCAGTCGACCCTGTTCGATCTGATGATGAACAAGGAAAAATGGGATGCGCTTTCCGATACCCAGCGTGCCCAGATCGAGTCCGTCTGTAACGACAACCTTGCATATGGCTTTGCAGAAGGTGAAGCGATCCAGTTCGACGCCCTGAAAGAACTTCAGGAAAAAGGCGTGAACATCAAGAAATGGTCGCCGGAAATGCTCGATGCCATGCGTGGTGCCTGGGAAGAAGTCGCAGCCGAGCTCTCAGCTGAAGATGCGAACTTCAAAATGGCTTATGAAAGCCTCCAGAGCTTCCGCGAAAACTACAAGATCTGGAAAGACATCGGTTATCTCGATTAATCCAACAGGTCTGAACGACTGTTAAGTCAGTCGACAAAAACAATTCTCGGCAAGGCCGGGTGCTCCGTGCCCCGGCCTTGACCGCGATAAGAAGACCCGGGAGACCTTCTATGGAAGCGCTACTGAAATTTAGTGACATCATCGATGCCATCGTGACCCGCGTGGGAAAGTGGGCAAGCCTGCTTGCGATACCATTGATGATTGTCATCCTGTACGACGTGATCCAACGTAAATTCGGCGGTCAGGGATCCATCAAGCTCCAGGAGCTTGAATGGCACCTGCATACCGGCCTGTTTATGCTGTGCTTTGGTTTCGCCTATATTCGCGATGCACATGTTCGTATCGAACTTATTCGCGACAACCTTCGCCCCCGCACCCGCGCGATTGTCGAGATGATCGGCGGCATCATTTGCGTACTGCCATTCTGTGCTTTGGTGCTGTATTTCGGGTTTGATTTTGTTGCCCGTTCCTTTGAAAGCCACGAAGTTTCGGCTTCAACCACGGGTCTGACCCATCGCTGGATCATCAAATCAACCATTCCCATCGGCTTTGGCCTTCTCGCCATGGCGGGGCTTTCGATCTTCCTGAAATGCTTCGTCTATGTCTTTGGCCCGACCAACCTGCATAAGCGCGCAGGCTATTACGTCGGGACCCACCATCTTGAAGACCTTGGCAAAGCCAAGATCGAAGACTGAGCGGAACGGGGATAATTCCAAATGGATAACTTCTATATCGAAGACTGGTTTCCGCTGTTCATGTTTGCCTCGCTCGGCATTCTTGTCTTCACGGGACTTCCGGTTGCTTTCGTCATTTCCGGCATCGGGATCGCCTTTGGCTTTCTGGGCATGGCCTATGACGTTTTCTCGTTTATTGAATTTTTCAATATCGTTTCACGTATCTGGGGCGGCATCTCCGAAAACATGGTGATGGTTGCCGTGCCGATGTTCATTTACATGGGCACGATGCTTGAAAAAAGTGGTGTTGCAGAAGACCTTCTGGAATGCCTCAACATGCTGCTGCGTAAAGTGCCGGGCGGTCTTGCCCTCTCGGTAACTCTGATGGGCACCATCATGGCGGCAACCACCGGTATTATTGGCGCATCGGTTGTGATGATGACCCTGCTTGCCCTGCCGGTGATGATGCGTCGGAATTATGATCCGTCACTGGCCACCGGAACCATTGCGGCATCCGGGACGCTCGGCATTCTGATCCCGCCATCGATCATGCTGGTTCTGATGTCCGACCTTTTGTCGGTATCGGTTGGCAACCTGTTCCTGGCAGCGATCATTCCGGGTCTGCTCCTTGCAAGCTTGTACACGGTTTATATCTTTGTACGCTGTCAGCTGAACCCGTCGCTTGCCCCGCCGCTTCCAGAAGGCGAAGCAGTACACGGCAAAGACCTTGTCATGATGATGCTGCGCAGCTTCCTGCCACCGGTCTTCCTGATTGTTCTGGTTCTGGGTTCGATCTTTGCCGGTTTTGCCACCCCGACCGAGGCCGCAGGCGTTGGCGCGGTTGGTGCAACCTTCCTGGCACTGGTCAAAGGGCGCCTGAAATGGCCGGTTCTTAAGGATGTCTGCGAACGGTCTGCACTGACCGGCGCAATGCTGTTCTTCCTGTTTGCCGGCGCGACGGTGTTTTCCTATGTCTTCCGTTCGCTAGGTGGCGATGATCTGGTAATTGACCTTGTCGAAGGTGCCGGTCTTGGTCCGTGGGGCATCTTGCTTCTGCTGATGCTGATCGTCTTTATCCTTGGCTTCTTCTTTGACTGGGTCGAGATCACCCTGATTGTGCTGCCGATCTTTGCACCGGTCATTGCCCAGCTTGATTTTGGGCATCACCTTGATATCGGGGGCCTTGAAGCCACCGAGGCACAGGTTCTGACCTGGTTTGCGGTCCTTGTGGCGGTGAACCTGCAAACAAGCTTCTTAACGCCACCGTTTGGGTTTGCCCTATTCTATCTCAAGGGTGTGGCGCCGAAATCCATCACCATCCAGCAGATCTACAAAGGCATCATTCCCTTCGTACTTCTGCAGGTTCTGGGTCTTATCCTCGTGATGTACTTCCCGGAACTGGCACTTTGGATGCCCAACACGCTGCTTGAATAGTGTGGCGTTTGGATAAGAACTGACAAAGGGCGCTGTCGGCATGGCAGCGCCCTTTTTGTTTGGGCAACGAAGGCCCAAAAGAAAACCGCCCGGATTACACATCGGGCGGTTTTGACTTCAAGATCATCGTGCTGACAGGCGAGATCAGTGATGCAACGCCCGTTCGCCCGGAAGCTGCAACATACGGCCCATCAGATAATCTACGTCATCTGAATCGAACTCGACCCCAAGATCACCATACTGGGTCAGGACCCGTTCGATCATCCGGCGTGAATAACGTTCCTTGTCATGTTCTTCACCGTCAAAGGAAGTCTCGCGGGCAACTTCGATCGCCGCACGAACACCCGGGAAGAAATGCTCTGGCATGCAGGCCTTGTTATAGATCGCTTCAAGGCCAAACGGACCACTGTCATGAATAAGAATACGGGTATTGATCAACGAGACACCCGCACGTTTCGCCAAGGCGGCCTCGAAGAAGGATACATCGCCCATGCAAAGTGCGCGCAGGATCAAACCGCTTGTCAGACGCTTGTTGTTATAAAGATGTTCGACAAGCAGTTCGACATCGCGTTCTTCGACACCATCACCAAGAAGCCCGATGGTCGCGCTTTCCTGCGACTGGGTCATGACTGCGTTAACGATCCCTTCCGGGATGTGACCGCGTGAAATCAGTTGCGAACGCATCCGTTCGGACACCAGTGTCACCATGCGTTCGGCAATCGTGATCGGCAGATGATTGCGTTCGATCATCGGTTTCTGGATGCGTTCATTGTCGCCGAAATCATCAACGACCTTTTGCAGGGAAACCTCGCTGATTTCGGCACCCTGGTTTGACATCAGGTCGACCATCACGTCTTCATGGCCGATATCGACCAGCGTTGCCGAAACGACTTCGGAAACATATGACCGTGAGGCGATCGCACGCTGCTTTTCGACACTGTCGGCATTATCACCGATGATGTCGACAAGGTCGTCGTCATTAAGAACTTCGGAAAACTCAAGAACCGGAAGCGCAACTTCGTCCACATCACGGGCCAGCGTCGCGGCAACGTCGTGGGGCACCAAAGGCGTCTGGGCAAGGTTTTTGGCAAGCGCCTTGCGCACGCGGACTTCCGCGTCACGGATCATCAGACGGAAAATATCTTCGGCCAGAACACGTTCGCTGTCAGTCAGGGTCTCGGTCGTGAATTCACGACTGATCTTGTCGGCCGTGTCCGCGCGATTTTCCCCTGACGGGTCCTGAACCAGCTTGCTCAGATCTTCTTTGGTGATACGTGGCAATAGATATCTCCTGGCACGCTTCTCATATGGCTGCCAAATTTCTGCGCAACATTATACTTCTGGCAGGAATTCGACAAACATATTTTCCTTAGTTGGGGCACAAGGTCCTGATTTTCAACCATCCTGTTGATCAATTGTCGAACCGGGACATTCCCCGTCCCTGATGGATTTCATCAAACCTTCTGCCACAATGGCAAAAACACACTATTTCAGTCGTAGGCCTTACACCAGCAATCAGAAGCATCTGAAATCTGGCAAATTTCGACAGCTCAGTGCAAAAATTGACTAAACTCAAATTTTTCACCATCACACTATGATAGATCTGGTTACCAGTTTTTGAAGATCAAGCGATCTTGTACTTGTTCGACGCATAACAATATCCCGCGTTGACCTTGCGTTTACCCACAGATGCGCCAGAAAGTGGTGCATTATCCCGATCACCGGGAACATCGAACTAAGAGAGAGGCTCAATAATGACGTTTTCGCGCAAACTGGTTCTCGTTGCCAGCTCCATCGCCTTCCTGTCTGCCGCCCCTGCGATTGCTGGTGATGCGGAGAAAGGTGAAAAACTTTTCAAGCGCTGCGCTGCTTGCCACAGCCTTGATGCTGGTGTGAACAAGGTCGGCCCAAGTCTTGCTGGCGCTTTCGGTCGTGAATGCGGCACGGTTGAAGGCTTCAAATACGGCAAGGGTTATCTTGCAGCCTGCGAAAAAGGGTTTGTTGCTGACGAAGCGTTCCTGACCGATTACCTCAAGGATCCGTCCGCGAAACTGAGCGAAATCGCAGGTTCCAAGGAACGCTCCAAAATGGCGTTCAAACTCAACAAAGATGAAGATGTTGCCGACATCATCGAGTTCCTGAAAGCTCAGTAACACTTTTACGATCTCGGAATATGAAATGGCCGGAGCAAAATGCCCCGGCCATTTTTGTTATTTGCACTCTGTTTGAAATCTCTGGCGATGCGTCCTTGGTATTTCAGATGCCAGTTGCGCAGGCACGCTATGCCGCCTCGCGCCGACGCAGAAGTTCTTCGCCGACCGAACGCATCTGCTCCACCGTTGCGACATCCAGGGTCGCAGTGACTTCAAGATCACGATCTTCATAGACGTCACGGTCCGGGTGTTTTTGCGCCCAGTCGCCCACCGCCTGATCGCGTTCGCGGATCAGTTGTTCAATCTGCGGCCGGAAAAGCACCATCATGCCCGACACCCAGCGATTGACCGGCCAGGACGGCTGGGCATGGTCGATGACAAAACCATCAAGCATGCCGATGACGTCTTCGGCGTCATACCAGACTTCGCCGGTGACCCAACGGTTGGTGGTAAACAATCGCTGGCAAAAGCCGAACTCATCCATCGAAAACGCGATCAAATGCGAAAGCGCATCGTTCGGCCCCTCGGGATAGGTGAAGCCGTCGATCTGTTTGGGTTTGCAACCATCGGGCATGCCGCGCGG
This sequence comes from Thalassospira sp. CH_XMU1458, assembly GCF_037027205.1. Classification (NCBI taxonomy): domain Bacteria; kingdom Pseudomonadati; phylum Pseudomonadota; class Alphaproteobacteria; order Rhodospirillales; family Thalassospiraceae; genus Thalassospira; species Thalassospira sp. CH_XMU1458. The sequence continues at coordinate 1,459,773 of NZ_JAYMDW010000001.1, read as the reverse complement.
GCGCATGAATGTATGGAAATGTCCGTGCTCATCCCAATCACGGCGCTCTTCCTTGGGATGGGCGTGATAATAGAACTGTGCATGTGACTGGCGATCATAGACATCGCCTTCGGGGTAATGGTTCCATTCATAGAACGTCCCCGACCCCTTGATCAGTTCACCAACGATGTTATCGCCCGTCGCTGTCAAAACGCGATGACATTCCATAACATCGCGTCCCGCGGCCAACATCTTTTCAAGCTGATCTGTCGGGATAGACGCCAAATCGAGTTTGTCTTCAGTCATTTCTTTACCAACATCGTTGCGATCCACCCGCTATTCCTTTTGCACAGAATAAGGCGGTTTGCGACCGATCACGCCAATAAACCCCTTTCAACAGTTAGTGATTTGATGGCGGTTTGCAACAATCGTCTCGGGCGATCAGTGATCGCGCATCACCCGGAAACCAATCAGGATGTGCTTGAGATATTCCGGGCGGGCGTGACGGGCGGCCGGGCGACAAACCCCGCACCCGCGATCATCCCATGATCCGCCCTTAACGGTGCGATAGCCTGGCTGGGAAGACGAAGACGTCCATTCAAACACCTGCCCGACACCATCAAGCACACCATATGGCCCGGCCTCGAACTGGCCGACCGGCATGGTATCAAACGGCCCGCTATCGGCACTGTTCAGGCGGCTTGCATCGAAAATATTTCCCCAAGGGTAAAACGTACCATCCGGGCCGCGCGTCGCCTTTTCCCAATAAAGCTCATCGGGCAAGCGCCAGCTTTCACCCGTCTTTTCGCTCAGCCAACGGGTGTAGGCGTTGGCATCCTGCCACGACACCAGAACGACCGGATGATTGCCACGCCCGCGCGGCGGACGACCATCGTTCCAAAGGAACGGCACGATGGTGTCATAGTTATAAATCAGCCCCTGACGTTCCCAGTCTTCCTGGCTGATCGTCGGTGCGGGATGGCCAGTTTCTTCGACAAAAACCGCATACTGGTCATTGGTTACCGGCGTTTTGCCGATATCATAACCCAAAAGATGGACGCGCCATTTATCGGCTTCGAGATCATACCAACGGTTACGGCGGCTGATATCGTGGCCATAGACCTGCTCGTCAATCTGATAGGCATATTGCCGTTCGACTGAATCGGATCCCTGCCAGAACCAGCCAGACGGAATGTCGACCGTCTCGGGGATTCCATTACCTGCCGCCTCTGCGTTTCCCGCAAGGCCAACAACGCACGCAACAGCGCAGAACTTCCAGATTTCTGCGATACGATCCCCGACTATCATACAAACTTCCGTCCTGATGGGCGGTGCGGCTCACGCTTTATTCAAACGAAACCCCAACTTATGCCCCCTTTATAACTGACCCCAAGATGCTGAACTTTTGCCGCACTTTCAATCGGTTTGACAGTTATCAACCGGCATTTCTGACATGCATTTTATCTAATGGGCTTCTAATCAATTGTAGGCAAACACCTTTTTGAACACGACGGTCTCACACAACAGTGAAACCATGTGACGCCGCTTCGGTGAAGAATTGGATCATAGTGCGCTTACCGATGGGCGATGGAACGCCCCGGATTGAACTTACCGGATCTTCAGAGAGGCACGACATGACCAAGAAATCCATGACTTTCGCACAAAAGGCACTCATCCCGGCGATGGCAATCGGCACCAGCCTTGCCATGGCAACACCGATGGCGATGGCGGCCCCGCTTCCGGCACCGACCGCCGAAGTGGCAAGTTGCGCACCGTGCAGCCCATGTGCAGCAAATCCTTGTGCCGCAAACCCGTGTGCTGCAAACCCGTGTGCAGCCAAAAAAGTGGTTAACCCGTGCAGCCCGTGTGCGGCAAACCCGTGCGCAGCTAATCCATGTGCTGCGAAAAACCCGTGTGCGGCCAATCCGTGCGCGGCTAACCCATGCGCAGCCAAGTGATGATTTGATCCTTCCCAACGGCAACGGGGGCGATGCAGTTGCATCGCCCCCGTTTTCTATTCAAGCAGAAAGGCCGTCAAATCCTACTCCCGAACGACCATGACCGAACAATCTGCATGGCGCACAACGCGCGCGGCATTCGGCCCCAGAAGGTAATCCTTCAGTTCCGGGCGGTGAGACCCGATCACGATCAGGTCGCAATTGGTTTTCTTCGCGATCTGAAGGATGACCTCGTAAACCGTTCCCTGGCCCACGATGTGCTGCACCTTGATGTCTGACGGAATATGTTCAGCCACAAATTGGTGGAGACGTTCGTTATAGGCTTCAAGAACCTTGGTTTCGTAGCCTTTCGGGAAGAATTGACCAACCATCGACATTCCAACCGTGGGCACCACGGTCAGAACATGAAGGCGCGCGCCAAAGCTTTGCGCCTGCTTGATCGCAACCGGTACGGCCTTCTTCCAGGAAGACTCATGATCAAGATCTACTGTGACCAGAATATCCTTGTACATGTTCAATCTCCCAGTCAGGCCGTACCAAGCGCGTCTTCACTGCGCTTGCGTCGGCGTTGAAGAACAATGATCCCACCCAGCAACAGGAAGGCCGGGATAAAGAAGACTTCCTTGGCCGGACGATCAGCCTCGACCTTTACCGCGGTGATTTCAAAGTCGAAATCAAGACCGGCTTTCTCGGCCGGACCGGCAAAAACCAGATCGTCGATATAGATACGACCATCTTCATTCCGGATACCGATACCGGCGTGATAAAGGCGATCTTCCCCCGCACCTGCCGGACCAAGCGGCAGCATCACGGATTTGGAAACCTCATCCCCTTCGATGCTGATGCCTTCGACATCCAGAAGGATGTTTGATTCAGGCGGCATGTTGGCGGCATCTTCGACAATGGTTGTCGCCGGCAGGTTTTCATAAGGCGGCGCAATCATGTCGAGCCAGAAACCCGGCCGGAACAAGGTGAATGCGATCAACAGCAGTGCCGCACTTTCCCAAAGCTTGGACCGGGCAAAGAAATACCCCTGTGTCGCTGCGGCAAAGACCAGCATGGCGATAGTCGAAACAATGATCACCATCACCACATCCAGCGGATGATCCAGACCGATCATCAGAAGTTGCGTGTTGAACAGGAACAAGAACGGCAGGACGGCTGTGCGCATTGAATAGAAGAATGCGACCAGACCCGTCTTCATTGGATCAGCCCCCGATACCGCGGCAGCAGCAAAGGATGCCAAACCGACCGGCGGGGTCACATCGGCCATAATACCGAAATAGAAGACGAACAGGTGAACCGCGATTAACGGCACGATCAGTCCGTTTGCCGCGCCAAGTTCGACAATCACCGGTGCCATCAGGCTCGAAACCACGATGTAGTTTGCCGTGGTCGGAAGCCCCATGCCAAGGATCAGGCTAATCACGGCGGTAAAGATCAGGATCAGCATCAGATTGCCGCCCGAAATCAGTTCGACGAATTCAACCATCACCTGACCGATACCGGTCAGTGACACCGTGCCAACGATGATACCGGCGGCGGCCGTTGCCACACCAATCCCGATCATGTTGCGGGCACCGGTGGCAAAACCGTCAATCACGTCGATCAAGCCAAGCTTGAGGTCATTGGAAACATTGCGGCTTTTACGGAAGGTGCCCTTGGCCGCATGCTGGGTCAGCATGATGAAGATCATCAGAACCGTTGCCCAGAAGGCCGAAAGTCCCGGTGATTTCAATTCAATCATCAGGAACCAGACCAGAACCACAACCGGCAGCAGATAATGCAAACCAGCCTTGGCGGTTTCCCCCAGAGCCGGCAATTCGACCACCGGCTGGTTGGGATCATCCATTTCAAGATCCGGATATCTTGCCGCGTAATAAAGCCCTGCCAGATAAATCGCTGCACACTCGAGTGCGACAATCCAACCAACGGCATCACCGAACAGTTGTTTCTGGAAGACAATGGCGTAGTAAACCAGCCCCGAAAGCACGACGAGTGACAGAACGAACAGAAGCGATCTGATCAGAGTCTGACCAAGGGTCGAGGTCACACGTTTCGGCAGGCCCTTCATGTTCGCCTTAAGTGCCTCAAGGTGAACAATGTAAATCAGCGCGATATAGGAAATCGTTGCTGGCAGGAACGCATGCTTGATGACTTCCGGGTACGGAATGCCGACATATTCCACCATCAGGAAGGCCGCAGCCCCCATCACAGGCGGCATGATCTGACCATTGACCGAGGATGCAACTTCCACCGCACCGGCCTTCTCGCCCGAGAAACCAACGCGCTTCATCAGCGGAATGGTAAAGGTACCAGTCGTCACAACGTTGGCAATCGAGGACCCTGAAATAAGGCCGGTCATCGCCGATGACAAAACAGCGGCCTTTGCCGGGCCACCACGCATGTGACCAAGGGCGGCAAAGGCAACCTTGATGAAATAGTTGCCTGCACCCGCCTTATCGAGAAGCGATCCAAACAGGACAAACAGGAACACAAAGCTGGTTGATACGCCAAGTGCGATACCAAACACGCCTTCGGTCGTGATCCACTGATGCGACATCGCCTTGGAGAAGCTCGCCCCACTCCATTGCAGAACGTCGGGCACCCACGGTGCATTGCCAAAGAAGACATATGCCAGGAACACCATCGCAACGATCATCAAGGGCGGGCCAAGTGCGCGACGGGTTGCCTCAAGCAGCATGACGAGACCAACGCCCGCAGCAACAAGGTCGCCCGTCGTCGGAAGCCCGGGACGATCCGAGATTTCACGATAGAAAATGTAAATATAGGCCGCGCAGTAAGCGCCAACCGCTGCCAGCACCCAATCCATAACCGGGATATAACTGCGCGGCGAATTCTTGAAGGCCGGATAGGCCATAAAGGCCAGGAAAATTGCAAAAGCGAGATGGATCGACCGTGCCTCGGTAGAGTTCAAAACGCCGAAATTAAAGATAAATGGCAATGGCGAGGCCAGCCAAAGCTGGAACAGTGACCATGCGACCGCAAGCCACAGCAATATTTTCGCCGTCAAACCACTTGGCTGACGGGCCCCTGTATCATTTTCCGCAATCAGGTCCTGCAGCCCCTGATCGACGGACACATTTTCCGTATTCTTGTCGTCAGTCATCACAAACTCCCGGTCACTACGAAAGCCATTTGAACTGGGGGTCCAGAAACAAAAAGCCTCCGTCGACACACACCCGGTCCCCTACGGAGTACTCCAACACCTAAATGACGGTGTTCATTTTCTTCAATTTTTGTGAGCAAACCCGTCGGGCGCAAAAGAAAAACGGAGGGCGATAAAACGCCCTCCGTCCCAAGCCTGATTACATCAGGCCAGCTTCTTTGTAGTACTGAGCTGCGCCGTCATGCAGCGGAGCCGACAGGCCGTCCTTGATCATTTCTTCTTTTTTCAGGACTTCAAATGCCGGATGCAGCTTTTTGAAGTCGTCGAAGTTTTCAAAGACTGCTTTGACAACGTTGTAGACGATGTCGGCATCGGTGTTGGTCGAGGACACAAAGGTCGCACCGACACCAAAGGTCACAACATCATCCGGGTTACCACGATACATACCACCCGGGATGGTGGCTGCACGGTAATAAGGGTTGTCAGCGATCAGCTTTTCAATTTCCGGGCCAGCAACTTCAACCAGAACCGAATCACAGGCAGTAGTTGCTTCCTGGATCGAACCGGACGGGTGACCAACGGTGTAGATCATCGCGTCGATCTTGTTGTCGCAAAGCGCCTGGGACTGCTCAGCCGGCTTCAGTTCGGATGCCAGGGAGAAGTCATCAAGGGTCCAGCCTTTGGCAGCAAGAACGATGTCCATGGTACCGCGCTGACCGGAACCCGGGTTACCAATGTTCACGCGCTTGCCTTTGAGGTCGTCAAAGGTCTTGATGCCGGCATCTGCACGGGCAACAACGGTGAACGGCTCCGGATGGACGGAGAATACAGCGCGCAGGTCTTCGAACGGACCCTGGTCTTCGAATTTCGAAGTCCCGTTATAGGCATGGTACTGCCAGTCAGACTGGGCAACACCCATGTCCAGCTCGCCGGTACGAATGGTGTTGATGTTGTAGACCGAACCACCCGTGGATTCGACCGAGCAACGAATACCGTGCTCTTTGCGATCCTTGTTGACCAGACGGCAGATCGCGCCACCGGTCGGATAGTACACACCAGTCACACCACCGGTACCAATGGTGATGAAACGGTTTTCCTGTGCCGAGGCCTGACCGGCAAACAGCGAGGCGCCAGCAATCGCAGCGACTGCACCCGCTACAGCGATAAGTTTTTTCATTAGGATTCGCTCCCTTTTTACACCCTATTATCAGGCATTCAAATGTTCGACATCGAACAACTGAATCAAACGGAAACATCAGAAAAATCAGATGTTTTGACGATGGGGATTATAGTGTCCGACTTGGCGGAATAAAACCCTATAACCCCGAAACCTCCTGACGAAATTCAGTATTTGTGCGTATTGTCCGGTTGTTTTTGCCCCTCCTACCACATGGGTTGCATAATCTGGCGGGCCTGTTCACCTGTCGCGATCTTCCGCCCCATCAGGATCGAACCATCATGTGCCTGGGCAATAAGATCAGCATTGTTCGAAGCAGGCGATCCGTCAACCCTAAGGTGATTATTTTCAAATCCGATACGCGCATGACCACCCAGTCCAGCGCCGGTCAGAATGCAGGCGTTTTCATAAGGTCCAAACGCACACAGCATCCATTCCGAGACATAAGGACTGGCCCCGATAAATGGCAAAAGTTCGAAGGGTTGCGACACCTGCCCTGCGGTGTAGCGGCCCAGCACGAACAAGACCGGGAATTTGTCGCCGGGCAGAACGCCGATTTCAACAAGCTGATTAAAGCGCGCTACATCTTCAGGCGCATACAAGATCAGTTGCGGTGCAATTTTGGCTTCGCGCATGAATTCGAAAAACGATTTCAATGCATTGAGGTCAGCATCAACGGGTGCAATTTCTCGCACAGCGATTGATACCGCCTCTGGCAACAGGTTTCTGATCATTTCCATCTGCTGCTGGGCTGTATAGATGCCAACCGCCTCGGTCGTGACCTGCAACAGCATATCGTCACCAACCGATGATCTGACCTCGGTCAGCATTTCCCGATAACGACCAACATCCAGACTGTGCTTTTGATCCTCATCGCGGACATGCAGATGCATCATCGATGCGCCGGCGGCCTTGCATTCCAATGCCGTCCTTGCGACTTCGGCTGGCGTGATCGGGATGTTTGGCAAATCGGCCTTTGTTTTGCGCGCACCATTGGGGGCGGACGCAATCAAAAACGGTTTGTCACCATATCCCATCACGCCAGTCCCTCGGCCTTAAAGACATCATCAAGGGCACCTGCAAACAGATCGACGATCTTTGCGACATCGTTTTCATCGATGATGAAGGCCGGGGCAAACAACACATGGTCACCGCGAACGCCATCAATAGTGCCCCCCATCGGATAGGCCATCAGACCGCGTGCAAAGGCCGCCTTCTTGATCTTGGCATTGATTTTAAGGGCCGGGTCAAACGGGTCCTTGGTTTCCCGGTCCGCAACAAGCTCCACCCCGCGAAACAGGCCGCGTCCACGGATATCACCAACAAACGGATGCTGGCCGAGCTTTGCCTCAAGTGCCGCGACAAGGTTTTCGCCCTGTTTAACGACATTTGCCAGAAGGTTGCGTTCCTTGATGGCGCGTTGGGTCGCAAGCGCAGCCGCACACGCCGTTGCATGCCCCTGATAGGTGTGACCGTGCTGGAAGAAACCCGATCCATTGGCAATGGCATCGTTGATTTTCTTTGACACAAGCACGGCACCAATCGGCTGGTAACCTGCCCCAAGCCCCTTGGCGATGGTTTGCAGATCGCCAGAAATGCCTTCCTGCTCAATCGCGTGCAGGGTGCCGGTGCGCCCCATGCCGCACATGACTTCATCAAGGATCAGCAACACACCGTACTGATCGCAAATCTCGCGCACGCGTTTGAAGTAGCCCGGCACCGGTGCCAGTGCCCCTGCCGTTGCCCCAACAACCGGCTCAGCCACGAATGCCGCCACGTTTTCAGATCCAAGTTCGAGGATCGTGGTTTCCAGTTCGTTGGCAACGCGAAGGCCATAGGCCTCTGGCGTTTCGTCATCACGCTGATCGCGATACTGATAAACAGGTGCGATGTGACTTGCGGTGATCAGAAGCGGTTCGAACTGTTTCCGCCGCCACATATTGCCGCCAACTGACAGCGCGCCAAGGGTATTGCCGTGATAGGATTGGCGGCGCGCGATGACGTATTTACGGTCCGGCTGCCCGATTTCCAAAAAATACTGGCGCGCCATTTTAAGCGCTGCCTCAGTGGCCTCCGACCCGCCGGAAACAAAATAGACTTTGTCGATGCCTTCGGGCGCCGATGCGACCAGTTCATCGGCGAGTTCTTCCATCGCATCGGATGAAAAGAACCCGGAATGGGCATAGGCAATCTGATCAATCTGCGCATGCATGGCAGCACGGACATCCGGATCGGAATGCCCAAGGCATGACACAGCCGCCCCACCGCAAGCATCGAGATAACTCTTTCCGTTCTGGTCAAAAATATAGATCCCCTCCCCCCTGACGGCGCGCGGGGGCGTGGATGTGCTCGTGCGGTGTAGAACACGGGTTCCGGCATTTGGGACCGGGACAGAGGATTGGGCAGAGTTTGACGCGTTGGTCATGATCGGACGTTCCGTAAGGTGATTAGTCTTCGAGATATGTGTCAAAGACAGCGAGTTGTTCTTCTGCAGCGGCAATCCGTTGCAGGGCCTTGGGGCCGCCGCGCGCGACCAGCAGGGCAACAAGGGCCTGCATCACGGAAAGGGCGGCGGTAAAACTTTGGAAGAAGGACTGCGAGGTGTCGCGCACCACAAGTTTGCAATGCGCATCCATCGCAATCGGTGAAACATCAGAGTCTGTCACTGCGATGACCGGGCAGTGTTGGGAGCGGGCAAACTCAACCGCACGCACCGTATCGCGGATATAGGGTTTTGCCCCGACAGCAATCATGATGTCACGTCGCCCAATGCCGCGCAGTTCATCGCCAAAAGTACCGGAATGGCCATCGACCAGGACGCCATTGTCGCAAAACAGCCGGTAGGCATAGGCAAACTGGAAGGCAGCCGGGTATGCCGCACCCCGCCCGACGATGAAGACCTGCCGGGCGTTTTCAATCGCCTCGCAGGTGGCAATCATGCGTGACACAAGATCCGGCGCGTAAGCGTCGCTGATATTGTCGATTTCGGTGCGGCAAATGCTTTCAAGAAGATGCTGGTCCCGGTCGACATCATTGTCGGTCTTTTGCGTTTCGCGCGCGCGCCGGGTGTAGCTTGCGGGCTGATCAAGCAACCGGCTTTGATAATGATCCCGGAAGTCCTGCCAGGTTTCGACGCCAATCGCAGTCATCAACCGGGTGACCGTACTTGGCGGCACATTTGCCGCACGGGCCAGTGCCCGCATGGAACGCAAGGCGACATCATTTGGATGATCCAGGATATAGCGCGCAGCCTTTTGCATTTGCGGACTAAGCTTTGCGTAGTCCGAAATAAGCTTTTCACGCAGATCAGTTTGCAAACCCATCACCCGAATATCCATGCCCTGTCAGGAAGACCAAGATTACGCCACAGGCTGCCGCGACACACAACAGATGTTTCAAAATTAACATCATGCGAAACAGATGTTTCGCGCCTATGTTTCATCTCTGGGGCCGGAAGATCCGGTGTGACGCCTAAAAAACATGGACTTATTAGAAAAAACTGTAAAAATAACTGGACTCACAAATGAAACCCCTGCGTTTCATACGGGAAATTCAAATGTGCCCTTTGGTGGAAACCGGGGCGCCGAATCGGTCGATGCCCAATGGAAACGAAGATCATCGAGGCCCTTAATCAGGCACAGACAGGCATTGCGCTGTTTGATGCAGACGAACGGATTGTCTTTGCCAATCCGGCGTGGGAACAATTGATCTCCGGGATTGCCGAGGAAGACCTGATCTTCAATGAGACCGAACTTGCCGATGGCGGCATGATTTCGGTGTGCTTCGTCAAGCCGCAAGTCCCGCAGTCCGAACGTCTTGAAACGGCCAGCTCTGCCAATGATGCCAAAATCGGCACCGTCATCATTGCCGATGACAGCGAAAGCAACCGCATGGTGGCACGCCGCATTCTGCAGGCCGAGGGATATGGCATTGTCGAGGCCAGCAATGGCCAGACGGTGTTGAACATGCTCAAGCGCGGGGTGAATGCCGACCTGATCCTGATGGATGTCGAAATGCCCGATATGGACGGGCTGCACACCACCCGCCGCATCCGCCATATGAGCGGGCCGGTTTCGCGCACACCGATCATTGCATTATCCGCCCATCAGTCGCGTGACTGGAATGTTATTGCCCGCCAGTCGGGTGTTGATGATTTCATCAACAAACCCATCCAGCGGCAAAAACTGATCAAAACCATGCAGGAACTGATCACCCGGCGCAGCGGCACCACAGGCGATCCGAACGCAGCCCAAAAACGCAGCAAGGGGGCACGGATCGGTCGTCCGTACCGTCCGGAATCCCTGACCAGTCCTGTTCTTGATGTGCGTATTCTTGAACAACTTTACACCGATGCCGGGGACGAAGGTGCGGGATGCGGTATCGAGATTTTCATCAATGAAACGGAATCCCGTCTGGTCAAGATTGACAAGGCCCTGTCAGAGGATGACATGACCACGGTGCGCAACGAAGTTCATGCGCTTAAAAGCACGTCCGGCACCTTTGGACTGCGCCAGCTTTCCGAACTTTGCGAAACCACCCAATCCGTATTCGAAGACAATGATCCGGATGAAGACCGGCTGCTTTCACTCTCGCGCCAAGTGGTACAACTGGCCCCGACGGCCCTGACCGCGCTCAATCTGTATCGCAGATCACGCAGTATCAGCAGCGCACCCCATATCTGATCCATCCAGTCCAAGCCAGATTTGCCAGACCATCAGCGCCCAGACACTAAGCGCCATATCCAGATCCTTGCCCGCAACGGCGCGCTTCCAATACGCCGTCTTGTGATCGTGCGTAATCGCGACATCAGCGAAGATCGCCTCAAGAATTCGGTTCTCATCCCCCCAAACATATCGGCCAAGCCCCAGAAGCCACTCTGTGACAGGCGGATTAAAGCCGATCTTGTGGTTCTGAATATGGCCCGCTGGCAGATAGCGGGTGATTGCCTGACGCCACAGGGATTTGGGACCGTATTTAAGATGTTGCTTCGCCGGTACTGACGCCGCGATGCGCACAACATCATACGCCAAAAGCGGCAAGCGATATTCAAGCCCATGGGCCATCCCGCAACGATCCGACATCAAAAGTTGATTGCCTGGAAGCGTCACGTCGCGATCAAAATCCATCATCGCGTCTGTCAGGCTGCCGCGCAAATCAGGATGCGGTGTAATTCTGGCATCGCATTCGGGTATCACACACCGGTTGTTCCAGACGGCAAAGGCATGATTGCGCGCCCCTGATCCGCCAGCAAGAAAGCGATGGATTTCCCGTCGACTGCCCGCACCACACAGCTTTGCCGTCAGTCGCCGAACCGGTCTTGGCACATGGCACCAGTATGTCTCGTAAAGCTGTGCGGCCCGATATCGCGGATAGCCGCCAAACAGCTCATCCCCGCCATCACCTGACAGACATACTTTGACATCGGCACTCACCACTTTTGCAAGGCATCGCATCAGGACGATCGACGGATTGGCAAAGGGCCCGCCGACACTTTTCAAGGCCGCCACAAGCTCCTGATAGATGTCCTCTGGCTGCGTCGGGGCTGCAACGACATGCAGTTCTTGCCCGAGATGCCGACAGAGTTTTTGCGCAGCCTCCGTTTCATCAAGGGCCGGATCATCAAACCCCATCACGAATGCCTTGGGAATACTCTGTCCGCGTTCGCGCGCAATATCGCACGCCAATGCCGAGACGCCAGCACTATCCAGCCCCCCCGAAACCAGACATCCCACTTCGCAATCCGCATCCATCGCATCGGCAACCGATTGACGAACAGCAGGCAGCAAGTCGCTAGGCGTCGGTATCTGCGAAGCCTTGTCGGCCCGATATGCCGGGTGCGCGATGTGGCCTGTGGAAACCTCACCCGCCTGCCAGCGCATGAGCGTACCGGGCGGAAGAAGTTTTACGGCCTCTTTCCCGGTGTCGGGTGCGGGCACAAACAGATGGGCAAGATATGTCGATTTGACTCTCTCATCACGCCCCAGCGGAGAAATTGCAGAAAACGCCGATATCTCTGACGCAAAGGCAATGTGACCGCTTGGACGGCTCAAAACATAAAGCGGTTTGATGCCCAGCGGATCACGCGCCAGCCACAGACAGGATTGCGCCACATCCCACAAGGCAAGCGCATATTGCCCCGACAAGGTTTGGAGCACCTGTACAGGATCACTTCCCCGCCGGATTGCGTCGGACATCAATTGCAGAACAAGTTCCGCATCATTCCGGGTTTGGAATGTCAATCCGTCGCGGGTTACCGCCTGTATCTTGCGCCGATGTCCCGCGATATAGCCGTTGAAAACCAGAACAAATCGCCCGTCCGCACTCACAATCGGTTGGTTGGCCTGCCCCGTCAGATCGGTGGTGGCAAGACGTGCGCAGCCAAGGGCGATCTTTCCATTTGGGTCAAACCAGACACCCGAACCGTCCGGCCCCCGATGGACAAGACGTTGGAGCATCGCATCCACGGCACTGTGATCGTCTGGTTGGGTAGAGCCCGCAATGCCACACATGGATGCCCTGCTTAATTCTGGTCGCAGAGGCTTTCAGGATCGGACGGTTCAACTTCGTCCGCGCCCCCTGCCAACCGATTTTGCAGGTCGCGCAGGACAAATAGCCGCAAGGCACTCGACAAGTTGCCTTCGCGGTCGGTGTCAATTTCGACAACCAGTTCAGCAAGTGTCATGGCGCGACGTTGTGCAATGCCGACCAGTTCTTCCCAGAAGGCATCTTCAAGCGAAAAACTCGTCCGGTGCCCGGCAATTGTCACTGATCTTTTACGAACGGCATCTTCCATCGGCGTTTATATCTTTTCACGAATGGTAAAAACGACCATGATTTCAAAAGCTTTCCGCCATGATAGGGCATCGACATGAAATTCATACATCTTTCCGACCTCCACATTCTGGCGCGAAATGATGTGTCGCGCCTGCCCGATGCGGCCGCGACGCTCTGCAAGGTCATTGACGAGGTAAATACCTATCACAGCGACGCGGAAATCTGCATTATCACCGGCGACATCACCCATCGCGGCACGCCGGAACAGTATGAAAATGCTGTCGATATTTTATCTGATCTTGCCATTCCCTATCTGATCATTCCGGGCAATCATGACATCCGCGAAGCATTTTGTGATGCCTTTCCGACAACCGAAACCGACACCCACGGCTTTGTCAATTTCGGCCAAACCTTCAACGGCGTGCGCTTTGTCATGATGGACAGCGTCGTTCCCGGCCACCATCACGGCACGCTTTGTGCGCAACGCCTTGACTGGCTGCGCGATGAATTGACCGCGCATCGGGATACGCCGACCTTCCTGTTCATGCATCATCCGCCAATTGCAATGGGCCTGCCGTTCATGGATACCATCCGCTTGGATGCCGAAGACGCACTTGGTGAAATCGTATCAAGTAACCCACAGATCAAGCATCTGTTCTTTGGCCATCTGCATCGCCCGGCGACAGGTACCTGGCTGGGCGTGCCGTTCGTTTTGGGCAACAGTACCCAGTCGGGCGAACCACTTGATTTCCGCCATGAAACGGAAGAAGAACTTCAGGATCCCAACCCCCTTGGACCGGGCTATGGCATTGCCTTTGCCGATGCCAAGGGCGGGCTTCGTTATCACTTCAATTTCGTGAAGTTCGATATGCAATTGTGATCAGGCGGCGTTACTGGCCTGATCCCATTCCGCCAGAACCACCGGATCACTCTCGATTTTCGCGTGCATGTCCTTGAGGTTAGCAAATTCAGCAGCGCTCATCAGTTGCGACAGCGCCCAGACCGCACTGGCACGGATCAGGGCACTTTCATCTGACAGCAGATTTTCAATGCGCGGGATCAGGCGCGGTGCCTTGCTATTGCCGGCTGCAATCAGAACGTTGCGCAGGAACTTCGCCCGCCCAATGCGCTTGATAGGCGATCCGGCAAAGAAAGCCCGAAACCCTGCGTCATCCAGATCAAGGAAATCGGCCAATCGTGGTGCCGTCAGTTCGACGCGCGGAATAAAGGCCAGTTCTTCGGTCCGGGTCGCAAACTTGTTCCAAGGGCACACGGCCAGACAATCATCACAGCCATAGATGCGATTGCCCATGGGTTTGCGAAATTCCAGCGGGATCGGCCCGTCATGTTCAATCGTCAGATACGAAATGCATTTACGCGCATCAAGCTTGTAGGGCGCCGGAAAGGCATCAGTCGGACAGGCCGACAGGCATTTGGTGCACGACCCGCAATGATCGATTTCCGGTTCGGCTTCCGGCAGATCAAGGGTCGTAAAAATCTCGCCCAGAAACAACCAACTGCCAAATTCCCGCGACACAAGATTGGTGTGCTTTCCCTGCCACCCGATCCCGGATGCCTGCCCCAACGGCTTTTCCAGAACCGGGGCGGTATCGACGAAAACCTTGACCTGTTCCGCCCCACCGGATTGCTCGACAACCCAGCGCGCCAATTGCTTCAGGCGCTTTTTGATCAGGTCGTGGTAATCCTTGTTCTTGGCATAAACCGAAATCATCGCCCTGTCGGGATGATCCAGCAGTGCCATCGGGTTTTCCGCCGGGCCATAATTGCTGCCAAGGACAATCACTGATTTGACATCAGGCCACAGCATTTCCGGATCGCGCCGGCGCGGCAAACGTTCCGGATCATTCATCCACGCCATGGAGCCATACTCACCACCCGCGACAAATTCATCAAGACGTTGCTGATTGCGCGCATCAATCTTCGGACGCGCCACACCACAGACATCAAAGCCGATTTCACGGGCTTTGGCCTGAAGCAGTTCAAACGTGATATTTTGGCGCGTCCTGGTGGTCATGGCATCCGTTCAATCATCCGGCCTGTTTATTCTTTGGCGCGTTATATCGCCTTCCAATCATAACGCAAAAGGCCGCAACATGATGCTGCGGCCTTTTTAACAAACTCATAAACGCAGGCTCTAGCCCCGCCCGCGATACGGGGCCACGCCCTGTTCGGGGATCCAGACACCTTCGGGTGCCGGTCCGGTCTGGTAGAACACGTCGATCGGAATCCCGCCGCGCGGATACCAATACCCCCCGATACGCAGCCACTTCGGATCAAGGGTTTCGACAATCCGCTTGCCGACCTTGATCGTGCAATCTTCATGGAAAGATCCATGGTTGCGGAACGACGTCAGGAAAAGCTTCAGCGACTTGCTTTCAACCAGCCAGTCACCGGGCACATAATCAATCACCAGATGGGCGAAATCCGGCTGGCCGGTGATCGGGCAAAGGGATGTGAATTCAGGTGCGACAAACCGCACGCAATAATCGGTTCCGGCCTGAGGGTTTTGTACGCGTTCCAGAACCGCTTCGTCTGGCGATGCCGGCTGTTGGGTGTCACCGCCCAGCATGGTCAGGTTGTCGTAGATGGTTTGATCAGCCATGGCTTAGTCCTCGATAATCGGCATGGGATCGATGTCCCCGCCTTCCTGTCCGGCATGGAAATCGCGCGCGAAGGCGTCCATGCGTCCGTCGGCAATCGCTTCGCGCATGCCACGCATCAAGTCCTGATAATAAGCAAGGTTATGCCAGGTCAGCAGAACCGCACCGAGGATTTCCCCCGCCTTGATCAGGTGATGCAGATAGGCACGCGAATATTTCGTGCAGGCCGGGCAGCCGCACTGATCATCCAGCGGACGATCATCATCGCGATGGCGGCCGTTTTTAAGGTTCAGCGTCCCGCGATGGGTAAAGGCCTGTGCATTGCGCCCGGACCGGGTCGGCAGCACGCAGTCAAACTGGTCAATGCCGCGCATCACCCCACCGACAAGATCGGACGGCTTGCCAACCCCCATCAGATAGCGCGGCTTGTTGGCAGGCAGCATATCAACGCAGAAATCAAGCGTATCAAACATGATCTGCTGGCCTTCGCCCACCGCAAGACCACCAACCGAGTGGCCCGGCAGGTCGAGCTCAGCCAGCTTTTCGGAGCTTTCACGCCGCAGGTTTTCAAAAACGCTGCCCTGCTGAATGCCATAAAGCGCATAGCCCTCGCGGTTAACAAACGCATCCTTCGACCTCTTTGCCCAGCGCATCGACATCTGCATGCTTTCGCGCGCTTGCTGTTCGGTTGCCGGGAACGGGGTGCATTCATCAAACGCCATGGTGATGGTCGATCCCAAAAGATGCTGGATTTCCATCGAGCGTTCGGGTGTCAGGTTGAACTTGCGACCATCGATGTGGCTTTTAAACGTCACACCTTCTTCGGTGATCTTGCGCAGCTTCGCCAGTGACATCACCTGATACCCACCGCTATCGGTCAGGATCGGCTTGTCCCAGTTCATGAATTTGTGCAGGCCCCCCAGACGTGCGATGCGTTCTGCACCCGGACGCAGCATCAGGTGGTACGTATTGCCCAAAAGGATCTGCGCACCCGTGTCGGCAACGTTTTCCGGCAGCATGCCCTTCACCGTGGCGGCCGTCCCCACCGGCATGAAAGTCGGCGTATCAATCACGCCGTGCGCGGTGTGGATGCGCCCCAGACGGGCCTTGCCATCCTGGGCAAGCAATTCATAGCGAAATTCGGTCATCGGTTCTTATGTCCGTGCATCAATTTTGTTGGCGCATTCAAGCAGGCTGCAATCGCCATAGGAATAAAAACGGTATTCGTTGTCGATAGCGTGCTGATAGGCCGCCTTCATCCGCTCAAACCCGGCAAAGGCCGACACCAGCATAAACAGGGTCGAACGCGGCAGGTGGAAATTGGTCAGCAACATATCCACTGCGCGGAATTTATAACCGGGCGTGATAAAGATGTCGGTCTCTGCCTCGAACGGTTCAACCACCCCGTCCTCGCGCGCCGCACTTTCGAGCAGACGCAGAGACGTGGTCCCGACCGCAACCACACGCCCGCCATTGGCGCGGGTTTCGTTGATCAGATCGGCGATTTCCTTGCTGATCGAACCCCATTCGGCATGCATCTTGTGATCATCGGTATCATCGACCTTGACCGGCAGGAAGGTACCCGCCCCGACATGAAGCGTAATCGTCCGGCGATTGATCCCGCGCGCATCCAGATTGGCCAGAAGTTCCGGGGTAAAATGCAAACCCGCCGTCGGGGCTGCCACCGCGCCATCCTTTTGGGCAAAGATGGTCTGATAATCTGATTTATCCTGATCATCGCCACCGGCGTCACGCCGGATATAGGGCGGCAGCGGCATCACGCCGTATTTTTCGAGTGCCGCAATCAGGTCAGCACCGGATTTGTTAAAGCGCAGGGTCACTTCGCCGCCGTCCTTCTTGGCAAGAACTTCGGCTTCGAATTCGTCATTGACCTTGAAGGTTTCCCCGATGCGCAGCTTCTTGGCCGGTTTGGCGAAGGCCACCCAGGTGCCAAGGCCTTCCTGTTTATGCAGGGTAACCTCAACCTTGGCATCCCCACGTTTGCCAAACAGGCGGGCCGGGATCACACGCGTATCATTTGAAATCAGCAGATCACCGGAACGCAAAATATCGGGCAATTCGCGCACGATGCGGTCCTGCATTCCTTCGCCTGACAAATCAAGCATACGGGCAGCATCACGCGGATTGGCCGGATGTTCGGCAATGCGTTCGCGCGGCAATTCAAAATCGAACAGATCGACTTTCATGGATCAGGGAAATTCCGCTCAATTAAAAAAACAAATGAAGGGGCGTGTTATGCGCCCCTTCAGAAGAAATCACAAGGTCACGGACGGCATATCTGATACGCCTTAGGGTCCAAACCGATATCAGCCGCGGGCCGGTTCCGCATCAGTGCGCGGTGTAATCACCGTCATCAAAAGACGGAACGGCGCCAGACAGGTAAGCGCCATGATCATCTTGGCAGCGAAATCACCCATCGCCCAGGTATCCCACGGAAGACCCGTACCGGCAAACGCGATCGAGAAGAACAAGGCGGTATCAACCGCCGACCCGATGCCGGAAGACACCAGCGGTGCTTTCCACCAGCTTGCACGGCGCAGTTTGTCAAACACGGTCACATCAAGCATCTGGGCAATCAGAAACGCCGAACCCGATGCGATGGCAATGCGCGTATCCGCAACGATCAGGGACAGAACAACCGCCAGCGCAAAACCGGCCAGCACGACAACCCGTGCCGCCGCCGCACCGCGGGCACGGTTGGTCAGGTCCGTAACAAGGAAAGCGACCGGATAGGTAAAGGCACCATAGGTCAGCCAGTCCGCCAGAACGCCGGGCAGCGGGTATTCGACCAGAATGTTCGATGCAACAACGGTCACCGCCATGGCGAGGACACCGAAAATGATCGCTTTCATCTGTTAGCCCTTCTCATCAAATGAACCCACGCATAACAAAACTCGCGGCCCACCATACTGGGCGACGATCACGAACGGATTCTGTGTAACTTTGGTGCGGCTGTTTACGCGCAGACCAAGGTCCGGTCAAGGAAAAACGGCGATCAGGAAAACCTGATCGCCGCTGCAGATCGCTGCAAGTCGCCCCGGGGAAAATGGGGCGCCGCGCCGCGAAACCATATTCGTTTTAAGTTACAGCATGATGCCACGAATGGTGAAGAACAGAAGCGCGCCGAGGAAGGCACCGGCCGGAACCGTCACCACCCACGCGGTTGCAATCGTCACCGCATAGCGACGACGCACCAGAAGACGCTTGCGCATTTTCTTCTCGGCCTTTTCGGCCTCACTCGGGTCAATCTGACGAAGCGCTTCGATATGTTCATCGCCCTGTTCGTTTTCCGGACGGTCCACCAACATCGGCGATGCGACCTTACGACGGCGATGCGACAGGCTTTCACGCAGGAAACCAACCCCGAACACAGCACCAACCGCAATGTGGGTCGAACTGACGGGAAGACCCAGTGCAGATGCGACAATCACCGTAAGGGCCGCCGACAATGCCACGGTATAGGCACGGATCGGATCAAGCTTGGTGATCTTTGATCCAACCGTCTTGATCAGTTTCGGACCAAACAGGATCAGACCGGCAGAAATACCAAGCGCGCCGATGACCATCACCCAGATCGGGATCGGGGCCGAGGTCACGATCTGACCGCTATCAACACCGGAAACAATGGCGGCCAGCGGACCAATCGCGTTGGCAACATCGTTCGAGCCATGCGCAAAGGACAGCAAGGCTGCTGAGACGACAAGCGGAATGCGAAACAGCGATGCGATTTCCTTGCGACGGCCGGTCATGCTGGCCGAAGCACGGAAGACGGCCTTGCGAACCGGGATCACGGTCAGGAAGAACGCGGCAACACCAATGGCGATCACAACCGGTGTTTCGGCCTTCCAGATTTTCTTCACACCCTTCATCATCAGATACATCGTGAAGGCCGAGACCATAACGCCGACCAAGATCGGAACCCATTTGCGTGCAGCGGTCACGCGGTCTTCGGTGTAAAGAATGCGGAATTTGATAAAGGCCAGGAACCCGGCAGCAATCAAACCACCCAGAACCGGCGAGATCACCCAACTTGCGGCGATTGTGCCCATGGTCGGCCAGTTTACCGCCCCAATGCCAACGGCGGCCATACCAGCCCCCATGACACCACCAACAATCGAATGCGTGGTTGAGACCGGCGCGCCAAACCAGGTCGCCAGGTTCAGCCAAAGGGCCGCGGCCAGAAGGGCTGCCATCATCGCCCAGACAAAGGTTTGGGCATCGGGCATTTGGGTGGGATCAATAATGCCGTTCTTGATCGTGCCGACAACATCGCCACCGGCAATGATCGCACCGGCGGCCTCGAATATGGCCGCAATCAAAAGGGCACCAACCATGGTCAGCGCCTTGGAACCCACCGCCGGACCAACATTGTTGGCAACGTCGTTGGCCCCGATATTCAGCGCCATATAACCACCGATAACGGCGGCGGCGATCAGGAAGCCACTTTGCGGCAGTCCGCCCATGTGAAAGGCGACAAACGCACTACAGGCAAGCAGGAAGACAAGTGCCAGACCAAGCTTCGCACTGATCGATGCTGTTTCACCCAGCCCCGCATCCATGCGTTTTTGCCACTTGAGATCCTTATCCAGAGCAGTTTTCTTTACCGACATAATCAACCGTTACCATCAAAGGGAATCGACGGGCGGATCATGTCGAAGCCGGACCTCTTTGTTAAGGTTTTTTTGCTGTTTTATGACGACCTTCGGATAAGTCTTTGAGGATAAAGAAAAACGGCCCCACAAAACGGGGCCGTTTTCCAACATTTTCAAGGGATTTGATATCAGCGACCGAACTGGTTCAAAAGCCCCTTCAGCAGGCCTTTGGCCGCATCCTCGGCAGAGCCGCCACCAGAGCCACCCGTTCCCGATGAATCATTGCTTGATCCGCTGCCGCCCAGTGCCTTGTCGATCAGGTTGTCGAGAACCCGAACGGCAACCTTGTCCATGCGTCCGGTGATGACCGGATCATCGATCTTGCCTTTGGCATAGACGCTGAACGGCGGCAATTCTTCGATCTTTTCGGAGAAATCGAAATCAGCCTGCGTATCCATCACCCAGCGCGGCAAATCAAGGGTCGCATCCGCATCCGCTGTGCCGACCCGCGACAGTGCTTCGACACGGGTGGTTTTGGCAATGCCGTTAGTGATGGTCATGTCGGCTTCAAGCGATTGCATGAGATCGTTGTTGCCAACACCTTCAACCACCATGGCCTGCGGGCCCTGACGCAGAAGTGCTTCGATATTCAGGCGCGGATCCGGCGGCCGTTTATCGGCATTACTGAACCGCACATTATTCAAAACCAGATTGGCTGTACCGTTCAGGGCCGACACCAGACGGCGGGATGTATTGCCCTGCGCATTGGCATCAAATGTCAGTCCCAGTCCGCCAAGGATGGTGTCACTTGCCACCCGGATCGGCACCAGACTTTCGATCCGCGCACTGTCCAAACGACCGGCAAGGGCCAGTTTGGGCACATCAGTGTTGCGCGCATCAAAGGTGCCGTTAATCGCAAGATCCCCCTGCCCCAGAAGCCCGGTAAAGCTCGGAATGCTGAGAAGCCCGTTAACCAACGTTGCCTTCAGATCCGGATTGATCAGGCTGTAGGTATCGAAATCAAGCTGATCCAGGGCAACCGCAATATCAGCATCAATCGAACGAAGGGCCGAGACATCAATCACGGTGTCATCCCACGGCGTGCCGTCGCGGGCATCAACGCGCGTAACCATCGTGGTTTTCGGCAGATTGAACGCTGCCTTGCGCGGGCCGCTGCCCATACCGGGCATCAGGCTTGCACGCTTTTCTGCTGGCAGGAACGGATCCACCACAAGCTTGCCACCGGAAAGTGCGACAGAAAGCTTGGGCTGTGCCTGTGAAGCATCAAAGCGCACGTTGCCCGACGTTTCAAATGCGCCGAGGATAAGCTTCAGCCCATCGACCGCGACATTCTGCGCATTGCCCTTCACAGTGCCGGAAACTGCCAGTCGGCCGAGATTGCCCGATGGCGTGTAGGTTGGTGCCAAAAGCTCCAGCGCACGGTTCAGGCTGGATGCCTGAACGGCAAGCTTGCCATCAATGCCGGGATTGCTGCCGAGCATTTCCGAGACAACGCCATCAAGAGCAACCTGCAAAAGCGGGTTGGACACATCAAGTGCAACCGTCGGCCCGGTGACCGGGCCATTCAGGTCCAGATTTGCCTGAACACTCTTGTAACTGCTTGCCGGTGCCGGGAGGGTAATACCCGTCAGCTTCGCCAGCGGCTCCAGCGTTTTGGCCGTGATACGCACGGACAAATTATCAAATGCCGGCACATCGGCCGAACCGTTGAATGCGCCCTTTGCACTGGCGGCAAGACCAGCTGCATCGGCAACCGCAAAATTGGTCAGGGTAATATTCGGACCATTAAGGCTGCCATCAATTGAAATGCCACGCACCGACACACCAGAAGAGATGATCTCATCAGCGGCCAATCGGTAATTGGCGGCCATGCCTTCAAGGGGTGCCAGCGCATCCTTGATGATCTTGACCATATCCTGCTTGGCAGCAGACGCATTGCCCGCATCCGATGAAGATGATGCCGCACCGGTCGATGCATTGCCGCCCGCCTCAGAAGTCGTAGAGACGGAAACTTCGGCATCCGGCGCAGCCGCGATATACTGATCAAGGTTGATCCGGTCGAGCTTCAGACCAATGCCCAAGGCAGGCAGGCCCGATCCGCCGAGATTGGCAACAACAGCCCCGCGAATGGCGGTGTCATCGACGCGAAGATCAAGATCGGAAATATTGAGTTGTTCGGATGTGCCCTTGATCCCGCCGGTCAAGGAGAACCGGCGCAGACGGTCGGCACGAATGCCGTCGACATCAACACCCAGCCAACGCATGACCGCACGAATGTTTTCGGATGCCACTTCATAGCTAAGTGCGGCACTCAAGTCCGGCGTATTACCGGAAATGCTGCCAAAGACAGATACATCTGTCCCGCCGGGAAGACCGGCAGAGACTTCGTTCAGCGTGATCTTGCTATTGGCAATTGCGGCGTTGATCCGCGCATTATGGACCGGCGTCTGGTTGTAGATCAGGGTTTCGACTTCAAAATCGATCGACGCCTTCAAATCCGCCGGGATCGCCGGTGCATTGGCAGCACCGTTTTTCTTGACCGAGCTTTGCGACGGGATCGATTGTGCGCCACCTGCCGCGTCGCTTGATGCTTCCGGCGCGCTGTTGGCGTCACTGGACGCAGGCGATGCGCCTGTATTGCCCATATCGGCCAGAACAAGGATGCTATCAAGATCAAGCTGATTGAAGCGAAGCGCAACATCGGCATTGAGGCTCGGTTCCTGATCGATGGCAATCGCGCCAGATCCGCGGGTTTCACCAAACCGGATCGAAAGATCATTGAGCGTTACCGATTTGGCATTGGCCGTGATGTGCCCGCCAAGATCAAACGGCTTGGCCGCTATATCGGGAATGTCGGCATCGTCGCCGGCAATCCGAAGGGCGGCTTCGCGCAGGTCATCGAAATTGCCATCAATCTCGCCGTCGAAACCGGGATTATCCGTTGAAAGATCGACACGTCCGGCAACGGTGACACCGCCATCGACCTCGTCAATGCCCAGTTTCAGGCTAACCGGGAACGGTGCAGTCTGGCTGATCTGCCCGACATTCATCGCAAATGTTAGCGGAATACCGCGATAGAAAACATACCCTTCACCCTCCATCGGGCCATTCAGGGTCTCTGCCGATATGCCAAGGGTAAGCCCCTCGATCCGTTCTTCGGAGCCCGGCGCGCGATAGATGATGGTCGCGTTTTCAATTTCCAGACGGTCGACCTGAATGGTGCTGGCGAAATCACTGTCGGTGCTGTCCGTAGCATCAGCCTTGCCCTCGGCGCTCTCGGCTGGTGCCGGGGTGGTTTCAGTACCTGTACCCGGCGTGCTGATCGTTCCCGCGTCCGGGCCGGAACGTGCGGCCTGCGCTGGGTCAAATACCAGATTGTTCGAACCATCTTCAAAGGTCTCAATCGCGATCACCGGATTGATCAGGCTGACTTCGGTCACCTGCACATTGCCGGTCAAAAGCGGCATCAGCGCAACGGAAACCCGGACCTCGTCAATCGACACCATTTCGGCATCCTGTGCGCCCGGTACATTGCCAAGGCTGACATCCGTTGCCGACAGGGATGGTGACGGGATCAGCGACATCGACAGATCGCCCGCAAGATCAAGCTCACGTCCGGTCGCCTCGCGAACAGCCTGGCTGACCTCGGCCTTATAGCCATTCCAGTCAATCAATGACGGAATGATCAGCAACGCGGCGACAAGAACCACGAGAAGTGCACCAATTGCGACAAGGATTTTTTTCAACAGTCAGGCTCCGCTAGATCGCATGGTCGCCCCGCCCAAAAAGGCCGCGACCCACAAAGGTTTGATTTCTTGTTCGAAAGCATAAGGCTCGTGATGACTCTCGCAACAGAAAATGGCCAAAGATTAAAGCTAATTTCAGGCAAGCTTGATCCATCCGTAACGCCGGGATCGTGCGATGAGTTCCATCGGCACCATCTTCATGTGTGTCAAAGCAGGGCTTTGATCAAGCATCGGGCAGATATTGCACTGTTTTGAAAAATTAAAAATAGAACCGGAATACCCGGAAAGAAAACCTTTAACGCCATTTGCGAATTTACCAAACGGCGAAATACGTAGTTTAAAATCAATTGGATGGTGGAAATCGGCCTCCGAAATGATACATTTTATAAAACAGAAAAAGAATTCAATCCTGACTTTCATTCCACCCGGATGATCGTTGTACGCAATCGCGACAGGGAGGATTAAAATGACCGATACAATAATCGAAACGCCGGAAAAAGCGGTCGACGCCGGTCAACGCGGAATCGTTGTACGCACCATCACCACCGACCAATCAGGCGCCTGGCTGCAAGCAGGCTGGCGCGATTTCAAACGAACCCCGGCCATCGGCCTGACCTATGGGGCGTTTTGCACCATTGCCGGTTGGCTGATCGTGCTCAGCATTTTCCGTTCTGGTGAACCTTATCTGACCTTGCCACTTGCGGCGGGCTTTATGCTGTTGGCACCTGTGCTTGCGGTTGGACTTTATGAAACCAGTCGCCGTCTTGAGATGGGCGAAAACGTTACCCTGTGGCACAGCCTGAATGGTTTTCGTCGCAATCCCGGCCAGATCGGCGCCATCGGTGTTTTGCTGATGTTGTTCTTTTTGGCGTGGACACGCATTGCGATGTTGCTTTTTGCCCTGTTTTACAACGGCACCATGCCATCGCTTGATGTGCTGGTCTGGCAAACCTTCTTCTCGCGCGATGCAATCACCTTCCTGATTACCGGCGGTTTGCTGGGTGGGGTGTTGGCGGTGATTGCCTTTGCGGTATCGGTGGTATCGATCCCGCTTCTGGTTGATCGCGATGTCGATGTGATTACCGCCGTTATCATCAGCGTTTCGGCGTTTCGCAAAAACTGGAAGGTTTTGATTGGATGGGGGGCCGTGATTGCCATCCTGTCTGCTTGCGGGATGGTCGTCTTCCTGTTCGGGCTTGCCATCACCATGCCGCTTCTGGGCTTTTCAAGCTGGCATGCCTATCGCGGGATCATCGATGAAAGTCAGGCTGAAGTCGCCCGCCTGCGCCGTCAGGTTCCGTAAGCATCTTTCTGCTAACTGATCTGTAAACGCCGCCCATTCCAAGGGCGGCGTTTTTTGTTGCGCAAATTATTTGCGCAGAACCGACGCATGCATGGGAACAAATATCTCGACCAGCAGTTTAAGCTTTGTGGCGATTGACCTGCGTATAAGGCAGCGAGATATCGATCACGCACCCGCAAACTTCACTGGCGTCGTTGCCATAAATTGTCCAAGATCAGTCGGCAACAGATCAGCATCTGGCAACCATCTGCATTTACGAGTTATTTTTGATCATGCATCAAGCCCGTGCGCTCCGCCACGTTATCGCCGTTTCCGCATCCCTGTTCGCGCTGCTTGCGGGTACCCAAGGGGCTTTTGCACAAACCAATACAGCCGATGGCCCGCAATCTACCCGGACCCCGGATGACAAATGGGGTGTATCGCTTTCGGTTGAAAACGATCTGTTCACGCCGACAAACAGTGATCAGCATTACACCAACGGTGTGCGGCTTGCCTTTATCTCGCCAGAGGATAATGCCCCGGCGAGCTTTCTGAACGTTGCCAAGCAAATCCCGTTTTTCGCATCCGAGGGGCGCATTCGCACCAGCTATTCTTTGGGCCAGACCATGTACACGCCCGACGACATCACGGTTGCTGAAAATCAGCCCAATGACCGCCCATGGGCCGGGATGCTGTATGGCACGGCGGGGCTTTTGTCGGATACTGGTCTGCAGAAAAATGGATCGGATAGTAACTATTCGCGCATTGATACGCTGGAACTGACCCTTGGCGTGGTTGGTCCGGCATCGCTTGCCGATGAAACGCAGTCGTTTGTGCATAAGCAAATCAATAGCCCCCACCCCGAAGGCTGGGACAATCAGATCAAGAACGAACCGATAATTGGCCTGACCTATGAACGGAAATATCGTGGCTGGTTCGAAGCCGATCTGTTGGGTGTTGAATTTGACGCCACCCCGCACGGGGCCGTGACGCTGGGCAACGCCTTTACCAATGCGGAACTGGGCACGATGTTCCGGATGGGCTTTGACCTGCCGGCTGATTATGGCCCGCCGCGCATCCGCCCCAGCCTGCCGGGATCGGATTTCTTTGTTCCCGACACCGAAGGCTTCCCGCTGAGCGGTTATGTCTTTGCCGGTTTTGCCGGGCGTTATGTGGCGCGTGACATCACCCTTGATGGCAACACCTTTGCTGACAGTGCTTCGGTCGATAAGGAACCATGGGTTGGTGATTTGCAGATCGGTCTTGCCGTGATCATCGGTCAGGCGCGCCTGACCTACACCCATGTTTATCGCACCCCGGAATTCACCGCCCAAAGCGGGGCGGACCAGTTCGGGTCGCTTTCGCTTTCCTTCCGGTTCTGATCCGAAAACAAAAACGGGGCCAAATGGCCCCGTTTTCAATGAGATATCCCTATTGGTCTGATGATATCAAAGACCCGGGATCAGCTTGCCCGGATTCATCAGACCTTTGGGATCAAGGGCGTTTTTGATCGCCCGCATGACGGCAATGGTGTCTTCGCCATGCTCTGTCACCATGAAATCAAGCTTGCCATAGCCAATGCCATGTTCGCCGGTGCAGGTGCCGCCAAGTTTAAGCGCCCGTTCGACCATGCGCTTGTGCAGACGGTTGGCTTCTTCCATCTGGGCCGGATCCTCGGGATCCAGCAGGATCAGGGTGTGGAAGTTGCCATCGCCGACATGACCGATGATCGTGCAGGTCAGCGGGCTGGCATCGCAATCAGCACGGGTTTCAGAAATTGCCTCGGCCAGTTTGGAAATCGGCACACAGACATCGGTCGGCATGCCGGCCTTGCCCGGTTCAAGCTGAAGCGACGCGTAATAGGCCTTGTGACGTGCGGCCCAAAGCTTGTTGCGGTCTTCCTGGCGGGTGGCCCACTGGAATTCCTCGGCACCGAATTCCTCGGCAACCGATTGGACGAATTCTGCCTGTTCCTTCACCCCGGCTTCGGTGCCATGGAATTCGAAGAACAGGGTCGGGGCTTCCTTGTGGTCCAGCTTGGAATAGTTATTCACTGCACGGACCTGCAACGGATCAAGGAACTCGATACGGGCGACAGGAATGCCAGCCTGGATGGTCAGGATGACGGTGTTAACCGCATCTTCCACCGTCGGGAAGGCGCAGACGGCGGCCGACATCGCCTCGGGGATACCATACAGCTTCAGGCCGATTTCGGTGATAACACCCAGCGTTCCTTCGGAACCGACAAACAGACGGGTCAGGTCATAACCGGCTGATGATTTACGCGCGCGGTTGGCCGTTTTGATGATTTTGCCATCCGGGGTCACCACGGTCAGGCTAAGGACGTTTTCACGCATCGTGCCATATCGCACCGCATTGGTACCTGACGCACGGGTCGCCGTCATCCCGCCGATGGAGGCATTGGCACCCGGATCAATCGGGAAGAACAACCCGGTATCGCGCAGATGATCATTCAGCTGTTCACGGGTCACACCGGCCTGAACGCGGCAATCAAGATCCTCGTTATTAACCTCAAGGATGTTGTTCATCTGTGAAACGTCAATGCAGATACCCCCACGCAGGGCGGCGACATGCCCTTCAAGCGACGAACCGGTACCAAACGGCACAATCGGAACTTCGTGCGCAGCACACAGCTTGACCACCTCGGCCACTTCCTCGGTCGAGTGGGCAAAGACCACAGCATCCGGTGGCGATGCTTCATGCCAGCTTTCGTCCTTGCCATGCTGTTCAAGCACGGATGCGGCCGTCGAAAGCCGATCACCAAGCATCTCGCGCAAGGCGTTGATCAGACTTTCCGGGGTTTCGATACGTTCATATTCACGAACTGACATGATTTTACTCTTTCGGCCTGTGTGGTCCTGATGGCGGCTGTCGCTTCCCGGTGCGCCTCAAATCTGTGGGGAAGACAGCACCGGATAGAAATTTGGCAAACACCCTACGCCGAGATGCCCGAAATTGGTATTACCTTTTGCCCAAACCTTGCAAAAAATTCTTACGGTCGGGATCTGAAAAGGATGTGGAGATATCGCGCAAGCCCAAGTTCTGGCGATATCTCCACCCGTTTTTGACACCATGAAACGGCATCGGATTACGCAGGGCCCGATGCCCTAGCCCTTGTTGCGATCCTGTGGCAGGGCGGCGGCAATCCGGTCTGCCAGACGCGCGAATGGCAGGCTTTGCAGCCAAACTGTCCCCGGCCCTTCCAGGGTCGTGACGAACAGGCCTTCGCCGCCGAACAGCGCGTTGGTAAACCCGCCAACAAACTTGATCGAATAATCAACCGATGGCGTCATCGCGACCAACGCACCGGTATCCACCCGAAGCGTCTGGCCCGGCTTAAGATCCTTGCGAATAATCGTGCCGCCCGCATGCATGAAGGCCAGGCCATCGCCGCTCAGCCGTTGAAGGATAAAGCCCTCCCCACCGAAAAGACCTGCGCCGAGTTTTTTGGAAAAGGCGATATCAATATCTATGCCCGATGCCGCGCACAGAAACGCATCCTTCTGACAGATAATCTCACCACCATGTTCACCCAGATCAAGCAGCACCACCTTGCCCGGATAGGGGGCGGCAAAGGCGACATGCCCCTTGCCCGATCCTTCATGGACAAAGCTTGTGATAAAGAATCCCTCGCCCGTCAGCATGCGCTTGAAGCCGGAAAACAGCCCGCCACCGGTACCGGTCTGCATGGCGATGCCATCGCTCATATACATCATGGCGCCAGCTTCTGCCCGGACGCCCTCGCCCGGATCGAGTTCGATTTCAACCAGCTGCATCTCTTCGCCATGGATCGTATAATCGATCACGTCTGCCATCTGGGCGTCTCCTGCTTTTCTGAACTAACCGTGCTTTACGGCCAAGTTTGGAACCTCGCGGTTTCAATCGCAAGAAAAAGGGGCAAAAACACGACAAGCGCCCCCAAAGTCACCAAAGACCATCAATTTTGCAGAACTATACGTGAGACTGAAACACCCTCGTCAAGATGTTGAAGCGAAAGCATTTTGTTAAGAGGTTTCGTATAGTCCTAATAATACCATGCTATAATGTATATTACGGCGATCAGGATGATTGATCGGCTTCGGACAAAGGCACTTGCGATGGTCTTGCTTAGGAAATTCGACTGGATCACTCAGGACGAGGTGATGAAGGCGTCGCTTGATAAGTGGCAACGTGTCGTCGACCTGATGACGCAGCTTCTTGGTGCCACGGCCGGATATGTTGTCGAATATAATGACAAGATCGGTTTTCGCGCCGCCCTGACAAGCAAGAACCCGGAAAATCCGTTTCCCGAAGTTTCGGGAAAACCGCAATCGCTTGACGCCAATTTGTATTGCCGCCGGGTGGTTGCCACAAAGTCAGCCTTTTACGAACCCGACGCCAGCAACAAGCCCGAATGGGCCGACAATCCCGAAGTCGTCGAGGAAGGCTATATTTCCTATTTCGGGGTGCCGCTTTTGTGGCCAAATGGCCTGGTTTTCGGGACCCTTTGCGTGTTTGACACCAAAGCCACGCAGTATGAAAACCCGTTGCAGGAATTGATGGAGGTCTTTCGCGACCTGATCGAAGCCGATTTGCGCCTGTACGAGCAATACGAAATCATGCGCAACCTCTCGATGACCGATCCGCTGACCGGCATGAACAACCGCGCCGGGTTTGAGATGCTGGCCCATCAGAAAATCCGCATCGCCAAACGCTATCACCACAATATCGGGATCATCTTTATCGATCTTGATGACATGAAACACTGGAACGATGATTACGGCCATGCCGCCGGGGATGCTGCCCTTCGTGCCGTTGGCAAGGCGATCACAGACAGCATCCGCGAGGTTGATATTTGCGGGCGCATCGGCGGGGATGAATTCGCTGTTCTCGGCTATGTGCGCAATCGCGGCGATCTGACGACCATTGTCACCCGTGTGCGCAACGCCCTTGATCACGTCAAACTTACCGTGCCGACCGCCAAATCCCCGATCCGCGAAACACCGCAAATCAGTTCCGGTGCGTCGGTCTTCTTCGAGCCGCTTGATAAAAGCCTTGAGGACATGATGGCGATTGCCGATCTCGAGATGTATCGCGACAAAAAAAGCCGCCGCAAATAATCGCCCACCAACGCTTGGCCCAGCGACTGCCTGCGCATATCCGAACTGTCATCCCCACCCTTGAAGGCAGTATGTCATTAACCTCCCGGTATTGTTTTTAAGTGAAACTGATCTCAAAGGGTCTGACCCGAAAGAACAATGACTTAGAGCGCACGACATGCAAATACGCAAAGGCACCGCAGACGACCTGCCTGAAATACGTGCGATTTCCGAACGCACGATAGAGCTCGGCTGTCTGGTCGAAGACCTTGATGAGACAACCAGCATCCATGCCCGCAGTGTGATTGAATTGGCGGTTGATGCCTTTTCCGCCAGTGTGCAGTCTGACAATCACTCGGTCTATGTCGCCGCCCGCGACGATAATCTTCTGGGCTATGTCATTGCCATCCATGATGCCCCTGAAATCCGCTGGATCGTTGTTGATCCCGCAGCACAAGGCACTGGTGCGGGCAAGGCATTGATGATTGCCGCCCTTGATGCCCTGGCCGAACGCGGTGTGCGCAGCAATGTGCGCCTGACCGTCCCGGCGGCCAATGAACGCGCCAAGGCGTTTTACCGCAAGTTCGGCTTTATGGTCACCGGCCCGATCAATGACCAGAAAGTCCCGATGATTGAAATGCAGCGTGCCGCTTGACAAATGCGCGCAATCGGACAATTTTTCGTCCGAACCTTAATCGGAGATTTTATGTCAGAGTCCCGGCACAGCCGCTGATCGCGGTTTGACAGCCTTGCGTCTTTCCTGCTTCCAGACCGCTGATCAGCAGATCGGACCGCCTGCCCGACCTTAAACCGGGTGCGCGTGACCGGTACTGTTGTGCCCGTCCCGATCGAAAACCGTTTTCCCAACTGGTTTTCGGACTCTGACCGATGAATATTTCAAAGAACGAACAGCGCGTGTTGCATGCACTCGCACAAGGCGGCCTGATCAAAGTGATCAAGGACGGCAAAAACCATGTTCTTGAAGCAGATTGCATTACCCGCGACGGCTGGTTTCTGACCGCCTGTACGCTTGAAGTCTTCAAGAAGCTGCGCAAACGCCGACTGATCCGATCACAACGCGGCGGACCTTACCGCATTACCCGTGAAGGATTGCTCGCGGTTCGCGCAGAACTATGTCAACGCTAGTAGCAAAGCCCGGCCCCAAAAGCCGGGTTTTGATCATTTGTGCTCAAGAATATTGACCAGCTTGCCAAACGGGTCGCGGACGTAAAACCGCCTGACACCCCATGGTTCTTCTGCCGGGCCATATTCGATTGCGATCCCGGCATCCTTCATTTTACCAAGGACATCATCAAGGTTATCGACCTCGATAGACATGTCGGGAACGGGTGTCCCCGATCCACCTTCGGTGGCGAAACTGACCTGTGTGGTCATGGTTTGGTCTGCTGCCGCAAAAGTCCTGATCCAGCCATGATCCATTACGGTATCAAGGCCTAAAATGCCCTCGTAGAAGGCAACTGCCTTGGCGATATCATCCACAGCAAAGTTTGAGACAATCCGTTTAACAACCATTGGTGCTATCTGGTCCTCTCCGTTTGGGTGGCGTGGTTCGCAACCATGCTACTGCGCGGCTTTTTCCCCTGCAATCGCCTGTGCCCGTTTATAGGGGCCGAACGGGATTTCCTTGGGATCGAAGGTTTCAGCGGATGCACGTTCCCAACGGGAATGCCATTCGTGGAGTTCCGGAAGTTCGGTATCTTGCAACAGGAAGCCTTCGGGCAGGTAGGGATAGGCTTCGTTGCCATCAACAAACTCGTTGTCTTTCTGACGCACCATAAAGTGATAGGGCATGAAGTTGCGCGGATCAGTCAAACCGGCCGCACCGGTAATTTCGGCGAGTGCATGCATGGTATTTTTGTGGAAGCGTGCGACACGTTCGCTTTTGTCACCCGGATCAAGGGCGCGTTGGCGGATTTTATCCTGTGTTGCGATCCCGACCGGGCAGCAGTTGGTATGGCAGCTTTGGGCTTGAATACAGCCCAAAGCAAACATGAAACCACGCGCGGCATTACACCAGTCCGCGCCCAGCGCCAGGGTACGGGCAATATCAAAGGCCGAGACGATCTTGCCGGCAGCACCAATCTTGATCTGATCGCGGACACCAGCACCCCGCAGGGCATTGTGGACAAAGGTCAGGCCTTCTTGCATCGGCATCCCAACCCGGTTGGCAAATTCGACCGGGGCGGCACCGGTACCACCTTCCTTGCCATCCACGACGATGAAATCGGGCGTGATGCCGGTTTTCAACATCGCCTTTATGATCGACATGAATTCGCGGCGGTGCCCGATGCAGAGCTTAAAGCCAACCGGCTTCCCCCCCGAAAGGTCACGCAACCGGCCAATGAATTCCATCAGCCCAATCGGGGTTGAGAAAACACTGTGGGCCGCGGGCGACACGCAATCCTGCCCCATCGGGATACCGCGCGCCTCGGCAATTTCGGCGGTAATTTTGGCCGATGGCAAC
This sequence comes from Thalassospira sp. CH_XMU1458, assembly GCF_037027205.1. NCBI lineage: Bacteria > Pseudomonadati > Pseudomonadota > Alphaproteobacteria > Rhodospirillales > Thalassospiraceae > Thalassospira > Thalassospira sp. CH_XMU1458. The sequence goes on along the minus strand of NZ_JAYMDW010000001.1, from coordinate 1,426,888 downwards.
ATGCCACCATGGCCGGGCTTTGCGCCCTGACTGAGCTTGACCTCGATCATTTTGACCTGCGGGTCGGCGGCGGTTATGGCAAATTTTTCCTCGGAAAAACTGCCATCTTCGTTGCGCGCCCCGAAATAACCCGAGGCCACCTGATAGATCAGATCACCACCGCCTTCGCGGTGATAGCGCGAAATGCTGCCTTCGCCGGTATCATGGGCAAAGCCGCCCTTTTTGGCACCCTTGTTAAGCGCCAGGATTGCGTTGCCGGAAAGTGCACCGAAGCTCATGGCAGAGATATTATACAGGCTGCAATCATAGGGCTGCTTGCAATGCGGACCGCCGACGCGCACCCGAAAATCGGTATCGGTGATGTGCTTGGGTGCGACGGAATGGGTGATCCATGAATAGCCGGATTTATAGACTTCCTCGATCGTGCCGAACGGGCGTTTGTCTTCGACACCCTTGGCGCGCTGATAGACAAGACCGCGTGCCTGACGGCTGAACGGGATTTCGTCCTGATCGCTTTCAAGCAGGTATTGTCGGATTTCCGGACGGAAGCTTTCGAGGATGAAGCGGATATGCGCACTGATCGGGTAGTTGCGCAGGATGGAATGCTTGTTCTGATACAGGTCGTGAATACCAACCAGCACCAGCAACCCGAAAATCACCGCAGGCACCCAGAACCAGACATCAACGGCCGACGCCAAGATCACAGAGGCCAAAGCCAAAACCACAACACCCGTCATCACGAAGTAGCGCTGGTTCAAAATGAAGAATTTCACGGTGCTCTCTTCCTGTCCTGTTCAGGCCGATCTGATCCACGAAAAGCCGCCTTGTGCGGGCAGGCATCTGACCCTTCGTATCCGAGATAGCAGCAACATCCATGATCATCGTTGATTTGATCACGGGCCTCAATGGCAATGTCGTTGATTTCAGGGTCTAAACCCTAATTGCCCCCCATTTGATCTGAATGTGGGAACGTTTGAACCAACATCAAGAAAAACAGGGGTTTATAAGGAAGATAAACGCCAAGACTTGCAAAATAATTCGACATTAAGAAAACCGAAAATGTTTAGAGTTAATATTTTAGAATTATATTTATCTCGCCTGTTAAACCCGAGGTTATAAACAATGGCTGAAACCGAAATAGAATGGACTGACGCCACTTGGAACCCTGTGGCAGGCTGCTCGGTCATGTCCGCTGGCTGCACTAACTGCTATGCGATGCGAATGGCTAAACGCTTAGACGCAATGCGAGTGGATAAGTACCGTGGATTAACTAAAACAATAAACCGCAAAGCCGTTTGGACTGGTGAGATATTTGAAGACCATCAGTCTTTGAAAACACCTTACTCTTGGAAAAAGCCCAGAAAGATATTTGTTAATTCCATGAGCGATCTTTTTCATGAAGGTGTTAGCGAAGACTTCATTCTCAAAGTTTGGGAGGTAATGAGCGAAACTCCCTGGCACAACTATCAAATACTTACAAAACGTCCCGACAGGATGCTAGAGATTGTTGGCTCTAGGACTACCAACGTACTTCCAAATGTATGGCTTGGAACGAGTGTGGAAAATGAAAACGTAACACACCGCATTCAAGAGCTTCGTGAGGTACCTGCCGCTATACGTTTCGTCTCGTTTGAACCGCTGATCGGACCTGTTGGGAGCGTGAACCTCCGGGATATTCATTGGGCAATCGTGGGCGGAGAAAGCGGTCCTTCCGCTCGACCAATTAAAGAAGCGTGGGTGGACGAAATTCACAAACACTGCAGCAGCTACAATACTGCCTTTTTCTTTAAGCAGTGGGGAACTTGGGGAGCAGACAACAAACGTCGCTCCAAAAAAGCTAACGGCCGTATTTATAGAGGCCAAACTTGGGATGAAATGCCCCAATACGCGTATTGAGTGGGATAATCGCTTGGCTCAAATGACACCCTAAACATTAGAGAGGGGGAATGAGCCAAACAAGTAAGATCTTTGAAGCTGATGATGGGCTACCAGCATCAGAAGTGGGCGTGTGGGCCTGCGAGAAACATGACTACCTCAGCCGATACCTTAACATTTCTCGGAAAGCTCGGCAGAAGTTCCTATCTGGTCGTGCAAAATCGGCGACATTTGTTGATTTGTTCTGTGGGTCTGGTCGAGCGAGAATACGCAACACCAACGAATGGGTTGATGGAAGTGCCGTAGCTGCATGGAAAATCAGCCGCAAGGGCGAAGCCCCATTCAGTACAGTTTACATCTCTGACATTGACCCAACACTGCGTTCCGCATGTGCAGAACGCTTGAGAAGACTGGGGGCTCCAGTTGTTGAGTTAGAGGGAGATGCTGTAGCAGCGGCCAAACAATACGTTCAAGCCGTAAATGAATATGGGTTGAACTTCGCATTTATTGACCCTTTTAGCCTGGGCACTCTTAGCTTTGAAATCATTCAAACTTTATCGCAGCTGAAGCGTATTGATATGCTGATTCATTTCAGCAAAATGGACCATCAGAGGAACTTGGGACTTAACCTGACATCCGAAAAATCTGATTTTGATGCCTTAGTTCCCGGATGGCGAGACCGTATTGACCAAAACCGTCCTATGCCCGATGTGCGCAGGCAAATTTTTGAACTTTGGCGAGACATGGTTGCAGAGGTCGGACTTGACCCATCACTTGATGTGAAACTTATCACTGGAAGCAGGAACCAACACCTATACTGGCTGCTAATCGTCGCCAAACACCAGTTAGCATTGAAGTTCTGGAAGGAAGCAACTGCAAACGAAGCTCAAGGGAATTTTTTCGGGTCGTTACTATGAAAAAGCCGCCTTGCAACAGGGAAGCAAGGCGGCTTTGGGGACCGGAAACAAACAGGTGTTTAAGGGGGGAACACGTTCCCGATCCGCGATATCTGAAAATGCAGGGGCCGATCAGGCCTTGCCGTAGCCCCCACCACCCGGGGTTTCAATGACAAAGACATCCCCCCGATGCATTTCCGCACCATCGGTGCCCTTAAGCTCGATCACGGTGCCATCGATGCGTTCGACGGCATTGCGGCCAAGCTGGCCGGGCTCCCCGCCTGCACAGGCCTGAACCGGCACGCGACGGTGGTTGGACAGGATTGATGCGGTCATGTCTTCGAGGAAGCGCACACGACGGATCGCACCATCGCCACCCTTGTGTTTGCCTTTACCACCTGATCCTTTCCGGATTTCAAAGCTTTCGAGCAGAACCGGGAAGCGCCATTCAAGGACTTCCGGATCGGTCAGGCGCGAGTTGGTCATGTGCGAATGAACAGCTGCCGTACCATCAAAGTCGGGACCGGCACCGGTACCGCCACAGATGGTTTCGTAATACTGGTGCGTATCGTTGCCCCAGGTGAAGTTGTTCATCGTGCCCTGACCACCGGAAAGCACGCCAAGGGCTGCATAGAGCGTATCGGTGACATGCATGCTGGTTTCAACGTTACCGGCGACAACGGCGGCCGGATAACGCGGGTTAAGCATCGATCCTTCGGGCACGATCAGATTGACCGGCTTCAGGCACCCGGCATTGAGCGGAATGTCATCATCAACAAGCGTTCTGAAGACATACAACACAGCCGCGCGGGTCACAGCCGACGGGGCGTTGAAGTTGTTATCAAGCTGATCGGACGTGCCGGTGAAATCAACCGTCGCCGAACGGGTTGCCTTGTCGATAGTCACCTTGACGCGGACAACCGCACCATTGTCCATTTCATAGGCATATTCGCCGTCTTTCAGGACATCAATCACGCGACGCACGCTTTCTTCGGCGTTGTCCTGAACGTGCTGCATATAGGCATGCACCACATCAAGACCAAAGTGATCGACCATCTTGCGCAGTTCCTGCACACCCTTTTCATTGGCCGCGATCTGGGCGCGCAGATCGGCGATGTTCTGATAGGGGTTACGTGCCGGATATTTCGCACCTTCAAGAAGATCGGTCAGGCCTTTTTCATCGAACGTGCCCTGATCAACCAGCTTGAAGTTGTTGATCAGAACGCCTTCTTCTTCAAGAACGCGCGAATTCGGCGCCATCGAGCCCGGCGTAATGCCGCCAACATCGGCGTGGTGACCACGCGATGCGACATAGAACAGCACTTCCTTGCCATCATCGCCAAACACCGGGGTAATCAGTGTGATGTCAGGCAGGTGCGTACCGCCGTTATACGGGTCATTGAGCATATAAACATCGCCCGGCTTCATTTTGCCGTCGTTGTTTTTGATCACCGCCTGAACCGACTCACCCATTGAGCCAAGGTGGACGGGCATATGCGGGGCGTTGGCGATCAGAAGGCCTTCCTGATCAAACACCGCACATGAGAAGTCCAGACGTTCCTTGATGTTGACCGAGTATGAGGTGTTGGCAAGCGTCACACCCATCTGTTCGGCAATGTTCATGAACAGGTTGTTGAACACTTCAAGCATCACTGGATCAGCCTGGGTGCCAATCGCCTCTGAACGTTTCATCGGCACGACACGGTTCAGGATTAGATGATCAAGGCCGTTGACCTTGGCTTCCCAGCCCGGATCGATCACGGTGGTGCCAACCGGCTCCACAATCACAGCCGGGCCGCGGACCGTCGCACCGGGTTTCAGGTTTTCTCGTTTGTAGAACGGGGTCTGTTCGGTTTTGCCATCAAAGACGACCGGACGGGTCGCAAGCGGCTTGAGCATAACTTCCGCACCATCAAGCTCAGCCGACGACGCCGGAAGGCTTTGGGTTTCGCCAATCGCCTCAACCGCGACGGCCTCGACCACCAGTGGCTTTCCGGTCATGACAAAGCCGTAGCGCTGTTTGTGCTGTTCTTCGAACTGGGCCGTGATGGCATCGACATCGCCGAAATCAACAATCAGCGGGGTGTCGGTACCGTCATAGCGCAGATGCAGGCGTTTCAGCAGGCTGATCTTGTCATCCGAAATGCCCTGTTCTTTCAGTTCTGCCAAGGCATCAACGGCCAAGGCATCAAGCTGCTTATCCAGATCTGCAAGGCCTTCGGCGGCAAGTTTGCCCTCAACCGCCTGTTCACGCATCGCACGGATATCGGCAAGGCCCATGCCATAGGCCGACAGAACACCGGCGAACGGATGGACAAAGACCTTCGTCATGCCAAGGGTATCGGCAACCTGACAGGCATGCTGACCACCTGCACCGCCAAAGCACTGCAGGATATAGTCGCTGACGTCATAGCCGCGCTGGACCGAGATCTGCTTGATGGCGTTTGCCATGTTTTCTACGGCAATGCGCAGGAAGCCTTCGGCGACTTCTTCGGGGGTGCGGATCTGGCCGGTGTTCTTTTCGATGTCAGCCGCCATTTCCTCAAAGCCCTTGCGAACCGCATCGGCATTAAGTGGCTCGTCGCCTTCGGGGCCAAAGACATTCGGGAAGAAGTCCGGCTGGACCTTGCCCAGCATGACGTTGATATCAGTTACCGCCAGCGGACCGCCACGGCGATAGGCCGCTGGTCCCGGGTTTGCACCGGCACTGTCCGGACCAACACGGAAACGCGCACCATCGAAATGCAGGATCGAGCCGCCACCGGCCGCAACCGTGTGGATTTTCATCATCGGCGCGCGCATGCGCACACCGGCGACCTGGGTTTCGAAATCACGTTCGTATTCGCCGTCATAGTGCGAAACGTCGGTCGATGTGCCGCCCATATCAAAACCGATGACCTGTTTGAAGCCATCCATTTCTGCCGTACGGACCATGCCGACAACACCGCCAGCCGGACCGGACAAGATTGCATCCTTGCCCTGGAACTTGACCGCATCGGTCAAACCGCCATTGGACTGCATGAACATCAATTTCACGCCACCCAGTTCGGAGGCGACCTGATCAACATAACGACGCAGGATCGGCGACAGGTAGGCATCCACCACCGTGGTATCGCCGCGCGATACCAGCTTCATCAGCGGGCTGACCTGATGGCTGACAGAAACCTGGGTAAAGCCGATGTCACGGGCGACCTTTTCGGCGGCCAGTTCATGCGCGGTATAGCGATAACCATGCATGAACACGATGGCACAGGCACGAATGCCGCTGTCATAGACTTTCTGCAAGTCGGCCCGAAGGGTATCAAGGTCCATCCCTTCGAGTTCATGACCCTGTGCGTCAAAACGGCCAGCGGTTTCGATCACGGTTTCATAAAGCGTTTCGGGCAGAATGATGTTGCGATCAAACAGGCGCGGGCGGTTCTGATAGGCCAGACGCAGCGCATCGCGGAAGCCCTTGTTGGTGACCAGAACCGTGCGGTCGCCTTTGCGTTCAAGCAGGGCGTTGGTTGCAACCGTGGTGCCCATTTTGACCGCTTCGATTTTCTCGGCCGGGATTTTTTCGCCGTCGGCAACTTCAAGCAGTTCGCGGATGCCCTGAATGGCGGCGTCCTTATACCGTTCGGGGTTTTCCGACAGCAGTTTGTGGGTGACAAGCGCGCCATTGGGTTTGCGGGCAACGATATCGGTAAATGTGCCGCCGCGATCGATCCAGAACTGCCATTTCGGCTGTCCGGTGGTCTGCGAGGCGGGCGAATTTTGGTCGAGCGGGGCCATGATGCTCACTCCTTCAGGCATCTGTAGTCAGAAAATTCGAGTATTTTGGTCAGTTCAAATCATGAACTGTTAGCCACTCATTTGCGTTGGCAGCCAGGTGACGATCCCCGGAAATACGGTGATCAAAAGGGCGGCAAACAACAGCAGGAAGAAGAATGGCAAGGCAGCAACTGCAATCTTGAACAGGTTCTTGCCTGTCAGGCCTTGCAGAACGAAAAGGTTAAAGCCGACCGGTGGCGTGATCTGTGACATTTCGACCACCAGCACGACATAGATGCCGAACCACAAAAGGTCGATGCCAGCGGCCTGCACCATCGGCAGGATCACAGAGGTTGTCAGAACCACCACCGAAATACCGTCCAGGAAACATCCCAGAACGATAAAGAAGATCGTCAGCGCACCGAGCAACGCATAAGGCGACAGCTCCATCTGGGCGATCCATGCTGCCAGTTCACGCGGTACACCGGTAAAGCCCATGGCAACCGTCAGCACCGCGGCACCCGCAAGGATAAAGCAGATCATGCAGGATGTCCGGGTGGCACCCATGATGCCATCAAGCAGGCTTTCCTTGGAAAGCGACCCGCTAAGCGCTGAGAGGATCAACGCACCGACCACACCGAATGCCGCGGCCTCTGTCGGGGTTGCCACCCCGCCATAGATCGAACCGATGACAGCCGCAATCAGAACGATGACCGGGATCAGGCGACCGGATGCACGGATCTTTTCAGCAAACGGAATGCTGGGGGCCGCTTCAGGCATCTTGTCCTTGTTGATCGTTGCCCATATGCCAACGAAGCTCATGAACATGATGATCAGCATGACACCGGGGATCACGCCGGCAATGAAAAGACGGGCGATCGAAAGTTCAGCCGAAACACCATAGACAATCAAAATGATCGACGGCGGGATCAGAAGCCCCAGTGTACCGGAACCGGCAAGGGTTCCAAGGATCAGGCTGTCGGCATAGCCCTGTTTACGCAGTTCCGGGATCGACATGCGCCCGATGGTGGCCGCCGTTGCCGCCGACGACCCCGACACCGCGGCAAAGATACCACAGCCCAGAATATTTACATGCAACAACCGACCCGGAAGTTTGTTCAGCCACGGGGCAAGACCTGTGAACATGTCTTCGGACAGGCGGGACCGAAACAGGATTTCACCCATCCAGATAAACAGTGGCAGCGGTGCCAGTGACCAGGTCGCAAGGCTTGACCATGCTGTGGTCGCGATGATCGGACCGGTTTGTGCACTGGTGAAAACATCAATGGCAAAGACGCCAATGGCAAAAAGTGCAAGTGCAACCCACAGACCAGCGCCCAGAAACAGGAACAGCAGGCCCATCAGGATAAGACCGATTTGAAGTACGTCCATGACCGCCCCCTACTCGTTCAGTTCGTTCGCTTCGCCGCCGACAAAAGCGGGTTCGCGGCCAGCCAGAAGATCAACAAATGCTTCGAGCAGAGCGATGGTAAAGACAACCAGTCCAAAGGCCATGGCGGTTTGCGGGATCCATAGTGGGAAGGCCAGAACGCCGGGCGAGGTATCGCCATACGAAAAGCTTTCCTCGGCCAGAACCGCCATCCACCAGGCGAAGTAACCGGCAAGATAGATCGCAGCCAACAGCGTGATCGCTTCCATTGTTCGGCGGACACGGCCTTTAAGGTGCGAAAGGACGATCATGACCCGGATGTGAGTGCCCGCGCGCAGCGCCGGACCCAGGGCAAGGAACGTACCGGCAGCAAGCGAGAACCCGGCCAGTTCATTGGCATCGTGAACGGCGATCCCGACAAGACGCCCCAAGGACTGGGCGAGAATCAGCAGCGCAATGATTACCAGGAACGCGGCCGCCAAAACGGCACTGAATTTGAATAAATAATCTAGCAGTCTGCGCACAGCAGTCCCCCTTTCCGCCAACGATCATCCCCAAAGCGACGTATCGTACCTAACGGACAGTAACATTAAAATGTGCGGATTGTCCGGGACCGAACGGAGGACGACAGCCGTCCGGCCCCGACAATTGGCAAGAACTGGTGCTTAGTTCTTGAACGCGTCGATGATGGCCTGGCCTTCATCGCCGGTTTTTTCCAGCCAACCAGCGACCATTTTGTCACCAGCTGCTGCGAGACCGTCTTTGAGTTCTGCACTCGGCGCAGCAACGTTCATGCCGTTTTCAGAGAGAATTTTCTTTTTCTCTTCGGCTTCTGCCATGCTCATTTCCCAGCCGCGGGTTTCGGCTTTGGTAGCCGCTTCAAGAACAGCAGCCTGAACGTCAGCAGACAGGCCATCGAATGCGCTTTCGCTTACGATAACCATGTTTTTCGGAAGCCATGCCTGAACGTCATAGAAGTTCGAAACAAAGTCCCATGCCTTGGAGTTGGCACCGGTCGACGGCGACGTGATCATCGCTTCGACAATGCCGGTTGCAAAGGCGGTCGGGATTTCCGGAACTTCAACCTGGGTCGCGACCATGCCGGTCAGCGATGCCAGTTCGGACGTGGTGGCGTTATAGGCACGGAACTTGACACCATCGAGGTCAGCAACGCTGTTAACTTCGTTTGCGGTGTAAAGGCCCTGTGCCGGCCACGGAACAGCATAAAGAACTTTAAGACCGTCTTTTGCGAGGGCTGCTTCGATGCCTTCGCGCGATACTTCCCAAAGCTTCTTGGCGTCTTCATAAGACGTCGCGAGGAACGGGATCGCGTCAACGGTGTAGATCGGGTTTTCGTTGGCCAGCAGCGAAATCAGGGTTTCGCCGATCGGCACCAGGCCGCGCTGCACCGAACGTTTGATGTCAGCATGCTTGAACAGCGAACCACCGGAATGAACGGTGATGCTCAGCTCACCGCCAGATGCTTCATTCACATCCTTGGCAAATTCAATGATGTTCTGGGTGTGGAAAGTCGCGTCAGGATATGGCGTTGCCATGTCCCAGGTTTCTTCAGCGGATGCAAAGCCGGCTGACATGGTGATCGCTGCGACTGCGACAGTCGAAAGTGCTTTTTTCAACATTTTTCAAGTCTCCCTGTGTGTGATGCAAGCCGATACACGCTATCGCGTATCGAGACTCCAAAGTAGCCTCCCGACACATTGATCACATTTTGCCGACAAATTGTCAACTTTAATTCATAGCAGATATGCACAATCCGGGAGACAACACCGCGGAACCCCGGCTGCGTGAACCCGCAAAAACCGACCATTCGTCTGATATTTTTGTTGTTATTGTTGCCTGCCGGGGGCATTCAACTAGCGATCAAACAAATAACAAGTGGGGAAAATCCAATGTCTGATCTTTCGGGGAAGTCTGTCTGGATTACAGGTGCCGGTAGCGGCATCGGTGAGGCAGTTGCCAAATCTCTGGCGGCTGGCGGGGCGCACGTTGCCCTTTCGGCTCGGCGCGAAGAGACACTTCGGCAAGTTGCAGATGACATTGCGGCAAGCGGGGGAAAAGTTGAAATTCACCCGCTCGACATCAGTGACAGCGAAAAGGTTTTTGAAACGGTCGCGAAAATCAAAAGCGCGATGGGCAAAATTGATGTGCTGATCAACTGTGCTGGCGTGAACACCCCGAAACGGCATTGGCGCGATCTTGATATCAAAGACTGGCAGCGTATCGTCGCCGTCAACCTGAACGGTGTTGCCAACACCGTTTGTGCGACCCTGCCCTTGATGCGCGATCAACAAGACGGACTGATCATCAATATTTCATCGTGGGCCGCAAAGCATGAATTCCCGGTCGCAGGTCCTGCCTATATTGCCTCCAAGCGCGGTGTCGTGGAGTTGTCCCACAGCATCAATCAGGAAGAACTGCACAACAACATCCGCTGTTGCTGCATTTCGCCGGGCGAGGTTGCCACCCCGATCCTTCAGCAACGACCGGTACCGATAGAGCAGGAAGAACTTGATCGTCTTTTAAAGCCAAGCGATCTTGCAGAAATCGTGACTTATGTCGTCGGGGCACCCATGCGGGTTTGCTTCAACGAAATCGTGATGTCCCCGACCTACAATCGCACCCTGCTGCCAATTCAGCCCTAGGTGTTGCTCCCAGACATCGGGGATGCGAAGGACAAGCCTTAGCGCCAGTACCAGCAGCAGCGCGGTTTACATCGCACTTGCGGCACGTGATGCCTGGTCATAGACGCCGGAAATTGCGCGAAGGGTCTTGGCGACATCCCCGACTTCCTCGCTGTTGACGCCAAGCCGCTGGAAAGTCTCAATCAGGCAATCCTCGCGGACCTGACGGTATTTTTCGCACATTTCACGGCCGTCCTTGGTGGTCGCGTAATGCACTTCCTTGCCGCGTTTGACACCCTCGACAAGTCCAAGCTTGCGGAGCTTTTTAAGGGAATAGTTCACAAGATGGCTGTCCTCGACATTCAGGACAAAGCAGACTTCAGACAGACTTTTTTCCCGCTCACGGGAATTGACATTGTGCAGCACCAGAATATCGAGAACCGACACATCGGGCATACCCGCCGCACGCATGCACCGCACCATCCAGCGGTTAAATGCGTTACCTGACAGGATCAACGCAAATTCAAGTTCCGACAGTTCGGCTGCGCGTTCCGAGACAAGATGTGACGATGAGACGATACGTGTTTTATCAGCCATCCGACGTTCCCTGTAATGCAGTATTCCCGGTCACCAAGATAGGTTCCGACCAGGTTCATTGGAAGTTTGTCGGCATTTTATCGCGATAAAGGCGACAAGGTAAAGCCCCTGCCGCCTTATACTTATCGGCAATTCACCGTTAAAGTGTGCGCATCCGTTCGAGAAAACCATCAATCTGCGACCGCAAGTCACCGCTTTGTTGACCAAGGTTGTTGGCCGAAACATTGACGTTACCAGCCGCTTCGTTGGTTTCATTGACAGCTGCAGACACTCCTTGCATGGCAGCCGAGATTTCCTCTGTCCCGGCGGCGGCTTGCTCCACGTTCTGCGAAATCTCGCTGGTGGCGACGGTTTGCTGTTCGACCGCGGCCGCCACCGCAGCTGCACGTTCGCTGATGTCGGAGATCATTTTGACAATCTCGTCGATTGCATCAACGGCAAGGCTTGTCGCCTGCTGGATATCGTTGATCTGGGATGTAATTTCCTCGGTTGCCTTGCCCGTCTGATTGGCAAGGTTTTTCACCTCGCTTGCGACGACGGCAAAGCCCTTGCCTGCGTCCCCCGCCCGGGCGGCCTCAATCGTTGCATTAAGCGCCAGCAAGTTGGTTTGTTCGGCGATATCACTGATCAGGCTGATGACTTCGCCAATCTTGATCGCAGAATCATTAAGCCCCTGTATATTGTCGTTGGTATTGCGGGCCCGCTCGGTTGCGGACTGTGCCATGGTTGACGTTTCCGTGACCTGACCGGAAATCTCGTTGATAGATGCCGAAAGTTCGGTTGCGGCCGTGGCAACCAACTGCACATTCGAAGAGGCTTCTTCGGCACCGGAAGACACTGCCATCGACTGGTTGGTTGCTGTCTCAGCACTGTTACGTAATACGTTCGACACCTGATGGAGTTGCTCCACCGCTATTCCGACATCGGCCATGACGGCAACCACCGCCTGATCAAATTCCTGAATATAGCGTTCCTGAGTCTCCATGCGTTTGCGGCGTTTCTCGTCCTCTGCCTTTTGCGCTGCTTCAAGCTTGATGCGTTCGATACCGTTTTCGCGGAACACCAGAACCGCACGCCCCATCTCGCCGATTTCGTCCGCCCGCTTCACTTCGTTGATATCGACATCAAAGTCGTTTTCAGCCAGTCGAGTCATTTTGTTGGTCAAACCGCTGATCGCGCTGACAATGGCGCGTGCCAACAAGAACGAGAGCCCCATTAACGCCAGAACGCCGATTGAATACATAATGACCGAAACTGTCAGACTGGTTTCTGCAATGCTGTCAGCTCTTTGCTTTTGGGTCTGTGCGATTTCGCCAATCGACTGACTGAGCTCATTAAGGATCGGCTCAGCCTCGGCATAATAGTCGGACAAAAAGCCGAGCTCTGCTTCGCGTTGCAGGATCTTTTCAGACAGGGCCTTGAAGTCCGCAACATATGACTTCATCAAGTCGGTGATTTTATCCTGCTCGTCGGCGGGAATGTTTGAGGCGGCCAATGCCGGTCCGAACTCGGCAAGGCGGTCATCGATCCGACCGACATACTTTGGATCAAGGCGTGCCAAAAAGTCCTTCTCGTGGCGGCGCATCATCAACATGATTACGGTAAGATTGTCGGCGTTATATTTCTTGAGCGCCTCTTCGACATTGTGCACCGAGGAACGTAACCGTCCCAGAAGCCCTTCTTCCTCGTTCAACCCGATTTCTCGCTGCAAACCGACAACCACTGCGAACTTCGCGTCATAGTTGGCAAAGGCTGTCACGATTTCCTGGAGCTGCGCATCAAACGCGCTCAGTTCCGGCGCCTGTTCAAGCTGCTCAAGGCCTGCATTGACGTCTTGGACGACACTGGCATGCTGGGAAACATATTTTTCATCCATGCGCAGCAGGAAGTCCTTTTCCCGCCGACGTGCATTCAGGAATTCACGCGAAACAGCGTCAGCAACCAGTTTGTTCTCCAGCGCACTCTCGGCAACCTCTTCGGCGGCCCGTCTTTGTTGCTCGGCAATGAATTGCACAGCACCAACGACGATAAAGATCAAAAGTGCCACCCCGCCGATCAGCGATATTTGATAGAGAAGTCTCATTCGGGAAAGAAAGTTCATCTTGGCCCCCAAGCAGTTGCCTCGCCTTTGCCACAGCTGTTCTCCCGCTGGCATCAGCGCAGGTTTCTATTCAACAACGAAATGAAGACACCTATTGCGCCCGCCAGATCAAATCGGGGAACCTTGCCCCATATGTCGGGAAACCATTTCGGCCTCTAAGCCGTGGCAAGACATAATTGATGCTTGCCCGGTGCCTGTTTCTTACTCAACTGAATCACATTTGGTGTGAGGCACAACAAAACAAGAGGAAAGATTGCTCTTTCCTCTTGTTCCAGTTGCAGACGTGAAATGATGCTTGTTGCAGACGGCCTATGAAATCGAGCGCATCCTTGCAAGGAAGTTATCGATACGTTCACTCAGACCATCACTTTGACGACCCAGGTTATCGGCCGAACCACGCACATCATCGGCAGCCTCGGTGGTTTCTGCCACCGCCGACGAAACCCCCTGCATCGCGTTTGAGATTTCGGTGGTTGCCGATGCGGCCTGTTCGACATTCTGGGAAATCTCGCTGGTCGCAACGGTCTGTTGTTCGACGGCCGCGGCCACCGCAGATGCCCGTTCGCTGATATCCTTGATCATCTGAACGATGCTATCAATTGCATCGACGGCCGACTGTGTGGCTTGCTGGATATCATTGATCTGGCTTGAAATGTCCTCGGTCGCCTTGGCGGTCTGATTGGCAAGGTTTTTGACCTCGCTGGCAACCACGGCAAAGCCCTTGCCAGCATCACCGGCACGGGCGGCTTCGATCGTGGCGTTCAACGCCAGAAGGTTGGTTTGTTCGGCGATATCGCTGATCAGATTGATGACCTCGCCAATGCGGACTGCGGCCGCATTCAGGCCCTGAATGTCATCGTTGGTTGTCTGGGCACGATCACTCGCCGTCGCCGCCATTTTCGAAGTATCGCTGATCTGACCGGCAATTTCGTGGATAGACGCCGAAAGCTCCGTCGCCGCCGTTGCAACAAGTTGCACGTTTGACGATGCTTCTTCGCTGCCCGCAGAAACAGTTGTCGACTGTTCATTGGCTGTGGCCGCACTGTTGCGCAGAACTTCGGAGACGGAATGCAGCTGTTGAACGGCAGTCCCCACTTCGCTCATCATTGCGACGACATCATCGTCAAATTCGCGAATGTGCTGCTCCTGCTTTTCAATGCGCTGGCGCTGTTTTTCGTCAAGTTCGCGTTGCTGGGCTTCAAGCTTTTGCCGCTCCAGACCGTTTTCGCGGAAGACAACCACAGACCGGCCCATTTCGCCGATCTCATCCTTGCGGTCGGCTTCATCCAGTTTGACGTCAAAATCGTTCTTGGCCAAACGGGCCATCTTGTCGGTCAACCCGGTGATAGCCCGCACGATGGCACGCGCAAGTACCATCGACATCAGGATCATGATGATCGCACCAGCGATAAAGATCGCAAAGGTAACCTGAACCCCTCTATGCGCGATTTGTTCGGCACGTTGTTGCATGTTTTCGGCAACGGTCCGGACTTCATTGCCCAATGTTTCCAGAACCGGCTCGACGGCAGCGTAATATGCACTGAGGCGTTCCAGGGATTCTTCACGTTCAAGAACGGCATCGGCAAGGGTTTTGAAATCCGCCAGATATGAATCCATCAGCTTGCCAAGCTGCTGTTTCTTTTCATCCTGAATGCTGCCGGCGCGCTCAAGCGCAGCCGAGAACTGCTTGGAAGTTGCTTCGACACTTTCGACGTAGGCCGGATCCAGACGGGCGAGAAAATCCTTTTCATCGCGACGCATCTGTAAAACGGCAATCGACAGGTCCTTGGTGCCACTCAGTCCCAGCATCGCCTCAAGCTTGGCCACTTCTGCCAAAGCAGTTTCGACTTCGGAAGCAGCACTGCGCATTTCGCCAAGCAAGCCCGAACTCTCGTCTAGACCAACCTTGCGCTGCAGTTCAACGACAGTGGCGAATTCCGACACATAATTATTGACGGCTGTCTGGACCTGCTCGACCTGCTCAAGAAGGTCACCAAGTTCTTCACGCGCGGAAAGCTTTTCCAGACCGGCCCGGATTTGTGCGGCGGCTTCGGCGTGGGCAGTGACATATTCCTCGCTTCGTCGAATAACAAAGTCTTTCTCGTGCCTACGCGCATCAAGGAATGCGCGCGATACGGTACTTACAGTCCGGGAGTCTTCACTCGCGGCCTTGGCAAGAAGTTGCGCGGATTGGCGCTGTTGATCGGCGACGAATTGTGTGATCCCGACAATAGCGAAAATCACCAGAGCAACGATGCTCAGCAGCGAGATCTGGTAAACCAGCTTCATTCGCGACAAGAAAGACATGCTTCCACCCCTCATTTTCCGGTTCTTGGTTTTATATTTTGTTTTTCAGAACCATAAAACATTCTACCATCAGTAGATATATAAAGACTAAAGTATAGACTAATTACTAATTCCCTCTACCTTTGGCGAAAATTCCCGCAAATTAGGTCATTTCTTTTCATCATCTGCGCACTATGTTTGTGCTTTGCGCGGGTATTGGTACCGATTAATCACCTATCCATTCAGCCAATCGACCGCGCCGGATTACAACAAACAGGATGAAGATCACCCATGAGCATCTGGGGCAAAATTATTGGCGGAACTGCAGGCTTTGCCCTGGGCGGACCATTGGGTGCAATTCTCGGCGCGGCGGCCGGTCATGTCGTTGACAAGATCAAAAGCAATGCACGCGGGCCGCAAATTGGCGGGCATGATCCCCGCCAGATCGCCTTTGCAACCGGTGTGGTCGTGCTGGCCGCCAAGATGGCGAAGGTTGACGGGCATGTCAGCCGCGATGAAGTCAACGCCTTCAAACGCGTGTTCCATATCCCGCCGGGCGAAGAAAAGAATGTCGGTCGCATCTTTGACATGGCGCGGTCGTCGTCAGACGGGTTTGAGGTTTATGCCCATCAGATAGCCACCATGTTTCGCGGTGAACGTGCCATCCTTGAAGGTGTACTCGAGGCGCTTTATCAAATCGCCATGGCCGACGGCGAACTGCACCCGGCCGAACAGGATTACCTTAAAAAGGTCGCCAATATCTTTGGCTTTGCCGAGGTCGACTTTGAACGGGTTCATCATGCCTTCACCGCGTCAGACGGCCCGGATCCCTATGAGCAGCTTGGCCTGACGCGTGATGCCAGTGACGATGACCTGAAATCGGCCCATCGGAAATTGTCGCGCGAAAACCATCCTGACACCCTGATGGCCAAGGGCATGCCGCCGGAATTCATCGAACAGGCCAACGAAAAGATGGCGCGGATCAATGCGGCCTGGGATCAAATCCGCAAAGAGCGCGGTATCCGCTAGCGCGTTCGATCTTCGCGATTATCTCTGTCAAAGTTGATTTCCCTTGCAACGGTGCGCGAATTGCTGTTTGCAGGGGGCCGGTCACTGTGACCCTGTTTTGTTTTCAAACTTGTCGGTTTTTCCATGGCGCCACCGCTGATCAATATTAATGACATTCACCTGACCTTTGGCGGGAATGATCTGTTTTCTGATGTGTCATTTGCCATTGGCGACCGTGATCGCCTGTGCCTTGTCGGGCGCAATGGTGGTGGCAAATCGACTCTTTTGAAAATCATCGCTGGTGAAATCGAACCCGATGGCGGCGAACGCTTTGTTCAGCCAGGCTGCAAGGTGGCCTACCTTAATCAGGAACCGAAATTCGACGGCTATGACACGGTCGAGGATTTTGTGCTTTCGGCCCTTGATGACCATGAACAGGATTATGCCTATCGATCCGACATGTTGCTGGCATCGGTTGATATTGATCCGAAGTCGGACCCCAAACAGCTTTCAGGTGGTGAAGGCCGCCGGGCCGCGATTGCGCGTGCACTGATTGCCGATCCGCAGGTTCTGTTGCTTGACGAGCCCACCAACCACCTTGATTTGCCGACGATTGAATGGCTTGAGGGCGAAATCAAGAATTTCCGCGGTGCTGTTGTGGTGATCTCGCACGACCGTGCATTCCTGAATGCCGTATCGAATGGTGTGCTGTGGCTTGATCGTGGTGTGATGCATCAGGGTGCGATCAACTTTTCCCAGTTCGAGGAATGGTCCGAGGAAATCTATCGCAAGGAAGCCGAGGAACGCGCCAAGCTTGATAAACTGATTGCGCAGGAAACCGTCTGGTCGGTGCAGGGTATTTCAGCCCGCCGCAAACGGAACCAGGGCCGTCTGCGCCGTCTTTATGACATGCGCGCCCAGCGTTCCCAACAGGTTGACCGCATCGGCAACGTGTCGCTTGCGGCCGATGCCGGTGAGACATCCGGCAAGGTCGTGATCGAAGCGACCGATATCGCCAAATCATTTGGCGACCGTCAGATCATCGCTGATTTCTCGACCCGTATTTTACGTGGCGACAAGGTTGGCATTATCGGCCCGAACGGGGCTGGTAAAACCACGCTTTTGAAAATGCTGACCGGTCAGATCGAACCTGACAGCGGCACGATCAAGATCGGCACCAACCTTAATCCAAGCTATTTCGATCAGAAACGCGCCGCCCTTGATGACAGCAAGACCCTTTGGGATACGCTGTGTGATGTTGGTGGCGATCAGGTCATGGTGCGCGGCAATCCGCGCCATGTTGTCAGCTATCTGCGTGATTTCCTGTTTGATGAAAAACAGGCCAGAAGCCCGGTCGGCGCGCTTTCAGGCGGTGAACGCAATCGGCTGTTGCTGGCCAAACAATTGGCCAAGCCGACCAACCTTCTGATCATGGATGAGCCGACCAACGATCTTGATATGGATACACTGGATCTGCTTCAGGAAATGCTGAGCGACTATGAAGGCACGCTTCTTTTGGTCAGCCACGATCGTGACTTCCTTGATCGCGTTGTGACATCATCCATCGTCATGGAAGGCGATGGGACTGCCATTGAATATGCCGGTGGTTATTCCGATTACATTGCCCAACGCAGACTTTCGCGCGCCGAGGCCGCCAAGGAAGAAAAGGCCGCGGCCAAACAGGTCAAAAAAGCCGCACAGGCATCTGCACCGAAATCAAAACCGACGGGCAAGCTGAGCTATAAGGATCAGCGCGAATACGACAATCTGCCTGCTGCGATGGCCAAACTGGAAGCCGAAATCGCCACCCTTGAGGACGCGCTTTCTGACAGCAGCCTGTTCACCAAGGACCCGAACGGTTTCCAGAAAAAGGTGGATCGACTGGATGCTGCGCGCTCAGAACTTGAAGCATCCGAAGAACGCTGGCTGGAACTTGAAATGCTGCGCGAGGAACTTGGTCAGGGCTGACCAAGCTTACGCGAATTTCAAGACAGTTTAGGCATGAGTTGAAAACAACTCATTTGTGCTTTGGGCTGAAACATCGGATCAAGGGACTGGAACCCGTCTAAAAAACTTGGGCGGGGTTGCGTATCTATCTGATATTCTTGGGGTCATTATAATGCCCCTTATTGCCGAAAGGCCCCGTCATGCCGATCAAAGCCGTAATTATGGCCTTTTCCGTTGCCGTCATTTGGGGCGTGAACATGCTGACCGTCAAAGGGGCGGTTGGTGAAATCCCGCCTTTCATCCTGACAGCGATGCGTTTTGCGGCTGTGGCGATCCTGTTGATCCCGTTCACGCAAGTTCCGCGCGGACGTTTTGGCAAACTTGCGCTGATCTCGGTGACCTTTGGCGGTTTGCATTTCGGGGTTCTGTTCTATGCCCTTTCAATGATTGATGCCGGACCGGTCGCCATCATCATTCTTTTGGGCGTGCCGTTTTCGTCGATGCTTGCGACCTATTTCTTTAATGACCGGCTGGGCTGGAAACGGCTTTCGGGTATGGCGCTGGCGTTTATCGGTGTCACCATCATGTTCTGGGACCCGACCATGACCGAACTGCAATTACCACTGCTACTCGTGGTGTTTGCATCCTTCATGTGGGCGGTTGCCAATGTCATGATCAAGAAGCTTGGTGACATTGATACCTTCCAACTGAATGGCTGGATGGCGCTGATGGCGGCCCCGCAATTGCTGATCATGTCCCTGATTTTTGAGCCGAACGGGTTTGAAGCGGTGATGAACGCAAGCTGGGTGGCATATGCAAACCTTGCCTTTACGGTCGTGATGTCATCGATTGTTGCGTATGGCTTCTGGTATCATTTGCTGAAGACGCAGGATGTAAATGTTGTTGTGCCCTGGACCCTGTTGGCACCGGTGATCAGTGTGATGGGTTCGTTCCTTGTATTTGACGAGCCGTTCTCGCTGCTTAAAATCATTGGTGGCATAGTCGTTCTGTGCGGTGTGGCGGTCATCATGCTGCGCAAGCCGGTTCAACGCAAAGCACAGGGAATGGATTGATCCGCATGGGGGAAAAGATCACCAAAACGCGATCAGCGGGAAACATCATTTCCCACCCCTCCCCCAATTTCGGTGATCGTCCGGATGGATGCCCTATTGATACTCTCGTCCTGCATTACACCGGCATGCAATCAGGTGCCGACGCACTTGAACGCCTGTGTGATCCGGAAAGCTCAGTATCAAGTCATTACCTGATCGAGGAAGATGGCCGCATCTTTCAGTTGGTTGATGAAGACAAACGCGCCTGGCACGCAGGGCTTGGCATTTGGCAAGATTGTAGCGATGTGAATTCCCACTCCATCGGGATCGAAATCGTCAATCCGGGACATGAATATGGCTATCGCCCGTTTCCGGAAATCCAGATCAAATCCGTTATAGATCTGACGCAAGACATCCTCAAACGCCATGAGATACCCGCCAGCCGCATTATCGCTCATTCCGATATGGCCCCGTACCGCAAGGAAGACCCGGGCGAACTGTTCCCGTGGCAACAGCTGGCCGAACACGGCATCGGTCTATGGCCCGGATGCCATGGCGTTGCTGAAATCAGTTCCGGTATTTCCGGCACAGCTGCCAGCCCGGATGAGTTCTATCGCCTGCTTGAGACGATTGGTTATGGCGCGGCAGACAACGACGAAGATAAAGCCAAACGCACCATCGCGTTCCAGCGTCATTGGCGGCAAAACGACATTTCCGGTCAAGTCGACGGCGAATGCGTTGCCATTGCCAAGGTGCTTGCCAGCGCGATCACCCGCTAGGCATCCCTGCCTGCACTGCTTTTTCTTGACGCCACCATGGATGTGACCTACATCCCGATCACCAGATGGCCGGATGGCTGCCCTGATTGTTCGCAATCGGGGAGGAAAGTCCGGGCTCCACGGAAACACGGTGCCAGATAACGTCTGGCGGGGGCGACCCTAGGGAAAGTGCCACAGAGAGGATACCGCCGGATCGCGCAAGCCATCCGGTAAGGGTGAAAGGGTGCGGTAAGAGCGCACCGGTCCTTCAGCAATGCGGGACGCATGGTAAACCCCACCGGGAGCAAAACCTAATAGGAATGGTCGGCCGGATGCTTCGGCATTGTCGGCAGGTGAGTTTTCGCACCACCATTCGGGTTGGTTGCAGGAGGCGTTCGGCGACGGACGTCCCAGATGAATAGTCATCCAGTGCGGTTCGCCGCATGGACAGAACCCGGCTTACAGGCCATCTGGTATTATCTTTTCAGACAGAAAAAAGGCGATGACAGTTTCCCGTCATCGCCCGGACCAAATGCGTTCAAACCATGAACAGCAGATCAGCCGCGCTCGGCAATGGATTGCGCGAAATACTTGTCTACTTCTTCCTGCGTGCTTTCGGGGATATCGGACGCTGTCTGATCCTTGATCATCTTGCCTAAGGTCGGAAGCGTTTTGCGTTCGATCCGGGTTTCCGGATCCCACAGCTTGGAACGCATCAGCGCCTTTGCGCAATGCAGGAAGGCTTCCTCAACCGTGACCTTGATCGCGGCAATCGGTGCCTTGGGCGTATCGGCAAACAGCCCCAACAAAGTCGGGTCGGTGCTGATTTCAGCAACACCATTGATGCGCAGCGTTTCGTTCACGCCCGGCACGAAAAACAGCATCCCGACTTTCGGGTTGTCGACGATGTTTGACAGGGTATCGACCCGGTTGTTGCCCGGACGATCCGGCATGACCAGCGTTTTGTCATCAACAACCTTGATGAAACCCGGGCCATCACCACGCGGGCTGACATCTGCATTGCCATTGGTATCTGACGAGGAAATGACCGCAAAGGGCGCAAGCGATATGAAGTGCTTGCAGTGCGGATCAAGTGCCGGCAAACATTTGCTGACAGCAAGTCCAAGCGGCTCTCCGTATATGGCGCGGAGCTTTTCCTGAGTATCGATTTTGGTCATTGCAGATTACCTTTGGCGAGAAACGAGGGCAGAAACTGCTTTAGTTGCGAACGCAAGTCAATTGCCGATTAGTCCGCAATAATTTCCGCGACTGTTTTCACCGCTGCAAACTCGCCATTCAGGCTGGCGAGTGCAACATCGTGAACCATCTGGGCCGGGAAAACCCGCCCGTCTGGCAAGCTGCGATCAAAGGTCGCACAGGCATCCGCCGCAATGGTGGCATCAAATCCAAGATTGGCCGCCATGCGGGTGGTCGTGTTCACGCAATGATCCGTGGTTATCCCGCACAGAACCAGTTTCGAAATGCCTTGCGCACGCAGATCGGCCTCAAGGTCCGTGCCGATCAAGGCAGAATTGACGTTCTTGCCATAGACCGGCTCATCATCCTTGGGCGCAAAACCCGGCTTGAAAGCGTTACCGGGATGGTCGGGATGCAGGCGCGATTGCGGCTCTGTGGAATTATGCTTGGCATGAAACACAGGCCAACCTTTGGCGCGCCAGTGTGCGAGCAGTTTTTCGCCGTTGGCTTCGGCGTCGGGGTTATTGCGATTACCCCAATATTCAGGGTCATCAAATCCCTTCTGCCAATCAATCAGGATCAGGGCGGTCTTGCTCATTTGTGGGGCTCCGATGGTTGGTGAATGTGCTGGCCAATCTAGCAGCGCAAAGACTGTCTAAAAGGACAGAAGCCCCACGCATTTCGCCATTTGGCTCAAAGCCATCCTTTGCGCTTGAAATACAGCAGCGGCAGGACGGCTGACAGCACCATCAGGCCGATTGCGACCGGATAGCCGAACTCCCACCCCAGTTCCGGCATGAATTCGAAGTTCATGCCATAGATGCTGGCAATCAGGGTCGGCGGCAGGAAGGCGGCGGCGGCGACCGAGAAGATCTTGATGATGTTGTTCTGCTCAAGGCTGATCATGCCAAGTGTCGCATCAAGCAGGAAGGTCACCTTGTTGGCGATAAAATTGGCGTGCTCGGTAATCGAGACAATGTCACGTGACAGGATCTTGAGCCGCGCCTTGGCATCCTTTTTAAGCCGCGCCTGCGTTGAGAGGAACAATCCCAGGCGATGCAGGTTCAAAAGGCTGTCCTTGGCCTTGCCCGACAGGTTACCGGTACGCCCGATCTGACGCAGGGTTTCGCGGTGATCCGCATCCGAGCTATTCTCGTCGGGGCTGATAAAGACCTGATTGGACAGGCCTTCAAGATCGGTCGCCGTTTGCTCCATCAGGTCGGCAAGTCGATCAACAATCTGTTCAAGCAGACCAAACAGAACGGCCTCGGCGCTATTGGCAAGCGACGGGCTGCGTTTCACACGACGGATGAAGGTCTTGAACGGTACTGGATCGGCATAACGCACAGTGATCAGGGTTTTCTTGACCAGAATAAATGTCACCGCCGTGGTTTGCGGCGCATCGGTGGTTGCCTTGGTCAGAACCGAAACCGTCATGAACAACGCACCGTCTTCGTCATACAAGCGCGATGAAAGTTCGATTTCCTGCATTTCTTCGCGCGTCGGTATTTCAATGCCAAAACGTTCTTCGATCTCGTGAATTTCATCGGGCGTCGGGGCATGCAAATCGACCCAAACCGGAAGACGTTCGGCCTTGGCAGCAGCCGGTTTGGCGGCAGATTGTTCAGAAGGCGTGTTTGCGGCCTCGGCTGCCTGCCCGCTGTCACCGACGGCGCTATCAGAAGCAGCCGGACTGGCGGTATTGCCGCTGTCGGTGTTTGCGCGCACCGGGGCAAAGAATTCGTTGGTGTCCATGAGCCTCTCCGTCTCTTCCTGCTTGCCGATGGTTACGGATGCCAGTTTATTGAATGCTTGTCATGTGATGAATGCGTTTCCAAGTAACGCAGCCCTAGAATGGCAAAACCGTCTGGAACGAAAACGGATCAATATCCGCTTCCGCTCCGCGCTTTTCATCATAGGTCGCATGCACCTGCGCCATGAATTCTTCCTTGCTGATCATCTTGTCGCCATCGGCATCAAATTCCGGAAACAGCAATTCAAGTCGGCGGCTTTCGGTGCGCAATCTTTGTCGATTGGCATCCGAAGAACCCGGCAATTTTTCAACCGCGGCAAATTCGCGCGCCACCAAAACATTATCGCCAGTGATATCGCGCCGCCGGAACATCCAGCTGGCATATGCGGCAGCCTCATCCGCGCTGATACGACCATCCTGGTCGATATCAACCGGGTGGTATTGTTCGCGATAGACTTTGACCTGTTCTGGAATGCCCGATGGGGCGACGCCCGCGCCCCCATTTTGCTGGGCTAGCGCCTTTGCGATGGCCTCATTCAATCCGGGGATGTTCGACACACCGTCGCCTGTCATACTGGGAACGCTGGCACCTGCACCAGAACCATCCCCATTCAGGCCATTTAGCCCCGAAAGCCCGCCCAGTCCAAACTGCGACATCAGTTCCGGATTGTTTTGCAGTTGTTGCATGATCAAGGGCAGCAATTCACGCATCTGTGGTGATGAAACTTCGGGCGAATTTGATCCGCCACCGGCCGGGTCAAGACTGAGCCCCTGTGCCGTGGCCACCCCACCCGTAACGGTGTTCAGCCCGGGAACCAAAACGGTCCAGGAAAATGCACAACCCATTAATAGAATGGCAGCTTTTATCCGCAACAATCGCTTCCTTCGTTTCACTGACGCTGCCCCGCGCCAGAGGACCACGCCCCATTCGGGGACATTTTCATTCGTGATGGCCGATCAAAACCATCAGAGATCATTTCGACATTTTGCAGGAGTTTGCCCGCGCATCAAACCCGATTGGCCATCAAATCGCAAATTGTCTTCGACAACCCCATTCAGATCCAATTCTTGAACTGGTCCATCAAAACCCAAAATCCGGTTTTTCGATGGTCTTCCCATGGGTCCCCATGGAACGGAATTGGGATTTTATGGGCAGAAGATGGATCGCCGCCGGTTTTCTCGCATTTTTGGCCGATTTCAGCCTTTCTGCATATACCGCGGAAACCCTCGGGAAGTGCCAAAACGTCACATTCTTGCCCATCAAATCCCATTGACCCCCATGATTTCCCATGGTACCCCATAAAGAGGCACAAATTCCGTGCCACGCGGGGCATATCCATTTCAGACACACGACAGTCGCAAGACAGCCCATGAGGGCCAGTGTTCTGAGATCGGTTTTTTGATCAGGGGAATGGCGAAGTGCTGTTCACAGGGACGCACATTCACAAGCTGGACCGGAAGGGACGCGTATCCGTCCCCAAACGGTTCCGTGCGGCCCTCGATACCGAAGAATTCGCCGGCATCTACCTGTATCAATCCCACAAGGAAAGCGCACTTGAAGGCTGCAGCCACAGCCATATGGAGCGCATTGCCGCATCGCTTGATGAACTCGACATGTTTTCTGACGAGGCCGACGATCTGGCAGACACCATCCTTGGCTCCTCGCATATGCTTCCTTACGACGGCGAAGGCCGCATCATTCTGCCCGCAGAATTGATCGAGTTCGCCCGCATCGAAGATCAGGTCGCCTTTGTCGGCCGTGGTCGCACCTTCCGCCTGTGGAACCCTGACATCTTCAAGCCCCTGCAAGAAGCCAGCCGGACCCGCACGCTTAACCGTGGTGCGACATTGAAGCTCAAACCGATGACTGAACTCCCCAGAGGTGCACGTCCCGGCACCGCAACGGAGGAGGACGCATCATGAGCAGCAATGACCTAAGCTTTGCCACTGAAGATCGTCCGCACAAGCCGGTCCTGCTCCGCGAGGTCCTAGAAGCCCTTGCACCGCGTGACGGCGAGATCATGGTTGACGGTACCTTTGGCGCAGGCGGTTACTCCCGCGCCATTCTTGACTCTGCCAACTGCGAACTTTACGGCATCGACCGCGACCCGACCGCTGTTGCCACCGGCAAAAAGCTTGAAGCCGAATATGACGGCCGCTTCCACATGGTCGAGGGCTGCTTTGGCGATATGGCCAAACTTGTCCCGGCGGCAGGTGCGCAGCAGGTCGATGGTATCGTTCTTGATATTGGCGTTTCGTCGATGCAGCTTGATCAGGCCGATCGCGGATTTTCGTTCCGCGAAGACGGTCCGCTTGATATGCGCATGTCGATGTCTGGACCGACGGCGGCCGATTTCGTCAATACCGCCGAAGAAGAAGACATCGCCAACGTCGTTTACCGCTATGGCGAGGAACGCGCATCGCGCAAGGTCGCGCGCAAGATTATCGAAATGCGCGCAGAGGAACCCTTTACCACCACATCCCAGCTCGCCCGTGCCGTGCGTTCTGTGGTGCGCAAAT
Source organism: Thalassospira sp. CH_XMU1458 (assembly GCF_037027205.1). Lineage (NCBI taxonomy): Bacteria > Pseudomonadati > Pseudomonadota > Alphaproteobacteria > Rhodospirillales > Thalassospiraceae > Thalassospira > Thalassospira sp. CH_XMU1458. The sequence goes on along the minus strand of NZ_JAYMDW010000001.1, from coordinate 1,401,113 downwards.
CCAAGGACGGCATTGATCCCGCCACACGGACGTTCCAGGCGCTGCGTATTTACGTCAATGATGAGCTTGGCGAACTTGAACGCGCCATGGATGCCGCTGAAACGCTGCTGAAACCGGGTGGCCGTCTGGTGGTTGTGACTTTCCATTCGCTTGAAGACCGGCAGGTCAAAACATTCATGAAGGAACGCTCTGGCGATCCAAACAAGATGTCACGTCGCCTGCCCGGTGAACCGGAAGTCGCCATTCCGACCTTTACGACAATTACACGCAAGGCCGTCACCGGTCAGAAAGATGAAATTCGCGCCAACCCGCGCGCACGTTCGGCAAAACTGCGCGCTGTTGCGCGCAACGACCAACCGGCTACATCGCAGGGAGGTCGCAAATGACCCGTGCGGTAACCATCATTGGCCTTGTTTTGACCATCCTGATCGGCACCGGCACCTATTGGGTCAGCCATCAGGTCGAACGTCTTGAAAAACGTTATGCAGATATTCAGTCCGACATTCTGGCCGAACAGGAAAGCATCCATGTTCTTCAGGCCGAATGGAGCTATCTGAACAATCCGGAACGTATCGAACGCCTGTCCAGACAGTATCTGAGCCTTGCCCAGATTGACGTGCTTCAGATGGCAAGCATCGACGATCTGCCCGAAGACGCCGATCTGCATCAGTATCGCATCAACAAGTTTGGCGAGGCGGTTGCCTTCATGCCCGTCCCGCGCGCCCGTCCGGGTGATCTGATGTATGACGAGGCGGCTGATACCATGATCATTGATGCCCCGTCCGTCGCGACCGAAACGGGAGGCGCACAATGAGCCTGACCCGTTTTTCATACTGGCTGCGTGGCGACCGTCCGGAACTGGGCCCGGATCAGCGCGAACGTCTTGCGCTTGAAACCGCGCGCAACCGTATCTTTATCACCGGCGCGATGTTCATCATCGGTTTTTGCTGGATCACCTATGGCCTGATTGATGCATCGGTTCTGCGTCAGGGCAATGAACCGGCTGTCGCATCCGGAACCGATACCCGTGAACTCAAGACCGAGCGCGCCGATATCGTTGATCGCAACGGTATGTTGCTGGCGACCGACCTTCCGACCAATTCGCTTTATGCCGATGCCCGTGTCGTCAAGGACCCGGTTGAGTCCGCCGACCTTTTGTTGACCGTATTGCCTGATCTGGACCGCGATTCACTGATCCGTCATCTGAGTTCGCGCAAGGCATTCGTATGGCTGCGCCGTAACCTGACGCCGGAACAGCAATATGACGTCAACTCGCTTGGCATTCCGGGATTGAATTTCCAGCGTGAAGAACGCCGCGTTTATCCGCATGGGCGTCTTCTGTCACATGTTCTGGGCTTCACCGACATCGACAATAACGGCATCGCCGGGGCTGAGCGCGAATTTGACAACGAATTGCGCATCAATAACGGCCCACTGGAACTTTCGCTTGATACCCGCGTGCAATACGCGCTTGCCGAAGAAGTCGAAAACGCGATGGAAACCTACAGCGCGGTTGGTGCGGCAGGCCTTGTGATGGATGTCTATACCGGCGAAGTCGTTGCGATGACATCGCTTCCGAACTTTGACCCCCATCGCCCGGGCCAGGCACCAGCCGATGCACGCTTTAACCGATCCACGCTTGGCGTTTACGAAATGGGTTCGGTGTTCAAGCTGTTTAACACGGCCATCGCGCTTGAAACCGGCACATCGACGCTGAATTCGGTCTATGACGCGACTGAACCGCTGGCAATTGGCGGGTTCCGCATTCGTGACTATCACGGCGAGAATCGCTGGCTGACCCTGCCGGAAATCCTTGTTCACAGCTCGAACATCGGGTCAGCCCGCATGGCAATGGCATTTGGCGGCGAGACCCAGCAAAAATACCTTAAAAAGCTTGGCATGCTCGACAAACCGCAGATCGAGCTTCCTGAAGTTGGCGGACCGCTTGTGCCCAATCCGTGGCGCGACATCAACACCATGACGATTTCATTCGGTCATGGTCTGGCCGTGACCCCGCTTCAGGTTGTCAGTGGCATTTCCACCCTTGTGAATGGTGGTATTCGCCGCCCTGCGACCATCCTCAAACAGGACGGCGCACCGGCAGGCGAACGTGTATTTTCCCAGAAAACGTCGGAACTGCTGCGTCGCCTGATGCGACTGGTCGTAACCGACGGTTCTGGCAAGAACGCCGAAGTGGCGGGTTACTTCCTTGGCGGGAAGACCGGGACTTCGGAAAAACTCGTGAACGGGCGCTATGTCAAGAACGCCCGCATGTCGACCTTTGTCGCCGCCTTCCCGATGCAGGACCCGAAATATGTGGTTCTGGTGACGTTGGACGAGCCCAAAGGCACTAAAGAAACTTATGGATTTGCCACAGCAGGTTGGGTGTCCGCCCCTGCAGTTGGCAAGGTTGTGACACGTATTGCTCCCCTTTTGGGCATTGAACCGGCGAATGCGAAGGCGCCGGAGATTGAGCAAGCGCTGCAGATCGAACTTCGCAAGGGGGAACGCAAACTTGCGTCTTTCTGAGCTCATGGCAGGTGATCAAGCGGCATTGAAACATGCCGAAGGACAGGACCCGGATATCACGGGCCTGACAGCAGACTCACGCACCGTGAAGGATGGCTATATGTTTGCCGCCCTGTCCGGTGCACGCGATGACGGTTCCAAGTATATCGCCGATGCGATCAAGCTTGGTGCCGCGGCCATCCTTGCAAAGGATGGAACGCCAAGACCGGCAGCCCCCACGGTTCCGCTGATCCCGGTGGAAAACCCGCGCAAACGTTATGCCCAGCTTGCCGCCCGTTTCTATGGCAAGCAGCCGGCAAACATCGCGGCGATCACGGGTACCAACGGCAAAACATCCACGGCGATCTTTACCGAGCAGCTCTGGACGATCCTTGGCAACATGTCGGGATCGATCGGAACGCTTGGCATTCGGGCCGCTGGGGCAAAGATCCCCGGATCGCTGACCACGCCCGATCCGGTTGCCCTGCACCAAAGCCTTGATGAAATGTGTGGCATTGGTGTTACACATGTCGCGATGGAGGCAAGCTCGCACGGGCTGGATCAATACCGCCTCGATGGCGTGAAGGTCACGGTGGCCGCCTTTACCAACCTGTCGCGTGATCATCTGGACTATCATGGCACGTTTGAAAAATACTTTGCCGCCAAGGCCCGCCTGTTCTCGGACCTTCTGGTCGCAGACGGCACGGCAGTGCTTAATGCCGATGTCGAACAGTTCGGCCTTCTGAAAGAACTTTGCGCCAAGCGCGGCATCAATGTGATGTCCTATGGCCAGAATGCCGATGACATCAAACTGATCAAGGCAACCCCTGACAGCACCGGCACCCAGATCAGCCTTGCTGCCAACAAGGGCGAATACAACATCCACCTGCCGCTGATGGGCAGCTTCCAGGTGATGAATGCACTGGCCGCCCTTTCCATCGTGGTGGCATCGGGTGCTGACCTTGATCAGGCAGTCCTTGCGCTTGAAAAGCTTGAAGGTGTGCGTGGTCGTCTTGAGCTGGTTGGCAAAACCAGCTTTGGCGCACCGGTCTTTGTTGATTATGCCCATACGCCAGATGCGCTTGAAACCGTGATCAAGGCCGTCCGTCCGCATTGCAAAGGCCGCCTTGTTTGTGTATTCGGGGCCGGTGGAGACCGTGACGTCGGCAAACGCCCGTTGATGGGACAGGTTGCCCACGACTTTGCCGATATTGCCATCATCACCGATGACAACCCGCGCAGCGAAGATCCGGCCACCATTCGGGCGGCGATCAAGGTCAAGTGCGAAGGTGCCGTCGAGATCGGTGATCGCGCCGAAGCGATCAAACGCGGCATTGGCATTCTTCAGCGCAACGATGTGCTGATTATTGCTGGAAAAGGCCATGAAAGAGGCCAGGTTGTCGGTGATACGGTCCTTCCATTCGATGATGCATCCGTTGCCCGCAGCATTCTTGCGGGTGGCAACTGACCTTAATTCCCGTTACGGCGCTTTGGCCGTGATGGTCTGAGCGAAAAGAAAGTGACGTTATGACGCAGGCTGTTTTATGGACCGCACAGGATGCCGCGAGTGCAACCGGTGGCAAAACCACAGGGGACTGGACGGTAACCGGCATCTCGATTGACAGCCGCAAAGTCAGCGAAGGCGATCTTTTCATCGCCCTTAAAGGCCCGAATTTCGACGGTCACAAATTCGCCCAGGCCGCCCTTGATGCCGGCGCACATGCCGTCATGGTCTCGGATGCCAAAGGCATCACCGATACCGACAAGGTTCTGCTGGTTGATGACACGATGGCAGCCCTTGAGCGCCTTGGCCTTGCCGGACGAGCGCGCAGCAAAGCCAAAATCGTTGCCATCACCGGCAGTGTCGGCAAAACCGGCACCAAGGAAGCCCTGAAATACGTTCTGTCCCAGCAGGGGAAAACCCATGCCAGCCCGGCCAGCTTCAACAATCATTGGGGCGTGCCGATTACTCTGGCAACCCTGCCCGCCGATGCCGACTTTGGTGTTTTTGAAATCGGCATGAACCATCCGGGCGAAATCAGCAAGCTTGTCAAAATGGTCAAGCCAAGTGTAGCCGTGATCACAACGGTGGTCGGCGCCCACACCGAATTTTTCAAGGACGAAGCCGAAATTGCCATGGCCAAGGCCGAGATTTTCGATGGCCTTGATCAGGATGGCACGGTCATTCTGAACCGCGACAACATGCATTACTTCGCCCTTGCCCGGCGTGCCAAGGAACTTGGCCTTGGCAACATCAAGTGCTTTGGCACCGATGCCATGGCGAACTATCGCCTGTTTGAAGCCAACATCGTCACCGATGGCAGTGCCGTCCGCGCACGTGTCGGTGGACGCGACCTTGAATATTTCATCGGCTGCCCCGGTGAACACTGGGTTCTGAATTCGCTTGCGGTGCTCGGATGTGTTGACGCGATTGGCGCTGACCCGGTACGTGCCGCGCAGGATCTGGCGGATGTTACACCGCCTGCCGGTCGTGGTGAAACACACACGGTCAAGCTGCCCTCCGGCGATGGAACCTTTACCCTGATTGATGATGCCTATAACGCCAATCCGACCTCGATGATGGCGGGGATTAAGGTCCTGTCACAGACCAAACCGGGTGACGGCGGACGCAGGATTGCCGTTCTGGGCGAAATGCGCGAACTCGGCGATATCGCACCCAAAATGCATGCCGATTTGCATCAACCGCTGACCGCACTTGAAATTGATCGGGTTTACTCGGTTGGGCCGATGATGGCTGAACTCGATAAAACCCTGCCTTCCGAACGAAATGCTGGCCATTTTGACACAGCCGAAGACGCAATTGAGCCAATAAAGGCCGATTTGCGCGATGGCGATGTGGTTTTGGTCAAAGGATCGCTTGGCATTTACGTTTCGAAAATTGTATCGGCCTTAAAATCCTGTGGCGTGGTGGAATAATCCACAACCGCAACAGGATAAGTCGCAAAAGGAACGACCAGAGCAATGCTCTATAATCTGCTTTATCAATTTGCTGATCAGATGCCGGTACTGAACCTGTTTCGGTATATCACCTTCCGTACGGGTGGTGCGATCATCACGTCGCTTGTGCTTGCCTTTGTGATCGGCCCGCACCTGATCAACTGGTTGCGTTCCAAACAAAGCGAAGGCCAACCGATCCGCGAAGACGGCCCTGAAAGCCACCTTTTGACCAAAAAAGGCACGCCGACCATGGGCGGGCTTTTGTTGTTGCTGTCAACATCGATTGCCACCCTGCTTTGGGCCGACCTCACCAACCCTTATGTCTGGGCGGTTTTGCTGGTCACCATCGGCTATGGCTTCCTTGGTTTCCTTGATGACTTCCTGAAAGTTTCCAAGCGCAACACCAAAGGCCTTCCGGGTAAGCTCAAACTTCTTGGGCAGTTTTCCATCGCGGCCCTTGCCGCATGGTGGATTTCGTATAACACCGCCGATCCGCTTTCGACCGCACTTGCCTTCCCGTTCTTGAAGAATTTCCTTTTGGATCTGGGCTGGTTCTTTGTGCCGTTTGCCATGTTTGTCATGGTCGGTGCTTCGAACTCGGTGAACCTGACGGATGGCCTTGATGGTCTGGCGATTGTGCCGGTGATGATTGCCGCGGCCAGCTTCGCGCTGATTACCTATCTGATCGGTAACGTTCAGTTCGCCGAATACCTGCAGGTCCATTACGTTGCCGGTTCTGGTGAGTTGACCATTTTCCTTGGCGCCCTGGTTGGTGCCGGCCTTGGATTCCTTTGGTACAACGCGCCGCCTGCGATGGTATTCATGGGGGATACCGGATCCCTTGCCCTTGGTGGTGCTTTGGGTGCGGTTTCGGTTGTCACCAAGCACGAACTGGTTCTGGCGATCATTGGTGGCCTGTTTGTTCTGGAAACCCTGTCGGTAATCATTCAGGTCGGGTCCTACAAACTGACTGGCAAACGCGTGTTCCGCATGGCCCCGCTTCATCACCATTTCGAGAAAAAGGGCTGGCAGGAACCGACCATCGTGATCCGGTTCTGGATCATTGCTGTGATCCTTGCCCTGGTTGGACTTGCAACCCTGAAGCTTCGTTAAGGACATACTGAATTGATTGATCTTTCACATCTGCGCGGCAAAACCATCACGGTTCTGGGTCTTGGGAAATCCGGACTTGCCAGTGTGAAGGCATTGATCAATGCAGGTGCCATCGTCTGGGCGTGGGATGACAACGCATCATCACGTGAACAGCTTGAACCGCTTGGCCTTGCCCCGATTAATCTGGCGGAATGTGACTGGACAGAACCCGACATGCTGGTGATCAGCCCGGGTATTCCGTCCACCTTCCCGACCCCGCATCCGGCGGCTGAAAAGGCACGCCGTGCGGGCAAACCGATCATTTGCGACGTCGAGTTGCTTTGTGTGGCGCAGCCTGATGTGCCCACACTTGCCATCACCGGCACCAACGGCAAATCAACCACCACAGCACTGACCGCCCACATCATCGGGCAGGCCGGGATCAAGACGCAGGCGGGCGGCAACCTTGGCAATGCGGCCCTAGGGCTTGAACCCTCCACCGCCGATGATTGTCTGGTTCTTGAACTGTCATCCTATCAGCTTGAACTGCTGGAACATGCGGCCTTTGATGCCTGTGCGCTTTTGAACATCACGCCGGATCATCTGGATCGTCATGGCGGACTGGATGGCTATATCGGCGCCAAGCACCTGATCTTTGCCCGTGCAAAGGGGCCGAAATGGGCGATCATTTCCATTGATGACGAGCCGTGTACCAAAATGGCGGTTGAACTGGCCCGTGAAGGCGGTCGGCACATCATCGAGGTTTCCGTCAAGCAACCGGTCGATCACGGCATCTATGTTGATGCGGATGGCTGGCTGATTGATGACATGACCGGCGCGCAAACCCGTATTCTGGACCTTGCGACCGTCAACCAGATGCCCGGACGCCACAACTGGCAAAACATTGCCTTTGCATATGGGCTCTGCCGTGCGCGCGGTGTGGATGCCACCCGGATCATTGACGGGATCATGTCCTTCCCGGGTCTGGCACATCGACAGGAATTGCTCGGCACCATTGATGGCGTGGTGTTTATCAATGACAGCAAGGCCACCAATGCCGAGGCATCAGAAAAGGCGCTTTCGGCCTATCACAACATCTACTGGATTGCCGGTGGTAAACCCAAGGAAGGCGGAATTGAGGGATTGCAGGAATTCTATCCCCACATCAAGAAAGCCTATCTGATCGGTGCCGCGACCAACGAATTTGCCGAAACCCTTGGTGATGATCTGCCATGGGAGAAATGCGAAACCCTTGATGTCGCAACCAAAATGGCCTTTGCCGACGCCAAGTCCAGCGGTGATCACAAACCGGTGGTGATGCTCACCCCGGCCTGCGCATCGTTTGATCAGTTTAAAAGCTTTGAGGCGCGCGGCGATGCCTTCCGCGATCTGTACAACGCATTGGCGAGTGGTGACATGACCGGGAAGGCAAACGCATGAAGTCCCTGTTTGGTCATAACACGAATATCGCCTTTTCGCGTGCCGATACCTCGGTTCTGGGGATCTGGTGGTGGACGGTCGATCGCTGGTTGCTGGCGGCCATCATCCTTCTGATGGGGATTGGCGCGCTTCTGGTGATGTCGGCAAGTCCGCCGGTTGCTGATCGCATCAATGTTGACAGTTTCCACTTTGTCACCCGCCAGTTCGTTTTCCTTGGCATGGCGACAGTCTGCATGTTTGCCATTTCGCTGTTGCCGGTGAAATGGGTGCGGCGTCTGGCGTCCTTCATGTTTCTGGGTGTGCTCTTTTTGCTGATCATCACCCCGTTCATCGGATCAGACATCAAGGGTGCAGTACGCTGGATCAACGTTGCCGGGATCAACCTGCAACCGTCCGAATTCCTCAAACCGGCCTTTGCGGTTGTCATTGCCTGGATGTTTGCCGAAGGGCGTCTCAACCCCAATTTCCCGGGCTATATCGTTTCAAGCCTGATGCTGGCTGTTTGTATCTTCCTTCTGATGATCCAGCCGGACTTTGGTCAGACCGTTGTCATCACCTCGATCTGGTCGGTGCAGATCTTCCTTGCCGGACTTCCGATCATTCTGGTGTTCTGTCTTGGGCTTGGCGCCGTTGGACTGGCCGTTACGGCCTATCTGATCTTGCCGCACGTTCAGTCGCGTGTGGACCGCTTCCTTGATCCGGCATCTGGTGACAGCTATCAGATCGAACGATCCATGGAAGCCTTCATGAGTGGTGGCATCATGGGCCGTGGCCCGGGAGAAGGCTGGGTCAAGAACTCCATCCCGGATGCCCATTCCGACTTCATCTTTGCCGTCGCTGGCGAGGAATTCGGTCTTCTGTTCTGTGTGCTGGTTGTCGGTGTCTTTACCTTCATCATCATGCGCGGTCTTTCGCGCCTGATGGGGGAACGCAACCTGTTTGTCGTTCTGGCCGTCACCGGCATTCTGGTTCAGTTCGGCTTGCAGGCCGTGATCAACATGGCTTCCACCCTGCAGTTGGTCCCGCCAAAGGGCATGACGTTGCCGTTTGTTTCCTATGGCGGGTCGGCCACGATCGGGATTGCGATTGGCATGGGATTTGTTCTGGCACTAACGCGAAAACGACCCGGCGAATAATTGCCATCACCCCTTTAAAACTTTCTGCATCAAAACGACAAAATCAGGTGATATTCCACGCCCGGTTTGAAGGGATATTAACCTTTGTCGGGTTCTGATGGGGGTAACTGTCGGGGACCCTCCCCGCACTGCCGTCGTTTTAGATGTGGACAAGATGACTGACTTCGCTAACCCAGAACTTTCTGCCGTCGAGACACCGCTCGCAGGTCAGGTGATCGCCGTAACATCCGGTGGCACTGGCGGGCATATGTTTCCGGCTGTTGCCTTGTCCAAATCGCTGGTGCGTCGTGGTGCAAAGGTCCTGTTTTTCACCGATGCCCGTGCCGCACGCTATACCGAGGGCGTTGACGGCGTCGAAACCGTCATCCTGCCGGCCGGCGGCATTGCCGGCAAAGGCATCAAAGGCCGCCTGATCGGGGCCGCCCGGCTTGGCCTTGGCACGCTCAAGGCCCGCAAACGGATCAAAAAGACCAAACCCGCGGCCGTGATCGGCTTTGGTGGTTATGCCTCTATCCCGGCGACCATGTCGGCCAAGTGGCTTGGCATTCCCTATGCCATTCATGAACAAAACGCGGTTTTGGGCCGTGCTAACCGTCTTGTTGCCAGCAACGCACAGCGCATCGCGACATCCTTTGCCAAGGTCACGATGATTGCATCAAGTGACGAGGCCAAAGTGATCTGGACGGGCAATCCTGTCCGTGCCGAGGTCGCAGCCCTTGCCGCAACCGAGTACGAGGCCCCGACCAGCGACGGTCCGATCCGCCTTCTGATCACGGGCGGATCACAAGGCGCACGCATCCTGTCGGAAGTTCTGCCAACCGCACTGGTCAACCTGCCGGAGGCCATCCGCAAACGCCTGATTGTTACCCAACAGGCGCGAGAAGAAGATATCGATACGGTACGCAAGACCTATGACGGATCGCAAATCGACGTGACCCTGGCATCCTTCATCAGTGATATCCCCGAACGCCTGCGCGATTGCCATCTGGTAATTGCCCGTTCGGGGGCGTCGACTGTGGCGGAACTGACCGCGGCTGGACGTCCTGGTTTTCTCGTACCCCTGCCCCATGCCATTGATGATCATCAGCGTTACAATGCCCAGCAGATCGAAGATTCTGGTGGTGCGTGGCTGATGCCACAAGAACGTTTTAGCAGTGAGGCCGTCACAGATCGCCTGGCAAAACTTTTAACCAACTCCGCGGCGCTTACCCGTGCGGCAAAAGCCGCCAAAAGCAGTGGGCGCGCCAATGCCGCAGAGCGTTTGGCTGACATGGTGCTTGATATGCTGGGCCTGAACCCGGCAGGAAGCCCGGATAACAAAAACATGACGCAAGACCGAGGAGACTCTCAATGAACACCCTGCCGCTCAACATCGGCACCATCCACTTTGTCGGTATTGGTGGCATCGGCATGTCCGGTATTGCCGAAATCCTCAATAACCTCGGCTATTCCGTTCAGGGGTCGGACATTTCAGACAATGCCAATGTGCAGCGCCTGCGCGCCCTTGGCATCAAGGTCTTTGTCGGCCACAAGGAAGAAAACGTCGAAGACGCCAAGGTTGTTGTGATTTCAACCGCCGTCAAGCCGACCAACCCCGAAGTCGTTGCCGCGCGTGCCGCGATGATCCCGGTCGTGCGTCGTGCTGAAATGCTGGCCGAATTGATGCGTCTTAAGGCCGCCATTGCGATTGGCGGCACGCACGGCAAAACCACGACCACATCGCTGGTTGCGACCATGCTGGATGCGGCTGGCCTTGATCCTACAGTGATCAATGGCGGGATCATTAATTCATACGGCACCAATGCCCGCCTTGGCGAAGGCGACTGGATGGTGGTTGAGGCCGATGAGTCTGATGGTACCTTTGTCAAAGTACCGTCGACGATTTCAGTCGTGACCAACATTGACCCGGAACATCTGGATCACTGGAAAGATTTCGATCAACTGCGCGAAGCCTTCAAGAACTTCGTTCAGAACATCCCGTTCTATGGCTTTGCCGTTCTGTGCATCGACCATCCCGAAGTCCAGGCCCTTATCGGGCGCGTCACGGATCGCCGCATTTTCACGTTCGGCTTTTCGCCGCAGGCCGATGTCCGTGCGGTTAATGTGCGCACCAATATCGGCGACACCGTATTTGATGTCGTGATCCGCGAACGCGTCGATAGCGAAGAACGCGTGATCAAGGATGTCCGTTTACCGATGGTAGGCGATCATAACGTTTCGAACTCGTTGGCGGCGATCACGGTCGCGCTTGAACTTGGCATCCCGGATGAGAAAATCGTATCCGCCTTTGATGGCTTTACCGGCGTTAAACGTCGCTTCACCAAAACCGGTGAAGTCGATGGTGTCACCATTATCGACGATTATGGTCACCACCCGGTTGAAATCAAGGCGGTGCTGAAGGCCGCCCGTCAGGCAACCCAGAACAACGTGATTGCTGTGGTTCAGCCGCACCGTTATTCGCGCCTGCATGACCTGTTTGAAGATTTCTGCACCTGCTTTAACGATGCTGACAGTGTGATTGTTGCCGACGTTTACGAAGCCGGTGAAAGCCCGATTGAAGGCGCATCGCGTGATGCCCTTGTTGAAGGCCTGCGCAACCGTGGCCATCGCCATGTCAGCGCACTTGCAGGGCCGGAAAAACTGGCCGAAGTCATCAAAGCCGAAGCAAAGCCGGGCGATCTTGTTGTTTGCCTTGGTGCTGGTTCCATCAGCGCATGGGCAAATGCCCTGCCCGCCCAACTTGAAGCGATCAAGAACTGAGGCAGATATGAGCACGCCGAAACACCATACGCCCCTGATCGACCGCCTGCCCAAGGTGCGTGGCAAGCTGCGCGAAGGCGCACAACTTGCCAAAGTCACCTGGTTTCAGGTTGGTGGCCCGGCAGACGTGATGTTTCGCCCAGAAGACGAAGCCGACCTTGCCGCCTTCCTGAAAGGCAAACCGGCGGATATGCCAGTAACCGTGATCGGCGTTGGCTCGAACCTTTTGGTGCGCGATGGCGGCATTCGTGGGGTTGTCATCCGCCTTGGTCGCCCGTTTACCGACGTGGTGGTTGAAGATGGCGCGGTTCACGCCGGTGCCGGCGCGCTTGACCTCAATGTTGCGCAAACCGCACAGATGAACGGCATTGCCGGTCTGGAATTTCTGTCTGGAATTCCCGGCACCATCGGTGGGGCCTTATGCATGAATGCCGGGGCCTATGGCACCGAGATCAAGGATGTCCTTGTATCGGCAACCGCAATTGACGGCAGCGGCAACATTCACACCGTCACGCCAGATGAAATGAATATGACCTATCGCCACTGCGGGCTTCCGGAAGACTGGATTTTCACATCCGCAATCTTGCGCGCATCGTCCGGTGATCCCGAAGACATCGCCAAACGCATGGATGAAATCCAGAAGGCGCGCGCGGAATCGCAACCGATCAAATCACGCACCGGTGGATCGACCTTTGCCAATCCGGTGCCTGATCGCGCCTGGGAATTGATTGATGCCGCCGGATGCCGGGGACTTACCATCGGTGGCGCGCAGATGTCCGAACAGCATTGCAACTTCATGATCAATAAGGGCGATGCCTCCGCCCTTGATCTTGAACAGTTGGGCGAAGAGGTCCGCAGGCGGGTCAAAGAACACAGCGGCGTTGAGCTGCGCTGGGAAATCCGGCGCATTGGCGAACGCCTTGGCCACTCGATCATAGGAAAAGACGCATGAACAAACATGTCGCTGTCATTCTGGGCGGTTGGTCAGCAGAACGGGAAGTTTCCCTGTCCTCGGGGCGCGAATGCGCCAAGGCGTTGCGCGAGAAGGGCTATAAAGTCACCGAAATCGACGCAAACCGTGATCTCGCCCATCAATTGGCGGCCCTTGATCCCAAACCGGACGTGATTTTCAATGCCCTGCATGGCCGCTGGGGCGAAGATGGCGCGGTTCAGGGCCTGCTTGAAATCATGAACATCCCCTATACCCATTCCGGTGTTCGGGCATCGGCAATTGCTATGGACAAGATGTCCGCCAAGGCGATGTTTGCCGAATACGAAATTCCCTGCGCCCGTCATGTCTGGGTCACGCGCCAAGACATCGCATCTGGCAAGGCATTGCCGCCGCCCTATGTTTTGAAACCCAATAACGAGGGATCCTCGGTCGGGGTTGAAATCATCCTGACGGTCGAGGAAGAACAAAACATGCTGGCCCGTGATTGGGTCCATGGTGAAGGCGTCATGCAGGAAGAATTCATTCCCGGGCGCGAAATGACCGTTGCCGTCAAGGACGGCGAGGCGATGGAAGTCATCGAAATCCTGACCGGCAATCACGCATTTTATGACTTTGAATCCAAATATGCCCAGGGCGGCTCAGAACATATCGTTCCTGCCGACATCGAAGGCGATTTGCGCGATCGTCTGCAACGTCACGCCGAAGAAGCTTATAAGGCGCTTGGCTGCCGGGGTGTGGCACGCGCCGATTTCCGCTATGACCCGGAAAACGACCGTTTGGTAATCCTTGAGATTAACACCCAACCGGGCATGACGCCGACATCACTGGTCCCGGATGCCGCACGCCATGACGGCATGAGCTTTGCCGACATCGTTGCATGGATGGTGGAGGATGCATCGTGCGAACGCTAGAAGAACAGGCCCGCGAACGGCGCGAGAAGCTTGATAAACAACATAGCGTTGGCACCAACGTCAAAAAGATCGCGCGGGTCATGTGGTGGACCGGCTTCATTGGTGCCATCGTGATTGTTCCGACAGCCCTTGTTTATACCGGCAAGGCCGATAAATGGATGAGACTGGCGACGCAGGAAAGTGTTCGGCTTTCTGCCGCGTTTGGCATGACGGTCAAGAATATCGAAGTTTCAGGTCGCGAAAAAACCGACCCGAATGCCCTTTTGGCGGCCATCGGACAGAAACCGGGCACGCCGATCATTACATTTGATGTCGACGCCGCCCGCGAACGCATCGAAGAGCTTTCATGGATCCGAAGTGCTACCGTCGAACGCCAGTTGCCCGACACCCTCATCGTCTCGGTTGTTGAACGCAAACCACTGGCGATCTGGCAAACCGAGGGCCGCGACCATGTGTTGATCGATGGCGATGGCGAGCAACTTCAGAATTACGAACTTGGTGATTACCTTGATCTGCCAGTTCTTGTCGGTGACGATGCACCGAAAAGTGCGGCGGAAATGCTGACCACCCTGCAATCCATTCCGCACCTTTATGAACAGATCACCGGTGCCCAGCGCATCGGGCATCGTCGCTGGAACATCCAGCTTGCCAACGGCATGTTCATTCGCCTGCCTGAGGAAAACATGGAAAAGGCATGGCAGCGCCTCGAAGTCCTTGATCGCGAACACAGCATCCTTGATCGCGATGTTCTGATTGTTGATTTGCGCCTGCCCGACCGCACATTTGTCCGCCTCACACCCGGTGCCGCAGAACAAAGGCGTAATCCGCCAAAGAAGGAGGGCGCGGTCTGAACTGACCGCCCCGATACCCTCCCCATCCTGCGCCCCGTTTCAGACGCATAAAGCACTGACTTGCGCAATATCATGATTGTTTTTCCACCTTCTTTGCGTAGTTTCGCATGAAGATGCGTTATGCGACGGTCTGCCTTAACCAAATTGCAACCGCTTTTGGTCGAAAACAGGCTTAATAAGGTACGGTCAAAAAAAGTCCGACCACATAACCCATAAAAATTCAGAGCATTCAATTGGCACGCGGCAAAACCAGATCAGGATTGATTGCGGCATTGGACATTGGAACGTCCAAGGTCTGCTGCTTTATTGCACGACGTGAAAAGGACCAACCGCCGAAAATCATCGGCATTGGTCACAACATGTCCAAGGGCCTGCAAAGTGGATCAATTTCCAATCTTGATGCCGCACAGGAAGTCGTGCTTGCCGCGGTCAACGCCGCTGAAAAAATGGCGGGTCAGACCATCGACTCAGTCATTGTCAATCTGTCTGGCGGTCGACCGGAATCCGAAACCCACACGGTTGAGCTTCCGCTTGGCTCCCGCCCGATTGGCAATCTTGAGATCCGAAAACTCAATGATCAGAAGGAAGCCCTTCTGCGTCAGGCCGGTGATGAGCTGATCCATACTGTCCCATTGGGGTTCCGCCTTGACGGTGCCAACACCATGAATGATCCGCGCGGCATGTATGGATCGACCCTTGGTCTTGATCTGCATTTTGTACGAACGCAAACCGCACCCTTGCGCAATCTTGGCACCCTTCTGGCGCGTTGCCACCTTGCGATTGAGGAAACGGTCGTCACCCCGCTGGCATCGGGTCTGTCGGCCCTGACAGCCGATCAGCGCGATCTGGGCGCGACCGTGATTGATATGGGCGCAGGCACCACAAGTGTGGCGGTCTTTAATGCCGGTCAGGTGGTCTACACCACCTCGATCCCGGTCGGTGGTGCTCATGTCACGCGCGATATCGCCTATGGGCTCAATACGTCGCTTAATCATGCCGAACGCATGAAAACCCTGCATGGCAGTGCTTTGACCTCGCCGTCCGATGATCAGGAAATCCTCGCGGTTCCGACCATCGGCGATGAAGACGAAAACAATTTCAATCATGTGCCGCGCTCGATGCTGATCAACATCATCAAGCCGAGACTTGAAGAAACGTTCGAATTGATCCGCGATCAGTTGGAAGAACACGGCTTGTCGCAAATCGGTGGTCGCAGCATCGTTCTGACCGGTGGTGCCAGCCAATTGAACGCGATTGCCGATCTGGCCAGTCAGATGTTTGAACGTCCGGCCACGATTGCCCTGCCGCACGGTGTTTCGGGCCTTGCCGAAGCCACCGCCGGACCTGCTTTTTCGGCCTGTTCGGGGCTGCTGTTGCGCGCTGTTGCACAACAGAACGACCCCCTGAGCGAAGCCATGGCGCAAATCCGTCAATCGGGTGGGCGTTGGGGCCGTTTGGGTGCCTGGTTCAAAGAGAACTTCTAGTTCGCACCCCCAAACGCACTTTTTTTATCCATTTTCCCGAAAACTTTTAGCCGCATTAAGAAGGCAATAACTCTTTGCCAGCTAAAACGGACTCGGAGGTCTTTGTGCCCGAAGTATTTCTGGCACGCACAGGCAAAGGGAAGGCTTGTGTAGGACCCTCAGCTCTAAAGCGCGGAGAGGAAGAGCAAACAATGAGTACAATCAGTTTTTCCGTTCCTGAAACGGAAGAAAACCTAAAACCAAAGATCACCGTTATCGGTGTCGGTGGTGCCGGCGGCAACGCCGTTAACAACATGATCGCATCCGAACTTGAAGGATGTGACTTTGTTGTTGCCAACACCGATTCTCAGGCCCTGACCCAAGCAAAAGCAACACGCAAGATGCAGCTTGGTCGCAAGATTACCCAGGGGCTGGGTGCAGGCGCACGTCCGGATGCGGGTAGTGCCGCCGCCGAAGAATCCATTGAAGAAATTCAGGCGCAGCTTGAAGGCAGCCACATGGTATTCATCACCGCCGGTATGGGCGGTGGTACGGGTACCGGTGCAGCCCCGGTCATTGCACGTGCGGCCAAAGAAGCCGGCATTCTGACCGTTGGTGTTGTTACCAAGCCGTTCCATTTCGAAGGCACGCGCCGCATGCGCACCGCCGAACAGGGTATCGAACAGCTTCAGCAGTATGTCGACACCCTGATTATCATTCCGAACCAGAACCTGTTCCGGGTCGCGAATGAAAAAACAACCTTCGCAGATGCCTTCCAGATGGCTGATGACGTTCTGCGCAACGGTGTCCGTTCGATTACCGACCTTATGATGGTCCCGGGTCTTGTGAACCTTGACTTTGCCGATATCCGCACTGTCATGAGCGAGATGGGCAAAGCCATGATGGGCACCGGTGAAGCATCGGGTGAAAAACGTGCACTTGAGGCTGCCGAGGCTGCAATAGCCAATCCGCTTCTTGAAGATGCCTCGATGAAGGGTGCCCGTGCGGTTCTTATCAACATCACCGGCGGCATGGATATGGCGCTGTATGAAGTTGACGAAGCCGCCAACCGCATCCGCGAGGAAGTTGCATCCGAAGCCAACATCATCTTCGGTTCGACCTTCGATCCGACCATCGAAGGTGCGCTTCGCGTTTCTGTTGTTGCAACCGGTATAGACGCCGAAGAAGTTCGCCGTCCGCAACCGACCACTGTTTCTGTTGCACAGCCTGTTTCCCAGAAACCGGCAGAACAGCCTGCCGCGGCACCGTCCTTCGCACAACATGGCGCAGGCAACGCAGCAGCCGCTGCTGCCCACAACACGGGTGCTGGTGACTATGCGGGTGGTGCGTCGGTTGATCACATTCCTGCTGATCGCTTTGCTGCAACCGGTAGCGCACAGCAGCCGGAAATCAGCCATCAGGCCGAAGCACAGGAAACCGGGTCGATTGAAATGGGCCAGACGGTCCTGAAACCGAAACCCGTTCTGCGTGCAGACAAGCCGGTCCAGAAACCCACCAGCAACGGCGACATGGCTTTCATTCCGCCGCGTGCTGTAACGCCAAGCGAAGCCGAGCATGCTCAGCACAGCCCGGACGTATTCGAGGCAGCTGATGCCCAGAATGCAACCTCGCCGCGTTCTGTTCTGAGCAGCCTGTTTGGCAAGAACAAGACCGCCAAGGAACCGCATAGCTATGCGGAGCCGAAAGTCTCGCAGCCGCAGGCTCCTGCGCCACGCCAGACCGAGATGCCGCTTGGCGAGGACAGCGAACATGTCATGAAGAAGGAGCCTGCTTCCCGGGGCAAGGCGCAAGGCGCGTCTGACGACCTTCTTGAAATTCCGGCCTTCCTTCGTCGTCAGGCCAACTGACGACGATCTCCGCGCGAAGATGGGGAAGGCTTAATGCCTTCCCCTTTTTTTTGGACGCACCAGCTTGGATGACGCTGTAATTCGGCAATTGTGACCAAAGCCCGTAAGCCAAACGGTTACAACCGGCTCAAAATACCCAGCAGAAATGCATTTTATTTATTAATTTCAAAGTACTATGAAGTTTACAAAGCGTAACAAAGAGTGATTTGAGTGATTGTTCGATCAACAGTAGTGTTCCAAACTAACAAAGCAGGGGCCAACCAATTTGAAGGTGGCTTTGAACATGCTTTGACGTTGATTGATGACAAACTGACTGACCTGATTTGGGGGTTCCTGTGAACAATATTGCCGATCTTGGTTCTGCTATCACGCAGACTGGCTTTTCCGGCGACGGTTATGTGCTCCAGCGCACGCTCAAAGCCTCTATCGGCTGTGCCGGTGTTGGTCTGCATTCCGGTCAGAAGATTCGCATTACCCTTCACCCTGCCCCTGCCGATCATGGCATTGTATTCCGCCGCACGGACCTGGATGACCAGCCGCTGTTTCCGGCACGTTACGATGGCGTGATCGATACCCGTCTTTGCACCTGCCTTGGTGATGCAGCCCGGGGCATCAAGATCGGGACCATCGAACATCTGATGGCCGCCCTTGCCGGTACGCGCATTGATAACGTGCTCATCGATATCGATGCCGACGAAGTTCCGGTCATGGATGGCAGTTCCGCCCCGTTTAACTTCCTGATTGATTGCGTTGGCATCGAAGAACTTGATGCCCCGCGTCAGGTCATTGAAGTCCTGAAACCGGTTGAAGTCGAATATAACGGCTGCACCGCACGCGTTGAACCGGCCAACGGGTTCGAGATCGATTTCGAAATCGATTTCGCCAGCAAGGCCATTGCCAACCAGCGCATGTCCGTAAAGTTCGATGACGGTGTGTTTGTGGCCGACATCGCACGTGCGCGCACCTTTGGCTTCCTGCATGAAGTTGAAGCCATGCGTTCTGCCGGTCTTGCCCGTGGTGGTTCGCTTGATAACGCGGTTGTTCTTTCCGGTGACGAAGTCATGAACGAGGAAGGCCTGCGTTACGAAGACGAATTCGTCCGCCACAAGATCCTTGATGCGCTGGGCGATCTTTATACCGCCGGCAACCAGTTGCAGGGCAAGGTCACCGCGTACAAATCTGGTCACCATGTCAACAATCTGCTGCTGCAGGCGTTGCTGGCCGACGAAGACGCTTATCGTGTTGTTCCGCTGACCAAGGCGGCCTTGCGCGGCGTTTCCGAGCCAATGCTTGCCACCGCCTGAAATCAGGCGTCACTGGTATCCAAATTATGAAAATGGCGGCCCGCGTGGTCGCCTTTTTTGTTTTCGGCGTTGGTTTTCAGTGTTCTGATCCGTGTCACAGCATTTAACATGGAATAAAAGTCGGCATTTGACGACACAACTACTTGCCCAAGCACGCCCTTCGCATGATATAGTCCGGCGGATTTTACGGTGAGTGCGTCAAAAATTTCGAGGATACGTCACAGTGCTAAGTACCGTTCGCGCCAAACACGTCATTGCAACTCTCGGCCTGTCGCTGATGCTTGCGGCATGTTCAAGCAATGATGCGCCGGAATATGTAGAACGTCCGGTTTCCGAACTGTATAACGGCGCGCAGGATCTGCTTGACGCCAAGGAATACCAACAGGCGGCCGAGGCATTTGACGAAGTCGAACGTCAGCACCCCTATTCGGTCTGGGCGACCAAGGCGACCCTGATGTCGGCTTATGCCTATTACCAGGACAACAAATACGATGATGCGATCAACGCACTGGATCGCTTTATCTCGTTGCATCCGGCCAACCCGGATGTGCCATATGCCTATTACCTCAAGGCGCTGTCCTATTACGAACAGATTTCCGACGTCGGCCGCGATCAGCAGATGACCCAGCACGCGATGGATGCGCTTGACGACGTCATTCGCCGCTTCCCTGACAGCAAATATGCTCGCGATGCCAAGCTGAAAAAGGACCTGACGGTCGATCACCTTGCGGGCAAGGAAATGGATGTCGGGCGCTATTATCAGGACCGCAGCGAATATCTGGCGGCAATCAACCGTTTCAAATCGGTGATCGAAAATTATCAGACCACCACCCACGTGCCAGAAGCCCTTGCACGCCTGACCGAATGCTATCTCGCGCTTGGTCTTGAAGGCGAAGCCAAACGGACCGCGGCCGTGCTTGGTCACAACTTCCCGGGCAGTGAATATTACAGCGAGTCCTATAGTCTCATGCTTGGTGAAGACGCACCGGAGCGCGAAGACAGCAGTTGGTGGGATGACACGACCAACGCCATATCCAGCCTGTTCTGATTTCAATCAAGCAAACCCTCGCAAGGCCAAGGGTTTGCTTGACAATCCGCCTTGCGACAAGATAGAACAAAAAAAGAACAACTTGCGGTTAATGTCTGATATCACTGCGTTTTGATCAAACGCCCTTGGGACGACATGATTGAATGTCGTTTCGCCTTCGCAAGGCTTGCAAGGCAGGGCGGGATTGGGCACTCTGCACATTCACAAACAAGTTTGGCTGTACCTGTCTGCTGCTCCGTTAACAACATCAGTACCCAGCAATGCTTCGACGCCTCAGCATTCGGAATGTAGTCCTTATCGACAAACTGGATCTCGATTTTCACGACGGGCTCAGCGTGCTCACAGGTGAAACGGGTGCCGGTAAATCGATCCTGCTTGACTCCCTTGGCCTCGCCCTGGGTGCGCGCGCCGATAGCGGCCTTGTCCGCCATGGCTGCGATAAGTGCAGTGTCACCGCAACCTTCAATCTGCCGCAGGGCCACCCGGTTTTCGGACTGCTGTCAGATCAGGATATTGATCTTGAGGGCGAAGACCTTGTTGTCCGACGGGTGGTAACGTCAGATGGCCGGTCGCGCGCCTATGTGAATGACCAGTCCGTCTCGGTCGGGCTGCTGCGTGATGTTGGTGATTACTGCGTCGAAATTCAGGGCCAGTTTGATCAGCACGGCCTTCTTGATCCCACCACCCACCGCGCGACACTTGATGCCCACGGCAATCTTGGCAACCTTGCCATGACCGTGCGCGACCATTGGCGCGCCTGGCGTGAAACCCAAAAGGAACTCAATGCCGCCCGCGCCCGAATTGACAAGGCGCGCGAGGAAGAGGAATGGCTGCGCCACGCCGTCGATGAGCTTGAAAAGCTCTCCCCCGAAGAAGGCGAAGAAGAACGCCTTGCCGAGGAACGCCAATTCCTGATGCATGGTGAAAAGCTGGTTGCCGCCCTGAATGATGCCGGCACGGAACTTTCGCGTGGCAAGGGTGCCGAAAGTGCCCTTCGCAGTGCACAGCGGTGCCTTGAACGTGAACTTGAAAAGGCCGATGGCCGGTTTGAACCGATTATCGAAGCCCTTGATCGTGCCGCGATCGAGCTTGAAGAAGCCAACAGGGCGATCTCGGCCACCTTGGCTGATCTTAATCTTGATACCGGTCATCAGGAAAATGTCGAGGAACGCCTGTTTGCCCTGCGCGCAGCCGCCCGCAAATACAATGTTCCGGTCGATGGGCTGAATGCGCTGATGAAGGATTTCCGGTCCCAGATCGATCAGCTTGAATTCGGCGAGAAGGAACTGAGCCGTCTGACCGCCGCCGTAAGCGAATATCGCAAAGCCTATATCGAAGCGGGCGAAAAGCTTCATGCGGCGCGCAAGGAAGCGGCCGCCAAGCTTGATGGCGCGATCAATGCCGAATTGCCGCCGCTTCGCATGGAAAAGGCGCGCTTTGTGACCGATATTGCCGAACTTGAAGAACCAGAATGGGGTCAGGACGGCATTGACCGGGTGCAGTTCACGGTCGCGACCAACCCCGGAAGCCCCCCGGGCGCGCTCAACAAAATCGCATCGGGGGGCGAGCTTTCGCGCTTCCTGCTGGCACTCAAGGTCGTGCTTGCGCGTGTCTCTGCCGTACCCAGTCTGGTCTTTGACGAGGTCGACAGTGGTGTCGGTGGCGCGACGGCAGCGGCCATTGGTCAGCGCCTGCATCTTCTGGCTCAGGAACGCCAGATCCTTGTGATCACCCATAGCCCACAGGTCGCCGCCCGTGGTCGCACGCATTTCTATATTGCCAAGCGCGAGGCAGAAGGCACCATGGTGACCCGCGTCGATGCCCTTGTCGATGGTGCGCGGCGCGAAGAAATCGCCCGTATGCTGGCCGGTCATTCCGTGACGGCAGAGGCGCGTGCCGCGGCCGACAGCCTGCTTGAACAACCCAATTGATCCCGGCGCCAACGCGTCGGCCCAACCTTGAATACGGAACAAAAAGAATATGAGCGCCGAACACGCGTCAAACATGTCCGAACTTCCCGAATTGCCGTCTTCGAGCACGGAGGCGCGCAAACAGCATGCCGAAATTTCTGAACGTATCCGGTCTTATAACGAGGCCTATCACGTCAATGACGACCCGCTGGTTTCGGATGCGACATATGATGCGCTGTTCAATCGCCTGATCGAACTGGAATCCCACTATCCGACGCTTAAGAAAAACAGCCCGACACAGGAAGTCGGTGCCGCTCCGGCCGAAGGCTTTGCCAAGGTCAAGCATGCCCGCCCGATGCTGTCACTTGGCAATGCATTTTCGCGCGAAGACATTGTCGATTTTCTTGCCCGTATTCGTCGCTTCCTGAACCTGACGGCGCACAGCCCGGTCGAAGTGGTTGGCGAACCCAAGATCGACGGCCTTTCCCTGTCACTGCGCTACGAAAACCGCCAACTGGTCACGGCTGCCACCCGTGGGGATGGATCGGAGGGCGAAGACGTTACCGCCAATGTCGCCCATATTAACGACATCCCCAAGACGCTTCCCGATGATGCGCCCGATGTCGTCGAAATCCGGGGCGAGGTTTATATGGCACGCTCTGCGTTTCAGAAACTGAACGCGACACAGGCCGAAACCGGCGGCAAGACCTTTGCCAATCCGCGCAACGCAGCGGCAGGATCGCTTCGCCAGCTTGATCCATCGATCAGTGCCAAACGCCCGCTTCGCTTCTTTGCCTATAGCTTTGGCGAACTGTCCGAAAGCCTGGCCCAGAACCAGTGGAATTTCCTGCAGAAGGTTGAAGGATGGGGCTTTGTCACCAATCCGCTGACCCGGTTGCTTCATAATGCCGATGACATCATGGCGTTCTATGACGAACTGGCAACCCAGCGCCCGGATCTTGATTACGACATTGATGGCATTGTTTATAAGGTCAATGACTTTGAACTGCAGCTGCGCCTTGGTTTTGTCAGCCGGTCACCACGCTGGGCGATTGCGCACAAATTCCCGGCCGAAAAAGCCCGCACCCGTGTAAATGCCATCGAAGTACAGGTTGGACGCACCGGCGCACTGACCCCGGTTGCACGATTGGAGCCGGTCACCGTTGGCGGTGTGGTGGTATCCAACGCCACCCTGCATAACCGTGACGAGATCGAACGTCTTGGCGTTCGGGTTGGCGACATGGTGGTCATTCAGCGTGCCGGCGATGTCATCCCGCAGGTGGTTGAAGTCATCCTTGATGAACGCCCGGAAGAGACCAGCGAATATCAGTTCCCTGACACCTGCCCGAAATGCGGCAGCCACGCCATGCGCGAAGAAGGCGAAGCCGTCACCCGGTGCACCGGCGGCTTGATCTGCCCGGCACAGGCGGTTGAACGCCTGAAACATTTCGTATCGCGCACAGCCTTTGATATCGATGGCCTGGGGGCGAAAAATGTCGAGGCGTTCTTTGAACTGGGTTGGCTGAAGTCGCCTGGCGATATTTTCCGCCTTGAAAGCGATCATGGCGATGCCATCCGCAAGCTTGAAGGTTGGGGCGAAAAATCCGCAACCAAGCTGTTCGACGGCATCAATGAACGGCGCACCATCGGGCTCGACAAGTTTATCTATGCACTTGGCATTCGCCAGATTGGACAGGCAACCGCAAAGCTTCTGGCACGCCATTATGGATCGCTTGCCGAATGGCGCAGTGCCATGGTTGCGGCCAATGAAGCCGACAGCGAAGCCCTTCGCGAACTGATCAACATTGATCAGATCGGCCCCGGTGTTGCCAAGGACCTGATCGAATTCATGGCCGAAGATCACAACCGCGAGGTTCTTGATGATCTGCAAGGGCTTTTGACCATCACCGATGTAGAAGCCCCACAAGTTAGCGACAATCCGGTCAATGGCAAAACCGTCGTCTTTACTGGCAAGCTCGAGTTGTTTTCACGCAACGAGGCCAAGGTCAAAGCCGAAAGTCTTGGTGCAAAGGTCGCCGGATCCGTATCGGCAAAAACCGATTATCTGGTTGCAGGACCGGGTGCGGGCTCCAAATTAAAGAAAGCAGAAGAATTAGGTGTTACAGTGCTTGATGAACAGGGATGGCTTGATCTGATTGCCACGGAATAAAAATGATCTAACCGGGGAGTGTGTGCTGATGGAAGACCTTGGAAGTTTTTTTCGCCGTTATGTCGACGCCCATCTGAAGCTTGAAGAAAACGCACTTGATGATTTCTTCCACTTCCCGTGCCTGATCAATGATCTGTCCGGCGTGCAGGCCATTGGCAGTTCAGACGATCTGCACAAATACCATCACTCATTCTTTGATGAACTGAAAAATGCTGATCTTGCCATGGCGAAATCCATGGTGATTGAACAACATTCCGCCCTTCCCGGTGGGGCGCGTGCAATTGTTTCGTTCCGCTTTGGCAATTCAGAAAACAACCTGATCTTTGATTGCGACTATGCGTTCGCGCTGCTCAAGCAGGATGAAAAGTGGAAAGTCATCTTTGCCCAGCTTGATGAAATCAGATACAGCGACCTGTATTGAGGCCCGCATGGTGCCCGCCCTTCCCCACCGCCTGATCACACTTGGTTTTGCCCTGATGCTGGGATGCTTTCCGGCAGTATCAAAGGCCGACCCTGACTTTGACACCCTGTCGGGCACGGCGCGTGCGGTTGATGCTGATACGCTTGAGTTCGGCTTCAAACGTGTTGATCTGTGGGGGGCGGATGCCATGAACCGTTTTCAGGAATGTCTGATCAACGGCCAAAGCACAGCCTGCGGTGCCGAAGCATGGCAGGTGACCACCAACCTTCTGGTCGCGACACCCATCACGTGCGAAGTCCGCGGGAAAAACCGGTACCATCGCAACATGGCCGTTTGCCGAAATGCCAACGGGGTTGATATTGGACAAAGCCTGATTATTCGGGGCATGGCGGTTGCCCGCCCCGATCAGATGCCGGAATACGAAGCCTATGAAAATCAGGCGCGACAGGCACGCACCGGCGTCTGGGCAGGAGAATTTATCGATCCGCTGAAATGGCGGCGCGGTGAACGTTTACCCGAACATGAAATTGAAGTTCGCCGCTGGCAGCGTGACGAATAACGTCAAACCCAATTAGCGTTGCGACGTCCCGCCCGATGCAAACGGCCGTGCCAGCAACCTGCCCAGCCCCGCCAGCGTAAAGCTGTTTTTAAGTGACGCCACACCAAGTGTAACCACCACAAACCCAACCAATTGCGGTACTGTCAGAACTTCGCCAAGGAACAGCCAGGCGGCGAAGAATGTCATGGCTGGCCCCGAAAGCGATATCAACGATGCCTGCGTCGCCCCGATCCTGCGAATGCCCTCGTACAGCAGGAAGAACGGAATAACGGTGCAAAAGATCGAAATGCCTGCCGTCCACATGATACCGGCCACATTCAGGTTCAGCGGGTTTTGCACGATCAGTTGGTAACTCACCATGCAAATACCGGCCATGGTGTTGATCAGGGCTGCAAAATGCATCGACCCGATAACGGTAATCATCCGCTGTCCGAAATAGAGATAAATCGCATAGGTCACGGCAGAACCGAACGCCCAAGCCGCCCCGTACCAAAGTGCCTGCGACACTTCGCCAAACCCGCCCGGTGCCAGCACCAAAACAAGTCCGACATAGGTTATGACAAAGCAGACAATCTGGCGAAATGGCGGAAAGCGCCGTTTATGGAGCGCTTCAAGGATCATCACGACAGCCGGGAACGTAAACAGCACGATCCTTGAAACGGTGACCTCAATCAACGAAACGGCGGTAAAATCAAACAAGGCCGCAAGAAAAAACAGCCCGCCATAAAGCCCGCCCCATGCAAGATCGACCGGCTTCATCTTGCGGTCGCCCGGCCTGTTTTTACCAAACAAAACCACACCAAGCCAAAAGAGCGGCATCGCGATCAAAAACCGCAACAGCAATAGGCCATCCACTGTCATGCCTGTGGCATAAACAAATTTTGCCAGAAGGCCTTTCATGGCCAAGGCAGCTGTCGCAAGCAACACGATGGTCAGCGCGGAACCCGCAGGCGACACGACAGGCGTAACAACCTGTTGCCCGGGCTCAGAAGGTGACGGTGGTGGCGTCATGAGTTTCTCCGATCCTCTATCGGTTGCCATAGTTACCCGTGAACTGCCATTATTCAATTCGAATTAATTGCTATCAGATATCAGCTTTGGCTATATCTAGCAGGCACATGGATGCGCAAAGCTGCTCAGGATCACGCCCGATGGATATCAAACAACTTCGAAGCTTTGTACATATTGCCGAACTCGGAAGCCTGTCACGCGCGGCAGAGCGACTTAATTTGTCGCAGCCTGCACTCAGTCGGCAGCTGAACCTTCTCGAAGAGGCGCTTGACACCAAACTGTTGGAACGCACCGGACGCGGTGTCAAATTGACCGAAGCAGGCCAGATGCTTGCCGAACGGGCCCGCGTGATCCTGACCGATCTTGCCCGGCTTGAAGCGGATCTTTCGGCCCGCAGCAGTCAGGTGACAGGCCATGTGCATGTCGGCGTTCCGCCCAGCGCCGGGATCGTCATTACCGGGGCTTTGATTGAAACTCTGCGCGATCGGTACCCGGACCTTAACATCACGGTTGCCGAAGACCTGACGGGTGATGTGCAGGAAGGACTACTTTCGGGGCGACTTGATATCGGCATCCTACATGACGGCATGATTTCACGCAGCCTTCATGCCGAACAGCTATGGCGTGAAGACCTGTTTCTGATTTCCCACCCCTCACAGGTCGGCGAACAGGAAACCGAAATCGCCTATGAAGATGTTTTGTCCCTGCCACTCATCATGCCGACCAACAAGCACGGGCTGCGCGCCATGATGCAGGAAGCGGCCTTTCGCGCCGGACGGCCGTTGACCCCGGTGGTCGAGGCCGATGCCCTTCGCGTTTTGGTCGATCTGGTGACGCGCAATGTCGGGCATACCGTCTTGCCGCGCAGTTCGCTGGTTCAGGAACTTTCGACCGGGCGTCTCAAGGCACGGCGCATCACCAACCCTGAACTGTCGCGCAAGGTGATGCTGTCCTGGTTACAGGATCGCCCGCTGAGTGCCGGGGGCAAGGCGGTTGTCGATACATTGCGTGATCTTGCTGGCACTGTTCCGATGGCCAACCCAAAATAGGCCAACAAGGGCTCTGATAAACAAAACCCCGACCAAATCATCCTTCGGTCGGGGTTTTTATCATCGTATCAATCGTTGGGATCAGACGGGTGCCTGACTGTCCGACGATTTTTGCCAAAGATTGATACCGGCATCCCCGGCATATTTATCGATTTCGGCCAACTCGTCTGCGCTGAATTCAAGGTTATTGAGCGCATCAAGGCTGTTATCAAGCTGCTGAACATGACGTGCACCAATCAGGGCAGAGGTCACCTCGGGACGGCGCAGCACCCAGGCAATCGCCATCTGGGCCAAGCTTTGACCACGACGTTTGGCGATCTCGTTCAGTGCGCGAACGCGATTGATGTTTTCGTCGCTCAGCATGCCTTTCTGGAAGGATCCTTCAAGGGCGGCACGTGAATCCTCTGGCACGCCATTCAGGTACTTGTTGGTCAAAAGACCCTGTGCAAGCGGCGAAAAGGCGATGCAGCCCATGCCAAGCTCGGAAAGGGTATCAAGCAGACCATCCTCGACCCAGCGATTGACCATCGAATAGGACGGCTGATGAATGACGCACGGCGTTCCCATGTCCTTGAGGATCGCATGCGCTTCGCGGGTCATTTCCGGGGAATAGGACGAAATCCCGACATAAAGCGCCTTGCCCGAACGCACGATCTGATCAAGTGCGCCCATGGTTTCGGCAAGCGGGGTGTTGGGATCAACCCGGTGGGAATAGAAGATATCGACATAATCCAGCCCCATCCGCTTAAGGCTTTGATCAAGGCTGGAAATCAGGTACTTGCGCGACCCCCATTCCCCAAACGGTCCCGGCCACATGCGATAGCCAGCCTTGGTGGAAATGATCAACTCGTCACGGTGCTTTTTAAGATCCTGCGACAACACCTTGCCAAAGTTTTCTTCGGCCGAACCCGGCGGCGGGCCATAGTTGTTGGCAAGATCAAAGTGGAACACACCGCGATCAAACGCGCGGCGGACCATCGCCCGCTGGGTTTCATAAACATCGACGCCACCGAAATTCTGCCACAGACCAAGCGTGATTTTCGGCAGAAGCAATCCACTGCGCCCGCAACGGTCCCAGTTTTCATCGTTATAGCGATCAGGATTTGCCATCCACTGGGCTTCGACTTCAGCCATATATTCCTCCTGCTTTCAGAAGCGGTTTACCGCTTTTCTTGAATCGATCCAATGCAGTCTTAATAGGGCATTCGACCCTGTTTGTCAGTGCCTAGTACACAGCGAGAAATCAGTCTGATTTCTTTTTGATCGGCGCTGTTGCGTTTTGCAGCCATTCACGATGATCATCATCGAGATCATCGGCATACATCGCATAGACCTGTGCGTGGTAATCGTTAAGCCACTGCAGCTCGTCCCTGGTCATCAATTCCGGATCGATCAGTTTGCGGTCAATCGGCGAGAAAGTCAGCGTTTCAAAGCCAAGCATCTTGCGATCTGCCCCAATCGGCGCATCGATTTCAGTTACCGCAATCAGGTTTTCAATGCGAACGCCGTATTCGCCTTCCTTATAAAAGCCCGGCTCGTTCGAAAGGATCATGCCCGGTTTCAGGGCCACCGTGTTCGGCGCCTTGGAAATACGTTGCGGACCTTCATGCACACCAAGGTAGCTGCCAACGCCGTGGCCTGTGCCATGGTCAAAATCAAGCCCGGCTTCCCA
Source organism: Thalassospira sp. CH_XMU1458 (assembly GCF_037027205.1). Taxonomy (NCBI): domain Bacteria; kingdom Pseudomonadati; phylum Pseudomonadota; class Alphaproteobacteria; order Rhodospirillales; family Thalassospiraceae; genus Thalassospira; species Thalassospira sp. CH_XMU1458. The sequence continues at coordinate 1,372,030 of NZ_JAYMDW010000001.1, read as the reverse complement.
TAGCGGCATGCGTGCCAGCGTATCAAGCTGTTGGCCTGTCGTTCCAACCGGGAATACCGCGCGGGCAAGGGCAATATGCCCCTTCAGCACGCGGGTGAAGCGGTCGCGATGTTCCTGCGTCGGATTCCCGATCACGGTCGTGCGCGTGATATCGGTGGTGCCATCAAGATATTGCGCGCCGGAATCAATCAGGAAAATCTCGCCCGGGGTCAGATTGCGGTTGGTTTCCGGAGTATTGCGGTAATGGCAAAGCGCCCCGTTCGGGCCACTGCCCGGAATGGTTTCAAAGCTTGAATCACGGAACAACGGATCTTCGGCACGCATTGATAGCAACATGTCGGCTGCCGCGCGTTCGTCGATATCACCGTTGGCGGCCGTTTCATCAAGCCATTTGAAATAACGAATGATCTTTTCGCCGTCGCGTTTGTGGGCCTTGCGCGAACCTTCAAGTTCGACCTCGTTCTTGCAGGCCTTCGGAATGGCGACCGGATCACGCCCGACACGCACGGTGGCACCGGCGTCGGACAATTTCATGCGCAGCCAGTCGGCTGCAGTGGCTTCATCCAGACGCACAGCCTGATTGCCCATCGCCTTCAGGGCATCCCCGAGTTCGCCCGGTGCCCGCAAGGTTGCCTCACCCGACAGCCATTTGAGCGTTTCTGGCGCGATCTTGCGTTCGTCCATGAAAAGTTCGACCGAGGCATCGCCGTTGATGATCGCATAGCCAAGTGCAAGCGGTGTTTGCGGCACATCGGCACCACGGATATTCAAAAGCCACGCGATGCTGTCAGGTGCCGACAGAATGGCGCTGTCGCACGAAATGCGCGACAGGATTTCGGCAATCTGGGTGCGCTTTTCAAAACTGGATTTACCGGCATATTCCATCGGATGCGGGCGCACCGGGCCAAGCGGCAGGTGCGGCTGGGCATGCCAGATGGCGTCAATCGGGTTGGTATCAATCGCGATCAGTTCAGCTCCCACGGCTTCACAGGCAGACCGCAGATGGGTCGCCTGTTGCACGGTATGCAGCCACGGATCATAAGCCAGCTTCTCGCCCGATTTCAGATGATCATGCAACCAGCCGACAACTGGTTCTTCAACCAGGTGGCGGTATTCGAACAGATCACGGTTAACTTGCTGACGCACCTGAATGGTGTAACGGCCATCGACAAAAACAGCGGCCTTGTTGCGCAAGACAACGGCCGCGCCCGCAGATCCGGTAAAGCCGGTCAGCCACGCCAGACGTTCGGCCCGTGCTGGCACATTTTCACCCTGATGTTCATCCGCACGCGGCACAATAAAGCCGTCAACGCCCTTGGCCGTCAGATAGGTGCGCAAGGCATCCAGTCGATGGGCGGCGTCAAAATCATCCTTGGCCATTTTAAAAAGCGTTTTGCGCTCATCCCGCAGGGCCAGCAATTCGGCCCGCAGGGCATCATCCGGGGATTGGCAAATCAGATCAATCCAGTCTTCTCGCGTGCTGCCCTGGGCTGCGGCCAGAACACCGTCAATCAGGTCGATGACAGCGCTAACATCCTTGTCGACATTGGCGGCTTCAAGCAGTTTGGCAAGTTGAGCATCACCGGAATTGGCCATGAAGATCCTCTTTAAAACATGTGGGGCATTGGGCAGGTGGTAAGACCTATGTAAGGGTTTGTGCCGATGTCGCGCAAGCACCAAAGAACTTTCGGACATACTACGCCCTTTTCCCCGCCCGAAACACCGGTGCATGCATCCCGCGTATGAATGCGTTGCAACCTTCGCAATGCACATTAGCCAAAGGTTAACGTATGACAGTCCCGCGACAAAAAGATGGCCCGTCGGGACGTCAATTTGCTGGAGACCATGAACGGTGATCCGTTTTCCTATTACTGCCTTGAGCGTCATACAATCCCGTCGTCGCCAGACGGCCTATGACGGCCTTGAGCGCCTGGCCATTGGTCAGAAAACTGCGCTCGGTCTTGATACTGGCCCTGCCCATCCGGCAGACGACATTGCGGATCGAACTAAAAACGACCCGCAAGATGCCAAGGATACGGAATAACGGATCAATCCCGCCCGGGTTGGTCTGCATCAAAAGACGAAGCGCAGGATCACGGTTCATGATCCTTGCGGCATTTTTGTCTTTTCCCTCTGAAACGGCCCTGCTTCTCCACAGCAGGGCCGTTTCTTTTTGACCAGTCGCAGGCCAGCACGCCATAGTGCCCCAAACAGTAAATCATCATCACGATGCGGAGTGGAAATGACCAAGACAGTTCTGATCACCGGTGGGTCACGCGGTATCGGACGCGCAACTGCTGTTCTGTTTGCCGCCAAGGGCTGGAACGTTGCGCTAAGCTTTGTTGGCAATCAGGAAAGTGCTGATGAAACATGTGCGATGTGCGAGCGCGCCGGATTTACCGGCAATGTGATTGCCCGCAAATGCGATGTCCGCGATGAAGACAGCGTTATTGCCCTGTTTGAGGCCGCACGTGATCGGTTTGGCGCGATTGACGCCGTGGTCAATAATGCTGGCATTGTCGCCCAGCAAAGCACACTTGCGGATATGGATATTGATCGCATGAAAGCCGTGTTCGATACCAACGTGCTGGGTGCCTATCTGGTTGCACGCGAAGCCGCACGAACCCTTCGTTCCGGTACCGCTATCGTCAATGTTTCGTCCATTGCTGCAAAGCTTGGGTCACCTGGCGAATATATTGATTACGCCGGATCAAAAGCGGCAATCGACACGCTGACTATCGGCCTTGCCAAGGAACTCGGTCCGAAAGGGATTCGTGTCAATGCCGTGCGCCCGGGCATCATTGAAACCGATATTCATGCAAGTGGTGGCCGCCCGGAACGCGCCCATGAACTTGGCCCGAATTGCCCATTGGGACGTGCCGGCGACCCGCAGGAAGTCGCCCAAAGCATCTTTTGGCTTATCTCGGGCGACGCGTCCTATGTCACAGGCAGCATCATTGATGTATCAGGCGGCCGGTAGCGCGACCGATCAAGCCTGATACTCGACAACTTTCCGGATTTGGGTACTCTTAGGGCGTTTCAGGCTTTCCCGGCAAATCGGCAGATGCCATCGCCACGTCCTTTGTTTCGCCAAACACCGCGGCCAAGCCATCGTGCAATTCAATGATATCAAGTGGCTTGGCCAGTATCCGCGCAACCCCCAAAGCATTGAAGGCGTCGGTCACCTCGTCTGAGGCATACCCGGTCATCACGACAACCGGGATTTCATTGCCAGCCTCTCGCAGCTTTTCGATCAATTTCTGGCCGGTCATGCCCGGCATGGTCTGATCAGTCAGAAGCGCGTCAAAGTTTGCATCCGGTGCACTCAGCGCTTCGAGCGCCTTGGCGGCCTCGTTAAACGTATCGACGGAATATCCGATCCGCTCCAACATGCGCGCACAAAGCCTGAGGTTCTTTTCCTCGTCATCCACGACCGCAAGATGCCCGCCCGCACCTGCCGACAGACTGCGGGTTTCGCGCTTTTCATCCGTGGCTTCGCGATCATGTTCCGGCAACAGGATCGCGAACCGGGTTCCCTGCCCCAGACGGCTATAAACCGATATCTCGCCCTTGTGGCCAGTCACGATGCCATGCACCGTAGACAGACCAAGACCAGTACCCTTGCCCGGTTCCTTGGTGGTAAAGAACGGATCAAAGATCCTTTTGGCTGTTTCCGGCTCCATACCGACGCCGTTATCCACAACGCTAATCTGGATATAGCGCCCGACCGTCAATAACGGATGTATTTCCAGACTGTCTTCAGTGACTTCAAAGCGGCTTGCCTTCACGCGAATTTCACCCTGATCGCCAACCGCATGACAGGCATTGGTGATCAGGTTCATCAAACACTGATCAAGCTGTGTTGCGTTGCCCATCACGGTCATGGATTTCGCCCCCAGTTCGACCTTGATCGAGACACTTGATGGCATGGACCCACGGGCAAAACGAACCGTACCCGAAATCATCGACCCGACATCAATCGGAGAACGTTCTGTTTCTGAATTCCGGCTGAATGCCAGGATTTGACGGACAAGATCACGGGCCCGATCTGCGCCCTGGCGAATTTCCATAACATCTTCACGCAGCGGTGAATCTTCGGGCAAATCGGAATAAAGCAGTTCGGCATAACCACTGATTGGCTGCAGGATATTGTTGAAATCGTGTGCGATCCCGCCCGCAAGAACACCGATGGTTTCCATCCGCTGGGAATGACGCAGTTGCTGTTCAAGTTTTTCACGTTTGCGTTCGGACTGAAGCCGCTGAAGTTCGGCAGACGCCCGTGACGCGAACACTTCGACAATGGATTTCGCCAGTTCCGGATCACCAAGTGATTTGTCCGATATGGTCACCAGAATACCGATCGGGCGTGCCTCACTATCGTAAAGCGCGGCCCCGACATATCCTACGACATCAACGTCAGTGACCTTTTGGACATCCTTCATCAAAACGGAAAAATTGTCTTTGCAGACAAACGTGCCTTCCTTGATAACGCGTTCCGCAGCAGACCCAGCCAAGGCAAAATCAAGGCCGCCGCGACTGCCATCCGGGGAATAGAACGCAACTGATTTCACCCGGTCACCGACAAGTTCGGCGATGTGGCAATAGGTCATATCAAGTGTTTCGCACAGAACCTTTGTCAGGTTTTCAAAGAACCCGGCACCGACCTGATAGCGGATACCACGATAAATGGATTCCAGTGTCTCCTGATGGCGTTCACGCTCCGTCACGTCCAGTGCGAAACTGGCGATACAATCCAGTTCGCCATTGGCATCAAATATCGGGCTTTCATACCATTCGCAGATGATGCGGCTGCCATCACGTTTGACATTCTCGAACCGGTTATTGACGCTGTTTTGCGTTTCCATGATCCGTTCGATCAGAGTGCCAAGACGCGCCCGGTCTTCCTCGGGCACCAGAAGCTCAAGCTTCTTGCCAACCATCTCATCGGCATTGTAGCCAAACAGCTGACAGGCCGTTTCGTTCACCTCGATGATGGTTCTGTCCGGCGTCCAGTAAAACACCCCGATTTTCGCGTTGTTGAAGTGCGCACGCAGGCGGCGCTGGTTGGCCTCCAGATCACTTTTGGCAACCTCAAGATCCTGGCGATAACGGATGCGTTCGGTGATATCGCGGCAACTGATCCTGATGCCGAGGTTCCCACCGTCGCTATCGGCGATCGGTTGCCATGACATGTCGATACCGACCTTACGGCCATCCTTGTGAACACCGGTGAATTCGCGGTCACTGCCTGACAGGCCATCAAGACCTTCGTCAATATAGTGGCGCACACGGTCGCGATCCTCGGGCGCAATAAATGACAGCGGATAATCACCACACGCCATGCATTCATCGACCGTGTAGCCAAGAACGCGTTCAATCCCCGGATTTACCCAGATCAGTTTGCCATCAGGTGCGATCCAGCTTTCCCAGCCGTAGGTGTAGTTGGCAACCGCCTCAAAGCGACGGCGCGAGAAGCTAAGCTCGTCATTGGCCTCCATGACATTTTTCATGCCTGCGGCGGCTGCCAACAACCCACCTGCCATATGGGCGAAAACGATTTCCTCAGGGCGCCATACTCTGGTCCGCCCGACAGACTCAAAACACAATATCCCCATTCGGCCCGCCGCCGAGATCAACGCAACATCAAGGATTGCCTTGATATTCATCGGGATCAGATAAGCGTCTTTAAGCTCGGAAGTACGTGGATCTTCAACGGCGTTGTCCGCATCGATAATCTGCCCGGTTTCCAGCGCGGCAAAATATCGCGGCAATACAACGCGTTTCAAAATCATGCCATCATGTTTTGCCGACGGATCATTGGCATCAAACAGCCCGACGCACTCAACGTCACCATCATCTTTTTCCAACCACAGACTTGCCCGTTCACAATTCATCAGGTTGGCAAAACGCTTCAATGTTGGGCGGAAAGACGCATTTTCGATGCGCTCAAGTGACGAGAAATGGTTGGCGACTTCGGACGCACTTTCGCGGATTTGTTCAAGAAACTTTTTGCCCGACATCAGTTCGTTCTGCGAACGCAACTGGTCCATGCTGGTTTGCAAAAGTGCCTGCCGCATCCAGACGATCCCGACAACAAGTGACGCGGTCATCCAGACATACCCAAACAGTGCCGATCCCCAAACCGGCAACGTATGGGGAACGGTGCCGCTATCGGTAATCAAGCCCCCGTCGAGGTTGAAAACACGCATCACGCCGACGCTTGCAATCGCGACAACGCAGAACACCGCGTATCGAATGGTCACGGAAAATCGCCAGAACAGCGCCACGATCACGGTCGATACAATCATCATCGCCATGCCGCTTGCGGGTGAAAATCTGACGATATAAAGCAACGACATGCTTGTCATTGCGGCGACAATCACAACCGACTTGGTAAAGGTCGAAAAGCGCTTACGCAGTACAAGACCGGCAACAACGGCCAGAAAAACCAACAGATGGATGATCTCGACCGTGATCGAACGCTGACTTGCTTCGCGCAACATCGAGGAAACCAGTGCGGGCAAACCGCCAATCGACATCACAAACAGCATAAAGTCTGCGATGCGGTTTCTTGTCCGGTCCAGATTGGCGCTTAATCTTTTTGGCATGAGTTATCGGGCCCCATTCTCAGACCAACTGGTCGGGCATGCTGTTATAGATGCTTTCAAAGCGCAGATGATTGTCGGCAAACAGCCCCAAAAGTTTCGGATCGAACATCTCCGGGGAGGTTCGCTCGTCACCTTTGGTAATGATATTGACGGCCTCTGTGTGGCCATAGGCCGGTTTGTATCGGCGCGCACTGCGAAGGGCGTCATATACGTCTGCCAGTGAGACGATCCGCGCAATCATCGGGATATCCGCGCCCGACAGGCCTACACAATAGCCCGACCCTTCCCAATGTTCGTGATGATAGCGTGCAATGATTGCGGCCTGTCCAAGAACCGGGTTGTCCGATGAATTGAGCATCGCAAAGCCGATCTCTGTGTGGCGCTGCATGACCTTGAATTCGTCGTCGGTCAGCTTTCCGTTTTTCAGAAGCACCTCGTCGGGCACGCCGACTTTTCCGATATCATGAAGAATGCCGGCCAGACGGATTGTCCGTTGAACATTCTGATCCAGACCGGCCATCTCTGCCAGCAATTGGGAATAAAGACCGACGCGAACACAATGCTCGGCGGTTTCGATGTCCCGATACTGGGAAATCAGGCTGAGCCGGTCGATCATTTCCTGTTCGGCACCGCCAAGTTTGCGGCTGATATCATCAAGGGTTTTCGACTGACTGATATTTTCAAGTTCGAGTTTGCGAACACGTTCGACTTCGCGGTCCCGTTCCTGCAGTCGTGTCTGCGCATCAAGTGCGGCGCGTTCAAGATCGACACGTTCAATCGGCTTATCAAGAAATTCCCGCACACCAAGACGCAGTGCCGTCACGGCATCGGTCTTGTCACCATCCCCGGTCAACAGAATGAATTCGAAATCCCGTTTGTATTCGTTGATTGCCCGTTTGACGAAGTCCAGACCACTGCAATTTGGCATGCGCAAATCAGAAACAACCAGACGCAATGATGCGTCTGATTTTACTGTCTCAAGCGCTTCAAGTCCGTCAGATGCAACCACCACTTCAAAACCGGCACGCTCCAAGATACGTGCCAGCAATTTTCGGATCGGCGGTTCGTCATCTACAACCAAAATGCGACGTTCAAGCTCACTCAATCACTCTGCCCCATGCCAGATACAAAATTCTACGAGCGAATAGATAAAACCTATCCGTTGGTATTGTATATTGCAACATACGCAAAAAGTGTGAGATCGGTTCTCAGGCTGTTTTTTGCCCGGTTTCCAAGGGATTTCGCGGAAAAAGCAGTAAAAACCTTTGATTGAATTTTGATGGAGAAGTTCTGGTATCTCCAGGATTTCTATTCCGAATGCTCGATTGCAATGCGAATCGGAGAAAATCAGCATACGGAAAATGGATCAAAGCAACCGGATCGTGCATCCGGTCATCATGCAACAGCGACCGACAAGCCGGTTTTGGTGATGGGCGTTTCCGCATCCCGGTGCGAACCTGATAGGCATTGCCCGTTATCCGTGGGCACCTAATTGTCAAAAGTCTCGTGGCATTAATGCATAACGGCAATGCCACGCGGAGATCACAACGCAATATCGCATTGCCGCCAACTTGCTACACTTTGCAGCATCGTATCCATGCCTGGAGCTTGCGGCGAAGATGGATGAGTTTTTCTGGTGGATCGTTCTGATTGGGTTTATCGCCCAATTGATTGATGGTGCCCTTGGAATGGCCTATGGCCTGACCTCAACTTCCCTTTTGATCACGCTTGGCTTACCACCTGCACAGGCAAGTGCAACTGTCCACGCCGCCGAAATTGCCACCACCGCTGTTTCCGGTACAGCCCACCATTTTGCACGCAATGTCGATTGGCGCATGGTCCGTCAACTGGCACTTGCCGGTGCAATAGGTGGCTGTGCTGGGGCCGCTCTTTTATCATCGGGGATCGGGGACTATCTGGCTCCGTTTGTCGCGGTATATCTTAGTGCACTTGGTGTTCTTGTAATTGCCAAGGCGCTTCGCAAAGTTCAGCCGCCTGCGGCGATCCGCGGGCTTACCCCGCTTGGCATGATCGGTGGATTTCTTGATGCAATCGGGGGTGGCGGCTGGGGACCTATCGTATCAAGCACGCTGGTCTATCGCGGCAATGAACCGCACCGCATGCTTGGAACGTCTGCTGCGGCCGAGTTTTTTGTGACCGTGACGATTACCGTCACATTTGCCGGATCATTCGGATTGGAAAGCTTCGGGATGGCGGCACTGGCACTTGTAATCGGCGGTGTGCCGGCCGCCCCGTTGGCGGCCGTGCTTGTCAAAATCATCCCGCGAAAGCCGCTTATGATCGCCGTTGGCGTCCTTATCGTCGGCCTTGGCCTTCTGGGGATATATCGCTTTGTCTTCGCCCTTATGGCTTAGCCGACAACAAGTGTTGTCCAGTTTTCGACCTTGAAGCGGTTGATCAGGGAAAGCCCGACATCGCGATAGGCCGACAGAACAAACTGTTCCTGATGGGCAAGAAGGCCTGAGAGGATCACAACACCGTTTTCCGACAGCGTACTGCTCAGGTCATGCGCCATGCCACGCAGCGGGCGGGCAAGGATGTTGGCACAGACAATGTCGTAATACCCGGCATCACGAATACGGGCATCCTGAAAACCGTTTGAATGAATGGCTGTGACAAGATCGGCGATCTTGTTGGTTTTGGCATTTTCGCGTGCCACCCGAACCGATGCGGCATCAATATCAGCCATCATCACCGGGCACCGCCAGGTTTTGGCACATGCCATGCCCAAAATGCCGGACCCACAGCCCATATCAAGCGCATTCTGACGCGGCCCGCGTTTGGCCAGCCAGTCGATTGCGGCAAGACATCCCTTGGTGGTTTGATGTTCGCCAGAGCCGAATGCCAGACCGGCGTCGACCTGAAGGGCAGTTTTGGATACCGGGATTTCCTCGTTCCAGTGGGAACCATGGACAAAGAAACGCCCGACTGAGATCGGCTTGAAGCTGCGCAGGTTTTCGCTGACCCAGTCCTTTGGCTCATAGGTGCCAAAGGACACGGTTGGCGCATCAATGCCAACTGCAGATGCCATGATCGACACCGCGGTCTCAACCGCACCCTTGTCAAACATCTCACCGGCAAAGCCTTCGATACGCCAAGGTCCGTCAGGATTGCCATCGCGTTCGAAATGCGAAAGCGCATCGCAATAATCAAACAGCGCGTCGGCAAACATCTGTGCATAGGCGCCATCAACTTCGAACTTGAAGTTATAGCAAAGGACGGGTTCGGTCATATCGCTTCTCGCTCGTGTGGGCGGCAAATGTGCTCTGCCCGGTTAAATCGGTCATCCGAAAATGTTGCCCGGGGCTTACCCCGGCAGGATGAAGCTGTCGACCACTTTCTTGGTGCCGACACTTTCGAAATGGATTTCCAGCTTGTTGCCATCGACCGCACGGACGGTTCCTGACCCGAACTTACGATGGCGCACCGTATCGCCCACCTTGTATTTCGATGAGTTGGAACTGGTGGAATAACTGGTTTCACCGTCGGGCTTCACATCAATCACGTTCTTGCGCACGCGATCCTGCCAACCGCTTGAGGCGAATTTACGCTCCCCGGCACCTGATACCGGATTGCGTGATGGCGTGCTGCTATCACTCGCCCAGCTTGGCATTTTCATCCAGTCATCGGCACCCCAGGCGCCTGGCGAATGATTGCCGCCATGCCCACCAAGACCGGTATCGCTGCTGCGTTCGATATGCTCGTCGGGCAACTCATCAACAAAACGCGACGGTAGGGCCGATTGCCACTGGTTATAGATGCGCCGATTGGCGGCATAACAGATGGTCGCACGTTTGCGCGCCCGGGTAATCCCGACATAGGCCAGACGACGCTCTTCCTCTAGGCCCTTGACCCCGCTCTCATCCATCGCGCGTTGATGCGGAAACACGCCCTCTTCCCAACCGGGCAGGAAGACGTAATCGAACTCAAGTCCCTTGGCGGCGTGCAGGGTCATGATGGTGACTTTTTCCTCATGATCGTTCTGCGCGTTTTCCATCACCAGCGAGACATGTTCCAGGAAGCTGGTCAGGTTCTCGAACTCGCCAATCGCGGAAACAAGTTCCTTCAGGTTTTCAAGACGGCCAGGTGCGTCAATTTCCTTGGATGTCCGCCACATATCTGTATAGCCACTTTCATCAAGGACGGTTTCGACCACCTCGACATGGCTGCTGCCCGACAGCATTTCGCGCCAGCGTTTGAAATCCCCCAAAAGACCGCCGATGCTTTGGCGCATCTTGGGTTTAAGTTCTTCGGTATCCAACAAATCGCGCGCCGCCGCCGGCAACGAAATCGCCTGATCACGCGAATATTGATGCAATGTCTGAAGCGTTGCCTTGCCAACCCCGCGCTTGGGTACATTGACGATGCGTTCAAACGCCAAACTGTCATCGGGCTGCGCAACAAGCCGGATATAGGCCAGCGCATCACGGATTTCCTGACGCTCGTAGAAGCGCGGACCACCGACAACGCGGTACGGAATACCCAGCGTGATCAGGCGTTCCTCAAACTCGCGGGTCTGGAAACCGGCACGCACCAGAATGGCAATCTGGGATGCACCAACACCCTTGCGCTGAAGGGCTTCGATATCTTCACCGATCAGGCGGGCCTCTGCTTCACCGTCCCAGACACCTTTGACAAACACCTTGTCCCCAGTATCAATCTCGGTCCACAGCTCCTTGCCCAGACGGCCGTCATTGAACGTGATCAGTTTGGATGCAGCGGCCAGAATATGTGGGGTCGAACGATAGTTCTGCTCAAGACGAACCACCTTGGCACCTGGGAAATCAGACTCAAAGCGCAGGATGTTGCCGACCTCGGCCCCGCGCCAGCTATAGATCGCCTGATCATCATCACCAACGCAGCAAATGTTACGATGGACCATCGCCATTGCACGCAGCCACAGATACTGGGCAACGTTGGTATCCTGATACTCGTCAACCAGAATATAGCGGAAGGTGTTCTGATACTGTTTCAGGACTTCCGGGTGCTGCTGGAACAGGGTCAGGCAATGCAGCAACAGGTCGCCGAAGTCACAGGCGTTCAGGACTTTGAGGCGTTCCTGATAAATCTTGTAAAGGTGCTTGGCCCCGCCGTTGGCGAACTCGACACTTTCATTGACCCGTTCAGGCGTCAGACCCTTGTCCTTCCAGCGCTGAATGATCCCCATCAGCTGCTTGGCTGGCCATTTTTTCGGATCGATCTGTTCGGCATCCATGATCTGCTTAAGCAGGCGCACCTGATCATCGCTATCAAGGATGGTGAAGTTTGACTTTAACCCGATCAGATCGGCATGACGGCGCAACAAGCGCGCTGAGAGCGAGTGGAAGGTTCCCAGCCACCAACCTTCAACCGGACGACCAAGCGCCTGTGCGACACGTTCCTGCATTTCCTTTGCCGCACGGTTGGTAAAGGTAACGGCAAGGATCTGCTGCGGATGCAGGCGTTCGGTTTGCGCCTTGGTTTCCAGAAGATGCGCCAGACGCGTGGTCAAAACACGCGTTTTCCCGGTTCCGGCACCTGCCAGAACAAGCAATGGCCCGTCGAGCGTTTCGACAGCATCGCGCTGCTCGGCATTCAGATTGTCGAGATATGCCGGGGTCGGTGTATCGGCCAGACGCATTTCGGGGCTGGCGGCGAATTCATCAATTTCGAAGGGATCATCCATCATGACCGCATATATATCACGCTGTGCGAAGGGGGCCAGTGTCGTTCCATATTGACCCGACGATTTTTACATTCTGCACCACATTGCGGGCGTCAACCAAGCCCTTCGCGGGAACGTTTGTATCAACCGGCTCTGCCCGGCAGAAAGGCTTCGAGTTCCCGAACAACACGCGACGCCGTCATACCATCCCACAGCGGGAGTTTGGCTGGCGTCCGCTTGCAACCGTCGGAAACACTTAGCGCGGACATCACCGCATGGCTCAACTGATCAAGTCCTACAAGCTGATTGGTTCCCTGCGTGATCGTGATTGGACGTTCGGTTGAATTGCGCAGCGTCAGGCATGGCACGCCAAGCAGGCTGGTTTCTTCCTGAACACCACCGGAATCTGTTACGACAACGCCCGCGTCCTGCATCAAACTGGTAAACCCGACATACCCCATCGGCGGCAGCAAGCGAACACCGGCATTATGCAGCGCCGCCATCAAATTTGATGTCCGAAGACGCTTCTCTGTCCGGGGATGAAGAACAAAACAGCTATCGGCTTTGGTGGCGAGCGCCATCAACGCATGGCTTATCTGATGGAGCCGTCCGAGATCATCGACATTGCTTTGCCGATGCAGGGTTACAAGGACATAGCGACCTTTAACGAGATTGAGCTTGCGGGCGCTTTCTTCCTGATCAATCGTTCCTTTCATGATTGCCAACGTATCAGCCATGATATTGCCTACACGCTTGATGCGGTCGGCCGTGATCCCTTCGGCCCGTAAATTTTCATCTGCATCCATCGACGGCGTCAGCAACAGATCTGCCTTGTGATCTATCTCGATACGGTTTTGCTCTTCGGGCATTTCAGGATCAAAGCATCTGAGACCTGCTTCCAGGTGAACAAGGGGCACGTTTATCTCAATTGCAACGATGGCTGCGGCACGGGATGAATTAACATCCCCGACAACCAGAACCATGTCGGGTCGGTCTTCATGACAAAGTGCCTCATATGCCTGCATCATTCCGACAATGGGATCGCCATTTTCGAATGGCTCACAGTTCAGGACATGATCAGGGTCCGGCAATCCAAGCTCTCGCCAGATAGTCGAAGACATCGCGTCGTCGAAATGCTGGGCCGTATGGACAAAAGACGGACGAATGACCGGATGGTTCGCCAATCCGCGCAACAGCGGCGCGATCTTCATGAAGTTGGGTCTGGCACCGGCAACGAGGTGAAGCTTCATCTTATATCGATACATCCTGCTTCTGGAAAAGTTTGGCCGTTTTCACGTAGCCTAATAGATAAGTCCGGCTTCCCATAACCCTCTTTGGTATCGGTATTTTTTGCCGTAGGTTGTCACAGCTGGGGGATCAGAAATACCAAATAACATCATCGGCCTACTTCATGGTCTCTGTATGTGACTTGCTCACCCGCGCTTTCAGCATCCATGGTCTGAAAATTGCTTTGATTTCCGGTGGTAAGCATGTCTGACGCCCCCGGAGGTCTTCTGGGAGTGCCAGCTGTGCTTTGTGCATCCCAGAAGAAAGGTATCTCGAAATGAGTGCTATTTTTGGATTGGGCAACGGGTTGCCGATATCAACCCGGGCCAGTTCTGCGGAACGGTCAGGTGCACACGAAAGTATCGAAAGTTTTAGCGCAGGTAGCGCTGCACCTGTTTCAGGCGTTGCGGCAATCGGATCTGAGGGTGGCTCCTCCAAAAGCCAACTTTCGGACGCGGTTCAAGCCGTCATGCTTGAATTCCAGAATATCGGAAGCGGGTCATCAAGCTTTGCTGCGGCCATGGACGCAGTCAAAGCCAATGACAGCGCAAACGGTATCAAGACCACTGAAGACCCGGTCTCGTCGAATTCCGATCCGGCAAAAGATGATCCTGCACTTGCAGAGCAGGATGCCGAGGAGGAGTTCAAGTCTGCCGCTCGTGACAGTTTCAATCTACCGACAAAAGACAAGGAACGTAACGAACAGGCTAGAATTGAGAAACGCAAAGAACGTCAGGAAATTGACGATGCAGCCGAGCAGGCTGCAACGGATATTCCAGAAAACGTTGCCGGTCTTGATAGCCGGGTTGCAGCCCAAGTCATATCTGGTTCGCCAGCACGACAGCAACCTGCATTGGCCGCCTGATTACATCGGCCTAAAAACCTTGAACGGAGCAGCGCAAAATAGCGCTGCTCTTTTTCATTGCGGATCGGATTAGAACAGCTTCGGCGGTGCATCACCGCGTTCTTCGCTTTGCAGTTCCAGCAAGGCGTTGTTATAGGCCATCATCGCATCCTTTTCATGGACGAAGCCGATGATATGGCGTTCTTCGGCGCTGTTAAGAACCGGCAGATGTTCTTCGCCGGTTTGCTCCATCAGTTTGATGGCCTTTTCGATATTGTCTGTCCGGTAAAGGACCGGCGGTTTTGAACGGGCCACCTCGCCGGCTGTGACTTCATCGCCAAGATTGGGGTCAAAGGCAGCGTGGCGCAAATCGGTCAGTGTGATCGTTCCGTGCAGTTTGCCCTGATCATCAATGACAAAAAGCTCCGAATAGGGTGCGTTGATCAGCTTTTCACGGACAGTTGTCAGCCCCTCGGTCAGCGGGACGGTTTCGTATTCGCGCTTCATGATCTCGTCCACCTTGATCGTGCGCAGCAAATTGACTTCCCTACCCCAGCGCGTCGACAAACCACGACATTTCAATTGCCACTGGAAAAAAGATCCGCCCTGGAACTGATCCATCACCACGGTCGCCAGGACAGATGCCACCATCACCGCAACCGTCAACGCATAGTCACCGGTCAATTCAAAGATGATCAGGGTCGTTGAAATCGGTGCACCAAGGATGGCCGCGGCAACAGCCCCCATGCCAACAAGAGTGTAGGCCGAATAGCCAGATGATAGCTCGGGAAAGGCACTCGTTGCGATCATCCCGAATGCCCCGCCCAGCATTGCACCAAGGAAAAGTGCTGGGCTGAACATGCCGCCCGCAAAACCAAGCCCCATGCAGATCGAAACGGCAAAGCCCTTGGCAAGCAACAAGCCGATCAGGAAAGTCAGGCTGTAGCTTTCATTAAGCGCATCGTTCATCGCCCCATAGCCGACACCGACAATCTGCGGAAAGACCAACGCAATCAGGCCAACAATCAGCCCGGCAACCGCCGGACGCAGCCAAAGCGGTGCATTGGTCCGATTTGCCGTTTTTTGCACGACCGGGATGGCGCGCACGACCAGAACCGCCGCCACACCGGCAATAATCCCCAAAAGCGCAAAAGCCGGGAACTCCCAAAAAGACTGGATTTCATGCCCCGGGATCAGGAAGGCGACCTCATCGCCGTAATAGATGCGCGTTATGACCGTACCGGTAACCGATGCCAGCACAATCGGCGCGAAAGCCGTCAGGGCATAATGACCCAGGGCAACTTCATGGGCAAAAAGGGCGCCCGCGAGCGGCGCGTTGAACGATGCCGCCACCGCTGATGCCACGCCACACCCCAAAAGTGTTCGGGATGCCGAACGGCGCAAATGAAGAATGCGCGCCAGCCACGCGCCAAATGATGCGCCCATATGGACAACCGGTCCTTCACGGCCAAGGGATGCCCCACTGCCAAGCGACACCGCACTGGCAATCGCACTTTTGATCCCGCAGCGGGTCGACATCCGCGCGTCATGGAACGATGCCGCGTCGATCACATCGGCAACCCCGTGCGGTCTTCTTTCCGGCAGGAACTTGTAGATGAAAATCCCGACAATCAGACCGCCCACCGCCGGGGCCAGGATAAGTTGCCAGACGGGAATTTCACTAAGATGCCGGTGAAGGGCTTCTTCGCCAGTCCCGAAAAACAACGACTGGACAAGCAACAAGCCATCTCGGAACAGGATGGCGCCGCCCCCGGCCAGTGCCCCGACAATCATTGCCAAAATCGACAGAACCAGCTGCTCGCTTTTGACGATGCGACGCATGCGGTTCAAAAAGATGTTCGATTTCAAAAGCTTTTCAGCCATGTCAGCAATACCGGGGTTGGCGAATTGATTGTGCGCATGATCTTAGGATCAGCTTTTCCTGCGAATAAAGGGTAAAGACAAGAACCACCATGTTTAATTTCGCATTCCTGACGCCCGTTGATTGATCCGGATAGATATGCCACAACAAGTGACCCGGATTCAGCGCATCCCCAGTGCCGCGATCCCGTTTCAGAAAACCGTCATTGCCAAAATCATACGAAATACAGCATTCTGCCCGTCTCGCGTGAAAGCAGGGCCAGAAACGCCACCAATCGTTCTCAACGGAACCAAAAACAATGAATGACCACCGACCAACGGGTACACAGGCGGCGCGGCCGCTGCCCGGTCTTGTTGAATTTATCTGTCTGATGGCAATCACCATCGGGCTAGTTGCCCTGTCGATTGACAATCTGCTGCCGGCCTTTGGCCCAATCGCGCAAGACTTTGGCATCGAAGACGGCAACCGCATGCAGATGCTGATTTATGTCTTCATGATCGCGTTTGGCCTGATGCAGATCGTTTATGGCCCGCTTGCCGATAGTTTTGGTCGCCGCCCCACCCTGATCGCAGGACTTGGCATTTATTGCATCGGCACCGTGATGGCGATCTTTGCCGACAGCTATGAGCACCTTCTTATTGCACGTTTCGTGCAGGGTCTTGGCGCGGCTGCACCGCGGGTTTTGACCATGGCGATCACGCGCGATTGTTTCGAAGGGCGCGAAATGGCCCGCGTCATGTCGTTTGTCATGATGGTGTTCATCATTCTGCCTGTGTTCGCCCCGGCATCAGGCAGCCTGATTTTAGCCCTGGCCAACTGGCATATGATTTTCGTCAGCACCTTGGTCCTCGCGATTGCGATTGTCTGCTGGTACCTGCTGCGTATGCCTGAAACCCTGCATCCGGAATATCGGCATAAATTGTCGATGCGACGGATCGCACGCGACATCAAAACCACCGTCACCAATCGTCAGACATTCGGCTATGCCACGGCGATGGGCGTCATGTTTGCCTGCCTGATGGCCTATATCGGATCGGCTCAGCAAATCTTTGAAACCGAGGTTTACGGGCTTGGTGTCTGGTTCCCGCTGGCATTTGGCATGATTGCCGCCTGCATGAGTTTCTCGTCATTTATCAATGCGCGCCTGGTACGCAAGATCGGCATGCACAAGATTTCTCATGTCGCGCTGTTCTTCTTGACCGCCAGCAGCCTGATCAATGTTCTCATTGCGCTCTGGTTTGACGGGCATCCGCCCTTGTTCGTCTTTGGCATCGGCCTCACAACAATCCTGTTCTGTTTTTCGCTGACCATGCCGAACTTCAACTCGCTTGCGATGGAGCCGGTCGGGGCGATTGCCGGCACTGCCTCCTCGATCACCGGTGTTTACAGCACGTTGATCGGCGTCATTGCCGGCGGGATTATCGGGCAGCAGTTCAATGGCACTGTCATCCCGCTTCTGGTCGGTTACTTCGTGCTTGGCCTGATTGGCATTGTGATTGTTGGCATCACTGAACGCGGCAAGTTCTGTCGGGCAAGCCACTAGGCACCGACATTCCTGGACACAAAAAAGCCCCGCAGAGTGCAGTCTGCGGGGCTTTTCCTTGCGACCGGACAGGCGTTTATTTCGCCTGACGCGGATCGTAATTCAGGTTCGGTGCCAACCAACGTTCTGCCTCTGCCAGGGTCATGCCCTTGCGCTCGGCATAGCTTTCCACCTGATCGCGTTCGATTTTACCAAGGCCAAAATACTTGGCTTCCGGGTTGGCAAAGTAAAAACCGCTCACTGAAGAGGTTGGTGTCATGGCATAGCTTTCAGTCAGCGACACACCAACATTCTTCTCTGCGTCCAAAAGATCCCAAAGAATGCCCTTTTCAGTGTGTTCCGGGCAGGCCGGATAACCCGGTGCCGGACGGATACCGCGATATTTTTCGGCAATCAGATCATCATTGCCAAGCGCCTCGTCCGGTGCATAGCCCCAAAGCTCCTTACGAACTTTCTCGTGCATATGCTCGGCGAAGGCTTCGGCAAAACGGTCGCCCAGCGCCTTGACCAGGATGGCATTGTAATCATCATGCTCTGCTTCAAGCTTGGCAGAGATTTCTTCGACTTCTGGCCCGGCGGTAACAACGAAGGCACCGATATAGTCGGTCTTGCCGCTGTCTTTTGGCGCGATATAGTCGGCCAACGCGCGGTTCGGACGCTTGTTGTTCTCGCGATACATCTGCTGACGCAGGGTATGGAGCATCACCGCCTCATTCTTCTCTGGCGCCGGGGTAACTTCGATATCATCGCCTATCGAGTTGGCTGGCCACAGACCGACAACCGCCTTGGGTTTGAACCATTTTTCGGCAACGATTTTTTTAAGCATTTCCTGCGCGTCCGCATAAAGGCTCCGCGCCGTTTCGCCGACCTTTTCATCCTTCAGGATGTCGGGGAAACGGCCATGAAGTTCCCAGGTCTCGAAGAACGGCTTCCAGTCAAAGCGCGACACCAGTTCTTCAAGATCAAAATCTTCAAACAGGGTGATACCGGGTTTAAGCGGAACCGGTGCTTCAAAGTTGTCCCAATCGAGCTGAACCTTGTTGGCACGTGCGTCGACAATCGAGAAACGCTTTTTCTGCAGTTGCTGTGCTGCATGCTTTTCAGCCATCGCGATATACTCGTTGCGAATTTCCTCAGCAAAGCGTTCGCCATTGGTTTTTGAAAGCAAATTGCTGGCAACACCAACGGCACGCGATGCGTCGATGACGTACACCACAGACGATTTCAGATAGTTCGGCGCGATTTTAACCGCGGTATGGACCTTCGACGTTGTCGCCCCGCCAATCAGAAGCGGAATATCCAGCCCTTCGCGTTCCATTTCGGCCGCGACATAGGTCATTTCTTCAAGCGACGGGGTAATCAGGCCCGACAAACCGATCATGTCGACCTTTTCGGCCTTGGCGGTTTCAATGATTTTCTGGGTCGGCACCATCACGCCAAGGTCGATGACCTCGAAGTTGTTACATTGCAGCACCACACCAACGATGTTCTTGCCGATGTCATGCACGTCGCCCTTAACGGTCGCTAGCAAGATCTTGCCGTTGGTTTCGTGCTTGCCATCTTTTTCCTCTTCGATGAAGGGAATCAGATAGGCCACCGCCTTTTTCATCACACGCGCGGATTTCACCACCTGCGGCAGGAACATCTTGCCGTCACCGAACAGGTCACCAACGATGTTCATGCCGTCCATCAACGGACCTTCAATCACATGCAGCGGCTTGTCTGCCTGTTGACGGGCTTCCTCGGTGTCTTCTTCGACGAACTCGGCAATACCGTTGATCAGGGCATGCGCCAGACGTTCCTTGACCGGCTTTTTACGCCATTCAAGGTCGGCCTTTTTCTCAGGCCCGCCTGTGCCTTTGTATTTCTCGGCAACTTCGAGCAAACGGTCGGTCGCATCCGAACGACGGTTCAGGATGACGTCTTCGACGCGTTCACGCAGTTCTGCCGGGATTTCTTCATACACAACCAGCTGGCCGGCATTGACGATCCCCATATCCAGTCCCGCCTTGATGGCGTGATACAGGAAGACCGAGTGCATCGCTTCGCGGACCGGGTTGTTGCCCCGGAACGAGAAGGAAACGTTGGAAACACCACCGGAAATCTTGGCGTATGGCAGGTGTTTTTTGATCAGCTTGCAGGCTTCGATGAAGTCGACAGCATAATTGTCGTGCTCTTCGATACCGGTCGCGACGGCAAAGATGTTCGGATCGAAAATGATGTCTTCAGGCGGGAAGCCAACCTTATCGACCAGCACGTCATAGCTGCGTTTGCAGATTTCGAACTTGCGATCAACCGTATCGGCCTGACCTTTTTCATCAAAGGCCATGACGACAACTGCCGCGCCATAGCGGCGCAGTTTTTTGGCCTGTTCGATGAAGGGTTCTTCGCCTTCCTTCAGGCTGATCGAGTTAACAATACCCTTGCCTTGTAAGCATTTCAGACCCGCTTCGATCACGTTCCATTTGGAACTGTCGACCATGATCGGAACGCGGGCAATGTCTGGCTCGGCCGCAATCAGGTTGATGAACTTGACCATCGCCGTTTCGGCGTCAAGCATCGCATCATCCATGTTGATGTCGATTATCTGCGCACCGTTTTCGACCTGCTGACGGGCAATCTCAAGGGCTGCATCGTAATCTTCTTCGACGATCAGCTTCTTGAATTTCAGCGATCCGGCGACGTTGGTCCGCTCACCAATATTGATAAATCTGGAAATGTCGGTCATGGGTCTTTTCGATCTCTTTTCAGCTATCAATATCAGATTTACGCAGCATCAAACGGCTCAAGGCCGGACAGACGCATTCTTGGCTCAAACTTCGGCACAACGCGCGGCTTGGCATTTGCCACTGCATCGGCAATCGCCTTGATGTGCGGCGGTGTCGTACCACAGCAGCCCCCCAGCAGATTGACCATGCCAGTATCGGCCCATTCCTTGACCAGTTCGGCCATTTCAGCATCGGTCTGGTCATATTCACCAAACTCGTTGGGAAGGCCCGCATTGGGGTAAACCGAAACGCGGCATTCGGCAATGCGCGACAGTTCCTGAACATAGGGGCGCAGCTGTGCGGCACCCAATGCGCAGTTCAGACCAATCGAGAACGGCTTGGTATGACGCACGGAGTTATAAAACGCCTCTGTCGTCTGCCCCGAAAGTGTCCGGCCGGATGCATCGGTGATCGTGCCGGAAATCAGCACCGGAACATCTTCACCGCGTTCGTCGAGAACCTCGTCAATGGCAAACAAAGCTGCCTTGGCATTGAGCGTATCAAAGATGGTTTCCACCAGCAGCGTATCCGCCCCGCCATCCAGCAAACCGGTCGTGGCTTCCTTATATGCCTCTTTGAGCTGATCAAAGGTGATGGCGCGGAAGCCGGGATTGTTCACATCCGGCGAAATCGATGCCGTACGGTTGGTCGGGCCGATGGCACCATTTACAAAGCGCACATCCCCCGGATGGGCGGCTTCCCACTCATCACAGGCGGCGCGCGCAATCTTGGCACTTTCGAAATTGATCTCGTAGGCCAAGTCTTCCATGCCGTAATCGGCCTGGGCAATGGTTGTCGCGCTAAACGTGTTGGTCCCGTTCAGGTCCGCGCCGGCCGCGATGTACTGCAGATGGATGTCCTTGATGATGTCCGGCTGGGTCAGCGACAAAAGGTCGTTATTGCCTTTGACGTCCTGCTTCCAGTCGGCAAAGCGTTCGCCGCGATAGTCTTCCTCGGTCAGCTTGTGCTTCTGGATCATCGTGCCCATTGCGCCATCAAGGATCAGTATCTTTTCCTCGGCCCGTTTGCGCAGCAGGGCAATGCGTTCCTTGCGGTCATTCATCATTTTCATCCAATCAATTCTTCATGCGTCCGGGTTACAGGGCAAAACCAGTTTCAGGCTGCAACCTGTTCGGTTCCGCGAATGCCCAGCGCATGGCAGATGGCATATGTCAGTTCGGCACGGTTAAGCGTATAGAAGTGGAAGTCGGTCACCCCTTCGCTGATCAAACCCTCCACCTGTGAAATGGCTTCGTGGAACGCGACCATGCGACGGGTATCGGGATCTTCATCAAGCCCTTCGAAACGCCAATGCAAACGTTGCGGCACAGAAGCACCACACATATCGGCAAATTTCAAGAGCGACGCAAAGTTTGTCACTGGCAAAATGCCCGGAACGATGGGTGCTTCGATGCCCGCAGCGACACATTTGTCACGGAACCGCAGATAGGTTTCGTTATCAAAGAAGAACTGGGTAATCGCCCGGTTGGCGCCCGCATCGATCTTGCGTTTCAGATAATCGATCTCGAAATCGGAACTCGGCGCATCCGGATGGGTTTCCGGATAGGCTGATACCGAAATATCAAAATCGGCAATTTCCTTAAGGCCGGCAACCAGATCAACCGCATAGGCATAGCCACCCGGGGTCGGTTCATACTTGTCACCCGCATCCGGCAAATCTCCGCGAAGAGCAACGATGGAACGGATACCCTCGTTCCAGTAGCTGCGCGCGATCTGATCGATCTCTTCCTTGGTGTGACCGACACAGGTCAAATGCGCCGCAGCCGGAATGCCGGTTTCGCCCTGAATACGGGTGACGCTGCCATGGGTGCGATCACGTGTGGTGCCGCCCGCCCCATAGGTCACCGAAACAAAAGACGGATTGAGCGGCGCAAGCCGATGGATCGACCGCCACATGGTTTCTTCCATCTTCTCCGTTTTCGGCGGGAAGAACTCGAACGAAACCTTGAGGTGTTTGCGTACTGCGTTGATTTCTGGAACCGTCATCATATCGATATCTCAATCCTGTCTTCGCTTTCCCGCAGGCTGAACCCTTGGGTCGGTCTTTCTATCTGGTTATTTTCAATACATGCTGCGCGTTATTCCGCAGCCTTTTCTGAATTTCTTTGAACTTTGTCCGCGGCTTGTGCCGATGTCGGGCGAGCCATCCAGATCCGAACCGTCAGTGGCTTGCCCGGCAAACTGACAACGTTGCCAGGCTCAAGACCGCTGGCGCGGAACCAGTCATTGATGGACGCGTCATCAAAACCAAGACGTCGGTGCGCATGTTCTTCGCGCAGTTCTTCCTGTTCGTGCTGGGCAAAGTCGACAATGACAAGCTTGCCCCCGGGGGCCAGAACGCGTGCTGCCTCGGCAAGGGCCGCCTCGGGCTTTTCAGCGAAATGCAGCACCTGATG
Organism: Thalassospira sp. CH_XMU1458; assembly: GCF_037027205.1. Classification (NCBI taxonomy): domain Bacteria; kingdom Pseudomonadati; phylum Pseudomonadota; class Alphaproteobacteria; order Rhodospirillales; family Thalassospiraceae; genus Thalassospira; species Thalassospira sp. CH_XMU1458. Next base: position 1,349,016 of record NZ_JAYMDW010000001.1, on the reverse strand, counting down.
CAGGGTCACCACATCAAACATGCCGCCGGGATAAGGCAACTGATACATGTCGGCTTGTCGAACAAGGCAGTTGGACAGGTCTGCTCGCTGCAAGCGTGCGCGCGCAACAGCCAGCATTTCGCGTGACATATCAACCCCAACGCCCTCTTCGGCATTGCGCCCGAGAAGCTCAAGAATACGCCCGGTACCTGTTCCGACATCTAGAATCCGGCCACCGGCCAGATCACCAACCGCTTCAAGCAATGCTTTTTCAACAACCGCCTCGTCGACATGCAGCGAGCGAATCCGATCCCAGTCTTCGGCGTTGGCGCGGAAATATTCTGTCGCGATCTTTTCGCGTTCTGCCTTCACTTGATCCAGACGAGCACGATCAAGTGCAAGCGTCTCGTCATCTTTTGGCAGCAAATCCAGCACAGGCTGCACAAGGTCGGCACCCGGCCCGGAATGCGGGGTGCGATAGAAGACCCAAGTCCCTTCGCGGAACCGGACAAGCAGGCCTGCTTCGCACAATAATTTAAGGTGTCGGGAGACGCGCGGCTGGCTCTGACCGATGATCTGGGTGATCTCGCTGACGGTCAATTCGCACTCGGCACAGATCGCCAGCAAGCGAAGCCGCGTTGCTTCAGCAGCTGCGCGCAATCTTGCCAGAACCTGTTCCATACCAATGCCCTCCACGTTGACAAGAAAGATATAAAGATATGTTTATATTTGTTCAAGCGCTATTTTCGCGTGAAAACTTGTTGCCTAAATGCCACACCTGAAAACTGCTTGATCCTGATCAACTTTTTGTATGCTGGTGTTTAATTTCACCCTATGCTAACCAAATGGATATCTGAGGCGTGCGCGTTACATGATCGCCCTTCGAGCAGGGGATTGATCGGTAACGTTTTTTGGTGTTCCGCATCAAAAGCGTTTCGGGTCGGGGAAGTCTGTGTATCGAACATCGGTTGGCTAAAAATAATGAAGTTTCGAACTTTGCTTTCGCTTTGTGCCGCAGGATCGCTGTCTTTGCTGACCGCGTGCGCATCGACAGAACCCGCTCAGGACACGAGTGATTATGATCCGCTTGAACCGGTGAACCGCGTGGTTCACGGTGTTAACGGCGCGGTCGATTTCATGGTCCTGTATCCTGCTGCAATGTGGTACCGCGACATTGCCCCGGAACCTGTTAAAACCTCCGTCGCGAGCTTCGTGCGCAACATCAACGAACCGTTGAACTCGTTCAACGCTTTGCTGCAGGGTGACCCGGATCAGGCTGCTGCCTCGTTCCAGCGTTTCATCATGAACTCGACGCTTGGTTTCCTTGGTTTCAATGATGTCGCATCTGATTTCGGCATTCCGTACCGTCGCGAAGATTTTGGTCAGACCCTTGCCCATTACGGCATTGGCGGTGGCCCTTACATTGTGCTTCCGCTGCTTGGCCCGTCCAACCTGCGTGATACAGCCGGCATCGGTGTTGACTATGTCGCCAACCCGCTGACATGGGGCGCACAGAACAGCGATACCGCCGAAGCCCTCTATCTTGGCTCCATTGGTCTTACAGCCCTGCATTATCGTTACGCGACGATCAATCAGCTGAACGAACTGCAAAAGTCGTCTATCGACTACTACGCCGCTCTGCGCAGCCTCTATCGTCAGCAACGCAATCAGATGATTCGCAATGGTGGCCCGTCGCCAGAATTCGCTGTAGAAGACGAAAGTGCATCTTTTGACTTCGACGATGCTGTCGAAGCTGCAAGCCAGTAAGAGCCGGTCATGGTAAACAGCAAAATCGCCATATCAACCGCCGCGATGATCGCCGTCGCAGCCGCTTGGTCTGGTCCGGCGTCGGCAACGGGTTTGTCTTCAAACGTTGTTGCTGAAGTCGCTGTCGAAACCAGCGCAGCAAATGTCATTCAGAGCATGGCCGACCAAGCCATGAATGAACTGACGGATCAAAGCCTTGCCGACGATGTTCGCCGCAAAAAATTTGTGTCCCTGATGGATCGCTATTTTGCAATGGATGTCGTTTCTCGCTTCGTTCTGGGGCGTTACTGGCGTTCGATTTCCGAAGCGGAGATCGAGGAGTTTTCAGTCCTGCTGCAGAACTATCTGGCGCTCAACTACGCAAACCAGTTCAAGGAATTCAACGGCGAACAGTTTGTCGTCGGTGATGAGACCCAGAAGAACAAAGACACCTTTGTCGATTCGCAGTTCGTCCGCCCGGACGGCCCGCCGGTAAACATTGTTTGGCGGATGCGGATGTTTGATGACAGCTACAAGATCATTGATGTTTCCATCGAAGGTCTGAGCATGGGCATCACCCAGCGCGATGAGTTCACATCGGTCATCCAACAGAACAATGACGATGTCGGCGCCCTGACCGCTGCACTCAAGGCAAAAACCGGTCTCTGATCGAAGCCCGCCTTAATATCCGAATACAAAAGCCACCATCCTTGCGACGGTGGCTTTTTTGCATCTGACATACGGGCATAAAAAAGGCCACCCGAAGGTGGCCTTTAATCTCAAAGCGCAAAACCGTCTTAGCGGGTCAGCGGCTTGTATTTGATACGGTGCGGGCGGCTTGCCTCTTCACCATAGCGACGTTTGTAGTCGGCTTCATATTCCTGATAGTTCCCTTCGAACCACTCGACATGCGAGTTGCCCTCATAGGCCAGAATATGGGTGGCAATTCGGTCAAGGAAGAAGCGATCGTGCGAGATGACCACAGCGCAACCGGCAAACTCGAGAAGACCCTCCTCAAGCGCACGCAGGGTATCGACGTCAAGATCATTGGTCGGTTCGTCAAGCAGCAGAACGTTTGCACCAGACTTCAGCATCTTGGCAAGGTGAACACGGTTACGTTCACCCCCCGACAACTGACCGACTTTTTTCTGCTGATCTGCACCCTTGAAGGCGAACTGTGACACATAGGCACGCGACGACATCGGACGCTTGCCCAAAAGGATCTCGTCGAGGCCATCGGAAACTTCCTGCCAAACGGTTTTGTTCGGATCAAGCGAGTCACGCGACTGATCGACATAGCCCATCTTGACGGTATCACCGATCTTGAGCGTTCCTGCGTCCGGGGTGTCAGCACCCGTCAGCATCTTGAACAGGGTGGTTTTACCCGCACCGTTCGGACCGATCACACCAACGATGCCACCCGGCGGCAGGCGGAAATCAAGGTTTTCAAACAAAAGCTTGTCACCATATGCCTTGGTCAGGCCTTCGGCAGTGATAACTTCGTTACCAAGACGCTCGGCAATCGGGATAACGATCTTGGTGGAATCCGGCACCGCTTTTGCGGCCTCGGCGACAAGATCGTCATAGGCACGGACACGGGCCTTGGATTTTGCCTGACGACCTTTCGGGTTCTGACGGATCCACTCAAGCTCGGTGGCAAGCTGTTTCTGGCGGCTGCCTTCCTGACGGGATTCCTGTTCCAGACGCTTTTGCTTCTGCTCAAGCCAGGAGGAATAGTTGCCTTCGAACGGAATGCCCTGACCGCGGTCAAGTTCCAAAATCCAGCCCGTGACGTTATCAAGGAAGTAACGATCGTGGGTGACCAGAATGACAGTACCCTGATAATCTTCAAGGTGGCGTTCAAGCCACGCAACCGACTCAGCGTCAAGGTGGTTGGTCGGTTCGTCAAGCAGCAGAATGTCGGGCTTTGCAAGCAAAAGGCGGCAAAGCGCGACACGACGGCGCTCACCACCTGAAAGCTTGGTTACGTCCGCATCCTTCGGCGGACAACGCAGGGCGTCCATCGCGATCTCAAGGGTGCGTTCCAGATCCCAGCCATTGGCCGCATCGATGCGTTCCTGAAGTTCACCCTGCTCGGCAAGGAGGTCATTCATTTCGTCATCGGTCATCGGCTCGGCAAACTTGCCGCTGATTTCGTTGAAGCGTGCAAGATCGTCAACAATCGAGCCACACCCTTCCATGACGTTGCCAAGAACGTCTTTCTCCGGATTGAGCTGCGGTTCCTGCTCAAGATAGCCGACATTGACACCTTCGGCAGGCCAGGCTTCACCGGCGTAATCCTTTTCGATGCCGGCCATGATTTTCAGCAGGGTCGATTTACCTGCGCCGTTGTTGCCCAGAACACCGATTTTTACGCCTGGCAGGAAGGACAGTGTGATGCCCTTGAAAAGTTCGCGACCGCCCGGAAGGATCTTGGTCAGGTCCTTCATGACGTAAATATACTGGTAGGATGCCATTAAATTCCCCATCCAAAAGTCGTTGGGTCCGCCCTGTTGGGCTGAAACACTTCGGCATACTCATACGCATGCCTGAAATACTGTGCCCGTTTGTAACCGACAGGCAGGCTCTTAACAACTTCAAACCGCAGACAGCTCACATGCTATCAAAACATGCCAAGTAGCGAGATGAAACAAGGTGCATCAAGCAATCTCGCGTCGGCGACGTCATTCCGGTTAGGCAAACGAAATTTGCGTCGATTTCAGTCAAAAAATAGCCGCATCGGACCGTGATGGGTCCCTTAAGTTATAAAAACGTCACTTTTTAGGCACTTAGACGCAATGTTTTTCAACCTTAAAATGCTGCAATGCACACAGTGAAAACCGCCCGGATTCTGTCACTATTTTTATTCGACGTTGGGGCAGAACACCTTCTAACACCCTGTTCTATACGACTAATGATTAGCTTATGGCGACTCTCGAAAACTGGTATCGAGCTTTACAGGCAATGAGTGTGTCTTGATGCATTCAACGCCACGCATTCATGCGGCCGACAAACACAGCATAAAAATATGTCGGCAGGGAAAGTTATCATTTCTAGGAAGGAGACGCGCGATGGATGAACAAAGCGCAGCCTACTGGAAGAGAAACGTGAAGCTGGTCTCGGTCCTTATCGCGATCTGGTTCATCGTTTCCTACGGTTTCGGCATCTTGTTTGTCGATGCCCTCAACTCTATCGAAATCGCGGGCTTCCAGCTTGGTTTCTGGTTTGCTCAACAGGGGTCCATTTACGTCTTTGTCGCACTGATTTTCGTCTATGTGGCCAAGATGAACAAACTGGATCGCGAATTCGGCGTTCGTGAAGACGACTGACGCAGGATCAGGGAGACAGACAAGATGGATCTTACCACCCTTACATATATTGCCGTCGGCTTGAGCTTCGCGCTGTATATCGGCATCGCGATCTGGGCCAAGGCAAGCACCACCGGCGAATTCTATGTCGCTGGCAAAGGTGTTAACCCGGTCGTCAACGGCATGGCGACCGCAGCAGACTGGATGTCGGCTGCTTCCTTTATCTCTATGGCTGGCCTCATTGCCTTCCTTGGCTATGGCGGCTCGGTTTACCTCATGGGCTGGACAGGTGGCTACTGCCTGCTGGCGATGCTTCTGGCACCGTACCTTCGCAAGTACGGCAAATTCACCGTGCCGGAATTCATCGGGGATCGTTATTATTCCAGAACCGCCCGTATCGTTGCTGTTATCTGCCTGATCTTTATCTCGTTTACCTATGTGGCAGGTCAGATGCGCGGCGTTGGTATCGTGTTCTCGCGCTTCCTTGAAGTTGAACTCCTCACCGGCCTGATCGTCGGCATGGGCATCGTCTTCATCTATGCTGTTCTTGGCGGCATGAAGGGCATTACCTATACCCAGGTTGCACAATATTGCGTTCTTATTATTGCCTACACCATTCCGGCAATCTTCATTGCCTTCCAGCTGACCGGCAATCCGCTGCCGCAGCTGGCATTTGGCTCGACCGTGAATGGCACTGGCGAATACATGCTTGATCGCCTGAACCAGGTTGTGACGGAACTCGGCTTCCTCGAATACACCACCACCAACAAGTCAACGATTGATATCTTTGCAATCACGCTTGCACTGATGGTTGGTACTGCCGGTCTTCCACACGTTATCGTTCGCTTCTTCACCGTTCCGAAAGTCCGTGATGCACGTTCTTCGGCCGGTTGGGCGCTGGTCTTCATTGCGCTGCTGTACACCACTGCTCCGGCAGTTGGTGCAATGGCTCGCCTGAACCTGACCGACACCATCCAGACCGGTGAAGTGGGCGCAGAAGACGGTAACCTCGTCTATGAAGAACGTCCGGACTGGATGAAGCGCTGGGAAGCAACCGGCCTTCTGAAGTTCGAAGACAAGAACGGTGACGGCCGCATCCAGTATTACAACGATGCGAACGCAGAGTTTGCGACCAAAGCAGCCGAATATGGCTGGGCTGGTAACGAACTGAGCGTTGACCGTGACATCATGGTTCTTGCCAACCCGGAAATCGCACAGCTTCCGAACTGGGTCATTGCCCTGGTCGCAGCGGGTGGTATCGCCGCAGCACTTTCAACAGCTGCTGGTCTGCTGCTTGTGATTTCGTCGGGCGTTTCACATGACCTTCTCAAAGGCACGTTCACACCGAACATGACAGAAGGACAGGAACTGATGGCCGGGCGTGTTGCGGCTGCGGTCGCAATCGTGATTGCCGGTTATCTGGGCTACAATCCTCCGGGCTTTGTGGCACAGGTGGTGGCCTTCGCCTTCGGCCTTGCCGCATCCTCGCTGTTCCCGGTTATCATCATGGGTATCTTCTCCAAGAAGGTTAACCGTGAAGGTGCTATTGCCGGGATGCTGGTGGGTCTGATCTTCACCATGGGTTATATCATGTCCTACAAGGGCATCTTTATCCCGGTGCTGATCGAGAACGTCGAAGCAAACTGGCTGTTCGGCATCTCGCCGGAAGGCATTGGCGTCGTTGGTATGCTCCTCAACTTCATCGTTGCTTTCGCTGTGTCGAAAGTCACCGCTGAGCCGCCAGAGCATATCCAGCACATGATTGAAGACATCCGCGTTCCGAAAGGAGCCGGTGGCGCAGTTGACCACTAATCGGTCAACTGGTTTGCCAGGAACTGTTGCAGGCCCCCGGATCATTGATCCGGGGGCTTTTCTTTTCGGCCTTAGTCAGGCAACAATGCACTCAGGGCATGCCCTTGCGGAGGAAAACAGTCATGAGCATCGAACTCGAAGAAATTGCCGAGTTTCTAAAACAGCACCACCCGTTCGATCTGTTACCTGACGAAGAAATCAACGCCCTGCCAAAGCGCCTCTCGGCCCGCTATTTCCGCGCAGGGACCAAGGTCCTCTCGCCCGAGGAACAATGCCTTCATCTTTACATCATCCGCACCGGCGGCACCGAAACCCGCGACCCGAACGGGCAGTTGCTTGCCCGCCTTTCAGAGGGTGAATGCTTTGGTGTGCGCGCGATGTATCAGAACGGGCGCGCGGCAAATAACATTACAACTCTCGAAGACAGCCTGTGTTACTTGCTGCCCGAGAAGGATTTTCATGCGCTGACGGGCAAGTATCCGCAATTCAGCTATTTCTTCGCTCAGATGGGTGGCGAGCGGCTGCGAAGTGGCATGCAGTTGCTCGAAAGTCGCGATGACGATCAGCTCAAACTGATGAGTGTGAAGGTCAGTGACCTGATAGCGCGCGAACTGGTCAGCATCGACAAGTCGGCATCGATCCTTGAAGCTGGCCAGTTGATGAGCAAGGAACGCGTTTCCTGTCTGCTGATCACCGAAGGCGGTGACGGCGTTGCCGGGATCATGACCGACCGTGACCTGCGCAATCGTGTCATCGCCAAGGGCCGCAGTTATGATGAGCCGGTAACGGCCATCATGACCGAGAAGCCGATCTCGATAGACCCCGATCAGTATGCGTTTGACGCGCTTCTGACCATGACACGCAACAATATCCGTCATCTGCCGGTGATGAAGGACGGCAAGGCGGTTGGCATGATCACCACCAACAACTTGCTGGCGCGCCAGTCGCTGTCGGCTGTTTACATGGCAGGCCGCATTGGCAAACTGACCGAACCCGAAGAAATGGCAAAGGTCATCGCCCAAGTCCCCGAACTTCTTAGTCACCTGATTGAAGCGGGCGCGACATCGCAAAATGCCGGACATATCGTAACGACCCTTTCGGATGCGGCGACCGCCCGGCTGCTGCAACTGGCAGAGGAAGAATTCGGCCCCCCGCCGGTTCCCTATGTCTGGATGGCTGGTGGGTCACAAGGCCGCCAGGAACAAACGGCACTTTCGGATCAGGACAATTGCCTGATTATTGATGACGCCTATGACGCGGATCAGCACGGGGAATATTTCAAAAATCTTGCCGACTTTGTCTGTGATGGCCTGAACAAGGTTGGCTACGTCTATTGCCCCGGTGAAATGATGGCCAGAACAGATGAGTGGCGGCAACCTGTGCGCACCTGGCAGCACTATTTCAACAAATGGATCGAACAACCCGAACCAAAATCATTGATGCTGTGTTCGGTCTGGTTTGACCTGCGCCCGGTCCACGGCACCAAGAGCCTGTTTGAAGACCTGCATCGCATGATCATCTCAAAGGCCAAGGACAACCGTATTTTCCAGGCCTATATGGTGGGCAACGCGCTGAGCCATCACGTCCCGCTTGGTTTCTTCAAGAATTTCGTCATGATCCGTGGCGGCGAACATGACAAGACCCTTGATCTGAAACATAACGGCGTGGTGCCAATCGTTGATGTTGCCCGCATTCACGCCCTTGCCAACGGTGTCGAGGCCGTAAACACCTACGAGCGGCTCAATGCCGTAAAGGCATTCCCATCCATCAGCAATCAGGGGGCGTCAGACCTTCTTGATGCCTTTGAATTCATTAGCATCACCCGCCTGAAACATCAGGTCCGTCAGATCCGGCGTGGCGAAAAACCCGATAACTTCCTGCAACCTGAAAGCCTGTCGGCGTTTGAGCGCAGCCATCTTAAGGATGCGTTCTCGGTGATCAAGAACCTTCAGGGCGCGCTTGAGCACGCCTTTGGCAAAAGCGGGACGTAAGCCATATGGGATTGCGCCAGAAAATCCTCGACAGTCGGCTGTATCGTGACTTCATCCAGCGCAAGGCAACCGGGCCTTTGCGAACCTATTACGATGTGCCGCCTGCCGATCCTGAAAGATCCGTGATGGAAACCGAATTCATCGCTCTTGATCTTGAAACCACCGGCCTTGATCCCAAAAAGGACGAAATCGTCAGCCTCGGCTGGGTGATTATCCGTCAGCTTTCGGTCGATTTTTCAAGTTGCGAACATATTCTGGTGCGGCCAACCAAGGAGCTTAGCGAAAGCTCGGTCGTGGTCCACCGGATCTTTGATAGCGATGTCGCCGATGCCCCAAGCATTGAAGCAGCCCTTGAGCATCTTTTGCCCCAGATGGCTGGCCGGGTTCTGCTATCCCACCATGCGCCGATTGAACTGGGATTCCTTGGCCAGGCCTGCAAACAGTTCTTTGGCGCGCCACTGCAAATCCCGACGGTCGATACCCTGGTTTTGGCTCTGCGTGACATCCGGCGCAGCGGTGAAACCATGAAATCCGGGGCGCTCAGGCTTGATACATTGCGCCGAAATCATAACCTGCCCCCTTTCCGGGCCCATAACGCATTGTCTGACGCGATTGCCGCATCGGGCCTGTTTCTGGCCCAAATCGCCAAACGTGATCCGAAAGGCGAACTTGAGCTCGACCGGATACTGCGCTAATCGATTACCAGGGCTCAAAAAATGCCCCACCAATAATAACAGCAGATCGGGAGCCACCAGCCTATGTACGTGTTTATCTTCTCAACCGTTGTTATCGGGTTTGCGTCGGCTGGCGTGGTCATGTTGCTGTTCCGGCTTTGGGGCCGCAAGGCACCGAAATATGTCATTCCGCTCGTCGCAGCGATTGCGATGTTTGGCTACATGATCTGGGATGAATACACATGGTTTGATCGCTACGAGGCCCGCCTGCCTCAGACCATCAGCGTCATTCAGACCTTTACTGACGAAAACATTTTCGCGCCCTGGACACTGGTTTCCGCACCGACCAACCGCTTTACGGCGATTGATCGCGAAAAACTGGTATCCAATCCCCAAAACCCCGATGAAAAACGCGTCATGACCCTGCTGCTGCGCAAGGGCGGCGAAACCCTTGCCCTGACCCATCTTGTTGATTGCGCGCAAGGACGGCGTGGCTATATCACACCCGATACGTCACTCGACAGCAACGGTTTCCCGACCGCGATGAATGAATGGTTTGATATGGATGCCGACGACCCCCTGCGCGCGGCGGTCTGTTCCTGAACGCTGTTTCCATCGCGAAATCGGACAACCTTTGGCCCGCCCTGTGGCGAGCCTTGTCATGTGTGGCAACAAAACTGATTTCGGCTATAGTGATGCAAACGCGCCCTTTTTCCTAAGTTACGGGTCCATATGCCCCATTTTCGATCCCCATTGCCATCTACAGTCGCCTTCTTTCTGATCGCGGTTGTATTTGTCGGCAGCATCTCAACGGCGGCTCGCGCGCGCGATATCACCGTCTTTGCCGCCACAAGCCTGACCAACGCCATTGAAACTGCGACCGCCACCTATGAAAAGGAAACCGGTGATACAATACGCCTGTCAGTGGCAAGTTCTTCGACACTGGCGCGCCAGATTGCCGCAGGCGCGCCGGCCGACATCTTTATCTCTGCCAACGAAAAATGGATGACCTGGTTAAATGATCAGGGTTTGCTTGTCCCCGGCAGTCGTCATGACCTGCTGACAAACCGTCTGGTTATTGTCGCCCCCAAAGATAGCAATCTTAGCCCGATTAAAATTGGCGATACTTCAGACCTGACAGCATTGATCGGACCCAGTGATCGCATTGCAGTCGGCGACCCGGACCATGTGCCGGCCGGCATTTATGCCAAACAGGCACTGACATCTTTGGGGCAGTGGGAAACGGTTGCACCAAGACTTGCGCGTACTGACAATGTTCGTGCGGCCTTGGCGCTGGTTGAACGGGGCGAAGCACCGATTGGCATCGTCTATCAAACTGACGCCGGTATTTCCGATAACGTCAAAATCATCGGCACCTTTCCCGAAAACAGTCACCCGGTCATTACCTATCCTGTTGCCCTGACGGGTGATCCGTCCGAAAGCAAAGCCACGAAATTCCTGCTATGGCTTTTGGGGGATGACGCGGGCCGCATTTTTGCCGACTATGGCTTTGAACCCGTTGCAACAACGCAAGCCAACGTACCCGGAAAATGATCAGCTTAACCCCCGCCGAAATCGAGGCACTTCTGCTAAGCTTCCGCATCTCAGGCGTTGCTGTTGCTTGTGCACTGCCCTTTGCGATTATCGTCGCAACTGCGCTTGCCCTCGGTCGGTTTCCAGGGCGCTTTATTCTTGATGCGATTGTGCATCTACCGCTGATCCTGCCACCGGTTGTGATGGGCTATTTGCTGCTGATTGCCTTGGGCACACGGGCACCGTTGGGCGCTTGGCTGTATGAAACATTCGATCAGCGTTTTGTCTTTAGCTGGACGGGCGCGGCACTGGCATCGGCGATCGTAAGCTTCCCGTTTCAGGTCCGCGCCATTCGACTGAGCCTGGAAAACGTCAATCCGGGTCTTTATCAGGCTGCCGAAACCCTTGGCGCTGGGCCGATTGACCGGTTCTTTTCGCTGACATTGCCCTTGGCACTTCCGGGTATCATTGCCGGTGCCATTACCGCCTTTGCCGCAAGCCTTGGCGAATTCGGCGCGATCATCACGTTCGTCTCGAACATCCCCGGTGAAACCCGTACCTTGCCACTGGCGATCTATACTGCGATCCAGACACCGGGCGGCGAACTGGCCGCGGCGCGCTTGGCAGCCCTCTCAATCGGGCTGGCCTTTGCCGGGTTGCTTCTGTCTGAATTGGCGCTCCGTCGTATTCGCAAGAGGGCCGCGTCATGAGCATCGGTGTCAATGTTGAACGCAGTCTCAAGACTTTCAGGCTTTCCGCCGAATTCAATATTCCTGAACCGGGTATAACCGCCCTGTTTGGCCCCTCAGGCAGCGGCAAGACGACGCTTGTTAACATGATTGCCGGTTTGGTCCGCCCGGATCGCGGCCATATTCAAATCAACGATCATGTACTTTTTGAACATTCACGTGGCATCAACCTTCCGGCTCGCAAGCGTCGGGTTGGCTGCGTGTTTCAGGATAATCGCCTGTTCCCGCACAAATCGGTGCGCGACAACCTGTTTTACGGGGCGCGCCGCAATCCCCACAAACTGCCACAGGATGAACAACAGGCCATCCTCGAGATGCTTGATATCTGGGATCTGATGGATCGCCGACCCAACCTTCTGTCTGGCGGGGAAAAGCAACGGGTGGCACTTGGGCGTGCACTTTTGTCCAATCCGGATGTATTGCTACTTGATGAGCCGCTTTCGGCCCTTGATCACGCCCGCAAACAGGAGATCCTGCCTTATCTCGAATGGTTGCGTGACCACAGGAAGATACCGATCCTGTATGTCACCCACGCGATTGACGAGGTCGCCCGCCTTGCCGACCACATGGTTATCATTGATCAGGGCAAAACACTTGCGACTGGCTCCGTTTTTGAAATGCTGGGCCGCACGGACTTGGCGCCGCTTGCCGGGCGCTTTGACGCCGGAACGGTTCTGGCCGCCCGGATTGTCAGCCGTGACCCCAAGGCCGAGGTCAGCTTCCTTGAATGTGGCGGGCAACGACTTGTCGTGCCCTATCTGGGCCGTCCGAAAAGTGATCGTGTCCGACTGCATATTCGCGCCCGTGATGTCATGATTGCCCGTACCCCGCCGCACGATATCAGTGCGAACAACATCATTCCCGTCACCGTCACCAAAATCAGTGACGAGCCCGGTGACACCATCGATGTGACAATGTGCTTTGGTCAGGATGCGGATGCCACCCTTTTGGCCGAAACCAGTGGCCGTCCCAAAATTCATGCCCGCATTACGAAATGGTCGGGATCACGCTTAAAACTGCAGCCCCATCAAAAAGTCTTTGCCGTGATCAAATCGGTCACTGTCAATGGGCAGTTGCGCGATCGCTAAAACTGACACACCAGGAAACGGCAAACCCCCGCCGGTATCTTCGACGGGGGTTTGTTTTAAGGCTTAAGGATGCTGATAGGCACTGGGTGCTGGCCAATCCCATTTATCCTGCAAGGCCGGATCGGTTTCATAGATCTCGACCTTTAACGGATAACAGGCGGCTTCATCACTTGAATGACCGGTGCTGCAATCCCCACCGGGACAGGTCGACAGATTGCCCAGCAAATCAATCTCGGCAAACATTTCAAGATAGTCCCCCGGGCGTACCGGGCTTGCCTTCATGAAATACCGATGGGTGTCCTTGGTAAAGCCGGTGCACATGAAGACGTTCAACACATCATGCACATAGTGATCGGCTTCCTGCATCGACATGCCGGTCTCATCACTAAAAGCCCGGCACAGGTTGGAATGACAGCAATGGTGATAATCATTGCCTGACAGCAACCGGTTGGTGAACGGATCGCAGCGGGTACCAATCACGTCATGGACACTGCCGCCATCCTCATCAAAACCATACCAGTCCAGCGTATCTTCACTGATCAGCGCCATCGAACGCAGATAGGGCATGTTGGACCACAAACGGTCACCTGTGGTCAGGTGGGTCCGATGCAGGGCACGGGTCTTACCGCTGAAAAACCGTTCCTTCAGGTCATTGGCATTCCAAAGGTTCAAATCACCAACCTGCGGCCCATCGACACTGACAATGCGGAAAAAGTATCCCTTGGGTACATGAAACGTGCGGGCATCGCGCGGCGGGACGATAACCTCGTTCACTTTCTTCATTGATGCCTTGAATTCGGCGAGCGTCGCAAAGTCGGGCTCAGGCAAGGTTCCGTTGGGATAAACAACAACTGGCTTTATTGCGCGACGCTCTGCGGCGTCTGTTGGGGTTTTATGCTGGGGCTTGAAAGTCATGGGGTGGCCTCGATAACAGGAAAATAGATGGGCGACAGAATGGCACAGTGACCTGTTGACACAAGCCTGTTTCAACAGGGCTGACTGGCAGATCATACGAACAACTAAACAAGCGGTGTGATCAATTCTTGGCGTTCGTCCCACGCTTCAAGATTATCGACAACCAGTTGGCCCATGGCATCGCGGGTTTCCATTGTCCCACTCGCCAGATGCGGATAGAGCACAACGTTATCAAGATTGGCAAATGCCGGATCGATATCAGGTTCATTTTCAAAAACATCAAGTCCCGCGCCGGCAATCAACCCATGCTGCAACGCCCGGATCAAAGCCGGTTCATCCATCACCGATCCCCGTGCGATATTGATCAAAACACCATCTTTGCCAAGGGCATCAAGCACCGCTTCATTGACGATCCCGTTGGTCGCGGCCCCACCGGGACAGGACAACACCAAAATATCCGACCATGTCGCGAGTGCCATCAGATCATCAAAGAACCGGTACGCGACATCTTTCTTGTTGCGTCCAAAATAGCCGACCTCGACCCCGCTTGGCACTGCGCGTGATGCAATTGCCTTTCCGATCCGGCCCAACCCGACAATGCCAAGCTTCTTGCCGCGCACACTTCTGGTCAGTGCCATCGGGCCGTTTGCGGCCCATTTTCCACTGCGTACCCAGTCATCGCCCAAAACAAGCTGCCGCAAGGTGGCATGCATCAACATGATCGCCGTGTCAGCAACATCATCGGTCAGAACGTCAGGTGTGGTTGTAAGACGAATACCGCGGTCACGCAGTGCCTTAAGATCAAAGACATCATGCCCAACGCCAAAGCTTGTAATCACTTCAAGGTTCGGCAGTTGCGCCAGCAAGTCTTCCGGAACACCAAAGCGCGCGGATGTCACAACTGCTCTGATCTGATCGCCCATTTCATCAAGAAATTTCTGCTTGTTCTCAATCAGGTCATAACGATGCAGATCGTGGCGTTCTGCCAACATGGCCGTATAGACGGGGCGGATATCAAGAAGGGCAAGGACGGAACGTATCATTGGGGCGTCTTTCGGTGGCTGCGTGTGCCCCAAAGACTAGCCGCCTCAATCACCTGAGACAAGTTGATGCGCAGTTTCATACCGCCAGGAAACCACATTCAACCCAATACATTTGCCTGGACACAATAAGGGCGGGAATGGCAATCGCCAAATCCCCGCCCCAATGCAGATTATTCTGCCGCGAACTCCTTGCAGCCGGTGCACAGCAGATCAATGATGTGCAGGGCAAAAGAACGCCAGATATCCATGCGGAAGCTTTGCTCGGCATCCCGCCACAGAACAACCGTCACACCATCAATCACCGTACGGCAGCCACCGCCAACCGGGATGCTGTCGATATCGCGCGGGCAACCGATTGTCAGAAGCTCGGCAGCACGTTCGCCTTCGATGCGGACCGTGACTTCGCGGGCCGACACCTCGGTCAGGCTGTGGGTTGCCGATGCATAGACATCCGCGCACGCCTTGGTCACTGTGTCGGCATCATCCGGCTTGGCAATGATCAGCCATTCATCCGGGCCAAGACAGATGGACTCAGTCGTGCCTTTGGCCGCACGTGCACCAACCGTGGCTGCCAGATCAACACCAATCGCCTTGGATACGGCCGGAATGTTGGCCGCCCGCAAACGTAGCGAGAAACGGGCAACTGGTGCCATCAGGGTCAGTTTAACCGGTCCGGAAGCAACGATCGGACCCGGCGTAAATGCGTGTGTAAGTACCGTCATTTTTCTGTTCCCCGCCTAAAGTTTCAACCGTTCGCCTTCGGGATCGTAAAACACGGTCCCGGTGACGGTCGCCTTGATCACACGATCAGGCATCGGAATGTAAATGGTTTCACCCATACGATTGAAACCGTCTTCAAGCAGCGCCATGGCAATCGGGCGACCTGCCGCATCGCTGTGGTAGCTTGATGTCACATGACCGACCATTCTCATCGGCTTGGGCTGGTTCGGATCAAGAACGATCTGTGCCCCTTCCTCAAGCTTGGTTTTGCCATCTTCGGTCAGAAGACCGATCAACTGCTTGCGGCCCTCGGCAACCAGATCCGGACGCGCCAGACCGCGCTTGCCAACGAAATCAGGTTTCATTTTACCGATTGCCCAGCCGAGCCCCGCATCATGCGGGGTGACCGTGCCATCGGTGTCCTGACCGACAATGATATAGCCCTTCTCGGCACGCAGCACGTGCATGGTTTCAGTCCCATAGGGGCAGATATCGTATTTCTTGCCTGCTTCGAACAGCATTTCCCAAAGTGCCCGACCGGCATGGGCCGGAACGTTGACCTCAAAGCCGACTTCACCGGTAAAGCTGATGCGGAACAGGCGCGCCGGGAAGCCGCCAACGCGGCATTCGGCAACTGACATGTGCGGGAAGACTTCATCAGACATATCAAGACCTTCGACAAACGGCTCAAGCACCTTTCGGGCATTCGGGCCGTTCAGCGCAATGGTCGCCCACTGCTCGGTCGTTGAGGTCAACCAGACATCAAGGTCAGGCCATTCGGTCTGAAGGTAGTCTTCCATCATGTTCAGAACACGTGCCGCACCACCGGTCGTGGTGGTGACATGGAAGCGATCATCGGCCAGACGGCCAATCACGCCGTCATCACGAATAAACCCGTCATCACCCAAAAGCAGGCCATAACGTGCCCGGCCCGGTGCCAGCTTGGTCCAGGGGTTGGTGTACATGCGGTTCATGAATTCCACCGCATCCGGGCCAACCACCTCGATCTTGCCAAGGGTCGATGCATCAAAGATGCCGACACTTGCACGCGTCGCACGGCATTCGCGCGACACGGCGGCATGCATGTCTTCGCCGTCTTTCGGGAAGTACCAGGCACGGCGCCACAGGCTAACCGGCTCATAAACCGCATCGTTTTCTTCGGCCCAGCTGTCAATCGGGGTTTTACGCGTCACTTCGAAGTGACTGCCCTTGTGATAACCACAGAAGGCGCCAAAGGTCGTCGGGGTGTAAGGCGGACGGAAAGTCGTCAGACCAACTTTCGGCTGCGGCACACCCAATGCGTCAGAGGCAATGTTCAGGCCGTTGATGTTCGACATCTTGCCCTGATCGGTTGCCATGCCGTTGGTGGTGTAGCGTTTGACATGTTCGATCGAACGCATGCCTTCGCGTACCGCCAGACGAAGGTCCTTGGCGGTCACGTCGTTCTGGTAATCGACAAAGGCACGTGCCTTGCCAGCATCCAGATCGGTCGGCAGTTCCTTGTGGCTGACACCGGTTCCCGGACGGTCATTGGCAACGCCGTAGCTTGCCGCCTTGGCCTTTTTGCCAAGGCTTTTGGCCACAGCCGCGCCCATTTCAGCCCCGTCATTCAGGACCGCTTCAATGCCCCACAAGCCACGGCCTGCACCGGCGATTTCGCATTCCTCTGCCTTGTGATCGGGCAAGAAGGTCTGGCGTTCGTCGTCCCACTTAAGCGTTCCCTTGGTGTGGGAAAACAGATGCAGCGACGGCGTCCAGCCCCCCGACATCAGAAGGCAATCACAACCGATCATTTCGGCTGCACCAACGGATGATCCGGTCACAGGATTGACCCGAACCGATTTGACACGCAGGCGGCCTTCGGTCCCGGTAACGGTATGACCGGCCATGATGCGAATGCCACGCTTGGTGGCCTCGGCAATCAGATCGGCATTCGGTTCGGAACGGGTATCGACGATGGCAGCAATGGTGGTACCGGCATCGGCCAAATCAAAGGCGGCGTACCACGCGCTGTCATGGCTGGTAACGATGACGGCCTTGTTGCCAACCCGCACGCCATAACGGTTGAGGTACGTCTGGGCCGAGCCAGCCAGCATCACGCCCGGGCGGTCATTGCCATCAAACACCAGTGGCTTTTCCAGCGCGCCTTGCGCCAGAACAACCTGCTTGGCGCGGACACGCCACATGCGTTCACGCGGCGTTTCCGCATCCGGGCTAGCAAGATGGTCGGTCAGTTTTTCACACAGACCAACCATGTTCTGATGGTAATAGCCAATCGCGGTCGTGCGAGTCATGACCTTGACGCCAAGCTCTTTGAGCTCCGCCACAGTTTTGTCAACCCAATCCCATGCCGGCATGTCTTCAATCATCACTGATGGCTCAGACAGAAGCGACCCACCCGCTTCGGGGTTTTCATCAACAAGGGTCACTTGCGATCCGGCACGCGCCGCCGTTAGGGCAGCAGCAAGACCGGCAGGACCGGCACCAATGATCAGAACATCGGTATGCAGATAACGCGATGCATAGTGATCCGGATCCGGTTCGGTCGGCGAAACGCCAAGACCGGCCGCCGCACGAATAAACGGCTCATAAACCTTGTCCCAGAAGGATTTCGGCCACATGAAGGTCTTGTAATAGAACCCGGCCGAAAACAGCATATAGGCCTTGTCGTTGATCGCACCAACGTCGAATGACAGGCTGGGATAGCGGTTCTGGCTGTTGACCTGAAGACCGTCCCAGATTTCCTGAACGGTTGCACGGGTGTTCGGCTCAAACCGGCCCGGACCACGGCGCGTGCCGACCAGTGCGTTCGGTTCTTCGGAACCGGCGGTCACGGCACCACGCGGGCGGTGATATTTAAACGAACGACCCATCAGGTGAATACCATTGGCGAGCAATGCCGATGCAATGGTATCGCCTTTGAAACCTTTGATCTTCTTGCCGTCAAAGGTGAACTGGATGGGTTGGGTGTGATCGATGCGACCACGCCCGGAAACGCGGAAGCTGCTCATTTCGATTTCTCCAACAATTTGGACAGTTCAGGACGAGGATCATCGGTTTTATAGGTGATCAGGAACCGGTCACTAACCGTGTCACGTACAGCGTTGAAATATCGACCGCAGCCATGGAAATGGCGCCAGCGTTCATAATGCGGGCCCTTCACGTTGGTCCGGATGAACAGGAAATCACGCCATTCTTCGTCACTGACCGACGACGGATCGGCCGGGCGTGCAATATGCGCTTCACCGGCATAGGTAAATTCCAGTTCCGGCAGGGTCTGATTGCAATAGGGGCAATGGATCAGAAGCATGTCCGGTCTCCTTAGTGCGCAACAGCGGCAGCAGCGGCTTCGTCAATCAGACGGCCGGTGCTGAAACGTTCAAGGGTGAAGGGCGCGTTGGCCGGATGGGGATCATCCTTGGCGACGGTCCATGCCAGTGTGTGCGCGGCACCCGGGGTCGCCTTGAACCCGCCGGTACCCCAGCCACAGTTGACATAAAGACCCGGTACCGGCGTCTTGCCAAGGATGGCTGAACGGTCCGGGGTCACATCGACGATACCACCCCACTTACGCAGCATGCGCATGCGGTTGAAGATCGGGAAAATCTCGCAGATCGCGGCAACCGTATGTTCGATCAGAGGCAGGCCGCCACGCTGGGAATAACTGGTGTACTGGTCGGTGCCCGACCCGATCACGAGCTCGCCCTTGTCAGACTGGCTGATATAGGCATGCACGCTGTTGGACATGACCACACAGGGGAAGATCGGCTTGATCGGCTCGGACACCAGCGCCTGCAACGGATAGCTTTCAAGCGGCATACGAACACCCGCCGTATCCATCACGACCGAGGTATGACCAGCAGCCGAAACGGCAACCTTTTTCGCACCGATGAAGCCCTTGGCGGTTTCAACACCGGTGACACGGCCATCCGGGCCACGGCGAATGGCGGTTACCGGGCAGTTCTGAATGATATCAACACCGCGTGCCGCCGCCCCACGGGCATAACCCCATGCCACCGCATCGTGGCGGGCAGTACCCGCGCGACGCTGAAGGGCTGCACCAACGACCGGATAGCGAGCCGTCGGCGAAATATCGAGGGGTGGGCAGAATTCCTTGGCTTCCTCGGCCGACAGCCAGACGTTATCGACACCGTTCAGACGGTTGGCATGTACGTGGCGCTGGAAGCTTTGAACATCATGAACGTTATGCGCCAGCATCAAAACGCCGCGCTGCGAATACATGACGTTGTAGTTCAGCTCCTGGCTCAGCCCATCCCACAGATCAAGCGCGTGGTCATAAAGCTTGGCACTTTCGTCATAGAGATAGTTCGACCGAATGATCGTCGTGTTACGACCGGTGTTCCCACCGCCAAGCCAGCCCTTGTCGATCACGGCGACATTGGTGATGCCGTGTTCCTTGGCCAGATAATAAGCCGCACCAAGACCATGACCACCCGCGCCGACGATGATGACATCGTATTCGGCCTTCGGCTCACTGTCGGGCCATTGCGGCTCCCAGTTTTTTTGGCCGCTAAGGGCGTTTTTGATAAGCGATAGCGCAGAAAAATGGGTCATGATTATACGATCCCCCGATTTACCATTGCCGGAACTCTATCAATGTCCATGCTCTGCGGACTGGATAATTGCGACAATTTCATTGTATATTTTTGCCATGAACTCTTTTTCGAGCCCGGGATCAAACCCCGGTAAACCCAATGCAAAAAAGCGCCTTCGCGTCGCCTTTCTGCTGGCAGACAATTTCACGCTGACAGCGTTTGCCAGTTTTGTCGATGTCTTGCGTCTTTCGGCGGATGAAGCGGACCGTTCGCGACCCATTCACTGCGACTGGACGGTGCTGTCTGATACCATGAACCCGGTGCGATCGAGTTGCGGGGTCAAGGTGCAGCCCGACACGCGCCTGCGCAATGCCGGTGACTACGACTATATCGTGGTTGTCGGCGGCCTTATTCAAGAACAAGGCGGGTTTTCATCTGATTGCATTGCCTATCTCAAGGCGGCTGCGGCCAAGGGCAAAAACCTGATCGGGTTGTGTACCGGGGTGTTCGCGCTGTATGAAGCGGGGTTGCTTGAAGGATACCGATGCTGTGTAAGTTGGTTTCACCATGACGAATTCGTCGCACGGTTTGAGGCCGCCCAACCGGTTTCCGATCAAATCTTTGTCGTGGATCGGGATCGCCTGACCTGTTCGGGCGGGCATGGCGCGGCCCATCTGGCGGCCTGGGTGGTGGAAAAGCACATCGGGCGCACGGCGGCGACCAAGAGTCTGAGCATCATGATCATCAACGAGGCCATGACCGGCGAAAATCCGCAACCGGGCTTTCAGACCGATCTGGTTGCCAAAGACGCACTGGTCAAAAAGGCGCTATTGCGGATGCGCCAGAATATTGAATCGCCCGAAACCGTCGCCAAAATGGCCGAAAAACTTGGCGTCACACGCCGTAAGCTCGAACGGGCGTTTAATGCTGACGTCGGCATTTCACCGTCACGAGCGGCGCTGCGCATCCGGCTTGATGCCGCCAAGAAGCTGCTGGGCGAAACGGGAAAAACAACAACTCAGATAGCACTTAGCACCGGTTTTTGCGACGCATCACATTTCATTCATGCCTTCAAGGCCGAAATCGGCATGAACCCGTCGGAATACCGAAACAACATTCCGACGGCCCAGCCTTAGTTAGGCATCGATAGTGACCTGCCCGATCGGGTTCGAGCAGCAAGCAAGGATATAGCCTTCCTCGATATCGTCGTCCGTGATCCCGCCATTGTGGACCATATGAACCTGCCCTTCGGTCTTGCGCACCTTGCACGTCCCGCAAATCCCCATCGAACAGCCTGACGGGATCACAAGGCCTGCCGTGCGCGCCGCGGCAAGGACGGTATCGGTTTGGGTGCAATTTGCCGTGATGCCAGATGCGGTGAATGCGATGACCGCCTTGCTGTCTTCATCAGGCACGACATCATCGGGAATGTCTTCTGCTTCAAGTGTTGGCGCGTGGAAGCTTTCCTGATGGTAGCGATCCATATCATAGCCAAGCCCGACAAGAACCTCGCGCACCGCCTGCATGAACGGTTCCGGACCGCAACAGAACACTTCACGTTCAAGATAATCCTGCGCCATCAGACCCAGCATCAGCTGATTGAATGTCCCCAAATACCCGGTCCACGGCTTGTAGGGATCGGCTTCCTCCACCACCCATTTCAGGGCAATGCCATTGATCCGCGACGCGCTGTGTTCCAAACGTTCGCGAAAGATGATCTCGGACGGGCGTTTCGCACAATTAACGAAGACAATGTCGGGATCACGCCCGGCGTCATAAAGATAGGTCGTCATCGACATCATCGGGGTGATGCCCGAGCCCGCCGAAATGAACAGATATTTATCCGCCGGATGATTAACCAGTGAAAAGCTGCCAGACGGTCCCTTGGCCCGAATGCGCATGCCCGGACGCAAATTATCCAGCATCCAGCGCGTACCGACCGAGCCTGCCTGCGCCTTGACCGTGACGGTCAAGGATGTCGGCCGCGATGGCGAGGACGAGATGGTATAGGTCCGATAAAGCGGCCCACCCGGCACCGGCAGCTCCAGGGTCAAAAACTGCCCCGGGTCATAGCTGAACAACGCGCCCGATACCGACTGGAAGCAAAATGTCATGACATTGGGGGCTTCTGGCAGGAACGAAACACATTCCAGTTCCTCAGCGTCCGACCAGAAGGCAAGCTTTGGTTTTTCAATCACAGATATCGCCCTACTCCGCCGCGATCAATCTGGTTTCGGCCAGCCTGTCAGACAGGGTTTTCGCATACCAGTTGCCAAACTGGGCAACACCGGCTTCGTGGATTTCGGAATACGGACCGACCTTGTAGGCTGGTGTCGCAATGCCACGCTGATTGTTTTCGACCACTTCCTTGTCTTCGGCATTGGTCGCAAGCCAGACTTCGGTCAGACGTTTCAGATCATAGTCACGGCCTTCAACCGCGTCCTTGTGCACAAGCCACTTGGTGACGACTTCCGTTTCCATCGGGCTGATCGGCGTCACACGGAAAACAAGCGCATGGTCCGACAGGAAATGGTTCCAGGTTGACGGATAATGAAACTTCAAAAGCGATCCGGCATTTTTAAACGGGATGTTGGAGTTCGGCAGACTGACAGCCGCCTTGGTATCAAGCGTGTAGCTTTCTGCTTCCCCCAAAAGCGGCACACGCACCAGACGCCATTCACCACTATCGGCCATCTGATAGGCAGATGGCGCGCCGACCGCCTCGCAGCGGGCCACATGATCATCAAGCACACCGGCCACAACACCATCGGACGTGCTGCCAATCGCGCGCGCATCTTCCGGGAAGGTCCGGCACAGCGATGGGTGATTCCCCCCGCAGTGATAGCATTCCCGATTATTCTCCCAGACCAGCTTCCAGTTGGCCTTTTCGATAATCTTGCTTTCAAACGCGACCTTGGAATTTTCCAGATCGTGTGGCGCAAGATAGCGTTCGGCGGCCTTGGCAAACGGTTCGATATCCGGCGCATTTTCAGCCAGGTAGATATAGACCAAGCCGTGGATCACCTGGCAATGAACCGGGCTTAACCCGAATTTTGAGTTATCAAAATCCGGCCCCATGTCACGCGCCCAAAGCAACTTGCCATCAAGGTCATAGGTCCACTGATGATACGGGCAAACCAGCCTTGGATTTCGGCCCTTTTTGGTTTTGCACAGAACCGAGCCGCGATGACGGCATGAATTGTGAAAGGCACGCACCACCTGATCATTGCCGCGCACGATCACGACGGAATAAGCACCGACTTCATAAATAACGTAATCGCCCGCCTTGGGTATTTCACATGCCGGGACCGCAAACAGCCATTCCTTGTAATGAATGTTTTCAAGGTCGAGTTCAAAGATCGACTGATCCGTATAGAACGGCTGTTCCAGGGAATATCCGGGAACACGACGCGCCAAAAGCTCTTGGACTGAATGCGGCATAACGGGCATGGCGGAAATCCGTTTCTTGATGGTTGGAAGCAACCAAAAGTGTGAACCTCACGCCACGATTTACAACGGCATTAATTTTCATCTTGGTTTAGTTGAACTAATCTGAAAAACTCACACAAGTTACCCTGTATTGTTTTCAGGAGAGGCCGTTGGCCCGCCCATATGATCTGTCTTCAATAAACGCCCTGATCTGCTTTGAGGCGGCGGGACGCAATATGAGCTTCAAGGATGCGGCAGCAGAACTTAATGTCACGCCCGCGGCTGTAAGCCACCAGATCAAGGCACTTGAGGCCGATATTGGCAGCGCCCTTTTCATTCGCCGCAACCGCGGGGTGGAGCTGACCGAGAAAGGCGCGTTCCTTCTCGTCGCCCTGCAACGGGGCTTTGAAACCATTTCCGATACGGTCATCCAATTGCGCGATCAACCCGAAACGGTTGATGTCACAATCCGCACGACAACAGCCGTCAGTTCACTTTGGCTTACGCCAAAAATTGCCGCCTTTTGGAAAATTCATCCCAATATCACGGTGTCGCAAATTGTCTCGGATGTGCCCGGCATGACCGGGTATTGTGATCTTAGCATCCATTACAGCAACCCTGATGATGGGGCGGAGGGATACTACAAACTGTTTCAGGATCGCGTGGCCGCCATCGGCACACCGGCGTTTAAGGCAGAACAAAACATCGAAACGATTGATGATCTTTTGCGTGCGCCCCTGATCCACCTGCATAACGAGGAAACCGACTGGACAACATGGACCGACTGGTTCCGTGCATTGGGACGTCCGGCCCCAAAGGGCCGCAGCTTCAAGCTCAACAATTACACGATTGCATTACAGGCCGCACAGGATGACGTCGGTGCGGTGCTTGGCTGGGACGAACTGGTTGGGCCGCTGCTGGAAGACGGGCGCCTGATCAAACTTGTGCCTGACGAAATCCCCTCGCCGATGGGGTTTTATTTACGCGTCCATCCGCGCGCATCCGAAAAGGCCCGCATATTTGTCGACTGGCTGATCGACGCCGCCTGAGATAACGGGAAACGGCAAGCGCAGCACATCGCCACACTTGCCGCACAGATCAGACGTCTTTTAACAGACGCAACGCATCATAGATCGCCGCGTGCGTATTGCGTGCCGATACCGCATCCCCGATCCGGAACAGCTGATAGGCACCGTCGGGGTTGCGCACGACCGATTGCGGTTTTCCGGCCAAAAGGTCGTCATGCGACATTTCACCATGGTTCGATGAGCCCGGCTTGAGATCAAAATAGATGTCATCAAGCGGAATGGTGCCGTGGTTGACCACGATCTGATCAACGATGCGTTGCTTGGCAACCCCGCCATAATCACTGCCAACATACGCGATGAGTTGGTTGCCCTGTTTTTCCACCGCCTCAAGGCGATAGGTCACCGTAAAGGTGGTATCAAGCTTCTGCATGCTGCGCATATAGGGCACAAGATTCATCGCCATGACTTCCGGTGCAAAGGACCGATCCGGGGTCATGATTTCGACTTTGGCCCCTGATTTGGCAATCAGTTCGGCTGCCTGTAAACCGGCATGATCCCCGGCATCGTCATAAACCAGAACATTGGTGCCCGGTTTGACGTCACCCGAAATGATATCCCAGGTCGACACGACCAGATCATTGCCCTTTGACAGGACTTCGGTATCGGGCATGCCGCCGGTGGCGATGATCACCACGTCAGGATTTTCGGCCGTAATCGTGTCGGCCTCGGCCCATGTATTGAAATGAAAACTCACGCCAAGTCGGGTGCACTCGGCCATGCGCCATTCAATGATGCTGATCATTTCGCGGCGGCGTTCGTTCTGTGCGGTCAGGCGGATCTGCCCTCCCGGATTTGGGGCGGCTTCATAGACAACAACTTCATGACCACGTTCGCCAGCAACACGGGCGGCCTCCATGCCCGCCGGACCAGATCCGACGATCACGACCTTCTTGCGGGTTTCTGCCGCCTCGATGATTTGGGGCATCGAAAGTTCGCGCCCGGTGGCAGCGTTATGGATGCAATAGGCCGACCCGCCCTGATAAATGCGATCAAGGCAATAGTTCGCCCCGACGCACGGGCGGATTTCGTCTTCGCGCTTTTCAATGATCTTGCGGACAATATGCGGATCGGTGATGTGCGCGCGCGTCATGCCAACCATATCAACCTTGCCCGATGCAATCGCATGGCGTGCGGTTGCAACGTCCGGGATTTTGGCAGCATGGAATGTCGGGAAATCTGTGGCGGCACGAATTTCACCGGCAAAATCCAGATGCGGCGAGTTCGCCATGCCCTGGATCGGGATCACATCGGTCAGACCGGCATCCGTATCGATATGCCCGCGAATGACATTGAGGAAATCGACCATGCCACTGTCTTTTAGACGCTTGGAAATCGACAGGCCGTCTTCCTTGGTCAAGCCACCCTCAAGGTCTTCATCACCGGTATAACGCACACCAACAATAAAGTCGGGCCCAACCCGCTTGCGAATTTCAGTCAGCACATCAAAGGTGAACCGCAGGCGATTATCGATGCTGCCACCATAAGGACCATCAAGTTCGTTGGTCAGCGGCGACCAGAACTGATCCATCAAATGGCCATAGGCCTGAAGCTCGATCCCGTCCATACCGCCCGCCTTCATGCGTTCGGCCGCATCGGCATAATCCTTGATGATGCGCTCGATATCCCAGTCTTCCATCTTTTTCGGGAAGGCCCGGTGGGCGGCTTCACGCTTGTGCGATGGGGATACCACTGGCAACCAGTTTGCCTTGTCCCAACGCGTGCGACGGCCAAGATGGGTCAGCTGGATCATAACCGCGGCACCCTGTTCATGCACCGCGTCGGTCAGGTCCTTCATCCACGGAACGACTTCATCCTTCCAGACCAGAAGGTTGTTGAAAACCGGCGGGCTGTCCTTTGATACCGCAGCCGACCCCGCCGTCATCGTCATGGCAACACCGCCCTTGGCGCGTTCGACATGATAGGCGCGATAACGGTCCTTTGGCATGCCGTCCTCGGGATAGGCCGGTTCGTGCGACGTCATCATGATGCGGTTACGCAGCGTCAGATGTTTAAGCTGATAAGGCTGAAGAAGCGGGTCGTTGGACATGTGCGGGGCTCCGGGTTTGGACTCTCTGCCCATGACGATATTCAGAAATGTACAGTTATGTCAATTTTAAGTTCACTGATGTATATTTTGAATTCATTCATGTACACTCTGCTTGTCGCGATCCGGGCAGTTTGCTAAGGAAACGTCCATGGAAGAACAGATTGAAGATATCGCCGAGCAAAACAGCGTCGGACAAAATAGCGGCTGGCGCGGGTCGGCCGAGATTTGGCTGAACGCGGCCTATGACGCCCTGCTAGAAACCGGTGTCGATGGCGTCAAGATCCAGCCACTGGCAAAACGCCTGAACCTGTCACGCACCAGCTTCTATTGGTTTTTCAAGGACCGGAAGGAGTTGCTGGGTGCCCTGCTTGATCTGTGGCGCGAAAAGAACACCGGCAATCTGATCAAACAGACAGAGGCCTATGCCGAAACCGTCTCGGAGGCGATGCTGAACATCATCGATTGCTGGCTGATGCCCGACCTGTTTGACTCGCGCCTTGAATTTGCCGTGCGCAGTTGGTCAATGCAGTCCGACGATGTCAGGGCCGAAATTGAAAAGGCCGATCAGCAACGCCTTGATGCGCTTGCCAAACTGTTCATCCATTTCGGACAGGATGAACGCATGGCCGATGTCCGTGCCCGTGCGATCTATCTGGTACAGATTGGCTATATCTCGATGAAAGCAAACGAAGACCTGGCCGTACGCATGGCGCGCATTCCGGGCTATGTCGAAACATTTTGCGGCCAGGCCCCGACGCAAAGCGAACTCAACCGGTTCTACGCCCGGCACAATTTTGCACCCTGAACCGGGAAGCGGCATTCATCAGATTTTCAGGGCGAACAAACCCACCTTTGGACTCAGAACTCTGCCTTGAAAATCGTATCATCAAGGAATTGATCCATACCGACAAGTGATCGATCCGGTGCATCTGCGGCACCTTCGACGCGCCAATCATCCTGCGGAACCAGAACATCCAACCCGGCAACCGCAATTCGATAAAGGTCCGGTCGGAAAACATCGGGAATGACGGCTTTAAGATCCGTGTCTTGGGGAATTTGTCGCCAACGCTTCATTTGTTCACCAATCCAGCAGCCCTGCGACAACCACGGGAAAGTTGCGGTGTAGCGGTAAAAAACGTGACGGTCAGGAAGATCAATGGGTGGTTCCCCCGGACGTAATACCGGTTTACCGCTCAGCGATGCCTTCAGCACTTCGAATGGCGCGCCGACATTGGCCTCCTCAGACAGTATGTGGGCCAGCTCCACACGGTTACCTGGCTGGTCTGCCCATTCAGCAGCGCGGACAAGTGCACGCACAAGCGCAGAAACAAGTTCCGGATTGCTCTGCGCCCAGTCTTCCCGCAAACCAAGAACCTTCTCCGGGCTTCGTGACCAGATATCGTCCTTAAGCGCAACAATCACGCCATCACCGTGAAACACCGCCCGCTGGTTCCATGGTTCGCCAACGCAATAACCATCCACCCAGCCATTACGCAGACTGTCAAACATGCGCGGCGGCGCGATCACGCCGATATTCACATCCATGTCCGGATCAATACCGGCTGCCGCCATCCAGTAGCGAAGCTCATAGTTATGGCTGGAGAACGGAAACACGGTGGCAAAGGACAGGATCGGGCGCCCTTCGGCCTTGTCTTCATCAATGACCTTTTTAAGCGCCCTTGCCGACCGCCCGCGCGGCCCAAGCATCGCATTCGGGTCGGCCTCCAACATACGTTGATAAAGCTGGGTCGAGACCGTAATCGCATTACCACCACGGCCCAACGCCATCGGCACGACGATGTTCTGAACCGGCAGTCCGCCAAGCCCAAGCCGTGCAGCAATCGGAATTCCCGCCAAAAGATGGGCTGCCTCGAACATGCCAAAGGAAAGCTTGTCACGAATGGCTGCCCATGACATTTCACGGACCAGTTCCAGATCGATATTTTCCTGCTGGGCAAACCCCATGGCGCGCGCCACCACCGGAATGGCACAATCGACCAGTGGAACAAAACCAAGACGAACCTTATTAGCCATCCATCAAAACTCCAACTGAAACGCCGTGATGACGCTTTGCGCGATTTCATAAATCTTGCGATTTTGCTTCATGGCGTTTTTGCGCAGCAGCGCATAAGAATCTTCTTCGGACAGACCTTTTTCTTTCATCAGGATGCCCTTGGCCCGTTCAATCAGTTTGCGTTCATTGAGCTTCGCCTGCGCTTCATCACGTTCGCGGCGCAGCTGATCAAAGACGTTGAACCGTGAAATCGCCATTTCGACAATCGGGCGAATGCGGTCCTGACGCAGGCCATCAACCACATAGGCACTGACACCTGCCGACACCGCCTCGTGGATCATGGATGCGTCACTTTGATCAACGAACATCGCAATCGGGCGCGCAATGGCACGCGACACCTGAAACATCTGCTCAAGCGTATCACGGTCGGGGTTTTCAAGATCGATGATGATGATGTCTGGTGCCAACGCCTGAATACGTTCGACCAGATTGTGGGACGTGCCAATACGGGCCACGCGGGTATAGCCGCTTTCAACCAGACCACGCTCGACAATCGCCGCACGGTCCGGATTTTCGTCAATCACCAGAATATTGAACTCTTCCAGCTTCACCAACTAACCCTAACTCCCTGACAGCCTGAAATGGCTGCGCCTCTCTGACGTATCTTTTTATATGCTCCGCCCCGTTTGCGGGTCCGGATTACTGGTTTCGGGATGCGGTCGGAACCGCATCCCGAAAAGATCATATCAAACAGCGTATCTTATTCAGCCGGAACCGGCTGCGCTGCACCCGAAGTCCCGAAACGTTCTGACTGTGCCGCATCGAAACGCGCCTTTTCTTCGGCCTGGGTTTCCGCCGAGAAACGCACCGCCAAAGCTGCGAACGAGCAGATGATCACGGCCAGACCGAGATACAGAAGACCTTCCTGATAGGTAAGTGCTTCGGACTTGAACAGGAAGCCCGCTGCGACCGCGCCAGCATTACCGCCCGCACCGACAATACCGGCAACAGAGCCAAGCGCCTTGCGGTTGACAAACGGCACAATCCCGAAGGTTGCACCTTCTGACATCTGAACAAACAGCGAAAAGACGATCATCACCGAAACGGCCACAACCAGTGCTTCCATCTGCGAGAAGGCAACAAGTGCGACGCCTTCGATGAACAGTGCCATGAACAGGAATTTCACACGACCCGAAAGGCCGCCCTTGGCAGCAAATTTGTCAGAGAACACACCGCCCAGCGTACGGGCAAAGATGTTCATCAAACCAAACAGACCGGCAATCATGCCAGCGGTTGCCAATGAAAGCTCGAACTTGTCGAAGAAATAGATCGCAGCAATGTTGTTGATCGTCAGTTCGACACCAAAGCAGGCGGCATACACCAGGAACAATGCCCAGACACGGTAATCGGAAACGGCTGCCATCATGCCCTTGGCGGCACCGGCAGTATCGTCTTCCGGCTTAAGCGCGCCACTTTTGCGCATGTCGGCATAGTTGCCTTCCGGGCAATCGGTGGTGAAGACCCAGTACAGCACGGCAACAACCAGCATGATCGCACCCGGGAACACCATCGCCAGACGCCAGCCCATGGTTTCAGCCACGCCAAAACCAAGAACCATCGCAAGGATTGCTGGCATTACCATCTGGGTCACGCCACCGCCAAGGTTACCCCAGCCCGCCGTCGTGGCATTGGCCGTACCGACAACGTTTGGCGCAAACATCATGGAGGTATGATACTGCGTGATGACAAAGGATGCGCCGATTGAGCCAATTGCCAGACGGGCAAGCAGGAAGGTTTCATAACTGTCGGCAAGACCAATCAGCATGACCGGAAGCGACCCCAGCACCAGAAGACCGGTATAGGTCTTGCGCGGGCCGATCTTGTCGCAGAGCGGTCCGATCAAAAGCCGGACCAGAACCGTAATCGCGACAGAGGCAATGATGGTACTGCCGATTTCGCTTTTGCTAAGACCCAGATCATCGCGCACCAGCGGCATCAGCGGTGCGATCCCGAACCAGCCAAAGAAGCACAGGAAAAATGAAAGCCAGGTGAGGTGAAAAGTACGCATCTGGACAGTCTTGAGACTGAATAGATTTATGCGTGTAGCCTTGTTCTTGATTTCCATAACATTGAAGCCCTTCGTTTAGGTCGCGCAGAGCTTGATTTTCGCTTTGTACGACCGACGGTTTTTCCCCATGGGCCTCATGCTTCATCTGGAAGATGTCCGCAGGCGGCCCGTCATTCGTATCGGAAAGGCTGCGCGCTCATCGCGCTGCTGTTCCAAACGTCTGATCGTCCGCCGTTGGACGAAGAACTGTGAGCCACCCGTCATTGGGCATGCTTTCGTCAAAGCTGCTCACACGAAACCGGTATTGCAAACACCGCGCCAGTTCTTCCGCGATGCGGGACAATTCCATCAAATGGTTGAAAATAATCATAATTTGACGACCGCATCTGCACAGGATGTTTTTTAACGCGCCAAAATGACTATTTTTTGCACAAATTTAAATCACTCACTTTTCTTGATGATTATTTTTTAATCACATCAGTGAGTCCAGCCAAGTTCCCCAATCTGCCGAGCAAGCCTTTTCATCAATATTTTCAGCTTGTTAAAAGATAATTTTCTCAATCTTCAATTCTGGCACGGCACTTGAATGTATTGACGCAAGAGCGCGGGCAGTGTCGCCTGCGGCTCCGGCGAACAAGCCGATTGTATATATAAAGAATCCAAAGACGGGTTCACCGGATAACGACGTCCGTTGCGAAATGCCTCTTTTGAGGGCAGGCCGCATCGGGCGTTTTTTTGTGCCAATTCGCATCCCGCGACGAGGAGCCAGAGACAAATGAACCACGTCACTGCTGCATTACGAACCGCCAAAGCCCGCCTGGTTGTCATCGGCAACGGCATGGCCGGCATGCGGACCGTTGAAGAAATCCTGAACCGCGCGCCAGACAAATATGACATCACCGTTTTCGGTGCCGAGCCGCGCGTGAACTATAACCGCATCATGCTATCGCCACTGTTGTCTGGCGAAAAGGATTTCGACGAAATCGTGATCAACACCCCGGAATGGTACACTGAAAACAACATCCATCTTTATTCCGGTGACCCGGTGGTCAAGATCGACCGCGACCGCAAAGTGGTGATTTCCAAAAGCGGAACCGAAACCGAGTATGACCAGCTTTTGCTGGCAACCGGTTCTGATCCGATCATCATTCCGGTTCCCGGTCACAAGCTTGACGGCGTTGTCACCTTCCGCGATGTCGATGATGTCGACACCATGCTGGGTGCTGCTGCCAAGGGCGGCCCGGCAGTCGTCATCGGCGGCGGCCTTCTGGGCCTTGAAGCGGCCGTTGGCCTGCAATCGCGCGGCATGGATGTCACGGTTTTGCATTTGGCAGGCCATGTTATGGAACGCCAGCTTGACCCGTCGGCAGGTTATCTTCTGGCGCAAGAACTGGAACGTCGCGGCATCACGGTGATTACCGAGGCAGATACCGCCGAAATCGTTGGCAGTGAAAAAGTTACCGGCGTTCGCCTTAAAGACGGACGCATGATCCCGGCTGATCTGGTGGTTATGGCTGTTGGCATTCGCCCAAATGGGCGCCTTGCCGCAGACGCGGGTGTTGCAGTCGAACGCGGCATCGTTGTTGACGATGTCATGACCACCAGTGATCCGGCGATCTTTGCCGTTGGCGAATGCGTTCAGCACCGTGGTCAATGCTATGGCCTTGTCGCCCCGTTGTTTGAAATGGCCAAATCACTGGCCGATCACATGGCCGAAATAGACACTGATGGTTATACCGGCTCAGTCACCTCGACCAAGCTTAAGGTGACAGGCGTCGATGTCTTTTCCGCAGGTGATTTTTCCGGCGGCGGCGAGACAGAGGAAATCGTTTTCCGCGATGCCGGTCGCGGCGTTTACAAGCGCATCGTACTTGAAGAAGGCAAGATCAAGGGTGCGGTCCTGTATGGCGACACATCCGATGGCGGCTGGTATTTCCAGCTGATGAAAGACGGCGAAGACGTCACCGAACTGCGTGACACACTTGCCTTTGGTCAGGCATTTGCGGGGGGATCTTCTGGAAACCCTCTTGATGCCGTTGCAGCCCTGCCAGACGATGCAGAAATTTGTGGCTGTAACGGCGTTTGCAAAGGATCGATCGTTGCCGCGATCAATGAAAAGAGCCTGACCACCCTTGATGAGGTCAAAGGCCACACCAAGGCATCGGCATCCTGCGGATCCTGCTCTGGCCTTGTCGAAAACCTGTTGGCCGCAACCCTTGGCGGCGATTATCAGGCCGCGACGGTCAAGCCGATCTGCACCTGTACCGATCATGATCATGACAGTGTCCGTCGCCTGATCATTGCCAAAAACCTGAAATCCATGCCAGCTGTCATGCAGGAACTGGAATGGAAGTCATCCGATGGCTGCCATGTTTGCCGCCCGGCATTGAACTATTATTTGCTGGCGACGTGGCCGGGTGAATATGTCGATCACGGTGCATCACGCTTTATCAACGAACGCGTTCACGCCAACATCCAGAAAGACGGCACCTATTCGGTTATTCCGCGCATGTGGGGAGGCTTGACCAACCCGCGTGAACTGCGTGCGATTGCCGATGTTGCCGACAAGTTCGAAATCCCCACCGTCAAGGTTACCGGCGGTCAGCGCATTGACCTTTTGGGGGTCAAAAAAGAAGACCTGCCGGCCGTCTGGGCCGACCTGAATGCCGCGGGAATGGTATCGGGTCATGCCTATGGCAAATCGCTTAGAACGGTCAAAAGCTGCGTCGGGCAGGAATGGTGTCGCTTTGGCACCCAGATGTCGATGGGCATGGCCGTCGAACTGGAAAAAATGACCTGGGGGTCATGGATGCCCCACAAATTCAAAATGGCCGTATCGGGTTGCCCGCGTAACTGCGCCGAAGCAACCATCAAGGATTTCGGCGTTGTGGCCACCGATGGGGGCTGGGACCTGCATGTTGGTGGCAATGGCGGCATTCATGTTCGTGCGACCGATCTTCTGTGCAAGGTCACCTCTGACGACGAGGTCAAGGAATATTGCGGCGCCTTCATTCAGCTTTACCGGGAAGAGGCGCGCTATCTTGAACGCACGGCCCCCTGGATCGAACGGGTTGGCCTGAAACATGTTCAGGAACGGGTCGTCGATGACGAAGCCAACCGCAAGGCACTGTTTGAACGCTTCATGATCAGTCAGAAAACAGCGCAGATTGATCCATGGGCAGAACGCGCATCCGAAGGCGTTGACGCGCACGAATTCACCCCCCTTTCGATGGTCGCAGCGGAGTAAGACAGATGAGCAACAATCTGACATGGGTAGAAGTCGGACCCGCTGCCAACATCCCGCAGCAAGGGGCACGCACCCTTCAAACCGAAACGGATCGCATTGCGATTTTCAGAACACTTGATGATCAGATCTTTGCACTGCTAGACCGCTGCCCGCACAAACAAGGGCCGCTGGCACAAGGCATCGTCCATGGCCATTTCGTGACCTGTCCGTTGCATAACATGGTGTTCTCGCTTGAAACCGGCGAGGCACAGGGACCGGATGACGGCTGTGCTGCCAAGGTGGAATGCAAGGTCGTTGATGGGATTGTCCGTGTTGGCCTGACCGAACTGCAAGCTGGATTGCGCCATGCAGGATGAGGTCAAAACAACCTGCCCCTATTGCGGTGTTGGCTGTGGCCTGATCATTTCGCCAACCCGTGACGGATGGGCTGTGGGCGGTGATCCGGATCATCCGGCCAATTTCGGGCGGATATGCTCCAAGGGTGCTGCGCTGATCGATACTATCATGGCCGAGGAACAGCGCGATATTCGCCTGCTGGAACCCGAAGTCGATGGCAAGCCGGTCGCATGGAATGATGCCATTGGCGAAACGGCAAAGCGCCTGCGCGATACCATCGAACAGCATGGTCCGAAATCGGTGGCGTTTTATGTCTCGGGTCAGCTTCTGACCGAGGACTACTATGTCGCCAACAAGCTGATCAAGGGCTTCATCGGATCGCCGCATATCGATACCAATTCCCGGCTATGCATGGCCTCGACCGTGGTGGGACATAAACGGGCGTTTGGCGCGGACGTTGTGCCGGGCTGTTACGAGGATCTTGAAATCGCCGATCTGGTCATTCTGACCGGATCAAATCTGGCATGGTGTCACCCGGTGCTGAACCAGCGCCTGCGTGCGGCCAAGGAGAAGCGCGGCACAAAGATCGTCGTGATTGATCCCAGGCGGACGGCAAGTTGCGATATTGCCGATCTGCACCTGCCGATCAAACCGGGCAGCGACGTTGCCCTGTTTAACGGGTTGCTGGCCTGGCTTGATCAAACCCGCAATACCGATCTTCGTTACGTAGCCCGTCATGTGACCGGCTACGAACACGCCGTGGCAGAAGCACGTGCTGACTGCCCCGATATCGAGACAACCGCAGAAAAATGCGGGCTCGACACCCATAAAAGCGCTGATGAACTCGGCTCGGGTCTGGGAAAACTGGAAACGTTCTTTAATTGGTTTGCCGCCTTTGAACGCACCGTCACGGTGTTCTCGCAAGGGGTAAACCAGTCCTCAAGCGGATCGGACAAGGTCAATTCGATCCTGAATTGCCATCTGGCAACGGGGCGCGTCGGAAAGCCGGGTTCAAGCCCGTTTTCCGTCACCGGCCAGCCCAATGCCATGGGCGGACGCGAAGTTGGCGGGCTTGCCAATCAGTTGGCCGCCCACATGAGCCCCAAAGACCCGATTGATGTTGATCGCGTGCGTCGGTTCTGGAAATCCGATGTTCTTGAACAGGGCGAAGGATACAAGGCGGTTGATATGTTCCGCGCCATTGAGCGTGGGGAAATCAAGGCTGTGTGGATCATGGCGACCAATCCGGCAGTCAGTCTTCCGGATGCCGATCGCGTCCGGCTTGCGCTTTCGCGCTGCCCTTTGGTGATTGTTTCAGATGTGGTGAACGATACCGATACATTGCGCCATGCCGACATCAAACTCCCCGCGGCTGGTTGGGCCGAAAAATCGGGCACGGTCACCAATTCCGAACGCCGGATTTCGCGCCAACGCCCCTTCCGAGAGGCCCTTGGCAATGCCAAGCCGGACTGGTGGATCATGTCCGAAGTCGCCAAGGCCATGGGCTATGCCAAGGCTTTCAAATACAAGGACCCAAGCGACATCTTTACCGAGCACGCCGCCCTGTCAGAATTCGAAAATGATGGCACACGTGCCTTTGATATCGGTGCATGGCACAAGGCCAGAAAATCGGCCTATGACAGCATGGCACCGTTTCAATGGCCGGCTTCGCGCAAATCTCAGCCTGCGAATGGCGCAACCCGCCTTTATGGCGATGGCATCTTCACCACATCAAGTGGTCGCGCCAAGATGCTTGGCCTTACCCACAGCGGCCCGCAATCTCAAACCAGCCGGGAATACCCGCTGATTGCCAATAGCGGTCGTTACCGCGATCAGTGGCACACCATGACGCGCACGGGCACTGCCGCCCGGCTCAGCGCGCATCGCCCTGAACCGTTGCTTGAAATTCACCCAAAGGATGCTGCGCTTTACGGCCTTGCTGATGACGGGATCGCCCGGATCACAAGCCCGCATGGCACTGCGTTGATGCGGGTGGCAATTACGGATGCACAAACACCAGGACAGGTTTTCGTTCCGATGCACTGGAACGATGTCTTCTCGGCCGCGGGTGGGATTGGTCGACTACAGCCCCCCAATGTTGACCCCCACTCCGGCCAACCCGAAAGCAAACATATTCCTGTCGCCCTTGAGCCATTTAACGCCAAATGGCAGGGACTGCTGTTTTCAAGCACACCGGTCGATCTTTCCAAACTGCCCTACTGGGTCGGTGCGACCGGACCGGGCAGCATGGTTTACGAAATCGCCGGTGATGCCCCGATCCTGTTTAAATCCCTTTTGCCTATCACAGCAGGCAAGGACGTTGAGCAGATCATTGAATACTCGGATGCCAACAAGGGTGTCCATCGGTTCGCCCGCCTCGAGGGGGATCGCATTACCGGGGCGCTATTTGTCGGCCCGGATCGCCCGGCACTTGGTCGTGACTGGGTTTCAAACCTGTTTGGTGCGGATGCCATCGCGCCGGTTGAACGCAACGCGCTTTTGGCCGGGCGGATGCCCGATGCCGGGGCGATCAATGATCGTCTGATTTGTTCATGCTTCTCGGTTGGCTTGGCCGCAATCAGCAAAGCCATCTCTGAACAGAATGCCGTGACGGCGACCGACATCGGCCGCCTGCTTCAGGCCGGAACAGGATGCGGATCCTGCGTGCCGGAGATAAAGGAGATTCTCGATGACGTATTACCGCGCGCCGCAGAATAGCACTCTGAACGCCACGGCACCTCGGGCAACCACCGATCAGCCGGACGAAAAATTCGCCTACTTCCCGGCATTTGTGAAAGTGCAGGACAAGAAGGTTGTTGTGCTTGGGGGCGGCGAAGTTGCCGCGGGCAAGCTCCGCCTTCTGCTGCGCAGTCATGCCGACATCACGGTAATCGCGCCTGAAGTCTGCGATGATGTTGCAAAGATGCACAATAACGGTCAGATCACTTGGGAACGTGCCCCGTTTGTCGATACCATGATTAATGGCGCGATCATGGTGTTTGACGCGACGGACAATCCCCACCTGACCAAGCGGGTCGAGGCGGCAACCAAACGACGCAACATCTTGCTTAATGTCGTCGACAAGACCGCGCATTGCGATTTCATTGTGCCCGCCATTCTTGATCGCGCGCCAATCATGATCACGATCTCGACGGGTGCCTGTGCACCGGCACTGGCACGCATGCTACGCCAGCGGCTTGAAACCGTGTTCCCGGCAACCTTGTCAAACCTCGCCAAGATCGCCCGCGATGCCCGCGAAACGGTCGCCGCACATTTAAGCGACAGCCTGTCACGACAGCGCTTCTGGACCCGTTTTTTCCAAAACGCCTTGCGCGCGGACAACACCGGCAAAGTCACGCCCGATGACCTCGCACATGAACTCCGCACCTTTGTCCCGCAAGGCAGCAGCGCAACCGTGCCATCCGGCCAATCCTTGCAAGTCACGATCAGCGCCGATAACGCCTATGACATCCCGCACGGTGTTGCCGGCAACATTGAAACAGCCGATATCATTTTCCACGACATGGACGTGGCACCCGACATCCTTGCCCTGGCCCGCCGGGATGCCACCCTCATCAGCATGAGTCCGTCTAGCGACAAACACGTCGAAATACCCGACGCCGGATTTGCGATCAGCAAACAGATACAGTTCTTCACACAACAGGGCATGAACGTCCTGCGCCTTTGCCGAAATTGACGGCCAAAGCAAGCAGTTGAAGGTTATTCACCCCCGCGACGACCAAGACCACTGGTGGCTTTTGGTGTGTAAAGCGAGGTGACATCAAACCTCACCCGAAATCAAAATCCGGCTTTAATACGACCACCCGCATGGCGTTGAAGAACGCGCGTTTGCAGGGCTTCCGCGTTCAGGTTGTTTGGAATCTGGCAGGCCCTTAAAGAGCCAGGTTCGACAGGCCATGCCCGTAATAGGGGAAACTTCGGTCGCCTCGTTCCGAATATCGGAGCTGAGCAACGGCGACGAAGAGAAAGCCGCACTAACCCAGAATACCACAAGCACGCTAAGCACAGCCATTACAACATGCACCGCAAGGCGTGTCACGACGTTGCAATTGTGCGCCTTGTTGGGTCCTGGATCAAACAAGGGCATCACTTGCTATCGCGCTGGAAGATCCAGTCATGGTCCGGGTGGTTCTGGAACCGCCATTTGCGCACCGGCCCTGCCATGACATTGAGGTAATACATCTCATAGCCATATGGGCTGCCACATGGATGATGGCCTTTGGGCACCAGTACAACATCACCGTCTGAAACCGCCATGGTTTCATCAAGTTCGCCATCTTCGGTAAAGACCCGCTGGAATCCAAATCCCTGTCTGGGATTGAGGCGATGGTAATAGGTTTCCTCAAGATAGGTCATGTCGGGATAGTTATCCTCGTCATGACGGTGCGGCGGATAGCTTGACCAGTTGCCTTGCGGGGTAAAGACCTCGGTCACCAGAAGACTATCGGCGATGTCTTTTTCCTCCATCGCAATCGGGTGGATATATCGGGTATTCGCCCCTTTGCCACGCTCTACGAGCTCGATATTTTCGATTACGCGTGCAGGGTAATTTCCCTTCCCGGGTGCGGTACAGACGGCAAGCGTGCAATCGGTGGTCGCAACAGCTTTCCAGTTGGCATCATTGGGCGCATAGACACAGGCTGGCGGGATACGCTCAAACACGCTCATGCGTTTGCCGAGTTCACCGAAATCCTGATCATCGACAGAAATCTTTGCCTTGCCTTCAACCAAAACCAGAATGACCTCACGGTCGCCAGTTGCTTCCCGGGCAGTTTCGCCGGGTTTCAGGTGATACAACCCAAACCCGACATAACCCCAATTGGCACTATCCGTCGTGATATCGTGGACCTTCCCGGTCGTTCCATTCGGCTTTCTGAGCAGATCAGCCATCAGGCGTCTCCTTTATCCAGTCCGGTTTTCCGTGCCATGTCGCGCAGCGATTTCAGTCCCAATGACTGATATTCAAACGGATTACGAACGTTCGGATCCTGTTCTGCCTCGATCACCAGCCAGCCGGAATATCCATGGTCGGCTGCGATTTTCAGGACCGGTTCAAATGCAGCGCCCCCCTCGATATCGCCCGGGACGGTAAAGACCCCGCGCCGCACACCTTCAAGGAAGCTAAGCCCTTCTTCACGGACCTGTTTGCTAATTGTCGGGCGCACGTTTTTGCAATGGATATGGCCAACACGATCCATGTAACGCGCAGCCAGTTCTTCGGGGTCGGCACCCCCGAACCATGCATGACCGGTATCAAGCAGAAGCTTGGTTTTCGGCCCGGTATTTTTCATGAAGGCATGAATTTCATCAGCCGTTTCGACAATCGTGCCCATGTGATGGTGATAAACCAGATCAATGCCCTGATCGGCACAATAGGCGGCGATTTTTTCGACATCCGCACCGAACTTGGCCCAATGATCGGCATGGAGAACCGGGCTGTTATTAAGGGCTGCGTTATCATTGCCGTGAATGGCGTTGGACGTTTCACAGACGATGCAAACCTTGCATCCCATCGCCTTCAGAAGATCCAGATGCGGTTGAATGGCCTTTTTCTCGTCCTCGACCGAATGGGTCAGAAGATTAAGCGAATGCCAACCTGAAACGAATTTAAGGCCATGTGGCGCAAGGGCAGCTTTCAGTGCCGCTGGCTCGGTCGGCATCTTGTGGCCTTTTTCAATGCCGTCAAAGCCAATCTTTCCCGCCTCGGACAAACAGGTTTCAAGGCTGATGTCTGCGCCAAGGGTCTGGTCATCATCATTGGACCAGGCGATCGGATTGGTACCGTAAAGGATCATTATTTTAATCTCCCGGGCGCTGCTTTTTCAGCGCGGCTTCGTAATTTTTTCTGGCTTCGTTGACGCTTGGGCGAACCGATACTTCCGGCACGGCGACATCCCACCAATGACCACCGGCTTCCGTGCTTGGCAACGGATCGGTATCAATCACAATGACATAGGATCGATCAGCCTCTTTGGCGCGCACCATGGCGTCTTCAAGCTCGGTGATCGAGGATACCTTTTCGGCAATCGCCCCCATCGCACCGGCATGCGCGGCAAAATCAATTGCTGAGGGCACGACATGGCGCGCGGTATCAAGAAGGTTGTTAAAACTTTCCCCGCCGGTTGCCATCTGCAAACGGTTGATACAGCCAAAGCCCCGATTATCAAGGATCACAGTGATGATCTTGTGCCCCAGCATCACACTGGTCGCGAGCTCGGAATTCATCATCATGTAGGATCCATCCCCCACCATGACGACGACTTCGCGATCCGGGCAGGCCATCTTGACCCCTAGCCCCCCGGCGATCTCGTATCCCATGCACGAGAAACCATACTCAACGTGATAGCCATTGGGCCGGGTTGCTTTCCAAAGCTTGTGAAGTTCACCAGGAAGCCCACCGGCTGCACAAACAACAATCGCATTTTCGTCTGTGCTGCGCTGAACCGCACCAATCACCTGCGCATCAGTCGGGAGCGCATTTCCTGTTGGCGTCGCAGTGACACTATCAACCACATCCATCCAGCTTTGCTTGAGTGCCGGGTCCACCGCAACTGCGCGATAGTCAGCCAACGCATTTGTGAGCTCCGCCAACGTAATCTTGGCATCGCCAACGACGGAAATCGCGTCATGTTTGCGCGCATCATAGGCCGCCACATTGATCGAAAGAATACGACGATCAGGGTTCTTGAACAGCGCCCAGCTGCCCGTCGTGAAATCTTGAAGACGTGTGCCAACCGC
Organism: Thalassospira sp. CH_XMU1458; assembly: GCF_037027205.1. Taxonomy (NCBI): domain Bacteria; kingdom Pseudomonadati; phylum Pseudomonadota; class Alphaproteobacteria; order Rhodospirillales; family Thalassospiraceae; genus Thalassospira; species Thalassospira sp. CH_XMU1458. Next base: position 1,307,914 of record NZ_JAYMDW010000001.1, on the reverse strand, counting down.
AATGATCAGATCGGCGTCCTCGGCAATGGCATTGGCGCTAGTTGCCCCGGTAACGCCAATTGATCCCATATTGAGATCATCGTCCCACGGCAAGGCAGATTTCCCTGCCTGCGTTTCGGCCACCGGGATGTTGTGACGATGGGCAAAATCACGCAGATCATCACAGGCTTGGGCATAATGCACGCCACCACCGGCAATAATCAGCGGTTTTTTCGCCGATCTGATCGCGCCAATCGCGTCTTCAATCTGTTGAAGGTCCGCACGGGGACGCAGGTGTTTCCATGTCTTTGGCACAAAGAAGCTTTCTGGCCAGTCATAGGCTTCTGCCTGCACATCCTGACAAAATGCCAGGGTCACCGGCCCACAATCGGCCGGGTCTGTCAGAACCGCCATTGCGCGCGGCAATGCTGTCAGAAGCTGTTCCGGGCGGGTAATACGATCAAAGTACCGACTGACCGGTTTGAAGCAGTCATTGGCCGAAATCGTACCGTCCCCGAAATCTTCGATCTGTTGCAAAACCGGGTCCGGTGCACGATTGGCAAATACATCGCCGGGGATAAACAGAACGGGCAAGCGATTGACATGGGCCAGTGCTGCGGCCGTCACCATATTGGTCGCACCTGGCCCGATTGATGTCGTGACCGCCATGGCCCGTTTGCGATTGGATGCCTTGGCATAGGCGATCGCCGCGTGGGCCATGCTTTGTTCATTATGACCACGCCATGTTGGAAAACTGTCGCCTGCGCCATGAAGCGCCTCGCCCATTCCGGCGACGTTGCCATGACCGAAAATGGCCCAGCAGCCACCGAAAAAGCCTTCGCCGTCGTGATTGCGCTGTACGCTCAGATACCGCACCATCGCTTGGGCGGCGGTTAATCGAACGGTTTTCATGCCGCTCCTCCCGATTTTTTGCGTGCCGCGTCCCAGGTATCACAAAGGGCGCGATATTTTTGGGCCATTGCAGTAACGGCCTGATCATCGGCAATCGTACCTTGCAACCAGTCACGCGCAACATCGATAAAGATCGTGCGCCCGACAGCAAAGCCTTTGACCATGTTAAAGCGCGCCGCAACCTCGAAGCTTTCCACAAGCTCTGCTTCTGGTGCATCAAGACCAAGCACGACGATACCCCGGCAATAGGGATCATTTTGGGCAATCGCATCGCAGGCATTGCGCCATGCCGCATCCGATTTCATCGGTTCAAGCTTCCACCAATCGGGATAAACACCGATTTCATAGAAACGTCTGATCACCTTGGCCGTTGTTTTATCATCACAATCGCGAACCTTTGACGGAATAACTTCCAGAAGGAATTCCAAGCCATTGCCGCGCGCTGCATTGGCAAGCCGAATGATGGTGGCTTCCTGATCGGCCTTGGTCACATCATCATCATCGGGATGATAGAAACACAAAACCTTGACCACATGCTCCACCGGCCATTCGGCCAGTTGCGTGCCAAGATCGGGACCAATTTCCAGTTCAAGCGGACGCGACCCCGGAAGTTCAACCGGTCGCCCGATCCAAAGCCCGGTGCCGGCCGCCGCATAAAGGGCATCACGCCCCAGTCGGCGGTCGCACAGGATGCCGTATCCATCCTTGCCGCCCGAAACATTCTGGACCGCGCGCAGGCACAGTTCCTTGAACGGACCAATGCGGTCATGCGAAACGCCAACATCATCGGCTAGATCTTCAAGCTGCATCCGGTGATCAAATGCAAAAACCCGCATTTCCGGCCAACTGCCGGTACGGTTGGTTGACCAGTGGATTTGCTCCAACTCTGCATCGTTGCGCAGTTCCGGGGTTTTGATACCGCGATCAAAGAAGAACTGCAGTTCATCCCAACTCGGATAAGCCGGTGTACAGCCATGGCGCGACACCGCAAATGCGCCACAGGCATTGGCGTATTTCAGGGACGTTTCCCAGTCCGCATCGCTCAGCCAGCCTTTCAACAGGCCCGACATGAACCCGTCACCCGCCCCCAGGACATTAAACACATCAACCGTAAATCCCGGCCCTGAAATTCCGTCATCAAGGCTTTTGCCAATTTTGTCAGCAAACGCCACAGCCCCCATTGGGCCTCGTTTGCAAACCAGTGTCGCATTCGAAATCACCCGAACATTTTCAAGCGCTTCGAGCGTATCGGTCACACCACCGGCAATATGGAATTCTTCCTCAGTGCCGACGATCAGATCAAACAGATGCAGGGTTGCCTGCAATTCCTTGGTAACAGCGTCCGATGCAATGAAACGGTTTTCACCATCCCCATGCCCCGACAGCCCCCAAAGATTGGGACGGTAATCGATATCGAGTGCGGTTTTGGCGCCGGTATCACGGGCCAGTCGAACGGCCTTCAGAACAGCCGCACGGGTTTTGGGATGCGAAAGGTGCGTCCCGGTAACCGTCACACAGCGTGCACTTGCAATGAAGTCGGGATCGATATCATCCTCACACAACGCCATATCGGCACAGTTTTCCCGATAGAAAATCAACGGAAACTGCTCCTGATCGCGCACGCCCAAAAGCACAAGTGCCGTCAGGCGCTCAGGGTCGGTTATGACACCCTGAACATCAACGCCTTCGGCAACCAGCTTTTCGCGGATGAACCGCCCCATATGCTCGTCGCCAACCCGCGTGATAAGCGCAGATTTCAATCCCAGTCGCGCAGTCCCGCACGCCATATTGGTCGGGGAACCCCCGATATACTTCTTGAACGACGCCATGTCCTCAAGGCGCCCGCCAATCTGGGTGCCATAAAGGTCAACGGATGATCGTCCAATCGTAATGACATCAAGCCGCTTCATTAAATCGTCCCTCCAAGGGACCCTTCGAGTTCAGCCAGCTCCTGACCGCCCGCCATAAGGTCTTGAAGCTCTTCGGGTTTGATTTCACCACGCTTTGCCGTGCCGTGGGTCTGGCCGCGGTTCAAAACCGTAAACCTGTCGCCAACTGCCATCGCGTGGCGCACGTTGTGGGTAATGAAGATGACGCCAATTCCGGCTTTACGCACCCGATCAATGGTCGCCAGGACGTTTGACGTCTGGCGCACACCAAGTGCCGATGTCGGTTCATCAAGGATCAGGACCTTGGCACCGAAATAAACGGCACGCGCAATCGCAACTGTTTGCCGCTCCCCGCCCGACAGCGTACCAACCGCTTGTTCGGGTTCGCGCAGATTGATGCCCATGGATGCCATTTCATCCAAGGTGACCTTGTTGGCATGTTTGAAGTCGATCCATTTGAATGGACCAAAGCTTTTGCGCGGTTCGCGCCCCATCCAGAAATTGCGCGTCACAGACATCAGCGGGATCATCGCCAGATCCTGATAAACAGTCGCGATCCCGGCTTCCATCGCGTCACGCGGACTGTCGAAAACGGTCTCCTGACCACTAACCCGCATGACACCCTTGGTCGGCTTGTGTACGCCTGACATGGTCTTGATGAAGGTCGACTTGCCCGCCCCGTTATCACCCAGAAGACAGTGGCACTCGCCTTCCATCACATTAAACGAAACGCCGCCCAACGCGATTACCGGTCCGAAATGCTTTTCGATATTGTCCATTTCAATCAGTGGCGTACTCATTACCGTTCTCCCGTAATCATGCGGCGGATATAGGTATTCATGATCACAGCAAAGATCAGGATACCGCCCAGGAACACCCGGAAAAGTGAACTTTCCGCACCAGCAAAGAACAAGCCTTGCTGAACCACACCAAAGATCAAAGCCCCCAGCGCAGCACCAATGACTGAACCATAACCACCCGTCAGAAGTGCGCCGCCAATCACCACACAAATGATGGCTTCAAATTCCTTGAGCAAACCACGATCGGCTGCAGCCGATCCGAATTCCATGACCTGGCAGGTCGCGAAGACGGTTGCGCAGAATGCGGTGAACATGAACATCAGGATTTTAACGCGATTGACTGGAACGCCGACATAACGTGCGGCCTGCGCATCCCCGCCAGATGCGAAAATCCAGTTACCGAAACGTGTTTTGGTCAAAAGCCAATGACCAAAAATGATCAATGCCAGCGCCCAGATGACCAGCATCGGCAGACCTTCCACAACTGGCTGCCCGATACGGGAACCACGGGTAAAGGTCTCAATGACACCGATATCGCCAAGCCACTGGAAAAAGCCCTTGAAGATCACACCGCCAAACAGCCAGGCAAGCGGATCACCCTCGGCAACTTCCTTGACCCCGCCAATAATGGTCTGTCGGGTTGTCAGGATGGAAAGCCAGATCGTCAGACCACGCAGAATATATAAGAATGCCAGGGTAACAATGAAGCTCGGCAGGCCGGTTTTGATCACCAGAAAACCGTTCAGTGCGCCCAGTGCCGTGCATACGATGAAGGCCGCAATAATAGACAGCCAAACCGGCAGGCCCCATTGAACAGACAGAATGGCGATCACCACACCTGCAAAGCCGATCATTGAGCCGACCGAAAGATCGAATTCACCGGCAATCATCAACAGGCAGGCACCGACTGCGATGATGGCAAACTGGGCCGATACAACGCCCCAGTTCTGAATGCCTTCCGGGGAAAACATGCCGCTATCACCGGCAATCATGAAGAAGAAAACAAAGACCAGGATCGTACCGCAGATCGCGCCGAGTTCGGGCCTGATCATGGCACGGCGAATGGCTGAGACTTGCTTGAGCCGCTCGTCCGACATGGCATCACTCTTTTAACTATCAGGTGGGTACCAAGGGCGGCCTTGGGCGCGCCCTTGGCGGGAGGAAATCTTAACGGTATTCGCCGGCGTATTTTTCGACCTGCGCGATGTTGTCCTTGGTAATGAAACCAGGGCCCGAGTTGATATGCCCGGACGGCAGAACGCTATAGCGCGCATAGTTGGTCAGAATGACGACCGGAAGATAACCCTGAAGGTAAGGCTGCTGATCGATGGCAAAGTTGATTTCACCAGCCTTGATGGCCTCGGCAATCTCGGATGACAAATCAAACGTACCAAACATCATTTCACCGGCAAGACCCGCGTCACGCAGGGCTGCAAGGGTCGGATGGGCAGAGTTCGGGCCCAGTGTCAGCACAGCATCAACATCCTGATTGGAATTCAGATACGCGCTAACCTTGTTCTTTACTTCTGACGGGTCCTGACCGCTATCGATCATCTGGCTGCCAAGCTCGACACCAAGTGCGTCGGCAAAGCCACGGCAACGCTCAACAGACGCCGGGTTGGTGATGTAGTGGTTTACACAGACAAAGCTTTTCGCGCCAGCGGCGGCGGCACGTTTACCGGCACCAAATCCGGCATCATATTCCGGCTGGCCGACATGCATCAGCGCGCCAAGTTCTTCGGATTGTTCCTGCGTGCCGGAGTTGATCGTGATCACAGGGATACCCTTATCCACGGCATCAGTGATCGGCCCCTTAAGGACGTTGAAGTCTGCAATGGTAACGATGATGCCATCCGGATTGGTGGCAGCAGCCTGTTCAACAATACGCGCCATATCGGCAAGGTCACCGGTCGGCGGGTTACGATATTCGACTTCTGCACCCATCTGATCACCCGCGACCTTGATCGCGTTTTTGATCACGTTCCACCAGCTATCAGAATCCGGTGCGTGGCTGATGAGAACGAATTTTTCATTTTCTGCGGATGCGGTTGCGGACAAACCGGCAAATGCAAATGCTGCTGCCGCGATGGCAGTAAGCGCCTTTTTCATCTGTTGCCTCCCTAGTCGGCTGAAATATTGGGATTTTCCCATTGAATTTATGTCTTCTTCTGGCAGTCAGTCGTCTTTGTGCAACCTTTCTGCTTCTGGCGGCGTGGGTTGATATGACCCGTTAAAACCGTTGAATAGAATTTTTGTTCTATTTTATAGCAAAATCAACATTTTTTTTCTATTGCGCTGCAAGATAACCCTGCGTCACCGCCACAAGGCCTTGCCAAACCAGCTGAAACCGCCACTCATCCCACCCCGAACCAAAATGCGACAGGCGACAACGTCCTTGCAAATAAAGGTAGTCGCCATCGGTCGTTTTAAGTTTTCGGGACGACTCGCACGGCACAAATCCCTGATCGTCAAAAGAAGACCGGCGCAGCTGATGGGCCACGCCGGTTAATGTTCAAGCCCTGATCTGGACGCGTATAATCAGCGCAGAATTTCTTTTGCGACATCAACGCTCCGCCCCTCGCGCGCGGAAAGCGCAGCGGCCTCGGCGACGACCAGGGCATTGATACCATCCTTCAGGGTCACTGGAAGCGAGGCTCCCCCCTGCACGCCTTCAATGAAACTGTTCCATTCAATTTGATAGGCCTTGGCATAGCGTTCGAGGAAGAAATGCTCCGGCTTGGCCTTGGTTGCACCGTGCGCGGTGATTTTCTCAATCGTGTTTTCCAGAACGTTATGTGCGGCAAGCAACCCGTCCGAGCCCAAAAACTCGATACGCTGGTCATAGCCATATGCCGCACGACGGCTGTTTTTAATCACGGCCATACGCCCGCCAGAAAACTCAAGCGTGGTAACGGCAGTATCAAAGTCACCTGCCTTTCCAATTTCCGGATCGACAATGCTTGATCCGATCGCGGTAACTTTGTCGGGCAGCGCGCCATACATCCAGCAGGCCATATCAAAATCATGGATCGCCATATCGCGGAAAATCCCGCCAGAGACCTTTACATAGCTTACCGGCGGTGGTGCCGGATCAAAGGAAGTGATCGAAAGCAGCTCCCCCTTGCCGATTTCGCCTTGATCAAAGGCCGCTTTCAGATGGGCAAAGTTCGGATCAAAGCGGCGGTTAAATCCAACCATGATGGGCTGGCCGTGTGGTTCACATCGCGCAAGACAATCCAGGGCACGCTTAAGATCAAGATCAACCGGCTTCTCACACAGAACCGCCTTCCCTGCTGCTGTCGCGGCCTCCAGCAGGTCCGCGTGGGTATCGGTCGGTGTTGCGATCAACACGGCATCAATCGCCGCATCGGCAATGATGTCGTCGCTGCTACGAACTGCAGCGCCATGCATCCGCGCGAGCTTCTCGGCAGGTTCATCAAATTTGTCCGACACCGCGACCAGTTCACTTTGCGGGTGCGCGACAATATTTACCGCATGGACCTGCCCGATACGTCCAGCGCCCAGCAAACCTATTTTAAGCATTCCGATGTTCCTTCCCTTCGGCGTTCCCGCCTTGACTTACGTTGACCTTCCCGAACTACCTGCGACACGCCAGCAAGAACCTGGCAAACCAATTGGCAGATCGATGATTTCGGGATGATCACGCGGATGTCTCTCGCACCCGTTTATGCTGATACGCATATTCTGCTTGGGAATACGCTATGGAATTTTTATTCCATTATTTTTGTTTTTCAATAATTATTCTCCATCGATCAGTTTCTCGCGCTTTGCCCCGACAGAGACGGCCAAGGCAATCGCCAACGAGATTGTCGCCGAAAGTGCCCTGAACGCCCCGACATCGACTTCCGATACAGATAACATCAAGGCTTCTGTTTTGCGCATCGGCCCGCTCAGCGAATCACTGATCGCCACAACCTTGTTTCCAAGGTCATGCGCATAGGCTGCAAGATCAATCGTTTCCTGTGAATAGGGCGCAAAGGTGATCGCAATCACCACATCACCTTCGCGGATCGCGTGGCGTGGATTGAGGTTACCCACACCGTCATGCAGAACGGCGGCAATGTTCATCTTTTCAAACGCATAGGAAAGATAACTCGCGACCGGAAAGGCACGTCTGAAACCAACCACATGGATCATCGGGGCTTCAGCCAAGACATCGACCGCCTTTTCCAGCGTTTCCAGATCAACCGTTGACGCCAGATTTTCCAGCGACAACCGCCCTGCTTCGACAAACTCGGCCAGCAGGGCACTGGGGCTGTCATCCCCTGTCGCGCGCAGGTTCTCAAGCCGGGTGGCGTAGTCCGGCCATTTTTGTGCATAGGTTTCCCGAAACATTTTCTGCATTTCAGAAAATCCGGAAAATCCCATCAACTGACAGAACCGCATGAAGGCCGAGGGCTGCACGCCTGCACCGACCGATAGTTCGGCAACTGTGGAAACAGCAATGCGATCCGTATTTTGCGCAACAAACTCGGCACATTGGCGCAGCCTTTTGGGCATGGTTTCCGATATTTCAGCCAGACGGTGATTGAATTCCTCAAGCGAAACAGGTGCGGTCTGATCACTCATGGCGTTTATTCTTCCTTGTTTTGTTTCTGCTTGACGCACGGCGCGTTCCATGACCATCCATTAAATAGAACAAAAATTCTATTTTGACTAGGTGAGGAGTTCCGGCAAATGAAATCTCTTGGCATTGGCCTGATTGGCACTGGTTTCATGGGAAAGGCGCATGCGCTTGCATTTGGTGCAGCACGGGCTGTTATGGGCGATGTGCCGGAGTCTCATCTTGCGGTTTTATGTGATACGCCGGTCGAAAAAGCCAAACAGATGGCCGACCAGTTCGGCTTTGCCAAAAGTACCGCCGACTGGACATCGCTGATTTCAGATCCGGATGTCGATATCGTCTCGATCACTACACCGAATGCGTTTCACTTCGAAATGGCAATTGCCGCCATCAAGGCGGGCAAACATGTTTATTGCGAGAAACCCCTGGCTCTGACGCTGGATCAGGCGCGCGAAATGCGCGATGCCGCCGGCACAGCAGGCATCAAGACCATGGTCGGGTACAATTACATCAAAAACCCGGCATTCACACATGCCTGTCGGCTGCTTCAGGGCGGTGAAATTGGTGAGATTGTCCATTTCCGCGGCTGGGTGGACGAGGATTATCAGGCTGACCCGGCACTCCCCTGGACATGGCGGGCCAAGCTTGCCGATGCTGGTCTCGGGGCATTGGGGGATATGGGATGTCATCTGGTATCGATGGCATATGGCCTTGCCGGACCAATCGAAAGCTTGATTGCCGATATGCAAACTGTTCACACCACCCGACCTCTCCCTGATGGAACCGGGCGGGCCAAGGTCGAAAACGAGGATACGGCATCTGCCTTGGTGCGGTTCGCCAACGGCGCTCAGGGCAGCCTTTCGACATCGCGCTCCGCCTGGGGGCGAAAAAACCGGCTGGCTTGGGAAGTTCATGGCACCAAGGGTATGATCTGCTTTGATCAGGAGCGCATGAACGAGTTGCAGCTTTATCGCAATTTAGGCGACAAGGCGCAGCAGGGTTTCACCACAATTCTGACCGGCCCGGCACATCCGCCCTACGGCGAATTCTGCCCGGCACCGGGACATCAGCTTGGCTTTAACGATCTCAAGGTCATCGAAGCCGCCGCACTGCTTTGTGCGATCCGCGATGACAGTCCGGCCTACCCCGATTTCGAACACGCTTACGAATTCGAAAAGGTCATTCATGCAATCGCGAAATCCGCGACTGACGGGACAAGGGTCTCGCTGTCTGAGGTATAGCTGTCACGTGCCGCAAAAGGTGACATTCGAGATACAGCAGAATCAATTACTTGGCATTTCCGATTGCCTCAAAAAGCTGCCATTTCTCTCAAAGTACTTTTGCAGGTCTATGACTTTCTCTGCCTGAAACGGTCAAACGCTACGGCAATTACTATGAACGATCCAACAAAAGTTCCCTGCCAAAATGTGCTTATACCAAGCAAAATAAGGCTGTTGCGGATCACTTCAATCAACAATGCACCGACCACGGCACCAAACGCAGTGCCACCACCACCCGCAAGATTGGCACCGCCGATGACAGCAGCTGCAATGACGGTCAACTCCATGGCCTGACCAAGATTGGTCGTAACCCCACCGAGCCAGCCAACTTCCAGGATCCCGGTAATACCTGCCATCAGGGCTGAAAACATATAAACGCTGACTTTGATCCGCGCGACGGGAATACCGGTCAGAACCGCTGCATTTTCGTTACCGCCAATCGCGAACAAGTGCTGGCCCCAACGCAAATGTCTGAACGCGAACGCCGTCAGGCAGGCCAGAATCACCATGATGATCAATGGATGCGGAAGACCGAGGGTTGAACCACCCCCAAGCCAAAGCAAAAAGTCGTGATCCGGCCCGAACTCATAGATCATTTTGTTATCAGAAAGCACCATTGCCAGACTGCGCGCGACCGACAGCATGCCAAGCGTCACCACAAATGGCGGCATTTTCGCATAGGCAATCAGCACGCCATTAACCGCCCCCACAAGCAGCGAGACACCCAGTGCGGCAATACAACCGAGCCAAAATGGCATTCCCGCAGACATGATGACACTGACCGTCATCGCTGAGATCACCAGCGTAGAGCCAACAGAAAGGTCAATCCCGCCGGATGCAATAACCGCCGTCATGCCAAGTGCAATGATCCCGACAAACGCAAAATTGCGGGTGACATTAAACAGGTTACGCTCTGTTGCGAAACTGTCGGTAAGGATCGTCAATGCAAGGCAGGCAAAGACAGCCGCCATAAACACCCAAAAAATCTGCTGGCTTGTGATCCGCGCGATCAGCCCATGATGCTGAGAACGATTGATGACTTCAGCAAGAGTCGGCGTTGCCATATTCATTGTTCCTTTTTTAAGTCCACTCATGCGTGCTCAATCGCGCCGGTAATCAGGCCCGTAATTTCTTCTGGCGAAGACTGCGATGCTTTCTTGTCAGCAACAAGTTCGCCGCGCCTCAGGACAACAACCTTGTCTGCGACCTCAAAGACATCGGGCATTCGGTGGCTGATCAGAACAACGGCGATACCATGATCACTAAGCTGCCGGATAAGGTTGAGGACTTCCGCCACCTGCCGAACGGAGATCGCAGCCGTTGGCTCGTCCATCAAAACGATCTTGGCATCGCTCAAAAGGGTTCGTGCGATTGCAACAGCCTGACGCTGCCCTCCGGACATTTTGTGCACCAGATCACGGGGACGGGTTTCCGATTTCAATCGCGCAAACAGTTCGGCGGATTTGCTGCGCATGAAGGCATAATCCACAACCTTGATCGGACCTATCCGGCGGGTCGGCTCACGTCCCAAAAACACGTTCGACGCTGCACTCAGATTGTTGCAAATCGCCAGATCCTGATAAACGACCTCGATACCGGCTTTCTGTGCATCCAAAGGCTTGTTAAACGCCACTTTCTTATCGGATATAAGGATATCACCCGACGTCGGGGCAAAGTTCCCCGCAATCACCTTGACCAAGGTGGATTTTCCCGCCCCGTTATCGCCCATAAGTCCGACAACTTCGCCCGGCGCAATGGCAAGTGACACGCTATCAAGTGCCTGTATGGCGCCATAACGTTTGGATATGTTTTTAAGTTCAAGCACATTCATGAACACCCCCCATATCTGCCGATCCACCTAATGTGGTAACAAGCAGACGGTTTTCTTTTGTGGTTTATGGCTTTTGCAGCAAGCCCAGCGCCCTTTCGGTGTTTTTTCTGGTGCGATAGGCTGCAAATTGCTGATCTGCCAGAACACCCAGTAAAATCACAGCGCCCATCACTGCGAAATTCAGCGAAGATGGAATGCCCAGCAAATTCACCAGGTTCTGCAGTTCTTGTAGCAACACAGCCCCAAGAACGATCCCGATCACGGAACCTTCGCCACCGCGCAAGGAACACCCGCCCAAAACAGCGGCTGCAATCGCATACAGCTCGTAAAAGTTACCGTGCGAAGACGGCTGGACGGACTTGGTGAACATTGCGAAATATATCGCCGCAATTGATGCGAGCACGGCACAGATCACATATGCCATCACCGTGACGAAACGGGTGTTTATCCCCGAAAAGCGTGCGGCTTCCTCGTTCTTGCCGACCGCGCAAAGATGACGACCAAAAACTGTGTGATGCAATACAACCCACATCACCGCCGCTACAATCAGCATCGCGACGAACGAGTGCGGAACGCCGAAACTCCGACCGATTGTAAGCCATTCAAGCTGAGGATAACTGGAACCAAAAGGAAAGCCTGCCGTTGATTCCGCTGTGTATCCACGTGCGATGCCGCGATAAATCAAAAGCCCGCACAAGGTAACGACAAATGGCTGAAGCCTAAATCGTGTAATCAGGATACCGTGCGCCAGCCCGATCAGGACACCAAGGCCAATGATGATCGCCACGGCCAATGGCCAGGGAACACCGAACTTACCGACCATGTCGACAAATAACACACCAAGCAGTGCGATCACCGATCCGACGGAAAGATCAATACCGCCAGTCATGATGACAAACCCTTGCCCAATGGCAAACAGGCCAAACAGGCCGATCAGATTTGCGGTATTGCCCAGGTTGATGGGCGACAGAAAAAGCGGGTTACGCATATAAACAATTGCGCCAACCACGATAATCAGAATGCCAAGACCGATATCTTTTTTTTGCATTTCTCAGGCCTCTTCCAGCACTTTACCGACGGCGAGATTGAGCACATTGCTCTCGGAAAAGCGAAAACGCGGTAATTCCCCAGTAATCAGCCCGTCTTTCATCACGACAATCCTGTCTGAAACCCCGATTACCTCTTCCATATCGCTCGATATCATCATCACCCCTACTCCGCGATCGGCCAGCGATCGCATCAATCCATAAATCTCGGCTTTCGCACCGACATCGATCCCCCGGGTCGGCTCATCGAAAATGATGACTTTGGGATCCATGGACAGCCACTTTGCCAGAACGACTTTTTGCTGGTTTCCACCAGACATCTCATTTGCTGCCCGGCGAACATCATGTGTCTTGATCGCCAACGCACTGCGCTGGGATTCCGCCACAGCAATCTGACGTTTCTGGGAAACAAGTCCACGTGATGTGTATGCCGGCAAATTGGCCATCGTGACATTTTCCAATGTCGGAAATTCAAGGATCAACCCGGCACGCTTGCGGTCTTCGGGCACAAGATAAAGCCCTGCTGCGATGGCATCGGCCGGGCTATGGATCTCGGTCTTTCTGCCATCAATCAGAATGTCCCCGCCAAGCTTGTCACCAACACCAAAGATCGCCTCGGCCAAGTCTGTACGCCCTGCCCCGATCAAACCCGCAACGCCAAGGATTTCGCCCGCCATCACATCAAAGCTTGCCGTGCGATCAGGTTTGCTTTTGATCGCAAAGTTTTTGACAGAAAGAACGGGTTTGGTGGCCGGCACCGAAGGTGGTGTGTAAAGAGCCTTGAGCTCTCGTCCGATCATCATGCGGATCATCGCGTCATGCGTAACGGCCTGACGCTCAAGCACCCCGACATTGTGACCATCGCGCAGGACAACCGCACGGTCGACACATTCCTCCACCTCGCTCAGGCGATGTGAAATATAGATGACGGCAATCCCTTGCGCCTTAAGGTCAGCAATGACCTTAAGCAGCATGTTGGTCTCAGAAAGTGTGAGACTTGATGTCGGCTCATCCATGATGACCAACCGCGCATTCATCGACAACGCCTTGGCGATTTCCAGCAACTGGCACTCCGCCAAGGATAATGTGGAAACCGGTGTATCTGGCTTGAACGGCGCGCCAACACGCTCGATCAGCGGCTCCGCCATTTTATTCATGGCTTTGCGATCAGTCAGCCGCAAAGGCCCACGTACCAGTTCCCGGCCAAGGAAGATGTTTGCGGAAACATCCATGTTATCGAAAACATTCAGTTCCTGATGGACGAACGCAATCCCTGCTTGTTGGGACTGTTTGACGTCAAAGGCGTCATACTGCTGTCCATCAAGAATAATTTTCCCGGATGTCGGGGCGATCAGCCCGCCGAGAATCTTCATCAGGGTCGATTTTCCGGCCCCGTTTTCACCAAGAAGTCCAACAACTTCGCCAGCTTTGATCTGCAATGAAACATCATTAAGGGCCACCACACAGGGATAAACCTTGGTGACGCCTTCAAGTCGCAGATCAAGCCCATGCACTGCACTCATATACTCGGCTCCCCAATGTCCATTCGACATCGTTGGAAAGGTGCGAGCAGGCGCACTCGCAGATTTCACACGCCCGCTCGCTAGGCAGGGGGAAGAAAATTACCCGCCTATTCTTTCCTTAACGACAGCCTCGAACTCATCGACATTGGATTTGTCGATCACCTGGGTCGGCACGATGATCAAACCATCTGCGGGCACCTTCGACATATCGCCCTCAAGATAATCCGCCATCAGGTGCATGCCCTGATAACCCCACTGGTAGGGGTCCTGAACAACCGTGCCTGCAAAGCTGCCCTCGCGAACCGCGCCAAGCGTTACAGGGTCTTCATCAAAGGCAACAACCGTCACCTGCCCCAATTTGCCAGCAGCCTGCAATGCTTCGTAAATTTTGGGCGGGTTGTAGGAATAAAACCCGACCATGCAATCAATGTCGGGATTTGCCGCAAGCACGTCATCGACGTTTGATCGCGCACGCGCAAAATCAACATCATCACCACGCACATCGACAAGCTCGATACCGCTGCCTTCAACCGCCTGACGGAAACCGGCGATACGCTCGATCGCGTTGTCGGCCCCAAGGAACCCGACAAAGCCCATGCATTTTCCGCCGTTTGGCAGTGCTTTCACGGCAATCTCACCAGCCTGAACGCCAGCGGCAACGTTGGATGACCCAAGATAGGCGATGCGATCACTTTGCGGGGCATCACTGTCGGTGGTAAAGAGCGGCACCTGGGCCGCAATGCGATTGAACGCATCAATAGAGTTCTTTGGATCGGCCGAGGAAATCATGATCGCATCAGTGCCCCCGGCGACCAAATCATCCATCAGCGCATTCTGAAGTGCTGCGGTTCCCTGTGCAGGATACCGGAACTGCAGCTCATATTCGGGGAGTTCTGCCTGTGCGGCCTCGACCCCTGCTTCTGCCAGTTTCCAAAAGTCCGAAGCAGCATTCACCACGAATGCAAGCTGCTGCTTTTCTTGTGCGAACGCCCCGCCAGCCAGAACCATTGACAGGCCGAGGGTTGCGAATGTTGTTGCAAATTTCATGCGTTTAATCCTCCCGATTAACAATCCGCACGACTGTATTTATAAATTATCTGTGCGGCTCATAATTAATAATATCATTAATAATTTTGGATCAAGCATTTTTCACCCCCGGTTGTGTAAGTTGATGGTTTTAATCACAGATTGGCCCACGTTTTTTGCTCTTCGCTCGCAAAAACCGCGTCAAGAACACGCATGGAGGCAATCGAATCCTCGATGCCGTATGGCAAACCTCTTCGTGTCAGAATGGCCTGCGCAAACATTTCCGCCTGCTCTGTATACTGATCACACGCAGGCACGATCTCACAGCCAGCCAGACTGCCATCCAGGCTCTCGCCCGCATCGACAATCAGGGCGGTTTCTTTATCTGCTGGCGCATTGTAGGGGATCATGATTTCGGCCCGCGCCTTCGTGCCAAACACATTCAAGGTCTGATACGGGCACAGTTGCGTCGAAACCATGAATGACAATTGCCGGCCGCCGCCAAAGTCCGCAACCACACTCGCCATCCGATCGGTTTTGAATGCGGGATCTCGATCGATCAGGGCCATGACGCGCAAAGGCTCGTCTTCGAACAAAAACCGGCCCGCCGTGATCGGATAGCAACCGATATCCATGATGGCACCGCCGCCGGTCTCTGGCCTGTTGCGGATATTCTGAGCATCATCGTTAAAGTAACTGAATGCCGCCTGGATCGCTCGAACCTCACCAAGCTCGCCGCTTCTGACCATCTCGCGCACACGTATCCATTGCGGGTGGTAGCGCACCATAAAGGCCTCTGCGACCAACACATTTTTCGGACACGCGCGCAGCCGTTCCGCATCGCGCGCATTTAACCCGATGGGCTTTTCACACAGCACATGCTTACCCGCCTGTGCCGCAGCCAGCGTCCAGTCGACATGTATGTGGTTTGGCAACGGGTTGTAAATCGCATCAATTTCCGGATCAGCGATCAACGCCTCGTAGGACGCGTAAGACCTCTGAATTCCAAGGTCATTGGCCACCCTCGCCGATCGCCCTGCATTGCGTGATGCAATCCCCAGCACATTCGACGAGGGTGATTTTTTGATTGCCGGAATAACTTTCTCCACGCCGATATTGGCCGTCGAAAGAATGCCCCAGTTGATTTTTGTTTTTGTCACTTTGTCTTCCGCCCTGTGTAAGTCCGGATAAAAATCGAGCCGGATCTGATCAACAAATCCGGCTCAGTTCATCAGGGATTGGTATTAGTTATCCGCGCAAAAACCCGGATCCGACTGATTGCAAACATCCAGCCCCGTATAGAGTGGATCATCTACCTTTTGGCCATTGATCAGTTCGATCATCACATCAGGGGCCCGATACCCCATTTCAAACGGACGCTGACCGACCTGCGCGTGACTGCGTCCGTCCCGGAATGCCTGGGTTTGCGGAGGAAGTGTATCGCCCGCAATCAGGATCAGCTCCTTGGATTTCAGCCGATCCATGACCTGATCGGTAACCTGGGCATAGGCTTGCGGTGCGAACTGTGCCCAGCCGCCAATCAGAATAAAGGCATCAAGATCGGGATTTGCCGTGAAGGTATCGGCCATCTGCTGGTTGGCAAGATCGACCTGGTCATTGGTAAAGACCGGACACCCTTCAATTTCCGTCCAGCCATTGCTGTTCGCAAGGCGCTCTGTCCCCTTGGCCCCGGAAATCGTATCGCGGAAACCAGCGGCACGCGCGTTGATATTGTCCGCCGCGACGTTCCCCAACTGCAAACATACCGATCCCCCATTCGGCTTAAGCGTCATGGCTTCTTCGGCCATTTTGACACCCATCAGATAGTTGTCAGTCCCCAGATAGGTCGCCCGCAAGTCGCGATCTTTTTCAAGGAAATCGGCATCAATCGTCATCACCGGAACATTCGGGTTGATCTGACGAATTCGGTTTGCCATCGCCGGTGCATTTGACGGCGAAATTGCAATTGCAGCAACACCGCGGGTCAACAGATCATCGACGATCTGAACTTCGCCTGCCTCATCAGCACTGGATGCAGGCCCGGTGTACAAACACTCGTATTCAGAGTCCAT
Organism: Thalassospira sp. CH_XMU1458; assembly: GCF_037027205.1. Lineage (NCBI taxonomy): Bacteria > Pseudomonadati > Pseudomonadota > Alphaproteobacteria > Rhodospirillales > Thalassospiraceae > Thalassospira > Thalassospira sp. CH_XMU1458. Next base: position 1,290,971 of record NZ_JAYMDW010000001.1, on the reverse strand, counting down.
GTTCTCCGATATCCACTTCTGACAACCCAGATTGATTTGCTCGAAGAACGGGTTATCCAAGCCTTTCACCACAATGGCCAATGTCTTTTTCCCATCGGCATTTGCAGTGCCAACACCTGTCGCAAGAATGAGCGCAGATGTGAGAGTTAGTAACATTTTATGTTTCACGTTTAGCTCTCCCTAGTTGGTCTGGCCCGGAATTGATTACCCCGGATACCAGATTTTCCGAGGATCGCTCGGGCTTCTTTCATATGCCCAGGCCCGCTCGATCATCTCCTCGAAATCTACTTGCGGCCGCCAACCTAAGGCGTGCCGCGCCTTGGTGTTATCAAGCCAGTTGCTATGAAACGGTGTGGGGATTTCCACGGGTTCCATATCGCGCGTTCGCACCAGATAATCTGCGACCTGCGCATAATCGACCGGCTCATCCATAGAAATATTGAAAAGCTCCTGCATCGCGGCAGGGTGATCGAGGGCTGCCATCAACGCAGCGACCAGATCATCGACATGCACAAAGTTACGCTTAAGAGCCGCGCCCTTTTTATCACGCATCAATGGCACAAAACTGCCCTCGGCAAGGCGCGCAGCCTTTTCCGCGCTTATCAAGTCACCCCAGACCGGGCCACCAAACTGGTCCGGACCAAATGAAAGCGCATATTTGAAATCGTCTTTTTCCATGATCCAGGGCGCACGCAAAACGGTGCCATTCAGGCCATACTGGATCTGATATTGTTCAATCATCACCTCTTCGAGCACCTTGGTCAGCGCATAGCAGCCGCTATAAGCCTGCCGCGGGGAGGTTTCTGTGATTGGTGCCGGATAATCCTTGAAAATGTGCCCAACAGAGCAATCGCCACCTATCAGAATGAACTGCTTAAGCGTCGATGACTGGCGCGCGGCTTCCAGAAGCAGGAACATCCCCTTGATTGCAACGTCAATGACCAGATCGGGGCTTTCCTTTACCGCCGCCATATGAAGAACGTGGGTAACACCCTCCATCGCGTGCGCAACCGCATCCGGATCCGACAGAGACCCCGTAATGACCTCCACCCGGTCACCAGCTTCGATCTTGCGGTTGTGGCATAGCGCCACGACCTTGGCCGATGCATACCTAGGGTTATCAAGAAATGCCGCCAAAAATGTCTTGCCGACCTTGCCAGTTGCACCAGTAATCAAAATTTTCATTAATTATCCTCCCTATTGAATTAATAATATTAATTAATAATATGGAGTCAAGTGACCTCAGGATAGAATGCCGATATAAATTCAACCGCAAGAATGATTACTAATTGTGCCGCAGGCGCGGCAGACGGCTTGTCTTGATCGTCTTGAATAAGGTATTACCAATATCGGCTTGGTGGTTCAGACGTGCGCCAACCTGTTCAATTCTAAGGGCGAAAACGCTGTCTATCGGTCGTTTTTGCACCATCTGACGCAATCACTGCAAAGTATCGGTTGGCTAAAAGACCAGAGGCAAAACGAGTTCAATGTCGCAAAAGAAACATTACGGTGGCAAAAATCGCCCGACGATGATGGATGTTGCCTCGATGGCGGGCGTATCGCAGGCAACAGTGTCACTGGTCCTGAACGGGAGCCCGGCCAAACTGACTGAATCAACGCGTCAGCGCGTGATCGATTCTGCGAACAAACTTGGCTATCAGCTTGTTCGACGTGAAAACCAGGTTGCGCCAAGCAACAAGTCACGATCCGTCATTATCTTCATCGCAGATGAAATCAGCACCGATCCATGGATGGCACTGGCCTTTGAAGGGGCGCACAACAAGGCCCTCGAATACGGGATCAATGTTTGCCTCGCAGTCAGCCACGGCAATGCGAACATCGAAGCCAGCATCGTCAATCAGCTGGCAGACTCGAACGTCATCGGGATCATTTACGGTACAATTCTTACCCGACTGGTGGAATTGCCACCGATCCTGTCAAAAAAGCCCACAGTGCTTGTCAATTGCTACGACAGCACCCGCACCCTCCCGTCTGTTTTGCCAGGCGACCTTTTGGGGGGACGGGCGGCAACTGAACGCCTGATACAAGCCGGTCGCAAGCGCATTGCGATCATTAACGGGCAAAAAGGTGTCGACGCCTCGCGCGACCGCCTCAAGGGATATCGCCAGGCACTTTCGAGCAACGATATACCGTTTGATCCAGCGCTTGTGCGTCCAGGCAACTGGGAGCCCTCAACCGGTTATTCGATGACCCATGAGCTCATGGCACTCGATAATCCACCAGACGCGATTTTCTGTGCCAATGACCTGATGGCGCTTGGCTGTTTTGACGCGCTGCGCGAACTGGGGAGAAGTATACCGGACGATGTGGCTGTGATCGGCTTTGACGACCGCGAAATCGCCCAACACACACACCCTGCCCTCACGACGCTTATTCTACCTCACTACGAAATGGGCGAAATCAGTGCCGAACTGCTAATCGACAGCGTTGGCGGCCTTTTGGCAACGCCAAACCAGATCAAGGTCGAATGCGTTATGGTAGAACGCGATTCTGTCGAGAAATCCGAAGAAAATGCTTGAATACCCCGAATTATGACAATTCAGGCGAGTAAGTACTTCTGACTGATTTTGGAGGGGAAGATGAAGAACGATGGAGCAGTGATGACATTCTGTAAACACTGCTGTCACGTACCATAAAGTCTGGCACCTTTCCTCCAGCCTGGAGCCGTTTCGCGCTTCGGGAAGAGATATTAGGCTTACGCCAATGACTAAGTGCCCCGCAGCCAACCGAAATCAATTTTTGTCTGTGCCGGAAACGTCATCGCCAACCATGCTTTGTCAATTGCCATAACTTGGGTCTGGTATTGCGTGAAGGTCTTGTAGCTCAATTTGAACCCTGCCTCCACTTCCGATACTGACGTCGGCTCATACAGTTTTAGCGGCACAGTCATACCCGTTGTTAGTACCTTTCCCAAGCTTTCCCGTCCGACCCAAAGTATGGATGCAGCCTCATACTCATTCAGAGACAGTTTGAAGAACTGCTGCCTTAAGCGCGCGTTAACATCACTCAACACGGACACAACATCGGCCTCAGCCAGGTTTTCAACATCAACGCCGATCGGGTGGCCTTTATGGTGAATAACGGCAACACAAATCTGGTCCGAATGAGAAATCGAAACACCAAGTTCACAACATCTGACAGATGCGCCCATAATAATAGGCTGGTGAAAGACACCACTGCCTATGGCGACATCATTTGGTAACACATCATCCAGATGACATTCCAAAGCAAGCTTCGCAGCCAACCGTCCTATCGTGAAACTGTCGCGTCGTTGAGGAAACTCGAAGCCCAGCCGTACTTTCTGTTCCTGTGTGTGCAGATATCTGTTCGCCAGACTTTCGGTTTCCTCCTGACCAAGGCGTTGCCTGTATATTATCGCAATGGTTGCTTTCAAAATGTCCGTGGCTGCAAAGCTTCCGAAAGATCCATCCCGGGTTAATACCAGTTTTCGCACGACGCAACTTTCCGGAAACATGGTGTTTAACCTCATACTTTTCAGACTGCTTCTGTATGGCCCGACGCAAACGGTTGCTTTCCCAAGCTTCATTCAGGGAACCACACACATTCTCTGTACACAGGTGCAGGATGCAAACTTCATATACCCAGCACAACTAATTAATTGCGAATGAGTATTATTTTTGATAACCCCTTAAAAACCCATCACCTTAGTCAGGTATGTGACTTGGCAATAACTGACCTCAAAAAACTCTTCCAGTCTCACCAAAGGGAATTGCAGATTTATCTGACGCGTCTTTTGCGTGATGCGGATACAGCAATGGATCTGACACAGGAGACATTTTTGCGTATGTCGGAACATGCCAGCCCCGATAAGGCAAACAAAGTCACCTATGCCCGTTCCTACCTGTACCGCGTTGCCCATAATCTTGCGATTGATCATGTCCGGGCGCAAAAGCGAAACCCAATCGCAGGCGCCAAAGACATTCCCCTTGATGTCATTCCCAATAATTCACCCTCACCAGAACAGATCGTTGGGGGGCAATCGGAACTTGAATATGTACGTCGCGCGCTTGATGAGCTACCTGACAAAACGCGCGAAATTTTTACTCTTGTACGCATTGAAGGGCTGACCTATCGCGAAGCGGCCGAACAACTAGGTATTTCTGACAGTTCTGTTCAGAAACATGTCGCGCGCGCAATTGCCCATGTGATGAAGCGCATGCGGGAAAGCCGGTCATGAAACTGCACAAAGTTTTTACGCATTTCTTGCAGTTTTATCGTCCAACAGATAAGGACGCTTTGTCCGAATTGTCGGCAAGTGCAGGTTGGTAACGTGAGCCAAATGCGAAAAACACAGAAAAACATTGATCTGACCGCGGCCAATTGGGTTGCGAAAATGGTCAATGGTGACCTCAGCGCATTTGAGCATGAAGAGCTCAATGTTTGGTTGGATGCAGCGCCGGAAAACCAGCAAGCTTTCATAGAGGCCAATAACGCGCTTGCTGTAATGGATGATGCGATCAAATCGACAGATCGCACAACCGAGAGTCCTTCATCAGAGGTTGTTGAGCTTAAGCATCTGGCAAAACCGCCATCCAAAGCCTCGCTGGCAAAGAAACGTCGCTGGGGCTATGTCGCACTTGCCGCAAGCTTTCTGCTGGCGATTGCTTCAACCCGCGTTATGGTTGGTGATCCGATCGTTTTCCTAAGTGCTGATTACCACACTGCTGTTGGGGAAGTTCGGGCCATTACACTTGAGGATGGTAGCATCGTCACCCTGGGACCCGATAGTGCAATAGCGGTTCAGTTTACCGATCAAACCCGAAATATCGCATTGATTAGCGGACTTGCAGACTTTCAAGCGGCCCCGATGGAACATGCGGACAAGCGTGTTTTCACCGTCACCTCGCCGCATGGCCAGGTGCAGGCTTTGGGCACGCGGTTTATCGTTAACAGTTTTGATGGCCACACCAATGTGGCCGTGCTGGAACATCAGGTTGAAGTCAAACCGAACTCGGCAACATCAAAACAAATAGCGATTTTGGCGGAAAATCAGGCCGCTCGTTATAACCGCCATTCAATCAGCCCAATTTCGACAATCAATCCTGAAAGGGCGCTTAGTTGGCAAAAAGGCAAGCTGATATTTGATCGCGTTACTCTGCGCGAAGTTGTCTCGGAGTTCTCACGGTATCAGCGCGGCAAAATCATGATTGCGAACGAGACTGCGGCACGCAAGCTTGTCAGTGGTGTCTTTGATATGACCGATCCTCAGGCTGGACTTGAACTGATTTCACGGGAACTTGGTGTCCAAAATATCTCGATTACCCCCCTAATGACCGTTATTTACTGAGCATAGCAGCGATCTGAAAAGCCCGGATTTCTCCGGTTTCCGGTCCTTACCGACACAAAAATCAAAAAAACTGAAATTAATCTTACTGAGTCTGACCGCAAATCCCGTCTCACCCAACACAAGCAAATGACAATCATTTGCGTTTTGGAAAAAACTTTCGAGAATGGGGGTCTGCGTAATGCAGGTAATAAAAACCGGCAAAGCTGGATTGGTAAACGTGTTTGGCCATCGTCTGGCACATAGTGTCAGCTTGGTCGCATTGGCTGCGGGTATTGTTGTTGCTGGAGTATCCACGCCTGCAGCCGCACAGCAAAATACAGAAACACAAAGTGACGCAGCATCCGCAATCGATTTTTCCATCCCGGCACAGGACCTTAACCAGGCGCTTTTGACCTTTGCCAATCAAACCAATCTGCAACTCTTTTATGATGTCGATCGGGTTGCCGGATTGCAGAGCACTGCCCTTATCGGCACGCATTCCCCTGCTGAGGCATTGAGTATCCTGCTTTCCGGCAGTGGCGTCAGCTATCGCTTTACAGGCAAGAACACGGTTTCCCTCACCAAACTAGAAATATCAGACAGCAGTGGAGCAACCGTCATTGACCCGCTCTATGTCGAGGCAAACGCCCAGGACTCAGAGGATCTCGCACATGGCTATGTCGCTACGCGAAGCAGTGCTGGTACAAAAACCAGCAAAGCTCTGATTGAAACGGCCAAAAGCATTTCCGTCGTATCCGGCCAGGAAATCGAGGACCGCGCCGTTGCGAGCATCGAAGATGCAGTTGCTTATACCGCAGGGGTAGCAACCAACAATTACGGATATGATCCGCGCTTTGATCAGGTTTATGTGCGGGGCTATCCGGTACATATCTACGGCGACTACCGAGATGGCTTACGCCAGATGACAGGCGTCTATGCAACGTTTCGCACCGAACCCTACAGCCTTGAACAGCTTGAAATCGTAAAGGGCCCCACAGCGGCACTTTACGGGCAATCAACACCAGGCGGCTTACTCAACAGCGTTACCAAACGCCCTCATCTTGGTGCAAAGAACAATGTCTATGGCCGTTTCACCAACACGGACTCATACGAAGGCGGGTTTGATTACAATCTCGGCCTGACAGAAAACGGGACCTGGGCATCACGCATTGTTGGCATGACCCGCTTTGGCGAAACCAGCAACGAAATTCAGGATGATCGGCAAATGTTCGCGCCAACAATTCGTTGGCAACCCAATGCAGATACAGATCTGACTATCTATACCTTGTTCCAGCATGACGAAACGGATGCCTCGGCAACCCTTCTGAACCTGAATGGCGAAATCCTTGATTACCGCACCAGCGACGCGGATTACGACTATCAGAAACAGGATCAGTTTCAGGTCGGCTATGATCTGACCCATGATCTAAGCAACCTGCCTGTTACCTTGGCCCAGAAGGCGCGGTTTGGATACTTCGATCTTGAAGCGCGGTACCTGACTGGCGGCGTGACCGGCGGCGGCTGGAAGAACTCAAACACGGAATATCACCGCGCAGCACAAGCTGTTGAGGAAACCCTCTGGAGCGCGCAGGTCGACAACCAAGTCATCACGACTTTCGAGACCGCTGACGCCAAACACGAAGTAATGACCGGTCTTGATCTGATGTATTCAAAGTCGGATTACCGTTTTGGCTCAAGCGGTGTACTCAGTGATTACATCTTCTATCTCAATGACCCAAATCGGTCGATTTCGGGCACGACACCAGCTTACACAACATTTGATGACGTAACCTACAATCAGTCCGGTATCTATGTTCAGGACCAGATTGAACTTGGCAACTGGCATCTTAATGGCGGTGTGCGCTTTGATTATGCAGAACGCAAACGTATCAGCCGACTAACCAATACGGGTTCAACCGACTACAATACCGCAACGACCTTTAACGTTAGCGCCCTTTATGCCTTTGACAATGGCATCTCGCCTTATGTCAGTTGGGGCACATCCTTCTTGCCTAGCACTAGTCAGGACTCTGAAGGCAAAATGCTCAACCCGACCGAGGGTGAGCAGTATGAAGCCGGCATCAAGTTCGAACCGGTCGGGTTTGATGGCTTCTTCACGGTTTCCGCCTATCGCCTGACCGAGGACAACGTCGCACGCTATGCTGGCTACAGTGGCTCTATCGGTTCGTATTATGACTCAATTGGCAAAGTTGAATCGCGCGGACTTGAGATTGAAGGCAGTGCCAATGTAACTGAAAATCTTAGCCTGGTTGGCAACCTTGCCTACAACAATGCCAAAATCGTCAAAGGTTCCTATCGCGGTAATACCCCACTTGTGACACCGGAAAAGGCTGCATCCTCTTGGGCAAACTACAACTTCAATCAAGGCCCTCTTGATGGATGGGGATTTGGCGTTGGTGTTCGCTACACCGACTCAAGCTATGCCAATTACACCAATACGAGCAAGAACAAGCCCTATACGGTGCTTGATGCTGCGATCCGCTATGACTTCGCAGCACTTAATAACAAGCTGGATGGTCTGACCCTTGCGATTAATGGCACTAACCTTGCCGATAACGATGCCGCTATCTGTAACAACGGTTACTGCTACCAGATCGAAGGACAGACCATAGCTGCAACTCTGAAATACGACTGGTAATCGATTAATCCGGGGCGCACGGTTGCGCCCCGGACCCATTCTCGCAATCCGCGTTCACCGCGGATTTTCTGCGTTTATCGAGAGCGAATTATGGCCATGGATTTATCTGATCGTCCTGCTGTCCTTGGAATGCAAAAAGCCCGCTTTGAAACGGCTAGAGGCGTGACACTCCTTGACAACATATCCGTTACTTTCCGCGCTGGCTGCCTGACAGCAATTGTCGGCCATAATGGGTCTGGGAAATCCACTGCGCTTAAAATGCTGGCCGGACTGAACAAGCCAACCAGTGGAGCTGTCACACTTGACGGGAATGACGTGGGGCGGTTTAGCGCACGTGAGTTTGCCAAAAGCGTTGCCTATCTTGCACAGGACCCGGGGCACGGGGCGGACTATACCGTCGAAGAACTGATTGCGCTTGGTCGTTATCCATGGCACGGGCCATTTGGTCGCCTGCGCGAGCGCGACAAACAATCGATTGAACGTGCGATCCTTTTGACGGGCCTCGAAGCCCTTCGCAAACGCGCAGTCAGTACGCTTTCAGGTGGTGAACGCCAAAGAGCCTGGATCGCAGTTACACTTGCGCAACAAGCCTCCTGCCTATTGCTTGATGAGCCGATTTCTGCGCTGGATCTATCACATCAATACGAAATCCTGCTTTTACTCGAACAGCTCTGCAAACAGGACGGTCTATGCATTGTTGCCGTCTTGCATGACATCAATCTGGCCGCGCGCTTTGCCGATCATATTGTCGCGCTTAAGGGCGGCAAACTGATCGCGGATGCGCCACCGGCGACCATCATGCAGTCAGACATGCTTCGCGATATTTTTGGCATGGATATGCTGGTGCAGCCTCACCCCACCAATGGGCATCCTTTTGCCCTTGCCAATGTGTGATTGGGGGCGATTCAATGCATCAACAACATCAGACATGTTCCAGACGACATTTTCTTAAGGGTCTTGCTGGTCTATCTGCCATTGCAACGCTCACACCTGTGCTGCCAGAAAGCTTTACACGCTCCGCTAAGGCTGATGTTCCCAAGCGTGTAGTCATCGCAGATGGCGCACTTGCTGAAACAGCACTTGCGATGGGGATCGTTCCGCTTGCCATGGCGGATGTGCCAGGATACCGCGTCTGGGTTCAGGAACCAAAAGTTCCTGAACAGGTCATCAATCTTGGCGCACGTTTTCAACCAAGTCTGGAAAGATTGGCGCAACTTGATCCCGATCTGATACTGACCAGCAGTTTCTATGCAAACCAGTATTCCCGCCTTTCCGACCTGGCCCCGATTGAAAAAATCGACATTTATAGCAGTAGCAAGACGCCCTTCCTGAATGCGATGGCCGCGGCACAAAAGATTGCCGAAGTTACCGGGCATCGGGGCACTGCCGAGATACTGATCTCGGACACCCTAAGCCGCATAGATCAAGCCTCTCGCGAACTTACTTCATCGCAGGCCAGTTCGGTACTTGTCACCAGCATGCTCTCGCCGCGCCACATGCGGGTCTATGGGCAAAACAGTCTGATGCAGGATGTGATTGATCGCCTTCCCGTCAAAAACGCCTGGACAGGCCCCACCAATCATTGGGGGTTTGCGACCGTGACGATCGATCAGATCGCGCAATACTCAAACGCAGCCCTCATCGCGATCAAACCCGTTCCAGACAATGTCGACCGCGCAATTGTACATAGCCCGATCCTTTCGGAACTACCGTCCATCAAACGCTTTGGGCTGATCACGATGCCACCAGTAGCAACATTTGGCGGGCTTTTTGCCGCCGGTCGCTTTTCTGATCTGCTTGCCAATGCCCTGACATCGCAAGGTGCTGCTCATGGGGAATTCGCGTCATGACAAGTCAAGCCATGCGCAGACATGCGATCCAATTCCATGCGGTTCCCGTTTCGCTTTGCATCCTTGCCGTTTTGCTAAGCCTGCTGTCTCTGGACATTGAGGCCGGTAGCCTGTCCCCGGCGGCAATATTCGACCTTGCGGCTGGATCGGACACGCGGTCGTTGTTGCTCACCCAAGGCTGGATACCAAGGTTTTTGATTGCACTTGTCGCTGGTGCGGGTCTTGCCGTTGCCGGTGCTTTGTTTCAACACACGTTAAAAAACCCGTTGGCATCGCCGTCCACACTTGGCCTTGCAGGCGGCGCTAAACTGGCGCTGACACTGGTGACGCTCTATGTGCCGGGTGCGCTTGCCATCGGTCAGGAAACGATTGCACTGTTGGGTGCACTTGTTGTCGGTTTTCTGGTATTTGCCTTGGCGCGCCGCAGTGGCTTCTCGCCACTGATCGTCATCCTGACAGGTATGATAATCGCGCTCTATTGTGGGGCAGTAACAACTGCCTTGGCAATAATTCACCATGAATGGCTAAAAAGCCTGTTTATCTGGGGAAGCGGCGACCTTACCCAAGACGGTTGGTATATCCTTGAACCATTGGCAGCGAAAGTATGCATGGGTGCGGCACTGGCTGTCGCCTTGGCTCGACCGCTTGAAATGCTTAATCTCAGCGATCATCAGGCGACCGTCCTTGGCGCATCGCCAGCACGAATGCGACTACTTTGCCTTTTGATCGGCTGTTGGCTTACGGCAACCATTGTTGCAGCGGTAGGTATTATCGGGTTTGTCGGACTGGCTGGACCAGCCATTACGCGAATGCTGGGCTTCAGACGGTTGCGATCAAAACTTCTGATGTCTGCTGTTTTCGGCGCCGTACTATTGTGTGCTGCGGATCAAGGTGTTCAGGTTTTATCGGGATATATTGGGATATTAGTGCCTGCTGGCGCGCTGACCGGGATTCTCGGTGGACCGCTTTTAATCATTATGATCCGGCAACTGCGCAGCGATTCTCAACCATCGCAAAACACGTCGCCCGCCCCAGAACCTGATCAGCGCAACATTAGAAATCACTTGCGCGTTCTGGCTGGTGTGCTTCTGGTGATTATAGGGGCGATTTTGGTCGGTCGAGATATTCACGGTGAGTGGCAACTTCAATTGGGTAATGCACTGAATACCGTCTGGCCGTGGCGCGGTCCGCGTATTCTCGGTGCAATGGCTGCTGGAACCATGCTGGCAATTGCAGGCACCATATTGCAACGCATGACGGCAAACCCGATGGCAAGTCCCGAAAGTCTGGGTGTCAGTGCAGGTGCTGCAATCGGTATGATTGCGATTGTCTTCCTGATCGATGCACCAACGGCATGGTTGCAGATTTCTGGCGCAGCAATTGGTGCATTCATTACCCTGGGGGCGATCTTTGCGCTTACCCGAAAATCTGGATACGCACCGGAACGTATTTTGATTGCCGGTATTGCGATTGGTGCTTTGTTTGATGGCTTCATCGCATTTCTGATGGCCGGTGGTGATCCCCGCGCAACACGCTTGTTGGCCTGGAGTTCGGGATCAACATACGGCCTTGGCTTCGACCGCGCGAGTGTTCTGGCAATCATTGCTGTGAGCGCCTTACCCATTCTTCCAGCATTTGCCCGATGGCTTAATCTGTTTCCGCTGGGGCCTGTGACAACCAAGTCGCTCGGTGTCGATCTGTCGATCTCGCGCGGGGTTATGCTGATGTTTGCTTCTATCCTGACAGCGGCAGCTACTTTGTTGGTTGGCCCACTAAGCTTCGCCGGTCTGATTTCACCGCATCTGGCAAAACTGGCCGGATTGCGACATGCATTACCGCATACGGTCGGGGCCGCGCTGATCGGAGCTGCTTTAATGGTTGCCGCTGACTGGCTTGGGAGAATGTTATTCTTTCCTTGGGAAATTCCGGCCGGACTGATGGCCGCTATCATTGCCGGGCCTATCATGGTCTGGCTGCTTATGCGCGTCGGGCGGGGTGCCTCATGATGAATGCCCTTCAAAACGGCTCTGAAAAGAACGCTTCTCCCGCCATCGGCAATTCCCCTACCACCCGATCACTGTCTGAGATCAAAACCGATCTCTTTCAAGGACCCTATCAAGGGCTTGGTGACCGGCATCAGATCCTGACGACGCACAGTGGCGGAATAGATTGCTTTGCGCTCCACGATCCTGATTGTTTGGCACCTCTTCTTGATCACTATTGCCAGGCAAAATATCCGCAAGATGATCGGCGTGCCGCCATCTCGATGTGGTCACAATGGTATTTCGGAATTCTGTTATCCCCTGTGCTGGTTTTGGCCGCAGCAGGCGAAGCAGTCCTTACGTTTCAGCCCAACTTTATCAGTCTGACAACGGACGATAATCAATGTCCGGCCGGGTTCGATATTCATGACCGGCAGGTGCATGAGTTGAAAGAAAAATCGATCCCGCCTGATCCTTGGGCTCATCTGGAATGCCTGATTGACGGACATCTCGAACCTATGGTTGCTTCACTGGCTGCATCGTCAAAAGTTTCGCCAAAGGTGTTTTGGTCCAATATTGGCGTTGTCGTTGCTTACGTTGAGAAACACGTCCTGAAAAACACCAGGGTATCGCTTGCACCACTGATCAACGACGTCAAGCGTCCCGACGGCAATCGAAACCCGATGGTAAACCCGTACAGCACCAAACAATCCGACGATGGCAACCCCTCAAGACGTGTCTGTTGCCTTCGCTATTTACTGACGTCCGTCGACATTTGCCCAACCTGTCCGCTGGCGAAACTTTAGATTTCACGCAGGTAGTCTGCTTTCCTGCGGCATGAAATCCGCTCTGCAGAATTCCTTACTGAAGCTCATTGAAAATCCCGTCTTATGAACAACGGACGGATCTGATTTGCCATCAGATCTGTCCGAATGACAAAAGATGATCGACCCAGTGGAGAGTGCAAACCGCGTCCCAAATTTGCAAGTGACTATTATTTTCACTAATGAGCAAACTAACGGAGACATTCGGAAATGCACCAAGCAAGCCAAACTGCCCCAATTCCAAAAGACCAATTTCAGCGACAAGCTTTGCTAACTATCGCCAAAAGCCAAGAGGGGAAATTGCGACGCGTTGCCCAGTCTATCGTAAAATGTCCCCATCTGGCGGATGACATTGTTCAGGATACCTATGCCAAACTGCTCACCGCACAAATAGACACAGAAGTCACCACACCAAGTGCCTTCATAACGCGCATTGCTAGAAACATGGCAATCGACAAGGTCCGCCAAATTACGTTCGAACGCACTCTTTTCGCGGACAGCGATCCAACTGATCTTTGTCCTGCGGGAAACGCAGACTGCCCCGAAGCGCGTCTCAGTGGTTGCCAGGCCCTTCGGGTCATTGAGAATGCATTAAAAGAGCTGCCACCACACGTGCGCACCGCTTTTTACCGGCATCGCGTGGACGGGTTCGCGCAAAACGTCATTGCAAAGGATATCGGTGTCTCCAAAGCATCTGTTTGCGCATACATCCATCAGGCCGATCAGCGATGCCGTCAGGCACTCCATAATGTAGAACTGACTCGTCCAGCATAAGGCTTCCGGATCTGCAGCCTGTTCACTAAGTCGAACAGGCTGCAGATTTCAGTTTGCCGTCCCTAGCCCCAGGCCTGCACGACAGCACCACCTGCCCGGTCCCCAGTACCGGCAACCCAGTCAACAATCGGTGGATTTTGATCAAGATTGAAGACATTCTTGCCTGTCAGAGCATTTACAATCTTAGCACTTCGCCAAGCCATCAGGCTTAGTTGAGGCTCAAAGATCCCCAAATCGATCCTGCCGGCATTTTGAACAAAGATGTTTCGGTCAGATGGTCCATCCCATTGGGCACGGAATTCCGCATCCAAGCGGTAGGCACCTGATGCCCCCACTTCCAGAAGTGAACGCAGTGGCGCCATGAATTCCGGCAATGTCGTTTCATAACCGGTTGCCAGAATCAGCGCATCCGCATCGAAGAACTCGACATCCTGATTAAGCCCGTTTCTGGCAGCAATCCTCATTGTTTCACCATCTTGCTGAACCTGAAAGACTTCACGTTGCGGCAGGAGCCGACCGGCAACATGGCCCTCCTGCAGGTAACGCTGCCGGTATAGCAGCTGATAAATCGACTTGAGCGTTGAAAGCGATGCACCATCACTGGCAAGCTTTTGTCGAGACATCAAATCCTGTTTATAGGCATCCGGCAGACCTGCGAAGACATCTGCATATCCGGGCGTGAAATACTCATTCACAAATGGAGTATCATCAAGGGGTTCGAAATTGTCGCGCCGCGATAACCAGAGAACTTCTTCAACACCTTTGACGTTTCCACCAAGCAGATACTCAACAAGTTCAGCACCACTCTGTCCCCCGCCAATAACGGCAATTCTCTTGCCGCGCAGCTTTGGCAAATTCGACTTCGCTTGGCTTGTGTGAAAGCATTTATGCTTGGGCAACTGGCGCGCCCAGGCGGGAATAAATGCAGGCTTGCCGACACCAATGGCAAGATTGCTCGTGACATAACTTGTATGATCCGTACGAACCTTAAAGTCTTGACCATCGAATGCGACTTCGCGCACCACATTGTCAAATGCCAAGCCTTCCAAATGGTCTGCAACCCATTTCAGATAAGCGGCGAATTCCCGTCTTGGCACCGCGGCAAAATCCGCGTTCATGAAATCAAGCATGCGTTTCTGGCCGACCATGTAAGACAGGAAAGACCATTTGCTCGTCGGATTGGTTAGGGTCACCAAATCTTTCAGAAACGAAGTCTGAAGCTCAACACCGGGCAGCATCATGTCCGGATGCCAGGCAAATTCAGAACGTTGCTCAAGAAAGATTGAAAACACATCAGCAACCCCGTCCAGCTGCGCAGCAAGACTAAGATTGAAAGGACCAATTCCAATCCCGACAAGATCCAATTTATCCATCGTTCAAGTCCTTCTATTTGCTTGAAAATTTCATATCGGCTGGTTGTTCGAAAGCGTTCGTCAAACGTTTGCCAAACCGCGTGTGGAATGCCGGATCACCGATGATCGTCAAATGATCCGTTCCTGGAATATGCTCAGGGGCCTCGGCAAGGCGTGAAAGTGACTGCCAATCAATCAGATCAAGTTTTCGACTGACCGTATCGCCTGCAAGCCATGAAGCAATCGGCACGTCATAGGGCAGAAGTTCATGACGGCGGAAAACAAGGGCATTGTCGATTAGCACCCAGAACGTATGTTCGCGCGTACCGATCCCCGGCCCGTCTGTGGGCAGCCCGAATTCGCTTTTTCCCACAAAATGGACAAACTGCGCATAAGCAAGGTCATCCATCAGCGCCAAAAGGCGTTCCCATTCTTCACGCATCTTGGTTTTCTGCAGCCAGACCCGAATGCGTGCTTCAATCTCGGCCCACTGCCCCTGCTGGAATTTTGGCCGTGCGTTCAGATCAAAATCCTCGTCCATGTCACAGACATCAACCATTCCGACAACTCGCAAATCGATGTCATTCCCCAGCATTCGCGCAGCTTCGTATGCAAGCAAACCACCCCAGGACCAGCCCAGAAAGGCGCAGGTACGTCCCTTCGCTTCCCGATAAACCAGCTCTGCATATCGCGAACTGATATCGGTGACCGAAACATCAAGTTCCTGATTTTCTGTAAGCGAGTGGCACATGAAGCCCACGGCGGATTGATCCTCGCCCAGACTTTTCACCAGCTTCATATATTCGCGCGTGCTGACAAGCAGCCCCGGAAAGCAATAAAGGACAGGCTGATCGGGCTTGCCTTGCTGCAAATGCACGATATCCGCCCCCGGCTTGCATTCGGGTTCAGACAGCGCCAACAACAAGCTTCGGATGGTCGGAAAGTTGAAAAGATCCGTAATTTCCGCATTGCGTTCAGGAAACTGATCGCGAACTTTTGCCAGTACACGCAGGGCTGTTATCGAATTCCCGCCGATCTCGAAGAAATTATCGGTCACTCCGACTTCATCGAGACCCAGTGCGGATTTCCAAATGGTCAACAGAGCGGCCTCGTCGTCATTAGCTGGCTTGATTATGACCCCCTCGCGACGCGGTAGCGGCAACTGTGATTTATCGACCTTGTGATTGGCATTAAGTGGCAACATCGTCATTTCAATGATGTAGCCAGGCACCATTGCGCTTGGCAGCAGGTCCTGCAACCGCACACGAACTGAACGGGTATCAACCGATGCTCCGGAACGCGGTACGACATAGGCAATCAGTTCCAACCGTGAGGCAACTTCAGCTGCGACGACGACACAGTTGGCAACATCATCAAACCCACGCAAAACTGTTTCAATTTCTGCCGGCTCGATACGGTGCCCACGAATTTTAACCTGATCATCGACCCGTCCAGCAAACTGGATCATGCCATCCGGAAGGAATCGGCCCAAATCACCGGTGCGATACATTCGTGCATGATCATTCAGCGCAAAATTATCGTGAATGAACAGATCGGCGGTCTTTTCAGGCAAGTTGTTATATCCACGGGCAACACAATAGCCGCCAAGATGTATCTCACCGATTTCGCCGGGTGCGACCGCGTTGCCATCCGCATCAAGGATATAGGCCCAACGATCTCCGACCGGTCTTCCGATCGGGGCTGTAACGGTCTCACAAAGCCGGTCCTGAGCGACACGCCACAACATGGGTGTCATCACGGTTTCCGTCGGACCATAACCGTTGATCAGATAACGAGAATTGATGGCCCGCGCGATCCGGTTGAAAGTTTCCTTTGGCATTGCCTCACCGCCGAAGGAACAAAGTATCAGATCAAGAGTCTGGCCCTTCTCGCGAAGCCACCCTGCCAACTCATGTACATAGCTGGTCGGAAATGAAGCATGGGTCACGCCATGTTTGCGAATGGCGTTAACTGTGTCTTCCGGCGTCCAGAGTAATTGGTCAGGCAATAAAATACTGCCACCTGCCATCAACGGCACGATCCAGCGTTCATGACCACCATCAGATGAAAATGGAAGAAACGGTAATTCTCGCGAATCTTCATCCATCAGATAGATTGGCCCGGTAGCATTCAAATGGTCAATCAACGGGCCTTGATCCACCATGACCCCTTTAGGTTGACCAGTCGAACCGGACGTGTAGATAATATAGGCAAGCTGATCGGCAAGCGGGGCGACGGCGAGGAAGTCGGCTTCCGACGTGTCGAGCTCATCGACAAGAACAACCTCAAGCTCCTGCTGACCAAGAACCGTCAAATCCCTGCCGGTGGTAACAGCGTAACGTGCATAACAATCAGTCAATACGTGCTGATTTCTGGTCTCGGGGTGCTGCGGGTCCACGGGAACAAAAGCCCCACCAGCTTTCCAGACACCAAGAATGGCTGCAATCGCCATCGCAGATTTCGGAAGCGCAACAACAACAACATCACCACGCTCGACCCCATTGGCAATCAGAGCGCAGGCAATCGCATCTGACGTTTGTTTCAGGCGCTTTCGCGACCAAACCTCATCTGTTGTCAGGATGGCCGGGCGGTCGGGATCATCGTCGCAAAAACGGTCAATGACTTGGTGCGGATATCCTCTCATCCGCCAGGGTTCCACCGCCCATGGCAAACCAACAACATCTTCTGAAATTGAATGAAAACCGGGTTGCGAACTCGGTTCGTTTGATGGGTTTAAGGACGCGGCATTTACCGCCTGAGAACCATTCATGGTCGTCTCCACATTGGCAAAGCAAGTTTCAAGCATTTGCACCAAAGACGAACCGTCACCTGCCAAGTTCAGAAGTTTCTGCATCTCGAATCGAAAAAATGCACCTGAACTTCCAATCCTCTCATCCGTCCGGACTACAGAGACTTAACGAACCCAACCGGGTTGGAAACTTAGACATCAGGAGATCTGAATATGAATGTCATTGCATTAGAAGCACCAACTCAAAACTCATCCCAGAAACTGGAAGTTCCTCACTTTCAGAACGCCGGAAACTGGCACTCGTCCATCGAGGACGGACATATTCAGCTTTGTGGGGAAAGTGAAAATCATGACTTCTATTTCACCCTCTCACCGGACCAGATCGTCCTTGATGATGTTGCAAGCCTGACGCTTAACGTTCTAGATGCCAAAGGTTTGGCTGCGCTGGGCGAAGCACTTCTGATTGCGCATCCTTCTCGGTCTGAAATCAAACTTCCCCCGCAGTTGGATCCGGAATGGACAGCGAACATGATTCGCAACGGTCTGATTTCTCATTCAGGTGATAGCATTGTTGTCAGTTCCCGCAATCTCTATCAACTAACGCTGAACTGGTTGGCACATCCCGAACGCGACCCATTCCCTTTGAGTTACACGTCAACCAACGGACGCCGTCATCCAGTCCGTCGCCCAAGTGCCTCGCACACACTTTATGCGCGTTACATCCCCTGGATCTACAAAACTATCCGGTTTGAACGCGCGGATATTCGTCGTCATCTCGGGTGCTTCCATAAATGGATGAACGACCCGCGCGTCGACGTCTTCTGGGAAGAGTCCGGCTCAGAGGAAAAGCATAAAGCCTTCATCCAAAGCCGACTGGATGATCCCAGAACCGAGCCGCTGATCGGGTATTTCAACGACACCCCATTCGGGTATTTCGAGCTCTACTGGGCACAAGAAGATCGTCTTGGCGAGCATTATGATGCAGGTGACTTTGACCGCGGCTGGCACGTTGCCATTGGCGAAGATGCATTTCGCGGAAAGGAATATCTGACCGCATGGCTTCCGTCTCTGATGCATTACATGTTCCTTGATGACCCAAGAACGCAACGCATTGTCGGTGAACCTGATGCAGGCCACAATCAGCAAATCCGCAATCTTCTGCGTTCAGGCTTTGCCGGCATTAAACAGGTTCGTTTCCCCCACAAGACGTCACTTCTTGTTATGTTGCTGCGCGAACGCTTTTTTGATGATCGACTGTTTGTTCCGGACTTTGTCCACGATGAGGATGCTTCCTGATGCGAAAGCGTGCTCTTCCGGACCTGAATGATCCGGCGATCATGCGATTGATCCTGCGACTGGCCCTGCCATCTGTGGCAGGGCTTTCGATCAATGCCATCAATCAGGTCGTCGATGCCTTTTTTGTTTCCCAATATGCGCTTAGTGCCATGGCGGGGGTAACTTTATCCATTCCCTGCTTCATGCTGGTCGGTGCAATCGGGCACGGATTGGGCCTAACAGCCTCAACCGAAATCGGTCGTGCACTTGGCAGGGACAATGTCCAAGATGCCGCAAGAAGCGCATCCCTTGCCTTGGCTTTGGCCATTGGCTTTGGCGTTAGCGTTGCCATCCTGATCACATTATTCCACGGACCAATTCTGCATCTGCTCGGTGCGCGCAACGAGGTTTTCACCGAAGCTTCCATATACATGCGAATTCTTGGGGCCTGCTCTGTGCTGGTACTGTTGCAGATCGTTTGCGATTTCATTGCAATCGGTGAAGGTAACAGCCGATTTTCGATGTACACCTTGCTCGGGTCGTTTGGTCTGAACATGGTACTTGACCCGATACTTATCTTTGGATTCGAATTGGGGGTTGCAGGGGCGGCGTGGGCAACGATCATCTCACAGATCGCGGCCCTTTGTGCGTATGTCTATTACTTCAAAAAGCGCCTTGGACGAATACATCCCGATGTCGGGGCTCTTCACGCACTTTCTTGGCGCAAAGCTCTAGTACCGTTTGGCAAGCTCGGCATTCCAGCCAGTACAACCACTATTCTGGCATCAATATGCTTTGCCGCTCTGATGCAGGCAGCCACCAGACATGGCAACGAAGAAGAACTGGCTGGATTGGCCATCTCGTTGCGTATCGTGCTTCTTGCCATTCTTCCGATCATCGGCTTTTGTCTGGGTGCACAACCCATCCTGAGCTACGCAGCAGGTGCAGGTAATCAGGCACGGTTTGAGGCCGTGTTTACGGGCATCCTTCTCTATTGCGCGGCCTTCTCGATTACCTGCGCAGTTATTGCCTTCCTGTTCGGGGATTGGTTGATTGCCGCCTTTGTGAGCAAAGCGGAATTGATCACCTTTGGGGCGCATTTGCTCGATATCCTTGCCATACAAGTCGCGTTCGTTGGCATCTATCAACCGATGGTATCGCGCTTTCAGGCTGCTCATAATGCGCGGCGCGCTGCCATCGTCAGCATGGCGCCACAGGGCTACATTCAATTACCACTGGCGCTATTTTTACCCATGGCATTTGGCTTGGACGGAATTGTCATAGCACCTGCGCTTGCGGCAGGACTGACTGCACTCATTGCCGTTGCTTTGACGTTTTCTGATCGCAAAACACTCTTGATCAAGGAGCTTTCATCATGAACGAGCTACCTTCAAAGCCACTCTCGCTGCAGGACCACGGATCCCGGCATCACGGTGCATTTGATCCCAACTACGAGCGCCACTTCCGGGCGGTTTCCCAACCAATTTATCAAACGTCGCTATTTGCATTCCGTGACTTTGACGACATGGCAAATGCCTATGCCGGAAATCCTGGCGGTCCCATCTATGCTCGTGGTGACAATCCCACCGTAATGGCATTCGAACGGGAAATTGCAAGATTGGAGAACACCGAAGCATCCCGTGCCTTTGCAAGCGGGATGGGGGCAATCAGTGCAACCGTCATGGCACTTGTCGAACCGGGCGACCGGATCGTTACCGTTCACAATGTTTATTCCGATGCATATCGGCTTTTTGAAACCATGCTCAGACCAATGGGCGTGGCCATCGACTATGTCGATGGCACCAAGACAGATGCTGTAATTGACGCCATTTCAGGTGCAAAACTTTTGTTCCTTGAGAGTCCGACATCTCTGACATTTGAACTCCAGGACCTGGAAAAACTGGGCCAAACAGCGAAAGAGCAAAATGTTATCACCGTTATCGACAACTCTTGGGCAACACCGGTTTTTCAGCGCCCGGCCGATCACGGTATCGATCTTGTCATCCATGCAGCGTCGAAATTCCTGTCTGGTCACAGCGACACTGTTGCCGGCGTCGTCACCGGGCGAAAGGACCTGATCAACAAAATCAATGGTTCAACCTTCCCTTATCTCGGTGGGAAACTTGGTCCGTTTGAAGCATGGCTTTTGCTACGCGGCCTCGACACACTTGAGCTGCGCATGCAACGACACGCCCAAACCGGTGAGTATTTGGCCACAAGCCTGTTCAAGCACCCAAAAGTCTCCCAGGTGCTCTATACCGGGTTCAGCAACCATGCTGGGAAACGCACATTACATGGCCATTCGAGCCTGTTTTCCATCATTCTCGATGAGACGGTCGACATTCGAAATTTCAGCAACGCCCTTCGAACATTCAGGTTAGGCGTAAGTTGGGGTGGTCCCGAAAGCCTGATCGTTCCCGCTGCTGCGGTACTCCACCAGAAATATGAAATCAGTGCGTTTCGTCATTTCCAGTTGGACCGGCAACTTGTGCGCATCTACTGCGGGCTGGAAAACCCGTCTGACCTTCTGGCAGATTTGGAACAGGCAATCGATGCTGGGACAACCAGTTAAGCCACGGCTTAGGCCAATCCTCTGAACAGAAAAGGTAAAGGGCGCCAAAATGGCGCCCTTTTGCATTTCCGACTTTTGTAGCTTAACTGCTAACCGACACAACTCCTTGCCGGGAGTTCGGCCTTGTGAGAACCGCCAAAATCAATTCAAGCGGTCCGCGTGATGCGAAGCGGAACCAAAGCTTGGCAAAAACGATCCACCCCAGATACATCACAACTGAAATCCACAAACAATCAGCCAAACGAACCTGATTGTGCATACCGGCACCGTAACCAAAGAACACCAATCCCATAGCCAATGACATTCCCAAATAGATCGTCAACGACATGCGGCCAGCAGGCGCAATGAATGCAACCAAATTGCTACAAACCGTTGCGCGAAAGGCGACAAGACCATATGCGACAAGAACAATGGACAATGGTACCGCAAACAGCGGGCGCAAAACCAATGTCATCATAAAGAAGCGCTCTGGCTCAAATGCTGCGGGCAACGATGCAAGCGCCCCGTAAAGAAGGCTTCCTGCAATTCCCGGAAATGCGGCAAACGCCGCAATGGTGCGTAATTTGGCAACAAGAGCATCAAAGCCATATTCCTCACAAAACCGCGCGGCGGCAAGCCCCGAAACCATGGCAGCAGCAACAAGCAGATAGTTACTCCAAAGACAATAAAGCTGGAAACCGGCCCAACTCTCAAGACGCACCGCCATTACATCTGCAAAACTGCCGGTCGCCAGAACCACCGAAACCGGTATCTCTGGCACGACATAAGGCGATGGGTTCACTGTCAGGCTCACCCCAAAAAGCGCATTCCCAACTACAGCCATCGCCCAAAGAGCAACACCACAAACCATAAGTCCGCGAACAGAAATTTTCCGACCGATCAACAAAAGCAGCCCGATCACGGCATAGGGCAACAAAATGTCTGCTTCGAAAAGGAATACCAGATTCACAACGCCGAACAGTGCCAGCACACAAAGCCGCCGAACATAAAAACCGGCCCCATATCGTTTGAATTGCTGTAACGCGGCAAACCCGAACAGGGCCGAGAAAATCAGAATGAATTTGCTTTCAAACAATCCCTGGATCACGCTCGCGGCAAGCACATTCAGCCAAAGCGGCTCCCCGTCCTGCCATGCCCCGCCAGCAAAACCAAAAGTAATCGCAAAGAAGGGCAAATTGACCACAAGTATCCCGAACAAGGCGAACGCGCGAAGGGCGTCAATTGATGACTCACGTTGCAGAAACATCTTACGTCTTTCCTCTTGATTGGAACTCTTAGTAGAAAGACGTTTGGCAACTGATTTAATTCAGGGGACAAGTGCGACTTCTGCGCTGCTTATGCATGCTCGACCGCAAGTCCGATAACCCCGAATTATGACAATTCAGGCAACTGCTAGATCAGACTGCTTTTTGCGGGACGATTGAGAGCGATGGAGCAGTGAGTACGTTCTGTAATTGTCAGGTGCCACAAAAGCTGACATTCGACTTCCCGCGAAATCAAAGTCTTAGCATTTTCGTTTGCCAAATAAGTTGTCATCGATTGTCACAAAAGCTGACAAAAAGCTGCTAAATTGACAGAAAAGCTGACATTTTTCTCAAAGTACTTTTGCCAACGGAAAACTGACGCGCTTCGTTTACCGGACACGTTTACAGTTTGAGGGTTGAACATGATTTCTTCCTTGCACAGTTCTTCGGATATCGTCCCCCAATAAACTTAGTCAACGTCAACGTTAACTGTCTCAGTGCAATCAATTGAAGCTCAAGCTCCTAGTCACTTGACCACTGTCAATAATCAGGAATCTGCGATGGAATATGAGAAGCATTATGGAAAAAATGCTTCGCACATTTCTGTTGTTTCTGATCGCACTTTCCCTGACCGGAACCGGTGTTGCTCAGGCTATTGCTCAGGTGACGAAGCAAACTGCAGCTGCTGACCTTGTTCAAATCACGATCTGCAGCACAGACCAGACTCCCGTGACAATATTGATCGACCGGAACGGCAACAAAGCACCCGCACCTGTCGAATGCGATTACCCAAATTGCATGAACTGCCTGAGCGGATCTGCATTCCAGCTTTCAGACCCAATTGGCGTGCCCGAACATGACCGCAAAGTCGTTCTGACGATCTTCCCCATGTCATTTGACCACGCCGGCGCGACACCCACTGCACCGGCAACCGCACGCGCGCCTCCGTACAAGGTTTGAATTCATGAACATCCCATTTGCCCCACGTCATCTTCAGACCAAATACCAGGCACCCGGCGCATTGATGCTCCTGCAATGTCTTCTGGTCATTGCTGTTGTTTGTCTTCTTTCTTCAGTGCTGTGGGTTTCCCAGGCAAACGCGCAAAACAAACCTGTTCTGGCGCAGTTCATTGAAAAAGTTCCCGCAGCATCCCTGGTCGAGGGTGCTGATGATTATGGTCCGGTTCAAAAAGACGTGCCGGTCGCACCGGTTCTCAAGAACGGTGAGCAGATCGGCTGGGCTTTTATTACCTCTGATTTTGTTGGCACCACCGGCTATTCCGGCAAACCGATCCATGTGATGGTCGCTGTTGACTCACAGGCCCGGATCATCGGTGTCAAACTGGTCAAGCATTCCGAACCGATTGTCCTGATTGGCATTCCAGAAGAGCGGATCACGTCACTCACCGAGGGATATGTCGGCTTTGACCTGGTTGCCGCAACAAAAGATGCAGACCACGAGCTGAATATTATTTCCGGTGCAACGGTGACCATTATGGTCATCGATGACTCGATCCTGCGCTCGGGCATCAAGGTTGCGCGCATGCTCGAATTGGGTGGATTGAGTGCCCCGGAGCAATCCAATGCAGCACAATTCAAAATCAGATCGGATGCGACCGCCCCGGAAGACTGGTTCACACTGGTTGGTGACGGGACTATTCGTCGCATGTCACTTGATGTCGGTCAGGTAAACGATGCATTTGCCACGATGGATGATCCAAGGGCGCTTGAGCGGCCAATCGAAGCCCCGGCCGAAGAAACCTTCATCGACATGTATGTCTCGCTTGTCAGCATCCCGGCCATTGGCAAGGCCACACTTGGCGAGCGCGGCTACAACAATCTGAAAACCTGGCTCAAGGATGGCGAAGAAGCCATTCTTGTTACCGCCCGGGGACAATACTCCTTCAAGGGTTCGGGATATGTCCGCGGCGGCTTGTTTGACCGTATCCAGCTTATTCAGGGCGATATGTCGGTACGTTTCCGCGACCGCAACCATCGCCGTGTTGGTGACATCATGGCCGATGGCGCACCGCAATTCAAAGAGATGGATCTGTTCAAGATCCCGGCAAGCAGCAACTTTGACCCGACACAACCCTGGCGTCTGGAACTTCTTGTCCATCGTGATGTCGGCGCAATTGAACGTCTCTACACCACCTTTGACATCGGCTGGCAGCCGCCAGTCAACTACCTCACCAAGATAGTTTCGCCGACGCCAGAGGCTGACAACTCAACCGGGGCCAGTTTCGCAACGGACGAACAGACTGCCAAAACCGCCCTTTGGCAGCGGATCTGGCGTGACAAGACGGTCGAAATCGTCGTGCTCAGCATCATGCTGATTGTTCTGACCGCCGCATTCTTCTTCCAGGGCTTCCTGACACGTTCTGCAAAATTTACCTTCTGGTTCCGCATCTGCTTCCTGACTGTCACGCTGGTGTTCCTTGGCTGGTATGCCAACGCACAGCTTTCCGTCGTCAATCTTATGGCGCTGACCAACTCGCTTGTGACGGGATTTACCTGGGAAGCGTTCCTGCTTGATCCACTGACCTTTATTCTGTGGTTCTCGGTTGCTGCGGCGCTGATCTTCTGGGGGCGCGGTGCCTATTGCGGCTGGTTGTGCCCGTTTGGCGCGCTTCAGGAACTGACCAACCGGATTGCCAAATTCTTCCATGTCCCGCAATGGACGCTTCCGTGGGGGCTGCATGAACGGCTCTGGGCGGTGAAATACATCATCTTCCTTGGCCTGTTTGGCACCATGCTGGCCTCCATTGATCAGGCGGAGAAGCTGGCCGAGGTCGAACCTTTCAAGACCGCCATCATCCTCAAATTTGATCGGGCATGGCCGTTTGTTCTTTACGCGCTTGTCCTTCTTGGCGCCGGGCTTTTCGTCGAACGGTTCTATTGCCGGTATCTGTGCCCATTGGGCGCAGCCCTCGCGATCCCGGCGCGTATGCGCATGTTTGACTGGCTCAAACGCTACAAGGAATGCGGCAGCCCCTGCCAGAGCTGCGCGCATGAATGCATGGTTCAAGCCATCCACCCCACTGGAGAAATCAACCCCAACGAGTGTCACAACTGCCTTCACTGTCAGGTGCTGTATCAAAGCGAAAAAATCTGTCCGGTCGTGATCAAGAAACTCAAGCGGCAGGAAAGCCTCTTGGCAAGCACGGAAGGCGCACAAAAAGCGCTGAACCGGACCCGGACGACCAAGCAAAATCTCAAGGAGAAGTCATGATGTCTGACAAAACATCCAAACCCGGAATCAGCCGACGTGATCTATTTGGCGTAGCCGCTGGCGGTGCTGCCTTTGCCGGTGCGGCAGGTGCTGCACGCTTGGCAGCAGTCGGTGGCGCAACCGGTGCTGCAACAGCCCTTTCGATTGGCAGCGCCCAGGCTTCAACCGGCGCTGAAGCAAGCCTCGCCCCCGGTCAGCTTGATGAGTATTACGGTTTCTGGTCGTCGGGCCAGACGGGCGAAATGCGCATTCTGGGTATCCCGTCCATGCGTGAACTTATGCGCGTTCCTGTTTTCAACCGTTGCTCGGCAACGGGTTGGGGGCAGACCAATGAAAGCCTGAATGTTCTTACCGAGAACATGTTGCCCAAAACCAAGGAATTTCTCGCTGCCAACGGCAAGAAGATCCATGATAACGGCGACTTGCACCACGTCCATATGTCCTTCACCGAAGGCAAGTATGACGGCCGTTTCCTGTTCATGAATGACAAGGCGAATACGCGCGTGGCGCGTGTGCGTTGCGATGTCATGAAGGCTGACAAGGTCCTGGAAATCCCGAACGCAAAGGCCATTCACGGCCTGCGTCCGCAAAAATGGCCGCGTACCAACTATGTCTTTGCCAATGGCGAGGACGAGACGCCGATGGTCAATGACGGCAAGGTGCTTGATGATCCGTCGCAATACGTAAACTTCTACACTGCAATCGACGCAGACGAGATGCAGGTCGCATGGCAGGTCATGGTATCGGGCAACCTTGATAACACCGACGCCGACTATGACGGCAAATATGCCTTTTCAACCAGCTACAACTCGGAAATGGGGATGAACCTTGCGGAGATGACCGCGTCCGAGCTTGATCACGTTGTTGTCTTTAACATCAAGGAAATCGAAAAAGGCATCGCAGCAGGCGATTACATCGAACTCAATGGTGTAAAAGTTATCGATGGCCGCAAAGGCAAGAACAAGAACTACACCCGATACATCCCGATCCCCAACAGTCCGCATGGCTGTAACATGGCACCGGACAAGAAGCACCTTTGCATCGCCGGCAAGCTTTCCCCGACTGTATCGGTGATTGATGTCACCAAGCTGGATGCCGTGTTCTATAACGGCGCAGAACCGCGTTCCGCCGTTGTTGCCGAACCGGAACTGGGTCTTGGTCCGCTACATACCGCATTTGACGGCAAGGGTAACGCACTGACCACCCTGTTCCTCGACAGTCAGGTGGTCAAATGGAACATTGAAAAAGCCGTGCGTGCCTATGCTGGTGAAAATGTCGATCCGATCATCAAAAAGGTCGATGTCCATTACCAGCCGGGCCACAACTCCACCTCGATGGGGGAAACTCTGGAAGCTGACGGGAAATGGTTCATTTCAATGAACAAGTTCTCCAAGGACCGCTTCCTGAATGTCGGCCCGCTTAAGCCAGAAAACGAACAGCTGTTCTCGATGCAGGGCGATGATCTGGTTCTTATGCATGATGGTCCGACATTCGCCGAACCCCATGATTCGATCATTGTTCACCGTTCGGTGGTCACCCCGGCCAGTGTCTGGAATCGTCAGGATCCGATGTGGGCCAAAACCCGCGAACAAGCCGAGGCAGATGGCGTCGACATTGACGACTGGACCGAAACCGTTGTCCGCGATGGCAACAAGGTCCGTGTCTATATGAGTTCTTCAGCGCCAACCTTCAGCCTTGAGTCCTTCAAGGTCAAGGAAGGCGATGAAGTAACCGTCATCATCACCAACATGGACGACATCGATGACCTGACACACGGTTTCACCATGGGGGACCATGGCGTTGCATTCGAGGTCGGCCCACAAGCAACTGCATCGGCAACCTTTGTCGCCTCCAAACCGGGTGTCTACTGGTACTATTGCCAGTGGTTCTGTCATGCCCTGCACATGGAAATGCGTGGCCGTATGTTCGTTGAACCGCGGAGTTAACCTGTGATGTTGCGCCCCGTCATGATGATCTTGGCCATGGCTGTCTTGCCGCTGCAGGTTTTTGCGGCAACGCAATCTGTGCCGTCAACTGACGGGGCGCTGATCTCTGCCATCGCCGGGGCTGCCCCCGGCGATGTGCTGCTGCTTGATCCGGGGCTCCATCAGGGTCCCATAGAACTCGATAGGCCCGTCACCATTGATGGTCAGGGCAAAGCAAAAATTTATGGAAACAAGACCGGAAGCGTCATTTCTGTAACCGGAACGGATATCACCATCCGTGGGCTTGAGATCGTGGGTTCGGGTTCAGCACATGAAACAATTGATTCCGGCATCCAGCTCCATCGGACAGCCGCACGTATTCTGGTCGAGGATAACCGCATCCTCGGAAACCTCTATGGGGTTGATATTCACGGCGCCAAACAAGCCACGGTGCGCGAAAATGTCATTATCGGACGCCGCGATCACAGACTGAATTCGCGTGGCAACGGCATATATGTCTGGAACGCGCCGGGAACACTGGTCGAAAACAACGAGATCCAATTCGGACGCGACGGCATTTTCGTGAACACCTCCAATCGCGGCGTCTTCCGTGGCAATCTGATGCGCGATCTGCGATTTGCGGTGCATTACATGTATGCCCATGATTCAGAAATCTCGGGCAATGTGTCGATTGGCAATCACCTTGGTTTTGCCCTGATGTATTCGAACCGCATCACGGTGCGCGATAATCTGTCTCTTGCTGATCGTGACCAGGGCTTGATGCTGAACTATACCAACAAGTCTGATCTGGTCGGAAATCTGGTACGCGGCGCAGGAGGGAAATGCCTGTTTATCTATAACGCGCATCACAATCTGATCGGGGACAACCGGTTCGAGGGCTGCCAGACCGGCATACATTTCACCGCTGGTTCCGAAAGCAATGCCCTGACAGGCAATGCCTTCATCGCCAACAAAACCCAGGTCAAGTATGTCGGGACCCGTGACGTCGAATGGAGTTTCGATGGCCGGGGAAATTTCTGGTCCGATCATCCGGTATTCGATCTTGATGGCAACGGCATTGCTGACAGCCGGTTCCGGCCAAACGATCTTGTCGATCATATTTTATGGTCCCAACCCGCAGCCGGTATGCTTTTGGGATCACCCGCCGTTCAATTGATCCGCTGGAGCCAGGCACACTTCCCCGCAACGTTGCCGGGCGGGGTCGTCGACAGCTTCCCGCTCATGAAACCGATCGAAATTCCGGTTCCCGAAGAAATCGTCTCTCTTGAAATGGCTGCTCGCGCCAATCCTGTCTGGCTGCGTGAAAGGACTGAAAATGTGTCTGACCCTCTCGCAAGTCACTAAACGCTATGATGATCATACCGTTCTTGATGCGGTTGGCTTTTATGTTGCCGCAGGTGAACGCGTTGCCTTGCTCGGCCATAATGGTGCCGGAAAATCGACACTGATGAAGATCATTCTCGGCCTTGTCACTGCGGAAGGGGGAACGGTTTCTGTCCATGGTCTTGCACCCGGAAGTTACCGGGCCCGCATGCAAACAGCCTATCTCGCGGAAAACGCGTCCTTTCATCCGTCGCTGACCGGACAAGAACAGCTTCGATATTATCTTCGACTTCGCGGCGAAGATCCCCGAAAGGCCGCATCGCTTCTTGAACGCGTCGGATTGGGGGCAGCAGCAAACCGCCGCATTGGCACCTATTCCAAGGGAATGCGCCAACGTGTCGGCATGGCTCAGGCGCTTATTGGTGAACCGAAACTCCTGATCCTTGATGAACCGACAAGCGGTCTCGACCCGGTATCACGACGCGAGTTCTATGTCATTCTTGATGAACTGGCAGCACAAGGCACCGCAATTCTTTTGTCTTCTCATGCCCTTACCGAGGTTGAGGCCAGAACTGACCGGATTGTCATTCTGTCGTCAGGCGTAATGGTCGCAAACGATACCCTGGCAAACCTGCGTCAACAGGCATCGCTACCCATCCGCCTTCAGGTATCTGCCCAACGCGGCAAGGCAGACGAGGTCGCCCAAAAGCTTTCCGGGGAACGCAGCAACGGCGTGATTGTCGATCTGGTGTGCAATTCCGAGCAAAAGCTCGCACGTCTTGGCGATATCTCGGCACTGGGGCCATTGGTCGATGATGTCGATGTCATTCCGCCAAGCCTGGAAGATATCTATAGCCATTTCAGCAAACGGGGGAACGCATGAACAAGGTTCTGGCAACAGCCCATAGCGAATTCATCATTGCGCTTCGTAACCGCTGGGTGGCGATTTCTGTCGCGATGATGGTGTTGTTTTCACTTGTATTATCTGCTGCGGGCAGTGCCCCGACCGGCGCAGTTGGTGTGGATAAACTGTCCGTCACCGTCGCAAGCCTGACATCCCTTGCGGTGTATCTTGTGCCGTTGGTTGCACTGTTGATGTCCTTTGACGCAATCGCAGGCGAAATCGAACGCGGCACCTTGTCCCTTGTTCTGACCTATCCCGTCGCCCGCGGGGAACTGGTCCTTGGGAAATTCATCGCCCATCTGGCGATCCTGAGTATCGCCGTCTTGGCCGGCTACGGAATTGCCGCCGTTGCTGCGATTGCAACAGACCCCAATGCGCTTGTTGGCATCCCTGCACTGTTTCGCCTATTCTGGTCGTCGCTTCTTCTTGGCGCGACGTTCCTTGGGATCGGTTATGGCATATCGGCATTCGCACGCAGACCCGGCGCAGCAGCAGGATTGGTGATCGGGCTCTGGCTGGTTCTGATCGTTTTATATGATCTTGGCCTCTTGGCGGCCATTGTCGCCGATGATGGCGGAACCTTCACAACGCATTATTTTCCGTGGTTGCTAATCGGCAATCCGGCAGATGCCTTTCGGATATATAACCTTGCCGTTTCGGATGCGACCGCTGCTGCAGCCGGCCTGACGGGGGCTGCCAATAGCATCCCCGCTGTTCATGCCCTGATATCCATTCTGATCTGGCCGGTGATTGCCACGATCCTCGCCTGGCAGATTTTCAGGAGGGTGACGCCATGATTTCCCGACTTGCGCTATCTTCAGTCACAATCGGCCTGCTTATTCTTGCCGGATGTCAGCAGCAGACGAAAGATACCATGCCGCCACCGGTCGCCATGACTGAAGAAGCTGTCGGACATTTCTGCCAGATGAACATTCTTGAGCATGCAGGCCCGAAGGCACAAATTCATCTTGAAGGTTTGCCCTACCCCCTGTTTTTCAGTCAGGTTCGCGATGGCATTGCCTATGAACGCATGCCCGAACAAAACTATAAAATCCGTGCGATTTACGTCACCGACATGTCCAGGGCCCATGACTGGGAAAATGTGGGACGAGAAAACTGGATACCGGCAACCAGTGCGCATTATGTCGTCGCTTCTGCCAAGACCGGGGGTATGGGGGCACCGGAACTTGTTCCCTTCTCTGATCAGGACGATGCCAAGAATTTCGTCAGTCGCCATGGCGGCCAGATAATGCGCCTTGAAGACATTGATGACGTGCTGGTTCTAAACAGTGTGCCCGTAACACCATCCGCCGAGACACACGAAACGGCGATCATGCCAGATGACGACGATTATCGCGCGCGTCTTGAAAAACTTCGCAAAGAATGAGGTCCGCCATGTCCGACTTTTCACGACGCCGGTTTCTGACCATATTTGCCACCGCTGGCGCACTCTCGACTGCACCGTTTGCATTAAAGGCACAGCATCCGGTCCGCACTTGGAAGGGCGTTGCAATGGGGTCTGCTGCATCGATCAGCCTGTCGCACCCCAACGCTGACGACATCCTTTTGCGTGCAACCCGCGAACTTGAACGACTGGAAAATATCTTCAGTCTCTATCGGGAAAATTCCACGCTCGCACAATTGAACCGCGATGGTGTGGTTAACACTCCGCCTTTCGAACTTTTGGAATGCCTGGGACTGTGCGGGACCATAAACCAGGCAAGTGGTGGCCTTTTTGATCCAACGGTTCAGCCGCTTTGGCAACTCTATGCGCAAAGCTATTCAGAAGGCCGGGCGCCCGAGAATGTTTTTATCCGTAAAACACTTTCAAGAACAGGCTGGGACAAGGTTGTTATCAATCAGAGCCAGGTCAGCTTCAGAAGACCGAACATGGCAATGACCCTGAATGGAATTGCCCAGGGCTACGTTGCAGACCGTATCGCCAAGTTGCTTCGCGATGACGGATTGAACAACGTCCTGATCAATACCGGCGAGTTCGCGGCTCTGGGCGGCCACCCTGAAGGTGAAGACTGGCCTGTTTCAATCAATACCGGATCAGAAATTCGAAAAGAAAGGGTAATGTTGCGCGACAACGCCTTGGCAACATCACTGCCGAACGGCACCTTCTTTGATCAGGCGGGCCTTGTTGGTCACATTCTTGATCCGCGCACCGGCCGTCCCGCACAAGCACGCCCAACAGCGGTTAGTGTAACTGCAACAAAGGCAGCTGTGGCCGATGGGCTCAGCACGGCAATTTGCCTTATGAATAAAGGCGAGGCAGACAAATTGCTCGCACAGTTCCCGAGCGCAAAACTGGTCTAGCTTTGCCTCCCATACTGGATGACATTTCTGGCAAACGTTTGGAACGCCGCTGAGCTAGTGGGCCAGTTCCAGAAGTGCCTCACGATCAAGTATCTGCAGTTTCGGCCCCGCCGATATGGCGCCAGATGCTTCAAGTTTGCGCAAGGACCGGGAAAACGTTTCTGGTGTAATACCGATCCGGCTGGCAATCTGGCGCTTATCGGGAAAGTTTTTGCCACTTGTGCCGTCGATGGCCGCGCCATTTCGGTCTTCAAAATCGATCAGAAACGCAGCAATCCGTTGGATCGGACGCGTATGGCGCAGTTTATAGATTTCCTCAAGGAAGAACCGTTCCCACCGCAACAGGCTTGCCAGCACATCTCCGACAACGTCAGGCGCGCTTTTGAGGATGCCAAGATAGGCAGTGCGCGGAATGGCCACGATTTCACAATTCTCGACGACCTGACATTCAACCGGATAGGACCGGCCCGCAAAGGAAACTGCCTCCGCAAAGGAACCGGCCTCGGTCAGGAAATGCATCACTGTTTCATCCCCCTGCGAGGAGGTTTTCACAAGCCGCAAATGACCGGACAAAAGAATGTAGAAATATTCGGCCACATCACCGGCCCGAAAAAGATGTTCCCCCCGCGCATGGCTTTCGACCTTGCATGTTCCCAGCAGTGTCTTTAGCCGTTCTTCCCCAAGTGCTGCCAACAGCGGCACCTGAAAGATTACATCATGATCTGCGCTAGACAGCGACCTTGAAACCATCAGACTGTTCCTCCCTGGCTTCACTGCTTGATAAACCACACCACTCGGCCAGCATCTCGGTATCTGCAATACGGATGATGTACCCGTTGGAGTGTTGGGAAACGCCATGTTCCGACAACTTTTTAAGCGCCCGGGAAAATGTCTCGCTTGTCATGCCAATCTTGCGTGCCAACGCAGACTTTTCCACGGTAAGCGGCGTTTCATGCGCATCCCCGACAGGAACGGCATCTGCAAGCAAATATATCCCCAAACGTTGGGCCGCTGACCGGCATTTCAGTTCCTCGGTCTGGCGTAACATTTGACATAGTCTTTCTGTTACAACCGACATCATGGTTAATGCCCGATCAAAGTGCGCCGAGAGAAAATCGGCAAAGGCGGCGCCGTCAATCCGGATGGCGGTCGTCGCGTCCAGCGTTTTGATTGAAACGGCGTAACAGGCTTCCGGTGCCAGCGCACACTCACCTACAAGCTGTCCGTCACCCAGCAAATCAATAACACCGTCCTTGCCCTCCCCGTCCGTGTAGGACAACTCAACATGCCCATTCACAATCAGAAAAAGGGCCGATGCTGAGTCTCCGGCATGGATGATTACCGTATCTGGATCATACCGAACCCACGTACACAATGACGCCAGTTCCAGAATGTCGTCTTTCGGCCAGTTTTTGAAATAGCGCCCAGACTGGAGAACACCCGAGATTCGATCAATATCTCTCATTGTGAAGTTTCCATGGAAAAACGCGGTTGTAGTTAAGCATTGGAACAAATCTAACATTCAACCGGCCGGGGTGGATTGTTCCATGTCAAACAAGTCCGTCAGGCCCATAAAACAAAGTGCACCGTCCAGCAAAAAAGCCCTGCCAGTCAGCAGGGCTTTGTCACAGAAAACACGCGACGACATCGCTGTCACATTTTGCAGCAGACTATTCGAAACGCGGGAACAGGATCGAATTTTCCAGATACATATGTGCAACAAGATCTTCGATCAGCTTACCGATCGCGCTGTACAACCTGCGCCACGAACCGCATACCCCGTCAGGCAAGGTGCAATTGTTTGTCAATTTCTGCAGTTTGTGGATGGCTTGGCCGTGATCGTCATGCTCTTCGCGCATACAATGGATAGGCATGGCAAGTGCCGACGTAATCGAGGTATTCCTGCTCATTTCACGCATCGCCGGGAAAAGAATATTTTCCTCTTTGGTCATGTGCATATCAAGTTGCTCTGCCATTTCCATCAATGCATCTGCCAGCCCTACCGGCGCGTCCGGATGGTCACCATGCACAATTTCAATTTCGCGAGACAGCGCAATCAGCTCGATCAACTCTTCGCGGTGAACATCGTGATAGCGCGTAAGGATGAAATCGATAAACCCATCAACATCCCCCACATCGGGCATGGTCAAAGGTCCCTTGGGAAGCTTGCAGAGTTCCCCGGCAATCGCGTGGGGATCAAGTTCCTTGCGCTTTGCAGCTTCTTGAAGTGTCTGGTCAGGATGACAACAAAACCCGATGCGATGACGGCGAAAAACCAGCGTTGCGCCGGGGAAACATGAAATCAAGCCCCCCAGACTCTGATCAAGCAGTTCGGCGGGCTTAACGTCCTGTGTTGCCGTGTTCAACGCATCTTGCATAAAGGTGTCCTCCCTAAGATCGGCATCCAGCAAACGAAAGGGAGTTTAAACCAGCGACAATTTGGCAGATTGACGATGGTCAAATGGATTTATGCCAAAAAATGTTGCGGTCGGTTCTGTTCGATTATCACGTCAAAGTAACATCCTGTCGGCTTGTTCCAACTAAGCGTAATTCCAATCTCACGGTGATTTGACAAACATCAAACGCCAACCCGCCCGGGCCAGTGATACTTCGCCATGCAAAACGCCGGAGTATGCCGTGGGAGTATGCCGTGACAGAAAGCTATCCATCCTTTACGCCATTTTTGCTGGCAAACCCGTTCATACGCAATGCGCCAGCCCTTTTGGTAGAGCGTATATGCCGTCACGCGATGGCGACGATGCATCATCGCTACAGACCGGTATTTGAACGGGTGGCAGAGCAAGAAGCATTCGCGTTGCTGATTTCTCCGACTGATCTGGATTTGCAATTCTATTTAAAAATAGATGCCGATCATCCTGAACTCCGCCCCGCAAGACATATAGAAGAAGAAACTGTCGCAGCACAGATATCAGGACCGTTACCCGCGCTGCTGGAGCTTCTTCAGGGGACATCGGATGGTGACGCACTGTTCTTTTCGCGCACATTGCGGATCGAGGGACGCACTGAACTTGTTGTCGCACTTCGCAATGCCCTGGATGGAGAGTCCATTGATCTGCGATCCGCCGTGGCGGAAAGCTTTGGCATGATGGGCCCAGCAGCTAGGGCAGCACTTGGCCTTGCCGAAAAAATTTATCGACAACTTCAGCACGACATGAACCGGACGGCAAATGCATTGACGTCCCCCACCGCCAAACGTTTGCTCGGCGTGGAAAAACGCGCATCCGCGCAAGCGGTCACACTGGCTGAGATCGAGAAAACAATACAAAGGCGGAACCGCCATACGCGCCCCAAACCATCCGGTGCGGCCAAGGATGATTTCGCGCTGCCCGCCAATCCCTGATCCACAACTATTCACAGGTTCAATATGGAACTCGTTTGTCCTGCAGGAACACCTGCCAGCCTGCATGCCGCCGTTGCGGCGGGTGCTGATGTTGTATATTGCGGTTTTCGGGACGCAACGAATGCCCGAAACTTTCCGGGATTGAACTTTTCACGTGCCGAGTTGCGCGATGCCGTCAAACATGTGCACAAGCACGGAGTTCATGTCTATCTTGCCTGCAATACCTATCCGCAAGCCGGGGCTGAAGAAATCTGGCATAAGGCAGTTGATGATGCCGTGGCAATTGGTGTCGATGCCATCATCCTTGCTGATATCGGTTTGCTGCGATATGCGCGCGATCATCATCCTGACGCACGTTTGCATTTATCCGTACAGGCGTCGGCCTCGAACGAAGAAGCCATTCGATTTTATCATCAGGAATTCGGTGTGCGCCGTGTTGTACTGCCCCGTGTTCTGTCGCTTGATGAGATCCGCACGCTTAATCAACGCATACAGGTCGAAACAGAAGTATTCGCATTTGGCGGGATGTGCGTGATGGCCGAAGGCCGTTGTTCACTGTCTTCATACGCGACGGGCGAAAGTCCGAATATGAACGGCGTCTGTTCGCCGGCAGCACATGTTCACTATGAAGAACGCGGCGACACGACAGTTTCCCGACTGGGGAATTTCACCATCAACATCTATGACAGCGATGAAAAGGTCGGCTATCCGACGCTGTGCAAGGGCCGGTTTCGTGCCATGGACAAATCCGGCTATCTGTTTGAAGAACCCACCAGCCTTGATGTCACCGCCATGCTGCCGGAACTGGCAGATGCAGGCGTTTCCGCGCTCAAGATCGAAGGGCGGCAACGCGGGAAGGCCTATATATCGCAGGTGGTTGGCGCATTTCGAACATCACTGGACAAGATCGCCGAGGGACAACGCGACGCGCGATCAAAACTCAGCACGCTGAGTGAAGGTCAAAGCGATACCACAGGTGCATACCGGAGAAGCTGGCAATGAAAAGATCGCGACTTGTTATGGGCCCGGTTCTTTTTCACTGGGACGAGGACCGCAAAAAGGATTTCTACAGCCGCATTGCAGATGAAACCGACGTCGATACCGTCCATGTTGGCGAAGTTGTCTGCGCGAAACGGATGCCCTTCTTTGACAAGCACCTCCCAAGCGTTATCGAACGACTTCAGCGCAGCGGCAAGGAAGTTGTTCTCTCTACACTCGCACTGGTGATGAATGAGCGCGAAGTTAATCAAATACGCGACATCGCGCAGATGCCCGACATTATGATTGAGGCCAACGATATTTCCGTTGTGCGTTTGCTCGCAGGTCAGCCGCACATGATTGGTCCCTACATCAACACCTATAATGAAGGGACGCTGTCCTACTTTGCCGAAAAAGGCGCTAAACGGATCGCCCTGCCATGGGAATTACCGATGTCCTCGATCGCAGCATTATGTGGCGCGCAGACCGCGGCCGAGATTGAGGTACAGGTATTTGGTCGTATGCCTTTGGCCATTTCGGCCCGCTGCTATTCAGCACGGGCGCAAGGCCTGCACAAGGATGGCTGCCGGTACGTTTGCGGGGACCACCTTGATGGCATGGATGTCGAAACACTCGACGATACGCCGTTTCTGGCGGTCAACGGGTTGCAAACCCTGTCCAGCCACTATGTTGAAATGGCGGACAATATCGCACAGATGCAAACCGCCGGTGTGACAGCGTTCCGCCTGTCGCCACATAGTCTGGACATGACCAGGGTTTCGGATCTCTATCGTCAAGTTCTCGCGCGTAAAACCGATCCGGAAGAACTCAGGCACCGCCTGAAGGAAATGCGTTTCCCGATGAACTTTGCCAACGGCTTCTTGCACGAAGCCCCGGGGGCCGAGTTTCGTCAGACGCGCGCGCGGCAGGCAGAATAAGAACCACGGCAGAACTCACAATGAAAGAAAGGGCTGCAATCTTACCGATTGCAGCCCTTCAATACATTCACAAGTCGGGGAGTTCGCATGACATTACATTGTGAACACCAATCAGCATAACACTGCGATGGTGGGAACCCTTGACAATGATCAACTGAAAGCGCCCGAATGGAACCATGTCGGAAGGGCCCTAGATGTCCTCAATCCAGGTTTTCGCGGCAACCGCACGCGGCAAACCGACGGGTCCGATAGACAACATCGCAATCTGCAACAGATCTTCTTGGGCGATACCTTCGGCCTTGGCACGCCGGGTGTGTGAATGTACCGCTCCTTCAGAACCAATACCGATTGCAAGCGCAAGCTTTACAAGGCGGCGTTCCCGATCCGTCAAAGGTCCTGCCTCTGCAGCGGCCTTACCAAGTTCAGCATAAGCCTTCCAGATATCGGGATACTGGTCCGCCAGTGTTCCGGCAGCACCGGGCATAGATTTAACCATAGGCTCTCTCCTTACGTTTGATCATCGTCAATCAGAGATGTCGGCTTGGCAAATTTCTGAAGAAGGGCGGGGTTAGTTATCTCTATTTTTTCTCCGTTAACCGCGACCCCATATGCCTGAAGTGCCTTGAACGCGCGGCTGAGATTTTCGGGTGTCATCCCTAAAACCGACGCAAGTTGCCGTTTTTCCAGATCAAGATCGAAACTCGCCGGGGCACCATAGGCCCGATGTCGGGACAGCAAATAGTTCGCCAGACGTTCGAGGGCTGTGCGCAACTTCAGGTTCTTGGTGGTCTTGATCACTGAACGATAACAGGCGGCCAATTCGACGACAACCGCACGAGCAAAGCCTGCATCAAGGTCAAAGATCGCCCGGACATCCTGACTGGGGATCATGACAATCCGGCTTTTCTCCATTGTTCTGGCCGACATCAAATAGCGAGCATCGCGAATGGTAGCGGCAAGAATGAAAGTTGAAACCGGCTTGACGATCATGACACTCGTTTCCCGGTTATTCCAACGCGAAAACAGATCCACCGCGCCTGAGACCAAAACATGAAGGAAATCAGCACCTTCACCTTCACCTATCAGGTCAACATGCGGTGGAAATGTTTGCAAATAAGCGCCGCGCATGAGCTTGGCATAGTTCTCGTCGCTCATATCAGCGAAGAGATCCAGACTGCGCACCTCCGGGAAGGTCGAATCGGACATTTTTTCCTCACTTATAACCCTGCGCAGAAACGTGCCTGCTGCTTACTTGATATTTATCAAGCGGGCATTTGCTCTTGCTCTCTCTGTGTATTGAGGTTCGGCAAACCGCCGGACCACATACTTGGCGTGGCTGTTTATTTCACCGAAGCGTTCCACGTTTTCTGATTTAGATCAACCCTGACGAGGGTCCCCTCAAACAATGATCAGGCCATTCGGACACGCTCCAATGTAACGACAGATGCTCGAGGGGAATTGCCATGCATACGTTAAAAGGGGTTTCACAAACAGACCAATACCGTGCTCTGGGACTGAGTACTTTCGCCTTCACGGTATGCTTTGCGGTTTGGACGATCTTTTCCATTATCGGGGTGAAGATCAAACAGGAACTCGGCCTGAGCGATACACAATTCGGGCTGTTGGTCGCGACACCGGTTCTAACCGGCTCGGTCAGCCGTATCTTCCTTGGCGTATGGACAGAGCAATTTGGCGGTCGGGTTATGTTCCCACTGCAGATGCTGATTACAGCCGTCTGTGTCTGGCTCCTGACGTCCGTCCACAGCTATGAAATCTTTCTTGTTGCCGCCCTTGGTCTTGGCCTTGCTGGTGGGTCCTTTATCGTTGGTGTCGCCTATACGTCGCGCTGGTTCGAAAAGGAACGTCAGGGCACTGCGCTGGGGATTTTTGGCGCCGGTAACGTTGGCGCGGCTGTAACGAACTTTGCCGCCCCATTTCTGGTAGTCGCCCTTGGTTGGGAGGGGACGGCCCGCGTTTACGCCGTCGTCCTTGTCATCACAGCCGTACTGTTTTTCTTGCTGGCAAAAACCGACCCGGTCCAGCAAGCGCGCAAGGAATCTGGCGAAGGCCCGGTATCGGCCAGCTCACAGCTTGAGCCCCTTAAGAACATGCAGGTCTGGCGTTTTGCCACCTATTACTTCTTTGTCTTTGGTGCCTTTGTCGCGCTGGCAAGCTTTTTGCCGCGCTACTATGTCGGCGCCTATGGGCTGGAACTAACGACGGCGGGCGTCTTTGCCGGACTTTATTCTCTACCCGGCTCGGTCTTTCGGGCACTGGGTGGCTGGATGTCGGACAAATGGGGTGCACGTGCGGTCATGTATTTGACCTTCATCGTCTCCCTGGTCGTTCTGTTCATCATGAGTTACCCGCAAACGACCTATCTGGTTTCGGGCATCAACGGCCCCATCGAGTTTGATTTCGGTGTTTCAGTTGGCATGTTTGTCGCCCTGACAGTCGTTCTCGGCTTTGTCATGAGCCTGGGCAAAGCGGCAGTCTACAAACACATCCCGGTTTACTACCCACATCACGTCGGATCGGTTGGCGGTCTGGTTGGCATGATCGGTGGCCTTGGCGGTTTCTTCCTGCCAATCGCCTTCGGAGTGCTTCTTGATCTGACCAATGTCTGGACCGCGCCATTCATGCTGCTGTTCGTGCTGGTCGCGGTGTCCACGATCTGGATGCATGTGGTGATCCGCCGCATGGAACGTTCGCGTCATCCGGCACTGGCAGACGAAAAATACCTTTCAGATGTGCCCGACAAACCGCTGGAGAAACCGGCACCTGCCACTGGCAAACCATCGGGCGTTACCACCAAACCTGCTCAGTAAGACAAACCGGCAGAGCGCAGATTGCGCTCTGCCTCTCCAACAGTTTCATCGGGAGGTTCCTTTGGAAATCACGCACGCAGACAATGGTCAAAAAGGCGCTGTCCTGACCGATTGGCGACCAGAAGATACAGAGTTCTGGTCAAGCAAAGGCAGTGCAATCGCCACCCGCAATCTCTGGATCTCCATTCCCTGCCTTTTGCTGGCGTTTTCGGTCTGGATGGTTTGGTCGGTTGTTGTCGCAAAGCTGCCGGGCATTGGCTTCACCTACTCCACCGGCCAACTTTTCTGGCTGGCCGCACTGCCCGGTTTGTCGGGGGCAACGCTTCGTATTTTCTATAGCTTTATGGTGCCAATCTTTGGTGGCCGCGTCTGGACGACGCTGAGCACAGCATCCCTGTTGCTGCCAGCCCTTGGGATCGGCTTTGCCGTACAGGACCCCAATACGTCCTATAGCTGGTTCCTTATTCTTGCACTGTTGTGCGGGTTCGGGGGCGGCAACTTTGCCTCCTCGATGGCAAACATCGCCTATTTCTATCCGAAAAGAACAAAGGGCAACGCCCTGGCCCTGAATGCCGGACTTGGCAACCTTGGTGTTTCGGTCATGCAGTTTGTGGTCCCGCTTGTGATCACGGCCGGTGTGTTCGGCGCCTTCGGAGGTGCCGCCCAAAGCATTGCAGGTGGCGGCGAAATCTTCTTGCAGAATGCCGGTTTCATCTGGGTGCCGTTCATCGTGGTTTCG
This sequence comes from Thalassospira sp. CH_XMU1458, assembly GCF_037027205.1. Lineage (NCBI taxonomy): Bacteria > Pseudomonadati > Pseudomonadota > Alphaproteobacteria > Rhodospirillales > Thalassospiraceae > Thalassospira > Thalassospira sp. CH_XMU1458. The sequence goes on along the minus strand of NZ_JAYMDW010000001.1, from coordinate 1,249,811 downwards.
ACCATTGCTGCCTGGTTTGGCATGAACAGCATCGCGGATGCCAAAGCCAGCTTCAAAAAGCAGTCGATCATCTTTAGCCGCAAACATAACTGGATCATGTGCATCCTTTATACCGGCACATTTGGCAGTTTTATCGGGTATTCCGCCGGGTTCCCGCTGCTGATGAAAACCCAGTTCCCGGAAGTCGATGCCTTGCAATATGCATTTCTTGGCCCGCTGGTTGGTGCGCTGAGCCGTGCAGGTACAGGATGGATTTCTGACAAGCTTGGTGGCGGCCGGGTAACGTTCTGGACCTTTATCGGCATGATTATTGCCGTTGTCGGCGTCCTTCAATTCCTGCCGCTTGGCGGAACGAGCGGCCATTTCTGGGGATTCTTTGCCTGCTTTATGGCGCTGTTCTTCCTGACCGGTGTCGGCAACGCATCAACCTTCCAGATGATCCCGTCGATCATGCGTCAGGAAATCCCGCGCCTGATGCCCGATGCCGATCAGGCCACCCAGCTCAAACAGTCGGAACTCGAAAGTTCCGCGATCATCGCCTTTACCAGTGCGATTGCCGCCTACGGCGCATTCTTCATTCCCAAAGCCTATGGCACCTCCATCGCGCTGACCGGTGGTCCCGCAGGTGCGCTTTGGTGCTTTGCCGTCTTCTACGCGGTCTGCCTTGCGATCACCTGGTTCTACTACAGCCGCAAGAACGCACCGGTTTCGTGTTGATCACCCAAAATTTTCCCTGCCCAACCTAACCGGTTTGGGCAGGGTCCGCAGCCTTCAGGAGAAACGCCATGAGTCACCTGTTAGACAGACTGAACTTCTTCCAGAACAAGGAATTGGAGAGGTTCTCAAACGACCACGGTCAGGTCACCCGCGAAAATCGCGACTGGGAAGATACCTATCGCAACCGCTGGCGCCACGACAAAATCGTTCGTTCGACACACGGTGTGAACTGTACCGGTTCTTGCAGTTGGAAAATCTATGTGAAATCCGGGATCGTCACCTGGGAAACCCAGCAGACCGATTACCCGCGCACCCGTGCCGGACTGCCAAACCATGAACCGCGCGGCTGTGCACGTGGGGCAAGCTATAGCTGGTATCTCTATTCTGCCAACCGCGTCAAAAACCCGCTGATCCGTGGCAAGCTTTTGAAGCTTTGGCGCCGGATGCGTTCCACAATGAACCCGATCGAGGCATGGACCGCCATTCAAAACGATCCCGTTCTTCGGGAAAGTTACGTTGCAAGTCGCGGCAAAGGCGGGTTTGTTCGTGCGACCTGGGATGAGGCAACCGAACTGGTTGCGGCGGCAAACGCCTTTACGGCGAAAACATATGGTCCTGACCGTGTGTTTGGTTTCTCGCCCATTCCGGCGATGTCGATGATCAGTTATGCAGCGGGTTCACGCTATCTCAGCCTTCTTGGCGGTGTGTGCATGTCATTCTATGACTGGTATTGCGATTTGCCACCGGCATCGCCGATGACCTGGGGCGAACAGACCGACGTTCCGGAATCCGCAGACTGGTACAATGCCGGATATCTCATCCTTTGGGGATCGAACGTACCGCAAACCAGAACACCGGATGCGCATTTCTATACCGAGGCCCGGTATCGCGGAACCAAATCAGCGGTTATTTGCCCGGATTATTCCGAAGCCGCAAAGTTCGGCGATGTCTGGCTCAATGTTAAACAGGGTACGGATGCCGCATTGGCATTGGCGTTTGGCCATGTGATCCTGCGGGAATTCCATCTCGACCGTCAGACCGAATATTTCGAAGAGTATTGCCGAAAATATTCGGACTTCCCGATGCTGGTAAAACTCGATGAAAAGAATGGCTCGCTTATTCCGGGCCGGTTCCTGCGTGCCTCTGACCTGAGTGACAAACTGGGTGAGGACAACAATCCCGACTGGAAAACCGTTGCGATTGACGACAACTCCGGCAGCCTTGTTGCTCCGAACGGGTCAATTGGCTATCGCTGGGGTGAAGCTGGTGAATGGAACCTGGAAGAAAGAGCCGCCGGTGCAGATACCAATCTCAAGACGTCGCTGATTCTTGAAGAAGATCATGATGAGATTGTCGGTGTCGACTTCCCGTATTTCGGCGGCGACACCTCGGAGCATTTCGCAACCGATGCCCAGCATCCCAATGTCCTGAACCGCAACATTCCGGTCAAACGCATCAAGACCGCCGATGGCCAGGTCATGGTCGCGACCGTATTTGACCTGTTCTGTGCAAACTATGGCCTTGATCGCGGGCTGGGTGGTGACTGGGTCACCAGTGACTATGCCGACGGCATGCCCGGAACCCCGGCATGGGCGGAAAAGATTACGGGTGTTCCAGCTGACAAGATCATTCATGTCGCCCGGGAATTTGCCGGAAATGCCGAAAAGACCAAAGGCAAATCAATGGTCATTATCGGCGCTGCGATGAACCACTGGTACCACATGGACATGAACTACCGTGGTGTCATCAACATGCTGGTCATGTGCGGCTGTGTTGGCCAATCGGGTGGCGGTTGGGCCCATTATGTCGGGCAGGAAAAACTCCGTCCGCAAACCGGCTGGCAACCACTGGCGTTCGCTCTTGATTGGGGACGCCCGCCTCGGCACATGAATTCGACTAGTGCCTGGTATGCCCATACCGATCAGTGGCGTTATGAGACGCTGACGGCCAAAGAAATCCTGTCTCCGACCGCCCCGGATGGCGACTGGGACGTTTCAATGATCGACTACAATATCCGTGCCGAACGGATGGGCTGGTTGCCATCTGCCCCACAGCTCAAGACCAATCCGCTCGATGTTGCAAAGGCCGCCAAAGAAGCCGGCAAGGAAATTCCGGCATATGTCGCCGAAAAATTGACATCTGGCGAACTGGAAATGTCCTGTGAAGATCCGGATGATCCAAAGAACTGGCCACGCAATCTGTTTGTCTGGCGTTCCAACTTGTTGGGGTCTTCGGGCAAGGGCCACGAATATTTCCTCAAACACCTTCTTGGTACCGATCATGGTGTCATGGGCAAGGATTTGGGCGAAGAAGGCCATCAACTGTCCAAGGAAGCCAAATGGCATGAAGAAGGCCCGCGTGGAAAACTTGATCTTCTGGTCTGCATTGATTTCCGGATGAGCACCACCGCAGTCTATTCCGATGTCGTTCTGCCAACCGCAAGCTGGTATGAAAAGAACGATCTGAATACGTCAGACATGCACCCGTTCATCCACCCGCTTCAGGCGGCCGTCAACCCGGCCTATGAAAGCAAGTCTGATTGGGAAATCTTCAAGGCCATTGCCAAGAAACTCCAGGAAATCGTTCCGGGATATCTTGGCAAGGAAACCGACATTGTCGCCCTGCCGATCCTTCATGACACCCCGGGTGAACTCGCCCAGGATCAGGTCAGAGACTGGAAGAAGGGTGAATGCGAACTTATTCCCGGCAAGACTGCACCGAACTATATCGCCGTCGAGCGCGATTACACCGCAATCCATGATCGCTTTACCGCACTTGGCCCGTTGCTGGACAAACTGGGCAATGGCGGCAAGGGGATCAACTGGAAGACCGAGGTCGAGGTTCAGCATCTTCGTGATTTGAACGGTGTGTGGCAGGAAGGATCTGCCAAGGGCTGTGCGAAAATTGATACCGATATCGATGCCACCGAAGTGGTTCTGATGCTGGCACCGGAAACCAATGGTGAGGTTGCGGTCAAGGCTTGGGATACACTTGGCAAGATCACAGGACGGGAACACACCCATCTCGCCCTTCCCAAGGAAGATGAAAAAATCCGCTTCCGCGACATTGCCGCCCAACCGCGCAAGATCATTTCTTCGCCGACCTGGTCGGGCCTTGAGTCCGAGCATGTCTGTTACAACGCGGGCTATACCAACGTTCACGAACTGATCCCGTGGCGGACCCTTACCGGACGTCAGCAACTTTATCAGGATCACCTGTGGATGCGGGCCTTTGGCGAAGGGTTTGTTTCCTATCGTCCACCGGTTGACCTCAAAACCATTACCACGGAAATCAACGACGAAGCCCGCGACGGTATGCCCCATGTGGTGCTGAACTTCATCACACCGCACCAGAAATGGGGCATCCATTCGACCTATAGCGACAACCTGTTGATGCTGACGCTTAACCGTGGTGGTCCGGTGATCTGGATCAGCGAAAACGACGCAAAACGCGCCGGGATCGTCGATAATGACTGGGTGGAACTGTACAACACCAACGGTGCCCTGACCGCCCGCGCAGTCGTTTCCCAGCGCATCAAGGATGGTACGACCTTCATGTACCATGCGCAGGAAAAGATCGTGAATACGCCCGGCTCCGAAAAGACCGGCAAACGCGGCGGCATTCATAACTCTGTCACCCGCACGACACTTAAACCCACACACATGATTGGGGGCTATGCCCAGCAATCATACGGTTTCAACTACTACGGAACCGTGGGTGCCAACCGTGATGAGTTCGTCATTGTCCGCAAAATGCAGAAGGTCGACTGGCTCGACGAAGAAGCAAACGACAAGGAGGTCGGGAAATGAGAGTCCGCGCACAAATCGGCATGGTGCTGAACCTCGACAAATGCATTGGATGCCATACCTGTTCGGTAACCTGCAAAAACGTCTGGACCAGCCGCGATGGTGTTGAATACGCCTGGTTCAACAACGTCGAAACCAAACCTGGCACCGGCTACCCGACCGACTGGGAAAACCAGAACCGCTGGAATGGTGGTTGGGAACGCACCAAGTCGGGCAAGCTGCAGCCCAAACAGGGATCGAAATGGCGGATCCTGGCAAACATCTTTGCCAACCCGGATCTACCGGAAATCGACGACTATTACGAACCGTTCGATTTCGATTACGATCACCTGAAATCTGCCCCGGAAGTGAAAGCCTTTCCAACGGCCCGTCCACGCTCGCGCATCTCTGACGAACGGATGGAAAAAATCGAAAAAGGCCCAAACTGGGAAGAAATTCTTGGCGGTGAGTTTTCGAAACGCTCGGAAGACTACAACTTCGAAGGCATCCAGAAAGATATTTACGGCGAATACGAAAATACATTCATGATGTATTTGCCGCGTCTGTGTGAACACTGCCTGAACCCGGCATGTGCTGCGAGTTGCCCGTCTGGGGCGATTTATAAACGTGAAGAAGACGGCATTGTTCTAATCGATCAGGAAAAATGCCGGGGATGGCGCATGTGCGTATCGGGCTGCCCGTACAAGAAGGTTTATTACAACTGGTCAACGGGCAAATCGGAAAAATGTACGCTGTGCTATCCGCGCATTGAATCAGGCAATCCGACGGTCTGTTCGGAAACCTGTGTCGGGCGTATCCGCTATATCGGTGTCATGCTTTATGATGCCGACAAGATCGAAGCAGCGGCCAATGCCGAAGAAACCACCGATCTTTATGATGCCCAGCTTGGTGTGTTCCTTGATCCCAAAGATCCGGAAGTTATCGCGGCGGCCCGTGCCGACGGCATTCCGGAAGACTGGATCAAGGCAGCCCAGGACAGCCCGATCTGGAAAATGGCGATGGAGTGGAAAGTTGCCTTCCCGCTGCATCCGGAATACCGCACCCTTCCGATGGTTTGGTATATCCCGCCACTTTCCCCGATCCAGAATGCTGCCGAAGCCGGCGCAATCGGCATGGATGGGGCAATGCCCGATGTCCGCAACCTTCGCATTCCTTTGAAATACCTTGCCAATATGCTGACAGCAGGGGACGAGGAGCCAGTGGCACATGCTCTCGAACGGATGTTGGCCATGCGGGCCTATATGCGGTCGAAAACCGTCGATGGTGTCATTGATGAGTCGGTCGCCAAGCGCGTCGGTCTTGATGGTGCAACCATCGAGGACATGTACAAAATCATGGCGCTTGCCGATTACGAAGACCGGTTTGTCATCCCGACCACCCATCGCGAACAGGTCGAGGAAGCCTATGACCTGCGTGGCGGCGAAGGGTTCACAAACTGCAACGGTTGTTCTTCGGGCATCAGTCAGGGGTCCCTGTTTGGTGGCAGCAAGAAGCCTCTGAAAATGCCAGAGGAGGTACGCTGATGGACCGCACACTCAAATCGTTCTCGCTTCTGCTGAGCTATCCGACAACAGAACTGCAAGAAGCCATGCCTGAAATCGGTGGTGTTCTGGCATCGGACACCCGCCTGACAGCGGCGGCGCGTCGCGATCTGCGACCGTTGGTCGAGGCCATGTCAAACGATGACATCTACGATCTTCAGGAACGTTTCGTCATGCTGTTTGATCGTTCGCGCAGCCTGTCACTTAACCTGTTCGAGCATGTTCACGGCGAAAGCCGCGACCGTGGTGGTGCCATGGTCAGCCTGCTTGAAACATATCGGGCTGGCGGCTTTGAACCGGCAACAACGGAGCTTCCAGACCATCTTCCTGTGCTGCTGGAATTCCTGTCAACCCGGCCGCGTGCAGAGGTGCAGGACACATTGGCTGACGCAGCACACATCTTTGAGGCAATCCGCGCCCGTCTCGAAAATCGCGAAAGCCCCTATCAGGCGGTGTTTTCCGCCTTGCAGCAACTGGCCAATGTCACGGCTGACGCCAATGCCGTTGCCGAACTCCTTGAACAACCCGAAGACGACCCCAATGACCTCGAGGCCCTCGACGAAGTCTGGGAGGAAAGCGAGGTCACGTTCGGACCGGACCCGAATGCCGGTTGCCCGCAGGTGCGTGACATTCTGTCGCGTATTGATCAACCCGCTGGACCGGTACCGCCGGCAGCAGCAGAGTAAAGGAGGCCCAAATGCATAACTTCCTTTTCGGGATCTATCCCTATATCGCGCTATCGGTCCTGATTATCGGCTCTATCGCCCGATATGAACGTGATCCCTTCACCTGGAAAACATCATCAAGTCAGCTTCTGCGTCGCCGGCAATTGATGCTGGGCTCCGTTCTGTTCCATGTCGGTGTTCTGGTCATTTTCTTTGGCCATCTGGTCGGACTTTTGACGCCAATCTGGATTTTTGATGCCCTTGGGATCACTCATGGTGCCAAACAGACCCTGGCAGTTGTGGCCGGTGGCATTGCCGGTGTCATGGCCCTGATTGGTGGCCTGATGCTGTTTCATCGCCGGATCACCGATCCGCGTATCCGCAAAACGTCAAGCTTTGCCGATATTGGCATTCTGGCCCTGTTGCTGGCACAGCTTGTGCTTGGGATCGGCACCATCTTTGTGTCGCTTGAACATCTCGACGGGTATGAAATGACCAAGTTCATGGCTTGGGCACAGGGAATTTTCACCTTCCAGTCTGATGCCGCCAGCCACATTACCAATGTGGCCTGGATCTTCAAACTGCATCTGGTTCTGGGCCTGACGATTTTCCTGGTGTTCCCGTTCACGCGCCTTGTGCACATGCTGTCAGTTCCAGTGCGGTATTTCTTGCGTCCGGGGTATCAGATTGTCCGGTCACGCCGCACCAGACCTTTGTCACATCGATAATGGACAGTCGGCGCATTCATGCGCCGACGACCTCCTGAAAACAAAGGACAAAGCGCTATGAATACGCAAATGTTTCCCGATCTCGTCATCAATGGCGAAACCATTCCGCAAACAGCGGTTGCTGCGGAATTGCAAAACCACACGGCGTCAAAGGACAATTTTGCCGACGCTTTGCGTAACGCGGCAAATGCACTGGTCATCCGTACCCTGTTGCTTCAGGAAGCACGCAAAAACGGTATTGAAGCAGTCCCGCTGGAAGTCTCACCAAACCGGTTTGAAACCGGGGAAGAGGCCATGATCCGCGCATTGCTTGAAGCAGAGATCGATATCATTCCCCCAAGCGAAGAAGCCATTCGTGCCGAATGGCAAAAGGATCCTGAACGGTTTCGTTCGATGCCGTTGTGGGAAGTGTCCCACATTCTGTGCAAATGCGATCCGAATGACGCCGTGGAGAGAGAACTGGCCCTCAGACGGGCAAACGATATCCTCAGCGACCTTCGCAAAGACGGCAAGACGTTCGAAAAGATTGCACGCACGCAAAGCGACTGTGGATCGCGTTCAGCAGGCGGATCACTTGGTCAGTTGCGCCCCGGCGACACGGTTCCGGAATTTGAAGCCGCTCTTCGCCAGCTTTCTGAGGGCGACATCGCGCCTGAGCCTGTACTGAGCAGATATGGCTATCACGTCCTCCGGCTAGATGCACTGGCAGAGGGGCATCCACTGCCGTTCGAGACCGTGAAACCAAAAATTTCCGAAGCGATGGAAAAAGCCCAGTGGGCCCGCAAGGCAAAGGCGTTTGTCGACGGCCTTATCGCGTCCTCCTCCATCACCGGAGCCGACCTTGGACGCGGGACCAACAATACGAAACCCAATTAAGCGCGCGGTTTTACCGCATATAAGCCACAAAAGGTGTGAGGTTTCCATGCTTGAAAACCTTTTGGAACGAAACAGGCTCTGGTCACGATCGCGGCAAGACGAAGAGCCCGGATACTTTTCCAGACTGGCAAGCCATCAGGCGCCAGAGTTTTTCTGGATCGGATGTTCGGACAGCCGGGTACCGGCCAACGTAGTTGCCGGGCTTGATCCCGGAGAAGTTTTTGTTCACCGCAACGTTGCAAACGTGGTGCATTCATCAGACCTGAACCTTCTGTCTGCGCTTGAGTTTGCCGTCGAAACCCTGAAGGTCCGCGAGATTATTGTTTGCGGTCACTACGGTTGTGGCGGTGTGAAAGCAGCGACGGAGGACCTTCCCCATGGCTTGGCCGATCACTGGCTTGAACCGATCCGTCGTCAGGCCCGCTATCATGCCCGTGCACTTGACCAGCACAGTGACATCGAGGTTCGGCGTGACAGGCTCGCGGAGCTCAATGTGATCGAGGGTGTCAGCCGGGTGGCCGAAACCCCGATCATGCGGCGTGCCTGTCGCGCTGGCGCAGAAATCAAAATTCATGGCCTGATTTATAGCCTGAAAGACGGCCTTCTGCGTGACCTTGAATGCACGATCCGTCGCTCGGATTTTCCCAATTCCGAGGAACGGGCTCCCTGACTCAGGTGAGCTACTCCCCGATGAAACGAAACAAGGAATACCAAGATGAAAATCGCATACACGATGGCAGCGGGTAGAGGTGACACAGACCTGCTTTTGTCGCGCGTTGCCCGGCGCCTCTCGGACACGGGCTTGCGCGTTTGCGGAACAGTTCAGATCAACTCCGAACGGGAAATGGACGATCCGTGCGATATGGATGTCAAGGTACTGCCGGATGGTCCGGTTATTCGCATTTCTCAGGCACTGGGCAAACATTCACGCGGCTGCCGCCTTGATACAAGTGCACTGGAAGATGCCGTTGGCTTCGTCACCCAGGAGCTTCAAAAAGGTGCCGATGTTCTCGTTATCAACAAATTCGGCAAGCACGAGGCCGAAGGGCGCGGTTTTAGGGATGTCATTGCCGATGCTTTGGTAAAAGACATCACGGTATTGGTCGGCCTGAACCAACTAAACCTCGAAGCATTCAAGGAATTTGCCGGAGGTCTGGAAATCGCCTTGCCTCCAAAAGAAAACGATCTTTTTGATTGGCTTGAGGAGAATTGTGCGTTGTCCCTGCCAGCCTAGCACGCGCATTAACCCGAACTATGACAATCAAATAGCTGCACCGACGCATATATGCGTCGGGCTCAGGCCGCATAAATTTTTCAGAATGTCCCGTGCCACAAAAGGTGACATTAGACATTTCGCGAAATCAAACACTTGGCATTTCAGATTGCCAGATAAGTTGACACGGATTGCCACATAAGCTGACAAAAAACTGCGGAATTGACAGAAAAGCTGAGTTTTAATCAGATCGATTCATATAGTTTGTCACAATGAAACTTATCCCAACCGAAAAGTGCCGTTACACATCCACCTAGAAAACCGAAAGGAGACATATGCAAGAACACTTCATCCTAGCTTACCGACTTGTCGATGAAGCCTAGCGTGGTCGCATTTTCGATAAGAGTCCTCACCTTGCCACGATCCAACCCGGACGGAACTTCCGCATCAATCTCGAGCTTAAGAGACACTTCACTGCCGGGAATAGTCGTCAACTGCTCGACAATCGCCTCAACAATCTGATGAATTTCACGCGCTGGCCGATCTGCGGAAATCATGACAGTCCCCACAAATCGCGTGGGATCTTTTTGGATCTCCGGTGCACTTTCGCCAGAAATTGCAGCAGAACCAGAAATCGGTTGGACAACGTCTCCTGAACCAACGGGCATCCGATCTTCAGTTGCGGTTGCCAAGCTCTCCGACATCGCTACGCGATGCCGCTCTGCAGCCTCTGGCTTGATAATGACAGAATCACTATCAATGATAATTTGGGTACTACCAGCCCCTGAGATCGCCAGGCCTAAATAGGATTGCTTCCCTTCATCCCAACCTTCCGCGTAAGCAAAAGGTCCAGGAAGCATGCCACCGACAGCCGTCTGCACAGTTTTGGCTAAAACATCGCGATTTTTGAGACGTGGGAGGTAGGTGTATCTATTGAGATATTCCCACAACTCCCTCAGATACAGATGGTCCTTCCCATTCCAAATATACTTCTGAAGCTCCCGATCCAAGCGTGCTGGACCGAGTTCCGTCAAGAGTCCTTCATCACTGGCCAACTTCTTGCTCGCACGTGCAAGCACACCATCTTGAGCCTGGATCTTCGCTGTCGTCCAATCAAGATCAGCCTGGGCACCTTCCTGAACAGGATAAAGCAAGTAACACCACGCTTCTTTGAGCCTGGTCTTAACCGTCTCGTTGCTTTCTGAGAGCTTCGCCTTGGCAAGCGCGACATCACTTTGTTTCAAATCCAAGCGGTCTGTTTCACGGACGATCTCGGCCCAAGCCAAAGCAGAACGCATAGCCTGCTTCAAATTATCAAGCTGTCTTTGCTCTGCCGCCAAGAATACGAGCATATTCCGATACACTCGCGGCGTACTTCCGCGCTGCATCAAAATCTCTTGGGCCTGCCCTAGTGCGGAAGAACCTTCGCGTCCAGTATGCGCGTATTCAACACCGAGGACGATTGCGCGAATACCACCAGCTTCATCGGGCACGTCTGACGAGCTAACAGGGGCAATCTGTACTGTATCAAAATTACCGCGATCTCCGAGACCGTTAATGTACTTGTTCAACGCCTTATCAATTTCGACTAGAACAAGTGCCTCTTCAATCTGTTGAGCACGGTCAGCCGCAATCCGGTTAAGGCTTGCTGAAACCGAGTACCAATATCGGCCAAGGTCACTATGCATGAACTTTGCCTGATTGGTCAGTCGCCGTAGTGCATCACCAAAAATCGCAGGTCGTTCACCCGGTTGCACGACGCCTAGGTTAATCTGCTTGTCATCAAGTCCTTTATTTTCCTGCCCATGTGTTGGCGCTGTCCCCATGAATACCGTTCGCGCCACCCGTCGTGTGGCGGAGTAACGATTCAGGTTTGGTGCAGTTTGGTCAATTTTGTAAGGTGTCGAACCAACGCCATCAACGTCACCAGCAATAATCGATTGCCAACTTGCATCAAGATAATGCAGCAACTCAGGCTCTACTCTGGCCGTGCTAATTGCAACACTGCCTGGCATGATTACAACTGAAGGGTCATTGCCCATCCAGAGTTCATGAATAACCTGTGCCATTAGCCGCAAAACCCCACGGGTACGCTGGAACTTTTCCAGAGATCCCCAGCTGGTATACAGCTGATCAAACAGCTCAGGATGGATTGGGTAGGCTTTCTCCAGCTTCCTGCGATAGTCCTCATCGGAACAGCCTTGCGGAAAGTCGTTCGCGTTTTCCCGATACAGTTTTGCGAACTGCTTTAAGGTATTATCACGATGATGGAACTTGTCGCCCGGAATCTCCTTGAACAGGCGACGCCGCACAATCTCATAGCTCTCTTCCTGGCTCGCAGGACGCCACGAAGATTCAACACGGCTAAATGTCTGCTTCAAACGCGCAAGCGCTTCTTGCCCACCTTCACCACCAACTTCAATCTGCGACGCAGGCAAGGACGCGACAAGCAACGTACCCGGGCTTGCCTTAACCGCTTCTGTTAGTGCCTGAACAAACGAAAGGTTTGCATCAAACGACCCCGAAGGCAGCCCATCAACTTTGTAAACCTGACGGAGATAAGCAACCCATTCATCAATCAGGATGAGCGACGGTGAAAATCTTTTAAATAATGCTTCAAGAAGGTTTGAGCCCGGCGCTATTCCGCGCTCATCATTCTCAGCCAGCATGTCAAAACCTTCGGTCCCACCAAGCTGCCAAGCGAGTTCACCCCAAGTTGTCTTGATCTTCGTTCCACCTTCAATGCTGATAACGTCTTGTGGACCACGAGAAGTCCCAACCAAAACAGCACGATTTACCTTTTCTGGAACCGAAAGTTCGTTTCGAGACAACAACTGATCAAGCCCTGACAGGTCCTGAACTGGTACTCCACTAACCATGTGATAGAGAGCAAGCATCGAGTGCGTCTTGCCACCGCCAAAGTTCGTCTGCAACTCAACAACAGGATCGCCGCCTGAACCAGAGAGCCGCTTGGCCGCCCCGATAAGCAGATTGCTCAAGCCTTCCGTGAGGTATGTGCGAGCAAAGAACTCCGTCGGGTTCTTATATTCTGAAGGTGCACTGCCATTATGTACCTTGGCCAAGTCAGCCGCAAATTCGGCTTGCTGGAACTCGCCAGTCGCGACATCCCGATGTGGCTCAACAACCTCTCGCCATGGCATCAAACCGGCAACAGTCTCTACCGAAATGTCTGCGCGCTGCGATTTACGGCGCTCTTCATTCCGCTGCAGTTCGGCATATTTTGTTCGCAAGATTGTGTCTCGAGATGCACTGATTTTCTCTGCAACTTCCCTTGCACTCACGGATTCAAGCAGACGGCGCATGGTATCCAGCGCGCGCTCTGCATCGTCATAGGTGAAGCTTTCATTGTGCGCGAGCTTGTTACGGACATCAAGAAGCTCGGAAACATATGATCGCTCTGGATGTCCCAGCACCATGGCAAAGGCGTCCTTCCAAAACGCCATCATGGCCTGAAGCAAACCTTGCTGATCCCAGTTCACCTCACCATTTGCATTGGCTCTCAGTCCTCTGACACGTTCCAAAACCTGAACCTGCCAGTGCCCCGTGATTTGCGTTTCCAACCGTTTCTCAACAAAGGGAATCAAACCTTCGGGCAGTAACTCCATGCCTTCGAATACGTGCTGACGCGTGCTTTTGGCCATTAGTCTATCCTCAGAAATCCATGCTTGTCTGACCTGTTCCACGAATATCGTGGATCATGGCGGCTTGCCGCGTCAGCTCCGTCCAATCCGCGATCAGCGCGTTGTATGCCGTCGCCTCTTTCGCATCCTGTCGCTTGTTCGCACAAATGTCGTACAGACAGTAGGCGAGGTCCTTCACCGCCTCTGCCTTGTCGTCAATCTTTCGAAGCAACAGAGCAGTGTTGTAAGAAATACCGTCCTTCTCATGCGCTCGCACGAGGTATTGGAGGCATTCCCAAATGGTCAAGTGGGTATCCGTCTGTGGTTCCCAGGAAGGATCCAGCTCATTACGTCTAAGGATACGCACCTTCCCCGCTTGGCTTTCAACGATACCAGCATGTTTCACGCTTTCGACTGCGATCCCTCGCGCTCTGGCTAAGTTGTCGGCGACACCATAATCGCCTTTGCCCATTCCGTTCTGTTCGAACCAGCTGATGGCAAAGCGGGTGTCGGGGTCAAACTCACCCTGAATGCCGCCGAGGAAGTCATCGAGTTCCGCGTTGACAAGCTGTAGGGCGGTTTTCACGCTCATTTGACTGTCGTCGGATTCCAAAACGGCCTTATAGCGGGAGAAGATGCCCATGCCAGGGCCGATCGCTGACTGAGGCATATCAGCGGGGGAGACGTTGGCTGCTTGAAGTTCAGAGATCGCTGGTGGCAACTCCCGTTTTAAGGCGCGGATGAACTCAGCTCGAGTTATGGTTTCGGCGGTGTCCTCCTTTTTACGGCAGACAAGGACAACCGAATTTGCAAGCGCGTTAGTGCCAGCTGCAACCATCCGATAAGTCTGTTCAGAACGGATAGGCCACGTACCTACCACCGAGTATCCAGCTTCCAACACTGCTTGTAGAAAAGTTGCCCAACCTGTTGAACTAATACCTTCCTTCTCAATTTCACTCTGCTTGAAGGCATAATATATGGTTGCTGGGATATCAGATCTGGTTTGGCTACAAAAATTCCTAATTGCCTCTCTCATGCCATTAAGAAAAAACTTCTCAGCAGATTGAACGCCGCCATGCCTGTATGGCGTTGCAACGAGTTCCTCTGATTTTGGGGTTGCTAGAACACTGAAAATCTCAGGATATACTTCTTTCAGACCGCGTCGGGTCCAAGCAAAGAAGAAGTCAGAAAGATCAGCATAGCCAATGTTGTCGTAGTAGGGGGGATCCGTAGATACTACCGCATTCTTTGGGAATCTAACGGTCTGCGCGTCATGGGACCTTAGATAGCCGTCACTGTAGGGCACCAGTGTCTGAATACATTTTGAAATGAATGTCGCAGCGGGGCGAAACCCTCCGACTACGTCTCCCAAAATATTTGCCTCTCCGTAATCCCAAGTCATCGGAATTGCCTGACGAGCAAATAGATTCATTACTTTCTGATTGCTCGGGTTCCAGCGTACAGCAGTATTTGAAAAATCTGCACAGCGATCAATTGCGAACTGGAGATAAACACTTACAGCCTCGGCGTAAGCTTTCGCACCTCGGCCCTGATCGCGCAACGGCGTAGAATCAGCCAGAAAACCTGCTTCAACAGCGTCAGCTTCTATATTTGTGCGAACTTCGTCTAGCAAATCGCTTAGAGTACTTAATGTGAGGGCCTGCCTGTCTGTGAACAAGTCGCCAAAGGTTTCCATTCCGTAGGCCGGTGTCGAAAACCATCGGGGATTCCGCGGCTGCAATTGCGTTGGCCTCCAATGAGGCTCTGCGGACAAAGCGGTGCTTTCATGCCTCTCATTCGGAGCGACATAAGCTCGCCCTCCCTTGCGTTCAGCGACAATTGCAATAAGCGCCTGACCCAAAGCACCTGACTTTGCTGCCGTAATGACATGATCGGATGTGATTGCAGTATCTGACAGAAGGCATCGAAAAGACGCCCCTCGTCCAGCTTTTGTACCTTCCTTTGCCTTGGCGATCTCTTCTTTCGTGCCTTGGTGTCGAACCCGGTATGTGATTTTCTTCGTCAACTTGTCGACCATAGGCTCAACCCACGCTTCTTGCCCTTTCTTTGAGCTAAGCAAGAAACTTGACGCAATCGGCACGGGAACATCTGAAAATGCTGGGTCCGGGCTAGGGACCGTTCTCGCCCAAACCCATGCAATTACAGTTCCATTTCCGCCACCATACTCGTTCGGAAGTTCGACATTTGGGTAAAAGTGCCCAACGCTCTCCCACGCTTTCCGGTGCATCCATTCCCCGTAGTATTTCACATCCTCGGCCAAACCTTCGACATGGCGATAGTGGTTGCGGTCCTTCAAACCGGGATGAACCGGATCCATATCCTTGAACTTCGGCGGTATCTCAATCATCGCCTTGCCGATCATCACCGCAAGCGGGTTCAGGTCGGACCCATATGCTGGCAGGCCCAACCGCTGAGCCTCCATCGGAATCGACCCGCCGCCGGAGAACGGGTCATAGACGGGGGGTAGCTCTTCACCACAACTGGCACGGATCTCCGCCCGCGCGCGTTGCAGAACTTCATCGTTGGTCGAGTTTTCCCACTTCACCAGTTCCTCGATGATTTGGAACAAGCGCTTACGCTCTGTCTCCACTGCTTCGTCGGTAGGGAACTTGTCCGGATGACTTGAGGGATCGTCCACCAACTGCGCGAACAAAATCGCACGACTTGCTGATAGCGGTCTCCTTGCCCAATATTGATGCAGGCCCCTTGGGTGAGGTCCAATACCCGGCATCTTTTCATATCCAGCTGCGGCATTGATGGCTTCCAACGGAATGGCGACCTCAATAAGTTTCTTTTTGTAAGTGAGGGTCATGGACGTCCTTCAAACACTGCAAATTTCATGCATCTTCGCATACACGATTTCAGCCCGTTTGCGAAGGAAAGCATCATAATCACCTTCGATCATCTCATCGTACGGCACAAGATGTGTGGCAATTCGCTGACGCACCTCACTTTCATCAACTCCTGTTCCCTCAAGGCGTTCAGCAATATATCTTTCTGGTTCCTTATCGGAAATATTTCGGTTCGTTTTCCAAGTGATCAAGGCACAGTTCAGAGAGCGATATATCTCGCTCGACTCCCTACCTAGTTTCGTCAGGTATGCATCCGGGAAAAGATGATGATACTCTCGCTTCTTTAGATTTGACCGACTGACTGTACTCCCATCAGCAAGATCATGACCGCCTTCACGAAGGGCAATCGCCAAAATAGCGCGCGCAAGTCGCTCTTTCTTGGTCGGCCACCCGGCAAGCATAAGTTCCCTTTCCTCGGGCAATGGGTGTTGCTCAGCGTCAAGCACCACAGGCTTTAGATCGGACTTACCATCAAGATATGCACGGAGTTCAAGATAGTCAGTCAGAGCGCGAGAGTTTGTTGACTTCTGATATCGGTCAGAGAAGAAGGCTCGCCACATGTATCTCCGTAACGTCGCTCTAGCAAATCCCTCTTGATCTAAACCTGCAGGCGTTTTCGCCCAAAGAGCCGTCAAAACGGGAACTACAATGTCGGTCGGCAACCGAGCAGCATCAAACACACGCTCCTCTTCAAGGAATACTTCCGCTCTTTTGATGCCATTAATGAGTTCCTCCCAGTGGTCCAGGAGATTTTTCCCAAACTCTTTTTCAAGATAGGTCTTATTTGTTGGGGATTTTCCTTGCAGGAGCGCACTAGCGTATAGCGTCAGTTCTTCTGGTTCATAGTACGACGCTATGTTCGGGCAGTCCGTCTTAACCGATGCAACCAAATCATGAAGAGACTTACCTAGTCCTGCCTCAACCTGCGCCACGACAATATCGTACGTCTTTAAAGGTGCTGCCGATGTGTTCATTTTAATAAACACATCAAGCGCGGTTTCCTTGGATGTTGAGACCGGCAAAGACAAAAATGGCAAATTAAAAGTCGCAAATGTTTGCCTTACTTGCGATCTAATTTCGGAAACGTCCTCTCGTTCATCGGAGTCTGGGATCGCCTCACGCGCCCAGATTTTATACTTTTCATGGGCATCGTCACCCGGCGCGAACAGATCAAGCGGGATCATTTTCCGCCCCCATTGCTCGACTGGCTTATTCGCCCAGAAAGGACGAACCTCAGTGTCTCCGTCTTGCATCCAGCGGCCAACAGAATCCACATAATAGGGCATGCCCGTTTCTTCATCTTTGGAAAAGTAAACGAAATAAGTCCGGTCATTATAGTTATTAAGCAGTGCCCGCCAAAGCCCGGTAAGTCGCTGTTGCCCATCCAATAAATGCTCTGTAACCCGCTCACCAGTCGTGGGAGCGCCAACAATCGTCCGCGAGATAAACGGTTCTTCATTTCCGATTTCAAGGACGAGCAATGCGCCAACAGGCAACCCTTGAAGAATAGTGTTAAACAGCTGAGTTACGGTCGAATGGCTCCAAGCCTCAAACCTCTGAAAACGCGGCAATACTGTTTGACGGGTTCTAATCCTTGTAAACCAGTCAGGGAGCAATCGATTTTGAGCATTAATGGTCACGGCATTTCCCCACACTTAAATTTCGTTCGCAACAGCAGTTCAGAGTTCTCGAACTGTTATTGGCTAGGCAAAAAAAGGCCCGATAGGCCGCTACCAAGATTTTGCCGGGCACTGTCACCTAACATTTGCTCAAATTGTTCCACTGAAGTAATTGGCTCGCCTTGCCCCCCTCTTCACCGGAAATGGTACCAATCGGAATACCCGCCAGGCTCTTCGGATACGGAGGAAATGTTCGGTCAACTTTTGAGTCGCTAGAGGTTCCGACTTGGAGATAGAACAAGTTTCCTCCGTCCCCTTCCACGACCTCACCCTCCAATGGGAAAAACGCTGGACAAAAGCACCCGAAAACCTCGCAAGCCTTTTGTGCTGTGAAATCTTGATCTGGTTTGGATCTGGTCAGCGCCGATTTAGCTTTGACCAGAGTTAGCGACATAGAAGCAGCAGTTGACCTAAAACCTTTGCCGATGTCGTTAACGTCACAACACCAGCTCGTATTCAACAAACAGCGAGCGGAAGCAGCCGCTGCCAAATCTCCCGCTTCGGGAAAAACATAGTATGTACTTTTGGGATACTTCTTCCCAATTCTCGCGAGATTGCGCCACTGAAACTTCTCAAGCTTAAACTTATCATCCTGCTTGGCCTTAAACTGGAAAATTAGCAACTTCCCGCCGATACTCAGCATCGTGTCAATTCCAGTCATTCGCTCCTGCGCCTGGGTCATTCCAAACCATTGTGGATTGCGGTTGAATGGCATAAGCGCGGCGGAAAAAGTGGCACACAATCGGACTTCAAAGCTTTTTTCAGAAAATCTCATCGCCGTCCCCCTGGAGCTATTGCTTTTTCCAATAGACGCTTGAGATTGAACTGAATTGCATTCTGATCGAACGGAGGCTCGCGCGTATCGAGTGCTCCATGCACATACAGAGGTTGACGGGCAAAGCCATTCTCAACCTGCACAATGGCCAAGATAAACTTGTCTGGTTCGTGAAGAGAGGTAATGACCTCTTGTCGCGTAATCATCACCGTGTCCGCACTATCAATCCTGCCTTTAACTTCGATAAAGCGCAGATGCCCAGTCCGAGGATCAAATGATGCGATGTCATAACCAACTTTTTGTGCGGACACATCAGTTGGAACATTGCCAAGTGCGTTCTCGGCAGCCATCACCGCATTCATTGCTGCTAGTTCGATTTCCCTCCGCGCAACAGGATCCTCTGAGAAACCTCCTGAGCCTGCCAGAGCCTCCTCGACACTCAACAAACCAGCAGGAATAACGATCATTCCTCCCCGCACGCGAGGTGGTGCCGAAGAAATGAATTTCTCCTGCTTCAATTGCTCCAGACGACGACTTAGTCTTTCGGCAAGATCTTCCGCTCTTCGTTGCGCATTTTGCCAGTTTAACCTGGTTCTCTTTCCCGCTCGCTCTTGTTCTTTGAGCTCAAAAGCACGCGCGTCCCAGTAATTGATCTCTTTCTTCAGACGTGCCTGAACCTCTGTTTCAACTTTGGCAATTTCTGGTAAACGGCGTGCTTTGATCTCTGCAACATGATCCTGCGCGAGTTCCATAGTGGCAAACCGAACAACATTTTCTTCAAGATTGTTTCGAAGCCAATCTTCGTTCAGGACGTCATCAAGCCGAGAGAGCTCTTCGTCGGTTGCAGGTCGAAGATTTAGATGCGGAGCAATCCCCGCATTTGTGACGACACCGTTCTTATCGATTGCTGCAAACTGAAGTTTTTCAGAAATGATATGAGGTTTTCCAAGCGAGGTTTCCCGTCCATCCTGGACACTGTGTTCCAACATAAACAGCGCCGACACTTCAGAGCCGGGGTCCGTATCATCAATCAGAACAGCTCCCTTTTTCATAAGATGGCCGTACTGTTCCCTGACCAAGCTAATGACCGCTTCCAACAGCGGGTGGCCAGGGCACACAAATGTTGCAACAGGTTGCTTATTGATCAGCTTTTTATCAAAACATATGCGCTCGTACTTCTTTTGTACTGGCGCAGATGTACCAACCTGTCTATCGCGCTCTCGAATTGCTAGCGGGACATGTGTTATTTCCCAACGTCCTTCTTCCCGCGATTTGATTTGTCCGCCCAGATGCTGGAACGCTTCGATAAAGAAGCTTTGGACATGATGAGGCTGCAATCTCTGCGCCTCCGCTTGCTCCATCTGTAATCTTAGTTCCTGAACCCTTGCCTCTGGCATGCTGTCGTTCGTCAACGCCCTCCGTCGAAGCAGTTCTAACAAGTGTTCTTGATCGACGGCCCCATCAATGGCGTTAAACAAACGTGCTTTAACCTCTTCTTGTTCGCCATATTGAATTGCTTCAAACAATAAGTCTCTCAGGGCAGCCCCCTCGAACAACTCTCCAAGCACATCGTAAACGCGACCGCCCAATGCCTCGCGCGCCGCTTCAAGCTTTTCAAGCAGTCGAGCGTATACTTCACCCTCCCGAGTATCCGACGCGACAAGATTCCAAAGGTGACAGACCTCGGTCTGGCCAATCCTGTGAATACGTCCGAAGCGTTGTTCGATCTTGTTGGGATTCCAAGGCAAATCGTAATTCACCATCAGATGGCCGCGCTGAAGGTTAACACCTTCGCCAGCTGCATCGTTGGCAATCAGTACGAGCATATCCCGGTCCTGCATGAACCGCTCAACAACCTTGCGCCGCTCTTCGCGGGTTACACCGCCATAGATCACTTCCACAGCGTCTGGCCGACCTAATCGCGACCTCACCTTATCGAGCAAATAATGGAGAGTGTCTTTTGGTTCAGTGAAGATAATTAGCTTTCGACGATTACCATCAGCATCAACCATCAACTCATCATCGAGAATTCGGTTTAACTGCGTCCACTTGGTGTCTTGTCCTGAACGCAGAACACCCATAGCCAGAGCCTCGAGCCCTTTCAACGTCTCAACTTCTATCTCAAGCTGTTCGACCGTTTCTGCTGTTGTTGCGCCGGTGGAAATACTGTCCTCAAGATCATCGATCTCATCTTGGCTATATTCATCAATGTTTCTCAGGATTTCATCTGAATCGAAATCCTGATCAAACCGTGACTTACGACCTTTGTGTATCAACCGAGCTTCCGAAAGCTCTGTCTCAAGCCGTTCACGACGACGTTTCAAAGATTGATAAATCGCGGCTGGAGATGACGCGAGGCGTCTTTGCAAGATTTGTAAAGCAAATCCGACATTGTTCCGCTTCTTTCCATCTTGCTCCGCAAACCGCCGGACACGGTTCATCTCGTTGCGGACATACTCAGTAACCGCGCCATATAGCTCTGCCTCTTGAGGGGAGAGATCGTATTTGACGGTATATGCACGCCTCTCGGGAAATAGCGGTCGACCATCAAACTTGAGTAGTTCCTCTTTGGTGAGCCTCCGCATCATGTCTGAGGTGTCAGCCAAGTGCACGCCATCTCGGAAGCGACCTTCAAAGCGGTCTCCGTCCAACAATGCCATGAAAAGCTGAAAGTCTTCTTCTTTGCCATTGTGCGGCGTTGCCGACATCAACAGCAGATGACGACATATCTGCCCCAGTTGCTGTCCAAGCTGGTAACGCTTGGTGAATTTGACCTCACCGCCAAAGAAGGTTGCCGACATTCGGTGAGCTTCATCACAAATGATCAAGTCCCACTCAGTTGAACTTGCAAGCTTTTCTTGCAGGTCCTCATTGCGCGCTAATACATCTAGTCGGGCAATCAATCTGTTTCGGTCATTGAATACATTCCCTGACCGTGATGTTTCGATCATATCGCGAGAGAGAATGTCGAATTCCAGACCAAACTTTTCGCCGAGCTCATCCTGCCATTGTTCCACCAAACTTCCAGGTGCCACAACTAAACAACGTTCCAGATCACTTCTCGCGACCAACTCTTTGATCAGCAAGCCCGCCATAATGGTTTTACCTGCGCCTGGATCATCGGCCAGCAAGAAGCGTAAAGGCTGACGCGGCAGCATTTCTCCATATACCGCTGATATCTGATGTGGCAGCGGATCGACAAGGCTGGTGTGTATCGCAAGATATGGGTCGAAGTAGTGAGCGAGTTTGATTCTATTGGCCTCGGTCACGAGGCGCAAAAGAGCCCCATCAGCGTCGAACGACCATAAATGTCCACGACTTTCCAAACTCAGCCGGTGCTCGTCATCGCGATAAAGTGTCGCCTCAGAAACAGAGCCTGACGTTGTGCGATAAACAACATTTACAGCTTGGTCGCCAATCCAGCTGCTGCTGATAACTTCGACAGATTGATTTGGGATTATGCCAAGGACAACTGAACCATTCCTTATAGTTTCAAGTTCAGCCAACGCTTAGTCCTCCCGCGACTCATTTTGGTAAAAGCTTTGCAGCCTTCTAACTGCTCAGCCTGAGTGTAATTCGTAGTGCATAGCTTTGCACATTGATCACAATTTTTGCGAGTATTTTATCACACTGGCAAGAGCTAGTTCTTTCCGGTGATAATGCGGAGACCTCGGAATCCAGAGTTCTATCATTAACGCCAAGAGTGTAGATATCTAGCCACAACCTCTAGACCGCGATCTCCATCTTCTAGCATAACGACCAACGGAGACCGACCATCAAACACTGGCGCATGATGTCTACCTGTCATCCAAATGAGCGCTTCCTCTTTGACTGGGAACCGATCAAAGAGACTCCTGTAGATATTCAAAACTGCAGAGACTCGCATAAGTACATCATACGGAATGACCAACCGCTCTCCTGACTTCTGCTTTCTCAACCATCTGTAGTAGGTTGACCTTGAAGGGTGTCCAAGCAACTTGACTTGGTCATTCGTACTTAATCCCCAAGCGGGAGTAATATGGCGAAACGCCTTTAACCCCGGACCACTGAGACGAGCACAGTCTTTCTCGGTAATTGAGGCCGGGAAGGATAGAGCATCACCGTTCAACGACATCGGACCACTCCACTAAGTTACTTCAAAGATTAACGAAATGTTGCTAGTGGACGTTGCTATACCAGTTTTCCAACTGAGCTTCGTCGACGTGAAGAGCCTGTAAACCCGTCTCCTCATCTTTCCGAGGGACATACAGCTTCAAGAGACCTTGATTGATTGCAGTCAGAAGCTTGCTGTAACTCAAACCCTGCTTGTTAAACTTGGCAACAGCCTGCCCCAAACGGAGTGTTTTTTTGACCTTTGGGGGCCGTTTTGCACCTGCCCTTAGATCCGCCATCCAGGAATCAACAACCTTGCGGTCGTAGAACCACTTCGGCCAACCGTCTCCATCTGGGGAATGTATCGGCGTCAAGATGTTCGTAGCACTGAGACAATACAGCACATGCTGGGATACCCCGAGCTCATCTGCCAGTTGCTTGCGATCCACAAGACGGCTTCTGGTCTCTCCGTACTCTTTGACGCTCTCACGGTGAACACAGATCATTCGGCCGTAGTTCGTATCAAATACCCTGCTTTGCAGATATTTCCGCTCCACCAGCCTTTTAAACTCTTGTTTGCCAACACCCAGCTGTTTGCGGGCAACGAACCCCGGCATGAAGGCTCTGCGATCTCTCACCTTAAACACCGCGGGGCTTCCACGCGCACTCACATAACCCGCACTCAGCCGGTTGTTCATGTAGTCCTGTAAAGCATCGAAGAGAAACCCAAGCTGAGTTCGCTGTGACACCAATGCCTTATAAAAACTCCCAAACATCTGGTGCATTACAATCATGCCGTTTGGTGCCCCCTTACCGGCACAAACATCATCTATGAAATCACAGAATCCATGTGGCCAATTCGCTAGCGCTGTGGCTACGCGCTCTACGTTTGAAACAACAATATCGCTGGTTTCTTCGTGCCACTTCTCGTCCAAATCTTCATTCTCGTGCCATAGGCGCGTCGACAAAAAAGATATCGTGCGCAGAAGAAAATATAGATCTCCATCGACCAGCTGAGCTGGCAACCGTTGCGCACTGACGTCGAACTCTGTGCCCATGAATTTGTTAGAGATCAATTGCATCAAGGCTATTACTGGGTTCGAACACTCAGTGGCTGCAGCCTTGAACTGACACCCGGGAAGGCAGGGGGCTACACGCCCCCTGTTAGAAACAACATCTTCTCCGCAGGACGGACAAGCATTCCTGAGAAGCTCTCCATGCTCTGGGCAATGAGTAACAAATTTAAGGTCCCAGAGCCCTGAAACGAAACCCTTCTCTCTCAAACACGAGAAACAGACACGCTCACTTGGCCAATAGAGGAACTGTCTCGGAATGATTTCACCTGTGGAAAGAATCACATGAGAGTTGTTACCGCGTGCACTTGTGTAGAAGGACAGAGACTTCATCTCATCCTCCGTCACACCGATGATTTTGGAGAGTTTCCCAAGCTTATCGGCAATTTTCGATTGCGCTTGGTCCGTTAGGCTCACACCAGCCAGATTTCCGATCCAGGACATCCTGGGATAACGGTTCAGCTCTGCTACACGGACAAGATAACCCATCAAGCTCTCATGCTTGATTGGTGGAGACTGGAACAAAAGCGTTTTAGAAGATGTCATGATCATCCTCCTTGCCGATGCCTTTGTCTTTTGGTGTTTTCTTTTTTCCCGGTCGGATTGTCGCTTCTCCGACATCGAACTCTACCGCCCCCAAAATCCGGACAGCTTCATGAAGATGATTTAGGCGAAGGGTTTCATCGCCTTCAAGCATCGCCAGCTCGGTCGCACAATGCACAGTCCGCATCATGTATCCAAGCAGTCCCTTGTTTTCATCAACGACATACTTGATCGCCACAGGGTCATTTAGTGCCGAGACCTCAGGCCTCGGCAAAGGCAGGTGCTTATTGAGCATGTGGAAAAAGAGAACCACGGACTTTCGTGCTTCCTCAGCATCAAGATTGAATGGCTCAATCCCGATTTTGCCATTTCTTCTCGTCTCAAGCTGAGGGTTCACAGAGAATATATTGTGAACTTCCGGCAAGCCTGCGAACACGATGGGTTTTCGAAGTATCTCTACCTGCGTCTTTAGCCAATCTGCAGCATCATATTGTCGTCGTGCACTGCCGCGGTTCGTTAGGTGCTGGAATTCGTCAAAGATCAGCAATTCAACGCCAGTCCGAACAACATAATCTTTGATCCTGAGCTCTATGTCCTGCCGTGTGCCTTTCACACTCGACAGGTCCCCCAATGCCATCAAGATGCTTGCAGCTAGATTCTTAACGGTGCAGCTTTCAGGTACGATGACAAAAAGGACCTTCTTGAACCGGCCGCTTTTGTTGTGGAAATTGCAATAGTCCTCGATGATAGAGGTCTTGCCAGCACCCGTTTCACCAACCATCGTCAGAATTCCAGGCCTAGAGGCATGTCGACCAGTTTGGTGGAAATTCGCGATCTTGGTCAGCGCATCCTGAAAGGCATCATGAGCAATCCTACGATCCCGAAATTCAGCGAGTTTGATAGCTTGTTCGTTGCTTAATCCGTTTTCGAATTCATGCATCGGCCTCACCTCCGCCCTGGTTCGGATCTCCTGCACGCGAGGTACGCCATCCCCGACGCTTTAACTCGTCCTCAAGTTCTTCTGGAGAATGGAACGGTGAAGCAAAGGTCTCATCAGAACTGACATCGTCAGCTTGCTCTTCAACGGTACGTTCAGTCTTTGGATGCGGTCCGTTGTCGTTCCCTGCTTTCTTCTCCTCACTGGTGAAACGATTGGCTGCCTTGCGTTTACGTTTCTGACGGCTCTCGATGAGCTCTTCAGCGACCTCAAACAATGACTGCCGTATCTCAAGAAAATCATCTTCCGAAACTTTCCTGAGATCCAACTTCCGTTTAAGCATCGCTTTGCGGATTAGGCGATGACGCCAAATCGACAATTGCAAAGCGTAAGTCTCATGGGTGCAGTTCACAGGAATGAACAACTTGGCTCGACTGTCCTCAACATGAATTACCGCCAGGTCTTCTGGGTCAAACTTGATCCGAACTTCCGGATTGGCAGGCTTGCCTGAAGAATTCGTCATCAAACGTTGACGGAGGATCTGCAGGCTGTGCGACTGATAGTTCAGCCCCATGATCCTGATACCAGTTCGGGTCAATTTCTTGACCTTCACTTTGAACAGCAATACGGCAACATCTTGCTGGTTCGAGATGAACCGAACAGGGTGCTCACGAACGCCATTCTGCCATTTTTCTAAAGGGAGCTTCTTGAGAGTCGAGTGCTCTGTGACTGCGTGTTCATCTACGATGAACTTCGTCAAAAGGAACTCTAGGTCCTCAATTGTTAGGCAGGCCGACTTGTCGGAATTGTAATCACCTCGTTGCTCAGGGTTAGAGAAAGTTGTCCCTGGCAGGGTATGGATCAACTTTGTATTCAATGTTCCGAAGAAACGTTCTACAGCTCCCTTGTAATGAGGGGTTCTTGCCGGATTATACTCCACTGAAATTGCAAGCTGGCTGCAACTATCCAGCAGATCTTGCGAGTGAAACTCCAAGGCATTGTCGAGCACCAAAGTGTCCATCACCCCAAAACAGGGCCAGATCGACCCAAAGTTAGCATCCGATGTGGTGCCGGGTTGAGCCTCAAATTGAGCGAGTACTTGTTTGAGATACTCTTCTTTTGGAAGGATTGCATGTTTCAAACAATGCATCACCGAAACATAGCCCGGACTGTCAAAACTAACGTAAAATCCAACGGGCATTCGGCTGTAAAGATCCAAAGCCAGGGTTAACCAAGGTCTTCCAATTACCTTTCCATCCTTGGTTCTTAGGATAATGTCCATAAGCTGATGATCAACTTGGACCATGTGCAAAGGAAACTTGGCAACGATGCCTGGTCCGACACCCGCAAACACCTTATCGGCTTGCCGTCGGCCCTTTTGTGCCGCCATCACTTCATACGGATTAAGACCTGCCAAAAAACGATAGATGCTTCTCGAGGACGGGATGTGCATTCGTCCAGCTTCGGGATAAAGCTTGTTCTCCTTCATCAGCCGACTTTTGAATAGATTAAAGACGCCAAGCTTGGTCTTGGGCGTTCGAACGAGATAGTGGTCCTCGACAACTTCCTGCAGGATCTCAAAAGACCGATTACACAGACACGTTGGCCTTCGGCCTTTGAGGTGATGCCTAGGAACCAAAGCAGTGATATTTCGGCCACCTTTGAGCCATTCGTCGTACCACCTCCAAATCGCACTAAAACTTGGAGGGATAGCTTTTCCACCTCGCTCCGCGCCCTTGATAACTTCGTTTATCGCCATGGTTAAATTACTGCTGACCAAAAGCTCTTCAACTTTGTGGATGTAACTTAGCCGCTCTCTCGCTACAGCCTTGTCACTTTCACTGAAGGCCTCAAAGCGCTTCTCGAGCTGCCCCTTAAGCGACGTGTCCATTTCAGGTATTTGCTGGTCAATAGAGGCCTCGCCCTCAACCACTTTCTCAGCCAGCTCTCGTGCAGAGATCAAAAGAGGTTTACCTGTTCGAAGACAGGTCAGGTTCAACTCGTCGGACTCGGTGTGGCAAACTACCTTGTAAACCTCTGCATCTAGACAAACTCTGGTATTTACAGGGATGTGGATCATGCTCATTTTTTGATCTCCCCTTCGTAGAACCAAACTAGACTGTCTGCTGTGATCGGTTCATTGAGATCGACGCAGAGTTTTCCCTCTGCGATATATGGCAAGACTGCTTCCAGCGCATTGTCAGCACTGACTTGCTTAGCTAGTTCACCGATTGAAATGCGATCTTGACCATTGAATGCTCGATAGATCGATAGGACTGAGTAAAGTGTCCCCCCAAGCAGCCGATACGGTTGCAGGAGCTTTACGTTCGACCAGAGCGGCTCTTTTCTGATTTGGTCTTCTGTCCAGACTTCAAAGCCGTATCCTTCCTCACGCAACATTTCACGCATGAGCTCGAGCCTCTCAAGCACACCATGTTCAAAGAGTTTCTTGACCGGCTTAACTTCTAGAATTTTGCGTCCGGTTCTGGTTAGAACCTCGATATCTGGGTAGTAAAAGCGACTTCTGCCGTTGCATTCGTAAATGAACCGAAATGGCTGCGCCTTGTACTTCACCACCTCAGGCAACACATCAAGTACCCGCATGCAATCACGCTCTAATTGTGACTCCCACGCTACCTGTCTCCGGTTTTTCCTGCTGTAAAAATATCCTACAACACGACCTTTACTCCGGGTGACAACCCGGCGTGCTGGTTCATACATTTTCATCTCCTTTAGCCAAAGTTAGGCAAAGTGATCCTGTTGCGTGATTGACACGCAGTGCTTGCCTGATAGGGGGAAACGTGCTAAAGGAGAAAAATCCTACTAATCCTCGCTTATGCGACGTAACCAACCGCTTCAGACATTCTGTGGCGGTTTTTGCGTTTGGAGCTCCCAACTGGTTTCTGTTGGGTTGAAATGATTCCGATTTGTTAACAATCGGTCAATGTCTGGTCCGAGGATTTATCAACTGAAGTTCGGACACCCCCGCTCAGACAGCAGCTCAGAATGTTCTATCCTGCAAAATTTCTGAAAGAGGTGCTTTACATTCTGACGCGCGCACAACAAATAGAGCGTCATGACTTTGCCTGTCATAATCCCACCGTAAGAGAGTGATTATTACATTGAAAAGGATGTATCCGTCTCTTTAGCGATCGGCTGCAAACCTGATCAGACAGCCCTTAATTGAGCGGCTACAATGTCACTTAGTTCAGTGACATTTTTTTCTGCGAACAACTACCCGAACGCCATCTCTGCGCGTTTTATTCAAAACTGAGTGGAGGACTCGGGCGAGCTCATAGAGCGAACGGCCGGCGTTCTCAAGCGAGAAATTTCGAGCGGCAAACCAGTTATTATTAGGTACTCTCTGGCACCAAACTGGCTTCTAACTCGCGACAACCATCAGTTGGAATAGACAGGAGAGGGGCATTGTCGAGTGCCAGTTTCATCATTTCCGGCGAGAATTTCATCTTCTCTGGCGAAAATTTCAACTTTTGTGGCACTCGACTGTCACGTGCCACAAAAGCTGACATTCAACTTCTTGCGAAATCAACGCCTTAACATTTTAGATTGCCAGATAAGTTGTCATCGATTGTCACAAAAGGTGACAAAAATCTGCAGAATTGACAGAAAAGCTGACAATTCTCTTAAATGCTGTAGCCAGTGCTGTTTCATAGCCAAACATCACTGGAATCAGCGTATAGCCGTGTAAACCTGAGACCGCTTCTCCCTATATGCCAGCGCGCCGAAGTCTTAATGCATTGGCAATGACAGACACCGAAGACAAGCTCATGGCTGCAGCGGCAAACATGGGCGAGATAAGAATGCCAAAGAACGGATAAAGTAGCCCTGCGGCAACCGGGACACCTGCTGCATTGTAAATCATCGCAAAGAAGAGGTTTTGTCGGATATTGCGCATGGTTGTTTCCGAGAGGTCGCGGGCGCGAACAATCCCGCTCAGGTCACCTTTGACAAGAGTGAATCCTGCACTCTCGATTGCAACATCCGCCCCCGTACCCATCGCAATTCCGACGTCGGCCTGCGCAAGTGCGGGGGCATCGTTAACACCGTCACCCGCCATCGCGACTTGATGACCTTTATCTTTTAGCTCTTTGATTAAATTGGCCTTATCTTCCGGTGAGACATCGGCCCGGATATCGGTAATCGAGAGTTTACTGCCAACAGCTTTTGCTGTTCGTTGATTGTCGCCAGTAGCCATGACAATTTTGAAGCCCTGCTTTTTCAATGCGGCCAGGGCATCCGATGTTGTTTGCTTTATCGGATCGGCAACGGAAATGAGCCCAGCGATCTTTCCATCAATAACGACATGCATTACCGTCTCCCCCATATCTCGCCGATCATTTGCTATTTTATCAACAGCAGAATGATCGATATTGAGAGTCTGAAGGAGTTTGCTATTACCTAGGGCAACCGACTTGCCACCCACCTTTCCGGTGACGCCCTGACCGGTTACAGCTTCAAATTCCTCTGCCTTATCAAGGGACAATCCGCGCTCCTGAGCAGCACTGACAATGGCGTCAGCCAATGGATGTTCGGATCCCTTTTCCAGCGCCGCAGCGACAGAAAGAACTTCCTCCTCCTGAAAATCTGGTTGGGCGATTACACCTGCAAGTTTTGGTTTACCCTCTGTCAAAGTCCCGGTTTTATCGACAATGAGCACATCGATCTTCGCAAATCGCTCCAAGGCCTCTGCATTTTTAATGAGCACACCAATTTGTGCACCACGGCCGGTCGCTGTCATGATTGACATCGGCGTTGCCAAACCAAGGGCGCAGGGACACGCAATGATCAGAACAGCAACCGCTGCGACAAGCCCGTATGACAATGACGGATCGGGCCCCCAGATGGCCCAAGCGACGAAGGCGATCAAAGCAACCAGGATAACAGCAGGCACAAACTTGCCTGCAACCGTGTCTGCAACCTTTTGGATTGGCGCTTTGCTTCGCTGAGCATGGGAGACCATATCAACGATTTGGCTCAAGACAGTATCTTTGCCAACCCGTTTGGCCAGGATGATCAGGCTGCCATTTCCGTTGATTGTTGCTCCGGTGACATCGTCATCTGGATTTTTTTCAATTGGAACGGGTTCACCCGAAATCATGGATTCATCAACTGACGACCGTCCTTCAACGACAACGCCATCGACAGGTATCTTGTCACCTGGGCGAACCCTCAAACGCATTCCGACGGTTACATCCTCAAGAGGAACTTCTCGTTCAGAACCATCATCTTCAATAATGCGGGCTGTTTTCGCAGCAAGACCCAATAACGCTTTGATTGCCGAGCCGGTTCGTTCCCGAGCCCCCAATTCCATTAGTTGGCCAAGAAGCACAAGGACAACGATGACAGCTGCAGCTTCGAAATACACACCGACATGTCCCTGTGCGTCTCTGAAGCCATCAGGAAAAATACCCGGAGAAATCACTGCGACGACGCTAAATATATAAGCTGCGCTAACGCCCATCCCGATCAAGGTGAACATGTTGAGAGAACGGTTCACCACAGAATGCCATCCACGAACCATGAATGGGAAGCCGGACCACAGGACAACAGGCGTTCCGAGAACCAACTCCACCCAAAGAGTAACGCGTTCTCCAATCATTTCCCGGATGAAACCCAAACCAACAAACGGCCCCATCGTTAGGACAATCAGCGGCACCGTAAGAGCTGCGCCTAACCAGAATCTCTTTTTGAAATCCCGAATCTCGGGGTTTGGTGCGTCATTTTCTGTTGGCATATCCATCGGTTCCAGTGCCATTCCGCAGATCGGACAGGAACCAGGTTCGGATCGTATGATCTCTGGATGCATCGGGCAGGTGTAGCGACCCGAAGTCGATGACGAAGCGCTGTTTGCAGCAGATGTCTCTTCCTCTGAGGACAATACGCTCTCAGGAGAGCTATCGAACTTGCCCTTACATTTCTGCGAACAGAAATAATATGTCTCACTGCCGTACCGAGAGCGTGGTGTATCGGCATCCACCGTGACCGACATACCGCAAACAGGATCCGTCGACTGTCCTGATTGATCAGACATTTTGTGATTATACTGGTGCTTCTTATGATGATGATCAGACATGGTCTGCTTCCTGCTGTTATGCTGCAATGTCACTGCGGATAATCAATGTTCTGAGTGATCGTGACTGTGCGCCTTGGCCGATTGGTTTATCCAGTTTGACAGGAACCAACGTTCAAAAATGAACACAGCAACGATCATCAAAGTTGCAATGAGAACAATGGATGGGTCGCTTTGCAATTTCATGCCGGCGAAAACGAGCAGCACGATGATGTCAAAGACAATTGCTGTAATCATTACAAAGCCGCGTGCTCCTATTTCTTGTCGTAGGTACTTAAAGCATCCCCAGTGGATGAGCACATCCATGACCAGATAGAAAAACACGCCAAGTGAAGCGATCCGGCTTAAATCAAAAAAGATTGTCAACAGCGCTGCCACGACAACCGTGTAAACAAGTGTGTGGTCTTTGATTGAACCCGACATTCCAAAATGACTATGCGGGATCATCTCCATATCGGTCAGCATCGCGAGCATTCTTGACACCGCAAACACGCTTGCTAGCAAACCGGACGCCGTCGCAACGACTGCGAGCAGCACAGTCAGATAAAATCCGATGGGCCCCAATGCTGGCTGTGCAGCTTGGGCGAGGGCATAGTCTTTGGCTTTTATCAGTTCGTCCAAGTCAAGGCTTGAACCAACAGCAAGCGCCACGAGAATATATACGACAACGCAAATCAGGATTGAGAACGTAATCGCACGACCCACATTCTTATGAGGGCTCACGATTTCAGCACCACTGTTTGTGATCGTTGTGAACCCTTTGAAGGCCAGAATTGAAAGAGCAATTGATGCGACAAAACCGGCCAATGGAAAGCTCGCGCCGTCGGGTGATGACGGCTCGAACGAGTATCCACCAGCCCACAGCGCTGCAATTGCAAACAATGCAATGCCGCCGATCTTCAACGCGGCCATGACCATTGAAAACAGGCCAACCGATTTGTTGCCAGCTCTGTTAACAGCATATGCAAAAATTATCAGGCAAACACCCAATACCGGTATAAGAACTTCAAGCTCTGTCAGGTCAAACGCCCGCAAAACATAGGTTCCAAATGTTCTTGCGACCAAACTCTCGTTGATGACCATCGAAAAGGCCATCAGCAATGCTGCGCCGCCTGCTATGGCTCCCGGCCCGTATGCTTTTTGGAGGATCATTCCGATCCCGCCTGCAGACGGGAAAGCATTGGACATCTTGATGTAGGTATATGCGCTAAAAGCAGTGACAAGTGCGCCAAACAGGAACGACAACGGGAACCACTTTCCTGCAAGTTCGGCAATTTGTCCGGTCAAAGCAAAAATTCCTGCTCCGATCATAACACCGGTGCCCATGGATATGGCGCCAAGGAGCGAGATACTGTTTTTCTTGTATTCTGCCTGATGATCCATTCCTGCCTCACATTTGGTGTTTTTGGTACGCGATGCCGTTTGCTTCTTGCAGCTCGCGTATATAACGAATGATCCGTGCTACCTGTTCCGAACTGACCTGAGGCTGGGCTGGCATATCGCCAAAGGGCCAGTGATGTTGTTTTGCCCCGTTTTGAACAGCTAGATAGAATGCGCGATCTGAATGATGTCCCGGATTGTAGATTCTGTGCATCAGCGGCGGGCCTTGCTCTGTGCCTGTTGCATTGCCTCCGTGACAAGCAGCACAGTTCATATCGAAAAGCTGGTTTCCTACCATGGCTTCCTTGCTGAAACTGGGGAGCGCAATCCCGCTATCAGTCAGTTCAAGATCTTTGATGTCATCTTTCCCGGGCAGAAACGAATTCAGGGTCATGGCGATGATCCCTACTGCGAAAAAACCGATAACCAAATACTTTGGCCAATTGATTTGTTTTTTCATTTTCTTCGGGCCTTTGTTTTATGCGTATGTATCAAATATTCGAAGACACGTGAGACCAAGGGAACTAGTCAACCCTGGTCCTGTTGCTGCCGCCTATTGATTTCGCTGAACTAGCTTGGCGATACGTGAGTTTGTCGGCTAATTGCGCTGCCATCGACATAGGTATCTGGCGACACTTCAAATTTCGAACGACAGGTGTCTGAACAGAAGTAGAATACTTCACCGCCATAAATGGCTGTTTTGGCGATGCGCGGATCGACAGTTTTATGACAAACCGGGTCAACGGCGGACTGAGGGTGCTCCCATCGGATTGCCTCAGCCTGACCGTCCGCTTGTTTCTTATTGTGGGTGTGCTTTTTGTGCCCAAACATGTGAGCACCGCAACCAAAGCGCATCATCAATATGATGAAGGCTCCCCAAAGCAACCAACTGAGAATATTTTCCATTTCTCTTCGCCATCCCATAAATACCTTTAGGTATGACTGTTCCGTCTGAAAGCAGCATGGTGCAGAACACCAAGGCTCAATCTGTACGCATGCCATCGGCAGGTGCAGAACCCAGAACAGTTATTCGCTATTTGTTCGGGAGGATCAGGATATGGGAGGCTGGAAAATCCATGACCGAGATACCGGCTGAAGGGACACTTCTTCTATCCCGTTCTGTACATGGGAAAACTCGGAAACCGGTAGGATAATCTCGGTAAGGACCGCTGATGTGGAGTGACAAGAAACCTGAGGGCAGCACGAAGCCAGGTCATGCTGGTGTTCAACGTCAAAACCATTGAGTTCTGCAGAATGCGCAGGAAAAGATCCAGTCGACGCGACTGCAATATGGGGAGCAAGCATAATAGCGCTCATCCCGACGAGCAGGATCAGTACGGCGCGTATTAGTGCTTGCTGTGCATTCATTGATCAAACTTCCTTTGGGCAGTAACGTAACACTTATGCCCTTAAATATCGAGTTACGTTGACCTACCTCAATTAAGGGGACGTTTTTTTTAACCGACTTCAGACAGAACCGTTACATCTGCAAGCCGGTTGTCCGTACTGTTGATTTCCTTTGAGATGTAAGGTTTGATTTCGGAGTATCTGACGTGAGCATCGGCTTGCGCCTGATAGTAGCGAAAGAGCTCTTTTAGCGGAGCGCCCATGTCTTTGTATGCAGTTAATACTGCGATTAGAGCCCCGAGCGTGAGATCGCCTTTTATCACCAGATACCCTCCAATTGTGTAAAAGAAGAAGGGCGTCATCTGTGATATGAAATTGTTTAAAGACTTCATGGCGAACTTGTTCTTGTGGATAGAGAGACGAAGGTCGTGAAGTCGCTTGTATGACCCGTAAATATCCCGGGCACCTGGCTGGTTATCGTTTGAGATGTTCCCTATCTTCTCGCCGAGAACTCTGACTTCCTTCAGCCGCGTTCGAGACAAAGCATTAATTTTCTTCTGGAATCTGGGGATGACAAAAATCTGAAGCGGCAACAGTGCGGTTGCGGCGATGCCCAAAACCAAATCTTGCACGAGCATGAAAGTCAGAATCGTCAGGAATGTACCGCCTTGTAACAAAGGCAGCACAATCGACTCTGCAGCATATCCAGCTACGGGCTCTACCTCCTGCACAATAACCGGAATCAATTCCCCTCCTTTGGGGGATGGCTTTCGAAAGCTGAATTTTGAAATATCAAGCCGTAGGCGGCGTGACATGTGTTCTGCCAGCGCACCGGATTGCAAATTAACCTGATATTTCAGCCAGCCATGCACGCCAATCGCCAATAAAAAAAGCAGACAGAGAGTAAGTAAAGCCATCGTTTGAGAGAACTCCATTCCTAAATAGGTAACTGGAAAATGTCCTGACTCAATGGCGTTGTTGATGATCAACTTCGGAAGCTCGAGGCTCATGTAAAGAGCCGGCAAAGAGGCCGTCGCCAGTAGCCCCAGTTTTATCTGCCGCTTCCATGAAGCTCTGAATATGTACTGCAGGAGCGCTGTTCCGCTCTTTGCCGAGGGCTTTTGAGCCTGTTGCGCAAGAACAGATCTGCGGCGTCTTAAAGCCCTGTATCCCGTCGCGCTGAGAATAATAATTAGCGCAACCGGCACCCCAAACACCACCAAATGGAATACAAGATGAACCCACCAGTGTGCATCGCTTGATATGTAGTGCGTCAAGCGATGCCCCATATCGTGGACGATTTCCATCATTGTAGTTAGGTTCCTTGAGAAGGTTCGGCAAAACAGACAGGGAGGAAAGTCCTCCCTGTCGTGTGATGCTTAGAAAAGAAGGCGGAGACCGGTTACGAGGTAAGTTGCCTCGTAATCTTCGCCGTCATCTTTTGCAAAGTCTGCGGTTTTGCCGAGTTTCCGCTCATAGGCAACCCCGATATACGGTGCAACGGCACGGTCGATGAGGTCATAGCTAAGCCGCAGTCCGATCTCTGCGCTTGAAAACCCGCGTCCGACCTCAATCTCGCGATCGTCAGAGAACGCAGCATTCAGCTCAAGCGAAGGTGTGAGGATTAAACGATTGGTCAGCAAGCCTTCATACTCAACATCAAGCCGCGCACTGCCGTCTCCGGTCTCGCTGACAAACAGATCAGCGTCGACTTCAAACCATTGAGGAGCAAGCCCCATGATTCCAACGGTTCCATACCAACGATCTGTTGTGCTTGGCGTATCCAGACGAATACCGGCTTTGGCATCGAAAAAGTCGCTGATTGGTGTTTGCAGGACCAGTCTGTTCTCGAAGTTTTCGTAAAGGTCGTTTTTGAGATCACGCTCGCCTTCGCCTTGCCAACGTAACTTCAGT
The DNA here is from genome assembly GCF_037027205.1 of Thalassospira sp. CH_XMU1458. Lineage (NCBI taxonomy): Bacteria > Pseudomonadati > Pseudomonadota > Alphaproteobacteria > Rhodospirillales > Thalassospiraceae > Thalassospira > Thalassospira sp. CH_XMU1458. Next base: position 1,213,920 of record NZ_JAYMDW010000001.1, on the reverse strand, counting down.
TCATCGGTGCCAACAAATGCATCACCATCCCAAACGAAAAGATTTTCCCCTTCGTCACCAGAGCGGTATTCAAACTGCTCCATTTGAATGCCATAAAAGATGTGATTGTCTGCTTTGGCAGTGAACGAGAAGGACAGGATCGTGGAAAGAACACCACCACCAATCGCGGCCAAAGTTAGTGTTTTCATTGTTATTGAACTCCATTCTCAAGTGCCGCGACGGCTGGACCGCCCTCTACAACCACTTTTCGGAACATGCCAGAAGCCATGTGATAGCTAAGGTGACAGTGGAAAGCCCATTGCCCAGGTTCATCAACTTCGGTTTCCGAATAAACGGTCATGCCAGGGTTGATATTGATGGTGTGTTTAACCGGATCCCATTTACCGTTGCCAGTATCGAGGATTGACCACATCCCGTGCAAATGCATCGGGTGTGACATCATGGTCTCATTGACGAACTTGAAGCGCACCCGTTCGCCATATTTCAAGCGGATAGGTTCTGCATCTTCATATTTGACGCCATTGATTGACCACGTATAGCGTTCCATGTTTCCGGTAAGGCGCAGTTCAATTTCACGCGTTGCAGGCCGTTCAGGGTACAAAGGCTTCTGTGCCTTCAGGTCGGCATAGGAGAGGAACTTTCCGCCATTGGCTGCTTTTGGTGTCAAACCACTTCCAGCGGCATAGAAGGGATCATCTTTGGACATTCCCATCTGAGAATGATCCATTCCGGCCATATTCGAATGGTCCATTCCAGCCATACCGTTCTCGTTACCACTGCCCATCGAAGAATGATCCATTCCGGCCATGCTACCGTGATCCATTCCCATGTCCGCCATTGTCAGCAACGGAGCGTCCATGCGTCTGGCTGGCATTTCAGCTTTCAACCCTTCTTGCGGCGACAACGATCCGAATGCATAACCCGAGCGTCCCATTGATTCGGCCATGATTGCATACGGCTTTTCAGCTGTCGGCTGAACAATCACGTCGTATGTTTCTGCAACCGAAATGCGGAATTCATCAACCTTGACCGGTTGAACATTGTTGCCGTCAGCCTGGACAACAGTCATTTCAAGTCCCGGAATGCGGACGTCGAAGTAAGTCATGGCCGATGCATTGATGAAGCGCAGGCGCACACGTTCGTTTGGCTCAAATAGTCCGGTCCAGTTTTGTTCCGGTGATTTACCATTGATGAGGCCGACGAAGCCCTGAACGTCTTCAATATCTGTTGGCATCATGCGCATGCTGCCCCAGTCTCCACGTTCAGAGAGAGTTTCTCCCAAACCGTTTTCCGAAACGTCGGAGATGAAGTCTCCGAGCGTGCGTTGGTTACGGTTGTAGTAGTCCGGCATCATCTTTAGGTTGCGCAGAATACGCGCCCCGGAATGAGGGTGCTTGTCTTTCAGAACAACGACATATTCACGGTCGAACTTGAATGGCTCGCGTTTTTCGGGTTCGATAACAATTGAGCCGTAAGCGCCATCTGGTTCCTGGAAGCCAGAGTGGCTGTGAAACCAATAGGTCCCGCTCTGTTTGACAGGAAAGCGATAGGTAAAAGTCTCGCCCGGTTCGATCCCGGTGAAGCTGATGCCCGGCACACCGTCCATCTGGTAGGGAAGGATCAACCCATGCCAATGGATAGATGTAGTCTCGTCCAGGTTGTTCGTCACGTTGATGACGGCATCTTCGCCTTCTTTGAGGCGCAAGGTCGGACCGGGCGAGGACCCGTTATAGCCAATTGCTTTGGTTTTCATATCACCTGTGTCGATGGTAACGTAATCGACAGACAGATTATAGGTTGCCGCATACCCTGCTGTTGACACAGCAATAGTGCTTAGCGCCCCCAAAAGGGCACGCCCAAGAAGTTTTCTCATTCTCATGATCTCCGATGGTTGAGGTGCGCCAGAGGCAACAGGGAGGGATTCCCTCTGGCGCGAGACCCTGCGCAGTGGTTACTGCAGGCGAACTTTACCGACCATGCCGCTCTCGTAGTGGCCTGGTACATTGCACGCAAATTCAAGTTCTGCGTCTTTCGGGAAGGTCCAGATCACCTCGGCAGAATCACCCGGCTCCAGAAGTACGCTGTTCGGATCGTTGTGCTTCATGGTTTCACCGTTCCCCATGTCCATTTCCATCATGTCCATGTTGATTTTGTCTACTTCAAGGGCCCCGTGTTCCATCATCATCATCATTTCTTTTTGATGGTCAGCATGCATGGTTGCGGTGCCGATGTTGAATTCGTGAACGAACTCACCCTTGTTTTCGACTAGAAAACGAACGGTTTCGCCGCCGCGAACAACAATCTTTTCCTTGTCATAGAAATTGTCTTCCATCGTGATCCGAATTGTCCGGCGAACATCAGAGATATCGCCAGGCGCTCCGATTTCGACGCCATCATTATGACCGCCACTATGACCTGCACCAGCAAATGCAGAAGTCTGGATACCGGCAAGGCTACCCATAGCAAGGGCGGAAGCAACAGCAAGGCGAAGGACAGAAGTAGTGTATTTGGGCATGAAAATGCTCCCGAGATAATTCAGTATAAAGGATCTCGTTACGCAAACCTTACACAGAGTCAGTGATCGGACTCATAGCGACAGATTACGTCACGAATGCAGTTTAGATAAGGAACTGAATATCTTAGGTGCGGGGAGGTTTGACGCTAACATCAAGCTCTGCAGGCGAGAGCGTTCTGTCTTTTGCCCAGTACTTTACAGACAACAAAACAGGTGCAGCGTTCCAGTTACCAGACATTTGCTGCAAATAGGGACCACAAACAGCCATGCCACAAACATCGTTGTGCGATGGATCCTGTGTGTGAGAACTACTGTCAGCCATGACGGAGACAACACTGTGATGGCCACTGTTAATATCAGCGGCTTTGGCATGCACGGCCTCAGCGCCAGACAGCATTACTGTCAACGCGATGATAACCGAAAGTATGCACGAGATGATCCGCAAAAGGAGAATCCTATCACAATGTTGCAGCGCAATGGTTATCTTGATGTATCAATGCGGTCAAGTGGCAATATTGTGGCAAACTTGTCGAGGTTATGACCAAAACACTTTTCTTCAGCCAATGCTGACGTCGCTGACTATCGTCAACCTGCTTCACCCAGAGAGCAAAGAGCATCATTGCCCCAAATTATGACAATTCGGAGCGACAGCCCTCTCAGCAATATCATCTGTTAATCACAAAAAAGAAGAGTAGCAGACCTTGCTGTCCAGCACTAAAACCTCATTCACAGGGAAGCCTTTTAAAAGTTACCTTTGAAGCAGTATTCATCGCTCTCTGCCACATTCTGGCGGTCCATACGAGCCCACTCAATTCGTCTTTCCCAAAGTCGTATTCTAATCTGGCCGCTCCATAGAACTCGTTACTATCGGATACATTGTCAGTCATATTTTCTTGTTTAAAAATGTATAGGATCCCAGACTTCTGGAGGCCATTTTGAGCGAAAGGAATGATAGAAATTGTATTTGACTGCTTGATCGGCGTTACGCTGGCGGGGTTATACAAACTCATCTCTATCTTCCACCAACTCTGACGGATGTCAGCTTCAAGCTCCAATATACTCAACTCGGCAAGCTCTGTTTCGCCGCAGTTGCGCATATCAAATTCTTTTTCTTTTGATTGCGCAGCCTCAAGCAGTTGAAGCTGCCGGGGCCAGTTTGAATGCAACTCAACTCTCCATTTTCCGTTTAGATCTGGAAAGAAGTGCACTGACAGCCAAGGTATTTTCGCCCAAACCCACCTCCAAACAGGGTTGAGCAGGAGCAAGTGAAGCATCACCCATACCATCAAAGGTATCGAGGTAAGCCCAATCGGCACGCCAAGTAGCTCTCCGTATGAGATCACGACCATACACAAGCCAATTACCAGCCACGCGATTGCAAAGACGATGAACTTTTTAGGCAACATTCTGTACATGAGAGTCACCTTATAGGTTGTAGAGAATTTTAGAAAGCGCTAGTATGAACAAAACGTGATCAGGAGCCATATGTTGTGACTTTAGCGAATGCACACGCTCTATTTTGTGGGCCATCGAACACTTCAAGCTTTCTCTCTAGCCTTAATATCGACGATATCGATCGTGCGAAGTTACTTGCAGCGAGGAACAAAATTCGCAGCATACTAAAAGCTTCTGCAGATACGTTGCTGAAGGACGACACGTTTTGGCAAGAGAGTTCGAAATTCAGGACATACAGACACTCTCGCCCAACAAGAGTAACGCTAAAGTTCATGACTCAGGGTAGCTTCTCCTACGGCACCTTGAATATTCCGGCGCAATCTCCGAAGCAAGAAATCGATCTAGACGACGGAATGTATGTTCCTGTCGACTTTCTAGAAAATGGTGAGCCGGCACTAGCTGCAAAAGGCTTGTTTAGCTTTGTGACAAACTCATTATCAGATGCCTGCAGTCAAAACGGCTGGACTGTTAAAGAAAAGCGGAGCTGCGTTCGCGTACAACTTTGGCAAGGCGCACATATTGATATTCCCATCTACTCCATTCCGACAGAGAAGTTTGCTGCTCTGAGAGCAGCGATGGACAGTGCTAATTTTGCGGAGGCAAATATCTCCAGAGCGTATCTGTCGAATGATATGCGCATACCTTCGGACAAAATCATGTTGGCTCAGAGCGACGGCTCTTGGTTAAGGTCCGACCCGCAAGAGTTAGAAGAGTGGGTAAAAGCTCGGAAAGATAGGTTGGGCACATGCTACACAAGACTTTGTCGCTTTTTCAAAGCATGGAGAGACTTTAATTGGCTGAGTTCTCCATTGTCGTCATTGTGCATTATGCGTGCAGTAGAAATCGCCCTTGAAGAGCTACCAGGCTTTCCATCCCAGAACCGTGACGATGAACTTGTTATGTTAGTTGCAGAGAAGCTCCCCCTGATTTTGGGAAAGACAGTTCAAAATCCTGTTTTACGCGATTTGTCTCTTAACGAGTGGGAAGAGAAAGATAGGGAGGCAATTATCTCTGCGTCAGAAGAACTGTATGCAGAGATGCATTCTGCTTTAATGCAGACCGGTGATGCAACAAAGGTCGTGAACAAGCTGCGCGTTCGTTTTGGAGATAGGATTCCGAATAGACCAGACGTTGTGAAAATCGGCTCGAAGATAGAAGCCGTCCAAAAAGAGAAGCCTGCAACAGTGGCTGCGCCCGCTATCGTCGCTTCAACATCTGGGTAATGAATAAAACTCAATCCATTCAGATCATAGAAGCAACGCTATTAGACAAAGGCTTCAAATACATCGGCCCAGGACCGAGTGATTACTCGGGGGCACTTGACGTCAATGGCAAGCAGATTGATGTAAAGCTCTCGATACCTGATGTTCGTTTTGCTGAGAAGCCGCGCGTTTCCCTGACTGACAGATCCCAAATTCCTCTTGAAACGCTTGCCCATATTGACAGCGGAGATGGGGGCATTTGTTACATATCTGGCGCTGGCCTACCTCTCGACATGTACCAACCAGGGGAAGCTATTTTACGGGTTTTAGAGGAGGTAAAACGAACCCTCGGGCTTTCTTACAAAGGACGAGCCCAGCAAGAGTTCATAGATGAGTATCAGTTATATTGGCGAGCAAAATATGGTGCCAGTGTTTTTCTCCCCCGATCGTCAGCAACGGGTGTAGTTGAAACAAGTGCTTTTTTCGCCAAGAAGGACGGCAAGGCTGAGTTTATCGCAATTAGAAGCTCGAAAAACTTGAGTGGTTACACTCTCTCATTTTTTGCAGAAGCTCAGATATGGTCTCTTTCTGAAAACATCGGCCCATCAGCAAAGATTAAAGTACCTTTATATTACTCGGAGCTAAATGATTGGCTGAGCAGCCAGAAGTTAGCCGCCGAAATGAGCTGGTCGAAAGCCGAAAACTTGCTTCTAAACGAAGGCTTACTAATCTTAGCTGCCCCCAACGCAGTTGTCGGCCTACAGCTAGAAGTTCCGGCCCATTTAAAAAGTGCGGTCGACCGTAAACGTATTCGTAAAAGAAAACTTGCGGACCTGTTACTTAAAAACCAAAAAAATTTGAAGCTTCTTCGCTACTCATGCTCATGGTGTTCGCTTGAGGATATTGCGTCCAGAAACTGTCTTGGAAGCCAAAACTTGAAAGAAACTTCTGTTGCTTTAGTTGGATGTGGGACCATTGGAGGCCACCTCGCCAAGATGCTTATCCAAAGCGGGGTCGGAAGTTCCGGAAAACTGTCTCTATTTGATAGAGATCGTTTGGCAGAAGGAAATATTGGCCGACACCTGCTCGGATTTGGTGATATCGGAAAAAACAAAGCGCTCGCTGTTAAAGCTGAGCTGGAGCGCTTTCATCCGGACGTTCAAGTTTTTGCGCACACTGGTGACGCGATGACAATGTGGGGGCGACTTAAACAACACGATATAATCATCGACGCCACAGGTGAATGGAATGTTCAAACAGCTATTAATGATAGCTTCCTGAATGAAGACCGAGGGAACGTTAAGGCTCTACTCCATTCCTGGGCATTCATGAATGGAGCAGCTGTACAGAGTTTTCTCAACTTAGGCGACGACTATGCTTGTTTCCGCTGCTTAAAACCGGACTTTGCAGGTCAGTGGCGCTATCCAGCAGGAAACGAGGATGAACCACTAAACCTCATGCCCGCTTCGTGCGGTGACGGGGCTTACGTACCATTTTCTGTCGATGTTTCTACCATGGCAGCAAGCTTGGCCAATAAAGCTGTTCTTGACTGGGCAACAGGCAACCCCGGCCCACGCTTACGGACCGTTGTTATCGATTTTCAACGCGGAAGAACGCAAAAACCTGTCTCACCAACACCATCCAAGCTCTGCCCTGCCTGCTCGCATTCAAGAGGCTCGCCTTGACATATGTGTTAGTAGAAAAGTCGACATTACTAAGTTTAGAGAACAAGACTGAAGGCCAATGGGCCCAGAATGAACAAGGTGGTTTACTACTAGGTTACAGAAAGAAGTCAGGCCTTCAGATCACTGGCTTTACACTTCCTCAAAGGTCAGACTTAGCGTCCCCGACGATTTTCAAGCGCAATTCAGAAGGACACGCGCAACTTGCTTTGAAAGCATGGGGGGAATCAAGAGGAACTGTCGACTGGATAGGGGAGTGGCATACTCATCCCGCCGGGAACTCGGCACCTTCAACAACAGACATAGCAAACTGGGTGAGGCTTTCAGAACATACAAAAAAACCAATGGTGTTCTTAATTTTATCTAAGTTTGGATGGTATGTAGGCCTGCAAAACCACTCTCCAAAGCGGCTAGTCCCATTGCAATGTATTGAGTCAAGTTCCTCTGCAACCTTGTTCGGAGAACACAGGAACTTTTACTCAAAAGCCAAGTTTATATTTTGAAGAAGAATGGTGGGCCCGGCGAGACTCGAACTCGCAACCAGACCGTTATGAGCGGTCGGCTCTAACCAATTGAGCTACAGGCCCTAATCGAGCAAACTTTGGAGTATAACGAATGCTCAATACGCCGTCGCAAACTAGATAAATTCGAGCCAAGGTCAAGCGCGAACTCAGATCACGCTTATGGACGTTAACGGCAAGACCTCTGGATCAATTTGTCTCAGAAACTTTGATTTCAACCTAGTGAGCATTTTCAGCTTCAAGATATTCTTTGACCTGAAGAATGCCCTCAACACCTCTTTGCATCATTACGTCTAGGGCACTCATTCCGTTGAAGATTTGGTTCGGCTTCTTCACCCACTGATACCCTCTCCATTTGTCGAAAAAAAGCACCCTTAGCTGCTTATGAATGCCTAGTAACAAATGGGCCCGAACCAAAATATTCTCGTTTGGGGACTGCTGCTCGTTCTTAAACGCAGCCTCGTCGCCACCAAGAAGAACCTGCACTTCGGCATCCGAGAGCTCCCAGTTCTTCAGCAATCTGAATGCCGCTCGGCACAATGATTGAGCTTCCTTCTGAGTAAGTACGTTCTGCACCTGCTTTTCCGACATTCTCACCTCCAGTGGGGAGCACACTCCAGAGCTAGAACTTACCAATATGACAGCTGATCAAGTAATGCCGTTAAACGGGCTTTCCCCTTCAAGAACAGATCCTTGGAGGCGATTGATGAGTGTGAGCCACCCAACACGCAGGATAAGGCGTGGTTCAGCTCCATTGGGCTTATGCCGAAGCTTAAAGCCCTTTCGGCAACAGCCTCTATCTCGTCCACATATCCCGAAAGCAAGATAATCAGCTCACAGTCGATGTGGTTTAAATCAGAGGAGGGGTGAATACCCACAGCATCAACAAGTTCGAACAACAGTTCATCTTCAGGAGCAACCATCGGGACAAGCTTGCACTGATTTGCTCTCAATTGCCGATACTGAACCCGCTTGTTCCGTGGGTCATAATAGACTGCCAACTTGATCGCGCGTGAATTATCACTGGGACGAATGCTTACCCACATGCCAGCCTGATCGAAATAGCAACGCCCAAAAACAAACGACTCACTTCCTATTTCATCAAAAAGAACCTGTGGACCATGGCGGCTAAGCGTTTCCCGGAAGGTTCTGACATTCTGAGGTGCGTTCACTAACGTTAGCGACACTTCATTGGGAACATCGAAATCAACGATAGAAGCAAATAGAGCTGTGCGACCAGACAACCCAAGACATCTATCGAGAATAAACTTACCCCGCAGCGCCTCAATTAACGCAACTACGCCAGACGCGGCATATCCATCTTCAATGTCTCGATCCGCGCCCAATTTCAGACAAGCTGACTGAAGTCTCTCACATTCGACTTCCAGCCAAGATCCATAGACGGATGCCAATTGCTTAACGTAAGCAAGTTCGGCAGCGTCCAGTTGACCAAGAACATCGCGGAAACGCCAACCTCTCTCGTATACACTAAGCACATCAAAATCATCCAAGTGCCGCTCTCGATCGCCCTGCCACAGAAGTGAGCGCAAGAATGGAAACGTGCTTCGGTCAACCATTGAACAAACCTGTTCTGCGATGCCACTCAGGGACAGGTTTAGGCTGCACAAATTGTCTTTCATCGCTGAAAAGTTTTTGAAGAACTTCTGGATCAACCCCGAACTTGAGAAATCCACGTTCCTTTTGGGAGTACATCAACAATTCAATTTCTCCCTTTTTGATCATCTTCAACATTCTCACATATGACAGCCCCTGTTTGTTGTACTTCTGCACAGCTGCCACTAACTGCACTGGAAGGACTGAGCACTTTTTGGCGGTCTCTTCCAATTCATGCAGGAACCCGGCAACAACTTCTTCATCAAAGCGCCAGCAATGGTTGCCATCCAGATCTGGAGAATGGAACGGCCTCAAGAAGCCTGCATCGACCAATGTCTTCAAAGTATGCAAGGAGATCGACAACATGTTGGCTGCAGCACCGATACTTATCAATCTCGACTTTAAGTCCAGATAAGCATCGATACTCTCGTGAGTAAGAAGTCGATTTACCGTGCCCCCTCGACGGAACGTGACTGTTTTGAGATGCCCCTCTTTGATCAACCTATCGAAGTGCTCCCGGCTGACCCGAAGCCATTCGCGCGCGTCAGCAGCACAAACAAGCCATTTGTGTCTCCCAGATCTAGGGGTGATAGTTTTCCGCAATTCGACTGGAGCGTCGCCAGCCACCGAGTGCAGATAAGCCTCGAAACCTGCGAAGACGACCGGGACACGGTCATGATGATCTAGACTAAACTGATACAACTTTTCCAGACTGTATCCAATGCAAGACAGTGCTGAATAGTCCTCAGCGGGAAAGAACAACTTCCCAATGTGAGAGATGAAACCGTTCGGCCAATTGGCGAGCGCATCGGCAGATACTGCCACGTGGTTCACTATCTTATCTACACTCAACTGATGGTAACATCTTCCATCCAGGTTAGCGTAAGTGAGAAGTGAAGAGCCAAGTATTGCGACTGTCTCTATGATTTCTCGAAAGGAAGCACTCTTTAGCTGGTTCGAAAAACCGTACTGCTCCAAATCAAAATCAGTCCCCACATACTTGTTGGACAAAAGCCTTAGCAAGCCAATATGCGCATTGGATAGGGCAGAATCTGCATTCTCGTTGGGCATTGAACACCTGCAAAAGTCGACAGTTGTTCGATAAAAACGGGAACTCTCACCACAATCTGAACATCCTTCTCGCAATCTGCAAAGATGCTTGGGGCAATGCGTCACCAACCTCAGATCCCAAAAACTCGACAGATATCCGTTTTCCCGAGCACATTGAGAGCAAATTGCTTTCGTTGGCCACTCAAGGAAATATCGAGAAATCACTTCGCCATTTGGTATTCCGACCTTTGAGTGGTTTCCCTCGAGGGCGTTCAAAGGCGCCAACAGGCTAAGTTTTCCGGTATCTTGCCCCAAGATTGAGGAAAGTTTCGGCAGAGCGTTGTTCCACTTTGACGCTTTGATCCTTGAGTAATCGAGACCAGCGAGCTTCAAAATCCACGACGAACGCTCATAGAAATTGATATGAGAAACTCGTATCAGATATCCGATCAAGCTCTCATCTCGAATAGGCGGCGCAGTAATTGGTACCACTTCAGAAAGGCACATCAGATACCCCTTTCTGCAGCCCCGTTTTCATCTTACCGGTCGCTTTGCTCTGCCCAAATTGCGATGGCCGAATAGCCTTGGTATCGAGCTCAGCAGAAGCTTCCTTAAGCTCCGAGAGGGCAGCCATAAGATGTTGTTCAGTGAGTGCCTGACACCGCGCTAACAGCGCAATTTCAACAGCTCGATAGATAACCTTTGTGATGTAACCAATTAGCCCTTTGCACGACCGGGCAAGCCTCAACATGACTTCACTGCTTTTAAGAACTGACTTTGATGGATCAGGTAACGGCAGTTCGTTGTTCAAGAAATGGAACAACATTAGGAGCTCTTTCGCACCATCCTTCGTCGAAGGATCAAACGGCTGCAGCTCAATTCGCCCGCGCCGGCGCGTTTCAAGTTGAGGGTTCACCATAAAGATGTCGTTGACCTCAGGAAGTCCAACAAACAACACAGGCCTGCGTAAAATTTCGAGCTGCGTCTTCAACCAGTCGGCCGTATCGTAGCGACGAGCTTGACTACCTTTGTTGGTCAAATGCTGAAATTCGTCGAAGATTAGCATGCTAACACTGGTGTGATCTGCAAACCGTGCGATCCGTCGCTCCATAGACTCTCGCGTGCCCATACTCGCGCACGGATCCCCTAATGCATGAAGGATACGGGACGCCAGGTTTTTGATCGTGCAACTTTGCGGAATAATAATGGACAGAACTCGGCTGCAATCATGTCCATTATTTGCGACTGTGCAAAAGTTCTCGATGATAGACGATTTTCCAGCTCCAGTTTCTCCGACCAACGTCATTATACCTGGCGCATATGCCCGAGCACCTGATCGGTGAAAGTTTGTTATCCGAGCAGTTGCTTGCTGGAACTGGCTGTGATGGATCCGCTGATTTTGAAAAGCGGCTAAACCATCCGCTTGAGCATCGGTCAGGATCATTTCTCTATGCATTGTCGCCTCCCGTTCCTCTGGACGGAGACGTCGATTTCCAGTGAGATTTTTCGATCTCCGCTGCAATCTCATCGGATGAAAAATCAAATTCCTGGACCGGAATATCTTCTCTTTGCTTATCCTCTGATGCATTCTCGAAATTAGTCACCACCTCAGCTATGACTTCTTCTCGAACATATCTGTGAGCCTTGTTGCGCCGGGTCTTTCTCTTACTCGTCTTCAGCTGCTGTGCGAGTTCGAAGGTTGTCACCCGCGCATTAAGGAGCTTTTCTTCAGAGTGCTTACGCGCGCCGTTCGTCTCATTGGAAACAACCCTGCTGATCAACTTGTGACGCCAAACTGACAAACCGTCAGCATATGAGGCATATACGCAACTTGCAGGTAAGAAAATTCTGTTCTGAGCATCCTCCACATAAACCAAGAGCAGGTTTTCCGGATCATATTTGACGCGAACTTTTGGGTTGCGACCCAAGTTCATTCTTCCAGTCATCAGCCGACGGTAAAGCAGTTGGATCGCTTCTGATTGGAATTGCAGATTGAACAACCGCACGCCGATACGTGATAGCGTACATGTTTCGACGCACGAGGTCAGAACGCTCAGATCTTCTAGGTTACTTAGGAGGCGGACAGGATGCTTTTCCGTACCTTTTGTCCACCTGTGTATTGGGCAATCTTTGATCCCTTCGTGATAGGTGTTTGAGTACTCGTCCACCACAAACTTCGTCACAAGCAACATCAGATCTTGAATGGTAAGCTTTGCGTTCTTTTCGGACGCATAATCTCCGCGCTGTTGAGTGTTGGAAAATGTCGTCCCATCAAGCGTATGGATCAGTTTGGAATTCAGGGTTTGGAAAAACCGCTCGACCTTACCCTTGTAGCGGGGTGTTCGCTTCGGGTTGTATTCGATAGAAATTCCAAGCTGGCTCAAGGCATCAAGCAAGTTCTGTGAGTGGAACTCCAGACCATTGTCGACAACCAAAACAACTATCAAACCAAAACAAGGCCATTCATTTTCGATGTCAGCTTCAATTTCATTGCCGCTTTGGGCTTTGAATTCATCAACAACGCTCTGAATGAACTTGTCTTTGGGGGCTATCGCATTTCTCAAGCACCTCATGATTGAGCGATAGGACGGTGGTTCAGGGCTAATATCAAAGCCGACCACCATGCGGCTGTAGCTGTCTATGGCTAACGTCAACCAAACGCGGCCCATCACATCACCGTTTGGGTAGACAACTAATAAGTCAATCAGGTGGTGATCTATCTCGACCCGCTCCAGGGGATAGTCCGTACCAACCCCCGAACCAACAGGACCAAACTTTTGATCTGCCACTTGTTGTCCATGATGGGCCAGCAGTACCTCGTAAGGGTCCAGCTCGCTGAGGTACCGATAAATTGTTCGACGGCTAGGAGCTTTTAACTTCATGCCAACTGACGCTGTCTGGTTTTCCTTTTTTATTCGGCGACAGATAGCCCGATATATCTCCGTTCCAGTACTGTATTCCGGCTTCAAATACCGTTCATGCACAATTTGCCAAACGATACTTTCAACTCGGTTGTCAAAACGCCTCTGGCGCGGGCCCTTGAAACAATTTCTGGGCAACAAGGCACGAATATCCTTCCCGCCTAAAATCCAGGATTTGTACCAGCGCATTAGGGTGCGCTTTGAAGGAAGTTCATCGTAACCATCTTGATCGTAACGCCGAATTACACAGCGAACCGCTTGATTAAGATTGCTCGCACCTGAAGCTTTATCCACGTGCCTGACAAACTCGAGTCTGGCTCGGGCTTCAGCTCGCTCCTGATCGCTAAAAGAGTCGAATGAGACCAACTGGTGATGAGCATAATCGGGAGAGGCGCTCAAAATCTCGACTTCACCGTCAAATACTGCCTGTGCAATCTCTTTAGACGGTATCAGCAACGGCTCGCCCGTATCCAGACTACTGAGATGAACGTCTTGGTTTTCGGTCAAAGTCACGACCTTATACTGCGCACCTTGAAACGCGAGGCGAGAGCCTTCAGGAAGATGAATTCTCGTCATTTCTTTCCTCCCTCGTCCGCGAGTTCGACAGAGGACATCATCCCGATCTTTTCATCCAGATTGAGCTTAAGTTTTCCCGTTGCCACCAATGTCAAAGCGTCATCAAGGGTCGCCTCTTCACCCATGATTTCCATCACATCCTGAATCAGGAAACTTCCTGCGCTCTCGGAATAGGACCTGAGCATACTCACATCGAACTCTGGGGAAGCACTCAAGCGGTGAGGACTAAGGGACCTGACGTTCGAACTTCTTGGTTCACGCCGAATGTCATCTTCCGTCCAAATCTCGAACTGATAGCCTTTTTCGGCTAGCACCGTTTCGATTACCGGAAACCGTTTCAAATTCTCCGGTTTCCCAAGATTGTGCTTGGGCTTGACCTCAATCACTTTCCGACCGAAGTCACCAGTGATCAAGATGTCCGGAAAATACACTCTGTCGCGACCATCAAACTGGTAGCTCAATTTGAATGGCTGCACCGCAATATCATCAACTTCGGGAATAAGATCGAGAATGATGAGGGCATCTCTTTCAAGCTGAGATTCCCAGGGAAGTAGACGTTTGACCTTACGGCTGTAGTAAAGACCGTGCACTCGCCCTTTGCTGCGGCTTACAACTTGGCGTACCGGTTTCATAATAAGTTTCTCCTTCGCTTGAAGCAGGCAAAGCTCACCCGTGGCGTGCTGACACGCAGTGCTTGCCTTGGATCTGGCAACGTGCTAAAGGAGAGTTACGACACAGCTCGCTTTAGCGACGTAATTGACCGGTTCAGTTCTCTGGATCGGTTTTTTGCGTTTTTGGGCCTCCGTTTACGGATTTATTTCGGCCTTCATAATCCTGCCACAGGCGTTTTTGTCAACTGGCCCTCAAGACAGAAGATCTACCAATGGTAGTATCTGAATTTTTCCAAAAGACTACCGGCTATTTATTCTGTATCCGCGTGCAGTCTGAATTTTCCAAATCAGCTCTTATGGAATACATTTAAATACATAATCATTTTTGTATTTAAATTAGGGCTATGTCAGTTCACTGGCAGCGATCTACCAATCCCCACCATAACAACCTGCTTCCGATTTTGTGTATTTCCAAAAAACAAATCCAAAACTTACATAAATTTTCAAAAATACATAATTCAACTTATGATAGAAGTTTAGTTTGAAATGAAGCGATCTCAATAGACTTTCTTAACCTAAGCCAACCCGGAAAAGACCTGATGCCGATTAAATAACTTATAAGACTCGGGGCGGTTTTCTTATTTTACGCTTGGGTTGGGGCAACGCATGGCCGACCAGCTCAAACCCCAGGCGCGAATTTCTGTTCGGCGTGAACAACAAACTAGCTAATTGCTGTTTCGTTGATGGTCTAGATGTAGGTGAGAAGAAGCTAGCCGCCGTAGAGCGAAATCGTTGTCAACTTCTTGGCACGAATGACAGCTTTTATGGCACGAATGACAACTTTTGTGGCACGTGACATCGACACAGAAAAAATGGTAGGCCCGGAGGGACTTGAACCCCCAACCAGACCGTTATGAGCGGTCGGCTCTAACCAATTGAGCTACGGGCCCCCAAGACAAAAGTCCGGGTAAAGAAAAGACCGCACCGGTGGTCCGGTGCGGTCCCGAAAACTAGCGATTTTCCGGCCAAGGTCAAGCCCGAACGTCGCGTTATTTCTTAATAATCGAGGAACGAACGCAGTTTGCGCGAGCGCGACGGATGCTTGAGCTTGCGCAGCGCTTTTGCTTCGATCTGACGGATACGTTCGCGGGTCACAGAGAACTGCTGACCAACCTCTTCGAGGGTATGGTCGGTGTTCATGCCGATACCGAAACGCATACGCAGAACACGCTCTTCACGCGGGGTGAGCGATGCCAGAACGCGCGTGGTGGTTTCACGCAGATTGGCCTGGATCGCAGCATCAAGCGGCTGAACGGCGTTCTTGTCTTCGATGAAATCGCCAAGATGGCTGTCTTCCTCGTCCCCGATCGGGGTTTCGAGCGAGATCGGCTCCTTGGCGATTTTCAGAACCTTCCGGACCTTCTCAAGCGGCATCTGCAGTTTTTCTGCCAGCTCTTCCGGGGTCGGTTCACGGCCGATTTCATGCAACATCTGGCGCGAGGTCCGCACCAGCTTGTTGATGGTCTCTATCATGTGAACCGGAATACGGATGGTGCGCGCCTGATCGGCGATCGAGCGCGTGATCGCCTGACGGATCCACCAGGTCGCATAGGTAGAGAATTTATACCCACGGCGGTATTCGAATTTGTCCACCGCCTTCATCAGGCCAATGTTGCCTTCCTGAATCAGGTCAAGGAACTGAAGACCACGGTTGGTGTATTTCTTGGCGATCGAGATCACGAGACGCAGGTTGGCCTCGATCATTTCCTTTTTCGCACGACCGGCTTCGCGTTCGCCCTTGTTGACCACGCCGTAAACGCGGCGGAATTCGCCAACCGGCAAACCGACCTCGGCCGAAACACCACCAATGCCTTCACGCAGGTTGGCGATTTCTTCGGAATAGCGTTCAACAAAGGTTTTCCAACCCTTGCCCGGCAAGCCGCCAACACGTTCCATCCAGTTCGGGTCAAGTTCATGGCCCTGATACTGTTTGATGAAATCGGGGCGTTTGATCTTGCAACGATCCGCAAAGCGCAGAAGCTTACCTTCAAGGCCCAGCAAACGGTTGTTCAAACCGGTCAGGTGATCGAGAAGTTCCTCAATGCGGAAGTTGTTCAGGTGAACATCTTCCATCAGGTCAACCATCTCGTTCTTCAGCTTGTTATAGCGCTTTTCGGTCGCAGCAGGAACGCTTTCACCCTTGTTCATTGCCACCAGACGCTGTTCCTGCGCCTTGTGCAATTTCTCATAGGTCTTGGCGATCAGTTCGAACTTTTCGAGAACCTGCTCGGTCAGTTCCTCTTCCATTTTGGAAAGCGAAACGTTGACCTGCTCGTTCTCGTCATCGTCGTCATCATCGTCGCCGTCGCCAGTGGCCTCACCCTCTTCGTCCTCGGACTTTTCAGACTCGTCGTCCTCTTCGTCCTCGTCTTCTTCGGCCTCATCGGTGAGGCCGGCCGGAGTTTCGGTCTCGGCTTCTTCGTCATCGTCGTCATTGGCCGACTCGAAGCTTTCGACATCTGCCTCTGCATCGACGTCGGTATCTTCTTCGTCTTCACCTTCGGCCGCGGCAATTTCCGCTTCCGGGCCACCGCCATAGGTGGTTTCAAGGTCAATGACGTCACGCAGCAAAAGTTCGCCAGCCTGAAGCTGGTCATGCCAGTTCACAATCGCACGAATGGTCAGCGGGCTTTCGCAAATCCCGCCAATCATCATGTCGCGACCGGCTTCGATACGTTTGGCAATGGCGATTTCGCCTTCGCGCGACAGCAGTTCAACACTGCCCATTTCGCGCAGATACATGCGCACCGGATCATCGGTCCGGCCAACATCATCTTCGGAGATGTTGCCACGCGGATCAGCATCGGAATCGTCGTTGTCGTCATTGTCGTCGGCTTCATCGCCATCGATGACATTGATGCCCATCTCGTTGAGATTGCTCATCACGTCTTCGATCTGCTCCGAGGAGAAATGCTCGGATGGCAGGGCCGCGTTCAACTCATCGACCGAGATGTGGCCCTTCTCCTTGCCCTTGGCAATGAGCTTTTTTATGGCCGACTTATATGTATCGAGAAGAGGTCCGTCTGCGTTTTCAGAAGAGTTCTTTTTCTCTTCAGCGTTCGAAGTCTTAGACGACATCTATTCCCCGTTTCCCGCTGGGTACGTTCGTACCGTTGTTGTCCCAAGCGCCGTGTCTTTCAGCGCAAATCACAAATAGCCCGATCGCTGATCCAGACCACACACGTGATCAATGATCAGTCGTCGAGCTTAAACACTTTCTCCCGGCGTCGGGCCAGATCCTCTCGTCTGTGAGAAAATCTTTCCCATTCCTCCTCGCTGGTATCTGCTGCCAACTGTCGGACGGCGTATTTTGCCTCTTCGTCCTCCAGGGAGCTTACAGCCATGGAAAAAACCTGTTTCCAACCCGTCAGGGCCCGTTCGAGCGGCGTTTCGGGCTTGGCGAAAGCGGCGTGCGCAATAACATCGGCACTAACCACCCGCAAAACTGTCTCTGACAGCCCGTCGCGCTCCAATTGGGCCTTGATCGTTTCGCAATCAAGTCCAGGATCATCGTCAAGCAGCTTTAAGACGGCCCGACGAAGATTGTCAAGCGCGGAGTCTGCACAACTATAGATTCCCAGCTGTTCACCAATCTCATCATGCAAGGCAGGATGGTTGATCAATGTCAGCAAAAGAATGGAGTCTTGCAGGTCACGCTTCTTTTGCATGGGCGGTCGCGACATGCCCGGAACCGCTTTACCGGCCGGACCCCAGAAATGGTCATTTTTTCCGCGTTTGCCACCCCATCCGGATTTTTTATTTTGGAAATTGCCCGAATTTCCCGACCGGTTTGCGGGCTTTCCGCCCCGATCGCCCTTGAACAGCTTCCAGATACGATCGCGGAAAAACGAATTGTATTGCGACCGCACCGCTTCATCGGCGATCACGGAAATGCGTTGATTTATCGTCGCCTCAAGGGCTGCACGACGTTCCGGAGTATCAATCTTGTGCGTGCCCGCATCCATGCGCCAGACAAGCTCGGCCAACGGCACGGCATGTTCGATGATCTTGCGGAAACTGTTAAAGCCATCCGGGGCTGCCATCAGGCTGTCTGGGTCTTCACCCTCGGGCAGGATCGAAAACAGCAATGACTTGCCCGGGCGCAAAATTGGTAGTGCGCGTTCTGCCGCGCGCACCGCTGCGCGCTTGCCCGCAACATCGCCATCCAGACACAGGATCGGCTCGTTGGTCATTTTCCAAAGTTCGCCAATCTGTTCTTCGGTCACTGCGGTGCCAAGTGGCGCCACCGCCCCGCGAAAGCCCGCACGGTGCAGGGCAATCACATCCATATAGCCTTCGGTAACAATGATCGGTGCATCCTGTTGCGATGCTTCACGGGCCTGCGGCAGGCCATAAAGCAACCGACCCTTGTGAAACAGCGGCGTATCCGGGCTGTTAAGGTATTTGGGTTTGCCATCGCCCATGACGCGCCCGCCAAACGCCACCACCCGTCCGCGCCGATCCAGGATCGGGAACATGACGCGCCCCCTGAAGCGGTCATAGCTTTGCCGGTTGCCTTCTTCGGGCTCGATCAGAAGCCCGGCCTCGATCATCAGTTTTTCGTCAATATCTTCGCGCTTGAGCGCTGCCTTCAGCGCCCCGCGGCTGTCCGGGGCATAGCCCAACCGGAATTCGGATATCGTTTTGTCATCCAGTCCGCGTTGATGGAAGTAATCAAGCCCTTCCTTGCCTTCGGGCATGCGCAACATGCGTTCGAAAAACGCACAGGCTGCTTCCATGACCTCGTAAAGGGTTTTCGCCTTCTGTTCGCGTTCCTGGGCTTCGCGGGATTGTTTGGGAACTTCCATGCCGACCTGATTGGCCAGCACCTCGACCGCCTCGATAAAGGTCAGGCCACGGGTATTCATCACAAAGCTGATGACATCGCCATGCGCGCCACAACCAAAGCAGTGATAGAAACCCTTTTGCTCATTGACCGTAAAGGACGGGGATTTTTCAGAATGGAACGGGCACAGCCCGGAATATTCCCGGCCGCGCTTGATCAGCTTCACCGATGTACCGACGACATCCGCCAGTCCCACCCGCGCCCGCAGGTCGTCTAGAAACGACTGGGGAAAGCTCATGTGTGCCCCGTTCCCGTAATGTCACAGCATTGTGCTGCAACTCTGTTGATTGGTCCCTGCCCCGGTCGACCTGATTGATGTGATTATTGTCCGGTCCCGGGACGACGAAAGCCGGACGATTTTACACGCCCGGCTTCCAAATTACAGTGTGCTGTTAGGATTAACCCAACAGTTTTTTGGCGACACCACCGGCTTTGCCGAAATCCATCGTGCCGCTGTATTTTTCACGAAGGGCTGCCATGGTGCGGCCCATATCCTTAAGGCAGGTCGCACCGATTTCCGAAACAGTGCCACGCACGGCGTCTTCGATTTCTTCATCGGACAGCTGGGCCGGCAGGAACTTTTCGATGACCTCGATCTCGGAGGCTTCCTGTTCGGCAAGTTCCGGGCGATTGCCCTTGGTGTACATTTCAATGCTTTCGCGGCGCTGTTTTACCATCGCCTGAAGCAGATTGATGATTTCATCATCTGAAATGCCATCGGTGTTGCCGTCGCTCCGTGCGGCGATATCGCGTTCTTTCAGTGCCGCCAGAATAAGGCGCACGGTGGTTACGGAGCAGGCATCCTTGGCAAGGACGGCCTTTTTCAAAGCGTCGTTAAGCTGCGATCGCAGCATGGCTCATCTCTGATTCTGTGGAAGAAAGGAGCGAACATACCGCAAAACGGCATTTGACGCAAAGAAAACGTTAACGCGTAAGTTATTGATTTTATTGCAAAAATAAAAGTTTAGATGCGTCCTTGACATGCCATGGCGACTCCCGTAGACATCCGCCAATTTGCCTGCCGGGATCACGCTTTGCCCCGCTTTCCGCAACCCCTTGCTGACGCTTTTGCGCTGTCGGCATACCTTGCTGGAAACCACTTGGCACGTCTGCATGGCCGGTATGCAGGTTAACAGCAGCCGTTTTTGTCGGCCTGCGCAGAATTATTATATATAAAAAGAATCCGTGTTTCACCGTGGAAAGATCGAAAGGACATTTGCCAATGTCAGCGCCCACGCACACCCCGCCCCCTGGTGCTTCTGCCGTTCTGGTTCTCGCAGATGGTTCAGTTTTTTGGGGACGCGGCGTCGGGGCCCGAGGAGAGGTCGTTGGTGAAGTCTGCTTCAACACGTCGATCACGGGCTATCAGGAAATCATGACCGACCCTTCCTATGCCGGTCAGATGATCACCTTTACCTTCCCCCATATCGGCAATGTCGGCACCAACGACGAAGATATCGAAAACGCCAAACCGGTCGCCCTTGGCTGCATCCTGCGCCAGGACATTACCGAGCCGTCAAACTACCGCGCGCAGAAACATTTCAACGACTGGCTGGCTGAACATGGCCGGATCGGGATCGCCGGTGTGGACACCCGCCGCCTGACCAAACGCATCCGGACCGAAGGCGCGCCAAACGGTGTGATCTGCCACAGCGCAGATGGCAGTTTTGATATCGACGCCCTGATCGCCAAGGCCAATGACTGGCCGGGCCTCGAAGGCATGGACCTTGCCAAGGACAATAGCTGCACCACCGGTTACGACTGGGACGAAGCGCTTTGGACCCGCGAAGGCGGATATGGCAAGGTTGGCAATGCCAAGCACCATGTCGTTGCCATCGATTACGGTGTAAAGCGCAACATCCTGCGCAACCTGGCAAGTCTTGATTGCAAGGTCTCGGTTGTTCCGGCCACCACCTCGGCCGATGAAATCCTTGCGATGAACCCGGATGGGATCTTCCTGTCCAACGGCCCGGGCGACCCGGCAGCCACCGGCGAATATGCGGTTCCGACCATCAAGACCCTGATCGATAGCGGCAAGCCTGTATTCGGGATTTGCCTGGGTCATCAGATGATGGCGCTCGCACTTGGTGCAAAAACCATGAAGATGGATGTTGGCCACCGTGGTGCCAACCACCCGGTCAAGGACACGACCACGGGTGTTGTTGAAATCACCTCGCAGAACCATGGCTTTGTCGTCGACAAGGACAGCCTGCCTGACAACGTCGAAGCAACGCACTTCTCGCTGTTTGATGGATCCCTTGCTGGTCTGCGCCTGAAAGACAAGCCGGTCTTCGCTGTTCAGTACCACCCCGAAGCATCGCCGGGGCCGCATGACAGCCACTACCTGTTCAAACGTTTCGTTGGTCTGATCGAGGACGCCAAAGCCTGATCCCCTGATCAGGACACGCCCAAGATTACGCGATTAACGGACTTAAACGAGGCGGTGCAGCCATAGCGCCTGCCCTTGCGAAAAGCGGAAAACGACATGCCGAAACGTACAGATATCAAATCAATCCTCATCATCGGTGCCGGCCCGATTGTTATTGGCCAGGCTTGCGAGTTTGACTATTCCGGTGCCCAGGCCTGTAAGGCCCTGAAGGAAGAAGGTTACCGCGTCATTCTGGTCAACTCGAACCCGGCGACCATCATGACCGACCCGAACCTGGCCGATGCGACCTATATCGAGCCGATCAAACCGGCCATGGTCGCCAAGATCATCGAAAAGGAACGCCCGGACGCGATCCTGCCGACCATGGGGGGTCAGACGGCGCTGAACACCGCACTTGCCCTGTTTAACGACGGCACGCTTGAAAAATACGGTGTCGAGATGATCGGTGCGAAAAAGCACGTCATCGAAAAGGCCGAAGACCGCCAGCTGTTCCGCGAAGCCATGGACAAGATCGGCCTTGAAAGCGCGCGCTCAGCCATGGTTCGCACCTTTGAAGATGCGGTCAAGGCACTTGAAGTCACCGGCCTTCCGGCAATCATCCGCCCAAGCTTCACCCTTGGCGGTGAAGGCGGCGGCATCGCCTATAACCGTGAAGAATTCGAACAGATCGTCCGCAATGGTCTGGCGATCTCGCCTACCCACGAAGTGCTGATCGAAGAATCCATTCTCGGCTGGAAAGAGTATGAAATGGAAGTCGTCCGCGACAATGCGGATAACTGCATCATCATCTGCTCGATCGAAAACGTCGATCCGATGGGCATCCATACCGGCGACTCAATCACTGTCGCCCCGGCGCTCACCCTGACCGATAAAGAATACCAGATCATGCGCGACGCCTCGCTGGCGGTCCTGCGCGAGATTGGTGTGGATACCGGCGGCTCGAACGTTCAGTTCGCGGTTAACCCGGATGACGGTCGCCTGATCGTGATTGAAATGAACCCGCGTGTGTCGCGTTCTTCCGCCCTGGCATCCAAGGCCACCGGTTTCCCGATTGCCAAGATCGCAGCCAAGCTTGCGGTTGGCTATACCCTCGACGAACTCGATAACGACATCACCGGCGTCACCCCGGCCTCGTTCGAGCCAACCATCGACTATGTCGTCACCAAGATCCCGCGCTTCACCTTTGAAAAATTCCCGGGCGCCAAACCGCTTTTGGGGACCGCGATGAAGTCGGTCGGCGAAGCGATGTCCATCGGTGGCTGTTTTGCCGAAAGCCTGCAGAAAGGTCTGCGGTCGATGGAGACCGGGCTTACCGGCCTCAATGAAGTCAAAATCGAAGGTGCGCCGGACAAGGCCGCCATCCGTGCCAAGCTAACCCAGCCGATCCCGTTCCGTATCCTTTACGCTGCCCAGGCATTCCGTCATGGCCTGACGCTTAAGGAAATTCAGGGTGCGACCAAGTTTGATCCCTGGTACCTCAAGCAGATTGAAATGCTGGTCGCCGAGGAAGAAAAAGTCCGTGCCAACGGCATTCCGACCGACAAGCAGGAATTGCTGCGCCTGAAAAAGCTCGGCTTCTCGGACGCACGTCTTGCCGAACTGGCTGGCAAGGACGAAGACGCCGTTCGCGCGGATCGTCATGCCCTTGGCCTGCGCCCGGTTTACAAGCGCATTGATACCTGTGCGGCCGAATTCCCGTCGCGCACCTCGTACATGTATTCCATGTATGAAGGCGATGGTTTCGTTGAGCCGGAAAACGAGGCCGAAGTCACCGATCGCAAAAAAGTCATCATTCTTGGTGGTGGCCCGAACCGTATCGGTCAGGGCATCGAGTTTGATTATTGCTGTGTACACGCGGCCTATGCGCTGCGCGAAGCCGGCATCGAAGCAATCATGGTCAACTGCAACCCGGAAACGGTTTCAACCGACTATGACACGTCAGACCGTCTGTATTTCGAACCGCTGACCGCCGAAGACGTGATCGAGCTTTGCCAGCTTGAACAAAGCAACGGCGAACTGCTGGGTGTAATTGTTCAGTATGGCGGCCAGACCCCGCTGAAACTTTCTGCGGCCCTTGAAAAGGCTGGCGTTCCGATCCTCGGCACCAGCCCGGACAGCATCGATCTTGCCGAAGACCGCGACCGGTTCCAGGCCCTGATCAACAAGCTTGGCCTGCGTCAGCCAGCCAACGGCATTGCCCGCTCTGTCGACGAAGCCGTCAAAATCGCCGAAGGCATCGGATACCCGATCGTCATCCGCCCAAGCTACGTTCTGGGTGGCCGCGCGATGGAAATCGTTCACACCACCGAAGACCTTCTGCGCTACATGCACGAAGCCGTTCAGGTTTCCGGCAAAAGCCCGGTTCTGATCGACAGCTTCCTGCAGGACGCGATCGAGATTGATGCTGACGCGGTATCTGATGGCGAGAACGTCTTTGTCGCGGGCATCATGCAGCATATCGAAGAAGCCGGTATCCATTCCGGGGATTCGGCCTGCTCCCTGCCGCCCTACTCGCTTGATGAAGCGATGATCGAACGCCTTAAGGAACAGACTGTTCAGCTTGCCAAGGCGCTTGACGTTATTGGCCTGATGAACGTTCAGTTCGCGATCAAGGATGACATCATCTATCTGATCGAAGTGAACCCGCGTGCCTCGCGTACGGTGCCGTTCGTCGCCAAGGCAACCGGCAACCCGATTGCCAAGATCGGCGCGCGCATCATGGCAGGCGAAAAGCTCGGCGACTTTGAAATTGATCATGGTCCGTTCAAGCATATCGCAGTCAAGGAAGCGGTCCTTCCGTTCAACCGCTTCCCGGGCGTTGATACCTTGCTTGGCCCGGAAATGCGTTCAACCGGTGAAGTCATGGGTCTGGACACCGATTTCGGTCGCGCCTTTGCCAAGGCACAGATGGCCGCAGGCCATACGCTTCCGCTTGAAGGCAAGATCTTCATCTCGGTCAAAAACTATGACAAACCGGCCGCTGTTCAACTGGCACGCGACGCCATTGCGCTTGGCTTTGGCATCGTTGCGACCCATGGCACTGCAGAAGCTCTTGAAAAAGAAGGGCTAGACGTCACCCCGGTCAATAAGGTACAGGAAGGACGTCCCCATATCGTGGACATGATGAAGAACGGCGATATCAAGCTGGTGTTCAACACCACCGAAAGCAAGCAGGCCGTGGTCGACAGTTTCTCGATCCGCCGTACTGCGCTTACCGATGACATCCCGTACTACACCACTGTCGCCGGTGCCCGCGCTACCCTGCGCGCCATCGACAACCTGAAACGCGGCGCACTTGAAGTCCGTCCCGTTCAGGAATATCTTGGGGACAAGTACTAAGGTTCTTAATCTGAACCTGACGGAAGAATTCAGACCGCCCGGCGGGATGCCGGGCGGTTGATTTTGTAGTATCGACCGCTAATAAGAATAGGCTGTGAGCGCGATGGAAAAAGTACCAATGACCCCCCAGGGGCATCAGCGTCTCGAAGAGGAACTGAAGCATCGCAAGTCCGTCGAACGTCTTGAAATCATCAAGGCCATCGCGGATGCCCGCGAGCATGGCGATCTTTCGGAAAATGCCGAATACCATGCCGCACGCGAACGCCAAAGTTTCTGCGAAGGTCGTATTGCCGAGCTCGAAGACGTGCTCAGCCGCTCCGAAGTTATCGACATCAAATCCCTTGCGGGTGATGTCGTGAAATTCGGCGCCAAGGTTCAGCTCGTTGACGAAGACACCGACGAGGAAACCACCTATCAGGTGGTTGGCCCGATCGAAGCCGACATCAACGCTGGTCGTATCTCGACCACGTCGCCAATCGGCCGTGCGCTGATTGGCAAGTCGGTCGGTGACTCTGTCGAAGTCACCGTGCCCGGCGGCACCAAAAGCTATGAAATTCTCAAGGTCGATTTTTCCTGACCGGGAAACAACTGATGCGTATCAGGGCCCGGGCATTCCCGGGCCTTTTTCATTTCAGAATTTCATCTGAGACACAGACAAAGAAAAATCCGGGCAAATGCCCGGCTTTTTCGCAGGTTGGGACGCGTATTGCGATTTATCCCGATTTCGCCAACTGATCGAGAACCTCTTCAACATTTTGGTTCAGATCGGATGCTTCCGAACCAAGATGATCCGCACTGCCCAGAAGCTCTGTCGCGGTTTCCCCGGTCTGATCGGAAATTTCGGAAAGCTGATGGATCAGGTCCGAAAGGTCGCGGGTTGCGTCAACCGTGACATTCAGGCTTTGCGCAATCTCGCGCGTTGCGCCCTGCTGTTGTTCCATCGTTGCTGAAATCGTGGTTGTGACTTCAACCAAATCGCCAATGGTTTCCGAAACCCCGTTTACGGCCGAAACGGAATCCCCCGTCGCCGCCTGAATTTCAGAAATCTGCTGGGCAATCTCGTCGGTCGCACGCGCTGTCTGGTTGGCAAGGTTCTTGACCTCGTTGGCCACAACCGCAAAGCCTTTGCCCGCTTCACCGGCACGCGCCGCCTCAATCGTGGCATTGAGTGCCAGCAGGTTGGTCTGGGACGCAATATCGGTAATCAGGTTGACGACTTCACCAATTTTCTCGGCCGCCTTGGACAACCATTCGATCCGCTCGCTTGCGGTTGAGGAACGCGCAACCGCATTGTCGGTGATTTCACGGGCGCGCACGATCTGACGCGAAATCTCGTCGGCGGACGCGTTGATTTCTTCAACGGCTGAGGCCGCTGATTGAACATTCTGCGAGGTTTCCTCGGACGCATGAACCGCACCGAGTGATGCTTCACGGCCCTTACGCGCCCGATCATCTAGGCGCTGCGCACGCTTCTGCAATTGAACCGATTCCGCATCCACTGCACCGGCAGATTTCCCAATCATCTTGGTAATCTGATCTGCCAATTCGCGCTTGAAGTTATCACGTTCAATGTTGCGCTGTTTACGAAGCTGTTCGTTCTGGGCCAGCAAATCCTGTGCAGATTTGGCGGCCTCTTCGGCTTCGCTCCGCGCAATATCGGCATGCGCCAACGTCGAATAAAGGCTTTTGCACGACCAGACCAGAACCCCGGCCTCAACAATCACCACTACCGCATGCAAAACCACACGGAAGAAATCGGCGCCTTCCGGAAAGACCCAATAGGGCACAACAAAGTTCAGGATCAGGTGGTGCAGGGCTATCACGCCGGTTGCAACAACAATCGTTTTCCAGCACACCAGCGCGCCAAGCACAGCAAGTGCTGCAAAGAAATACATATGAATGTCGATCTGCCATTCATGTCCGCGGAAGGCATAGACCAGTACCGCGACCTGCAAAATCATCGCAGAAGAAACAATAAAGCGCGAAATCTGGGCCTGCGGCCCGGCAGCACGGCAAACGACGAAGGCAACAGCCGCAAAGATCGCACTGGCAATCAATGGCGAAACCGCGTCACTGCTGGCGAAATATCCGGCGACCGCACTTAGCGGAATATGAATTGCCAGAATGACGAACAAGGCCTTGATCGCATTGGCGCGAATTTCTACTAACTTTTCCATAGGTTCAAACCCGATTATCAAAAGGCATTTTTGTTGGCGTCAGCATCAAAACAGACCGACGCAATCAAGGGAGAAAGGGTAAACAAAGCGCCGAAATCGTCGGCTTCTGGCACCACACCATCGTCATGCACGACAACAGCCATATGTCCAAAACCACCGAACCTCGTAACGCGACCGCCAGAAGCAACCACCCGTTCAAGGATCTCTGCCTCGGTCATGTCAAACGGGAACACCATCCCAACCCCCTGAAGCGCTTCAGAAGGGCGATAGGACAGAATCACAAGCAGCACCACACCCGCAAAGGCAAACAGCCCCGTTGGCACAATCCCGCGCCAGCCATCTTCTTCCGAAGACAATCTTGGCGTCACTTCCGTATGTTTTTGAAATAATTCCAATTACTATCCCAAAATATAAAACTGATCTCGAATGGATAGGCATTCTTTATGTATGCACTATACCGGCAAGCAACAAGGACACGCGGCGAGATGTTTCTGCGCCCTAAAGACAATGTTCTTTGAAATCGGCGAAAATGGCCGTCTATCTGGGATTATTTACGCAAACCATCTGATACGGATCATGTTAACTGCCAAAAGAATGGCGTCTTTGATCAGGCGCAATGGCACATAGCA
Organism: Thalassospira sp. CH_XMU1458; assembly: GCF_037027205.1. NCBI lineage: Bacteria > Pseudomonadati > Pseudomonadota > Alphaproteobacteria > Rhodospirillales > Thalassospiraceae > Thalassospira > Thalassospira sp. CH_XMU1458. The sequence goes on along the minus strand of NZ_JAYMDW010000001.1, from coordinate 1,186,333 downwards.
ATATGTATAGGTCGACTAGGATTGATTAGATTTCCCGCACGATAAAATGGCGCAAAACAAATAAACCGGCGCTTCTGGGCGCCGGTTTCTGCGGGGTTCGTCAGGAATGTCAGATGTCGGAAAAACTGACTAATCAGTCTTCGACCTCAATATCGATCGGCACACCGGGCATGTTTTTCGCAGTGCGAATCGAAAGTGCCGACTTAACGTGATTGACGTTCTCGGCAACTGTCAGTTCGGTGGTCAGGAATTTCTGATATTCATCCCAGCTGTGCGAGACGATTTTCAGGAGAAAGTCCATTTCACCCGCCACCATGTGGCATTCGCGGACTTCTGGCCAAGCGGCCGCGCGGGCTTCAAACGCACGCAGATCATGTTCGGCCTGGCTGGCAAGCCCGACCATTGCAAACACAGTCACGTTGTAGCCAAGCGCCTGCGCATCCACATCGGCATGATAGCCCTGAATGAAACCGGTTTCCTCGAGTGCGCGCACACGACGCAAACAGGGGGGCGCTGAAATACCTGCACGGCGTGCAAGTTCCACATTGGTCATGCGGCCATCTTCCTGCAGATCGCGCAAAATTCTGCGGTCGATCTTGTCGAGTTTGACCCGTTGCATTTATTCCTCGATTCTGTGCGCGAAACTTACCCCGATTGAAACAATATTACAGCGAGGCAAGTTGCTGGCAATAATATAATCCGCATCAGAATGCAATCTTGTGCTTGGATGCCGTAACTGAAAACGCTGAAAAATCTGCTTTTTGGCCCAAATTTCCGCCATCCTGCACGACCATTCCGATACGCTTCGATGCCACAATGAAACTACCTGTTTCAAACGTAAAATTTCACCATTCAAAAAACGCGAAACAAGGTGCTCAAACTTTGCGTGAAGCGGTTGCGTCTTGCCCGGACTGCCCATATGTTCGATCTCTGTTTTTACTCATCTCGGACGTATACAAAGAACATGGCCCAGGAACATCAGACCAAAGTCCTCATCATTGGCTCCGGCCCTGCCGGGTACACCGCAGCGATCTATGCCGCGCGCGCGAACCTTGAACCTATGATGGTGATGGGTCTTCAGCCGGGTGGCCAGTTGACGATCACAACTGATGTCGAAAACTATCCGGGCTTCGCGGATGTCATTCAGGGTCCTTGGCTGATGGACCAGATGAAGGCACAGGCCGAGCATGTCGGCACCAAAATGGTGCATGACCTGATCACCGAAGTCGATTTCTCCAAACGTCCATTCGTCTGCAAGGGCGACTCCGGCGATACCTATATCGCAGACACGGTCATCATCTCGACCGGCGCACAGGCACGCTGGCTTGGCCTTCCGGGCGAAGAGAAATTCAATGGCCGTGGTGTTTCGGCCTGTGCGACTTGTGATGGTTTCTTCTATCGCAACAAACCGGTCACGGTTGTCGGTGGTGGCAACACCGCGGTTGAAGAAGCCCTTTATCTTGCCGGTATCTGCTCCAAGGTCACCCTGATCCATCGTCGCGATGAACTGCGTGCGGAAAAAATGCTCCAGGACCGTTTGCTCAAGCATGAAAAGATCGAGGTCGTCTGGGACAGCGTGGTTGAAGACATTCTTGGCGGCGATGGTCCGATGGACGGTGTTGAAGGTGTGCGCGTACGTAATGTCAAAACCGATGCGCTGCTTGATATTCCGGCGGACGGTTTCTTTGTTGCCATCGGCCATGATCCGGCAACGGCTGTGTTCAAAGGCCAGGTCAACATGGATGACGAGAACTATATCCTCGTCAAGCCGGGCAGCACGGTGACCAATATCGAAGGCGTATTTGCCGCAGGCGACGTTACCGACAAGGTCTATCGTCAGGCGGTGACTGCGGCTGGTATGGGCTGCATGGCCGCCCTTGAGGCAGAAAAGTTCATCGCAGAGCAGGAATCCTGATCTTCTGGCGTAAATGAGCTCAAAGACCAAAGGGGACGCATCTGGCGTCCCCTTTTTTAATCGTTTCAAACGGCCGCGATCCGGCCAATTGACTGACATTGTGTCGAAAACCGCACCCCGCCACGGACTTTGCAGGAAAATGTCTTCTTGCAGAAAATGTCACAGGCCTCATATTGATTGAATAATCATGCACTTGGTCAAAGCTTGTGATGCACTTAATAGTGTGGAAACCAAATTGGCCATAAAAGAAGAGAACAATTATCAGGGGTCCTGCGCATCGACCGTGCGCTGGCACATCTAGGAGCAGGTCTATGGACTGGGACAAGCTGCGTGTTTTTCACGCTGTTGCCGAAGCCGGGAGCTTCACCCACGCAGGGGAAAACCTTAATCTGAGCCAGTCGGCCGTCAGCCGACAGATCAGCGCACTCGAAGAAAGCGTGAAAGTCCCGCTTTTCCATCGCCATGCGCGTGGCCTGATCCTGACAGAACAGGGCGAGTTGCTGTATCGCACGGCACATGATGTTTTTGCCAAGCTTTCGATGGCAGAAGCCCGCATTCGCGAATCAAAGGAACGGCCAAGCGGTCCGCTCAAGGTCACGACAACCGTGGCCTTCGGTTCGACCTGGCTGACACCGCGCATCAACGAGTTCCTTGAACGGTATCCGGAAATCGAACTGTCGCTGGTGCTCAATGACGAGGAACTCGACCTTGCCATGCGCGAGGCCGATGTTGCCATCCGCATGCAGCCACCCCGTCAGGCCGACCTGGTTCAGCGCCAGCTGATGACACTGCGCTATCACGTGTTTGCATCGCCGGAATACATCAAGCAACACGGCATGCCCAAAACACCCGAAGAGCTCAAGGACCATCGCCTGATTATCTATGGCGCGGATGCCCGTCCGCCGGTTTCCAACGTCAACTGGATGATGGCAACCGCGCAGCAGTTCAAACCGGACATGCGCCCGATCCTGAAGCTTAACAATATCTATGGCATCTTCCGTGCCACCGAGTCCGGTCTTGGTATTTCGGCACTGCCCGACTACTTGCTGCCAACCAACAGCAATCTGGTCCGCATTTTGCCGGAACTCGAAGGGCCAAGTTTTGACGCCTATTTCGTCTATCCGGAAGAACTGCGGCACTCCAAACGTATCGCCGTATTCCGTGACTTCCTGATCGAGGAAATTTCAAAGGTCAAGGCAAAGGCCGCGGCAGCCGCCAGCGCCAGTGCCACGACCGAGAAATAGAATCCCAGACATCGTTTATCCGATTCTGCAACAGCCCGGCCCTGCCGGGCTGTTGGCGTTTATGGGGTGTTTTACCAATATCGGGGCACATCAAATATCAGTCGCGCCATAATGTCTTAAAATTGCTGACATTTTATTGTCATGCGCCTGATGCATGGTTGACTTGTAGTCATTCTATTTTTGGTCCACTCAAGGATCACTTATATTCATATCATAAGTTGTGAGCATCCGCACAAAGCGAGCCTGCTCCGGCTTCCTGATCTTTGGACGATCCGTCCGCCGGAACGATATCCGGCCCGGAATCTTCAAGAGATTCCCTACGTCTCCCAGACGTAAGCCTCCCTGTTGATCTTGCCGGTAGCTCCCCCGCTACCGGCTTTTTTTTGTGCCCCTGCACAATGAATTATCCCCGCAAACAGTGATCTAGCCAGAAAACCGGCGAAACATCCTCGTAAAACTTAATAAATATCAATAACTTAATAGCATTCTAAAGGTCCCCGTATATTTATGCAGAAAATGCATGGCTGAAAAAGCAATTTGGCAGTGGTCATTATCGTCAAAAACGCTATCTTCTCCCTCGAACCGCAGCGGAACACTCCGCACCGCGGTACAGAGTTTTCTCCCTGACCGATTATGTCGGTCTTTAGCCGGACGCCCTGTCCGGCTTACCCAGGGCCCTGCGAAGGGTCCTACGTCTCCCAGACGTGAAGCCTCCCTGATAAACTTGCCGGGCACATTTGTTGCCCGGCTTTTTTTTTGCTTTATCGGCTTCCTCGCATCCTCCCCACTGCGCCTGCTCGCACGCAGCTGTGATCAGCCGTCACCCGATCTCGACTTGGCAAGTGCCGCCCTTGGTTTCACTATGGGCAATCAATGTGTCCAATAGGGACACCCATCTGCATGATCGGGACATCGGCTCCATGAAAAGCACGCTGAGCGCCTTCCTGTTTGGCAAGAACGCCAACAGTCACTTGCCAGAGCGCGTCCAGAGCGCGATCGAAAAGCAACAATATGAAAGCGAGAAGCTGATCGGCTGGGTTCAGCTGTTGCTGGTCACGATCTTTGCAAGCCTCTATGCCATCTCCCCCAAAACCGTGATGTCCGATGGCATCCATCCGGTGCCATGGGCATTGGGGCTGTATTACCTGTTTACCCTCAAACGCCTTGCTCTGACCTATCGCAACAAGCTCTCGACCTGGTTCCTGACTGCTTCAGTCATCGCCGATATCGGGCTTCTGATGGTCCTGATCTGGAGCTTCCATATCCAGTACATGCAGCCAGCAAGCTTCTATCTCAAAGCACCGACCGTGCTCTATGTCTTCATCTTCATTGCCCTGCGCAGTCTGCGCTTTGATCCGCGCTATATCCTGATAGCTGGTGGGACAGCGGCGGCAGGCTGGATCATCCTGACTGGCTATGTCATCTGGTCGGAGGGCGGCAAAAGCATGATCACGCGTGATTATGTGACTTACCTGACCTCAAACTCGATCCTGATCGGGGCGGAAATTGACAAGATTATCGCCATTTTGCTGGTTACCGCTGTTCTGACCGTCGCCGTTATGCGGGCCAAAAGATCGTTTATCCGGGCTGTCACGGATGAAATTGCCGCCCGCGATCTGTCGCGCTTTGTGTCACCCGAAATTGCCGATCGCATCACCCATGCCGAACAACAGATCCGCCCGGGCGACGGTGAAGCAGTCAACGCAACCGTAATGTTCACCGACATCGAAGGATTTTCATCAATCGCCGAAAAGCTCGCGCCAAAAGAACTGGCCACCATGCTCAATGAATATTTCACCGAAACCAACGCGGTGATTTCGCATTTCGGCGGGGTTATTACCCAGTTTGAAGGCGATGCGATGCTGATCACCTTTAATGCCGTTACCCCCGATACCGATCATGCACTCAATGCCGTGCGCACCGCCCTTGCCATTCAGGAACTCGCCAATCGGCGCATTTATTCTCATGGCGGGCAGTTGAAAACCCGCTGCGGGATCAATTCCGGCGAAATTGTTCTGGGTGCTGTCGGCTCCGAAAGCCGCCTGACCTTTACTGTGCATGGTGACAACGTCAATATCGCCTCGCGACTAGAAGCACTGAACAAGGAGTTCGGCACCTATATCCTTGCAACAGAGGATACAGTGCGCGCCTGTGGCAATCACGACGATATTCCGGCATGGACGCCGCGCGGCGATGTCACGGTGCGGGGCCGGGAAAACGCGACAAATATCTTCTCGCTCTCACCGATCAAAATCACCGGTCACACCCCGGCACAAGACGCGGCCCGCCAAACGGCATCCCGCGCCTGAAAATCGTAACCAACGGCACGTCCCGGACAAATTAAAAGCCCGGGGAGCTGTAAGCTCGCCCGGGCTTTGGGGACAGATGGTCTTGGGGAGACCTGTCAGATGCGCTGCCTTGCCCGTGGGGTGCATGACGCCTTGGGGGATAAGGGCGTCCGTTCCGGGCCTCGATGCGCCGTGAGGGAGGGGCACGGCATCGATGTTTTCGCATCCGACAGTTAGGAATATGCCTTTGAAATGCGGCTCAAAATACGGTGTCTGATGACCATTTGGGGGCAAATTGGGGCAATTGCGGCGGCGCCTATATGGGGTGATCTTGCTGCCCCGCCATCCGGACAAAAAAGTGGGGCGGGATAAAACCCGCCCCAATCTATTCGGGGTCATTCATGGTCTTGGGGAGACCAAGTCAGCCGGGGTATTTCAGGTGGGGGAACAACCTGAAACCATTTGGGCCAGTATCGTGAGGGGGGACAGAGACTGCTGACCACGTCCTCGACTGACAGTTGTGAATATGCCCGGAAATCAAGGCGGGAAAACAGGTCACATTGGGCCATTTCAGGGCGAATTGTGTTCCAATAAAGGCACCTGAAACTCAACCTGATGATTTCATTGAATTCAACTGTCGCCCAACGGGCCCAAAAGCATCATATCGGCTTTTTTCGAGATCAGTGACACAGGCAAATACCCGGCTTTTCATCGGGTTTGGATGATGCCAAGCGCCTAAAAACCACGTTGGGGACCCTTAAAAATAACCCCACTTCCAGTAATAGAATTGCCCTATCGCAAACAGTTAGACAATCAATTGGTGTAATTAACAGCTGTCATTCATACTGCCTTCAACACGAAAAAGCACAAAGCCCGCTTGGATTGAAAGCGGCGAAAGGAGATAAACATGCAGATCGATATCGGCATCAATGAATCCAACCGCACCGCTATCGCCGACGGACTTGGCCGCGTTCTGGCAGACAGCTATGCGCTCTATCTGAAAACGCACAATTTCCACTGGAACGTAACGGGTCCGATGTTCCAGACCCTGCACACCATGTTTGAAGAACAGTACACCGAACTGGCAACCGCGATTGACGAGGTTGCGGAACGCATCCGCTCGCTGGGCGCATACGCCCCTGCCAGCTTCTCGGCGTATGGCGAACTGACCGCGATCAAGGAAGAAAAAGGTGTGCCTGTCGCCAAGGACATGATTGCGCAACTGGTCGAAGGCCATGAAACCGTGATCAAGACCGCGCGTTCGCTCTATCCGATTTGCGATAGCTCGGATGATGACGCCACTGCAGACCTTCTGACGGCCCGCATTCAGGTCCATGAAAAAACCGCCTGGATGTTGCGTTCCCTGCTTGAAGGCTAAGCACCAACTTTTCGCGTCCCCAACGCAAAAACGGCCCGGAACATTCCGGGCCGTTTTTATATATGTGCGTCACAAGAACACCACACCCTTGCGACGCACGATGCCTGTGACCGGGAAAGGAGCAACCCGGTCAGCGGGCTGAAAGCCTGTTACTGGCTGTGTTTGGCAATCGCCGCACGTGCCGCCGCGACAATGGCGGCACCATCAACCCCCTTGTCATTCATTTCCGCGATCCAGCGATCAATCACCTCATCGGCCTTTGCGGCAAACTTCGCGGTTTCATCGGCTGAAAGCGTCACCAACTCGCCCGATTTGGCGAAAATCTCTTCACCACGCGGTTCAATCGCATCCCATGCCTCGCCAATTTCGCGCGCAATGCTCTGGCCAGAGTTATCATCGATAACCTTCTTCAGATCATCTGGCAGGGCTTCATAGCGATCCTTGTTCATCGCAAACATGAATACCAGCGTGCCAAACCGGACACCCTGATCACCCTCGATGGCATACTGGGTCATATCCGGGATCTTGAACGGAATGGCAACCTCATGCGGGATCAACGCACCATCCACGACACCTAGCGACAAGGCCTGCGGCAAATCTGGCACCGGCATACTGACCGGCTGTGCGCCCCAGCTTTCCAGCATCCAGGCGCCGGTGCGTGACGGTGCCCGCAGTTTCATGCCTTCGACATCAGCAAGACTTTCGATCTTTTTCTCGGTGGTGAAGATCGCCTGTCCGGTATGGACATGGATCAGCAACGGCTTGATATCGTCGAAGTCCTGCGACAGGTGCTCAGCATAGATATCCTGAATGGCCATGTTGGTGATGGCCGCACTGCCGGTATGAACAAACGGCAGTTCAAACACTTCACTGCGCGGATAGACACCGGGCGTATAGCCAAGTGCACTCCAACCCAGATCCACCGCGCCATCGCGAATATGGCTGTAAAGCTCGGTCGGTTTGCCACCAAGCGCCATCGCCGGATAAATCTCAATCTTGATGCGACCGTCAGATTGTTCCTCGATCCGCTGGGCCCATGGCTCAAGGAACTTGGCTTGTGCCGTTGCCTTTGGCCCCAGCACATGTTCCAAAACAAAGGTAAATTCCGGTTCGGCCTGCGCAGAAAGCGCGCTTGCCAAACAGCCAGCAGCAACTGCTGCCGATACAAACAGGCGTTTAAACATTTTCAACCTCAGACGTTTTCCCTGAAAATGCGCTCAGCACCCCCGCCCGCTTGGCACGGTTTTGGCGCGGTGTTTCACAGCACTGAGCGTCTCTCTCTTTTGGTAGCGTTCTTTGACCGGTTCGGATCCGGCTTTGTCTTTTTATGCGTTGGTTATTCGGCCGCAGCAGCAAGTGCCCGATCAATCAGACGGCGTGCACGCACACCGCCCGCATCAATATTGAAGTTCAAAAGCTTGCGTTCCGGATGGCGCAGCATATTGGCCTGCTGGCCTTCGACCACTTCAAGATCCTCATAGAACACCTTGGCCTGCGCATCTTTGATGTTTTGGGTCAGCCCGTTATCATCAATGTCAAAGTTGCGCACCATGCCCCAGTAATAGCGGCACGTGGTTTCCGTTTCCGGCGTCATGCAGTTCACGACAATGCCGGTTACACCCTTGGATCGATCACCTTGCTGCGCACCGGTCCCGGCAAGCGCTACACCGACATCAATCATCACATTGGATGGCAGGGTAAAGGTGCAGATCTGCCAGCGGTCGCAGACTTCCTTGGATTTCAAGTTATTGGCCCAGAACGGCGGCGGCACGATGTTTTCCATCCAGCGTTCAACCGTGACGCTTTCGTCATCGGATCGTGTCTGCGGCAGGCTTTCGGTGATTTCAAGCTGACCGATGCTGGACGGATGCACATACGTCTCGTGGCTCAGATCCATCAGGTTATCGACCAAAAGCTCATACCCGCATTTCACATCATATGTACCGCCATCAAAGACCCAGCCGTCTTCGGACGCATGCGGAATTTCCGGCACAAGCGCCTCGTCAGCTTTTTCCTTGTCGCCGATCCAGACCCAGACAAAGCGATCCTTCTCGACCACCGGATAGGCGCGCACACAGGCCTCGGGATGGATGCTTTGCTGGTTGGGCATATGCACGCATGCCCCATCACCATCAAATTCCAGCCCGTGATAACCACAAACCAGACGGTCACCTTCGACATAGCCCTGGCTTAGCGGCAGAAGACGATGCGGGCAGCTGTCTTCAAGTGCGACCAGTGACCGGTCGGCACGGCGATACAAAACGACATTTTCATTGCAGATCGTGCGCGCGACGGGGGTGCGACCAATTTCGCCATCCCAGCCTGCGACGTACCAGAAGTTACGCAGGAACATGTTTCTCTCCCTTGGCGCAAGGCCAATCAAGGTTGCTTGCAGGTGGAATTTTTACCACCAAGATTTCTTGTTATGCTTCTAAGCGTAATCAAATTGGATCCAATTTGGCAAGATGCTTTTTAAACAATTCGATCTGAACTATGATCGCCCGGCAGTCACAAAAACGGAAAACGGCATGAGCAAACACGGCCAGCGCGTCCTGATCACCTTGCGGAAAATGATCGCCAACGGGGAACTTCCACCGGGCGAACGGGTTGCAGAAATCCCGATTGCTGAACGGCTTGGCGTATCGCGCACACCGGTCCGGATTGCCTTTCGGACACTCGAACAGGAAGGCCTGCTGCGCAAAGGGGATCGTCGCGGATACACGGTACGTGCCATCACCCCGACCGAAATTGCCGATGCCATCGAAGTGCGCGGTGTACTCGAAGGACTTGCCGCCCGCCTTGCCAGTGAACGCGGCATTTCCCTTCCGGCGCGCAGCCATTTGATCGAATGCCTGTCCACGGGTGACGCCCTGTTTTCCAAGGGATTCCTGACCGATGAGGACATGGAAATCTATCACGATTTCAACATGCGCTTTCACAACACCATCATTGAAGCCAGCCGCAACATCGCCATCGAAGACGCGCTGTCACGCAATGATCACCTGCCATTTGCATCCGTATCGTCCATCGCCTTTAACCGCGACGACATGACTGGCGAATTCCGCCGATTCAATTTCAGCCATATGCAACATCATATCATTTTCGATGCCATCGACAACGGCCAGGGCGCGCGCGCCGAAGCCCTGATGCGTGAACATGCCAATGCGGCATTGCGCTATACGCAAATCCTTGGTCCGACACAGGATATGCCCGACAACTTCACCGTCATCGAACGCGAAGATACCGCATAATCTACCCTGCCTCGCATTTTCCGATCCCATCAGGTTTGACAAAATTGGATCCAATTGATCTAATCTGGATCCAGTCAAGCCCAACAGACAAACACACCCGGAGCAAATCCGGGGGCCTGGGAAGGAAAATCGCCATGCCTGAAGTTACCGTTCAACAGGTCCATGACCTGACCGACCGCATACGCGGTTTTGATCTTGTTGCCACAAATGGCGCAAGCCTGCCACCCGCCGAACCGGGCGCGCATATCAAACTCACCGTCACCGACACAGCCGGCCAACCAGTCAAACGGTCCTACTCCATCATCAACCCGGGGCAGGCCGATCTGTACCGGATCGCGGTGCTGCGCGAAGAAGGCGGCGAAGGCGGATCCATGTATATGCATCAAAAGGTCAAAACCGGCGATGTCCTTGAAATCGACCTGCCGCAAAACGACTTCCCGCTTGTTGAAAGTGCGGCCAAAACCATCCTGATTGCAGGCGGCATTGGAATCACGCCCATCCTTGCCATGGCGACCGCGCTCCAACAGGCCGGCAAGGATTTTGTCCTGCATTACGCCAGCCGCAACCACGCCGACATGGCCCTGATGACAGAGGTCCTTGACGCCGCCAACGGGTGCTGCGCGCTTTATTTCGACGGCGGCGATGCGTCACGCAGCATGTCCCTTTCTAGCATCCTTGGCACGACAGAAGCAGGAAAGCACGTTTATGTCTGCGGCCCGGGCGGCCTGATTGATGCCGTGCTTGATACCGCGCGCCGCAATCGCTGGGCGTCGGAGAATGTTCATTATGAACGCTTCACCACGCCTGCCGCCCAGCTTGATGACACCAGTTTCGAAGTTCATCTGGCGCAAAGCGGCCAGACATTCGAAGTCCCGGTTGGCAAATCAGTTCTGGATGTCCTGATCGATGAAGGCATCGATCCGCTTTACGACTGCAAAAAGGGTAATTGCGGGATCTGCACATCGGTTGTGATTTCCCATGATGGCGATCTGTCGCATCGCGACGCCTATCTTAGCGACAGCCAGAAGGCCCAAAACGATCAGATGTGCATTTGCGTCTCCCGCATGCAAAGCAGCGGCCGCCTGACGCTCGACCTCTAAACAAAAGCGGCCCGGAACTTCCGGGCCGCCTTCTTGTTCAGTCACCTTCTTCCGGCAAACAGCGGATCAATCAACCGGGCCGCAGCCAGGATCGCCTGATCATGTCCATGGGGCGCCCCGATCATAAGGGCGGCCGGTGCAACCTCGCCTTTGATCTGAACCGGCATCGACATCGCACAGGCATCGACCAGGTTCAGGTAACCGGTATTGCGCAGCATCAGGGCATTAAGGTTGTCAAAGTCGGCTTCGACCTCGGCAATCTTGGGTGCCATGCGCGGCAAGGTCGGCGCGATCATGACGTCAACATCCGCCATCGCCGCCCCGAACATTGACACGATATCGGTTCGCTTGGCATAGGCGTCGATCACCTCATCACTTGATAGCGTATCGGCAAACTTCATCCGCGACAAAACGCGCGGGTCACCGACGGTTTCAAGCTTTGCGAAATCCTTGGCATAGATCCGGTGCGCTTCAAACGACACCAGCATCTTATTGAGGATCGCGTTCTGGGCGATGAAAGCAAAATCAATCTCGATCAGCTCATGCCCGGCCTCTTTCAGCTTTGCGCAGATCATTGCAAAGTCTGCCTTCACCCGGTCATCGAGCCCATCGACAAACGCATTCACCGGCACGCCAATGCGAAGCGATTTTGCCGCGTCTTCCGGCGGTGTCACGGTGATGTCTGTCAGGACTTCAAATGCACGAATGGCAGTTTCAAGATCGCCCGCCAACGGCCCCGGCGTGTCAAAGCTTTTGGCCAACGGATGAATACCCGCGCCCGGCACCAAAAGGCGGCTTGGCTTGATGCCATAAAGCCCGTTGATCGCCGATGGAATGCGGATCGAGCCACCGGTATCCGTGCCAAGCGCCAGATCCACGATCCCGTGCGCCACAGTCAATCCACCGCCCGATGTCGACCCGCCCGGAATACCCTCTGCATCAAAGATATTGCCCGGCGTGCCGTAATGCGGATTAAGCCCGACACCGGAATAGGCAAATTCGCTCAGCGTCGTGCGGCCAAACGGAATGGCCCCAGCAGCCTTGATGCGACGCACGCATTCGCTGTCGGCCTCGGCCGGTGCGCGCCCCTTCAAAAGCTCGGATGCCGCCGTGGTGACAACGCCCGCCTCGTCATAAAGATCCTTGACCGATACCAGCATCCCGGCAAGTGCTGCGCCGGGGTTTTGCGCGCAATATTGCTCCGCCTCGGCAGCAGCCTTTAAAATCCGCTCAAAGTCAAACTCGGTAAAGATCTTGTCCTTAAGCTCGCCAAGTTGATTGACCTTGTCGATTGCTTGTCTGGCCTTGTCGATCATTGCACCCATTTGGCACCCCTATTTGTTGTTTTGTCGCGATCCGACGGCCCCATTCGATCCGCGCCGCGCATTTGTGTTTCACTGTCATAGGATGGCACCCGTGCCTGATCAAGGATCAGATCGGCAATTTCGCCCGTACAAAACGGGTAGTAACCGGAAATGATCAGGGTTTCACCCGCTGATCACCGAGCCGTGACTTGCCCAAAGCCGGTTTTCAAAGGACATTTAGAAAACCCGCGCAATTGGAGGACGACATGCTGATACGCCGCAAAAAGGGTTGGGAAATCCCCGAACGAGACGCAACGCCGGAATCGATCTATAAAAACCGCCGTCAATTCCTTAAGGGGATCGCCGCCGGATCGATCGGCGCAACAGCATCAAGCCTCCCGCTTGGCTCTGCATTGGCCCAAGGATCGGGATCGACTGCCGATCTTTATCCGGTGGATCGCAACCCGGCCTACACGGTCGAACGCGAAATGACCGAAAAGTCCAAGGCGCTGACCTATAACAACTTCTATGAATTCGGATCGCACAAATCGATCTCGCAAGCAGCGCAAGCCATGCGCATCCGTCCCTGGACCGTGGTGATCGACGGGCTGGTTGAAAAACCGATTGAAATTGATTTCGAAGAACTTGTGCGCAAGATGCCGCTCGAAGAGCGCGTCTATCGCTTCCGCTGTGTCGAAGCCTGGGCGATGACCGTGCCCTGGTCCGGTTTCCCGATGAAGGCACTGGTTGATTTCGCCAAGCCCCTGTCGGGCGCAAAATATGTCGAAATGGAAACCGCCAGCCAAAAGGACACCATGCCGGGCCTGCGTCAGTTCTGGTATCCGTGGCCCTATATCGAAGGCCTCACGATGGCCGAGGCCACCAATGAACTGACCATGATTGCCACGGGCATTTACGGAGAAGAATTGCCCAAACAAAACGGCGCACCGTTGCGTTTGGTCACACCGTGGAAATACGGTTTTAAAAACATCAAATCGATCGTGCGGTTCACCTTCACCGACACGCGCCCGAAAAGCTTCTGGGAAGACATCAACGCCGATGAATATGGCTTCTGGGCCAACGTTAACCCGGAAGTCCCGCATCCGCGCTGGTCGCAGGCCTATGAACGGCTGCTTAATAACGGCGAAAGCGTCCCCACCCGGATCTATAACGGCTATGGCGATTTTGTTGCCGATATCTACAAGGGCATGGAAAACGAACGGCTGTTTATGTGACCCGCACGCCCGTAGCGCCCAAACGCAAAAGCCGGTGTTTTACGACACCGGCTTTTTTCTTGGCGATTCTGTTGGCCATCGGACACGTTACGAATCCGTATTCGCGTACCGGCCATAGATTTCTTCAAAGGTGCCGTCCTGGCGCATATCGATCAGGTGTTTTTCAAGTACGGTAAAGCTGCCATCGGTGAAAAAGTCCGACTGGCGCGATATCGCGATGAAAGATGGCTTTCCCTGTAACAACAAATCAGATCGCTTGATCCGAAATGGTCCGAACTTGCGGATATGGGCAATGGCAAGAAGCTCCGGTGCGATCAGTGCATCAATCCGCCCAAGATCAAGCATCCGAAATAGCGTCTCGTAATCCGCAGCTTCGACAAACCGGATATAGGGCGCCTCGCTAAATTGCCAGCCATAACTGGCCCCGCGCAGCACTCCGGTCAATTTGTGCTCAAGATCCTCGATCTCGATCACATTGGCATCCAGTGCGCCGGTATAAATCACCTTCGGCTCGCTCGGCAGGGCTGCGCCGAAATAATACATGTATTGCAAACGATCTTCGGTGCGATTGGGACCAAGCATCAGGTCCGCCTGCCCGCTCTCCATCAGGAAAAGTGCACGCTTGAACGGCACCACCTGAAACACAAGGTCAATCCCCGCACGTCGGGCGGCTTCGCGCACGACATCAACATAGATGCCGCTATAGACCGGCTCATCAGTTGTTTCGGTCACAATACGATAAGGCGGGGCATCATTGATCGCGACGATCAATGTACGTGCGGCAACCTCGTTGCCAAACCATCCTGCCCCAAGCAGGAACGCCGTGAAGACCAAACTCCAGGCTTTCAAACGCCGCATCAAGTCTTCTCCATAGCGATCACACAGCGATCTGTGTTGCTGTTGTTATATGTGATCACGACAAATATTCTCAACGGCGAATGCAACCTGTATTTGTAATTTTCTAAATATCCTAGGCCCCTTTTCTACGGCGCCCTTTGTATTTCGGTTTATTGGCCGATTTTGACCCGGGGCCAACAGTGCCAATGGTGCGCGCCATCGGCCCGGCCTCAGCCAAACCAAGTTCCTGATCCTCAAGGCGTTTGATCTCATCACGCAGACGGGCTGCTTCCTCGAACTCAAGGTTCCCGGCCGCGTCACGCATGCGTTTTTCAAGGTCTTCGATATGGGCGCGCAGGTTATGGCCAACCATGATGTCGCCCGACACCCCGGTATCAACCGTGACGTAATCCTGTTCGGCAACACTTTCGAGGACGTCGTTAATTCGCGACCGCACGGTTTCCGGCGTGATGCCATGTTCCGCGTTATAGGCCATCTGCTTTTCACGCCGGCGGTTGGTTTCGCCAATCGCGTATTCGAGGCTGTCGGTCATCTTGTCAGCATAAAGCAGTACCCGACCTTCAACGTTACGCGCCGCACGGCCAATCGTCTGAACCAGCGATGTCTTGGAACGCAAGAACCCTTCCTTATCCGCATCCAAAATCGCGACCAGCGCACATTCCGGGATATCAAGCCCCTCTCGCAGAAGGTTAATACCGACCAAAACGTCAAACACGCCAAGCCGCAAATCACGGATGATCTCGATGCGTTCCAGCGTATCAATGTCCGAATGCAGATAACGTACACGCACGCCATGCTCATGCAGGTATTCAGTCAAATCCTCTGCCATGCGCTTGGTCAGGGTGGTAACCAGAACACGCTGTCCCTTGGCGGCACATTGCTTGGCCTCGCCCAGCAAATCATCAACCTGGGTTTCAACCGGGCGCACGATACAGACCGGGTCAATCAGACCCGTCGGGCGAATAACCTGTTCGGCAAACACACCCCCCGTGCGTTCCATTTCCCAGTTACCCGGGGTCGCGGAAACAAACACGCTTTGCGGGCGCATTGCTTCCCATTCCTCGAATTTCAGCGGCCGGTTATCAACGCAACTCGGCAGGCGGAAGCCATGCTCCGCCAGGGTAAATTTGCGATTATAGTCCCCGCGATACATGCCGCCGATTTGCGGCACAGCCACGTGGCTTTCATCGACAAACAGCAATGCGTTTTCCGGCAAATATTCAAACAGGGTCGGCGGCGGCTCCCCCGGATTACGACCCGAAAGCCAGCGGGAATAGTTTTCAATCCCCTTGCAGTGGCCGACCGTTTCCATCATTTCCAGATCAAAGGTCGTGCGCTGCTCGATCCGCTCGGCCGCCAGCAACTTGCCCTCGGCCTGGAACTGCGCCAGACGGTCTTTAAGCTCCTGCTTGATGCCGGCCATCGCCTGTACCAGCGTCGGGCGCGGGGTAACGTGGTGCGAATTTGCATAAACCGTGACCGAGTCCATGCTGGCGAACTTGTGCCCGGTCAGCGGATCAAATTCCGCCAGTTCCTCGACCTCGTCGCCAAACATCGAAACCCGCCATGCCCGGTCCTCGGCGTGGGCCGGGAAGATTTCCAAAACATCGCCGCGCACCCGGAAAGTGCCGCGCGAAAAGGCCGCATCATTGCGGGTGTATTGCAACTCCACCAGACGCTTCATGATGTCGTTGCGATCAACCTCGTCACCAACCGAAATGCGCTGGGTCATCTCAAGATAGGTTTCCACCGCCCCGATACCGTAAATGCACGAAACGGACGCCACGATAATACAGTCATTGCGTTCAAGGATCGCACGCGTGGCTGCGTGGCGCATCCGGTCGATCTGCTCGTTGATCGAACTGTCTTTTTCGATATAGGTGTCGGATCGCGGGATATAGGCTTCCGGCTGGTAATAGTCGTAATAGGAAACGAAATATTCCACCGCATTATCCGGGAAGAAATGCTTCATCTCGGCATAAAGCTGGGCGGCCAGCGTCTTGTTCGGGGCCAGAACCAATGCTGGCCGCTGCGTTTTGGCGATGATGTTTGCCATCGTAAACGTCTTGCCCGACCCGGTCACGCCCAGCAGAACCTGATCGCGCTCGCCCTCACCGATACCGGCCATCAGCTCGGCAATTGCTTGCGGCTGATCACCGGCGGGCTCGTATTCGGTCACCAGTTTGAATTCCCGTGATCCTTCAACAGGCGGGCGACGTTTGGTCAAAAATTCCGGTAGCGCATTCATCGGGCAGATCCCTTTTCATTCCAACCCTAGTTATAGGTCAGATACGCCCAACCGCAAGCCCCCGCCCTGACAGTTCCTGTCAGGAAGTGTCAGGAGACGTCAGGATGTAAATCCGGGAACAACGGGTGTTTTGGCACGTTTGCAAAACAGTTCTTTCCGCTCGGACTTCTGAAAGGCTGCAAAATTGGATAAAATCATCCCAAAGAACCCGCAGAAGGCCCTAAACAGCCTTGAATTGGAATTAAGGCAGGCGTAGGGTCCGAACCGAAAGAACACGATTCTTTTCACTTCTCATAATTTCCAGGGAAACAGACCAATGGCGTTCATTGCCGACCGTTTGAGCCGTATCAAACCCTCTCCCACCATTGCTGTCACCACCAAGGCTGCCGAACTTAAGGCTGCTGGCGTTGATGTGATCGGACTTGGCGCAGGTGAGCCGGATTTCGATACCCCCGACAATATCAAAGAAGCTGCCAAAGCGGCGATTGACGCTGGCAAGACCAAATACACTCCGGTCGCCGGCACGCCGGAGCTTCGCAAGGCCATTGTCGAAAAGTTCAAGCGTGAAAACGATCTGGAATACACCATCGACGAAATCACCGTCGGTTGCGGTGGCAAGCAGACCCTGTTCAACGCGTTCTTCGCGACCCTGAACCCGGGCGACGAAGTCGTCATTCCGGCACCTTACTGGGTATCCTATCCGGACATGGCGCTGATGGCCGAAGGCACTCCGGTCATT
Organism: Thalassospira sp. CH_XMU1458; assembly: GCF_037027205.1. NCBI lineage: Bacteria > Pseudomonadati > Pseudomonadota > Alphaproteobacteria > Rhodospirillales > Thalassospiraceae > Thalassospira > Thalassospira sp. CH_XMU1458. Next base: position 1,168,773 of record NZ_JAYMDW010000001.1, on the reverse strand, counting down.
GTTGAATGCCAGGAAGAAAACGACTTCAAAATCACCGCTGCCGAACTTGAAGCCGCGATCACGCCGAAAACCAAATGGGTTGTTCTGAACTCGCCGTCGAACCCGACCGGTGCGGCCTATTCGCGCGCCGAACTGCGTGCGCTTGCCGACGTGCTTCTGAAACATGAAAACGTCTACATCATGTCCGACGACATGTATGAGCACCTTGTCTATGACGGTTTCGAATTCACCACCATCGCCCAGGTCGAGCCGAAGCTGAAAGACCGCACGCTGACCTGTAACGGTGTGTCGAAATCCTATGCCATGACCGGCTGGCGCCTTGGTTATGCCGCAGGCCCGGTCGAGCTGATCAAGGCCATCAACAAGGTCCAGTCGCAGTCGAGCACGCATACTTCCTCGATCAGTCAGGCTGCTTCGGTCGAAGCACTCAACGGCACGCAGGACTTCCTGGCAGAACGGGCAGAAGTGTTCAAAAAGCGTCGTGACCTTGTGGTTGCCGCGCTCAACGAATGCGAAGGCCTGTCTTGCAAGACGCCTGAAGGCGCGTTTTATGTCTATCCGTCCTGCGCGGGCGCAATTGGCAAAACCACTCCGGATGGCAAGAAAATCGAAACCGACACCGACTTCGTCACCTACCTGCTTGAGGCAGAAGGCGTTGCTGCGGTTCAGGGTTCGGCATTCGGCTTGGCACCGTATTTCCGCATTTCCTATGCGACCTCGGACGATGCCCTGACCGAAGCCTGCAAACGCATCAAACGTGCGTGCGCAGCCCTGAAGTAAGGTCTGCTGTCCCAGTCTTCGGGATTAAATCGTATCAAACAGGGTCCGGCACTTGCCGGGCCCTGTTTTTTTGGTCATGATCACAATTAAATAATTACGCACCGAATTACCGATAAATCATCCAAACCACGCCCCAACAAAGATTGCCCCTCACATGAAGATCGAAAATTTCTATGCCACCGTGAACGGTATCAGCTTGTCATGTCAGCAGATCATCCCCGAGGACGTCCGCCCCGATGCGCCAACCATCCTGATGCTGCACGAGGCCCTTGGCACGATCCGCATGTGGCGCGATTTCCCGGCCAAACTGGCGACCGCGACCCGCCATCCGGTGGTTGTCTATGAACGGCGCGGCCATGGCAAATCCGACCCGCACGCGGTTGATGATATCCCGCGCGCGATTGATTTCCACAACACCGAAAGCGATGTCTATCTGCATGGCCTGATCGCGGAACTGGGCCTCGCCAAACCGATCCTGTTTGGCCATAGCGACGGGGCGACCATTGCGCTTAAATACGCCGCGCGCTTCCCGGACAACGTAACGGCAGTGATTTCCGAGGCCGCCCATGTTTTTGTCGAGGATGTCACGGTTGCCGGCATTACCGAGGCGGCAAAAATCTATGCGACAACGGATTGGAAAACCAAACTGCAACGCCATCACTTTGCCCAGACCGATGATGTCTTCCGCGCCTGGGTCGATACATGGCGGCAACCGGAATTCCGTGACTGGAACATGGTGGATGAGCTTGCCAACATCACCTGCCCGCTTCTGGTCATTCAGGGCGATGACGACCAGTTCGGCAGCGACGAACAAGTCCACACCATCTGTGCCAATACCGGCGGCCCGGTCACCAAAATGCTGATCAAGGACTGCGGCCACATCCCGCATTTCGATCAACCCGATCAGGTGATCAAGGCCAGCCTCAATCATCTCGGCCTTGCAGTACCCGCATCAGCTTAGCGGCACTCGCCCAAATCGACGCAAAACAAAAGCCCCGGCACCATAAGGTGACCGGGGCTTTCTGCTGGGCGATTGCCCGAATATTTCAGGCTTAGTCAGCCAATGCATCCTCGGCATCAATCACGACCGCAACCGCATGAATAACCGATGCGATGCGGATGGCGTTCTGGATGGTTTCCTTTTTAACGCCAGCATTCTTCAGCACCTTGTCATGGGAATCGATGCACATGCCGCAACCATTGATCGCCGAAACCGCGATCGAAAACAGTTCGAAATCGGCCTTATCAATGCCCGGCTTGCCGATGATGTTCATGCGCAGGCGGGCCGGCATGGTGCTGTATTCTTCATCCGATACCAGGTGGTTGAACCGGTAATAGATGTTGTTCATGCCCATGATGGCAGCCGCACCCTTGGCAGCTTCAATCGCCTCAGGCGTCAGTTTTTCTTTTGCTTCTGCGGCAACGGCCTTGGTCAGTTTGGCATTGCGCGATGCAAAGGCACACGCAAGGGCAGTGCCATAAACCTGCTGGTCGGTCATGCCCGGATTGTTGGCCATGCTCGAAAGGTTCAGCTTAAGGTCCTTGGCATAGGCCGGCATGGAGTCCTTGATTTCAACGATCGACGTCATGGAAAAAATCCTCTGAAGCTGTCTGAAACGATAAACGCGTAATTCAAAAACGAATGGGGGGATTGTCAGCCGTGGCAGTGCCGCACTTGGTCGGGCGCACAATGCGCAAGTCGGCAAAAGTCACAGGCTGAAAGGCGGGACCGGGCCGAGGCCCGATCCCACAAATAGGTCCGGACTGGACTTACAGGGTTTCGTCGCCCTGGTTCCAGTTGCACGGGCAAAGTTCGTCGGTCTGCAGGGCGTCGAGAATACGAAGCGCTTCCTGCGGGTTACGACCAACGTTCAGGTCGTTGACCTGTACGTGACGGATGATGTTGTCCGGGTCGATGATGAAGGTTGCGCGGAGTGCAACACCGGCGTCTTTCGCCAGAACACCAAGGGCGGTCGAGAGTTCTTTTTTCTCGTCAGCCAGCCATACGAACGGGCTGTCGCCCAAGTCTTCGTGGTGGGTACGCCATGCAGCGTGCACGAAGTCGGTGTCGGTCGAGCAACCCAGAAGAACCGCGTCACGGTCTTCGAAGTCACCATTCAGTTCGCCGTAACCAACGATCTCGGTCGGGCAAACAAAGGTGAAGTCTTTCGGCCAGAAGAACAGGATCTTCCATTTGCCTTCATAGGACTTGTCGGTAACCGGTGCGAAGCTGTCCGGGGTTTTGCCCGAAACGCCGGTAAGATTGAATTCTGGAAGCGTATCACCAACGGTAAGCATTATGGTTACTCCTAACCCAGTTTGTAAAAACAACGAGCGGCCCCCGACAGGCCGCAAAAACTTTTGTGTGCAGTTGCAAAAAATGCACTGCTTGCTAGCGATTTGTAGAGAAATGCATTACCTAAGACAAATAGATAAAACTTGGATTCTTGATAGGAAAAATTTATGGCTGCCCAACCAAGCATCAAGCAGCTCAAATACCTTGTCGCGCTGTCCGAAACCGGACATTTTGGCCGCGCTGCAGAGACTTGCTTCATTACGCAGCCAAGTTTGTCGGCTGCGATAAGCGAGCTTGAGAACCTTCTGGGCGCCCAACTGGTCGAACGCAACAAGCGTCAGGTCCTGATGACGCCACTCGGTGAAGAGGTCGTCTCGCGGGCGCGAAATATCCTTCAGGAAGTCGATGAATTAACCACCATGGCGCAGGCCGCCTCCGACCCGCTTTCGGGCCCGATCCATATTGGTGTCATTCCGACCATCGGTCCCTATCTGTTGCCTGATGTGATGGCCGCACTCAAGGCGGGCTTCCCGAAATTGCAGCCGCTTCTGCGCGAAGACCAAACCGCCAAGCTGGTGGAACTTCTGATGGCCGGCAAACTCGACCTTGCCCTGATTGCGCTGCCGATTGATGAAAACTGGCTTGAAGAGTTCGAATTGTTCGAGGACCGCTTTGTCTTTGCCTGTGCGCCGAACAATCCGCTGACGCACAAAAAGTATCTCGAAATCAGCGACATCAAGGATGAAAAACTCCTGCTGCTTGAAGACGGGCACTGCCTGCGCGATCAGGCGCTTGAAGTCTGTCAGAAGGCTGGCTGGAACAAGTCGGCTGATTTCCAGGCCAACAGTCTCTCAACCCTGGTTCAGATGGTCGGGGCCGGCATCGGTGCCACACTGTTGCCGGAAATGTCGCTTGAAGTCGAAGCCCGTCGGCCGGATCTGCTTAAGATCGTTCCGTTCGAAAATCCGGTGCCGATCCGGCGCATTGGCATGGTCTGGCGGCGCAGTTCGGCCCGCAAGCTGGAATATCGCCAGTTGGCGGCCTACCTGCGTGATCGCCTTGCCCCGCGTGATCAGGCCGTCGTCGCCTGATCGGCAGCCCGTTGCCCGCCGTACCACTTAGGACACAGACAACAGACATAGCCAATGCTGCCGATCAAGGACAACAACCCGACCACCATCACGCCATGGGTCACCTACGCGATCATTGCGATCAATGTCGTGGTGTTTCTCGGCACCGTCACCCTTGATCCGCGCGCAGCCACACTTGTGAACCTGCAATATGGTGCGATCCCGGCTGTGCTGTTTGGTCATGCCGAACTGCCACCGGGTTTTTCGCCCTTCCCGGCCGGTTTCGGGTTCCTGTCGATCTTTTCAGCCATGTTCATGCATGGCGGCTGGATGCATCTGGGTGGTAATATGCTGTATCTCTGGATCTTCGGGAACAATGTCGAAGATGCGATGGGTCATTTCCGCTTTCTGATCTTTTATCTCGCCTGTGGCGTTGCCGCTGCCCTTGGGCACGGGTTGCTTGATACCCAGTCAGAAATTCCCATGATCGGCGCATCCGGTGCGCTTGCCGGGGTGCTCGGCGCCTATTTCCTGCTTTATCCCAAGGCGCGCGTGCTGGTGTGGTTCTTCTGGGTGTTTATCTTCTATGTTCCGGCCGTGGTCGTGCTTGGCTTCTGGTTTATCACTCAGGTGATCAATTTCGGCAGTGGTGCCGGCGGTGGCATTGCATGGGTTGCCCATATCGCGGGCTTTGTCGCAGGTGTTGCCCTGATCCCACTCTTCAAGCATCGCAATGTGCCGCTGTGGCATGATGGCTCCCCCGCACCGGCCTTTGGCATCTATCGCCCCGGCCGCAAAACGCGCGGCAGCACATCGAACATCCCGCCCTGGGCGGCTGCCTACGAGGCAGAGCGCGCTGCCAAACGTGCCAATATGCGCCGCGATCAGCGCGGGCCCTGGGGCAAAGAGGGCGAGGAGCGCGATGCATCCCCGTGGGGCCGCTATCAGCCGAAATCGTCACCAAAACCAAAATCCAAACCATCGGTTGGCGTCCCGAAAGTTGTCCGCTTGCATCCGGACCGCAACAAGGACGATACTTAGGCCAAAGAAAAAATATCGTCCCAGGAGGATACCGTCATGCGCGCAGCCTACTTCACCGACTATCAGGGCCCGATCGAGGTTCAGAATGTCGCCGACCCGACCCCGCAAAATGGCGGTGTGGTCATCAAGGTCGAGGCCACCGGCCTGTGTCGCAGTGACTGGCATGGCTGGATGGGCCATGATTCCGATGTTCAGGTCCCCCATGTGCCGGGCCATGAATTTGCCGGCACCATCGTCGCGGTCGGCAAGGACATCAAACGCTGGCAGGAAGGCGATCGTGTCACCGTCCCGTTCGTATCGGGCTGCGGTCATTGCCCGGAATGCCATAGCGGCAATCATCAGGTTTGCGATCATCAATTCCAGCCGGGCTTTACCGGCTGGGGCAGCTTCGCCGAATATGTCGCGATTGATTACGCCGACACCAACCTTGTCCGCCTGCCCGATGAAATGGATTTCGCGACGGCGGCAAGCCTCGGCTGTCGCTTTGCCACCAGTTTCCGCGGCGTGATTGATCAGGGCAAGGTTTCTGCCGGTCAAAGCGTCGCCGTCCATGGCGCGGGTGGTGTTGGCCTGTCGGCGATCATGATTGCCGCGGCCGCTGGTGCCTATGTCATCGCGGTCGATATTGACGATGCCAAGCTCGACTTCGCCAAAGAAATCGGCGCCAATGCGGTGTTGAATGCCCGCGCAATCGATGACATCCCGGCCGCGATCAAGGACATCACCCGGGGTGGTGCGCATGTGTCGGTCGATGCACTTGGAAGTGCCGTGACCTGCTTTAACTCGGTCGCATCTTTGCGCAAGCGCGGCAAACATATTCAGATCGGGCTGATGACCGGTGATCATGCCCATGCCAAGGTGCCGATGGATCGCGTCGTTGCCCATGAACTTGAAATCCTTGGCAGCCACGGCATGCAGGCATTTCGCTATGACGCGATGCTCGACATGATCCTGTCTGGCAAGCTTGCCCCGCAAAAACTGATTGCCGATCGCGTCACCCTGGCAGAGGGGGCAACGGCGCTTATGAATATGGACAGCTTCTCCTCGACCGGCGTTACCGTGATTGATCGGTTCTGATCCATGCTGGCCGGTATTGCCTTTCAGCCCAAAGACCAGATTGATGATCTTCTGGCCGGGATTGCCGACACCATGTTGGAAAACGGCAAGTCGGTTGCCGGATACGTTCAAAAACGCCGCAAGGATGCCGATTGCGGAACCCTGGTGCATGTCCGCAATCTGCGCAGTGGCGATGAAATGCCGATCACGAAAAACCGTGGCAAAATGGCCAAGGGTTGCAAGCTGGATGGTGATGCGCTTTCCACCCTGGCCGCGCAGCTTGCCCGCGATGTAGAAGCCGGATCCGATATTCTGATCATTGCCCGATTTGGCCGAAGCGAGGCCGAGGGGCGCGGGCTGCGTGATGTGATTTCACGCGCGCTGGATCTGGAAATTCCGGTTCTGGTCGGGGTGCGCGATGAATATCGCGCTGCATGGGATGCGTTCCATGGCGGTTATGCGGATGCGCTGGCCCTTAACACCCAAGCCATCGAAAACTGGCTGTCGGAAGCACGCGCAGATACGCTGGCCGTCTGAGGTTGGCCGTTAGCTGCTCTGCCCGACATCGCAGGACATGCGGTTCTTGACCAGAACCTTCTCGGCAAAGCGTTCAAACCACGCCCCGAAGGCTGCATCATATTTCGCCCGCCCGGCCCGCTGGGTATCGGGGCATTGGGCGTTCGGGCGGTCGGTCTTGTCGGCCGCATTCGAAAGCCAGCGTTCATGGGCTTCGTCATCCACCTCCGGGTGGAACTGAATGCCCCAGATGCGCTCGTCAATGTGATAGGCCTGATGGGGGAATGTCGGGCCGGTCGCAATCAATTCCGCCCCGTCGGGAATACCAAACCCTTCACTGTGCCAGTGATAAACCATCAGTTCATCTGGAAACAGGTGTTCGCCTGCTTCTGTCGCCTGCACCGGGTAATAACCGATTTCGGTCATGCCTTCGGGATGGGGCACAACATCCGCACCAAGATGGCGCGCCATCATTTGCGCGCCAAGGCAAATGCCCAGATACATCGCATCACTGGCCACCACATGCGGCAACCAGTTCATGATCGCACGCACATTATCCAGATGATCATCATTGGCACTCATCGGCCCGCCAAACACGACCACCAGATGATATTTGCCAAGATCAGTCGGAAGCGGGTCCCCTTCGCCGGGACGGCGAATATCGAACTCAAACCCGTAGCGGCGCAGCACCGTTCCCAACCGCCCCGGCTGTCCGGTGGCAGAATTGAAAACAAGTAGAATGCGGTTTTTCGGGCTCAGGTCGTTCATGCGGTCCTCATTGCTGCATTAGCGAAGGTAGACCGCACCACGCCGTTTTGACAAGCCCTGCGTCACCAAAACAGCCCGACCAAAACAAAAGGCCACCGCGCAATTTACGGTGGCCTTTGGAATAATTCCGAAAAAGCGGGTGCTTAGACGTTGAATTTGAAGTGGAAGATATCGCCGTCCTTGACGATATAGGTCTTGCCTTCCTGACGCAGCTTGCCAGCATCGCGCGCGCCCGCTTCACCGTTAAATTCGATGAAATCGTCATAGGCGATGGTTTCGGCCTTAATGAAGCCGCGCTCGAAATCGGTGTGAATGACACCGGCTGCATTCGGGGCGGTCGCGCCCTTGAACACCGTCCATGCGCGTGCCTCTTTCGGACCGACCGTGAAGAAAGTCAGAAGATTAAGCAGCTTGTAGCCTTCGCGAATGATGCGCGCGAGGCCGGTTTCCGAAAGACCAAGACCTTCAAGGAACTCTTTCTTGTCTTCAGCACTGTCAAGCAGGGCAACTTCCGCCTCGATGGCCGCAGAAATCACCACCGAACGTGCACCCTGTGCCTCGGCCATGGCGGCAACCTTGGCTGAAAGTTCGTTGCCCTCAGAAGCACTGTCTTCATCGACATTGCAAACATAAAGGATCGGCTTGCTGGTCAGAAGCTGCAGCATACGAAACGCCTTGGCTTCGTCTTCGCCGTCAATCTCGACCACGCGGGCCGGTTTGCCTTCACGCAGCACTTCAAGCGCGCGTTCGATCAGATCCATCGCCAGCTTGGCGTCCTTGTCGTTCGAACGCGCCTTTTTCTGCAAACCCGGAATACGTTTTTCCAGGCTTTCCATATCGGCCAGCATCAGTTCGGTTTCGATGGTTTCCGCATCCCGGACCGGATCGACCGAGTTGTCGACATGGGTGATGTCATCATCTTCAAAACAGCGCAGCACGTGCACGATGGCATCGGTTTCACGAATGTTGGCAAGGAACTGGTTGCCAAGGCCCTCGCCCTTCGATGCACCACGGACCAGACCGGCAATATCGACAAATTCCAACTGGGTCGGAATGATGTTGGCCGAATTTGCGATTGCCGCGATCTTGTCAAGGCGCTCGTCCGGAACGCTGACACGACCGGTATTGGGCTCAATCGTGCAGAACGGGAAGTTTGCTGCCTCGGCTGCTGCCGTCTGGGTCAGGGCGTTAAAAAGGGTCGATTTACCAACGTTAGGCAGACCGACAATACCGCATTTGAATCCCATCTTTCCGGGCTCCGTCACTTGAATTTCTGTTTATCAGGATCGGTTTGCGTATGTGCAAACCAGACTATTTCTTTTTGCCAAATGCCTTGGCAAGCGCTTCGGCCATGGCCGAGGCTGCATTACTTACCGGGGTATCGGCGCGCTCAAGCCGCACCTTTGCCGCCCCTGAAAGATCATTGATGCCTTCACCTGCCTGCGGCTCGGTTGATGCATCTTTGTCTTTCTCGCCCTTTTTGCCCTTATCGCCCCCGGGCTTGTCAGCAGCCGGTTTGTCTTTTTTCGGCGCCTTTGGCTTGGGCGGTGAAACAATGGCGGAAACCTTGCTCATAAAGCCGCCATCATCGCCCTTGGTCAGGCGTCCGAATTCCGCGGCCACCGCATCCAGAAGCGTCATCAGCCAGCCATCCTGTTCGGCCTTGGAGAAATCCCCAAGCACATGACCATGCACGCGGGACTTTTCCCCCGGATGACCAATGCCCAAACGAACGCGGCGATATTCCTTGCCACAATGGGCGTCAATCGATCGCAAACCGTTATGGCCGCCATGGCCGCCGCCGCGTTTGACGCGCAGCTTGCCTGGTGGCAGGTCCAGCTCATCATGCAGGACAATAACGTCTTCGACCGGAATCTTGTAAAAGCGCAGCACTTCGCCAACGCTTTGCCCCGAAAGGTTCATGAAGGTTTCCGGTTTCAGAACCAGAACCTTTTGGCCGTTCAATTCACCTTCGGAAATCTGGCCCTGGAATTTCTTGCGCCAGGGACCAAAAGAATAGCGGCGGACGAGTTCGTCCGCCGCCATGAAGCCAATGTTGTGACGATTGGCGGCATATCCCGATCCCGGGTTTCCCAATCCAACCACCAGAAACATCGTAAGACCTCGATCTTATTCTTCGGTCGCTGCTTCTTCTTCGCCTTCTTCGTCAGAAGATTCGTTCTCTTCCGAACGCAGAGCAGACGGCGCAGCAACGGTTGCGACCGTGAAGTCACGATCGGTAATCGTAAGCTCGACACCTTTCGGCAGTTTGATCGCCGAAATGTGGATCGAGTCACCAACTTCAACACCGGTCAGGTCAAAGACCAGCTCTTCCGGAATTGCAGACGGTGCGCAAAGAACTTCTACGTCGTGACGAACGATGTTCAGAACACCGCCTTTTTTGAGGCCCGGGGATTTCTCTTCGTTTACGAAGCGAACCGGAACTTCAACGTTGATCGTCTGGCCTTTGGAGAAGCGCAGGAAGTCAACGTGCAGAATTTCGTCAGATACTTTGTCGAACTGAACGTCGCGCGGCAGAACTTCGTATTTCTCTTTGCCAACCTGAACGGTCAGAACGTGGGAATAGAAGCCCGGCGCATGCAGAAGTTTCCAAAGCGGACGCGGGTCAACCTGGAACAGAACAGCTTCCTGTTTTGCACCATAGATAACACCAGGGACCATACCGGCACGACGCACGGCACGGGCGGCCCCCTTTCCGGCCCGTTCACGGATTTCCGCAGTGATAACAGAATTTGCCATCGGAAAATCTCCTTGAACTAAAAGTAGTTTGTCCCCGCAGGTTGGTGAGAATCACCGCTGAAAGCCTGCGAAAACAAGTGCGGTGGCCTCCAGGGGTGCCACCGCAGCGAGGGCCTTATACCCTCAATCGAAAAGAACGGAAACAGATTTTTCTTCCGAAATGCGGCGGATGGCTTCTGCCATCAGCGGTGCGATCGGAAGCTGTCTGATTTTTCCACAATCACGCACCGCATCGGATGCCTTGATCGAGTCACTGGTAACAACTTCGGTCATCGGGGAGTTGGCAATACGCTCAACCGCCGGACCCGACAGAACACCATGCGAAACATAGGCCGCAACCGACGATGCACCGCGTTCTTTCAGCGCACCGGCCGCATTGCAAAGCGTACCAGCAGAATCAACGATGTCATCGACCAGGATGCATGCCGCGTCCTTGACGTCACCAATGACGTTCATGACTTCGGAAACACCCGCCTGCGGACGACGTTTGTCGATGATGGCCAGTTCCGCATCCAGACGTTTTGCAACCGAACGTGCACGGGCCACACCGCCAACGTCCGGGCTGACAATGACCAGCTTCTGGCCGTCAAACTTGTTGCGGATGTCGCTGGTCAGAACCGGCGATGCAAACAGGTTATCAAGCGGAATATCGAAGAAGCCCTGAATCTGACCGGCATGGAGATCCATGGTCAGAACGCGGTCTGCACCGGCAACCGTGATCAGGTTGGCAACCAGCTTCGCCGAAATCGGGGTACGGGGGCCCGATTTACGGTCCTGACGGGCATAGCCGAAATACGGCATAACAGCCGTGATACGACGCGCCGAACCGCGGCGCAGCGCATCAAGCATCACCAGCAGTTCCATCAGGTTGTCGTTTGCGGGATAAGAGGTGCTCTGAATGACAAAAACGTCCTCACCGCGGACGTTTTCCTGTATTTCGCACCAGATTTCCTCATCAGAGAAACGCTTAACATCTGCACGGGTAAGCGGCAGATTAAGATGGTCAGCAATTGCCTCAGCCAACGGGCGGTTACTGTTACCAGCGAGGATCTTCATATCGGGGCCTCGGTTAATGGGTGCCGGGAAAGCGAATAACTAAACAAAACTCGCGCGACTCCGATCCGAACAGATAGCCGTCCCTAGCCTTTTGTTGCCCTTGCCGCTCAACAGCCCGGAAACTGGGAATTTCCCGACCAATCAACGACGCCTTCACGACACTCAAAGACCAAATCCTGACACTTCTGCATACCGGCAGATCGCGGCGGCTTTATAACCAGCCGTTAACAGTCTGTAAATGGGCCCAATGCCGAATAACGACAAGGCAGTCATGCATGTCCGGCCCATCAGCCTCTGGCATCACCGATCACAACGGCAATCAACGCGCCAAAGCTGTCCTGTTATCGGGACGCAGTTGAAGCTTCTTGCTGGTTGCGATCTGTCCCAGAACACCTTCAAGGGTTTCAACCGCCGCCTGGGCGGCAAGGGACGCCACCGAACCCCATCTTTCATCAAGCTGGCCGCGCGGGACGACATTGTTCTGGTTCATCTGGCCCAGTTCCGTGCCATCGACTTCCATGATGATCCATTCAATCGATACACGATCAAGCGGCGTGGTGGTTTCTTCCGTAACCGGGCTGACATCAATGGTGGCAGACAGGATGACACTGTTTTCATCCATCTCGCGGTTATCGACCGTGATCCCGCGCGCCTTCAACAATGCCCCGGCCGACCGTGCAAGGGCTGTATTGCCATCGCCCGGCGCACCGGCAAAATCAATGAGCGCGACCTTCATAAGCGGCGCTGCCCGCAACGAAGACCGATCGCCGGTAATCATGAAGGCAATCTGATCGGCGGGTTGCGCGACCAGCCCCTCATAGGTTTTCGCCACCGGATCGTCGGCCTTGCCTTCAAGTTCGCGGACTTTATCAACCAGTTCCTTCGGGATGGCGAGGTTGCTTTCCTCGGGCCCCGTGGGTTGATCGGCAAACCACTGATCGGCGGCCAGTTCGCCGGTCGACCGTGTGGTATCAATGGCAAGCCCGTCCGGGCGCATCAGAACCCAGGTAATATCAAGATCGGCACCGGTATCACTGAGGCTGGCCTGAACATTGGGGCGCAGAATGTAATCCCCGCCCGTATCAGATTCGCTATAGGCCGGAATATCACGCAGACGAAGGGCACGTGCCATCGCACGCGCCAGATGGGCAGATGCCCCTTCGGGCAGGTCTTCGGTATTTTCCACGCGCACGGTGCCGGTATCACGCAGCTCAAGCAATGCCGGATCCCCGGCCCGACCTGCCCCCTCGAACGGGCGCGGCAAATCGCCACAGGCCGCAAGCAACCCAGCCAGACCAATAACCAAAACAACAGAACGCAGGAAAGACTTCATAGGGGCACTTCTAAAACGGGATTTACGCCATCACATGATGACGCAACCAACCATGGTCGCGATGATCATAAAGAAAAAAAGCATTATCAGATGTGGCATGGCATATCCCCCGGGGTCCTACGCCTCTGTCAACATGATCGCCGAAAGCTGCCGACCGTAATCGGGCTCCTTACGAAGCGTCGTGCGGCGATAGCTGTAAAAAAGATCTTCCTCGGCCAGTGTATCGCGCGCCACAAGCTCGACCGAGGCAACCCCGGTGGCAATCGTCCGGCGGCGGACATATTCCGGCAGATCAAACATGAAATGCCCGTCGCGCGACGACGGATCAAACAGGTCTTCCTGGCCTTCCGGTCCGGCAAGGATGGTATCGCGGAATGTGCCATCAACTTCATAGGATTTGCGCGCAATGCATGGCCCAACAGCGGCGTGAATGTTTTCGCGCTTGGCACCCAGTTTTTCCATCGCATCCACCGTACTGGCCGAGACCCCGCCATGCGATCCGCGCCAGCCGGAATGACAGGCCCCGATCACACCGGCCACCGGATCATGAAAAAGAACCGGCGTGCAATCAGCAGTCAGAATACCCAGCATGATGTTCGGGCGATCCGTCACCATGGCATCGGCCTTGGGCGCTTCGTCACGTGAAAGCGGCTTGTCCAGAACGGCCACATCAATGCCATGCACCTGATACACCGTGGTCAGGCGATCAGGGCTGGTGTCAAATGCGGATGCTGCGCGGGCGCGGTTTTCAGCCACCCGGTCTTTATCGTCATCGGACCCGAAACCGACATTAAGCCCGCCGTGGATACCATCACTGACCCCGCCCTTGCGGCTCAGGAAGCCGTGGCGCAGGCCGTCCTTGTCCGACAGGTTCCCGGCTTCAAACCAGGTCAGCCCGTTGGTGCTGCGTTCGATCCCGTTGGTAACCTGGCTGATCGGATGTGTCATGCTGGCCTGCTCCGTTCCCAAAACCGTTCCGGTCGCAATCAATTTAGCCCGCCACGCCACTGACGCAAGGCGGTGGCGTGGTATCGCGACCATACGCGATCAGAACTTTAAAAAGCGTTCCCATCTGATCGGCATCAATCAACCGCGACAACGCCTGATCAATCGCGGTTTTCTGGGCATCATCGGCACTGGTTTTCAAATGCTCGGCCCGCTGTTCGATGCCAAGCATCCGCAAAAACGTCCCTTGGGTCAGAACAGCACCGGTGCGTGCCCCCGCCTCATTCATCGCCCGCCCGATGGCGGCAAAATCAACATGCGCGGTCAGATCGGCATCGCCCGGATCGCTCAGAACCGGGTGATATTCATGGCCCTTCAACGCCTGGAACGTATCGCCAAACGCGCTGCCGGGATGACCGTAATCAATAAACAGGGCCCCACCACCCGTCTCGTTCAGACGCCGTGCGATTTGATCGGCAATGGCAATTGCCGGGGCACAACTTTCAAAGATATCACCCTTTTTCGCGGCCCCACGCATGGTGGCCGGGATCAACGCATCGGTGATCGGTGTTTCGGCACCCCGGACAAAACCAAGTTCGCCGGTTTTGGCATCAAGCCCAACCAGCCGCTCGGCCCAGCCTTTCTCGCCGCGCTCGAACTGACGGATCGGCAGCGCGTCAAAGAACTCATTGCCAATCACAATCGCCGGAACGTTGGCGCGGGTTGGAATGTCATCAAACGTTTCATGCCAGGTGGCGGGAATGCCGTACGCCATGATCGATGTTTGTTGATGGGTGCGCAAAACCGGGCTGGTTTCGACAAACCGCACGGTCAATGCATCGCCAATGCCCGGCACATTGCGCACAGCCCGCAGCGCGTCCGACATCAATGTTCCACGCCCCGGCCCCAATTCGATCAGATCGATTTTCGGCGGGCTGCCCATCTGTTGCCAGGTGACCGCCGCCCAAAGGCCGATCAACTCGCCAAACATCTGGCTGACTTCCGGTGCGGTGATGAAATCACCGGCACGCCCGAACGGGTCCTGCTTGCGGTAATAGCCGTGCTCGGGATGGGCCAGTGCCTCGGTCATGAAATCGGCAATGGTGATCGGGCCCGATACATTGATCCGGCGTTTGATATGGGCCAAAAGCGGGCTGTCGGTCGCAGAACTCATAATTACGCGTTTTCGGCTTCTTTGGGGTGAATGCGGGTCTCAATCGGCTTGGATTTCAGCGCATAGACAATGCAGCCAATCCCGGCCAGCACCATCGGGATCGACAGGACCTGCCCCATGGTGATGCCCCCGGCAAGGTAACCCAGTTGCGCATCAGGCTGGCGGAAGAATTCGACGATGATGCGCGAAATGCCATAGCCCGCGACAAACGTCCCGCCAAGGATCCCCGGACGGTGGCGCACGAACGCCTTGCGCGACAGGATAAACAGCACAACAAACAGGATCAGACCTTCAAGCGCTGCTTCATAAAGCTGGCTTGGATGGCGCGGCTCCGGACCGCCATTGGGGAATACGAAGCCCCACGCAACATCGGTGGTGCGGCCATAAAGCTCGCCATTGATGAAATTGGCAATCCGGCCAAAGAACAGCCCAATCGGGGTCGCCACCGCGGCGGCATCCAAAACGGCAAGGATCGAAATATTGCGCTTTCTGGCAAACAGAATGATCGCAACAATTACGCCCATGAACCCGCCATGGAACGCCATACCGCCCTGCCAGACCTTCAGGATATTGGCCGGATTATCCAGATAATAATCCAGATTGTAAAACAGGATATAGCCCAACCGCCCGCCAAGGATCACACCCAGCGTCGCCCAGAACAGCAAATCATCAACATCGCGCTTGCTCATGATGTTGGGCGTTTTGGTGCAGTAATAAACCACATATTTCCAGCCCAGCAGCAGACCGGCAATATAAGCCAGCGCATACCAGCGAATGGCAATCGGGCCGATGGAAATCGCAATCGGGTCTATCGCCGGAAAGGCAAGGCTCAGCATCTGGAATACTCCGGATCAGCAGATTGGGTTTGATGATAAGACTGCTCTGAGGTCGCAAAGGAGTTGGGCAGCATCATGGCAAACCCACCCCGAACCATGCAGGCGACACTCAGCGGAACGGATCCTCGGTCGCAAGATAATCCTGCACATAGGACCGCACGCCTTCTTCAAGCGATGTCATTTCCTTGCCATACCCCGCTTCGCGCAGCTTGGTCATATTGGCTTCGGTGAAATACTGGTACTTGTCGCGGATCGATTCAGGCGTCGGCACGAACTTGATATCGGGCTCCTTGCCCATGGCGCTAAACACTGCCAGTGCCAGATCCTTGAAACTGCGCGCCTTGCCGGTACCGATATTGAAAAGATCGCTGACCTGCGGGTTGTCATAAAGCCACATGATGATGTCGACCACATCACCAACCCAGACGAAATCACGCAACTGGCCACCATCTTCGTAATCGGGATGATGCGATTTAAACAGGGTTGCGGTTTCGCCCGCCGACAGCTTGTCAAACAGTTGCGACACCACGGATCGCATGCCGCCCTTATGGTACTCGTTCGGGCCATAGACATTAAAGAACTTAAGCCCCGCCCACTGTTTGGGACGGAACCCGTTCTGATCGAGAATGCGGCGGAACCGGCGATCGGTGGCATGCTTGGACCAGCCATAGGCATTGAGCGGTGCCAGTTTCGCCAGATCGGCGTCATCAAAGCTGTCATCAAAGCCCTGCTTGCCATCGCCGTACGTTGCCGCCGACGATGCATAGATCAGGCGCGATGAATGGCGCGAACACCATTCCCAAAGCCAGGCGGTCAGATTCAGGTTGTTGACAACGATCTTGTCGGCATCGGTTTCCGTGGTCGCGGAAATCGCGCCCATATGGAAAATCGCCTCGACATTGCCGGCATGCTCTTCAAGGAAATGCGGCAGTTCATCGGGATGAACAATGTCACGCAGGTTCCGCTTGGCGATGTTTTTCCATTTGATGCCATCGCGCAGGCGATCAACGACAACAATGTCGGTTTCGCCACGCTCTTCAAGGGCAGCAACAATATTGGAACCGATAAATCCGGCACCACCAGTGACGATAAGCATTGCATTCTCCTGACGGGGCCGCCCTGCCCCGATGGGCCCAGACGACTGATCACGTTTGTCGACACTTTATAAGACCGCCCCTGATCTGGAGCAAGAAAAGCCATGCAAAATAACGCTATCGTCACGTCCGCTTCATGACGTGCGGCTTGCCCTGAGCCGATGATGCGCCATATTATGCCCAACAACAGATTCAAAAAGCCGGAGACCACTATGCAGATCAACAACCGCATTCTCGATGACCTGACCCGTGTCACCAATTCCGCATTGGGCACCATGACCGGTGTCAAAGGCGAAGTAGATGCCATGATCCGCCAGCAGTTTGAAAAGATCCTGCTCAATATGGATCTGGTCACCCGCGAGGAATATGACGTCGTGCACGATGTTGCTGTCCGTGCCGCAGAACGCATTGATGCGCTCGAAGCCAAGATTGCCGATCTTGAAAAGCGTCTTGATGCAACTGAGCCGGCCAAGAAACCGGCCGCCAAACGCAGCACGACCAAGGCTGCCCCGAAGGCCGCCCCCAAAACGGCGGCAAAAAAAGACGCCTGATCGGGGCAACCATCCCCATATAATTCCCATATATGCGAAATGACGCGGGCGTTTTATGCGCCTGCGCCAGCATTTGCTGTCACAAGCAGGGCCGCTTGACGGTCGATCAAATGGACCCGGCAAACAGGCCGGGTGACAATGATCCGAATATTCATTGCTGTCCTGCGCGCAGCAGCGGTTGAAACAAAGCGTTCACCGGCATATAGTGCGCGCCCTTTCGCACATGCTTGAACAGGCTGGGTATTAATGAACGACCAAATGGAAGATATCGGCGACATCGGCGATGAAAACCCGCTGATCCTGGTCGAGGATATCGCCCGCACCAACCAGTGGCATCTGGAACGCCGCAGCTCGGACGAGATTGTGGTCGAAATTCCGGCCCACTGGTGCACCTATCTGGTCTATTTCACCTGGCGTGAAGATGCCGAGGCGCTTCATATCGCGTGCTGCTTTGATCTGTTCGTGCCCGAACCGCTGCGCCCGCGCATCTACGAACTGGTTGCCAAATGTAACGAGCAACTCTGGATCGGGCATTTCGGTCTGTGGCTTGAAGAAAACATGCCGCTGTTCCGCCATACCCTGCTGTTTGGCGGCGATGTCCCGCCGATGGTCGAACAGTTTGAAGAACTGATCGATATCGCGCTTTCGGAATGCGAACGTTTCTTCCCGGCGTTTAACTTTGTGCTTGGCCAGGGGAAAACCCCGGACGAAGCCCTGATGCACGCGATGCTCGAACCTGCCGGTCAGGCCTAATCACATCAGCCCATCCAACCTGCCAAGGACGGCCTCATCGCCGTCCTTTGTCTTTTTCGGCTGATTTTTTTTGGCCTTTGCCGCCAGACGCCAATTCAACACAAAACCGGCAAACCGGCTTTCCCGGCCGCCTATCACAACAGAAAATTCCGCAAAGCCGCCCCTTCTCAGCCAAAGCATCCTAATCAAGGCTAACAGCCTGCAAACACGGACTGTTTGCACGCCCCTCTTGCCCTCTGCGCTGACTTGACCCACCTTGAGAAGATCGCTACGGCATTGCATCATGTGCGTTGATCCCCCACGATCAACCAAACCCGATGGATAAAGCGGAGCAGAATTTATGAATACGCGTCTTTTGCTGGTTGGCTGTGGCAAGATGGGCAGTGCCATGCTCGAAGGCTGGCTGGCCCGCGGGCTTCAGGCATCGAACGTCTTTATCGTTGAACAGAGCGAAACGGCTGAAAAGCTCGAAGCGCAATACGGCATCAATGGCGTTCCCGATATTGACCACATCCGCGAAGACTTCATTCCGCAGGTTGTGCTGTTTGCCGTCAAGCCACAGGTCCTGCCCGATCTGATTGACGCCTACAAACCGCTGGTGCGCGCCGAAACGGTCTTTTTGTCCGTCGCCGCAGGCAAAACCATCGACTTCTTCACAAGCCACCTCGGCGAACATGCCCGCATCGTACGCGCCATGCCCAATACGCCCGCCGCTGTGTCACGTGGCATGACCGTGATGTGCCCGACCGAAAATGTCAGCATCGCCCAGCGCGACATGTGCCAGACCCTGCTTGAAGCCGTCGGCATGGTGTCCTGGATCGAGGATGAAAGCCTGATGGATGCCGTCACCGGCCTGTCGGGCAGCGGGCCTGCCTATATCTTCCATCTGGTCGAAGCCATGGCGCAGGCGGGCGAGGCCGCCGGCCTTCCGGCCGATCAGGCGATGACCCTTGCCCGCCAGACTGTGGTGGGTGCGGGCTTCCTGCTCGATGCCAGCGAAGAAAGTGCCGCAACGCTTCGTGAGAATGTCACAAGCCCCGGCGGCACAACGGCGGCCGCACTCAATGTTCTGATGGATCCGAAAACCGGCCTGCCCGATTTGATGACACGCGCGGTCGCCGCTGCCCGTGATCGGTCAAAGGAACTGGCAGGCTAATACCCGCCTACGACCGAAGGCACCCAACCCAAGGAGAACATCATGCCACCCAAAAAGGATATCCCCAATCTCCTGATCGATGCGGCCCTGAAACTGGCCGCAGAAAAGGACTGGCATGATGTCACCCTGATTGATATCGCCACCGAAGCCGGCGTTTCGGTTGCCGAATGTTATGACCATTGCAGCAGCAAGGGCGATCTTCTGCGTCGCTTTGTCAAACGCGTTGACCGCGAAGTCTTGGCCGACATCGACTCTGAGGATTTCAACGAACCCGGTCATGACCGCCTGATTGCGGTGATCATGGCACGGTTTGATATCCTCTCTGATTACCGCCCGGCACTGCGATCGATCATCAATGCCGGCGGGGACCTTGGCCCGGCCGACGGGCTGCGGGCAATCAAGACCCATTTTGGCGCCATGCGCTGGATGCTGGAGGCCGCCGGTTTTCAAACAGCGGGCCTGCATGGCAGCATGCGGGTTGCGGGCTTGACAGCCGTTTATGCCAAGACCTTCAAACACTGGCTTGATGACGACAGCACCGATTTTGGCCCGACCATGGCCTATCTTGATCGCGAACTTTCCAAGGCCGCCAATTGGGACCGTCAGGTTGAAAAGGGTCTTGGCAAAGCATCATCGATTTGTGGTAAAATCAGGAAACGGTGCCAGACTTTTTCGATCAAAAAATCACCGTCCCCGGGCGATAACAGCCCTGCCGATGCCCCATCAGATCAGGCGACGTCAACCACGGCCAACACCTAATTCCCTGATCTGAAACGCAAAAACCGGCTATACACCCAAGGTTATGATTTTGACATAAAACAATAACCTATAAGTTTTTGTGCAGTGCAAAATAATCCTTGACGACAGGCGATCATTCCGGCATATTGCAGTTGAATTTGTGCGGCGCACAATAGCGCCTCATTGCATATCTGTCGCAAACTAATGGAGTGCAAACCATGACCGCCGCAAAAAAGGCAACCAATCCGTTCTTTGATCTCGACTTCACCAAATACACTGCGGATTTCAAAGTTCCGGGTGTAGACGTGAACGAAATGATGGCTTTCCAGCGTAAAAACGTGGAAGCCCTCACCAAAGCCAACAAGGTGGCCTTCGACGGTTTCCAGGCTGTCGCTCAGCGCCAGAGCGAGATCTTCAAAACGCTGCTGGATAAAGTTCAGACCCAGGGCAAAGATTTCGCTGCTACTTCCGCTGACGACCCGATGGCTTCGGCTGCAAAACAGACCGAAGCTGCAAAAACGGCTTACGAAGAAGCCCTTGCAAATGCCAAGGAACTGTCAGGTCTGGTAACCAAGTCACAGGAAGAAGCTCTTGCTCTTCTGCAGACTCGCTTTACCGAATCCCTTGACGAATTCAAAGCTGCTATCGAAAAGACCGCAGCTTCGAAATAACAGCTTTGGCTGTTAAATTCCCGTAATCTACTTGATGGCAGGGCCTTATGGTCCTGCCATTTTTCTTTTGTGGCCCCTGTCCCCAATCACGCGTTTTTGCTCAAACTCCGGAATTCATATCGCGTTGATGGTTTGGGCTTACCAGAAACATTCGATCTTACTAAGCTGACTCCAAAATAAGGAGACAGCTATGAGCACTGAAATCAGTTTTGATGATTTCCTGAAAGTCGATATCCGGGTCGGCACCGTGATCGACGCCCAGGAATTTCCCGAGGCCCGCCGCCCAGCGCTGAAGCTCTGGGTCGATTTCGGGCCCGAGATCGGGACAAAGAAAACATCTGCCCAGATCACCAAACACTACACACCCGAAAAGCTGATCGGCCGTCAGGTCGCCGGTGTTGTCAATTTCCCCAAAAAACAGGTCGGCCCCTTCATGTCGGAATTCCTCTGTCTTGGTTTTCCGGACGGGGATGACGATAAGGGTATCGTTCTGATCCGCCCGGATCAGGATGTGCCAAACGGGTCGCGCCTGTTTTAACCACAAAAGAAAAGGACGGATATCGTCATTGCGATACCCGCCCTTTTCCCGCTCGTGTCACGCTCCCGGCAGGGTTAGCGTGCCAAAATGCCTGATGCTTCACGCGTTCGACCAACAATCAGGGGAATATCTTCTGAGGCCTTGATCATGTCGTTGAACGAACGCTGGGATGTCTCAAGGGAAGTCTGTACGCCGCGCATCTCGCTGCTGACCTGATGGGTGATTTCAGCTTGCTGTGAAACAGCCAGTGACACCACCGCCACCCGACTGAGCATCGCCTTTAGATCCCCCCGGACAGCTGTCGAAACACGTGCCGTTTCACCGACGCATTTTTCCAAAACTTCGACCTGCTCAATAATGGCGGGATCATCGCGTGCGCAGTCGCGCAATACATCAATTGCCTTTTCAATCGATGCAATCGCCCCGTCACTTTCGATTGCATGATCGAATGCGTGATCGGCAACCGATCGCAGCTCGGTCATGCGTTGGGCTGTTTCATCCACACTGCTGACAAGCCGTCCGGTAACCATCGCACTGACTTCCAGATGCGCATGCGCCTGACGCCATGACGCCGCAACATCCTCGTAAAGCTGGTCAAGCTTGCCAACGGTCTGATCAATTTCGTCGAAACCGGCTTCAAGTGTCGATTTCAAATTAGCCAGTGACGTGACCTGTTCGGTAATATCGCTGGCAAGTTTGACGATCTTGCACACTTTCCCGTCGGCCCCGTAAACTGGGCTATAGCTTGCTTCAAACCAGACCTCGCGACCGTCCTTGCCAAAACGCTTGAACTGGCAGGCCCTGTTTTTGCCCTTTGCCAGCGCTCGCCAGAATGCACGGTACTCGGCACTCGCGGCATATTCGGGATCAACAAACATGCTGTGATGTTTGCCTGCCACTTCCGACAGGCCGTAACCCATGGCGACGAGGAAATTGTAATTGGCTGTGAGGATGTTGCCCTTGGTGTCGAACTCAATCACGGCCTGACTATGTTCAATCGCATCCACTTTGCCTTGCAGGTCGGCCAAACTGTCATGACGCCAAGTGACATCAACGCCAAGCCGGACAATGCGGATGACCTTGCCATTGCGATCTTTCACCGGACCGACGGTTTCTTCAACCCACTTGCGCTCCCCGGTCTTGGTGATCCACGGCAATATGACACTTTTGGATTTACCGGCCCGCAAATCAACCCAACACAGACCGTACTCGGCCGCCTCAACCACATCGTCCGACAAAAACATCGAATGATGTCGGCCGAGAACCTCTTCTTCGTCATATCCGGTCAATGCAAGGAAATTGTCATTTACACTGATGACATTGCCCGTCAGGTCCAGCTCCGCAACAGAAAACGATGCGTCAATCAAGCCGAAAACGTCATCGAACTCATCGGCGGTTTCAACAGTTATGGATGTCAGTGAATTCATGGACAACTCCGGCATATCGCAACTACGCTAAACGGGTTCATTTGATGTGCCGACTATCGCCCGGCCATGACCGATACGACATCCCCATTTGGGGAGGGTGAACATACCTATGTATATATTTTGGTATAAATTTCATAGCAATGCACACAAACAAAAAGAGGCAGAATGCAAAAGCATCCTGCCTCTTTTGTTCAAAATGGTCTGAGCTTTGGGCTTGAGGCTCTTAGCGCGCAAGCACCAGTGCTGCTTCTCGGGTCCGCCCGACACTGCCCGACACGATCGAGGACGCATCGCGGATAAAGTTCACGCTGCTTGCGAACTGCTCAACAGAATTTGCCATGCTTTGCATGTTGCTTGAAACCTGCTGGGTCACAGCGCTCTGTTCCTCGACGGCCGAGGAAATCGTGGTGACATTGTTCAGCACATCTTCAACTTCGGTCCGGATGGAACCCAGCACGCCGGCGACTTCGCCAGCAATGTTCTGGACACCTTCGATCTCGCCAGTAATCTGCTCGGTGGCCTTGGCAACCTGATTGGCCAGGTTTTTGACTTCATTGGCGACAACCGCAAAGCCTTTGCCTGCTTCGCCAGCACGGGCGGATTCAATCGTCGCGTTGAGTGCCAGCAAATTGATCTGCCCTGCAATACCTTGAATGACATCAATGATGCTGCTCATCGCCGTAACGACTTCGCTCATTTTTTCAGTTGATGCGCCTGCGGCGATGGATTTTTCAAACACCTGATCGGTTGATGCGCGCGCCTCTGCCATACTGCGAGAAATCTCGGCAATAGATGCAGCAAGCTCTTCAGCCGCCGCAGCAACTGTTTGCACATTCGAAGATGTTTCTTCACAGCTTGAATGCGCGACCGTGGAACGCTGTTCCAGCTCACCCAGGCTCTGGTCAATGTCGCCAAAGTTGCTGTCGATCATCTGTTTCAGGTCTGTCAGAAGTTTGACCTGTTCTGTGATGTCGCTGGCATATTTCACCACCTTGTACGGCACGCCGTCGGCATCAAAGATCGGGTTATAGGATGCCTCGATCCAGATTTCCTTGCCACCCTTGGCAAATCGTTTGAATTGCTGCGAGGTAAAGTTACCTTTGGCGAGTTCGCGCCAGAAATCGACGTAGTCACGGCTATTTGCATAATCAGGATCAACAAACATGCGATGATGTTTACCGACAATTTCTGATAGCTGATAGCCCATCACGGACAGGAAGTTGTCATTGGCATCAAGGACATAGCCATTCAGGTCAAACTCGATCACGGCCTGGCTGCGATTAATCGCATTCACCTTGCCTTCGAAATCTGCCATGGTTTCCTGACGCTTGGTGATGTCAGATGCAAATTTCACAATCTTGGTAACATTGCCCTTGCTGTCGCGCACCGGGTTATAGGTTGCCTCGATCCAGACACGTCCGCCGGTTTTGGTAATGCGCGGGAATGCGGCACTTTTGAAGAACCCCTTGCGCAAATCAGACCAAAAGGCATCGTAATCCGGACTCTTGCGAATTTCCTCGGGCACGAACATTGCGTGATGCTTTCCGACGATCTCGGAAAGCTCATAACCCATAACATCAAGGAAATTCTTGTTCGCGCGCAGGATCTTGCCCTGCAGATCAAATTCAATGACCGCAAGTGATTGCTCAAGCGCATCCAAAGTCATGGCAGCACTCTGGGAACCGGAACGTTTGAAAATACTGAAAAAGCCCATTTCTGTCTCCATTGACACCGCACCAGGACATTGAACAAGTTTCCAAACCTGACGCTTCATGAGCTCAAATTACGCGACTGCGAAAATTCCAGACATCCCCATTTGGGGAGGTATATATACCTACGTATACAACCCGGTATAATCCCCGGATTTCGCCCAAACAAAAAAGGCAGCACCCGACGGATGCTGCCTTCTGATCTTTCGGCCAAAATGTGGCTGGATACTTATTTCTCGACGAACGCCTTTTCGATGACGAAGTGGCCCGGTTCGTTCATGTTGCCTTCCTTGCCACCCCACTCAAGAAGCATCTTGCGGGTATCGGCAATCATCTGCGGGTTGCCACACAGCATGAAACGGTCGTTTTCAAGTGTCGGCTTTTCCAGACCAAGGTCGTCGTAAAGTTTGCCCGATTCCATCAGTTCTGTGATACGGCCCTGATGCTTGAACTCTTCACGGGTGACGGTCGGATAATACAGAAGCTTGTTCTGAACATCTTCACCGAAGAATTCGTTGTTCGGCAGTTCGCTGTGAATGAATTCCTGATAGGCCAGCTCGCGGACTTCGCGGCAACCATGCACCAGGATCACCTTCTCATAGCGCTCATAGGTCTCATAATCACGGATCACGCTCATGAACGGTGCAAGGCCCGTACCGGTCGACAACAGCCACAGGTTCTTGCCCGGCAAAAGGTTGTCATGGATCAGGGTTCCGGTCGGCTTGCGCCCGACCAGGATCTTGTCGCCAACCTTGATGTGCTGCAAACGTGATGTCAGCGGACCGTTCGGCACCTTGATCGAGAAGAATTCAAGTTCTTCATCATAATTCGCACTGACCATCGAATAGGCGCGCAAAAGCGGCTTGCCATCAACTTCGAGGCCGATCATGGCGAACTGACCATTGATGAATCGGAAGCCCGGATCACGGGTGGTCTTGAACGTGAAGAGAGTGTCAGTCCAGTGGTGGACATAGGTGACGGTTTCTTCGTTTAAATTGCTGGCCATAACGCTACATCAATCCGTTTCGTCTGTCTGAGTGTGGAACCGTGGCGGGAAACACGGAGTATATATCCCGGCACGCATTCCATGCCAAGTTGCCGAGATTTAACATCAATCAAGCGTATATCGCAAGCAAACAATCAAAATTTATTGTCATTTTTTGTGAATTACATAATTTTATGTATATTTAGTGTGAAATACCCTTTTGCGCTCCACCCGCCCCTGGAACGAGTTGGTTCCACGCCAACCAATCTCTGTATGATTTGATAAGCCCGCCTGCCACTTCATGCAATGACACATCGCAATGAATGCGGGCGATGTTGGTAGGTAATTGTTCGTCTCTCACGTCTGTGTGTCTATTGGCGTTTGGCCTTGTCGCACAGATCAACGCTTCATAAGATCAGGCTATATCCATAAACAAAAACAATCAGGAAGCGCCATGTCGTCAAACAAGCCTCTGACCACAGATTTCATTCCCATTCCACTGCCCGACTATCAGGAATATGACGTGGAAGAAATGCGCACCCGCGCGCAAGAATTTTACGACGACATCAAAACCCGCCATACCGTGCGCGATTTCTCTGACCGCCCGGTGCCGCGCGACATTATTGAAACCTGCATCCGTGCTGCGGGCACCGCACCAAACGGGGCAAACCATCAACCGTGGCATTTCTCGGTGATCGGCGATGCGGCGATGAAACGCAAAATCCGTCTGGCGGCAGAGGAAGAAGAACGCGCTTTTTATGAAGGACGCGCTGGCGAAGAATGGCTCGATGCCCTCAAACCGCTGGGCACAGATGACGCCAAACCGTTTCTGGAAACCGCCCCGTGGCTGATCTGCATTTTTGGTGAACGCAAAAGCACATCTGCCGACGGCAAACTTCGCAAAAACTATTACGTGCCGGAATCCGTCTCCATCGCCACGGGCTTCCTGATTGCCGCCCTGCACCGCGCTGGCCTTGCCACCCTGACCCACACGCCAAACCCGATGAGCTTCCTGACCGATATCTGCGGTCGCCCGGATCATAACAAGCCCTACATCCTGCTGGTCACCGGCTACCCGGCACCAGATGCCACCATCCCGGTCCATGCAACCGAGAAAAAGGACCTCTCGGAAATCGCGACCTTCTTTTGATCACCCGCACCGCTCAAACAAAAAGCCCCGCCGTTCAATGGCGGGGCTTTTGCAATTTAATACTCAGACCTTAATGCCCGATCGGCAGAACCAACCGCACGCGAAGCCCACCGCCCGGCGCATCTTCAAGCAGAACCTCGCCACCGTGACCACGTGCGGAATCACGTGCGATGGTCATGCCAAGGCCAACCCCGCCGGTCGCCTGATTGCGCGACTCTTCAAGACGGTAAAACGGCTTGAAGACCTCTTCGCGTTTGTCGGCCGGAATGCCGGGACCATCATCGTCAAAGACAATCTCGTAATCCTGCCCCCGACGCCCGGCACGCACCGACAGGTTTGTCGCATACCGCCCGGCATTGGACATGATGTTTGCAATGCAACGTTTCATCGATTGCGGGCGCAGCTCCATCTCAAGGCTGTCTTCGATATGAAGATCAATCTGCTGCCCGTCACGCAACGCCTCGCCAACCTGATCGGTCAGAAGCTTGCCAATATCGGTCAGAACCGCCTTTTCACCCTCTTCGCCGCGTGCAAAGGCCAGATAGGCATCGACCATGCGCTCCATATCGATGACATCCTGTTTCAGGGCATCAACACCGGGCGAGCTCTGCTGCATGGCCAGTTCAAGCTTCATACGGGTCAAGGGCGTGCGCAAATCATGCGACACCCCGGCAAGCAGGGCTGTTCGTTGCGACAAATGCCGCCCGATGCGATCACGCATCGACATAAACGACGTCGCCGCCATACGCACCTCGGCCGCGCCTTCGGGCTTGAAGTTATCCACATCAACCCCGCGCCCGAACTGATCGGCGGCCTTTGCCAGACGACGGATCGGGCGGACCTGATTGCGCATGAAGATCACCGCCACCCCATACAGGATCAAGGCAGACCCCGCGATCCACATAAAGAAGATATAGGTGGTCGAATTATACAGGCGCTTGCGCGGGGCGATGATCGACATCACCCCGTCTTTTAGCTGTACGCGGATTTCAAGTTTGCGGTCATCAAGGTCAAGGTCAAAGAAGAACGGTCGCTGCAGGCGTTCATCCAGGGCGACATACAATTCCTCGGACACCAAACCAAAGGGCGGTTCCGTAATCTGACGTTCAAGGATCGCGTCACGCTCGAAAAACAGGTCGAGCTCCATGCGTGCACGTGCCGTGTTCTGAATCCACTCGTAATGCTCCGGATCAGGATACTGGCCCAGATAGTCGATCACGAAAACAACATCCCCGGCAAGCCCCCGGCTGAGTTGGCGGGCAACTGTGTCCCAATGCCGTTCAAAGAAGATCAGCACCGTAACAATCTGCAAAAGCAGCATCGGCGTCATCAGGATCAGAAGCGACCGGCCCAAAAGCCCCGTCGGCATCAACGACTTGATCCGTCCGTTCTGTTCGCTACCCACGCTGCTTATCCCTGTCCGTTTTCATGGTCGCTCATTTTGCGTTCCTCAATCCGTATACAGGACATAGCCCTGACCACGTACTGTCTGCAAGTATCTTGGTTGCTTGGGGTCTTCTTCGAATTTGCGCCTAAGGCGGGTGACCTGCACATCAATGCTGCGTGACGCGCTAGGATCAATGGCATTGCCGCTGATCATGCCCTGAAGTTGCTCACGCGATGTGGTCTGACCCCGCCGCTTCACCAGCGCTGTCAGCAAGGCCTGCTCAGCCGTCGTAAGATAGATATGCTCGTCCCCGCGTTGCAGGATCATGCGTGTCATATCAAACCGGAACGCGCCAAAGGATGCCGTGTTGTCGGATGGGTCTGGCGATCCTGAGTCTTCCGGTTCGGGCAGCTCGCCATAGCGACGCAGGATTGCCTCGATACGAAGCACCAGTTCGCGCGGTTCAAACGGCTTGGCCAGATAATCATCCACCCCGGCTTCAAGACCTGCGATGCGGTCTTCTGTCTCGGACAGTGCGGTAAGTAGAAGGATCGGAACCTTTGATCCGGCGTCCCGCAGGCTGCGCGCCAGATCAACGCCCTTTTCGCCGGGCATCAGAACGTCAAGAACGATCAGATCAAACTGCAATCCCGACAGGCTGGCACGCGCATTCGCCGCATCTCGTGCGGCAGATACGTTAAAGCCGTTCTCGCCCAGATAGCGGGTAAGAAGGTCACGCAAACGGTCATCATCATCGACCACAAGAACATGTGGCTGATCAGCACCGGTCATCGGATTTCCCTGGGTTCAGGATCGCTGGAGAACAATTTGGCTGCAAATTCTTTCAAAAGCGTAAGCATGACGACGTCAAAATTATGACAGATCTCGCACCCGCCTCATCCGGCACGGCGGCGCAGGCCACCGGGGCCATCATCCTCGAACCGTTTGCGGTCCTTTTCGTCCATCATGCCCATCATGACCTTGCGGAATCCCTCGACCGATTCTGCCCCGGCCTCGCGATAGGCCGCTGCAATCAGGGCGCGCTGCTGTTCGGTCAATTCGCGCTCCAGCGCCTCACCCTTTTCAGTCAGGGTCAGCAAACGCTGGCGCCGGTCCTGCACACCGGTCTTTTGTTCGATGAAGCCTTCACGCACTAACTGGCCCAGCACGCGCGACAAGGACTGCTTGGTGATCTTGAGAATCGACAACAGGTCACTGACCGTAATACCGGGGTTGCGGCTGACGAAATAGATGACCCGATGGTGGGCGCGACCAAAATTATATTGCGCAAGCATCTGATCCGCGACTTCGGTGAAATCACGGTAGGCATAGAACAGCAATTCAATGCCTTGTCTAAGCTCTTCTTCCCTCAGGAAAAGAGGGTTGACCTTGCGTGTAGAGATATCTGCCATGCTTATCCGTTATGTCAGTTATATTGACACATTAATCTATGAATGTTACCCCGACCAGACAAATAAGGACATAAAGTTACGTCCAGGAACGTTCTTGAAATGGAATTTGGCAAATGACAGCTCCGACCTTTGATAACCGTGATGGTTATATCTGGTATAATGGTGAACTTAAACCATGGCGTGAAAGCACTCTGCATGTGCTGAGCCACGCTGTCCATTACGGGAGTGCGGTTTTTGAGGGCGAACGCTCCTATAACGGCAAGGTTTTCAAGCTGGCCGAGCATGGTGAACGCCTGATCAAGTCCGGCGAAATCCTGGACATGAAAATCCCCTATAGTGCTGCCGAACTCGATGACGCTGTCATCGAAACGCTGGCGGCCAACGACATTACCGATGGCTATATCCGCCGTATCGCCTGGCGCGGCAGCGAGATGATGGGCGTTTCGGCCCAGACCACGCGCATCAATGTCGCCATCGCCTGCTGGGAATGGCCAAGCTATTTCAAGCCGGAAGAACGCCTGAAAGGCATTCGTCTGGACCTGTCGAAATGGGCCCGCCCGGCACCGAATACCGCGCCAACCAATGCCAAGGCTGCCGGTCTTTACATGATCTGCACCCTGTCCAAGCACGAGGCAGAGCGCAAAGGCTATGCCGATGCCCTGATGCTTGATTACCGTGGTCAGGTTGCCGAGGCGACCGGTGCCAATGTGTTCTTTATCAAGGATGGTCAGATCCATACGCCGAAGCCTGATTGTTTCCTGGATGGCATTACGCGGCGCACTGTCATTGGCCTTGCCAAGGCGCGTGGCTATGAGGTGATTGAACGCGCGATCATGCCTGAGGAAATGGAAGGCTTTGAAGAATGCTTCCTGACCGGCACCGCGGCCGAAGTGACGCCGGTGGCGGAAATCGGGCAATATACCTTCACCCCGGGTCAGGTCTGCAAGACCATGATGGAAGACTATATGGCGCTGGTGCGCGGTGAAAATACGGCTGTTGCCGCTGAATGATTTTTTTGAATAATCAGATCGATTATTCACATTTTTTGAAAAACACCCCGGATGTTTCACACCGGGGTGTTTTTTATTGAATTTTGTCGCATGACAAAATTTTAGTCGGCAAAGGATGTAATCGGGTGTGCGCGTCCTCACATTGTGGCAATCACCACCAAAACATCGTGACCGGACCACCGCATGAGCCCCCAGACTGGTGCCAACAGGCCAGCAGACAGAACCAGAATCGGCATTCTTGTTGCCCTGATTGCTATGCTTTGCACGTTTGCTGATTCTGGCAGCAACAGCGCAAACGCCACGGAAACCATCGACATCCGCTTTCCGGTGCGCGAAAGCGAGTTTGATACGGTTTTTTCCTGCCAGAATGACAGCAATCCGGACTGCCGGTCCTGCCTTGCCGATCGCCCCGACAGTGCGTCGCTGGTGATGTATTCCATCTTGCAGGAAGCGCTGAATGCAGGGGGGCTTGCCGCCCGGGTACAGGTCGTGCCATCGCCCAATTCCGAACGCAGCCGCAAGATGGTCAGCGAAGGCTTTGCCGATATCAAATCGGACTGGGATTTTAATATTGATGCGGATCCTGAAGTCTTGAAATCACTGCCGATTCTGCGCCGGGGCGAGGTGGAGAAAGGTATTTACGTCAGTCAGGACACCTTCGCACTTAGCAGTGATACGCCGGTTTCCGATGTGCATCACATGAGTGCGGTGTCCATTCGCACCTGGCGACTGGATTGGGAAGTGCTTGAAAGTCTGGCCCCTGCAAGCCTGACCAGTGCCGCCACCAAGCAGCAAATCTATGCGCTGATCAATGCCGGTCGGGCCGACTTTACCTTGCTGGAATTTTCCAGCGGGCCCGGCATGGTGCGCAGCAGTGACGGGATACGGTTATACCCGATGCCCGGCGTCAAGGTGGTCCTGCCCGCCAGCCAGCATTTCATGATTTCGCACGCATTGCCGAATGCCGAAAAGATCGTTGCGGCGCTCAATAGCGGGATCGATGCACTGCACGCCAACGGGTTCATTCATCAGTGCCTGACAAATAGCGGCATCATCAATGAACAGGTCCGCGACTGGCGCATCCTGAACCCGACAGAAGACCAGGTCGCGCACCATAAAACCGTCCCGTCAAACTAAGCCCCCCCCCACCCGGCAGCAAACACGCCGTATTTCTTTAAAGTATGAGGATTACAAGTCGCCTGTTTTTCAGACGGATAAGCGGGATTGCCGCCCTTTTAGCCGCAGCCAGACAGACCAGTGACAAGGCGGAATATAAATCCTCATACAATTAGGAAAAGTGCGTCAGAGGCAATTCGGTGTTTCACAGCACCTTTGCGCCCGTGCCACAAAATGATCACATTGAAATCCGGAACGAAAAAACATCGCAGCCGTTGGTAAGGTGTCACCAATGAAAGGAGCGACATTATGCCTGCGATTGATACCGCAAAGATCTTGATTCTTGCCACCGATGGCTATGAACGGTCTGAACTGCGTGTTCCGCTTGAAAAATTGTCAACCCACGGGGCCGACGTCAAAATCGCATCGCCCAAACCTGATCCGATCAAGAGCTGGGATAAAAGCGATTGGGGCGACACGGTTGATGTCGATGTCGAAGTCAAAGATGTCGATATCAAAGACTATGATGCGCTGGTCATCCCCGGCGGGCAGATCAACCCGGACCTGCTGCGCAATGACGAAGCGTCTGTCAGTCTGGTGCGCGAGTTTGTCGCATCGGGCAAACCGGTTGCCGCCATTTGCCATGGCCCGTGGCTTCTGATCGAGGCCGGGGCGCTGCGTGATCGTCATGCAACGTCATTTGCATCAATAAAGACCGATATGCTCAATGCCGGTGCGCTGTGGCGCGATGAGGCTGTGGTCTGCGAAGACGGCATTGTGACGTCGCGTTCACCGCAGGACCTTGATGCCTTTGTCAGCAAAATCGTCGAGGAAGTCAGTGAAGGCACGCACCACCAGCGTGCGGCATAAGACCGACCAAGATGATCTCAACACCCTCAAGGCAACGGACGGATGGCACAGGCCATCCGTCCGTTTTGTATTTGTGTATCACCGTACCAATTTGGCGTCGCTATTCAGCATGCCGTGGTGCGGTGATTGACGGCCCCGGGTGAACATCGGGGAGTTCGGTTTCGTCGACATAGGCATTTGGCAGGTTGTGTTCTGCCTCATGCTCGGTCTCGTACCATTGCTTGTAGCGATAGAGCACAAGGGAATCGCGCCCAAGGCCACGCAACAAGCCATACATCATCACCAGAATGACTGCGGCAAACGGGAAGCCCGCCACAACAGCCGCGGCTTGCAGGGCAGAAAGCCCGCCTGCGATCAGAAGGACCGCAGCAATCACGCCTTCGGTCGTGGCCCAGAACAGGCGCTGAATACGGGGCGGATCGGCATCACCACCGGCGGTCAGCATATCGATGACAAACGAGCCACTGTCAGACGAGGTCACAAACCAGATGACGATCATGACGATGACAACGGTGGTGACAAATTTGGTCAGCGGCATGAATTCAAGCAGCTTGAAGATCGCACTGCCGTAACTGGCCTTGGTGGCCTCGATCAAGCCGGGATTGCCGATCATTTCCATATGGATCGCAGCCCCGCCAAAGGCGGTAAACCAGAAGAACAGGATAACGACCGGAATGAACAGCACACCAAGGGTGAATTCACGCACCGTACGGCCCCGCGAAATGCGGGCAATAAAGATGCCTACAAACGGCGACCACGATACCCACCAGGCCCAATAGAAGATCGTCCAGCCAGCCTGCCAGTTGCTGTCGGTGTAGGCTTCGCTCCAGAAGCTGATGACAACCAGATTGCTGATATAGTTGCCAACGTTTTCAACAAAGCTGTCGAAGACGAAAAGCGTCGGGCCGAAGATCAGAACAAAACCGAGCAACACAAAGCTGAGCTGAATGTTGAGGTTACTGATGCGTTTGATGCCGCCATCAAGACCCGCCATGACCGAAATGGTCGCAAACACGGTGATGATGGCAATCAATACGATCTGAACCGGCAGCGTATCGGGAATGCCAAACAGCGAATTCAGACCGGAACTGATTTGCATGACGCCAAGACCAAGGGTCGTGACAATGCCAAACATGGTGCCAAACACGGCCAGAATATCGACCACGTGGCCCCAGGTGCCATAAATCCGTTCGCCAATGATCGGATACAGTGCCGAGCGGATCGAAAGCGGCAGGCCCTTGCGGTAATGGAAATAGGCTAGCGACAGGCCGACAATGCAATAAAGCGCCCAGCCATGGATGCCCCAATGCAGGAAAGAAATCATCATTGCCTGTTCGGCGGCCTCGATGGTTTCGGGTTCGGCCATGGGTGGTGCGAAATAGTGATAAAGCGGTTCGGCCACGCCCCAATACAGCAAGCCGATGCCGATACCGGCACTAAACAGCATCGCTGTCCATGAAAACAGACCATATTCGGGCTTGTCGGTCTGACGTCCCAAACGCACTCGCCCATAAGGGCCAATGGCAAGATAAAGACTGACCACCACGGCCAGATTGGCAACGATGATCAGGAACCAGCCAAAATAGTTTGCGATGGCGGACTGTGCTGCGGCAAACAGCGCGCCCGCGGTTTCCGTAAACACCGCCCCGAATATGATGAACCCGACGATCAGGATTGCCGAGACGGAAAAGACCGGTTTGCTGACCCGCGGGAAGGGCCCGAGTGGCCCCACCTTCATTTTGTCGTCCATGATTACCTCACTGTTTCGGGTACCCAACTTTTCGTTGTTTATGCCCCTGATCAAACATGCGGTCCGTACCCGAGCCGAACTGCAAGGCGGCTTTGATTAGGCACTTTCTGGTCGGCACTTCAGGTATTCAGATGTTCGGTTCTTCAGCTATTTCGACGAACGAGTTGAGGCAGCGCCGGCCCGCCGTCCCACATGGCTGGCCGACGCTGCTTCTTACTCCCCTCGCGGGAAGCGCTGTTTATCTTCGAGTTCGTTCAGATCCATGTGATTGCGCATGTAGCGTTCGGACGCCTTTTGCAGCGGCTGGTAATCCCACGGGAAGTAGGAGCCGTTGCGCAGCGCCTCATAGACGATCCAGCGACGTGCCTGACTTTCGCGGACCGCGGAATCAAATGCCTCCAGATTCCAGCGCGCGGCCCGCTGGGCCCGGAATGCCTCAAGCTGGTCGGCGCAGGCCGGATCGGTTGCAAGGTTGGTGAGTTCCCTGGGATCGGCTTCAAGGTCAAACAGCTGTTCGGGATCAAGCGTGCAATAGGTGTATTTCCATTTGCCTTCGCGGATACAGACCAGCGGGGCATAGGACCCTTCGGCGGCATATTCCATCAGGACCGGTTCGGTACGTGCTTTACCCGCCAGCATGCCACACAACGACATGCCGTCGGTCCAAGGGGCGACTTCATCCATCGAAATGCCGGCGAGATCGGCCACGGTCGGGGTGACATCAAGGCTTGAAACCGGATCGGTATAAAGGCCCGGCGTGATGTTTGGCCCGGCCATCATCAGCGGCACACGGGCCGAGCCTTCAAAGAAGCTCATTTTAAACCACAGGCCGCGTTCGCCCAGCATATCGCCATGATCAGAGACAAAGATGATGATGGTGTTGTCGAGCTGACGGGTGGTTTCAAGCACCTCCATGATCTGCCCGACCTTGTCATCGATATAGGAGATGTTGGCGAAATAGGCCTGACGGGAGCGTCTGACATCTTCCTTTTTGATGTCAAAGGCGGTGTAGTCACTGGCCTTCATCAGACGCTGGGAATGCGGGTCCTGACCCTCGAAATCAAACGGTGCGACTTCGGGTTCGAGTTCCGAGCAATCTTCATACAGATCCCAGAATTTCTTGCGCGCGACATACGGGTCATGCGGATGGGTAAAGCTGACCGTCAGGCACCACGGGCGTTCATCATGACCGCGTGACAGGTCATAAATCTTATGCGTCGCGTTATAGGCAACCTCGTCATCATATTCCATCTGGTTGGAAATCTCGGCCACACCGGCACCGGTGACAGAGCCCAGATTATGATACCACCAGTCAATCCGTTCGCCGGGTTTGCGGTAATCCGGGGTCCAGCCGAAATCAGCCGGGTAGATATCGGTGGTCAGGCGTTCTTCAAAACCATGCAACTGATCGGGGCCGACGAAATGCATCTTGCCCGACAGGCAGGTGTAATATCCTGCGCGGCGCAAGTGATGGGCATAGGTCGGAATGTCTGATGAAAATTCTGCGGCGTTGTCATAGACCCGGGTGCGATTGGGCAACTGACCGGCCATGAAGGATGCACGTCCCGGCGCGCAAAGCGGCGAGCCTGTATAGCAATTGCGGAAACGCGCCGAGCGCTCAGCAAGCTTGCGCAAATGCGGTGTATGCAGGAAATCCGCAGGACCATCGGGGAACAGGGTCCCGTTGAGCTGGTCGGCCATCAGGATCAGGATATTCGGGGACGTCATTTATTATGCACTCCTTCACAGGGTGCAATCCGCCGATCACCGAGATGGCAGCATTGACGACAAAAGCACCCCTGGGTCGTTTGGTGCGAGACAAAGCAAGCGCAAAACTCCTGCCCCTTTCCGGGTGTCTTTTATCGGGTCTTGTCGTTAATCCGCTTGACCTTGATCGCGTGACCGACATTAAATCCATAAATCAACTTTCAAAGAAACCCGGTGTTTTTTAATCACTTCCATAAAGAATTTTTATAATGCAAAGACCCCTCGACATTGGCTGGCTGAGAATTTTTGAAGCGGTCGGGCGGCTTGGCAGCCTGACACGGGCCGCCAATGAGCTGGGCTTGAGCCAGCCTGCGGTGACCTATCAGATCAAGCGGGTCGAGGATCAGTTGGGCGTTTCATTGCTGCATCGATCCCAAGGCGGCAGTCGATTGACAGATGCGGGCGAAATCCTGTTTGAGGCGGTGAAAACCAGTGTCGAGAGCATCGACAAGGCAACGCGGGATACACGACGCACCACACAGGATCATGCGGTGCGGATCTTTACCGATTTCGGCTTTGCCGCCTTCTGGCTGATGCCACGCGTGACCGATTTCCGCCGCCTGCATCCCGAGGCCGAAGTCCATATTATCGCATCCCAGGGTCTTGATGATGCGATGGCGCGCGAAACCGATGCCGCCATGCTGTTCGGGGCGGCGGACGATTTCCCCGATACCGCACAGCTTCTGATCCCGGAAAGGGTGGTGCCGGTTTGCACACCGGGCTTTCTTGAACGCTATGGTCCGTTTGACGATCCGGCCAAGTTTGCCCGTGCCCCGCTTTTGCATCTCGAAGTCGCCGGAAAGTCACGCTGGCTGACGTGGGAAAGCTGGCTTGCCGATCACGGGATTACCCGCAAACCGGCCCAGGGCGATCTTGGGCTTAATACCTATGGCTTTGTCATTCAGGCTGCCCTTGCCGAACAGGGGGTGGCACTGGGCTGGCGCGGATTGGTGGATCATCACCTGGAACAGGGCAGCCTCGTTGCGGTTGGTCGCGAAGTGGCGCGCGCCGATCGCGGATACTGGGTGGTGCCGGGTGCATCTGTCAGCAATACCACCACCACGCTGCTTGATTGGTTGATCAACGAGACCTGATTGCCGCCAAGCACCTCAATTGTTTTTCTGTATCGCAGGCGGTCCGTCCCCTAGAGTAATGGTTTGCGCGCACCACTTTCGACAGGGGATTTTTCATGTCTGAGCATGGCTATAACAGCGGGCGGTTGAACCTGCCCTTTGTGGGGATTTCGACCTTTTCCAAAAGCCCCTATGTCGAGAACTGGGATGCGATTGATGCCGATGTTGCCATCCTTGGCGCGCCGTTTGATTTCGGCACCCAGTGGCGGTCCGGTGCGCGGTTTGGGCCGCGTGGCATTCGAGAGGCATCGACACTTTTCGCCTTTGGCCATGCCGGGGCCTATGACCATGAAGATGACGTGACCTATCTTGAAGGGGTCCGGATGGTCGATATTGGCGATGCTGATATCATTCACACTGACACGATCAACAGCCACGCCAATATCGAGTTTGGCGTGCGCAAGATTTTGGCAGCAAACGCCCTGCCCGTGATTCTGGGCGGCGATCATTCGATCAACATTCCCTGCATCAATGCCTTTTCCGATCAGGAACCGGTGCATGTGGTGCAGTTTGACGCCCATCTCGATTTCGTTGATGAACGCCACGGGGTGCGCAATGGCCATGGCAACCCGATGCGCCGGGCAATTGAAAAGCCGTGGGTCACGGGCATGACCCAACTTGGCATTCGCAATGTGTCCTCCACCGCCAAGGAGGGCTATGACTATGCCCGCGCGCGAGGGTCCGACATCCTGTCCGTACGCCAAGTTCGCAAGCTTGGCGTCGAAGGCGTTCTGGAACGCATTCCGGCCGGGAAGCGGTATTACCTGACGATTGATATTGACGGGTTTGATCCGTCGATTGCGCCGGGTACCGGCACGCCCAGCCATGGCGGGTTCCTGTATTATGACGTGCTGGAAATCATCGCAGGCCTTGCCAAGCGCGGCGATATCGTTGGCATTGATCTGGTCGAAGTCGCGCCGGATTACGACCACACCGGGACAACCGCCATTCTGGCCGCCCAAATATTGCTTAATGCCATCGGGCGGATTTTTGCTGCGCGTGGCAAATAATGGCAGACACCGCAGGAAAAACATCCATTTAATGAACAGGATCAGGCCATAGCAACAAACCCACATATGTGGTAATGTGGGTTTGTACATTTGTTGGGAGATTGCCCTATGAGCCGCTTGACGATCGACATCACCGACCAGCAGCATCAAAGCCTGAAGGCGACGGCCGCCTTGCAGGGCAAGACCATCAAGCAATACGCGCTCGAACGGCTATTCCCGGACGATGCCAATGCCGACAAGGCATGGATGGAGCTGAAAACCTTACTCGAAAGCCGCATCGAAGATGGGGTTGCGGGGAACGTTTCGTCCAAAAATATCTCTGAAATTCTTGAGGAAGAGCTGAGCGAGAAACCTGCGTGAGGGGGTATACCCTTAGCGCAGAGGCAGAAGCCGATCTGCGCGGGATCATTCGATATACCAACAAGGAGTGGGGCCCAGCACAAGTGCGGCGCTATGTCGCCACGCTGGAAAAGGGCATTGATGATCTTGTCGCCGGGCGTGGTTCATTCCACGACATGAGCGAACTTTTCCCGAACCTTCGGATGGTGCGCTGCGCGCAACATTACGTCTTTTGTCTTCCGCGCGAAAATGCGCCCGCACTGGTCGTGGCGATTTTCCATGAGCGCATGGACCTTATGACGCGATTGGCCGATAGAATTCGATAGCGCGGTCGAAGCAAGCAACACGAGATCCCCGCCTGCGCGGGGATGACGGCGTAAGGCGTTACGGCCAGTTTGCTTCGGGCGGGAGCGACATCAGGATGGCTTCGGTGTTGCCGCCGGTCATCAGGCCAAAGCGCGTGCCGCGATCATGGAGCAGGTTGAACTCGACATAACGGCCGCGCTTGATCAGTTGGGCGCGGCGTTCGTCATCGGTCCAGGGCTTGTTGTAGTGGCGCTTGACCAGTTCGGGATAGATATCGCGGAAAGCACGCCCGACATCCTGGGTGAAGGCGAAATCGGCATCCCAGTCGGCATCCAGATAATCATAGAAAATCCCGCCAACGCCGCGCGGCTCATTCCGGTGTGGCAGCCAGAAATATTCATCGCACCACTTTTTGAACCGGTCGTAATAGTCATCGCCATGGGCATCGCAGGCGGATTTAAGCGCCCCATGGAAATCAGCGGTGTCTTTTTCCTGCGGGAAAACCGGGGTCAGATCGGCACCACCGCCAAACCATGCCTTGGTGGTGACGATGTGGCGCGTGTTCATGTGCACGGCCGGAACATGGGGCGAGCATGGATGGGCGACCAGTGAAATGCCCGCCGCCCAGAAGTTGGGGTTTTCATCGGCACCCGGGATTTCCTTGCGAAATTTTTCGGAAAATTCGCCATGCACGACCGAGATATTGACCCCGACCTTTTCAAACACCCGGCCCTTCATGACCGACATTTCGCCGCCGCCTTCATTTTCGCCGCGCTCCCATACGGTGCGTTCGAAACGTCCCGGTGCACGATCAGAAAGCGGTCCTTCGTAGCTGTCTTCAAGCGCCTCGTAACTGGCGCAAATGTCATCACGCAATTGGCGGAACCAGTCCCGGGCGATCTGTTTGCGTTTGGCAATCACGGCATCGTCGACCTTATGGTCGGTGCTCGTTTTCATTGCCTGTTTTGCAGAACTCTTAGCGTCCGTCATTGCGTTACTCACTTGGTTCTTTCACTCGGTCGGCTTGCAGGAAAGCCGTCGGTCTGTCGGAGCGCTTCGCCCAATGTCATTGCGGTTGCCATGGCGACATTTAGCGAGCGCATTTGCGGCTTCATGGGAATGACGACGCGGGCATCGACATAGTCATGGACGCTATCGGGTACCCCTTTGCTTTCGGAACCCAGCATCAGGATATCATCGGCGCGAAATTCAAAATCGCAATAGGGTTCGGCCCCCTTGGTCGTCAGCAACACCAGACGCCCTGGCACGGTTCCGTCCTGGCGGGCTTCGACAAAGGCGCGCCAGTCGGCATGGCGTATATAATCGGCCTTTTCGAGATAATCCATCCCGGCGCGCTTAAGCGCACCGGACGTCAGAAGAAAGCCGCACGGCTCGATGATATCGACCGGCAGACCAAAACAGGCCGCCATGCGCAGGATGGTGCCGGTGTTTTGCGGGATGTCGGGTTCGAATAAACAAATTCTCATGGCTTCTTTTAGAATCGTTGGTGAACAAATGTCGAATCAGTTCATCAGCGACATATAATTACCCGTTAACGCCGCTATTAGACTTTTTTGGAATATGAAGAACTAAAGCCACAAGTCCTTGGCGCACAAAGGGCGCGATACCCGCAATTACGCTATGTTTTACCGAATTGTGCAGCGCAAAACCCAATGATCTTGTTGAATGCAAACAATTTGCAACTCCAAGTTCTCCTTAACAAACCGAATTTTTGTTAGTATACGGACCGTCAAACAGGCCTAAGGGCTTTTAGCGGCAAGATTGTTTGATTTTCATCAATGGAATGTAAACATGAATGCCCTAAGTCTTGGTTTGGCATTCCGCATGCCTGTTTTGGGGGCAGAAAGAGGGATTAATTATGTCGCAAACGGTGCATTCCTCCGGCGAACACCAGCCGGACGAGAACCGCAGGGATTTCCTGACCTTGGCGACCACAGCAGTTGGCGCCGTCGGCGTTGGTTGCGCGTTGTTGCCGTTCGTGGACAGCATGAACCCGTCCAAGGACGTTCTCGCACTTGCCTCGGTTGAGGTTAATCTGGCCAACATCCCGGTTGGTCAGGCAATTAAGGTCATGTGGCGAGGCAAACCTGTCTTCATCCGCCATCGTACCGAACGCGAAATCAATGAGGCCGAAGACGTCGCATTGAACGAACTCGTCGATCCGCAGACCGACGATGCGCGTGTCGAAAAGAAAGAGTGGCTGGTCGTCGTCGGCGTCTGCACCCATCTGGGCTGCATTCCGATGGGCACAGCCACAGGCGAAACCCGTGGTGACTATGATGGCTGGTACTGCCCATGCCATGGCTCGCACTATGATACGTCGGGCCGTATCCGCCGCGGCCCCGCGCCGTTGAACCTTGTCGTTCCGGAATATGAATTCCTGACCGACACGTCGGTCCGGATCGGGTAAGGAGCAGGTTTATGAGCGCACCTCAGTGGAACAACAAAGTGGTCAAGTGGGTTGACGACCGTCTTCCGGTCATCTCCATGTTGCACCACTCTGCATACGAATATCCGACCCCGAAAAACCTGTCCTATATGTGGAACTTCGGTTCCCTGGCTGGTTTTGTTCTGGTGACGATGATCCTCACCGGTATTTTCCTGGTGATGAACTACACCCCCCATACCGATATGGCCTTTGAGTCGGTCGAGCGCATCATGCGTGATGTGAACTATGGCTGGCTGATCCGCTATATCCATATGAACGGCGCATCGATGTTCTTCATCGTTGTGTTCATTCACATTTTCCGTGGCCTGTATTACGGGTCATACAAAGCACCGCGCGAGATGTTGTGGTGGATCGGTATCCTGATCCTGCTTGCGATGATGGCAACCGCGTTCATGGGCTATGTCCTGCCGTGGGGCCAGATGTCCTTCTGGGGTGCAACGGTTATTACCAACCTGTTCTCTGCCTTCCCGATCATCGGTGATCCGCTGGTGACCTGGCTTTGGGGTGGTTTCTCGGTTGATAACCCGACGCTGAACCGGTTCTTCTCGCTGCACTATCTGATGCCGTTCGTCATTCTGGGCCTTGTTGTCCTGCATGTCTGGGCACTGCATACCGTGCGCTCGAACAACCCGACCGGTGTTGAGATCAAGACCCCGGCTGATGCCATTCCGTTCCATCCGTACTACACGATCAAGGATCTGTACGGCATGGGCGTGTTCCTGATCTTCTTCTCGGTGTTTGTGTTCTTTGCACCTGACTTCCTGGGCCACCCGGATAACTACATCCCGGCGAACCCGCTGGTCACACCGCCGCACATCGTGCCGGAATGGTACTTCCTGCCGTTCTATGCGATCCTGCGTTCGATCGACTTCACCATCTTTGGCATCCCGGCAAAACTGCTTGGCGTGCTGGCGATGTTTGCCTCGATCGTGATCCTGTTCGTTATTCCGTGGCTTGATACCTCCAAGGTGCGCAGCTCGAAATTCCGTCCGGTTTACAAATGGTTCTTCTGGCTGTTTGTGATCGACACCTTCATCCTCGGCTATTGCGGGGCGAAGGCGCCGGATGACTACTTCCTGGGTATTCCGGGTCTGAAAGTCATCGTGATGGGTCAGCTTTCGACGCTGTATTACTTCGCACACTTCCTTGTGGTCATGCCGTTGGTTGGAAAAATGGAACGAACCAAGCCGCTTCCTGCAAGCATCAGCGAATCTGTTTTGAAGGAGGGTGCAAATGCGTAAGTTCGCACTGACCGCAATTGCTGCCGCCTTCGCGGTAACCGCATTCACTGGTGGTGCAGCCAAGGCTGCCGGCGACGCGCCGGTGCCCGAGGCACAGGATTGG
Source organism: Thalassospira sp. CH_XMU1458 (assembly GCF_037027205.1). Lineage (NCBI taxonomy): Bacteria > Pseudomonadati > Pseudomonadota > Alphaproteobacteria > Rhodospirillales > Thalassospiraceae > Thalassospira > Thalassospira sp. CH_XMU1458. The sequence goes on along the minus strand of NZ_JAYMDW010000001.1, from coordinate 1,126,456 downwards.
AGCTGGCAGGGTCTGTTTGGAACGTATGACCGTGCCCAGCTGCAGCGTGGCTTCCAGGTCTACAAGAACATCTGTGCCGGCTGTCACAGCCTGCGCTTCATTGCCTTCCGTAACCTTGAAGGCATTGGGTTCAACGAAGACCAGATCAAGGCGATTGCAGCCGAGTATGACATCGAAGACGGTCCGAATGACGATGGTGACATGTTCACCCGTCCGGGTCTTGCTTCGGATTACTTCCCGTCTCCGTTCCCGAACGAAAAGGCGGCGGCCGCATCAAACGGCGGCGCCATTCCGCCGGATCTTTCGCTGATGACCAAAGCCCGTGTGGGTGGCCCGGACTATGTGTTCGGCCTTCTGACCGGCTATGAGGAAGAAGCACCAGAGGGCTTCGACCTTGCAGACGGAAAGTATTACAACCACTACTTCCCGGGTCATCAGATCTCCATGGCACCGCCGCTTTATGATGAAGCGGTCGAGTACACGGATGGCACCCCGATGACCATGGAACAGCATGCACGTGATGTGACGGCCTTCCTGAACTGGACGGCACAGCCGGAACTTGAAGCCCGCAAGGCGCTTGGGATGAAAGTGATCCTGTTCCTGCTGGTTCTGACGGCAATGCTGTATGCGGTCAAACGCAAGATCTGGCGCGACGTCGAACACTAAGACGTCCTGATCTGCCCGATATTGAAACAGGCCACCGACATTCGGTGGCCTGTTTTTTTGTGTGCTGCTCAAACACGCGGAAGCCTATTGCGGGCGATATCAATAAGAGAAATAGGAAACAACCAGCCGGTCGATCTCGCCGCTTGCGAGCATGTCACTGAGCACGCGATCTAGGGCGCCGGCAAACTGGTCGCGATAGGGCCATTTGCCCTCCGGGTCCGGGCCATAGGCAACGTAGCCAAATTCGTACCCGATGATCGCGGCCTCGTTAAACAGGCGGGCGACTGCCTTGTCGACGGCCAGTTCGCGCATCCCGGCCAGAATGGCCATGCGTTCATTGACATAACAATCAACGCGACCGGCCATCAGGAAACGCAGGTTGCTTGCGGTGGTGTTGGCTTCTTCAAGGGTAATGTCGCCCGCCTCGACCATGTCAAAGAATTCAGGCCCGGCCAGACGATAGCCAGCATTATTGGCAAAACGCGCCCCTTTGAAATCATCGGGGAAGCGCTTCAGATCGTTGCTTTGTGCGTAATCCTTGCTGCAGATTGCCACGACGGTTTCGCGCAGGATCGGGATGGAATAGCGTTCGATCCAGTCGCGATCCCCGCGCGCGTAAGGCGGAAAGAACCCCATGATCTTGCCATCCTTAAGCAGCTCCATCCCGCGGCGAAACGGCACATTGACAATATCGAGCTGATAGCCCGGCAGACGATCAAATGCTTCCTGCAGGATGCGGACATAAATGCCTTCGGGGCTCACCCCATCGAGAAACGCATAGGGTGCGTTGCTGTCTTCGGCGTACAGCGTGATGGTGCGGGGCACGTTGCTGTTTTGCACCGGCTCTGCGACGGCGTGCAATGGCAGAAGCAGCGCACCGCCAAACAGCGCGCGTCCGGTAAACCTGACTGTGTTTCGCAAAACAGATTTCAATGACATGATGTTATTATGCAGGCAATCATGGCGTGCCTGTCAATTATCATCATGTAACAAAACCTGCCGTGATTTTGCGGACTTACTGGTCTGAGGTTGAGGCCTGTGTTGGTTTGTCTTCGTCCGACGGGCTGTTTTGACACTCATCGGTCTCGCCGTGCGACACAAGGTGTTGTTGATTGCCATCGGCCGGGCGCAGCGGCGGGACCGTCACCGGGATATGCACCAGACGGCGTTTGCGCTGTGGCGTGCCGGAGCTGGCGTAAAGCTGTTTACCGGCTTCGACAATCGAAACACCGGCAAAGGCCTTGAACAGCCGCGATCCGATATTTTCGAACACCTGCGACCAGCGCAGCAAAAGCCGCATGTTGGTCGGCGGCATGAAAAGTGCGCGGCTGTGCTGGATCGGTAGGAACATGTTTTCACGCAGCAGGTTTTGCAGCTGTGAGACGCTATGGGGATGGCCATAGCCAAAAGGCGTTTTTTCCGACCATGACCAGAGCGAGCTTCGGTTGGGTGTTACCACGACAATCCGGCCATTAGGCGTCAGCACGCGCCAGCATTCGCGCATCAGGCGACGCATCGAGTCCGTATGTTCGACCAGATGCACGACCAAAATGCGATCCACCGAACTGTCAGGCAGCGGCAACATGGTTTCTTCGGTCAGCGCCACACGGTTGTCTTCGCCCGCTGGCCAATGAACGCAGCCCTGCTGGGCTGGCATGAAGGCCATGACACGCTCCGCCTCGCCAATAAACGGGCGCAAATAGGGCGTGGCATAGCCAAAACCAAGGACGCGCATGCCCCGGACATCCGACCACATGACGCGCAAACGCCTGCGGATCAGACGCCGGGCGGCTTGCCCGATACTGCTGGCATAAAAACGGTGAAGATCAACGACATCCTGACGCATGCGATCAGCCTATCATCCCCGGTCCGGCACGGGAATGTTTTTGCGTGATTGTTTCAAGACAGTGGTTGCTGCTAGTCTTGGTTCAAATCGGAATTCATAGTTTTGAGGTACGCCATGGCTGCGGGCGAAGTGATCGTTATTCCCTGTCTTTCAGACAATTACACCTATCTTGTGCGCTGCCACCGCAGCGAAGTCACCGCCATCGTTGATCCGGGCGAAGCGGCCCCTGTGATTGCCGCCCTTGAAGAGCGTGACTGGAACCTTGATCTGGTGATCAACACCCATCACCACCACGACCATATCGGCGGCAATGCTGAATTGATCGAGAAATACGGTGCGAAATTGCTGGGCCCGACGGCCGAAACCGCACGTATTCCCGACATGGATGAAACCTGTGCCGAGGGTGATCAGGTTCTGATTGGCGATCTGGAAGGACGGGTGTTTGATGTGCCGGGCCACACCAGCGGGCATATCGCGTTTTACTTCCCGGCGATCACCGCGCTGTTTTCCGGCGACAGCCTGTTTGCACTTGGCTGTGGCCGCCTGTTTGAAGGTACACCCGAACAGATGTGGCATTCCTTGCAGAAATTCCGGGGCCTTCCGGCGAGCACACAAGTCTATTGCGGCCATGAATATACCCAGGCCAATGCGAAATTCGCCAAAACGATCGAGCCCGACAACGCCATCCTGATCGCACGGTGCCAGGATATTGACGGGCTTCGCGCACGCAACCTTCCGACCATTCCATCGCGTCTGGATGTCGAGCTTGCGACCAATCCGTTCCTGCGCGCCGATGAGCCGTCGGTCGCCGCGGCACTGGGGATGAGTGGCGAAAGCCCGGTTGCGATCTTTACCGAGATCCGCAAACGCAAAGACAATTTCTAAGCTGATGTTGGATCAGGCCATCTGTTTGAACAAAACGTTCTGATCAAGCAGATAGCGCGAGAACAAGGGCAGACTTGCCGCACCGATGGCGCGTGCGGCACTGCCCACCCGCCCCTGTTCGATGCGGGGGCGTTCGATGCCTTGCAGATCGAGCTCGGAAATCGCGGCACGGGTTGCGGCAACCACCCGTTCACAGACATCGGCCGGGAAGCCGCCATCGACAATGACGGCTTCGAAATCAATCACCGAGCAGACCGAGGTGATGGCAATCGCCAGACTGCGCGCGGTGTGTTCGATCCAGATATCAAGCGTCTTGCCAAGACCATGCCAGTAATCGGGATCGCGCCACAGCATCGCCGGATCGCCGCCTTCGCGGGTCAGCATCTGTTCAAGCACAAAGATCGAGGCCTGATCAATCAACTGGCTGGGATGGCCGCTGCGCGAGGAGACCGGCATGGAGCCAAAGGCGCCTGCATTGCCCGTCCGCCCGGCATAAAGCGCCTGATTAAGAACAACCCCGCCGCCAATAAACGACCCAATAAAGAAATAGGCGAAATCGGAATAGTTCGGACCAAGGCCAAAGACAAGCTCCGCCCCGCAGGCGGCAGTCGCGTCATTTTGCTGAAAAACCGGGAACGGCACGATGGCGGCGATTGCGTCGACCAGATCAACCTCGCGCCAGGCATTCATGTCTTCGACCGGGGCGCCGACCTCATCGACCCAGTTCCAAAGCTCAAACGGGGCAGCGATACCGACCCCGGCAATACGGTCAATCTGGTTGCGATCAAGGCCGGTCAGGATGTCATCGACCGCGTCACGAACGAACCGGCGAATGCCATCGGGGGTGGGATATTTATACGCTTCGCGTTTGGTTGCCCGCACCGATCCGACGAAATCCATCAGGATCAATTCCGTGCTGCGCCGCCCGATCTTGAGCCCAAAGGAATAAACCCCGTCGGGATTAAGCGCCATGGGTACTTTTGGCTTGCCAACATTGCCGCGCACCGGTGTGCCGCGCATCAAAAGCCCATCCTTTTCAAGGGCGCGCATGATGACGGAAACGGTTTGGGCCGACAGCCCGGAAAGCCTTGCAATTTCGGCCTTTGAAAGACCGGCGTTACGGCGCACGAGCGACAAAACAAGCCGTTCGTTATAGGCGCGCACGCGCAACTGGTTTGCGCCCCCGCCCGGATGCAAGGGACGCGCGTTGCGATCATCCGCCCCGATATTGTCCGGGTTCGCAGAGATGCTGTCAGTCATATATTCCTCCCACTCGGGCATTAGGTAACCTGAGTATCGACCAGAGTGACAGGAATAATTAATAAATCAATCGGATTTATTAATTGACAGGATCGCCGGTTTGGTGTGTCGTAAGGCCATACAGATTGAAGACCCGCGACAAAAATGTGCGTCACGATCTGTTGGAAAACAGCAAAATCAGGCCAAAATGGCCAAATATTCAGGTTCAGTCCTGGGAGGAAACAAATGAAGAAAGCACTTCTTGGCGCCGCCCTTGGTGCGCTTGCACTGGGTATGACTGCGGCTCCGAACGCCGCAAAAGCCGACGAAATCGGCGCCTGCCTGATCACCAAAACCGACATCAACCCGTTCTTCGTGAAAATGAAGGAAGGTGCATCTGCCAAGGCCGAAGAACTTGGCATCAATCTGTCGACCTATGCCGGCAAGATTGATGGCGACCATGAAACACAGGTTCAGGCCATCGAATCGTGCATTGCATCAGGTGCAAAGGGCATCCTTCTGACCGCATCCGACACCAAGGCAATTGTACCGGTCGTGAAAAAAGCACGCGACGCTGGCTTGATCGTGATCGCACTCGACACGCCGCTTGAGCCGATTGATGCGGCCGATGCAACCTTTGCCACCGACAACTTCAAGGCCGGTGAACTGATCGGTCAGTGGGCCGCGGCCAAGCTTGGTGACAAGGCGGCGGACGCCAAGATCGCCCTGCTTGACCTGACGCCGAGTGCGCCGTCGGTTGATGTGCTGCGCGATCAGGGCTTCCTGAAAGGTTTCGGGATCGACATCAAGGACCCCAACAAGATCGGGGACGAGGATGACGACCGGATCGTTGGCCATGACGTGACCAACGGCAACGAAGAAGGCGGCCGTACTGCGATGGAAAACCTGATGCAGCGCGATTCCGAGATTAATGTGGTTTACACCATCAACGAACCGGCCGCTGCCGGTGCCTATGAGGCACTGAAATCGTTCGGCATGGAAGACGGCGTTCTGATCGTGTCGGTCGATGGCGGTTGCCCGGGTGTTGCCAACGTCAAGGATGGCGTGATTGGTGCAACCTCGCAGCAGTATCCGTTGCTGATGGCGTCCAAGGGTATCGAAGCGATCAAGGCATGGGCTGATAGCGGTGAAAAGCCGCAGAACAGCCAGGGCCTTAACTTCTATAACACGGGTGTCAACCTTGTGACCGATCAGCCGGTTGACGGCGTTCCGTCGATTGACGTTGCCGAGGGCATGGATCGCTGCTGGGGTTAATCCGGGGTTTATCCTGACCTGCTTCGAAGGAGGGCAGCATTATCCCCTGCCCTCCTTGTCCCACTTTGCTTTACACTTGGTATGTCATCCGAACCCGCCACAAGAGCCGGGAGGAAGACAGCGAACGGATCAGGGATGCCTGATCCTGTTTTCGACCAGGTCCGGAGGAAACGATGAGCGAGACACCCAAATCGTCGCGCCAGAAACAGGAATTCGAGCACGCGCTTGAGTCCAGCGACCGCAACGTCGCGCAATTCGAACATAAACACCGCAGTCTTTTCGGCAACGTGCAGCATTTTTTGCATGGCAACCCGACCATGGTGCCGGTGATTGTTCTGATATTTTCGATCATCATTTTCGGCTTTGTCGCCGGCAGTAAATTCTTTTCGCCCTTTAACCTGTCGCTGATCATGCAGCAGGTATCGATCATCGGCATTCTCGCCGCGGCGCAAAGCCTTGTGATCCTGACCGCCGGTATCGATCTTTCGGTCGGTGCGATCATGGTTCTGATGTCGGTCATTATGGGCCAGCTTGCCGTCACCATCGGCATTCCAGCCCCGATTGCCATTATCATTGGCTGTATCGGCGGGATCTGTGCCGGGGGGCTGAACGGGTTCCTGGTGACCCGGATCAAGTTGCCGCCGTTTATCGTGACGCTCGGTACCTGGAATATTTTCTTTGCGCTTAACCTTTGGCTTTCGGGCGCACAATCAATCCGCAGCCAGACACTTGATGAAATCGCCCCGCTTTTGAAGTTCTTTGGCGAAAGCATCGCGCTTGGCGGGGCTCGGATCACCTATGGGTCGATCCTGATGCTCGTGATCTTTGCGGTGCTTTGGTACATCCTGAACCACACCAGTTGGGGGCGGCATGTTTATGCCATCGGCGATGACAAGGAAGCGGCCGAACTTTCGGGCATTCGCACCAACCGCACCCTGATTACGGTTTATTGCCTTGCGGGCCTTGTTTGTGCGATTGGCGCCTGGGCATCGATCGGACGTGTTGGATCGGTTTCGCCACAGAGTTTTCAGGAAGCCAACCTGCAATCGATTACGGCTGTTGTCATCGGGGGTATCTCGCTTTTTGGTGGGCGCGGATCGATCATTGGCCCGTTGATCGGGGCGTTGATTGTTGGCGTGTTTAATTCCGGCCTTCGCCTTGCGGGGGTGGATGTTCTTTGGCAGGTCTTTGCCATCGGCTGGCTGACCATTATTGCTGTCGCCATTGACCAGTGGATCAGAAAGGTGTCGTCATGAGCAACACTTCCCAATCTGTGCAACCTGTTCTGAAGGCACGCGGCATCGTCAAACGATATGGACGTGTCACCGCCCTTAACTATGCCGATTTTGATCTTTATCCCGGCGAGGTTCTTGCCGTGATCGGCGATAACGGGGCGGGCAAATCATCCTTGATCAAGGCGCTTTCGGGGGCTGTCACCATTGATGAAGGCAGTATCGAGCTTGATGGCAAGCCGATCCAGTTCACATCGCCGATGGAGGCCCGCGAAGCCGGAATTGAAACGGTGTATCAGAACCTTGCACTTTCGCCGGCACTTTCGATTGCTGACAACATGTTCATGGGCCGCGAGCTTCGCAAGAAGGGCATCATGGGCAAGTATTTCGGGGCGCTGGACCATAAGGAAATGCAGCGTCTGGCGCGTGAGAAGCTGACCGATCTTGGTCTGATGACCATTCAGAACATCAATCAGGCGGTTGAAACCCTTTCAGGTGGGCAGCGCCAGGGGGTTGCGGTTGCCCGTGCGGCGGCATTCGGATCGCGCGTGGTGATCATGGATGAACCGACTGCGGCATTGGGCGTTAAGGAAAGCCGTCGCGTGCTTGATTTGATTGCCGATGTGAAGGCGCGCGGCATGCCGATTGTGCTGATTTCGCATAACATGCCGCATGTATTCGAGGTCGCCGATCGCATCCATGTGCATCGCTTGGGCAAACGTCTTTGCACCATCAAACCCGATGATTACAGCATGTCAGACGCGGTTGCCTTCATGACCGGGGCCAAGGAGCCACCGGCAGAAGACGCCGCATAAAACATCGCACCCCGGATATGAGAACCATAGTTTCATGACACCTGATCTCGACGCGTTGGCAGACGCCATTCGCGCCAAGCACACCGACAAGGGCCGCATTCTTGTTGCCATTGTCGGCGCACCAGCCTCGGGCAAGTCAACCTTGTCCGACCGGCTTTATCACCATCTGGGGGGTGATAAAGCCGGGGCTGCTGTGGTGCCAATGGACGGGTTTCACTTCGACAATGGCATTCTGGAAGACCGCGGCCTTCTGGCCCGCAAGGGCGCGCCGGAAACCTTTGATGTTGGCGGGCTCAAGCGCACCTTGATGGCCCTGCGTGACACGCCAAACGATGACGTTTACGTCCCGTTGTTTGATCGCACACTTGAAATATCGCGTGGCTCAGCCCGGATGATTACGCCTGATCACAAGACCATTCTGGTCGAGGGCAATTACCTGCTTCTCGATCAATCCCCGTGGAACCAACTTCACGGCCTATTTGATCTGTCGATCTATCTTGATGTGCCGGAAGACACACTGCGTGCCCGGTTGATCGCGCGTTGGCGCAGCTTTGGCTTTGACGACGCCACCGCCACCCACAAAGCCACCAGCAACGATCTTCCCAATGCGCAGACCGTGATACGCGGGACCGGCATTGCCGATATTCGCGTGCGCCCTTCCTGATCCATCACGGTACATGTCTAAAAGAAAACGCCCCGCATTCCTGCAGGGCGCTTTGCTTGATCGGTGATGCTTGCCGGATCAGCACAGCATCAGAACATATGCTGACCGCCATTGATTGACAGACAGGAGCCGGTGATGAAGCCGGAATTCGGGCCGCAGAGATAGAGGATCGCCTGAGCGATTTCGTCTGCTTCGCCCAATCGTCCAACCGGGATTTTGGAAATGATGCCTTCAAGGACCTTTTCCGGAACGGCGGCCACCATGTCGGTATTGATATAGCCCGGTGCGATGGTGTTGACCGTAATGCCTTTACGCGCGACTTCCTGAGCGAGTGCCTTGGTAAAGCCGTGCACGCCTGCCTTGGCGGCGGAGTAGTTGGTCTGGCCCAACTGACCGGCCTGCCCGTTGATAGAGGAAATATTGACGACACGGCCAAAGCCGCGTGCACGCATGCCTTCAAGGACCGGTTTGGTCATGTAAAAGAGCGAGCTCAGGTTGGTGTCGATCACCGCGTTCCAGTGCTCGGTCTCCATCTTGTGCATGAAACCGTCACGGGTGATGCCGGCATTGTTGATCAGAATATCAATCGGGCCGACTTCGGCTTCGACCTTGGCGATGCCCGCGGCACACGCATCGGCGTCCGCGACGCTCCATTTATAGGTCGCAATGCCGGTTTCCTCAGAGAAGGCCTTGGCGGCCTCGTCATTGCCAGCATAGTTCGCCACAACGGTGTAGCCCGCGTCCTTGAGTGACAGACTGATTGCCCTGCCGATTCCGCGTGTTCCACCGGTTACCAGTGCTGTTTTTGTCATGGTCGCCTCCCTAAACTTCGTTCATCAAACGTGTCATCATCGCGAATTCCGTAGCTTGCCCTTCTACGACTTGCGTAACTTTAATCCATAAATTGCGTTATATACGTAACTTTATTACTTCTCCATCCTCGAATTCTACAAAAGCGCTTAGTCTTTCGTCGCACTGCAGCAAATTCTGCATCAATGCAAACGGGGCATCCCCATCAAGAGGACGCCCCGCATATGTTATTTTCCGGCAAAAGGTCGCTTAGCGTTCAACGCAAAGCGCAACCCCCATACCGCCACCAATGCAGAGCGTCGCCAGACCTTTTTTGGCATCGCGTTTCTGCATTTCGTGCAGCAATGTGGTGAACACACGGGCGCCGGATGCGCCGATCGGATGGCCAAGTGCAATCGCACCGCCATTGACGTTGACCTTGTCGGTATCCCAGCCCATGTCGCGGTTAACCGCAATCGCCTGGGCGGCAAAGGCTTCGTTGGCTTCGATCAGGTCAAGGTCGGCTGCCGACCAGCCTGCCTTTTCAAGCGCCTTTTTCGAAGCCGGGATCGGGCCGGACCCCATGATCGCCGGATCAACACCCGCCGTCGCCCAGCTTTTGATCGTCGCAAGCGGGGTCAGGCCACGCTTGGATGCCTCAGCCGCCGACATGACGACAAGGGCGGCCGCCCCGTCATTGATGCCCGATGCGTTACCAGCCGTCACTGTGCCTTCCTTATCGAAGGCCGGGCGGAGTTTGGCCATGCCGTCGACGGTGGCACCGTGACGCGGATATTCATCGGCATCAAAGATGGTTTCACCCTTGCGATGCGCGATGGTCACAGGCGCGATTTCATCATTGAAGCGACCGGCTTTCTGGGCGGCCTCAGCCTTGTTCTGCGAGGCGGCGGCGAATTCATCCTGCTCTTCGCGCGAGATGCCCCATTTCTTGGCAATGTTTTCAGCGGTGTTGCCCATGTGATAGCCGTTGAACGCACACCACAGGCCGTCCTTGATCATGCTGTCGATGAATTTTACATCGCCCATTTTGTGCCCGGCGCGCAGATGCGCAACATGGGTTGAAAGCGACATGTTTTCCTGACCACCGGCGACGACGATGTTGGCATCCCCCGTCATGATCTGCTGGGCAGCAAGGGCAACCGTGCGCAGGCCCGAACCGCAAACCTGGTTGATCAGAAACGCGGTTGTACGATCAGAAATGCCTGCACCGATGGCGGCCTGGCGTGCCGGGTTCTGACCCTGACCACCTGTCAGGACCTGACCAAGGATCACTTCGTCAACAGCATCGCCTTCGACACCTGCGCGTTCGAGTGCAGCCTTGATGGCAATAGCACCCAGATCATGCGCCGGTGTATTGGCCAGCGTGCCACTGAATGCGCCGATTGGTGTCCGTGCGGCACCCACAATTACGACGTCGGTCATGAGATCCTCCGATTAATCCTGATTACGTTTCCAAAGATCGGGCGAAGGTCGTTACGAGCCTTGCTCAGATCCTGCCTCAATCTTACCGCGCCGCAGCAAATTTCCAAGCGCTGATACCTACCACTTTCGGGTCAGTCGAATATGTACAACTTGCAAGCGAGGAGCTCCAAAGGACTCCCAGCAGGCGATACATAGAGTGTGTGCCTATAGCGGCGAGATCGCAAGCCCTGTGCGCAACTTTAAGGGCAATGTCACGCATAATTTCGACTTATAAGGCCCGGCCCCATTACCGGAGCCGGGCCTTACAGGCGGTTAGCGGACGTCGTAGATCTCGGCGGTGTTGTCCTTGATCTGATAGACTTCGAACGGGGCATTCTTGACCCCACCCATACCGGGGGAGCCCATCGGCATGCCCGGCAGGGTATATGCCTTGGCCTCTGGGCGTTCTGTTAAAATGCGGTCGATGGTTTCAAACGGGACATGACCGGAAATGGCATAGCCTTCGATCATGGTCAGGTGGCAGCCCTGCATTTCTTCGGGAATTCCCATCATGCGTGACATCTGAACAACCTGATCGCTTTCGATCACTTCGACTTCATAGTCCCGCGCAACAAGATAATCGGCATAGATCGCACAGCAGCCGCAATTGGGATCCTTGTAGACTTTTGCCTGCAAGGGATTGGCGTGGCTGTGGCCGGACAAACTCATCGTTGCCAGGCCAAGGGTCAGCATAAATGCAAAGAAACGTTTCATGGTTTTGATCCTGTCGTTTTTCGATTGCAGCTTTGCGGCGGTCAGGCGGTCCGGATGAAGCCGGACATGCCGCCGAATTTGTGTTCGAGAATGTGACAATGAAGCATCCAGTCGCCGGGATTGTCGGCAACAAAGGCGATTTCGGCCTGTTCTGCCGGGGCAAGAAGGACGGTATCCTGCCATTCCTGATAGCGAGTTGGTTGCCCGTCGCGTGAAAGCACCCGGAAGGCATGACCATGCAAGTGGATCGGGTGATACCAGGCCGTGGCATTGGTGACGGTCACGACACAGCTTTCCCCGCGGCCGAGTGAAAATAGCGGGCCGAGATCATCGCGTTCGGGATCGCGGCCATTGACCATCCAGATGCCACCGCCGGTCATCATCCCCATCATCGATTGCGCCATGCCGCGCACTTCACCAAGGAAGCCGGCATCAATTTTGGCGGTTTCAACAAGATGACGCAGCACACCACCGCCCATCATGCCGCCAGTATAAAGCAGCTGTTCGCGCCGGGCATTTTGCAGATCAGGTTCGGGCAACGGGTTATCGGGCAAGGTCATGCTGGTTTGCGCAACGTCGCCACGCACCGGATCCCCCGCGACCCGGAGGTTTGCCAACGGGTTTTCAAGCCCGTCATAAAAACGGTCGATCAGGGAAAACTGGCCACTGGCATCAGGCGGGACATCAACAATAAAATCAGCCCGCATGCCGGGTGCAAACAAAAAGACCGGCAGGTCTGGCACATGCGGTGTGACCGGATGACCATCAAGGGCAATCAAATGCGGAGACAAACCTGCAAAATCGATGGCAAAGACACGCGCATTGGCCGTGTTGATCATGCGCACCCTGATCCGTTCGCCGGGGCGTACCGAAATATCGGGATTTGCCACACCATTGATGGTGACAAGCCCGCCCAGACGCCCGGCATGACCAACATCATGCCCGGCGTTAAACACCGGATCGATTTCGCCATCTTCCCCAAGACGCCAGTCATCGATCAGCCAGACAAATTCCCGATCGACGCTGACCGGTTCGGCCTCCTCGACGATCAGGGCACCATAGAGGCCACGGGCAAGCTGGGTCGGTGAATTGATATGCGGATGATACCAATAGGTTCCGGCATCCCGGGCGTTAAAGCGGTAATCGAATGTGTCGCCTGGGGCGACCGGCTTTTGGGTCAGGCCCGGTACCCCATCCATGGCATTGGGAACACGTACCCCGTGCCAGTGGATGCTGCTTGGCTCCGCAAGCTGATTTTCAAAGCGGACATGGACGTCTTCGCCCTGTTTGACGCGCAGAAGCGAGCCCGGCACCGTGCCGTTAAATGCCCATACCGGTGTTGGCACAGCACCCCCGGGAAGAAGGCGGGCAGTGGCGGGTGCGGCGGTCACTTGCTGGACGCCCCCTGTCTCGGCGGCGTGGGCCATGCCGCGCCCGATGCCCGGAATCATGGCTGGCAAACCGGCAGACAGGGCCGCGGCGGTGACGCCACCGGCACCCAGCGATTGCAAGAAACGGCGCCGTGACGGGCGCAAAGTGGAAAGGTTCTTCATGAGGATGACTTTCCTGACAGATGACAGTTTCCCGGCATTGCACATGCCGGAATGGTTGGCGCGCAGCACCGTTATTGGGGCGCGCGCACTTGGCCGGTCTGTGGGGCAATGCCGCCAAGTACCGGGTCGGGTCAGGAAAGAAGGCGTGGCGGGGCGATTTCCGGGCGTTGCGTAATGCCAGCGGCGCGATGGGCCACGGGCAGGATATGAAGCTGTTTGACCGAAAGGAGGTTTGCCAGCGGTTCCTTACGCGCAATCACGGCCGGGACAGCACAGATGATATCGCAGGCATCGGCCACCTGTGGCGAGGCCGCGCAATCATCGCAATCGGCCATCATCTGTTCCATGGTTCCATGAGACATGCTGGCCCCTGCGATCGGCATTGCCGAGGCGGAAGCAGATATATGTGTCATGCCCGCGACCGAGGCGCTCAGCAAACACAGTGTCATGAAGATATGGAGCAGCTTGTTCATAAGCCAAAAACTATCGCGAACCGGTGGGCGCGTCCATGATCTTGATCATATCGACCACTGACATTCACATGAAAGCTAGATCGCCGGTCCGAATTCATCCTTCAGCGTTTCGGTGATGATATAGGTGCGGTACCAGACGATGTTGTCGTCGGCATCAAAAAGCGTTTCGCAAAGGGCGGTATATTCCGCCATGTCACGCATCTGCAAAATCATCACCCCGGTGACTTCGCCGGTGACGACATGGCATTGGCGTACGGCATCAAGTTTGCGGACCTTGCGGATGAAGTCTGGGCGGAACTGATTGCCGTGACGATGGAATTCAAGATTGATCACCGCCCCCAGCGGACGTCCGACCTGTGCCGGGTCGATCACCGCGACGGTTTTGCGGATCACACCTGATTGACGCAGCTTGGCCACGCGCCGCAAACAGGCCGACGGCGACAAGCCGATCCGGTCAGCCAATTCCGCATTGGGGATATCGGCGTTTTCCTGCAACTGGCGCAGGATTTTGGTATCGATCTGATCCAGTTCGGGCATATCACGCAACTCCACCGCGCCAATCAGCTTAATAACGCTTCCATATTGCACGAAGATGCGCAAATACGCTGCACAAAAATCAAAAACCCGTGGCATGATCGCGGCCTTGAACGACCTTACATGCGCCTACCACCAGCATTAAAACCCTCAATACCTAACCGGATTGCCGCCCCATGCATCGCTATGCCTTTGACCTGATCAACCGCAGCCAGAAACTGTTCATCACCCTGATCAAGGTGATGTTGCCCGTGATGGTGGTTGTCCGCATTGCCGAGGAATTCGGGGCGGTTGAACTGGTATCCAATTGGCTGGCACCGGTGATGGCGCTGATCGGACTGCCGCCGGAGGCCGGGCTGATCTGGGCGACCTGCGTTTTGGTCAGCATGTATGGCGCGGTCGGTGCGTTTGTCGGGCTGGCAGCACACCTTGATATGACCGCCGCACAGCTGAGTGCGCTGTGTGCGATGATGCTGTTTGCCCACGGCCTGCCGGTCGAACAGGCGATTGTCAAACGGGCCGGGGCAAGTTTTTGGGCGACCACCGCCCTTCGCGTCGGTGCCGCAATCGGATATGCCGCACTGGTGACCTGGGTGAGTGATATCACCGGATGGCTTTCCGAGCCGGTTGATTTTTCCTGGATGGCGGGGAGTGAAACCACGACTGCCGCCAGTGGACTGGCCGGTTGGATCGACTGGTCGATCCAAATGTTCAAATCGCTTCTGGTGACCTTTGGCGTGATTGTCGGATTGCTGATCCTGCTTGATCTGCTCGAGAAAACCGGGGTCACGGCGCGCATCACACAGGCGATGATGCCGGTCCTGCGTATATCGGGCATTTCACGCGACGTAGCACCGGTAACCACCATTGGTGTGCTACTTGGCATTACCTATGGCGGGGCGCTGATCATTGATGAGGCGCGCAAGAACAACTATCCGCCAAGGACGCTTTTCCTATCACTCAGCTGGTTGTCGCTGTCGCATTCCCTGATCGAGGATACGGCGATCATGCTGGCGCTTGGGGCCGATATCTGGGTGGTTCTGGTCGGGCGGGTGATCCTGACCCTGATCATCATCGCCCTTCTGGCGCGCCTGACCCTGCGCTGGGCGCCGGAGCGCGCCCAACTTGCCACGGAGAGCTCAGTTAAATGAGTTCTACAGAACTTAGATTTCAGGGCGCATAAAGACGAAGCACCACCCAACTTGTTGCTACCAAGGGACAAACCCAAATCGATTTGTCGCGAAGTTAGTACCCAGGGTATTTATTGGGTTATGGCATCAATAACGTGCTCTATAATCTGCTGCTGGGTCTTTTCAGGCATGTATGCGTGCATCGGCAAGCTGAGTACTTGGCTAGCGAGTTTTTCTGACACGGTTACGCCGCTAGAGACTACAGGGTAATGCATGTATGCGTTTTGCTGATTCAGTGGTTTTGGGTAGTAAACAGCAGTAGGAACCCCTACCTCTTTAAGCTTGGACTGAACCTCGTCTCTTCGCTCTAATTTGATGGTATATTGCGCCCAATTTGAAATTGCACCTTCTATCAAAGAAGGCGTTTCAGCAAATTCTTCAAGACTTTTACTGTATCTTTTCGCTATTTCGTTCCGCGAACTCAGCTCATCTTCGAATACTTTGAGTTTCTCAAGAAGAATAGCAGCTTGGATCGTATCAAGGCGGCTGTTTAAACCGATATTAACATTATCGTACTTTTCACCCCCCTTACCATGCTGCATTAATGATCTGATAAGTGTAGCCTTGCCATCCAAGTCTGTTAATATCGCACCACCATCGCCGTAGCACCCCAACGGTTTGGCCGGGAAGAAACTCAACGTAGTGTAATCGGCCAAAGTACCTACCCTTTTGCCGTATAACGATGCGCCGAATGCTTGCGCTGCGTCAGCAACTAGTATCAGACCATGTTCTTCTGAAACGTCTTTTATTGAGTTGTAGTCAGCCGGTTGACCAAACAAATCAACAGCGACCACCATCTTAGGTTTTAGGCCAGCCAATTTTGAGTCAGCAATTCCCTGTTTCAGGCTCTCCACTGACAAGTTGAACGTGATAGGGTCAACATCTATCAGATATGGAGTTGCACCGAGAACGCTGAATGCTTCAGCAGTAGCGACAAATGTAAATGCTGGAACAAATACAGCATCTCCGGCGCCCAAGCCCTCGGCCATACCGACTAAAGTGAGCGCATCAGTGCCATTACCACATGTCAAGGAGTGAACTGCACCGGTAAAAAGGGAAAGAGCTTCTTCGAACTCTTGAACCTCCTTTCCCTGAATGAAATCTCCACGTTCTAGCACACGCTTAATAGCTTCATCTAGAAGCGGCCCCAAAGCTTTTCTTTGGGCCTGCAAATCAATAAAAGGAATACTCATTCTGGTTTGCCGCCTACAAATTCCAGCGTCCCACAATCGTTTAACTGATACTGAGAGCCATCATGTGGGCATACGAGGTCTTTATCTAGCTTCATACCGGCACGACTAACCCAACCAACACGTTTGGCTGGAACTCCAACCATCAGCGCATAGTCAGGAACGTCCGTTGCTACAACGGATCCTGCAGCGACGAAACAATACTCACCTAAAGTATGACCGCATACGATTGTAGCATTTGCGCCGATGCTCGCACCTCGCTTGACTAAGGTC
This sequence comes from Thalassospira sp. CH_XMU1458, assembly GCF_037027205.1. Classification (NCBI taxonomy): domain Bacteria; kingdom Pseudomonadati; phylum Pseudomonadota; class Alphaproteobacteria; order Rhodospirillales; family Thalassospiraceae; genus Thalassospira; species Thalassospira sp. CH_XMU1458. The sequence goes on along the minus strand of NZ_JAYMDW010000001.1, from coordinate 1,109,636 downwards.
GAGCGAAACTCATCCTTGCGCTCGATATTAGCCCTTGGATTATTCACATTTGTAAATACACATGAAGGACCACAAAAAACGTCGTCCTCCAGCGTCACGCCCTTATAGACACTAACATTGTTCTGGATTTTAACCTGATTACCGATGGTTACATCCGGGCCAACAACAACATTCTGACCTAAAACGCAGTTTTCACCAATTACCGTATTCTGCAAAACGTGCGAGAAATGCCAGATTTTGGTTCCCTTGCCAATTCTAACAGGCATGTCCACATAGGCACTTTCATGAACTGTCACCGAGGCAAAATTTGGGGCACGAGATCGAGAATCTTCCATACGTTAGTTTCGCTCTATAACAAAGGAATGCATATCGCCTTTTTGCGGTTCCAAAGCTTTGCTGCGAATTGACGATACCAACTCAATTGATGGACGCACCTGATCTATACCAAACCCACCGCCGTTAAGAATATCTTGGTAACTCCGCGTATGCAGGTCTGTAAACCCACCAGAGAACTCAACTTCATCACCATCGACGGTGATTGATCGATAGGTCGTTTGACCATCTGGGGTTTGGGTTGGAAGGTCATTTCGATCGACTGAGAGGAACCAGCGGACACGCGCACGTTTGAATTCTAGATATCCTGCTGCATGGCTCGGCTCACGAACATGCACATTATTACACTGCAACTCACCGAACACAAATGAAAGCATATCGTAAAAATGCACCCCAATATTCGTAGCAATTCCGCCTGATTTCGCTTCATTTCCTTTCCATGACACATAGTACCAAGCACCGCGCGATGTAATGTAGGTCAGGTCGACTTCAAATATCTTATCGATTGGAGCCGCATCAATGCGTTGTTTTAGAGCCATAATCGCGGGATGGAGTCGGAGCTGCAAAATTGTGTAAAGCGTCCTGCCGGTATGCTGCTCCATCTCTTGCAAGCCATCAAGGTTCCATGGATTCAGCACCAACGGCTTTTCACATATTACATCTGCCCCGGATCTCAAACCGAAGCGTGAGTGCGCATCGTGCAAATAGTTCGGCGAACAAACACACATGTAGTCCACACCGTTTCCTGAACGGGATAGGACATCAATATGACGGTCAAAGCGCTCAAACTCCGTAAAAAAACTTGCGTCTGGAAAATAACTGTCCATAGCCCCAACGCTGTCTGCAGGATCAAAAGCCGCAACCAGCTCACCCTGAACTTCCTTTATCGCCCTCATGTGCCGTGGCGCGATATATCCGGCAGCTCCGATTAACGCGAATTTATTCATATCGAGAAAGTCCCAGAATCTTTATGAAATAGTGATGAGATATGCTACTTTTGTAGTATCTATTTTACGTTGCCTTAAATGAAAGAACGGCCTGAAGAACACTATCTGTGTCCTTAGCCCTAGCTAGCCAAGAATGGCTTTGAACAACTACTCTCCGCGCATTTTCAGACCATTTCAGGCGCTGATCTTCTGACTCGACGAGCTTCGACACGGCATTTGCCAAAACCTCCGGCTGCCCTGGCTCGATAACTATGCCGCAATTCTCTTCACGTATGAGTTCTGCTTGAAACGGCTGATTGGTAGCAATTACTGGAACGCCGGACGACAAACTTTCGAACAACTTGAGGGGGGCCAACCCTGTGACTGCCCGTCCCTCCAAGTTTTCGGGGCAGACTAAAGCCCCTGTCGCGCGCGCAACAATTGTAGCTAATGTCTGATAAGGCACCCGGCCATAATAGTGCACGTGGTCTAGACGTTCTGCTGCCATTTCGACAAATTCACGATCTTCGCCATCACCCGCAAAAACCACATGCATCCCAGCTGGCCAAGCAGGTTCTTCGATTGCTTCTAGGATAGTTCGAATACCCTGCCAACGAGCCATGGTGCCAAAAAAAATCAAAAACCTTCTAGGCAATATTTCTGTTAAACCGTTCACTTCTTTGGCAGCCTCAGGAGAAAACACATCTGTATTTGCGCCGTTTGGGATTAACGAGACAAACTTCTCTTCTCCGCAGATTTTCTTGGAAAGACTTACCAGACCGGGCGTAACAGCCACCACAGCATCCGACCAATTGAGTTGACTCTTCATCAACCAAGAGAAGAATGCCTTGAATCTTCTTGTATGTGGCCAGGCGATAAACAAATCATCTATTGGGCCGTTGACTTCTACAACGGTTGGAACACCGCCTATTTTAGCCCAAAGCGCCAATGGCCAAGCCGCGAAATGCCAGCGCATGTAATAAATGTCTGGCTGCCTCCTGAAAATAATAAGCGTTAAACTACGAGCAATCCCCGCCACCCGAGACAAAGCCCCGGGCAACCTACTCTGCTCATAATCAGGACAAAACAGATCAACCTGCCACCCTATATCCCTAAGATGGCGAACAATTTCGTGAACATGCGTATAGGACGCATGGCCCTCTCTGTTAGGCTCAGGACTGAGATAAGCCAGACGATATTTTTTGGTAGCCACCTGCGTCATAGCCCCAATTTTTCCGCTATATCCTTAATTATAATGCGAATATTCTTATCCGTGCGGTAGCAACTGTGGGGAACAGGGTCTGCCGCCATGACAGTATCAAACTCTCCCTGGCTTAGATTAAGCTTTTTAAGGACGTAGGCTTGATCTCTGCGAAGTTCATCTTCTTGGTACAAAGGTTTTTCGAGCTCCAACAGCGCTTGCGCTCGTGTGAGCTCACCATTTCTAACTAAAGCTGACAGATGGACTTTTCGTTTATCAATATTAAATTTGACCGGTAAAATGTACGCTTGGTAGAATTTCGTAAATATCGATTCGTAGTGTTTTCCTCCATAATATGTCCATCCAGTTTCCTCACTCAAAACTTTCATAGCAGCATCTTTGCGAAAATTAACTAGATTAAGAATTTCGACAAACTCGAACCCCATGTGGAATTTTCGCCGAATTGTACTCTTTAATAAACCCATACGAGGAAATGACGTTAGCTTAATTTCGCCAAATTTTCTGTGGATGTCTTCAATATTCGTAAGGTCATTCTTGTTCCACACCCAAGTTCTAGGCATACCGTGTTCTGTGGCAATATTGGTGCCCGAAAGAACATACCGAACGTTATGACGCTTAGCTAAATCAAACATTGACGCCATAATTGCGTGGTCGGAGAGCATCTCTATGTCGACGACACCGGCACGGATAAAACTCCGTTGTAAATCCCTGAATTCAGGCCAATTAATTACGTAGGTTTCGAGGTCAAATCCGAAAGCATCGACTAGGGTCTTAATATTCTTCACAGCAACTTCGGAATTCCATCCATTGTCGAAATGCACCGCCAAGACTCTCAAACCAAGTTTATGAGCGAGCAATGCAACGTAAGATGAGTCTACCCCGCCAGACATACCTACAACTGCATCGTATTTCCGATCAGCTGAGTAGCTGCGAATTCTATCCACCAGTTGACCGATCTTCTGCCGAGTTTCGTCTGGTGTTAGTTTAACCTGTGCCAGGCTCAACTCTGCCTGTTTGCAATGGTTACATACCCCAAACTGATCAAACGAAATTTCGGGATCTGAGGTGTCCATTACACATTTCGAACAAATTTGGCTGTCTAAAGTGCGATCATTCATTACGGTAAGACATTCTCAAGTTCACTACGGTTCGGATACGATATCAGCACGGCACGATGAGGGCCGTGATAAATGAAGAAGCTTCCGGCAGCCACGGCAGATGCGCCAGCTTTCGTTGCTTTTTCAAAATCTGCGATATCTCTAGCACCACCGCAAGCCACTATCGGAATGTCTACACAACTTGCAACCTCATTAATCAGCTGCAAATCATATCCCGATAGAGTTCCATCTTGATCAATTGCATTCAGAAGTATTTCCCCTGCTCCGCGCATAACCATTTCCTGTGCGAAGTCCTTCGGCTTTTGCCCGGTCTTCCGCGTGCCACCATGGGTCATCGCATGATATTGCCTCGTAATCCCTTGCTTTTTTACATCGATTGAAACGACAACACTTTGCGACCCGAAGCGCTTAGCCAAAATACTGACCAAGCCAGGATCATCGGCAAGAATACTGTTGAGAACGACTTTCTCCACTCCCAGGGCAAGCAACTCACCAGCCTGCCTCTCGGTTGTTATACCTCCTCCATATGCAACCGGCATAAATGCCTCGCTTACGATCTCACCAATGGCATTAAAGTCAGGAGCTCTTCCTTGCTTGCTTGCCGATATATCAAGCACCATTAATTCATCGACTTCTTTACTGTTAAATATCCGGACAGCGTTAATCGGATCACCCACGTAAGATGGTCTCTTGTAGCCCGTTGTCTTAACAAGTCCTCCATCAGCGATCAGGAGGCAAGGAATCACTCTAGTTTTCATCCTGCTTCAAGCCCTGAAAACCTCTCAAAAAGCTTCATGCCGAAACGATGGCTTTTTTCCGGGTGGAACTGTGCGCCAAATATGTTTCCTCGTTCCACAACCGCTGTTATGTCGGAGCCGTGCCACACAGTCCCTATCACATCTTCAGCCTTATGACAGACGACATGATAAGAATGCACAAAATAGAATCTGTTTTGATCTGCCGTGTCATCAAACAGACGACCACCTCGAACGAGTTTCAACTCGCTCCACCCCATATGAGGAACCCGCAGTTTTTGAGCATTATCTTGAAGGTCAAAACGCTTTGCCCTGCCATGAATCCACCCCAAGCCAGCAAGGTCGCCTTCATCGCTACCATCACACAACAATTGCATTCCGAGGCAGATACCAAGAACAGGCACTTTGCGATCCAGAACAGCTTCATTTAGTGCCTCTGTGAAGCAAAGCTCGTTTAGGCTTCGCATACCGTGATCGAATGCTCCCACACCCGGCAGGATAATCTTTTCGGCAGTTTTTATCTGTTTCCAGTCGGTCGCTATCTCTGCCTTGATCCCGAGATAGTTTAGCATATTGGTTATAGAACCAATATTTCCTGCCCCCCAGTTCACTACGGTAATCATCTCTATACCCGAACTTTAAATCGTTTCATCCACAGCCCAAAGCAAATCATTCTCCACAGCCTAGAATTGTATGGAAGATCACCATCAATCATCGCCGAGCCAATGTTGAACGCTTCTTCTTTCAGTATCCCCTGAGAGTTTTCTACGGCATCTTTGAGCATCCTTTTGAAATCGGCAGGACTGTCCTTACACACCCAAATTTCCTCCGGCGTTACAAACCCCATCTTATCTTTTCGGTTTCGAACCTTTTCCGGCAGCAACTGCTTCATTGCGGAGCGCAGAATTCTCTTAGATACCCCACCATCAAACTTATATTCATCCGGCATGCTGAGCACTAACTCAATAAGACGATAATCCATAAACGGTGCCCGACTTTCTATGGAATGCGCCATAGAGTCCCGATCCACCCACTTTAACTGCATCGGCAAGCTGGTCGCAGTTAACTGAGCGCGAGACAAACCTGAGAGATTTGGTTCCTGTCGCTTTTGAAGGCTCTGCATCGGATCGACAGGCATAATTCCCAATAACTCGGTGTTGATCCACGAAGGGCAAGACACTGAGCGCCCGCTTAATTTTCTAGCAAATTGCCGTAACCAATTAGGAGCCAGGTTATCAAGTATCTCGACAAGTAGAAAAAGAAGAGCTTTGTTCTGATATTTTCTTTGCGCTGAAAACTCTTTCAAGAACTGCCCAAATTTTCCTCTGGTGAGAAGGGAGGATAGGAAAAAACCAACATTACTCTTATATCCTGCAAGGGTTTCGTCAGCACCATGACCGTCAAGCACGACCTTTATCCCCGCCTCTTTTGATTCCTTGAAGACTCTCCACTCTGCGTAGACACTGGTCGATCCGAAAGGCTCATCATGGTGCCAGATAAGCATGTCCAAATCACGCCGCAAGCCATCATTATCAGGATAAATCATATGTTGAACGGTTGATGTTTTTGATGAGACAGAATCAATAAAATCGCCTTCATCAAATCGTTTGTCGACAGCTCTGGCTGAGAACGTGTGCATTGTTTTAGCGTCGCTTTCTCGATTAAGCACATCCGCCACACAAACGATAGATGAGGAATCTAGCCCCCCTGACAAGGCAGCACCAACTTCAACATCTGCATTTAGCCGAAGTTTTACAGCATTAACGAAGACGTTTCTAAAATTCACAACCGAGTCTTTATAAGGCTGCCTCCAACACTTTTGAGGTAACTCATACCACTGCTTTATTGGTAACGCGGAAGCTATTTCATCAATATTGCATTGAACGTAATGGCCCGCAGGCAATTGCCAAACACCTTCAAACAAGGTTTTTGAAGTATGGTCGGTTAAACCCCAGTTCAAATAATCGAATGCAGCCTTGCGTTCCAACTTGGGAGCCCAATTGGATAGAAAGGTAAATTGTTTTATTTCAGAAGCTAGAGCCAGAGACTGAGCATCCGGACGCCACCAGTACAGAGGCTTGACCCCATATCGGTCACGAGCAGCGAAGATGGTTTCGGAAATCGAGTCAAATATAACAAATGAAAACATGCCGTTAAGATGACGTAGGCAATCATTCCCCCATTCAGCGTAGGCGCAGATTAGGACTTCGGTATCAGAGTCCGAAGTGAATCCGTAACCTTTAACCTCCAACTCTGCTCGAAGTTCCTTGAAGTTATATATCTCGCCATTGAATGTGATCCAGTATCGTCTTTGAGATCCAAAACTCATTGGTTGACTCGCGGCACTGGACACATCAGTAATCGCCAACCGCCTGTGTCCTAGAGCGACTCTTGTTCTCTCTGACTTCAGTTGAAGTGCCTCTTTGCGAGTGCAAGTAAGTTTCTGTCGGCCATCTTGACTGAAAAAAGCATAACCTTGACCGTCGGGCCCCCGATGAACGATCGCATCGCACATTTTCACCAAGTCATGTGCTTGGCTTCTTGCAGTTTGTGAAATAAGCGCAGCAATTCCACACATCTTCCAAACCTTATTGTTTAGGGGATTTAGCGATCTGGCGAGCAGGAACACCTACCCAACAGGTATCCTGTGGAAGAGATCGGATTACAACTGTCCCTGCTCCAACGACAGCGTGTTGGCCTACCTCTAGATTCGGAGAAATTACTGCGCCCGCGCCAATCATAGCACCGCGCCGCAAAGAAACACCACCCGTCAGTATTGCTCCGGGAGATATCGAGGAAAAATCCGCGATATCGCAGTCATGATCAATAGATGAGCTTGTATTAACAATGACATGACATCCAATCCGGACACCTACATTTATTGTTGCGGAGGCAGCAACGAACGAACCATCGCCAATCTGCACATCGTCGGCCACAACAGCATTAGGATGAACTACGGTTGCAAAGTCTTTTATACTAATCTTAGCTGCGACCGATTGTCGTAAAGCGTTATCTCCAATCCCCACAATCACCTTTAAATCAGCTATACTTTTCTTGAGATTTGTAAGTATATCGTCTCCACCGAGAATGGGCAGCCCGTCTACAAGAAGTCCTGCAGGTAAGTTGTTGTCAAGGTATCCAAGGACGGAAAATTTCCCGGATTTCTGTGCCGCAGATGCAATAACGCGAGCATGACCAGAAGCACCGGCAACTACTAGACTATCCATTTAAAGTAAACTCTTTACGTAAACTTCGCCTTTTGCTGAGTTTGCCACTACGCATCTACCATCAAATATTTGTGCATCATATGGGTTCTCAAGCGGGAGACTGTAATCATCAGCCACAAAGCGCCCTTCGGCGTCGAACCACTGCAATCGACTGTTCCCCCAGTCGGTAACGACTAAGTTTGCGTGGCTATCGAAACTTATCGATACAGGTGCGTAAAAAGCTCCGAGGCTCTTTGACGCTTCCACGGACTTTGCAGTACGTACCCACCCCTTTTTCTCACCTCCAAGACATCCGATAAATTCGCCGTCAGGGCTAAATTTCTGCAACCGGTGATTCCATGTATCGACAACGATCAGGTTTCCTTCATGATCAGTTCTTGCCATATGCGGCCGATCAAAGAAACAAGCACCACTTCCAGGCATGAAACCTTCACTTTCTCTAAACCCAGGCCTCCCGCCCCCAAGTGCGCCTTTCAGTGACATTGTATAAGTGTCATATGCAAACACTGCGTTCAAGCGATACTCAGTAACCCAAAGAAGACCATTTGCACCTAAAACCCCGGTGGCGGGTCCAGCCAAAGTAGGCTCATTATCCTCTCCTCTCCCCCATACTTTAAGGAGGCTCCCCTCCGAAGAGAGCATAATGACGCCGGGATCATAATATGTGGTAACAAACATCGCACCATCAGCCGCAACTGCAATCGAATGCGGGCCATTAAAGTCCAAAGGTTTTCGACGCTTGTGTGATTGCACCCGACCATTTAGCACTTCGACTGGGGATGACCACCCGGCGACATTGTCTAGCCACTGAAAATATTCGAGTTTCGCATCGAACCGAAAAATACAATGCAAATCCATGTCTGCAACGTAATATCTTCCCTGCAGATCTGCAGCTAATCCAAAAGGCCTTCCAAAACCAGTGAGACAACACGCTCCCGAGATAGTTTCTCGGCTGATGACCGGGCGAAACCGCGAAAACAACTGTCAAACACCAAAAATCTGGTTGATGAGCCGCATCGTATGAAGGCTATCTTCAAGGCTAACCGCGTGACTTTCCTCCCCCCTCACCCGAGCGATGACAGCCTCGGCCTGACGCAAAAAACCGGCCTTAAACTCAACATCAATCGGATCAATTTCCACGGGATTTTGAACGCGTTCATTCACATTTTGGTAAGCTGCTTTTTCCAGTGGTTGCATTACCCACCGGCGGCTTGGAGTACTCAAAGCACAAGCCCATGGCCCAGGCCCCTTCCAAATCCCTTCATATAAAGCGCTATCACCACTATCAAAGTTTATGTGAGCCAGAACCACTTCAGTATCTGCACCCTTCCAAGGCATAACAGGCTGAACATTTGTAACTTTCCCTCTGCATAGGCAAAGCATCATATCAATGACGTGAATAGAATTGGCATACATAAATTTCTGCACAACCTCTTCAGGATGCCCATGCAAGCGAGCCTCTTCGTAATTTTGTTGATCCTGAACATGAACGTAGCGGTGCTCATTTCGTTGTTCAACATCGAGAAGAATATTTTGCAAGCTGCTGTAAAACCTGCGATTAAACCCGACCATAACAGGTTTATCTCGCCCTTTTGCCGCAGCAGCTATATCTTCTGCATCACTCAAGTCGTAGCCAGCAGGTTTCTCTAGTAAAACGGCCCAATCATGAACGAAGACCTCCTTAGCGACAGCATTTGCTGCGAGCTCAGGAACAGCAACTACCACCAGATGTGCAGCACTTTTTTCCTTTAGCTCCGCAATGTTGTCGCAGACATTGCCAAAGTTGTGCTCTTGTGCCAGAGCTTCGGCTTTCGCACGGGTCCTGCTGTAGATCCCGGTAACTTGCACACCATTCAGAGCACTAAAAGCCCGAATGTGCTCCTTTGCCATCGACCCTGCGCCGACTATTGCCACATTAATCATTTAACCTCTCACAACTAACAGCAGCTATCTAACACCGCATTACTCAGAAGCTCTAACAACGTCCTCGTATGCGCACATTTCTTCAATAAGGGCGACAATTCGATCTGCAGACTTCCCATCCAGCATCCCCCAACGATGGGCGGCCAGCTTTGCATCACGCTGAAGATCCCGAAACTTGTCACAATTAGGCCTTAGGCTTTCAAGCGCATTCTTGAAACTATCCTCTGAGGCAACGGTAAGCACGCCCGGCACCCCCTTGAAATCGTCATAGTCGTAGTGGAAAAGGTCATAGTTAACAACGGGCACTTCGCAAGCAATGGCCCACCTGATCGTAGCCGAAGCAAAAGCCAAATAAACATCAGACAAAGCTACTAGCCTAGCTGTATCAAATTCAGTAACAATAATCCCATACTTTTCGAGCCCGATTCCCATTTCCAAATTATTGGGGTGCGGGCGGAAAATTACATCATAAACATTCGTGAGAGGTTTAAGGAGAGTTCCCAAGCGAACAATGAACTGGTGGAAGTCGCTGTATTCGAAACCGGAAGGACAACAACCGGATTGATCAGGGCATCCCCCAACAACCAATATAGGCTTATCCCCCTCGATATGCAGGTCGCCCTTCAATCTGCTCACTTCTTGTGCTTTATTATTTTTAAACTGTGCCAGATGATCATCCGAAATTGACCCAACCACTCTTATTTTTTTTTTCGGAATTCCGGACTGCAGATAATAATGTTTCATTGCCAAATTTTCGACCGCGATCACGTTTGCAAAACCCGAATTCATCATCCAAGGATTTGGCGGAGAGGTTTTAGTGAGAATCTGCCCCAGAATATAAGGAGCTGGCATTCTTACCAAAGATACCCCATCTTGGCTCATAACCCAATTCGGGAATAGTTTTCCCATTGCGCGGTTCCAGATTCCTTTCAAATGATAATGCGCATTTCCACATAAACTCTTGAATGCCTCTTGTTCATTTGCAATCGTGTATGGAATTATTACTGTCGGTATATTTAACTCATGCCCAGCTTTAATTATTAGCGGAGATATATACCCAACTACATCTTCAGGAACGATGATAACATCTGGACTTGATGTTTTGACGACCCCCTTCAACGCTCTTTTTTCAGATAAATAAAAACAAACAATTCTAACCGAATTATACAGAATCAATAAAGTCGTATATTTTGTCAAAAACTCCTTTATTTTTCCCAAAAAAATTCTTTTAGAGAGCGCTAGAAGATAATCATATAATCTTGTGAAACTAGATAATCTATCTGACGATGCTTCTGTTTTAGAACGCCTTCCCATACCAATTTGGCGTAACTCAACGTGAGAGAAGTCACCTTCATTCTCCTCTTGTTTAATGGAAGCAATGATATCAGTATCACTTCCGGTTTCCCCATGAAAATACAGGAAATGAATTTCCCAACCTTTATTTTTCAAAGTTTTAGCGCATCTCCTCATTTCGACATAGTCTGATGGTCTCTGAGAAACAAGAAGAGCCCTGCCTGAAGAGGCCTTATGGTTTATCTTCAAAGCACTAAATCCTCAACTGAAGGCGCATCAACGCTATATATACCGACTTTAGCAGTCAAATATGAATTGGAAACATCAGAAACATCGCTATTAAGCTCTTTGTTAAACTTCCCAACTATTTGGAAAAATTCGCTTTTGTCAAAGCAAGGAACAACGAATTCCGCCAACTCTGGCATTCTAAAGGTCTCGTCAATCCCCATTCCACTATTACGCTCTTGCAGCCCAATTACCGACAACCCGATTCCGATTGCTTCAACCATCATCAATGAAGTGTATCCAACAACTACATCTGAGGCTATGATTGCATCGAAAGCCTCAACGTCATCAGGCACAACCGAAACAGTGCTGGGATATTTCTTGGCTAATTTGCGGTATTCTCGCGCGCTTTGCCGCTCAAGCGGGTGAATTTTTATACTTAAATGGAACAGGTTACTTTGTGCACTTGTCATGCCTTCAAGCACATTCGTCCAGAAACTAATAGCATCTCTCCGGACGTAACCTTGAGTGGGGAATAGTAACTTTAATGGTCTAGGGCCACCCGGTTTTTCAAGTTTCCTTTGCTGCGACCACAGTTGCCGATACTCTTCAATCAGAGGATTTCGCGCGACAAGGATGTTTTCTGGTGACCAGTATCCGGCTTGGCGTAATTGCCTTGCCCATACCTCCCCAAAGACTACTTGGGAATCTGGGATCGCCCGCATGAAAGGCACATACCTGTGGCGTTTACTCCAAGAGTAGTCTGGCTCCCTTGTACTAAACATGCCGTGCTGGATTTCAGTTACATGGATCCCCAAAGATTTTGCGGCAGCAAGTTCGGGAACTTTTCCGTCGGCGTCTAAGACGATGACCTTACTGACCCGAGAACGAGCCAAAAGGCACCTAGTAAATAAAAATCTACAGCAAAAGCGAGCTAGTTGGTCAGAAATTAGATTAAATACCTCGTTCACATCAAGATGTGGGAATTCTTTTAAGAGCTCATCGGATAGAAGCTTAGCAATTTTTTGTTCCTTCTCTCTTTTTCTGAGGACACTCGCAAAAACCGCAACTACCGAACTAATTCCATAATCTTCAATTTCCCCGGGAAAAGGAAACCGCTTTCCTGCACGCCCCCAAGGAAAGCGATAATGTATCCATGATCGATTTCGTTCTATTCGCTCAAGATTTCCAAGATGAGGGTGAAGTTTCTGACCACTTGGCAATAATACAGGCCGCGCCTCATAGAATACAGCGCCACTCTTATGAGAGGGGTACGACAAGTTGGCGACAACCTGCCATAAGCCTGAAGATATTCTAAGGACAACCTCCGAGAACGCTATCCGGCTCCCCCCTTCAATAGCAACCGAATTGTTGAGACAGTATAGCCATAGTCTCTCTTTAACTATCGGCCATGCCCACCAACCGCGGAATGAAGTCTCAAGAATTACAGGATTATTGTCTAGACGAATAAATCGCGAGTTTACCTCTTCGTGACTTGGATTGGGGAGTACCTTAGCGTGCATTGGTTGCTACAAGAGAACTATGAATGTGATTAAGAACGATTTCAGGGGCTTTAATAGGACTTGGCAAGTGCTTTGCTGCAGACCAATACTTCTCTTTAACCCGCTTAGAACCGGCCAACGCCAAAACACTCGATAGGTCTCGAACGTCGTTAATTGCCAGGACCAAGCCCGATTTTAAGTACGGAAATTCATCGAGTTTAACCATCTTGTGGAAATAATCGATAATCTCTGGATCAAAAAACAAGGAGACCGGTGTGATAAGTGGAACCTCAGAAAAATAGTTCAAATAGGCAACATCATAGGTGCAATTTGAAAATGCGCTACATACGACATCACACGTCAAAAGAGAGTGCTCGACATCTTGCCCCTGGCAGATAACACATGGCATCCCAGCATCCGCAAAACGCTGAACGGTCCAACGTATATCGCCTTTATCTTCTCTGGGATGTGGTCGGTATAGCGCTTTGTATTCTCCCTTTTGAGCGATCATTGCATCGACCCATGCATTCAAAGTATTCCTGTATCCTTTAACCCAGTGCAATGCCTGCCCATAAAACCCAACGACAGTTGTTTCTTTGGATGCACCAATTCGCCTTCTTTCTTTTTCTCTAATCGCATTAATATCCATGCTTTGGTAGGCGGAGTGCCGAGGGGACCCCACACTGACAGCATTAAGCCCATGACGGTTTTCGCTTAGACGCACAGCCTCATCGTCCAGGGCGAAATATAGCTGAGCTCGGGCCCCAAAAAACTGGTTAGCCTCCCCCCAGAAGTCTTGCATAACGAATTTTGGCCCCTTGAAAACAGCTGTAATTGCTTCATCCAGCCCCCCATCAAATGGAGTAGACAATCCACTCAAAACAGCGTCTGGCTTCAAAGAATCGATCAGATCCCGCGATTTTTGAAGTAGATTTTCCCCTTCAACCGAAGGCATTTCTTTAGCGGGCGGAAGATCCACTACGGTGGTTAGAAAGCCTGCCTCATCAAAATACCTGCTCGCCGGCTGCTGCGTAACGATATCGATATGAAGGTCATCAAAGTTCCTAGAACACTTAGCTATTTCGATTAGATGAAGAGCTGCTGCAGGATCTCTTGCTGTAAGAAGTATTTTGTATTTCAAAGATATTAGTCCTTAAAAATATTTAGAATCACTTCAGCGCGATAACGGGACATTTTCTCAAGAAAGAAGAATTTTTTCCATTCACTTTCTAAAACTTTTGACCCGGAAAGCTCTCCATTGACAAGAACCATCAATGATCGAAGTGCGAGGGATCTAAGAACTTGAACAGGTTCAATATAGACGCTTTGTAGTTCTGTCTTTATTTGAGATCTATATCCATGCAGGAACGCCTTTCCTAATCGGCTTGCTTCCAAATCGTTGTCTACACGAACTAAAACAAAACGCTCAATTGCAAATAAAACCTCGTATTCAACAGGAAGAACGCTATGAGCAGTATCTTCAAAATCCATAAAAACAGGAGTGTTGTTCAAAATCAGCACGTTACCGGGGTTAACGTCCCCATGCAAAGGCTGTGTGAACCATTGAGATCTCTCAAAATCAAGTTCTGCGTCGTTCGCTAAGTTTAAAAGACGTTGCGGATAGGGGCCTAGTTCCACTCCACTACTCACAATATATTGTCGAGTTTTTGATAAGGCCTTTAATCTTTGCGCAGTCCTAAGCCTCCAACGTTCACGATGAGGCACGTTCCTTAGAGCCTTATGCAACTTAGCAAGGCTAACACCAAATGCAAAAAGCTCATCTACAGCTAACCCAACACGACGCCCCTCAAGATAGGGCATTTTGACGATGACTTCGCCACTCGGCAGTCGGTACTGACCTGACGCAACAACTACAGGAACTTTGTTAGAAGCGAGCCACGCGCTGGCTTTTTCTGCCTCTTCTGATTGACATACTTCACTGTCTTCTAATATTTTAAAAATGAATTTCCGGCCGTCTGGCTCGTCGAGCCTAAACATTCGATCAGACACAACGTCACCAAACTTTGCTGCCCAGAACTTCCCTTCGGAACCAACAACTTTTGCTATTTGGAAAGCGATATCTTTGGAAGCGACCTCCCAACCTGGTATCGCTGGCTCTAGCCCTTCCCAAGCTGGTGGGCGAATACTAAAGTTACTGGGCGACATCGGCCCACTGAATCGGCAGCCCAGCCAACACTTTTCTCGAGAGTTTCCGACCGCGAACACTATCCCAGTCTTGAACTGGGATGCCGCGACACGGAAATGCAAAACGCACGTTACCGAAATCAATAGGGTCGCCAACACTCATATCTTTGGCCGCCACTAGGCACTGACGCTGTGAAGTTCCTATCACTCCCTCAATCGGAATCCCTATGTCTCGTTCGAAATTACCGAGAGATAACCAAACATTATGTACCGAACGCAGGACTTCTGGCAGATCATCAAGATCCATGGTGTGTGAAATATCAATATCGAGATCATCAGGATCGACATGCACCCCCTTTTCGACAACAGCAGCTCCGAGAGCTATTGCTGCATAGAGCATTTCAATGCCGGTGTGATGATCAGACAGGCCTACAGGCAGATTGAACCTCTCCCTGTAGGTTTGAAGTATCCTCAGGTTATGCGCTTTTGGCAATGCTGGATGGCCATCGGGACTGTGTTCGACAACAATGTCATTACATCCGGCCTCCCTCGCCGCTTTGACCGCCATTTCGACTTCCAAGAGAGTTGCACGGCCAGTATCTATTACAAGAGGCAGCCCCTTAGTAGCGCAGTGCCGAATTAGTGGAATATGCACCAAATTTGCTGAGGCTATCTTTAAGGAGCAAGCTCCTATTTCATGCGCAAAGTCTGCTCCTTTGAAGTCGTAAACAGATACAATAAAGGGCGCCCCTGCATCACTACAATTACGCAAGATCTTCTCGTAGCTGTTGAGTGAGAGTACCTTACGCTCTATTAAATCTCTGTAGTTTTCCTGCTGTACTCGGCCATCTTTAGATGCATAAGTTTCAAGTGTGTCACCAGGCAAACATATCTCCGCATCGTGGAGAATTTCCGTTTTTAGTACCATTGGCTGTTCAGCGATTGATTGCCCAATGCCAATTATCCGCTGGACCATTTCTGAAGCCAACTCAACATCTTGACCAAAAAAACCCCCGATTTCCGCTAAAAACACCGGTGGCTTATCTTCCGAGTTGAGCTCATATCCGCCCAGCGAAAAAGAATGCACCATTCGAAATAACCCTTAACGTTAGTTTATCTGTTGGAAAGCCGAGATCAGATGCTTGACTTTATTCAGTTAATTTTGGCAAAGCCACGCTTGGGGCGTTTTCCATCACGCCCCAGAGCTTCTGCTTTGTACGATTGAGAATGTGCTCGTTCTTAATGTATACTCCGTTTTAAACAACTTCTTCGAGAAGTTTACAGTAGACGGAACCCCTTCTCAAAAACGAATTAAAACGCAGAATCACACTTGTGCACTTTCAACCAACACACTTCGTAATTCACCACATAGCTTTCGCAACCTAGCTATTTCGTACGATGGTGACAAAATACGTCAAAAGACATCATGTTCAACAATCGATCCAAAAAATTAAACCAAGGCGATCGTGAGGCTACAACAAACAGTATATCCCAGCACCTCTCGGGTAGCTATTATCCCGGCAAATTAAAGTTCACCCATTAATTTTACGTAGGGCAAAAGCACGTAGTCGGGATAGAAGACGCACCGCTATAGCTTATTTTTGGGGCTTGTGTACGATCATAAAATAGTGATCAATCATAATCTTAAGGCCATTGGTTAGCTGCAAATCTCGATATTGCGTCTGCATTGTCCAAGTTCTTATTGGATCCTCCCGTCTTGGAATATCGAACGGTATCTGGAAACGCTGTAGCTCGAGCCTTGCCCCCAGGTCCGCCACTAATTCTTCAATGGTCTCCCTACTGAATATATTCCAACCAGTCTCCCAAGAACCCGGAGAACCATCAGGTCGCTTACGATGACGTATCATCGCGTCAACACCAAACTCGTTCAGAGGAGATAAGACGACAATTAACCCCCCCGGTTTAGTAACTCGATAGAGATTGTCCCAGTACGCATTTATTTCTAACTCATTAAAAATAGACATACAGCCTATTGAGGTAACGAGGTCAAATTTTTCAAACAAAGAGGCGGGTAACTCCAGCGCTGAGGCACGCGTAAATTGCGCCTCAGGGAGAAGCCTTGATCCCACATCTAAAAGGCTCTGAGTTACATCAACACCAACTAGTTCACACTCTTTAAATTCCGTCGACAAGAATCCAAGTAATTCGCCAGCGGCACAGCCTACATCCAAAACACTAGAACAATCCTCACCAATGCGCTTCTTTAGGATGTTTAGTAGCGACTTAAACGTCTCCTTCGGCTCATTACTCCAACCTTCATCTATGTAATGCTGATGATTTCTGTAGGTTGCATTACTCAAAATATGCCTCCTTACGAGCCTTCAAAATTAGTTCAGCCAACTGGAAATCAAATTCGTCGTCAATATCCACGCTATCAATTCTACTCATCAAATAAGGGACGCTTGGTTTACAATAGAATCTTTGTTCAGCTCTAAAAATGTCTGCATTTACTACATATATAGCGCCATTCTGCTGGTAGACGTCAGTCATATTTTGTCTGCGCGCTTCCATGTCCCGGTCAGTTGTAAACGGGCGAATTTCTGAATTCTCAATGAGAACCGTTTTCCCGGGATGCACAGCCACTTCACAAATGCTCATTGCCGAAGCCCCGTTGGCGTTTTCATACGCGCTAATACATTCGTCAATATTTTCCGCTGTCCTCAATGGAGATGTCGGTTGCAACAAGACCACAGTTTCTGGGTGAACACCCTGACTATCTAAAGTCCGCAATGCGTGGATAACTACTTCGTGATTTTGGGCAGTATCTGATGCTAGTATACTAGGCCTTTCAATTACGTTGGCCCCAGCAGCTGCAGCGCAAGTAGCTATTTCGATGTCGTCAGTAGACACATAGACTGCGTCTATTGCTTTAGCACTCAAAGCTGCCTCAATTGAGTACACCACAAGCGGTTTGTTCAATAGTAATCTTACATTTTTTCGCAGAATTCCCTTTGAGCCCCCGCGAGCCGGTATTATTGCGACAACTTTCGCGTTTTCTTCTTCCATGTTCACCAACTACTTCGAAGGAGCCATTTGTGAGAGATCAACAAGGGATCGGAATTGTAGACACTCATTATAAAGTTGTTCAAACGTTCCTGTCTGCAGTATACGCCCACTATCAAGCATAATAATCCTATCGCAATCACGTAATGTACTGAGCCGGTGAGCAATCATTATGATTGTGGAGTTTTTCCTGATTTCACAAAGGGCATCACTGAATGCCTTTTCATTAGCCGAGTCCAAGCCGGAAGTCGCTTCATCAAAAACCAAAAAATCTGGTCTCTCATAAAGCACGCGGGCAATCCCCAAACGCTGTCTTTGCCCACCGGAAAAACGGGAACCATCCTCTCCTACGAACTCGTGAATCCCATTTGGGAGGGTGCTTACAAATTCCTTCATTTGAGCTATCTCGAGGGCTTCCCAAACTTTCTGCTCATCAATATCTTCCGAAGCTTCGCCGAAGGCCACATTACGAGCCACCGTATCTTCGATAATAAAAACCGATTGAGGAACAAAACCGATATGTTTGTGCCAAGCACGCAAGTTTTTTTGCTCGCTAAGAGGCACATCATCAACCAAAATTGTCCCATTTTTGGGCGCAACCAAACCCATAAGAAGGGCAACTAGAGTGCTTTTCCCAGCTCCTGAGGCACCCGTAATCCCAATAGTTTCTCCCTTGAAGATCTCAAAATCCGCGCTCTCCACCGCGCAAGCCTGTGATTCTGGGTAGCAATATGAAACATCTTTGAAAGTAATTTTTGACTTGAAGGGTAAAGGATCAGGCTCAGTTACAGGCTTAAATATTCCTCGCTCAAGCTGATGGAATTCGTCAGCAATTATATCCACTGCATTGTTACTGATGTTCATCAATTGTAGCGAACCTAAAATTCGGTTTATTACCGGTGTCAGGCGAAAAAACGACGCCGCAAGGAGACCCAAAATAGCTAGTCCTGGCTGCTCTTGAGTGCTAAAAAACATCACATAGGTCACGACCGACAATATGCCAACGATAACCGCTCCCTCTGTTACCAGAGGAGGAATAGTTGCCATGAAGTTATAATGGGCTTGCCTTCCAAAGTTTCTAAACTCCACTTTCGCATATGCATCTAAAAAGAAATTTTCTTTTGCAGTTAATTTTGTTTCTTTAATCATACCAATAGACTGACGCATTATACTTTGGCGAACTTTGAAAAGATCGTTCAGCTCAGCCCCGATTTTCTTAAAAGGCCCTCTCATGAAAGCGTAAAGTGCCCAAGAAACGAAAGCGATTAGCAACAAGCTAAGCAACATTTCTACAGGCAAAACAAAAGTTAGTAGAATACAAAGCCCAATTAATATTGCGAAATTAACTAGTAAATTAATAAAAGGCGCAATAAATTGATCATATACAGCGGCCGTCAACGCCATATTTCGAATGATTTCTGAACTAGACTTGGCTAAGTGAACGCTATAGTCAGAGAAGAGATAAATATTCATCAATCTCTTTGAAAGATCTCCCTTCCATTGCGCTAAAGAACGCATCTGCATCCAATTGAACATGAGCATATAAGCGTTCTTACCAAGCAAAACTAGCCCAATCAGTCCAATAATAGCTATCGACAATGTAGTGTCTGATTCAATTCCAACAAAGTCGACTACTTGAGGAAGATACGGAATATTGGCAATTTTGTCAGGTGCAACTATAACGACTAGGAGCGGGAACACCAACCCCACCCCTGTCATTTCTATAAGTGCAGCAACAAAGCTTAGAACGACAAAGCCAAAAAATTGAGCCCAGCGAACAGATATTTCAGCTGCCACAAAGTCTAGCCCAACGGGAGACAAAGTTAGCCTTAGAAGTTTTAGCAGTTTTGACATGTAACCCTACTCGTCACGTTCTGCATATTTAAGCTTTTCACTAGGCGTCGTCACAAACAGTGCGCCTTAATTGCCATTGATTCCCTTCAAACTTCCAAAGGTGTGGTGAACGAAAAGTATTAGTTAACCTATCAAAGTATTCTCTATTCATTTCCGGGTGCTCAAACATTTTCGATGCTACAGGAAAATCTTTTGGGCTAATACTCAGGTAATCGAAGTTTTCCTTCTCAAACCTTTCGGAATATTCCCCATCAAATCGACGCACTAGACTAATTGCTTCATCTCTATCAATTTCGCCATTCCTAATTTCTTGCGAAGAATCATAGGTTGCGCGCCCAATACCAAACTTGATGAAAGTAGTATAGTAGTGCAGGTCATCAATCTTATCGTCAATGGAGCTATATTTGCTGTAGGTTCCTGCAGAACGCTCAGGAGCGGCCTCAAAACCACCATGCTCGACAGAGTAGTAGTAACATTCTTGCGGGTGCCACGGAATGTAATAACCAAGATAGTGCACGTCGACGTTTGCCTGCTTCAGTAACTCTGGATTTGGTGGCATATATGGCTTCAAATCGTGCTCACTCAGACCAAATGAGCTTTTGAGCTCAGCAACGGAGGTTCCCGCCAAGTAAATTTGGGATTGGTCTGGACTAGAAAAGAATTCCCAGTCTTTTGTCGCTTTGTCATCGGCAGCAGACGAATTGCCATATTCCGTCGGATTCTCGCCATAAAACACCAACGGGATGCCAAGCTGAGCAGCCATTTTAGGGGGGAAGTACATCTGTCCCATAATAAACGGCTGGAACGGATGGAACATCTGCTCCAACGCCAAACGCGTTAGAAGCCTATGAGCACGTCCATTGGGAGTGAAAAGATAGTTGTCGAACCCTGCATGCATCCAAGCTTGGAAATTTCGCCAGCCCCAATCAGTATATATATGGGGGGCCCAAGTAACAGTCAGTGGGTTCATTCCATATTCATACTTGAGCTTGTGAGCAGCAAAAAAACTATCCTTGCCTCCCGACCCGGGCACAAGACAATCGTATCCGCCGTCGTTCCGTCTATATCTGTCACATAGTTCACGGAGCCGTTGTTCACGCTCAACCCAATCAATATTCTTCTTTTTCTCAGCAATTCTGCAAGCGGCGCACACACCTTCATCGTCGAAGTCAACAGTCGGCTTGTTTGAAGCCCTAGTATGTTTGTACTCCTTTTCGGAGTTTGGCTTCTGGTTGCTATACGTACACGATTTGCAGAACTTCACGTTAGATGGCAGGCCATAAAACGGCTTGGCATCTGAAACATCTGCGGCGTATTGCGACAAATCTACGGGCTTTGGGTACGGAATGCGTTCCATAATGCTATCCTGTTGTTACTGTTTCGCTACAAAGGGCAGTTTTTTGGGGCTTCATAGCGACCTATATAGGCATTAGTCGCCGCAGCGTTCTCGCGGCTTTACTTTGGCTACGACTCAGAACAACATCATTCAGATGTCGGCAGTCTAATCTGGTTGCAGACGGTCATGATGAGTTAAATTAGGCAAGCTATCCAATAGGTACAAATTTAGCTCTGCAGTAACTGATTTTGAAGCCACCTTCAACCTGTATGAGGAGGGAAAGGACTCCAATGCGGCTCAGAGTCTTGTGAGCTAGTAATATCGAATGCTCAGCGACGGCAAGAAAAAGGCAGACGTTTCCCAAGTTACCCTTAAACACCAACCTTTAGAGCGACGAATCACCAAACCGATAGACCTCCATCGACCATCACATTTTGGCCGGTGAAATAGCTTGAAGCGTCTGACGCTAAGAACAAAATGGCTCCGTGCAGTTCGTCATCCCTACCCATACGCCCTAGTGGAATGCGTGCGCTGTACTTTTTTTTGAAGGTCTCGTTTTGCCCACTTTCAACTCCTCCCGGAGACAAAACGTTCACACGAATGTTTGCTTCTGCCCAATATGTTGCGAGATAGTTAGAAAGACCTATCAAGGCTGCTTTTGAGGCGCTATAGACTGCGGGTGTGTTAATTGCCACCCCCATGTATTCAGAGCCTTCATAAATCCTTTGGTCAGGCGCCAATACACCGTAAATTGAGGACGTATTAATTATACTCCCCCCGTTCCCCTGCTTGACCATTTGTGCGCCTACGGCCTGAGCGACCAGAAATGCGCCGTCGATGTTTATCGACATCACCTTACGCCAAAGATCAAGGTCATAGCTTTCGAACGGAGCAAAAAAGGCATTGAGATCGTCTGCTTTACTTGCTGCATTGTTCAATAAAACATCGATAGAGCTAAATTGTCTAACGGCAGAATTTACCATTGATGTCACACTATCCTTGTCCGCAACATCACATGCCAAAGGCATTATCTGAGCGCCTGGAACATTTTGGAGAATGTCCTCACAGGCCTTTTTAGCTCGCTCAATGGTTATATCGACAAGCACTACTGAAGCACCATACTCGGCGAGTACCTTGCAAAACCCCTTGCCTAAAATACCTCCACCGCCCGTAACTAGTGCAGTTTTTCCCGTCAGGTCAAAGTGTTTATGCATTGGAGACCTCAAGCATCTGAGATGGGGGCATCGATTTTGCCAGTCGAATCAAATTCATCGTACCGATAACGCTGTCTGGTGCTATTGGAGGTTTACGATCGACAACCATATTAAAAAAGCGCTCAAGAGTTCGCCGGAATGCCATAAAGTTATTGGCTAACTCCAAGTGCAAATTTCCGTTTTCTCCGTAAATGTTTATTCGAAAAGTCTTAGCAACCTTTCCGAGGCAATCCAAGCGAAGCGCAACGTCATTGTCGTAGCGGATATCATAAGACTCGTAGCCGGTATCCGCCCGAGAAATAAATCTCGGCTTACTGAATCCAAGTCCAGAGAGAGCATCCAAGATATGAATGCCGTACTTATCAAGGTCATTCACCACCGTCGCAGATACAAATCGAATATCGCCAATTTTATCCTTATTCTGTGTATATTCTTCAAGTTCGATCGCATAACGAAGGCCAGAGGTTGACATCAGCAAGCCAGCCTTGAGATATGGCTGGAAGGCCTCCAGTTCTGAAATATCCAGACTCAAAGGTTTATCAATGAAGACAGGGATACCAGCTTCTAGGAATGGCATTGCAAATTTCGCATGCGTCTGCCAATCGTCCCTGGCAATAATTAAAGCGTCAATTTGCCCCAGCATTTCTTCAGGCGCTTTAACTGCCCGCTCAATATTGCAAGCTGCGCATAGCTTCTGAGTCAAGGAGTGATCCTGCGTCCACGCACAACAGATTCTCGCGTCGCCAACCCCAAACCTGTCAGCAGGCTGGCGACTTAGATAATCAAGAATAACTGGCCATCCGGCCTCAGAAAATGCTTTGCGATCATAGCCGTTTACGATCGCCGAAAAGGAAAACGGATGACCGTTTCCCTCGCTGAAGCCAATGATGCCAGTACGGATCACCATACTGCCCATCCCCCGTCAACACATATGTTCTGCCCCGTAATATAGGCACCAGCGTCACTGCATAGCAGCCCAGCAGCTCCTTTAATATCAATTGGGATACCGATACGTCCCATGGGATTTTTTGCTTTAAGCCTCTCGATAAAATCCGGGTTTTCTAACTGCGTGCTTTCGAACGGAAAGGGGCCAGGACTAATACAATTGACCCTGATACCTTGAGGCGCCAAGAAGCTCGCCAAATATTTAGAAAGCTGTATAACCCCAGCTTTAGCCGCCCCGTAACTTGGTGGGTTTGCGAAACGTTCACTGTCATACATCCGATAATCTGGTGCGACGTGACCGTACATCGATGCAATATTCAGGATAACACCGCTTCTCGGAGACAGGAGCGGAACGGCCGATTTAATAGTTCGAAAAACACCATTCAAGCATACTTCGATATCCAGATCCCAATCCTCATCCGAAATCGACTCAAATGTATTCTTGCGACCTGACCACCCGGTGTTGACCAAGATATCCAGTCCGCCCTCTGTAACCTTCGACGCCTCTTCACAAAGTTTTCGGATTGAATTTCGATCCGTAATATCCACGCCCAAAGCTTGGTGATCACCCTTGAACCTCTCAGACAACTGTTTCACAAATGTCTGACACTTTCCCTTGTCGCGGCTAGCGACAATTACCCGAGCACCAAGCTCTGCAAGAGTGTACGAGATCTCACCACCAAGAAGACCAGCACCACCGATAACTAGCGCATCTCGACCTTTTAATGACAAAAGGTCGTTTAGGCTGCGCGCTTCTTTAGGATTCGAGTATGGCGTTTGCAATTATAAGATCCTTTCTATCATCAATATCTATCACTTTGTCTTTAGAGATAATCTCAGCCCCGATCTTACCAAACAGAATATTGGGTCCGTTTGTCGGAAGTCTATCGGCTCGGAAAGCGTAAACAGCACCGTTCAGCTGATAAGCGGCGGAAAGTTCCTGACGGGGTTTCCATGGAATTGCACCATCGATGAAAGGCTTTGGGATACCTTGTTCAATCTTCCAACATCTTTCCGGATTGATCTCCGCACTATGAAAAGTCGCAATTGAATCTAATTCTTCATCTAGCATTCTTCTCAGGCAATTTAAGATCATCTCAGGAGTGCGAAACGGAGATGTCGCTTCGAGCAGCACAATGATGTCGGGAGCTTTACCCTCTTGCTGCTGCTGACTAAAGAAATGCCGCACAGCATCGACCACAAGAGCAGAATCCGTTGCAAGTTCGTCCGGTCGCCAGTGAATCTTTGCTCCTAGATCTGCTGCAACCGTACCGATTTTCTC
Organism: Thalassospira sp. CH_XMU1458; assembly: GCF_037027205.1. Classification (NCBI taxonomy): domain Bacteria; kingdom Pseudomonadati; phylum Pseudomonadota; class Alphaproteobacteria; order Rhodospirillales; family Thalassospiraceae; genus Thalassospira; species Thalassospira sp. CH_XMU1458. Next base: position 1,085,312 of record NZ_JAYMDW010000001.1, on the reverse strand, counting down.
GTCATCTGTGGAAACAAACACTTCATCAATTTCGGGCGTGGCAAAAGCAACATCAACAGGCCACGCTAGCAGAGGCTTACCCCCCAGATCACAAAGATTCTTGTAAGGAATCGACTTACTTCCCCCTCTAGCAGGAGTGAGAGAAACGACCCTTTTCCCATTCAACATTATTCAAGCGCCCACTTAAGATTAAGGCAATTAATCAACACTCACCTTTTGCAAAAATCTATGCCCAAGGGAAAACTTGGTCATCAGAGTTATCGTTTGACCCGATACTGACAAGGACCGAGCTCTTTTGTGCAGAAGCGTAAGCTGCGGCTAAAGATGCGACAATTTTCTTTCCGTTCCCACCGGACGGATAATTCTCCCCTTGCAACAACGCTGACATAACCTCACGGGTAGGCCCAACGTTATCTGCCTGCGGGAATGCTATTGTTTTTCTATCCCATGGCATCCCGTATCGGGTCATAGGTTGACTTTGATGCTCCAAGAGGCGCGCTGTAACGATCATCTCGCCCTGCAACTCATCAACAAATACGTGACCAAATTGGGTCGCATACATTGACGTCATTCCGTGCCCTTGATCATGACCTATGCTCAACTTCAACCTTTGACCATTTTCAGAAATAAAAAGAAATTCTCCTGCCTGATCAAAGTAACGAGGGCCTCGAGGATTCTGAAATGGCTCACCTGTGAAATGGCCAGAAACTCTTGAAGGCCATGTCCCGGTTAAATAATTGAATGCCTCAATGTAATGGGATCCATTCATTGCCAGTCCGAAACACCCTGCAACAACATTCATGGAAGCAAGGAGACCCAATTCACCACGCTCGAGCTCCTTCTTCACCAATGCATACTGCGGCATAAAGCGCATCTGGTGGTTCACTGCAAGAGCAGTTCCTGATTTTTCACAGGCATCAATCATCCTGTCACATTGCTCCACCGAGACAGCCATCGGCTTCTCGCACAGGACAGCTTTGGAAGATGAGCTTGCAGCGAGACAAACCAATTCGCAATGCGTATCAGCTGTTGTCGCAACAATAACTAATTCGGCGCCCCCTAAAGAATCAAACATCTCTTGAGCATCAGAAAAGCAGTTCGATTTAGCGACACCAAAGTCATCAGCAAGGTTGTCTCGAACCTCTTTCCTAGTGTCACAAATCGCTTTTAAAGACATCCCTAGGTCTACAGCGGCCTGAGCGTGAGCTCTTCCCATACGGCCCGCTCCAACTAAATAGACAGATTTACTGTTCACGGCTGCTCCACATGGATTTTCATAGTTTTCAGAAGAGTTTGAACTTAGCAAGAGCGATCGCCCAGGGAAATAAAGTTTGAAATAACTTTCAATCCAATAGGGCCGCTCTTTTCAGGGTGAAACTGCAAGCCATATAGATTTTCTTTGCGCACTGCAGCGCATAGCTCTACCCCGTTGTATGAACATGTGGCTAAAACATCTTGTTCTCTCTCAGGATATGCAGCATACGAGTGGATGAAATAACAGTCAGCACCTGGAACGATTCCGTCCAATACAGTGCCTTCCCAAGCTTGCTTCTTCGGTTCTAGTCCTTCCCAGGTAACGTGAGGCACGCGATGTGGGTAGCCATCGCCCCCTTTATCAGGAATTTTCCGAACTTCTCCTGGGATCAGCCCCAAGCCTTTATGATAACCAAACTCGCAACTACCTTCCATGAGCATTTGCATACCCACGCAAATACCCAGAATTGGCTTCCCGCTCTTAATATATTCCAAAACGGGCAGATCAAGTTTCTTTCCACGCAACGAAGAAATGCATTTCCCAAAAGCACCGACTCCAGGCAGAATCAGCAGCCTCGCATTTAAAATTGCTTCTGGATCACTTGATAAAACAGGAGTTGCTCCGCAAACAGAAACGGCTCTCTCAACGCTTCGAATATTCCCTGCGTCATAATTAACAATTAAGAGTTCAGTCATCAAATTTTCCTCACCGGGATACCAGCTTCCAACGCTTTAGCGCGCACATCTTCAACCGACATGCGTTTGTAGTGCAGAACGTCAGCCATAGCGACCGCCTCAGCCTTTCCTAGTTCAAAGGCAGCAATCATGTCATTTGTATCCCCCATCCCTCCGCTAGCGATAACTGGAACATCAACCGTGGAGGAAACTGCCTGGATCAACTCAATATCAAATCCTTTGCGTGTACCTTCTCTATCAACAGAAGTAATAAGAACTTCGCCTGCACCAAGGGCCGTTGCTTTTTTCGCCCATTCGACAACGTCCAAACCTGTTTTCTCACGGCCGTTATCCGTGTAAGCTTCCCATGTCCTTGGGCCCACTTTCTTTGCCTCAACTGACAAAACGATGCACTGAGACCCATAAATGTTTGCCAGTTCAGAAATCAGATCTGGTCGTCTCACAGCGGCAGTGTTGATAGCTACTTTATCAGCACCGCATCGCAACATTTCCCCGACATCATCAGCAGAGCGAATCCCCCCTCCAACTGTAATAGGAATAAAAACATTCTCCGTTGTAGATCGGACGATATCGCCAAGACCATTTCTCTGATAAAGACTCGCGACAACATCCATATAGATGATCTCGTCAACGCCTTGCTTATAGTACTCTTCAGCAAATGAAGCCGGGTTTCCCAGTTTTCTGAGCCCTTCTAAGTTTATAGATTTGATTAAGTTCGGTGCCTTAACGTCCAAGCGCGCAATTAGTCTTTTTTTGCTTTTTGAGATCATCTCGTACGACTTCCAAAAATCTTAGATCTTAAATTTACTTATCCGAATACTCTTCATTCGCGAGCTCTAAATCATCTGGTCTACCAACATCCCTCCAAGCTTCGAGAATAGGAAAGACGTGAGTCGGATAATTCGACTCCCTGATAATTTCAAATAAAGTTGGCATATCCAAATACTGGTTTGGCTTCACAAAATTCAAAACATCTGGCTCAAGCAGATAAATTCCCGCATTCACCAAATAGGTTGATGTTGGTTTTTCTTCAATTTGTAAAATTTTGTATCCATCGACATTAACCACACCGAAAGGCACTTCATAAGAGTGTTCGCGCACGCACATGGTCGCTTTACAAGGATGGGTGTGATGGAAGTCTATCAAGTTCCGAGTGTTAACCTGCGTTAACACATCGCCATTCATAACTAAAAACGGATCCTTAATGTCTTGGTTTATCAAAGAAAGAGCCCCTGCAGTACCTAAAGGCATTTTCTCTTCAACATAACTAATATTTAATCCTTTGAATTGCCCGTCACCAAAATACTCTTTAATCATTTCACCTTTGTAATTCAGCGATATTACAATATTGACAAACCCTTCACTAGCAAGTCTATCAAGTATGATTTCAAGCATGGGCTTACCTGCGACATGAACCATCGGCTTGGGAACAGAATCCGTAAATGGGCGAAGTCTCTTTCCTCGACCACCAGCCATAATTACAGCAGTATTTGGAATCTTCTCTTGGTTCAAAAGTCCATCAAGGGTTTCAAGCCCAACCAATTTTCCGTTTGGCCCCAAAATAGGAACGTGTCTCAAAACCCTGCTCACCATCATGCTCAAGAGGTGCTCCTTGTCATCAAGCAAGTTGGCAGTAGTTGGCTTAGAGTTCATCACCCGTGAGACCGGAGCATCGAAAGGCATACCATTCAAAATAGCGCGTCTAATATCTCCATCAGTAACAGTTCCTAACAGTTCGTGTTCAGGGCTGACAATGAGGACAATTCTTGCAGGGTGACGATCTAAAATCGCGATCGCCAGCTTAACTTCATCTTCAGGCTCTAAAACAATTTCTGATATATCCTGCATCAAATTTGGTCTTCCAATACTGAAGTATCTATCATCTCATCTTCGAGATAATCACGGTTTGACTTGCGCCCAAGAATATCCCAGATAGCCATAGGCGAAAGCCCTCCACCGGGCCGCTTGGCAGTAACATCAGCTGCTGTAAATTCTTCACCTGACCTTATGTTACGTTTTACCACTAAGCTTTTACGAACAACGTTCAAGTTTTCGCCTTCGGCATCGTTGCAAACCTTCGTTGGCAGTCCCATCAAACGTTCGACATCACGAACCCCAGCAACTAATTTTTGCAAATCATGAGGCTCAATGGATGCGGCGTGGTCTGGTCCTTCCATCCCACGGTCTAACGTAAAGTGTTTTTCAATAACAGTTGCTCCATTGGCCGCTGCGGCAATTGATGCCATAATTCCTTCAGTGTGGTCCGAGTACCCAACAGGTAAACCAAAATGCTTGGCTAGCGTCCCCATTGCGCGCAAATTGACTTGATCAAAAGGTGTTGGATATTGGGTTGTGCAGTGTAGAATTGTAACTTTCTTCTCCAACATTTCTATCCCGCGCTCGCTTTCACGGGCGGCTCGAAATGCTTCCATCCTGGGACTTTCGCCCTGAGATGAAAGATATCCGAATGCGAGAACCCCCAATGCATCGGAGATTTCTTCTACCGTGCTCATGCCTGTCGAGAAAATGATAGGTAGCTGAGAACGCGCAGCCTCTAACAACAACATCCCATTTGTTATCTCACCAGAGGACATTTTAAGTTTTTGAACCTTTACGTCACGAACAAGAAAGTCGAGTTCCTCCAAGCCGAAGGGAGTAGACAAGAACTCTATCCCCGCGTTTTCGGCATAATCTTTAAGTTCAAAATGGGCATCTCGACTTAACTCTAGGACTTTTAACATGTCATACTGAGAACTGTCTGACTTGCTATTTCGTTCTTGGTAACGCGCCTTAGGAGCTGATTTCGTAACCAAATTTTCTGAAAAGAAAGTTTGAAACTTAACCGCATCTGCCCCGGCTCTGGCTGCTTCTTCAACCAAATCTTTAGCAATTTGCAGTGATCCGTTATGATTAACTCCAGCTTCAGCTATAATATAAACTTTATTCATTTCCGCTGATTTTCCTTATCTTCGTCTACGTCGAAGAAGTGTTTAACCAATATATGATCAAGGTTAATACCTTTAAGAATCTCTTTTATTTTTTTTGAAATCTGTCCTGGCTGGCCATATGGATTCTCAGAAGAAAACACTGATTCGAGGAAATCTCTCGACATACACATATTTATAGTCTTCGTTATATCTAGAGGTACGTTTACACAGTCTAAAACAGATGGGGCGCGCAAGCGACCTTTCTGGCGATCACCAATATTGACGGCGGGAACACCTGCAGCTGGTGCCTCGATAATACCACTTGAGGAATTCCCGATTACCACATCGACAAGCTTCAACAGCCCCAAATAACGCGCCTGACCAAGAGAAGTGGTAACCAAAACTCTATCTGGATATTTTTTTGCAAAAGCATCCAACTCGGCATTTATAGCTCGCCCTCCAGCATCAGCGTTCGCTTTAGTGATAATACAGGTTGCGTCATCGAAAGCGGCTAAAGCTTCTAGCAAAGGCTGAACTGCGGCACTAGGCTCTTGATTTGCGAGGGTTTCAGGATGAAATGTCACAAGAAATAAGGGAGCCTTTAGCTCAATACCTAAGCTTAACTCCAAAGAAGTGCGATCAGGTAAATCCATTGCCGCGAAGTTATCTAATCCAGGTGCACCAAACGCAAATACATTTCTCGGATTTTCCCCCATTTGGATTACCCTCTGCCGATAAGACTCGGCAGCGGTGAAGTGAAGGTGCGCCATTTTGGTCACTGCGTGTCGAATACTCTCGTCAACGGCGCCCTCTGTCGTTTCGCCTCCATGAATATGCGCCAGAGGTATCTTCATCAACATTGCCGCCTGAGCAGCAGCAAGAATTTCATATCGATCACCTAACAGCACAACAATATCTGGCTTCAGCAGGTCATATGCATCGGCAAAACCTATGACCGCCCTCCCTGTCGATTTAGTGATACTTACGGGCGTGTCGCCAGTCAGCGACATATCAACCTTCGCATTAATATGAAAACCATCTTCTTCAATATACCGATAGGTATAACCAAACTCTTCCGAAAGGTGTGAACCGGTAACTATCGTTTGAAGCGCCAACTCGTCATCGCAAGCTATCTGGCTCATTAAATTAGATAGAATTCCGTACTCAGCTCGTGTCCCAGTGACAACGCAAATCTTACGCTTATATGTCATCCCTCCCCTCCGCCAAGTAAGAACTACTGGGCGTATTGATGACACGAGCTGCCATGTCTTCAGCACATGATAAATCCATTCGGGGGTTCTCAGTGAACATTGGCAATGTATGCATCAAATTCCAAACGGGACGGCACCAAAGGCCTGCCTTATTAAGAGCTTCCAGAACTCCATCTCGCTGCTCAAATGACGTCCCTGGTTTCAAAACGATCGCATTTAACCAGTGGTTCGACACTGAGTCCTCTGGAACCACCAACAAATCGATATCAGAAACATCTTTCAGGATATTTCCATAAGCCTTAGCCAACTTCCTTTTTAGCTCTATCCTTGTGTCCAGTTGTTCCAGCTGAGCACACCCCAAAGCCGCATTGATGTTCGGGAGCCGATAGTTATAGGCAACACAATCATGCTCATACAGCCACGGATGGGGACGCTTCGCCGTGGTGCAAAGATGGCGGGCGCGCTCAGCAACCTCGTCGCTATTTGTTAAGACAGCCCCACCACCACCGGTGGTGATGATTTTATTACCGTTAAAACTTAACGCTGCTGCATTTCCAAACGATCCGACTGGTCTTTCTTTATATTTAGATCCCAGCGCCTCTGCTGCATCTTCAATAATGAGCAGATTGTATTTACTAGCAAGATCAACCAAAGCCTCAATATCCATAGGGATACCAAATACGTGCATTGGCACAATGGCACGCAGCACCCGCCCTGTCTGGCGATTTCGGAATACTGGGCCATTTGATCCCTCGCCATCCGCTACTGCTATTTCTTCGAGATATCTTGCCAATTTTTGCACATCTACGCCAAGACGATCTTTATCGCAATCGACGAAGTGTGGCACGGCTCCAGCATGGCAAACGGCATTAGCAGTAGCCACGAATGTCAATGCTGGCACAAAAACCTCGTCATTTGGACGAACACCTGTTGCCATGAAAGCAGCATGTAGTGCAGCTGTACCATTTACTGTTGCTATCGCATGACGAACCCCGCACCTGTCCGCTAGCTCATTCTCAAATCGATCAACAAAAGCACCAACGGAAGAAACCCACCCTTCGTCTAGGCAAGACTTGACATACTCCCATTCCCGCCCCCGAAATTCCGGCTCATGCAAAGGGAAGACTTCTTGATCAATGGGCAGCACTGAACGCAGAGCACCGACCAGTTTCTGGATCGTTGCAGCTGTCAACGACGTGTCCAAACTCGCATCTCCTCGTTAAATTGTGTATTGACCAATGCGATACTGTGCGAGATTTTCGGGCGATGAAAACCACGTAATTGTCTCGGCAAGTCCCTGTTTCAAACCTTCCCGACCACCAATTCTGGGCTCCCAATCCAATAACGATTTGGCTACTGAGGCATCCGCAAGCAGACGCTCTACTTCACTCGCTTCCGGACGAATACGTTCATTCTTGGAAATAATTTCCACTTCTGCATTCATGATTTCGGCAACCAGCTCAACCATATCACCCACCGAAATTTCATAGCCACTACCGATATTGATAACTTTGCCGACAGATGCTTTCCCGTCAAGAATAGCAATCATTCCTTGAACGGTATCTTTCACAAAGTTGAAGTCCCTGGTTGGACTGAGCGCGCCAAGCTCAATTGTTTTTTTGCCACCAGCGATCTGTGTAATTACTGTCGGAATTACCGCACGTGCGGATTGACGGGGGCCGTATGTATTGAATGGTCGGGCAATAGCCACCGGAACTTCGAACGAGCGCCAATAAGACATGGCAATTTGGTCCGCGCCAATTTTGCTCGCTGAATATGGCGATTGCCCAACCAGTGGGTGCTCTTCTGTAATTGGGACAAACTGGGCTGTTCCGTACACTTCACTGGTTGAAGTATGCATAATCTTCTCGACACCCAAGTCTCGAGCCGCCTGGACGACGTTAAGCGTTCCCACAACGTTCACGTCAACATAGGAATGTGGAGCAACGTAGGAATATGGAATTGCAATCAAGGCCGCCAAATGCATGACGGCACCACAACCTGTCATCGCATTTCTTACGCAGATCGGATCACGAACGTCGCCAGAAACGACTTCGATTGCATCCTTAATTTCCTGTGGCGCCTGATCCAGCCATCCCCAACTATCAAACGAATTGTATAGGACAAGAGCTTTAACTTCGCGACCTTGACGAACAAGCTCCTCCACGAGATGGGAACCAATGAAGCCATCTGCACCAGTTACAAGGATTTTCCCGTTCACAGCTTTTCCTTTATAGTTACCTTCATAATTTTCGCTCCCTGCCCAAATTAGTGCATGCGCAGAGAAAACAATTCACTTTGCAAGCGATACAGAAAAATACATTTTTTTAACATCCACTTGTGTAAACAAATTTGCACTTTCTTCGCTAGATAAAAAATGCGCCCACTCAGGCAAATTTGATAGTCAAAGCTTGTTCGATTAGCATTTGCATACACGCCAAACAATGACGAATAACCAATATCAATGTAGCCCCCATAAAGTTAAATCAGCATCCACACCCAAGAATAGAAATACAAACTGACAATTTATCCTTTGCGCGGTGAACCTACATTGACCGACTTGCACTTAACTCGGATCACCCGGGTGTTGTTTGTCGGACGTGTGATCCTGACCCTGATCATCATCGCCCTTCTGGCGCGCCTGACCCTGCGCTGGGCGCCAGAGCGCGCCCAACTTGCAACCGAAAGCCCCGATTAAAAGCGGGCTTTCGGGTTAGCCTGCAAGCCAATCAACCACCGGCTTCCAGGTGGATTTTTCCGCACGTGATCCGACCATCATGCCGATATGCCCGGCAGAGGGATGAAGTTCAGTGCGGAGATCTTCGGGGCAGGCATCAAAAAGCGCCTGCGCGCTTTCGGGTGGGACGATGCGGTCATTTTCCGGGATCACGGCCAGCACCGGGCACGACAAGTCCGCCGGGTTGATATCAATGCCGTCAATCTGCCACTGGCCCTTGGCCGGGCGGTTTTCGACATACCAGCCGATCAGGCAATCGACCGCGACCCGGCGCGGAAGCGGAACACCATCATTCAGCCAGTCTTCGAGGGCGACAAAATCCTGCGCCTTGGTTGAGTCCATTGCCATGGCCTGAAAACGCCGGAATTTCTCGCCCATCATGAAGGGATCGAGGCTGGCAAACAGGCTTTGCAGCACGTCGACCGGAAGCGTGTCATGGATTGCCAGCATTTGCGGTAAAGAGGGCGCAAAGGCCGCAGCAATGCGTGACTGGGTGGGACCGGCGGCCATGAAGTCCCAAGGGGTTGCCAGCAGGACAAGCTTTGAGACCTGTGCCGGATCGAGAAGTGTCGCCGCAAGGGCAACAACTCCGCCCATGCAATAGCCCACCACCGGCACCGGCCCGCCATTGATATCGGCGACATCCTGAAGGATGGTGACCAGACGGCCAGCGACATAATCATCCAGGCCAAAGTTAGCTTCATCCATGCCGGGATAGCCCCACTCGACCAGAAGCGGACGATAGCCGCATTTGGCGAGATAGCGCGCAAAGCTTCGCTTTTCATTGAGATCAAGGATATAGCCGCGATTGACCAGCGACGGCACAAGCAGGACGACTTCGCCGGTTTTCGCCGCCTTGTTGTCAGAAGTTGCGCCATAGTCATACACCCGCGTCGAACCCTCTTCCCAGACGGTCGGGATATCTTTGCGGTCCTGATCGCGTGGGCGGCGATAGGGATGGCGTTGATAGGCGCGCACCCCGTCATGGAACCCGGCATGGCGATCAAAGGCGACCCGGTCAAGCGCCTGGGCGACGTCATCAGGGTGATAGGCCTCAAGCTCAGCCAGAAGACTTTCCGCCTGATCCTTCAGTTCCGGCTTCCAGGGCAGCAATTGTTTCAGAAAGATCGGCAATGCGGCGCGCGAGCTGAGCCAGCTCGTCATCTCGACTGCCAGATGCATCGGAAGCGGTCTTGGCCCGGCCCGCCTCTGATTTTCGCGTTTTGGCGGAAGCGGTTTTTGTTTTGGCGGACTGATCATTCTTCCCCTGCCCCTTTGCAGCATTTTTTGCAGCACGTTTGGTTTTGGAAGTCTTGTTGGCTTCATCGGCGGCGGATGTCTGCGCGCTGTCTTTATCGGATGTCTGTCCATCCGCATTACCGGCAGCATCCGGTTCGGCTTTTGCCGTGTCTGGTTTGGGTGTCATCCCGGCCATACCGGCCATCGCCGACATATCGGACGCAAACGGCATGCCCGCGAACGGGGATGCCGGCAGTTCGCGTGCGGCCTTGGCCATCTGATCCATCATCGCCTGCAACGGGTTGGCGGCCGCCATGGCATCGCCCATCGGGTTATTGATTGGATTTCCGGGCCCGGCGGCAGGGTGTTGGCCCATCGCCATTTGACCGATCAGCTTGCCCCAGGCTTCAAAGCCTTCGCCCATGCGGGTGGTATCGGCACCAAGGGATGCGTAAAGACGTCCGATGGCACTGGCGGCATGGGCGCCATCAGCCGTTGCGGCGACCTGTTGGCGCCAGAGTTCAAGAAACTGCCGGGCAAGTTGGTCAAGCCGTTCGTCATCGGCGTCTGATGACGAAGACCCTGTGGTTTGTGATTGGTCGGGGTCGTTCGTAGCCTTGGCCATCGGCGATACCCTTATTGTTCCCAGTATTGTTCAGATGCGACGCATATCTGTTGGCGACCACTATAGGAGGTTGAGGGTCGCGGGAAAACGAATTCCCGTGCTGTGGCGCAACAAACCGTATCCAAAGTTGTTTTTCGCACTGCACTTCGCGTTGAATACTGGACACATTGGAAAATTCGCGGCACTCTCACAGTCTTCTGAGCGAATGCAAAATCGAAAATGCTGCGCAACATCGTAAACGCAACAATGTGAATTGCCGGGGCGCAAAGCAGGTGGAACGACACCACCAGAAGGTTCGCCAGACATACGTCCGGGAAACAGGGAAGCAGGAAAGACGCCATGACCAACAAGAAATCAGATGATCAGGACCGCATCGTTATCAAGAAATATGCGAACCGCCGCCTCTATAACACGGCGACCAGTTCCTATGTGACGCTTGATCACCTTTCGCAGATGGTCAAAGACAATACCGACTTTGTTGTCTATGACGCGAAATCGGGTGAAGACATCACCCGTCCGGTCCTTACCCAGATTATTGTCGAGGAAGAAAACAAGGGGCAGAACCTTCTGCCGATCAGCTTCCTGCGCCAATTGATCGGTTTTTATGGCGACAGCCTTCAGGGGCTGGTGCCGAGCTACCTTGAACAGGCAATGCGCGCCTTTGGCCATAATCAGGAACAGATGCGCGAATATATGCAGGGCACCATGCAGGGCATGTTCCCGTTTGGCCAGTTCGAGGAAATGAACAAACAGAACATCGCGCTGTTTGAACAGACGATGAAGATGTTCTCGCCCTTCATGCAGGATGAAAATGGTGAGCCGACCGGCGAAGGCCCGAAAAAGCCAACAGCACCCGGTGCTGCGAAATCCGATGCTTCGCTTGATGAGCTGAAAAGCCAGCTTGAAGCCATGCAGGCGCAGCTTAACAATCTTGCCGGTGGCAAGTCCGGCAAATAAGGCACCCGGCCCGCATCCCGGGCACTGAGATCAAAAAGGCGAAGCTGCCATAGCGCACTTCGCCTTTTTTCATGCCCGCATCAGATGTTTGGCCGGGCGGCAAACAATGCCCGTCGAACACCCAAGCCGTCCGGCACCAATCCTGCATAAATTTTTCGTTAACACTTTCAGAACGCCCGGCACCGCCGAAAGGCGGCAATTTTTGCCGGGTGAATGCCATGACCGCGCACCAAAACCCACGGAGTCCCGAAATACACAGGCAACAATGACCCAATAAACCGAAAAACACATGACCGCGATTACACCGATTTCCATGCTCCCGGCCCGCAGGACCGAAACTGCGAGCAGTGGAACCGATGGTCCTGCCGGGATCGGGATCGAGCAACTGACGCAATTTTCACCTGTGGAAAAAATTGCGCAGGGTGGTGGCGCGTGGCTGCAACCCCATGATCTTGTGGGCAGTGCAGCATTCTGGACCCAGCTTCTGGGTCAGATCCTACCTCAGGAAAACCTTTTGCAACCGCCGGTCATTCAGTCTGCGCATGCCAGCTATGCGCTTCATCACAAACCAGACAGCGTAGAAACGAACGTCTTTTTTTCGCCTTCTGCACTAGACAAAGACAGCTCGATTGACCTATATAGCTAGCTTCTGGCGGAAAGCTGTAATGATTATCTGACCAATGTTCAGGTACAGGTCATCAAAATCGCAGTGCCTGAAAGGTGCCGCGATGGGTGTGACATATCGGGAAAAACAACGAACCCGACAGCATCCGAAGTGGGGAATAATAACTGGCGGTTGATAACGGATTATAAAATGACTGAGAATGCTCAAAACGAAGAACCGAAACGCGCAAACCGCGCCACAGACACTGACCGTTATGTTGGTCAGCGCATCCGCGAACGTCGCATCATGCTGGGCCTTTCCCAGCAGCAAATGGCGGATCTGATTGGCGTTACCTATCAGCAGGCTCACAAATACGAGCGCGGCATTAACCGCATCTCTGCTGGTCGCCTTTATGAGATCTCCCAGGTCCTAGGCGTTCCGGTAAGCTATTTCTATGAAGGCCTGGAAGGCAATCAGGAAACCGAGCTCAATGCGCGTCAGCGTATGTGCCTGGAACTTGCGCGTAACTTCGCAAGCATCAAGCACGAGAAGCATCAGGAAGCACTGAGCCAGATGGCTCGCGCTCTTGCCGATCAGGCTGCTTAAGTCCGCATATCCGGACCATAGTGCCACCGCAAAAAAGGCTGTCCTCTGTATTCCGGAGGCCAGCCTTTTTTATGCTCGGTTCGCAGATGCAAAAAAAAAGGGACGCGAACGTCCCCTTTGGGTCTGCTGGAATTTTGCAGGGTTTGCGCCTAGCCCTCGACCAGCACCAGATCATCGGAATGAATGATGGCGTTGCCGCGCGTAAAGCCAAGGGTGGCTTCGATGTCGGCCGATGCATGGCCCATCAGAAGCCGGGTTTCTTCCGCACCATAGGATGTGATGCCGCGCGCAATCTGTGCCCCATCAGGCCCGAGCACCCGCACAGCATCCCCATGCTTGAACCGGCCATCGACGCCGGTTATTCCCGCCGCCAGAAGGTTCTTGCCCGCCGCCAGGGCCTTGGCCGCCCCGGCATCGACAATGATGGCCCCTGACGCCTTAAGCGAGGTCGCAATCCAGTGACGACGTGCCGCCAGCGGACTTTCACTCGGCAGGAAGACGGTATTGGGGGCGCCTTCAAGCTGGGCTTTGAGCGGATGATAGATGGTGCCGCGCGCGATGATCATGCGACACCCGGCCTTCATGGCGATTTCAGCGGCCTGAAGTTTGGTCACCATGCCGCCGGAGCTGTACATGGTCGGCGCAACACCGGCCATATTGAAAATCTCGGGCGTCAGTTCGCGGACTTCGGGGATCAGTTCGGCATCCGGGTTCTTGCGCGGATCGGCGGTATAAAGACCATCGATGTCAGAAAGCAGAACCAGCGTATCGGCCGAAATCATGTGCGCGACCTTGGCACCCAGACGATCATTATCGCCAAAGCGGATTTCCTCGGTCGCAACGGTATCGTTTTCATTGATCAGCGGAATGGCACCATGGCCAAGCAGGGCATTGAGCGTCCCGCGGGCATTCAGGTAGCGACGACGGCCTTCCATATCCTCAAGCGTGACCAGCACCTGTGCCATGGTCAGGCCATTGCGACCAAGCGCCTCTTGCCAGACCTGTGACAGGCTGATTTGGCCGGTGGCGGCGGCGGCCTGCTTGTCGGCCAGACTGATCGTGCGGTGATCAAGGCCGAGCAAACGACGGCCTAGGGCGATCGCACCGCTGGAGACCACAATCACCTCGACCCCGCGTTCGCGCAGAAGGGCGATATCATCAGCCAATGCTTCAAGCCAGGCACGACGCAGCTTGCCGGTATTTTCATCAACCAGCAGGGCCGAGCCCACCTTGATGATCAGGCGCTTTGCATCCGCCAGGGCATTGCTTGTCACGGCTGGAAGCCCTCGTCTTCGCGGCCTTCCCTCGCACGGCGTTCACGTTCGCCTTCGATATAGGCGCGGATTTCGCGATGGATTTCCTTGAGCCCCTGCTGGGTCACGCCGGACACGACATAGACCTTTTTGCCGATACCCTTTTCAAGGATCTGGCGCTGCTCCTCGACCATTTCGGGCAGGAGCTGATCAGCCTTGGACAGGACAACGATTTCGGGCTTTTCGACCAGTTCTTCGGCGTAGCCTTCAAGTTCTTCACGCACCGTCTTATAGGTCGCGACCGGATCTTCTTCGGCGCAATCGATCAGGTGGACCAGAACTTCGCAGCGTTCGATATGGCCAAGGAAACGGGTACCGATGCCCTTGCCTTCGGATGCGCCTTCGATCAGGCCGGGAATGTCGGCCAGAACAAATTCGTGATCATCGACATTCACAACCCCCAGCTGCGGATGCAGGGTGGTGAAGGGATAATCGGCAATTTTCGGACGCGCATGCGAGGATGCGGCAAGGAAGGTCGATTTGCCGGCATTCGGCAGACCAACAAGGCCGGCATCGGCAATCAGCTTCAGGCGCAGCCACACCCACATTTCCTCTGCCGGCCAGCCTTCTTCGGCACGACGCGGTGCCTGGTTGGTGGAGGATTTGAAATGCGTGTTGCCACGGCCGCCATCGCCACCCCGGCAGAGCAGATAGGTCTGACCCGGTTCGATCATATCGACAATCAGGGTTTCGCGATCTTCGGCAAGAACCTGTGTTCCGACCGGGACCTTAATCGTGATGGATTTGCCGGACCGGCCAGTACGCTGCCGGCCCATGCCATGCATGCCGACTTCAGCCTTGAAGTGCTGCTGATAACGGAAATCGATCAGGGTGTTGAGGTTCTCGACCGCCTCGAGGATGATGTCGCCACCGCGACCGCCATCGCCGCCGTCCGGCCCGCCATACTCGATATATTTTTCACGGCGGAAGCTGACCGAACCGGCACCGCCGCGGCCACTGCGCACATAAATCTTGGCTTCATCGAGAAACTTCATAACCGGTCCTTCGGGCGCACCCGTTTATCACTTTATATTGGCTCCCCGGTGCGCGAGGGACGCGCAGCGACGGGGTCCGAAATTCTATATCACATAAAACAAGGGAGGAATGATTGCTCATTCCTCCCTCGAAAATCTTGCTACGTATCGCGCAGCCGACGGGAGGCTTACGCCTCGGCCGGAACGACGGTTACGTAGGTACGACCCTTGAAGCCCGACTTGAACTGGACAGAACCGTTCACAGTCGCAAACAGGGTGTGGTCTTTGGCGAGGCCAACATTGTCACCGGCATGGAACTTGGTGCCACGCTGACGAACGAGAATGTTGCCTGCAACAACTGCCTGACCACCGAATTTTTTAACGCCGAGACGGCGACCTTCGGAGTCACGACCGTTGCGCGAACTACCACCAGCTTTCTTATGAGCCATGAAACTCTCCTAAAACTGCATCTCAACCTGATAAATCAGGCTTTGATGTCCTTGATGCGCAGAACAGTCAGGTTCTGGCGATGACCATTTTTACGACGGTAGTTATGCCGGCGCTTTTTCTTGAAAACGATCACCTTGTCGCCCTTGGCCTGCTCGAGAACTTCTGCGGTAACAGAAGCACCTTTGACCAACGGAGCACCAACCTTCGGCGCACCGTCGCCAGCAACCATGAGAACTTCTTCAAGTTTCACGGTGTCACCGGCCTGGGCAGCGATCTTTTCGACTTTGATAACGTCGTTGGCAGCAACTTTATACTGTTTGCCGCCAGTTTTGATGATTGCGTACATCTAAAAGTTCCTGAAAAACATTCTGGAAACACAAACGCGCAGCTCGGTGCCGCTGCTAACAGATACCGAACCGCTGCGAAGAACGGGTGAATTACCGCTTTTGCCCCAAAGAGTCAACCACAGAGTGACCTTTTACGCCGCCCGGGATCGCATGCCAAAGCCGCAGATTTGAGCGAGCTTGCCAGACTTGCAAACCGGTTCAAACATCGCGCCCCAAAAGCCCAGGCAAAAGAGTTCGGTGAAATTTGAGATTTCCCTCTTGCAATCTGGCGCTCATCCCGGTAAACACCGCCTCGAACGCCAAGACCACACATGCGGAGAGGTGCCGGAGTGGTCGAACGGGGCGGTCTCGAAAACCGTTGTACTAGCAATAGTACCGTGGGTTCGAATCCCACCCTCTCCGCCAAACTCTGCATTTCTATTTCTCAAAGCTTAGATACCTCGGTTGTCGCATGCGCTGAAATCGCTTGCGCATTGATTTACCGATACGCGTCCAAAATGATCGGTGGTGCGACCGGGTGCGAAAGTACTGTCGCTTCATACTTTGTGGAAACGCAGAGGGAGAAAACCCTTTGCACCAGCAAACATACGGCAGTGAGAGCTGATCACGTTTGCTTTCCTTTCCAAGCTCATCGAACCAAAGATCACCTAGCTCCATGACCTTAGCCTCATTGTGCCGACGTAATATCAGGTTGTTTTCGTAGAGTGGCGCAGGATCAGAGAGCCCCTCAGCACGGTACTTTTCCTCCTGCCTTTCGAAAACATCTGGTGCATCATATCCCATACGAGAACATTCGCTGAATTCGTCATAGAGGTTACTTCGGAAAGGATGCTCGGAAACGGCAAAGCTCGGCCACCCCAAAGCTTCAAGAAGTTCACTCGGGTCTCGTTCAAATCTTGCATTTCCATCTATATAAACCGAATAGTCATAGTCTGGAAAAAAGAGGTGTGGCTTTAGCTTTGGCAAACGGGAGTACCGCGTCAGGTCAAGGCCTGGATTATCGAAGAGACGAACTTGCCACCGAGAGCGACGCAGGAGCCGTTTCCAGAGAGATGGCTTCTTGTCAGTCAGCAGCACAAAGTCCCAGCCAGGGAAGGGTGGCAAGGAACGAACGTCGTCATAACCACCGACAATCACGGTGTAAATCACCTTGCGCATGGATACCTTTCTGACTATTAGCCAAGGGTAGAGCCCGCCATCTGGCCGGGCACGAACGGCAAGTGTTATAGCCCGCCGAATTCGGCGGCACAAGCGGGCCGAACCAACAAAAACCTGACCGAAGGCTTGGGATAGCGGGAAACTATGTGTGGTTTTGCAGGCCTATATAAGGCCAACACAGCGATGGATCAGAGCCAGCTTGTAGGGCAGTTGCACGCTGCCGGACAGACGATCATACATCGCGGACCAGACGACAAAGGTTTCTGGACTGATGCTGATGGTCATATCGGATTGGCTTTTCGACGACTTGCCATTCAGGATCTTAGCGAAGCTGGGCGCCAACCAATGCAGTCCGGTTGCGGGCGTTATGTAATCGCCTTCAATGGTGAAATCTACAACCATATGGACCTGAGGCGCATCCTCGAAACTGAAAACCCAGCACATCATGATTGGCGCGGGCACTCTGACACCGAAACGCTTGTCGCAGCTATTGCTCATTGGGGATTAGACAAAACACTATCAATACTTGATGGCATGTTCGCATTTGCCCTTTGGGACAAAAAGCAGAAGTCACTCACGCTTGCGCGCGATCCTTTTGGCGAGAAGCCGTTATATTACGCTGCGTTTGATGGTGCGGTCGCGTTCGCGTCGGAAATCAAGGCACTGCCATCACTCGGTGTACCGAATGGGGAGATCGATGACGGCGCGCTCGCAAGCTTCCTGCGTCACCGATATATCCCCGCGCCAAGGACAATCTGGAAGCACGTCCGCAAACTCCGGGCTGGAGAATTTGTTCGCTGGTCAGTTGAAACCGGAAATGAACCCGTTCACCACCAGTACTGGGATGGTGAACACGAAGCTCTTACTGCTTACGAAAACCCTTTCCAAGGCTCACGAGCAGACGCCAAAGCTCAATTATCCGAGATGCTCGGAACACTCACCAAAAGGCGTTTGATTGCTGATACACCGCTTGGATGCTTTCTTTCGGGCGGGATCGATTCATCCCTGATAACCGCATTGGCTTCGAAGGCTTCACAAGGCCGAGTGGGAAGCTACACAATACGATTTGATGATCCGCGCTACAATGAAGCAGATCATGCCCGAAAGGTTGCTGATCATCTGGGAACCGACCATCACGAGGTTCGTGGATCTGCGGAGGAAGCGGCAAAAATGGTTCCACAACTTGCACAGGTCTGGGACGAACCATTCGCTGATCCATCACAAATTCCGACCCTGCTACTTTGCCGAAAGACACGAGAGCATGTGACAGTCGCCCTGTCCGGCGACGGTGGCGATGAATTTTCCTTTGGCTATGGCCGTTACGCGATTGTTAAGTCAGGCTGGGACACCCGAAAGGGTTCCAGGCGAGGTTCACGGAAGAGCTTCTTCCCTTGGAGGCAGATAGACAACGCATTGGGTCTGCTGCGCGGCAAACCAAGCGTCAAAGCCCGGCGAAGCTACACAAAAATGCTACGCGACAGCGCAGAAACACTGTCGGTCTATAATCATCATCACAGCAGTTTCTGGCGCCATGGAGTTCCGATCAACCCTGCGTATCTTAATGACACTATGGTGATTGACGACATCTGGCCGCTATCGCCAGAAGCAGTTTTGACTTTGCCCATTGCTAACAGCCTTATGGTCGCCGATAGCCTTTGCTACCTGCCCGAAGACCTGATGGTAAAGGTCGATCGTGCATCAATGAGCACCTCGCTTGAGACACGCACCCCGTTCCTAAACCGTGATCTTGCGAAACTCTGCTGGTCATTACCGCAATCGTGGAACGAAGGCCAAGATGGTCGATTGAAGGCTCTGCTGCGCGACATCCTTTATGACCATGTACCCGCCGAACTAGTTGATCGCCCGAAACAAGGTTTTGATCCACCAATTAGAGATTGGTTGCGTGACAACTTGAGGTCTTGGGCCACAGAGCAGATTGAAGAGATGCCTGAAGCACTTCAAAGTCGGCTCAACATGCCTGAAATCGAGAAATGCTTCGAAGACCATCAGCGAGGCGCAAACCTTGAAGGCGAGCTTTGGCCAATCCTGATGTTATCAGCTTGGGGACAAAAAAACCTAACCATGTTTGAGGCTTAACTGGAGGAGCAACAAAAATTCACGATTAGCTTATTTACTTCAATCGAGAGTCAAACACCCGCAAAGTCTCCTCACTCACATGATGCTCGATACCTTCGGCATCGAACTCAGCGACCTTGGGATCGACCCCAATAGAGACGAGGAAGTTATAGACGATCTGGTGGCGTTCGCGACACTTTTTGGCGAGGGTTTCGCCTTTTTCTGTCAGGAAGATCGAGCGGTAGGGGCGTGAGGTGACATAGCCGTCCCGCTCCAGACGTTTGATGGTGTTATTCACCGTGGCCGCCGTTACGCCGAAGCGCTCGGCAAGGGCGACAGAGCGTGCCTCGCCTTCTTCGGCGATCAGATCGCCGATCATTTCCACGTAGTCTTCGGTCACTTCGCGGGCATGCGCGTCGCGCAGGCGCGCAAAAACTTCGGCCTTGTTATGACGCGGGTTAAGCTGGGTGTCTTCGCCCATTGAATTCTCCAATCCAGACTCCTGAAACCTTCATAACAAGTAAGTTGGCAAATAGCAATTTAGCCTTGACTAACTTTAAAAGTCCGCACATAAATAGGGGACATTTACCAGAGTAATTCCAATTAGCTTTCGGATGCCCTGATGCCGTTTTTCCCCTTTGCCCAACCTTTTGCTCGTTACCTTGCCGCACTTGCCATTGCGCTGTTTGTTGCCGCGGGTGTTGCCAATGCGAAGCCGCTGAATGTCGTTGCGACCACATCGATGATTGCCGATGCCGCGCGTCAGGTCGCAGGCGATCGGGCGGAGGTCACAGCACTCATGGGCCCGGGTGTGGATCCGCATTCCTATCGTCAGACGCGAAGCGATATTGCCGCGCTGGCGCGTGCCGATCTTGTTTTGTGGCATGGCCTTTATCTGGAGGCACAGCTTGAAGAGTTCTTCCTTGATCTTGGCAAACGGCGCAACGTGGTTGCGGTTGGCGAAGCCGTGGCACGCGAAAAGCTTCTGAGCCATGCGGACTATGAAGGCCGGTTTGATCCGCATGTCTGGATGGATCCGAAGCTCTGGGAAACCGTCGTTTACGCGGTGCGTGACGCCCTGATTGCGACCGATCCCGATGGTGAGGCCACCTATAATGCCAATGCCGATGCCCATGTGGCCGAGATCGAAAAACTGGTCGACTACATGACATCCGTCACCGCCACCGTGCCAAAGCAAAGCCGCGTGCTGTTGACCGCCCATGATGCGTTTAGCTATTTCGGACGTGGCTATGATTTCGATGTGCTGGGCATTCAGGGCATCTCAACAGAGTCTGAAGCCGGCCTTCGTCGGGTAGAGGAACTGGTCGACACCATTGTCGAGCGCAAGATATCAGCCGTCTTTGTCGAAAGCTCCGTCCCGGAACGCAATGTGCGTGCCCTGATCGAAGGGGCTTCTGCCCGTGGTCAGGACGTTACCATTGGTGGTACGCTTTATTCCGATGCGATGGGTGATCCGGGCACATATGAAGGCACCTATATCGGCATGATTGATCACAATGCGACATTGATCACCCGTGCCCTTGGCGGCGATGCCCCCGAAGACGGTTTTCAGGGTAAGCTTGCGGCCGGATCATAACCGCTTCACATATTAATCCGGATGGCATGACGCAAAACGACGCAGGATACACACCATGAGCAGCGCCAAACTGGTTGCAGAATCAGGCAAGATACTGGACGTCGCATCCAAGGACGCACCGCTGACCGTGCGCGGCCTTACGGTATCTTATGGCAATAAGCCGGCTGTGTTTTCCGTTGATGCATCGATCCCGGCGGGCTCCATGACCGCGATCATCGGCCCGAATGGTGCCGGCAAGTCGACCTTCCTCAAAGGTGCACTTGGTGTGGTGCCGTGTCTTTCAGGCGAAGTGCGCATTTTCGGCAAGCTGTTTGAAGATGCCCGTGACCGTGTGGCCTATGTACCGCAGCGCGCCAGTGTCGATTGGGATTTTCCAGCACGCGTCATCGACGTTGTCCTGATGGGACTTTATGGATCGGTCGGGCTGTTTCGCCTGTGGCGGGCGCGCCATCGGGAACAGGCGATGGAGTGCCTGAAACGGGTTGGCATGGCCGATTTTGCAGATCGCCAGATCGGGCAGCTTTCCGGCGGACAGCAGCAGCGCGTTTTCCTGGCGCGCGCCTTGGCGCAGAATGCCGAGTTCTATTTGCTTGATGAGCCATTTGCCGGGGTCGATGCCGCGACTGAGCGCGCAATTGTTTCAGTACTGAAGGAACTTAAATCCGAAGGCCGCACAGTGGTTTGCGTGCATCATGATCTTTCGACCGTGGCCGAATATTTTGACCGGGTTCTGCTGATCAATGTCCGGCGCATTGCCGAAGGTCCGGTCGAGACGACGTTCACCGCCGAGAACCTTCAGGAAACCTATGGCGGGCGACTTGCCGCCACCCACATCGATGAATTGCATCTGGCGTAACGCACATGGGATTTGGTGATTATTTCATAAGCGCCCTTTTCCTGCAGGCTGGTTACAACAGCGCGCTTGTTGCCATTGGTGCGGGTTTGCTTGGCCTTTCGGCTGGCAGTGCCGGTGCGTTTATTTTCCTGCGCAAGCGGGCCTTGGTTTCCGATGCAATCAGCCACGCCACCCTGCCCGGTGTCGGGCTTGCTTTTATCATCATGGTGGCGTTTGGCAGTGACGGGCGCTGGTTACCTGGGCTTATTCTGGGATCGGCGATTTCATCGGCCATCGGGCTTTTGATGGTCGAATGGATCACCCGCAAAACACGCCTGACCGAAGATGCCGCCATCGGTGCCGTGCTGTCGGTATTTTTCGGCTTTGGCATCGTTCTGTTGACCGTGATCCAGACCATGTCATCAGGCCGTCAGGCCGGGCTTGAAAACTTCCTGCTGGGTTCCACCGCCGGGATGCTGATTTCAGAGGCCACCACCATCGCCGTTGCCGGGGCCATGGCGGCAGGCTTTGTTTTCCTGCTTCGGCGTCCGATGACGCTGGTGGCATTTGATCCGGAATATGCCGCGACCACTGGGGTTAATGTCCGCAATATCGACTTGGCCATGATGGGGCTTGCCCTGATTGTTACGGTGATCGGGCTTAAGATCGTCGGCCTTATCCTGATTGTCGCGCTTTTGATTATTCCGCCGGTGGCGGCGCGCTTTTGGACCAATCAGGTCGGCAAGATGATCGGGATTGCCGCCGTCATTGGCGGTCTTTCGGGTTATGTCGGGGCGGTATTATCGGCCGCGCACGCAGCGCTTCCGACCGGACCGATCATTGTTCTGGTGGCCTTCGGGTTCTTTATGATCTCTGCTCTGTTTTCGCCGTTACGTGGCGGACTGGCATCGGCGTTGCGGCATCAGCGGTTTCAGCGCCGGGTGCATCGCCGGCAAGGCTTGCTGTCGCTCGCACGCCGAGAACCAATTTATGACGGGCTGACCATTCGTATCCTGCGCCGTGCCGGGATGATCCGCGCAGACGGCGTTGCCACCGCACGCGGTCGGATTGCCGCAGAAAAAGCTGCCCATGACGAGGCCCGCTGGGCGATGGCGCGCCGGATGCTGCCCGATGATTCCGCCATTGAACGCTATGACGGGCTGACCCCGATTGAACGGATGATGACGCCAGACCAGATCGCCGAGATTGATCGCATGATCCAGAACGCGCAAGCCAGCCAGGGAGCAAAGGCATGATCGATGATCTGATCACAGCCCTTGGCGCGGAGTTTGTGCAGCTGAGCCTTACACCGATTGTGATTGGCACGCTGGCCGCCATTGCCTGTGCGCTTCCGGGTAATTTCCTTTTGCTCCGCCGTCAGGCCCTGATTGGTGATGCGATCAGTCACGTTGTCCTGCCCGGTATTGTGGCGGCCTTTCTGGTGACCGGCACCATCACCGCCGTTCCGATGATGCTGGGCGCAGGGGCGGCTGCAATCATTGCCGTGGTGATGATCGAAATCGTCAAGCGCCTTGGACGGGTTGAACCGGGGGCGGCGATGGGACTGGTTTTCACCACGCTCTTTGCCGCTGGTGTTTTGTTCCTCGAAATTACCGATACCAGTTCTGTGCACATCGATGTGCAGCACGCGTTGCTCGGCAATCTCGAAAGCCTGATCTGGTTTGATGCCGAAGGCTGGGGATCGCTTTTGGATCCGGCTGCCCTTGCGACCCTGCCACCGCAATTACCGCGTTTGGCGGTTGTTCTGGTTGGGATTGTCCTGTTTATTTTCCTGTTCTGGAAAGAACTGAAAATCTCGACCTTCGATGCCGCCTTTGCAGGGGCGATTGGTATTCGCACCCGGCTCCTTGGCTTTGCGCTGGTGGTGGCAACGGCGGTTGCCGCCGTCGCGGCCTTTGATGCGGTCGGGTCAATTATCGTGATTGCGATGTTTGTCTGCCCGCCAGCGAGTGCGCGCCTGATGACCAATCAGTTGGCCCGCCAAGTCGGCTGGTCGGTCGTATTTGCCACCATCTCGGCCATTCTGGGTTATGTTTTGGCGGGGTATGGTCCGGGTTGGTTCGGATCGCCTTATGCGGTCAGTGCCGCGGGCATGATCGCGACGGTGTCAGGTGTGATTCTTATACTGACATGCCTGTTTGGCCCGCAACGCAAACGCGTTGGCCAGCAGGCTGAAGCCTGACAGTTTCCGAACACGCAGTTGCCTTCAACAGGTATTCGCGGTGAGCCGGGATTTAACGCCCGGCCTTGCGCCAGAATGTCATTGCAACACAGCGATCACGATCAAGGCCACAATCCTTGCGCCAATAAGTGTGGATCGGCTTGTAATCAGCCTGTTCGACCCCGGCCCAGCAATAGACGCGATCATGCGCATCAGGAATTTCCACGGATCGAACAGCATCCTGAATCAGGCTGCGGTCGACAGGGTGTTGATCATCGCGAAACAGCCATTGAACCTGTATCTGACTGTTGGTGGGCACCGCGATAACGTCTGATCCGTTTGCGACTTCAATAATCGCGTGACCGGTTACATGGCCCGGCATTTCGGCCAAATAACGCCCAATCGCCGGCAAGGCCGTTTCATCGCCGGCCAACAGAACCCAGTCGGCCTCGGGCAATGCGGATCCCAACGGGCCGGTCATTGCCACGACATCCCCGGGGCTGGCATGCATGGCAAAGGCCGATCCAGGGCCATTATCGCCATGCATGACAAAGTCGACATCGATCCAGCCGGCCTTGGCATCGATTGCGCGGATCGTGTAGACGCGTTGTTCGATGGTGTTTTCACCACTTGGCCAGACGGGCATACCGTTATCGGCAAGGGTCGGCCATTGCGGGTTTTGCTGCCCACGTGGCGGGATCAGAAGCCGGACATGGATGCTGCCCGTGTCATAGGCATCAAGATCGCAGGCATGAAGGCGCAAGCGTCGCATATGCGGTGAAAGGTCGGTGATCTTGCCCACTGTCAGCTCGCAGAAATTAGGCAGTTTGCCGTTGCTTTTGCCCGCCCCCGTCCAGCGGCAGTCAAGATCAGCATCGGGTGCAGCCCCCTGCAGGATCGAAATAATCGCCGACTTCATCTGGATGACATCGACCTCGGTCTTTGCACCGACTTCGACCTCAAGAGCGGTTTCCGTGCTGCTGAGCTGAATATGGCCGATGGAAACCGATATCCGCGTTTGTTCCCCATCCCCTGTCACATCGCAATCATGTTCGCGATAGAACGCGGCGGCCTGTTTGATCAGGGTGGCACTGTCTGGAAGTGCGATACGCGTTTTGGCCGTCAGAAGCGATGTGGACATGGGGCTCTCGGATAAAGGGGGCGCGGACAAGATGTGTTTGTCTGTAATAATAACAATGATAGGCATTCTCAATAAAAATTATCATTGATTTTAGCGGTGCGTGATAGATGTTTGGCACATGCGTTTGCCCTGTCAGTGGCGGCAATTGCGACCTTGATCTGTTTATTGGAAGTCTGAACAAAGCGATGCCTGACAAAATCCGCCGTCTGAAATCATTCGAGTTTCCTGTTGCCGTTGAATGGGCTGCCAAAGAGGGCTGGAACCCCGGCCTTGCCGATGCAGAGGTATTTTTCAACACAGACCCGGAAGGGTTCTGGGGCGCGTTTGACAAACAGGGACTGGCGGCAGTGATTTCATCAGTCCAGTACAGCTCGGACTTTGGCTTTGTCGGATTTTACATCTGCCGCCCGGATCGTCGTGGATCGGGTCTTGGCTATCGCCTGTGGCAGGCGGTGCTTGACGGTAGCGTTCCCAAGACCATCGGACTTGATGGCGTTGTCGATCAGCAGGACAATTACCGCAAATCGGGTTTTGAGTTTGCCCATCGCAACATTCGTTTCGGCGGTGTGGTCACGGCCAGTGGCGAAACACCAGACGATCTGTTCACACTTGCGGTCGATGACATTGGCATTGTCGATGCGTTCGAGCAGACCTGTAACCTGTTCGCGGAAAGCCGGATTGAATTCCTGCGCGGCTGGATTGGCAACGACAAACACACGGCCCTTGCCCTTAAGGGCCCGATGGGGCTTCGCGCATATGGCGTGATCCGCCCGTGTCTTGAAGGTCACAAGATCGGCCCGCTATTTGCCCCCAATGCCAAGGATGCAAAAACCCTGTTTGGCGCCCTTTTGCAAAGCCGGGATGATCAGGGTGGCAAGGTCTATCTCGATGTGCCTGAGCCCAATCAGGCGGCAATTGATCTGGCCACGACCCATGGCATGGTGCCGGAGTTCGAGACGGCCCGCATGTATAAGGGGCCGGCACCGAAGCTTGATCTTGGTATGGCTTTCGGGATTTCGTCGTTCGAACTGGGCTAGTTTGAGCCAACTTTGTCGGCAAGTTTGACCGGTAAGTCCTTGCAAACATCAGAAAATGTCAGAATTCCGGTCCTGTTTGGGACTGTTTGCTTGGTGTAAAACCAAAGAGCTCCACCACAGGAATAGAATTTTCTTATTCTTAGGGCGGGGTTGAGTGCTGTTCGAAAGTCTGGCAACAAACATTTAACGCCATAAGTATATGCCTTTCTAAACCAAGGCAGTAACTTCATCGCCGAACGGCGATGATTATCGGCGGCATTTGGTCATTGTCGGCAAGAAGTTGCTGCAAGCATATGGAAAACCAGTAACACAGTCCCAATTTCAGGAGTGTAGTCCGCGTTTCATTTCCATCTGGCAGCCTTTCAAGCAGACGATTTTCATCTGTGTGTCTGTCAGACCACTGATTAGTGTACGACCCGCCACGTGTCGCCTGCCCTGCTTGGTACCGATGCGTTTGACGAACTTGTTTTAAGGCCGGATTTTAAAACCGACATGGATATAGCGACACTTATTGGAATTATCGCCGGGATGGGCGTTATTTTTGGCGCCATCTTGATGGGTGGCAGCCTTGATTCCTTTGTCGACCTTCCATCCGTCATGGTGGTGTTTGGCGGAACAGCAGCCGCCACCCTGATCAAATTCCCGATGCGTGATGTCGTCAAGTCGCTCAAGATCGGTATTGGCATTGCGTTCAAGAACCCCAAGGAAGACCCGCTTTCGATCTATGAAAAGGCGATTGAGCTTGCCGGCATCGTGCGCAAGAACGGCCTTCTGGGACTTGAAAGTGTTGAAGTCGAAAATGAAATCATGGCGCGCGGCATCCGCATGTGCGTGGATGGTCACAGCGGCGAGGTGATCCGCAGCTCGATTTCAAGCGAGGTGGAAAAATCCATCCAGAATGACGAACTCGGTGAACTGATGTTCCGAGGTATCGGTGACACGGCACCAGCATTTGGCATGATCGGGACGCTGGTTGGTCTGGTGCAGATGCTGGCCAACCTGTCAGACCCGGACGCCATTGGTCCGGCCATGGCAATTGCCATGCTGACCACGTTTTATGGCGCAGTGTTGGCCAACCTGATCGCGCTTCCGGTTGCCGACAAACTGGCCCTTAAGGTTGATCGCTTGAAAAACACCAAACAGCTGATCATTGAATCGGTGGTGCAGATCCAGGCCAGCCAGAGCCCGATGGTGATGAAGGAAATCCTCGGCCCCTATCTTCCGGGTGGCATTCCGGCCGATCCTGAAGATGGTGGTGCATGATCATGATGGCAGCGCGCATTCAGGCAGCAGACTGGGCATAGGCGATGGCAAAGAAACCAGCAGCAGGCGCACCAGCTTGGATGGCGACATTCGCCGATCTGATGTCGTTGCTGCTTGTCCTGTTTGTGCTGTTGCTGACCTTCGCTGAGATGGATGTCATCCGCTACAAACAGATTGCCGGCTCGGTCAAGGCGGCCTTTGGCTTTTCCCAACAAGATCAGCTTGCAGGGGTGATCGAGCTTGATGGCTCCATCGTTGGCAAATCGCTTAAGGCGCCAACACCCGATACCCCGCGTGTGGTGTCGGAAATCCCGCAGGCCGAGACCCCGGAAGTTGAAAGCAACGAAACCGACAGCAAGGAAGAAAAGGCCGAGGCGCTCGAAGAAACGCTTGGCAAGGTTCTTGATAACATGGGCCTTCAGGATCAGGTGGGGCTGGAGCGTATCGACGGCGAGGTTGTCATGCGTTTCCCCAACGAACTGGCCTTTCCATCCGGATCGTCCGGCATGACAGATGAATTTGCCGCCATCCTGAACCGCGTCGCGCCGGTGATCAACCAGACGGCTGGCGAAATTTTTGTCGCCGGTCATACCGATAACGTTCCTGTTTCGGCGTCGTCTCCCTATATATCGAACTGGGACCTGTCGGCGGCACGTGCGACGTCGGTTCTGCATTTTCTGATTGATCAGAACGGCACAGACCCGAGCCGCATGGTCATTCAGGGATATGGCGACAGTCGGCCACTGGCGACCAACGATACCCCCGAGGGGCGGGCGACCAACCGTCGGGTCGAAATAACCATTGAAATGGTCGAGACCAATTTCGACGCCAACAGTGCATCAGAAGGCGGCGAATTCAGGGCCCCGTCAAACGGTGGAGAAGACTTTGATGAGGGGGCAAATCCGGAAACCGGTGATGCCAGCAGAAATCCAAACTCTGAAGCACGGCGTACTTTCAGCATTCCGTCAGACAGCCCCTGACAGAAGTCTGCCAACGGGACTCGATCCAAAAAACGCGTGAGCAAAGGGAATACCGCCCATCATGGCGAGCCATGCCAACAAGAAAAAGACAATCCTGTATGCGGATTACAGCGAACGGAACATCAGTGCCGCACGGGCAGCCGTTGAGCATTTTGGCTTTGGCAAATTCGTTGATTGTGACGACCGCGAACGCACGCTCGAACTGATTGCGGAGCTTAAGCCGGATCTGGTTCTGATCGGTCTTTATCTTGATGGCATCCGCGGTATTTCGACCATTCGCGCCATTCGTGACGCCGCCACAAGTGGAAATCCGCACGGCGGCATCGTCCCGATCCTGCTTGGCGCGCCGAAACTGGATCGCCGGGGCATGCGCGATGCGGTCGACGCCGGGATTGAGGGCGTTTTTCGTCAGCCGATTGATCCAGAACGCCTGACCAAGATCATTGAAACGGTCCTGAAAAAACCACGCCGCTTCGTGCTGGAGGAAAACTATTTTGGCCCCGCACGGCCACAGGACCTTGCCAAAATGGCGACTTCAAGTGCCACCAGTCCAACCGCAAAGCCAAAAAATCCATCGGCAACAGTCCCCAAAAGCACCGAGACTTCCGACACACCGGAAAACGATGGTGCCGGGCCGAAAACGCAAACAAAGCCCGCCAAACCGTCGCCTGCCATTGGTATGACGACAAATCTGGACATCGACGATAGCCGACCACGCCTGAACGGGGCCGGTCAGACATTTGGCGACGGCGAGCTTGTTGGTGTTCCGAGTGCGCGTGACAAACGCACCAGTGCACAGAACCTAGAGGCCCTGCAATCTGCCAAAGAGGTGCTGCCTGCTGCCGTTGCCAGTGAGGAGGCCAAGCCGTCCGATGCCGCCGATGAACCGATTGAGGCCGAGGATGACACCACGGCAGAAGACGAGGAACTCGTCGAGATTGACCTGCACGCGGCGTTGATCAGTCACAAGCTTTGGGTGGATACCGGCGGGCGCGAGGGGTCGGTGATGTCCATCGAACATGCCGATCTGCGCGAGGCCGAGCTGGAAGGCATTGATCTCAGCCGATGTGGATTGCCGTTTGCCAGCTTCCATCGTGCCAATTGCAAGGATGCGGTTTTGCGCCGTTGCAATCTGGTTGCCGCTGATTTTGGTGAAAGCAATCTGGATAACGCCAACCTGGCGGCAAGCCGACTTTCAGGCGCACGGTTTAGCAAGGCGATGATGCGCAACACGGTATTTTTGGGATCGGACCTGTCGAATGCCAATTTCCGGGGCCTCAAGATGATCAATTGTGATCTGAGCGGCACCAATCTGGCCGGAACGGATTTCCGCGATGCGGATCTGAGTGGCACGCGCGGCCTGTTTGCCGAACAGATCCAGCGGGCGCGCGTCAACGCCAATACCCGCCTGCCCCACGATCTGAAACTGCGCGATTAGTCGAGATCACAGACCATATGCAGGCTGGGAAAACGGAAGTCCGGCGCAAAAGGCGCTTCGAAATCACCGATCACTCGAAAGCCGCGTGATTCATAAAACCGTCTGGCGGTCAGGGTTGAATAACATTCAAAGCGCTTAACATTTTCCGATGCCTTGGCGTCGCTTACGCAGCGATCAAACAGCATGCTGGCAATGCCCTTGCGCGCGTGATCGGGATCGACGGCGAAATGCCGGACATGGGCCAGCCCCGGCTGGACATCACCTTCCCGGCTTCCGGGCCGAACCGCCGTCCAGCCGCCTGCGCCAACAACGTCACCGGCCTCTGTCCTGGCGATGTAATAGGTGCCCGAACTTAATAACTCGGGCTTGGCAAAGGTGAGAAACGGCATGGCGCGTTCAAGCATGTCCGGCGCATAGTCATGGGCCAAAAACGTCGCATAGGACCGCGCAAACAAGGCACGGATGGCCGGGGCATCCTCAAGGGTCGCGATATGAAGCGTGATCGCCGACATCTGTTTTCCTACCTGCGGCCAAACATCTTTTCGATGTCGTTAAGCTTGAGCTCGACATAGGTCGGGCGGCCATGGTTGCATTGGCCTGAATGCGGGGTGGCTTCCATCTGGCGCAAAAGGGCGTTCATTTCATCGGCATTGAGCTTCCGACCGGACCGCACCGATCCATGGCAAGCCATGGTCGCACAGACATACATCAGCCGGTCTTTTAGCGCCATGCCCTGCCCCAGTTCGGCAATTTCATCGGCCATATCGCGCACCAGCGCGCTGACATCAACCTTGCCCAACATGGCCGGCACTTCGCGAACAACAATCGCGCCGGGACCAAATGGCTCGATCACCAGACCCAGTTCGGCGAATTCGTCTGCCCGGTCGGCAATACGATCAGCGGACGCTTCATCCAGTTCGACGACTTCGGGCAGCAACAGCCCTTGTCGCTTGACACCGCTTTCGGCCAGATCGGCCTTCATGCGTTCATAGACAATGCGTTCATGCGCGGCGTGCTGATCGACAATCACCAGACCGTCGCGGGTCTGGGCAATGATGTAATTGGCATGCACCTGCCCGCGGGCTGCCCCCAGCGGATGATCAACAAACTTACCTTCATCGGCGATGTTATCAATGCGCGCTGACGGTGCGGCGGCATCATAACCACCCGACAGCGCCGCTGCCGCAGCGGCTGCAAAACCGCCCTCGCCACCTGCGATGTTAGCGCTACCACCCGATCCGCCAAACTCGCGCCCGCGATCAAACAGGCCGCCATAGTTTCCGGGGTTTTCCATCGGTGCCTGGGCGGCGTAATTGCGTTCAATCGCCGCATGGCCCGGCACGTTTGGCTGATAGTGTCCGATGTTAAAACCACTGCCGCCGCCGCTTCGTGCGCCACCACCATACGGAAGTGAGGGACCCTCACCTTCGCGGCGGACCGCCCCCAAGGCCATATCTGCCACCGTGGTCGAGGCGCGATGCCCCGCCCCGGCCAGCGCATGTTTAAGTGCGCCGACAATCAGCCCCCGCACCATGCCCGGATCACGGAACCGGACCTCCGTCTTGCCGGGATGGACGTTGACGTCAACATCACGTGGAGAAAGTTCAAAGAACAGCGCCAATAACGGATGGCGATCACGTGCCAGAAAATCCTGATAGGCGCCGCGCACTGCGCCTTGCAGCAGCCGATCCTTGACCGGGCGGCCATTGACAAACATGAACTGCATCTGCGCATTGCCACGGTTGAGTGTCGGCACCCCGGCATAGCCGGTAAGGCGGATGCCTTCACGCTCTGCCTCGATCTGAAGGGCGTTATCCTGAAATTCGCGGCCCATGACAGCCCCCAGCCGTTTAAGACGTGCATCAAACAGATCGCCTTCGCAGGCCGGGTAATTCAGGATCGTCTTGTTGTTATCACCACTGAGTGTAAAGCCGACATCCGGGCGCGCCATCGCCAGACGGTCCATGATCTCGCGCGCATACATCTGTTCGGTCCGCGCGGTTTTAAGGAACTTCAGACGTGCCGGCGTGGCATAGAAAAGATCACGCACCTCGACCCGTGTGCCATAGGGATGGGCGGCTGGTTCCGGTGCGCCCTTGGCCCCGCCTTCCACCACCAGTGTCCATGCGTTTTCAGAGCCGCGCACACGGCTGGTCAGGCGCATCCGTGATACCGACCCGATCGATGGCAAGGCCTCGCCGCGAAAGCCCATGAAACCGATGTTAAACAGATCATCATCGGGCAGCTTGGATGTGGCGTGGCGTTCGACGGCCAGTGTCAGTTCGTCCGGCGTCATGCCCTTGCCATCGTCAGTGACAGACAACAACGTCCGACCGCCATCGCGCAGATTGACGTCCACCTTGGTCGCCCCGGCATCAAGGGCGTTTTCAACCAGTTCCTTAAGCGCAGCCGCAGGACGTTCGACCACCTCACCGGCGGCAATCTGGTTGATCAGGTTCTGTGGCAGGACGCGCAAGGTCATGAAGGCGGTGCTCGTGATGTTTATCTTGGTTGTGATGAACCTATCAAAGCGCAAAGCGCGGCGAAATCCCTTTCACCGCGCTTTGCAACTTTTCCGATGTGGTTCTGGGATCAGAAGGCCAGATCACCTTCCGGCTTGCCAACCACGGTCACCGTGACATTGGCCGGGTCCATCAGATCGGCAGCAACTCGGTTAACGTCATCAAGCGTGACGGCATTGACCATGTCATTGCGACGATCAAGGAAGTCCATACCAAGGTCTTCCTTTTGCATGCCGACCAGCATGCCCGACAGGTTGCCGAGGCTGGTGAAGCGCAGCGGGAAGGCCCCGGTGAGGTAGGCCTTGGCATTATCAAGCTCTTCCTGATCGATGCCGTCCTGCTTCATCTTGGTCCATTCGGTGCTGATCAGCGACAGGCTTTGACCAATCGCGTCATTGCGCGTGGCAACCCCGCCCATCATCATGTCGGCATGATCAAGATTGGCGAGGTAGCTATAGACGCCATAAGCCAATCCACGCTTTTCACGGACTTCCTCGGTCAGGCGCGATGAGAAGCCGCCACCGCCAAGGATGTAATTCATCACATAGGCGGCATAGAAATCCGGGTCCTGGCGTTCGATGCCTTTTTGGCCCCAGATCGCCTGACTTTGCGGGATGTCCTGTTCGATTACGTCGATATCGCCATAGGTCGGCGTAACATCGGCGATCTTGGGCAGGTCGCTTTTCGCGGGCAACGCGCCAAAGGCCTCGTCGAGCAAAGGACCAAGTTCTTCGGCGGTGATGTCACCGGCGACGCCCACAATCAGGTTGTCCTTGGCAAAGGCACGGCGCACGAAGCCACGAAAATCATTGGCGTTCAAACCGGCCACGGTTTCAAGCGTGCCCGAAACCGGCCGACCATAGGGATGATCGCCAAAGATCGAGGCAAAGAATGTGCGGCTGGCGATATCGCGCGGATCGGTTTCGGCCCGCTTGAGGCCCGAAACAACCTGTGCACGGATACGTTCAACCGCCTCATCATCAAAGCGGGGCTCGGACAGGGCCAGACGCAGCAGATCAATCGCCGTTTCGCGTTCACGCGTTAGCGTGGTGAGCGATCCGGCAAAGTCATCGCGCCCCGCATCAAAGGAAAGACCGATCGACCGGTTTTCCATTTCACTGCGGAAGGTCTGGCTGTCCATCGCGCCAGCGCCTTCATCAATCAGGCCAGATACCATATTGACCAAGCCAAGCTTGCCATCCGGATCGGTTGCCGCCCCCGCACCGGTAAAGGCGATATCCATGGTCATCAGCGGGTTCATGTGATCTTCGATAAGCCAGGCGCGAATGCCGCCGTCCGAAATCACTTCCTGTACCTCGACCGCCTTGGCCTGTTGCGCAAAGCCAAAACCAAGCGTTGTCGCAAAGGCAACACCGGCAATCTGTTTAAACAGCTTGTTCATATCAGTGCACTCCTTCGCCAGAGGTGATCGGAAGGGCCGCACCAGCGCCCGTGACCGGGCCACCTTCGGGCGGCATCAGCCAGCCGGTGACAGATTTCTTGGCATCGAACACCCGTTTGGCGGCGTCATTGACCTGTTCCACCGTCACACCCGAAATCCGGTCCGGCCAGCTTTCGACCTGATCCACGGTCAAACCGACCGCAAGCGACTGACCGAGCACGCGTGCACCGGCAGATAGCGAGTCACGGGCAAAGACGGCACTATCAAGCAGCTTCTGCTTGGCGCGATCGAGTTCATCCTGCGTCACACCGTCGGCGACGACCTTGGCAATTTCGGCCTCGACCGCCTTTTCAAGATCGGCCAAATCGACATCACCGCGCGGAACGGCATAGACACCGAAGCTTGCCAGATCGACGGTCACCGGATCATAGAAGGTGCCAACGCTTGAGGCGATTTCCTGATCGACCACAAGGGCCTTGAAGAAGCGGCTGGTGGTGCCCGATCCGATGATTTCGCTCAGCACATCAAGCGGCACGGCATCAGCCGCATCGGTATTGTAGGACGGTGCCAGATAATAGCGCGACCAGGATGCCTGACCGACCTGCGGGTCACGCATGGTGACCTTGCGCGGGGCATGCTGAACCGGTTCCTGAACACGGTTGCGGGTCATGTCCTTACCACGCGGGATGACGCCGTAATATTTTTCCGCCATCGGCAGCAATTCATCCATGGTGATGTCGCCGGCAACAACCAAAATGGCATTATTGGGCGCATACCAGTCGCGATAGAAT
This sequence comes from Thalassospira sp. CH_XMU1458, assembly GCF_037027205.1. Classification (NCBI taxonomy): domain Bacteria; kingdom Pseudomonadati; phylum Pseudomonadota; class Alphaproteobacteria; order Rhodospirillales; family Thalassospiraceae; genus Thalassospira; species Thalassospira sp. CH_XMU1458. Next base: position 1,050,950 of record NZ_JAYMDW010000001.1, on the reverse strand, counting down.
TCAAGTGCGTCTTCGGTGGAAAGTTTTTCCATTTCATGGCGCCAGCCAATGATCGACCGACCATAGGGATGCGCCATATACAGCGATGCGCGCATCTGTTCGCCCAGAAGCGCCCCCGGGCTGGTATCAATGCGCGAACGGCGTTCTTCGATGATCACATCGCGTTCGGGCAGAACCACATCATCTGAAAGCTTCAGATTGGTCATGCGGTCGGCTTCCATCTCCATGACCAGATCAAGCCGGTCACGGGCAATGTTCTGGAAATATCCCGTGTAGTCCCAGCTGGTGAAGGCGTTGTCATTGCCGCCATTGCGCGCAACGATCTTTGAAAAGTCGCCCGGCACCATCTTATCGGTCCCCTTGAACATCAGATGTTCAAGGAAATGGGCAATGCCCGAGACACCTTGGGGCTCGTCGGCCGAGCCGACCTTGTACCAGACCATATGGGTAACGACCGGTGCACGGTGGTTTTCCACCAGCACGACCTGCATGCCGTTATCAAGGGTGGCAGTTTGCGGGCTGAACACAGCCGCCCGTGACAAACCGGGCACAAGGGCAAGAGTCAGTGCGACGAGGGCAAGCACAGCCACGGAGCTGCGCGTCATTGATCGGATTGTTCCAGAAATTCTCATTGTGGCGTCCCATTCCAATTCAGGATGGTTATGCAAACGGTGTGTTTCAATGCAGGACCAGCAGAACGCGGCACTTGCATTCAACAGGCATTTCTTAAGAACCGAATATGACAGAACAAGGGCGCGAAACCATCGCGCCCTTGTCTGAATGCATCAAATTGTCGTGTGTTCGGCCAATCGTCTGGCGAAGCTTAGAAGATGTCTTCCAGCCAGCCTTTCTGTTTGCGTTCGATCACAGGGGTATCGGCACCACCGGCAACATTGTCACCCAATGCCTGCTGATCGCGGATACGCTTGGCTTCGGCGGCCGGATCCACGACGGTGCCGAATTCCGGCTTTTCCTGCCAGAACAGCAGATCGTCGACGACGCCTTCGCTTTCGGAAATGAAGATCGAGGTTTCACGATCCACCGTGTTGCGGATTTCCGGATCGGCATATTGCGCACCGGATGCCGAAAGAAGGGCAACCTGTCCCTTGCTGCGCGTACCTTCGGTGATGTCACGTTTTACAACGTTGGGATCTTCACCAACCAGAATACGACGCGCCTGATCGGTGGTCGAACCGGTTTGCGGGCGCGGTGCGCCTGGATCAGGAACACGCAAGGTAAAATCAGGCGGCAGGCTGAGCGGGGCGCGCGAAACAACCGCAAACTCGTCAGGCGACTGTTTGTTCAGGCCAAAGGTTTCACGTGTTGATTCACAACCGGAAACGCCAAGCGCAAGTCCGCCCAGCAATGCAATTTTGAAAATATTGGTCGTCAGTTTCCGGGCCATTTGTGCCTCATTACCACTTCAAAACCGGACCATGTTCGCCCGGCCAAAATTCATCTGGTAGATTTTTTACCGCCAAAAAGGGAATCGATCAACAGTAGCGCCGCACCAACCGTGATTGCACTATCGGCAATATTGAATACCGGCCAGTGATAACCCGCAACATGCAGATCAATGAAGTCGGTCACAGCCCCGTGGCGCAGACGATCAACGAGGTTGCCAATTGCGCCGCCAATGATCATTGCCAGGGCAAAGCGCAGCATGGAATCGCGCGTGCGCCACATCCAGATGCCAAAGCCAATGGTGATGGCAGCGGTCACCGCAATCATCACCCAAGGTGCCTGCCCCTGAAACAGGCCAAACGAAACACCCGGGTTCCAGGCCAGAACAAAGTTCATGAACGGCGTCACTTCGATGACGCGAAGTGGGTTAGACAGACCATCAATGGCAAGCGCCTTGGTCCACTGGTCGACACCAAACACGATTGCAATGACGATCAGACCAAACACAAAGGCACGATGTTTCATCAACACTCTTTCTGACTTGCCGGGATGTGCCCTGCCACCAAAGCAGGGCGTTCCCGAACGCCACCGTTACTCGGCGGCAATTCCCATTTCATCAACGGCATCCGCACAGCGGTTGCAAACGGTTTTATGTTCAGCGTGGCTGCCAACTTCCGGCAGGGTCTGCCAGCAACGTTCGCATTTCTCGCCTTCTGCCAAGGCCGGCACAACACCGACACCGGCAACGTCATCAAGGGTATAGGCACCGTCCGGTGCATCACCCGTGATCAGTTCGATGTCAGATGTAATGGCGATTTCGGCAAGATTAAGGCCAGCCAGGGCTTCGACATAATCAGCGGTCGCATAAACCTTTGGTGCGGCATCAAGGCTGGCACCAATGCGTTTTTCGGCACGTTCAAGTTCAAGCGCACCGGTGACAACACGGCGAAGCTTGCGGATTTTGGCCCATTTGGCGGCCAGCGCATCGTCTTTCCAGCCATCGGAAACCGTGTTGAAGGTTTCCGAGTGAACCGAGCTTTCGGCACCATAGCGCGCACGCCATGCTTCGTCGGCGGTAAAGCACAGAACCGGTGCCAACCAACGAACAAGGCAATCAAACACGCGATCCATGACCGTCCGTGCTGCACGGCGGCGCAGGCTGCTTGGCGCGTCGCAATAAAGCGCGTCCTTGCGGATATCAAGATAGAATGCCGACATATCAAGCGCGCAGAAGTTATGCAGCTCGATAAACATCGAGTGGAAATCGTAGTCCGCGGTCGTCTTGCGCACCATGTCATCAAGGTGGCTCAGACGATGCAGAACCCAGCGTTCGAGTTCCGGCAGTTCGTTATCTGCAACCTTTTCGGACTGGTCAAAGCCATCAAGGTTGCCGAGCAGGAAGCGCAGGGTATTGCGCAGACGACGGTAGATGTCGGAATGGCGCTGAATGATTTCATGGCTGATGCGCAGATCATCATGATAATCCGAGCTCACCACCCACAGACGCAGGATATCTGCACCAAGCTTGTCGATGACATCGTTCGGCGCAATGACGTTGCCGAGCGATTTCGACATCTTGCGGCCTTCGCCATCAAGAACAAAGCCATGGGTCAGAACCGCGTCGTACGGTGCACGACCACGGGTACCGCAAGACTCAAGCAATGAGCTGTGGAACCAGCCGCGATGCTGATCCGATCCTTCGAGGTAAAGATCGGCTGGCCATTTCAGATCCTGACGTTCTTCGAGCACGAAGGCATGGGTCGAACCGGAATCAAACCAGACGTCAAGCACGTCAGTAACCTGTTCGAAATCATCGGCGTTGTATTTGTCGCCAAGGAAATACTGTGCATCACGGGTGAACCACGCATCAGCACCTTCTTCGCAGAAGGCTTCGTAGACGCGATCAAGCACTTCCTGATCACGCAGCGGCTGGCGGGTGCTTTTTTCGATGAACACCGTGATCGGAACGCCCCATGCACGCTGGCGCGATACGCACCAGTCCGGGCGGTTGGCGATCATGGAATGCAGACGGTTACGACCGGCTTCTGGCACAAAGCGGGTTTCATCAATCGCCTTGAGCGCCTTTTCACGCAGGTCATTGTCCTGCATGGAAATGAACCACTGCGGCGTGGTGCGATAGATCACCGGTGCCTTGGAACGCCATGAGCACGGATAGGAGTGCTTGAGGCGGCCACGCGACAGCAGCGCACCAACTTCGATCAGTTTGGCGATGACCGCTTCGTTGGCACCCGCTTCCTTGCCGTTTTCATCATAGATGCGTTCGCCGGCAAACAGCGGCACGGTCTGATAATAAGCCCCGTCACCATCGACCATTTCCGGTACTTCCAGACCGTATTTCAGACCGGTCTGGTAATCGTCCGGGCCGTGGGTCGGTGCGGTATGGACAAAGCCGGTACCGGTATCGGTCGTGACATAGTCAGCTGCGAGAAGCGGCACGTCAAAGTCATAGCCCTGACCGCGGAACGGATGGGCCGAGAGCGTGCCTTCGAGGTCGGCGCCCTTAAAGGTGCCGACAACCTTGTGACCGGTAACGCGACCGTTTTTGCATAGGTCTTCAAGAAGATCGGTACAAACCGCCATCTTCTCGCCAACGGTGGCCCAGGCTTCCTCGGCGGTTTCGGTGACTTCGATGACGGAATATTCGATGTCTTCGCCATATGAAATCGCACGGTTGCCCGGAATGGTCCAAGGGGTCGTGGTCCAGATGACGATGGTCGCGTCTTTAAGCAGATCAACCTTGGTCTCGGTGACCGGGAAGCGGACATAGATCGTTTTGGATGTATGGTCGTGATATTCGACTTCAGCCTCGGCAAGGGCGGTCTTTTCAACCACCGACCACATGACCGGCTTCGAGCCCATATAGAGCGAACCGTTCATCAGGAACTTGCCAAGTTCACGGGCAATAGATGCCTCTGCCTTGTAATCCATGGTGACATAGGGATTGTCCCAGTCGCCCATCACGCCAAGGCGTTTGAATTCTTCGCGCTGAATATCAAGCCATTTCTGGGCAAACTCGCGGCATTCCTTGCGGAATTCGGCAATCGGAACATCGTCCTTGTTCTTGCCCTTGGCACGGTATTGTTCTTCGATCTTCCATTCAATCGGAAGGCCGTGGCAGTCCCAACCCGGAACGTAAACAGCGTTCTTGCCCAGCATCTGCTGGGAACGGGTGATGACGTCTTTAAGGATCTTGTTCAGTGCATGACCAATATGCAGATGGCCGTTGGCATAGGGCGGGCCATCATGCAGGACAAACATTTCACGATCAGCCGAAATACCGCGAATTTTGCCGTAGAGGTCCTCTTTCTTCCACTGCTCGAGCAGGGTCGGCTCCATCTTTGGCAAACCCGCCCGCATCGGGAAATCGGTCTTGGGCAGGATAACGGTTTTCTTGTATTCGACACTCATCGTGACGGTCCTGTCGTCTTGAACAAATTAAAAGGGCGAACCCCCGGAGATCTCGCGAAAAGCTGATCTTGCGAAAAGCGCGCGGATCATAGCGGGTTCGTCAACAAATTCAAATCTTGCCGAGAATATCCTTGGCAGCGATCACATCTGCTGCGATCTGGGCTTTCAGGGCATCAAGCCCATCGAACTTCTTTTCCCCGCGGATAAAGCCGTGCAGACGCACGCGTACCCGCCGGTCATAGATGTCCTGATCAAAGTCAAAAAGGTGCGCTTCAAGCCCGGCATCATCATCGCCGCCAAAGCTTGGCCGCACACCAATATTGGCGACTCCGGGGATCCAGCGTTCGACGGTTTTGCCATCGGTTTTAGAAACCAGTCCAAGCTCGACAGCGTAAACCCCGAATTTCGGGCGCAGGTGATTGCCAAGCGGAACATTGGCCGTCGGGAAGCCGATGGTGCGCCCGCGCGCATCGCCATGGGCGACAACCCCGCCGATCTCCCACGGGCGTCCCAAAAGATGCTTGGCGTCTTCGGGGCGGCCATCACGCAGCGCCTGACGGATCGCAGTCGAGGAATAGACAATCCCGTTATCATGGGTGACAGCGGTCACCGCCGTAACGCCAAAACCGGATTTTTCACCAATCGCGCGCAGCAAATCGACATCGCCAGCCCGGCCCTTGCCGAAACAGAAATCCCAGCCAACCACGACATGTTTGGCGCCAAGACCCGTGACCAGAACACGCTCGATGAATTCTTCGGCGGTCATAGCGGCAAAGTCGCGGTTAAACTCGACTTCATAGAACAGGTCGATATCAATGCTGCCAGCCGCGGTTTCGCGATCCTCGGCCGAGGTCAGACGGAACGGCGGATCATCGGCGCGAAACAGCATGCGCGGATGGGGCTCGAACGTCAGGATCGCAAGCGGCGCACCAAGATCGCGGGCAATTGCGCGGGCCTGATCCAGAAGCGATTGATGCCCCAGATGCAGTCCATCGAAATTGCCGATCGCCACAACAGCGCCGCGCGCATCATCGGTCAGGTTCTCAAAAGATCGAAAAACGCGCATTCGCGCCGGTCTCTCTTTGCTGCGTTCCATGCCTGCCGACCTTTTGTCGGCAAATCCAGCAGGCAGCTATATAGGGCGCAGGCCCGAAGCGTAAAGACTTTTCCGACAAAAAAGCGCAGGCTTTCCGGCATCAGGCGCGTGAAGGCACCATCACGGTTGCCTCGCCCGAGATCACGCAACGATCCCCGACATAGCAGTTGGTTTCCATAATGGCGCGTTTCTTGGCCGGGATCAGTTCACGCACGGTCACACGTGCTGTCACGGTATCGCCGATCCGAACCGGTGCCTTGAATTGCAGGTTCTGGGAAAGATAAATCGTGCCAGGCCCCGGCAGGCGCGTGCCAAGGACCGTCGAAATGAAACCGGCCGACAGCATGCCATGGGCAATGCGGCCTTCGAACATCGTGGTTGCGGCGTAATCCTGATTAAGGTGCACCGGATTGGTGTCACCGGTAATTCCGGCAAACATTACGATGTCGGTTTCGGTTACCGTTTTTCCATAGCTGCCCGACAGCCCGATCTCAAGATCTTCGAAATACAGCCCATGAAGTCCGTCGCGTTCATCCATTTCCTAGAAACCCTATGCCTGTTGCGCGGTCGCTTACATTGCAGATGTCGCGCTTATAATTATTTTGCAATGCAATATTTGTAATTTTATTGCGCATTTTTCGAAATGAGCAATGCCTATTTCGTCGAATGTCTTTTTGATAAGCGCTTGAAATTGTCTGAAACGGGGACATATCAGGGCATGCCCACCTGTGATATCAATGATCTAGGGTCCATAAAAACAAACCTTTGGGAAACGCCCCCGATGAACAACACAATTGCAGACACCTATGAAATTGCCATGGGTCGATGGAGCCGCCGACTGTCGCGCAGCTTCCTTGATTTTGTTGCCGCACCGTCTTGTGGGGCGTTGGTTGATGTTGGATGTGGTACGGGCAGTCTGACCTTGGCGGCCGCCAACCGGTATCCGGATGCGCGGGTTGTCGGCATTGACCTGATCCCCGACTACCTTACAGACGCCCTGCGCGAAGAAGCTTCAAATATCGAATTGAAAACCGGGGATGCGTTGTCGCTGCCGTTCGAGAACAACAGTTTTGATACTGCCTTCTCGCAGTTGTTGATCAATGATCTGGAAGACCCGGAAAAGGCGGTTGCCGAGATGGTCCGCGTCACCAAACCGAACGGAAAAATAGCGGCATCTGTCTGGGACCGTGCGGGCGGGTTGACGTTTATCCGCCTGTTTCTCGATGCCGCGGCCATTCTGGTCGGGGTCGAGGGCGAAAAACTGCGCGAAGAGGTTTTCGACGTCCCCTATCAGGATGAAGATGACCTTTATGATCTTTGGTCGGATGCGGGACTGGGCGATATTGAAACAGCAACCCTTGCGGTGCGCATGGATTTCATCGATTTTGATGACTATTGGCAGTCGCTGATGGGGGCACACAGCCTGATCCGCAATTTCTTTAACCGGCAATATGCCGACACGGCCTATGAAATTCAGCAGGCCACACGTCTGGCGTATCTTGGCGGGAAAACCGACGGGCGGCGGTCGCTTGTGGCATCGGCCATGGCGGTCCGCGGCGTAGTACCAGCGTAATCAGCGACGCCGGAACGGCATCCACAAAACGCCCAGCAAACTTTGGCTGTCCATGTCGCGGAATTCCTTCAGGCCGATCTGCATATCGTGATCATTGACCTTGGTGTGATCGATATAGCTGACAAATATCCGGTCCCAGACGGACAGGATATTGCCGTAATTGCTGTTGGTTTCTTTCATCAAACTTGAATGGTGCACCCGGTGCATATCAGGTGTCACGACCAACAGTCGCAAGGCGCGATCAAGGCTTTTGGGCAGATGCACATTGCCATGATTAAACAGGGCAAAGCCACTTAGCATGCTTTCATAAATCACCACCGCCCATGGATCAGCCCCGATCAGCACGACAAAGGTCGATTTGTAGAGTGCCGATGCGACGATCTCGACCGGATGGAAACGCACGGCGGTCGAGACATCAAATTCTGTATCGCAGTGATGCACCCGGTGAAACCGCCAGAACACCGGCACGATATGGGTCAGGCGATGCTGCCAATAGATCGCACAATCAAGAACAATGATGGTGACCAGCCCGGACAATAATGCAGGCATGCCCAAAAGGTTATTTATCCCCCAACCATTGGCCTGCGCCCAGATGGCGGCGGCAATCATCGCAGCCCCGATGGTGAAACGTGCAAGGGCGGCACTCAGCAACAACAGACCAAAATTGGTCAGCCAGCGCATCGGGCGGCGCACGGCTTCCTTGGGTCGATAAGGGGCCACTGCCTCCCACAAGGCCATGACCGCCAGAATGGCGGCAAAGATACCCAGCCGAAATAATCCGCTCTGATCCATTTCATCCTGCCTTGTGTGATAAGGAGCGCGTATGCGTCACCTTGAACTGATATCGGATATCGCAATGTATAAACAACATCTTGCAGTTCGATATCTCATCACCTTTATGTTAGAGAAAGGTGATTCATACTGAAATGCCAGTGCTTGGCGACAAAAACCGATAACGGGGGACTATATGCCAGAACGATCAGGATCCATTCGGACACTCTTTCTTTCCGTGTTCGCGACCCTGTCTTTTGGCAGCCTCGCCCTTGCAGATGGCCCGCCGTTTGATTTGCCGGTCGTTTGTGCCGGCAGCAGTTGTGACATCGTTCACTATGTCGATCATGATGCCGGTCCGCAAATTCGTGACTATGCCTGTGGCACGACAACATATGACGGCCATCGCGGTACTGATTTCGCAATCCCGGATGAAGCCACCATGCTTGATGGTGTTCCGGTCCTGTCCATCGCGGATGGCACGGTCGTTGCCCTGCGAGACGGGGTTGAAGATATTGATTCAGGTCGTATCGCCACCAGCAGCCTTGAAGGCATCGAATGCGGCAACGGCATTCTGATTGATCATGATGATGGCTGGCAAAGCCAGTATTGCCACCTTCGCCGGGGGTGGGTTGCGGTAAAACAGGGCGATCACGTCAGCCGTGGTCAGGTGATCGGGCGGATCGGCATTTCCGGTCAGGCCACCTTCCCCCACCTGCATTTCAACCTGCGCAAGGATGGCGAACTTGTTGACCCGTTCAGTGGCACCGCCATGGGCACCAGCAGTGCCACCGAATGCAATGTCGAAAATGCAGCTCTTTGGTCACCGTCTGCACGCGCAAAGCTTAGCTATAACGAGATCACGCTTTATGGCCATGGATTTTCGATGGCGCGCCCGAACGCATCCGACCTTAAACGCGGATACGGCAAGGATCAGGAACTGCCCCGCACAAGCCCGGCACTTTATTTCTGGGCCTATCTGATTGGCGCCAATGATGGCGATGTCATCCGCATGAGCCTGCAGACACCTGATGGCAAGGGTGGCCATCGCGACTTTGTCATTGATTTGCCCAACGATGCAGGCCCGCGCGCAAAGTGGTTCTTTATCAATATGGACCGCCCCGGAAGCCAATGGCCGGCTGGCACCTATGACGGCGAAATCACCTTTACCCGTGGTGACAATCCCCCGCGCATCATCGGCGAGGGCAAAGTCGTGATCCGCTAGGGACCCCGCCCCGGAAAGATCCGATTTGGGTTGCTTCACGTACACCAGCCGACTTAAAATTACACCAGTAAAATGTATTAGTTATTGAAACTATTACATTAATTTTAGATTTGGCACGTGAATGTACAGAATTTATGACTGTCTGGCACACCAGCACGATATCGTTCTGGTCCTCGTTGCCCTTCTGATTGGACTGGCGGGCATTCATACCGCATTCAATCTGTACGCACGCGCCTGCATCGGTCGCCTTCGTCAGAAAATCGCATGGCTGTTCCTGACCGGGGTTGTGACCGGCGGTGGCATCTGGGCGACCCATTTCATTGCAATGCTGTCCTATGACCCGGTTGTCCCGGTTGGCTATGAGCCCCTTCTGACGGCTATTTCGCTGGCGATTGCGATCGCGACAACCACCATCGGGTTTGCGATTGCCTCGATCAGTGGGCCGCATCTTGTATTGTCGCGTCTTGTCGGCGGCCTTGTTGTCGGGCTCGGTATTTCGGCCATGCATTTCACCGGCATGTCTGCCATCCGTGTTCCCGGCATTATCAGCTGGCACATGGATATTGTGATTGCCGCCATCCTGATGGGGGCCTTGTTCGGCATGGCGTCGCTATATCTGGCCAAGACCGCACAGACCGACCAGCAGAAACTTCTGGGTAAGGCAAACCTGACCATCGCAGTGGCGACCATGCATTTCGGCGCGATGGGTGCACTGGTGATCACACCCGATCCGACTATCCCTGTTCCGGCACAGCTTATTTCGCAGGAATATCTTGCTGTCGGCGTCGCCGTTGTTGCCATCGGGCTGATTGCGATTGGTTTTGTCACCGCCCTTGTTGACCGGCAACTTCGCGATCATGTCAGCAACCGCATGCGCATTCTGGGCGATTCCGCCATCGAGGCGCTCGTTCTGACCCAGAATGGGCGGGTGATTGATGCCAATGACAGTTTCCTGAAACTGGGTGGCGTTACCCGCGCAGACATTCTTGATCAGGATTTCCTGACAGAGTGGCTTTCCGATACACCGGCGGAATTCAAATCAGGGAAGGTCGGTTATGCAGAAACGACCCTGTCCTGGAGCAATAATACCGCCATACCGGTCGAGGTCGTGCGTCGCGAAATTCCCGCCGATGAAATATCGGATGCCACCGTGATATTTGGGCTGCGCGATCTGCGCGAACGGTATGCTGCAGAAAACCATATCCGTTTCCTCGCAGAACGTGACGCCCTGACCAAGCTTTTGAACAGGTCAACATTCAATGACCGACTGGCCGAGGCACTGACGCAATCGGATGAAACCGGCATTCCGTTGACGGTGATGTGCATTGATTTCGACCACTTCAAGGAACTCAATGACAGCTTTGGCCATATTGCCGGCGACCATGCGCTGCGGGAATTGGGTGAACGCCTTGCCGAGCTGTTTAGCGATAATGTAGTGATCGCGCGTGTTGGCGGTGATGAGTTTGTCGCCCTGCTGTCGCACCCTGAACAATCAGATATGGATAACGTTATCGCCCGGTCGCGCGAAACCGCCCAGCAAATCCTTGATTGTGTCGCGCTCCCGGTATTCATCAATGCCGAACACCGTGCGAAGCTTTCTGCAAGTATCGGGATTGCGCATTATCCAACCGATGGCAATGACGCCGAAAGCATTCTTTTTCATGCCGACCTTGCGATGTATCGGGTCAAACAATCGGGCGGCAATGACATTGTGTTCTATTCGTCGGAAATGGACGAGGAATACCGTTTCAAGCGCCAGCTTTCATCGAACCTGCGTCATGCGATGGAGAATGGCCAGCTTGAACTTCATTACCAGCCGCAATGCGAGACCGATGGTAATGATCAGGTGATCCACTCGTTTGAAGCCTTGCTGCGCTGGACCGATCCGGAACTGGGATCGATCCCGCCCGGACGGTTTATTCCGATTGCCGAGGAAACCGGCCTGATTGTGCCGCTGGGCGAATGGGTACTTAGAACCGCCTGCAAAGAGGCCGCGCGCTGGAAAAATCCGCTTGGTATCGGGGTCAATCTGTCAGCAGTTCAATTGCAGAAACATGAACTGCCGGAACTGGTTGCCGAGATCCTGAACGAAACCGGTCTTGATCCGAAACGCCTCGAACTGGAAGTCACCGAGACAGCGCTTATTCACAATCCGGCGCGCTCGATGAAGATCCTGTCTGATATCAAGAAGCTGGGCGTGCGGATTGCCATGGATGATTTCGGCACCGGTTACTCGTCGCTTGCGACCTTGCAGAACTTCCCGGTGGATCGCATCAAGATCGACCAGTCCTTTATCAAGAAGCTGGTCAGCAACGATCAGGCGATTGCCATCGTCCGTGCGGTGATCAATCTGAGCCGCGACCTCAACCTCGAGGTGATTGCAGAGGGGGTCGAAACTGACGAACAGGCAAGCTTCCTGAACGATCATGATTGCCGCTCTGTGCAGGGGTATAAATACGGATACCCCAAGCCGATAAGCGACTACGCACATGTCGTAAATCCGACGGAATCCCCCGAAACCACCGCGAATCGGGACAGCGGCATTGAAACCGTTTGATTGTTATGGAACCGGAACAGGCATAATGCGTTTCAAACAGGCAGGCCCATTACAATTTGTGACAAAACAGGCAGCGAAAACGTGACCTTTTCCATGAGGTTGAAAGTTTTTTGACGTTTTTTGAGCAACAACTCTTGTAACTCGGCCATCTGCCTGCCTATATTTGACGTGTGCCGAGCCCGGCACATTGACACTACCTGTCATAAGACGGAGTAAACATGATGAATAAGCGCAAAGCAGTTGCAATCGCCATTGCCCGTGAACAGCAGATCGCCCGTTCGATGGAAATCCTGTTCGCTGGTACCATTCTGGCCGTCATCGCATCGCTTCTGGTCATCTGACCTACGCTTCGCTTTCATCATTAGCGTCCCCATTCAAACCAACTGGCAAACCAACTGGTTTTGAAGAGACCTTCTTTTAAATAGCTCCATGACACATCACAGCGTCTTTTCGGTCATCATTGCGCGAATTATCAGCCCGGTTGTCTAAGGACACCGGGACGTATCTGTTCGCCTTTTTGATGCACTGAATATCTGTGAGCATTGTCATGACTGATCATGCATTTGCTGCGTCCGCAATGGACGCACATACCCCCAAATCCGTTTACTGTTTTTCCGTTCACGCCGCTGCCGAACCGGACGTGATGCCGCGCGTTCTCGAACTGTTTGCCAAGCGTAATCTGGTTCCTGCCAGCTGGCATTCGACGGTTGCCAATGGGCTGCGCGGTTACGAGGAACTTCAGATCGACATCCAGGTTCAGCAACTTGAAACCAAAGTTGCCGAGCACATCGCGCGATGCCTGCGTCAGATCATTCACGTCAATACGGTTCTGACATCGGAAAAAGGCTATTCAAACTCAGCGCTTAGCGCGTAGGCTGTCTTGGTTGCGGCACTGCAAAACTGGCAGTGCCTCTGCCCGACAGGAGTTCTGAATTGGCCTATCTTGATCATATCCATGCGTGCAATAACGCCAATCTGTCGCGCTATGCCCGGTTTCGCATTGGCGATCTTCCGGTCGGGGCCTTCCGGTCAGAATTTGCCAGCGCCCTTACCGGGCTTGGGGACAGCTTCATCCGTGACGAGAACGGCGAATATGGTTTTGGCCCGCACATCAAAACCATTGATGCGCGTAACCAGACCCTGATCGAGGCAACCGAGGCTCTGTGCCAACAAGGCGTGATCAAGCACCTGCACGGCGAGAAGTTTGATATCCGCAATCGGCTTTCCGACGATCCGTTGTGCCAGCTGGATCGGTTTGCCATGCCTTATTTCGGATGCCGGTCGTGGGGCGTGCATATGAACGGCTTTGTCCGCAAGACCGATGGCATTCACATGTGGATCGCCAAACGCGCGCTGGACAAGCCGACCTACCCCGGCATGCTCGATAACATGGTGGCGGGCGGCCAACCGACCGGCCTTGGTTTCCACGAAAACATGATCAAGGAATGCGCCGAAGAGGCCGGTATTCCAGCAAACCTTGCTGAAAACGTCGTCGCGATCGGTACTGTTTCATATCTTTATGAAACCGATGAAGGCTTGAAACCCGACGTGATGGTCAATTTCGATCTGGAATTGCCAGAGGATTTTGTGCCGCATTGCGCCGATGGTGAGGTCGCGCAATTTGATCTTTTACCAATCGCCGAAGTGGCCGAAATCGTCCGCACCGGATTTGATTTCAAATTCAATTGCGCCCTAGTCGTGATCGACTTTCTGATCCGCCACGGATATCTCACGGCGGATAACGAGCCATCCTATTGCGAACTCGTCACAGGCCTTCACCGCAGCCTTGAGCCCTGATCCGTCCTTTGCCGACACCACAAAAAAGAATGGCACCAACCCGATCCGGGTGGTGCCATCTTCTTACAGGCTTATAGAAATTTACTGACGCGGCGTATTTGGCCCGCCCATCAATGCACCAACGGCCATCACCGTCAGCTTGGCGCGCAGATCGGGATCCAGCTGATCAAGGTCACTTTGTTTGCTGCGCAGCGCCTTGACCGCTTCATTGATCAGTTCCTGACGACGTTCGTCCTCAGGCGTTGCGATCTTGCTTTTCTTTTTGCCAAGCTTGGCATCGGCGGCATTCAGCGCCTTCATGATTTCGGTATGCGGGGCGTCGGCCTGTTCGGTCAGGGTTTCGGCAAGGGCAAGCGCACGGGCTTCTTCGAGCGACATGCCTTCTTCCTGATGGGCAAGGGCGCGGTCTTCGATGCGACGTGCCTGACGCGCCTGAGCGGCTGTTTTTTCCGCAGTGGCGCTGTCACGCATATGGAGGGATTGCGCGTCGTTATAAGCCTGAATCGCATCCCGGCCTTTTTTGCCGACAAAGACGCGCATCAGCGTTTCCTTGAGCAATCCCATCAAATCATCCCTTGATTAAACATCCCGCCCTCGCGTGCAACTGATGTGCAATCAGTATGCGCCCAAAGAGTTTCGAAAACATTGCACCGAAAGACGGCGAAATTTTGCAACGTTCTAAATATGTTGTGCGACGCGGGTTTCTTCAACTGCCAGAATGTAGTCGATCAGTGCCTCGCAGTCGCTTGTTTGCAGATGTTCAAGATCACAAACAAAGTCGACATTCCCCGCGGCCGGATCATCGGCATGACCGACAATACCGACTTTGACATATTCCGCGTCCAGCGCATCGAGTGCGGAAATCAGATCAGCAACACTGACCCGATCTTCTGCCGTCATGGACGTGCGGATCAGAAGCAGGATATCGGCGTCGCAATCAATCACCTGCAGGGCAATGGATTGTGCATCGGAATGGCGGGGCGCCACATCGACGTCAAACCCGCCATCGGCAAACAGGGTTGCGACATGTTTGTGGTGTTTTTCTTCGACGGAGGATGCCGTCGCCAGAAGAAGACGCGGGTGACGTCCTTCCATTTCGGCGAATTTGGCCAGACTGCTCGCAAGTTGAGGAGACGTCATGTTACCTCGCTTGAAACTGCCCTTTGCCATACTATACGGCAAAGCGGGCCAGTGCAGATTTCCTGCACCGCACCCCCAGTATCCCTGTCAAAACCTTGGCTGACAAGCCTTGCGATCAAAACATTATTACCAGCCTGCCATTGCAAGTGGATCGACACCAATCACATGACCATGCCCACCCAGGATCAGGAGATAAAGAACAATCCCGGCAAGGATATCCCGCCCCCGAAAGGCACCCTTCAGGCCTGACAGCGAAAAGCGTCGGGTTGCTGCCAGAAGGATCGCCTGTTCGCCATCCGTCATTCCGCGCAGCCGGATTTTTTCCATCCGCCAGAACCCGATCAGGGCAAAAATGCTGCTGCCGCCAAAGAACAGAACGGCGACAGTATCACCATTGGCGATCGTGTGTCCGGCACCCCAAAGGATCATGCCCAATAGCAATGGATGACGGCAAAACCGATTGACGCCGGGCTTTGCCGGATCAAAGCCGGCTTTTCGACCAATTGACAGCGGACAGGGTTGAAGAATGGCACAGGCCCACAAAATACAGGCAGGCAACATGACAACCACAAGGAGCTGTGCCTGCCAGGTTTGATAGTCCCAGAGCAAAAACGACTCCGCGACCAAAACCTCGTGAATGACCCAGCCAAACAGCAGAACGGACAGGATCGAGAATGCAATAATATAGGGGCGGTAGCCAATACGTCTTATAAGCCTTTCGCGCAGCAAGCCCGGAATAATGTGGCCTGCAAGGAAAACGGTCACTGCAATGAAAAACCCTGCCAAAACGCGATCCCCTCTTTACATTGTGGCTTCAACATGCAAATTGCCCTGTTCGCGCAGACGGGCCGGGATGCGAATCTCCAAGACCCTTGCGTTACACGATATTAGCGGATACCTCTGTATCCCTGTTTGACATCGAACAACAAGCACCTGCCGCCGGATATTCTGACCGGCAGACCAAGAAATACGGAATATACTCGAAATGAGCTGGACGCCGGAAAAGATTGAATTGCTGACCTCGCTCTGGAATCAGGGTTGGACCACGGCACGCATCGGTGAAGAACTGGGCGTTGGCAAGAATGCCGTCGTTGGCAAGGCACACCGCCTTGGACTGCCCAAGCGCCCGTCCCCGATCCAGCGCCGCGCCGAGGAAGCAGAACAGAAAAAGGCACCGGCCCCCAAACAGCAGACCAAAGGCATTTCGATCTTTGATCTTGGTCCGGGCATGTGCCGTTGGCCGTTTGGCGATCCGGGCGATGACGACTTCCATTTCTGCGGCAAGAAAATCGTACCGAGCAAGCCTTATTGCGACGAACATTGCGCACAGGCCTATCTTAACGGCAAGAACCCGCGCGAAGACAATCCCCCTGCACAGCAAGGTGGCCCCGGCGGCAAAGGCCCGCAGGCTGCAAACCGGAAATAATACCCTCTGCGCCAGGCAATCGCCTGCAGAGACACCGAGATACAAAAAAGCCGCCTGATCAGGGCGGCTTTTTCGTTGGGCGATATCAAGGTTCTGTTGGTTACCTTGTTTGCAGCACGTATTTGGCAAAGCCTTCCTGATCCTCGCCAACGAAGCTGATATTGTCAGGTGCGTTCACGGCCGAGGATGCCTTGGGGCTGGTAACAAACGTTACATCGGACGCCTCACCGATTGGGGCAAAGGTCCAGTTGCCATCCGCCTTCGGATCAATTTCCTTTTCGGTCAGGATATAGTTGGCAAGCACCGTACGGTTTTCATCTGGTGCCTCGACAATGATCGTCGATCCATCAAGGCCCGGGAAATTGCCACCACCGCCGGCGCGATAGTTGTTGGTCGCAACGACAAACTTCTGATCTGCTGTCACCGGTTTGCCTTCGAAGCTCAGATTGACGATGCGGTGACTGTCGGGATTGATCACTTCGCCCGCCTTGTTATAGCGGGCCGGTTTGGTGACATCGATTTCGTAGGTCACGCCATCAATCACATCATAATTATAGGTCGGGAAATCCGAGTTGATCAGAGCTTGTTCTTCGCTGCTGTTCGGATCAATCTGATTGAACTGGCCTGCTGACATTTCAAGCCATTCACGCACCTGATCACCATCAAGCAATACTGCGCGCACGGTGTTTGGATAGATGTAAAGATCCGCGACATTTTTAAGCGCAATTTTGCCTTCGGGAATGTCGGTGAAATAGTCCGGACCACCACGACCACCGGCCTTGAACGGCGCCCCGGCCGACAGGATTGGAATGCCATCATATTCCGATCCGTTCAGGATCTTTTCGAGATACCATTTCTGGGCATTGGTCACGATCTGGATCGAAGGATCATCGGCCACAAGCGCAAAGAAGCTGTTGATCGGTGCCGACGTGGTGCCCACACCTTCGCGCATATAGGCAATGGTGGCTTCGTGCTCTTCCTTGACCGCGGCAATGATTTCCGGATCGGCTTCAACCAGCGGCGTCACGGTCCGGCCTTCGCGCTGATAGATCGGACGTGCATCAGACAGACTGTCGGTGACACTCCATTCGCCGTCATCGGTGACATTCAAGGTCAGGTCAATCACGCCAAGATGGCTGCCCCAGAAGCCAGGCATCACTGCCGCAACGCCGTTGATTGTGCCTTTGGCAATATCGACACCTTCAAGATCGGAAAAGGCCTCAGACGGGAACACAGTGTGGGCATGGCCAAACAGGATCGCATCAATGCCATCGACTTCGGAAAGGTAATAGGTGGCATTTTCTTCCATGCCATTACGCGCCATGGTCGACAGGCCGGAATGCGGAACAGCAATGACGATATCCGCACCCTTTTCGCGCATTTCCGGGACATATTTTTTTGCCATCTCGACAATGTCTTTTGCAATCACATTGCCTTCCAGATTGGCCTTGTCCCACTGCATGATCTGGGGCGGCACAAACCCGATCACACCAACCTTCGCCTTGTGCACCTTGCCGTCATTATCGGTAAACTCCCGATCCAGCAGCACATAGGGTTCGAAATACGGCTTGTCGTTGTCGGGATTGTCATCGCCATCATCAACAAAGACGTTGGCACTGACATAGGGGAAGTTGGCACCGGCCAATGATTTACCGAGGAAATCGAGACCGTAGTTAAATTCATGGTTCCCGATATTGGCCGCGTCATAACCAAGAAGGTTCATCGCCTTATAGACCGGATGGACATCACCGTCCTTAAGACCACGTTCCTTGGCCATATAATCGCCAAGCGGATTGCCCTGGATCAGGTCACCATTATCGATAAAGACAACGTTCTCTGCCTCGCCACGTGCGGTTTTAAGCAGGGTCGCGACCTTTGCCAGACCAACCGTGTCGGACTCGCCATCACGGTAATAGTCATAATTAACCAGATGCGTGTGGATGTCGGTGGTTTCGAGGATACGCAAAGACACCGTGCTATCGGCCAATGCCGTGCTGCTTACCAGTGCAAGTGCCATCGAAATCCCGGTCATCCGGGCAGCGTTTTTGTGAATGAATACCATCGAGCCGTGTCCCTGCTTATGCGTTAAACCGCGAAACTGTAATCCCGTTTAAATGGCGGGGTTTTGAAGATTTTGCGAAAAAGGCAGGGCAAACACAAACAGAAACGCCTGCCACGATCGGCAGGCGTTTCTGGTCTGAGAGATATTTGGTGATCAGGCTGGCTGCATCGCGGTTGACTTGTATCCGCGAATAACCTCGTTGCCGGGCTCCGGATCGTGTGGGACGTTCAGGGCCAACACCAGCGAGACAAAGGCCATGGCGGCCCCGGCAAGGAACACCGCACCCGGCGAAATCAGCCAAATCAACCCGAAGGCCGCCGGGATGAAAACAGCCGCGATATGGTTGATCGTAAAGCTGACCCCGGCGGTTGAGGAGATGTCAGCCGGATCGGCGATCTTCTGGAAATAGGTCTTGATAGCGATCGCCAGCGCAAAGAACAGATGGTCAATCACATAAAGACCACCGGCCAGAATGTGGTTTTCGACAAAGGCGTAGGAGACGAAAACAATGAACAGTCCGACATATTCGAAGACCAGCGCACGGCGTTCGCCCCATTTGCCGATCATCTTGCCGATTTTGGGGGCCAGGAACATGTTGATCACGTGGTTAAGCAGATACAGCAAAGTGATGGTTGCTGCGTCATAACCGAACTTCTCGACCATCAGGAAGCCGGCAAACACGGTAAAGATCTGACGGCGTGCGCCACTCATGAAAGTCAACGCATAGTAAAGCCAGTAGCGTTTGCGCAGGATCAGCTTCTTGTTCTGCGGATGGGCATCAGCAAATTTCGGAAACGCCCCCCAGACAAACAAGGCGGCCAGGACCGTCAACGCACCGCCGAACAGATAGACGTAGCGATACTCGACGGCAAAGACTTCGAGCATCACCCAAACCATGCCAAACATGATCAGCGACGAAATTGATTTTGCCGACAGTTGCCGTCCCATGACCATGGCGGTGCGATCCTTGCGCACCCATTGCAATGACAGGGCCTGTTGCATGGTTTCGAAATAATGGAAGCCGATCGACATCAGAACCGTCGTGCAATAAAGCCCGATCACGGTCGGGAAATAGCCCGATATGGCAACGCCAATTCCAAGCACCAGCAAAGACAGAACTGCAAATGTCTGTTCACGCAGGACCAGCAGCACAAAAATCGCGGTAAAAGCAAGGAAACCGGGGATTTCACGCAAGGACTGCAAGATGCCGATCTCGCGGCCAGTGAAATCGGCCATTTCGACCGAAAAGTTGTTTAGAAGCGCCATCCAGGTCGAAAAGGACAGCGGCATGGCGGCCGCCATAACGATCAGCAGAACTTCCGGATTGCGCCAACCCTTATGAACCGGGGCTGCACTCACATTATTGGGGGCGTCGGGCGCATCACCAAGTGGGGCCGCGTGATTGCTGGCTTCCGGTATGATTTCGTTGGACATTGTACCTCCGAGGACAGGATCGTTGTGGTGGCGACGCCCCTGTCACATCTTGTGCGTTTTGGAATGCGACCAAGTTAAACCTGTCCGATCCGTCTGTCTTGCGGTAATCTGCCATCATATATCGCAATCAAGACAGATTTGAATGTCGCCGCATCATGGTTCATATCCTCAATACCTTTGACGGACGTCCGGAACATCACAACAAGGTCCCCCGCCCGCGTGAGTTGCCACGCGCGGTATATGTCCGCGTCAGTGATATGCCTGCTGGCTATCATGTTGCGGCACATAGCCATGACTGGAACCAGCTTTTATATGCGATTGAGGGTACGATGACCGTGGTGACAGAGGCCGGGATGTGGATCGTGCCACCACAGCGCGCAGTATGGGTCCCGCCCCACACGCAGCATGCCGTGACCTGCACCGGGTTTACCCGAGCCCGCCACCTTTATATCGGTCGGGACGTTGCCGCCAACCTGCCCGATCGCTGCATGGTTCTGGAAGTCAGTCCGCTTTTGCGCGAACTGATCCGGGCCGCAACAGAAATTCCGGTCGAATATGATGAAGATGGGGAAGAAGGACGCCTGATCCGGGTGCTTCTGGATCAGATCAAGGCGCCAGATCAGGACAAGCTTTACCTGCCTGCGCCCAAGGACACCCGACTGGCACGCATCTGCGATCACTTGCAAAGTGACCCGGCAGATAACCGCACGCTTGAGGATTGGGCAAAAGTATGCGGTGCCTCAAGCCGGACGCTTGCCCGGCTTTTTCAGCGCGAAACCGGCATGCCATTCCGCGAATGGCGGCAAAAGCTTCGTCTGCTCCATGCGCTTGAAAAGCTCGCCAATGACCGTCCGGTAACCGAGATTGCACTTGATCTTGGATACGAAACCCCATCGGCCTTTATCGCAATGTTTCGCAAGGTCACAGGCCGCACACCGGGCAGCTATTTTCGCTAGGCCCGGGATGCTCAGTGGTCGTAACGGGTTACACGTGGTTTTGGCGGAATGATCTCGTGCTCGGGCTCAAGATATGTTCCGTACCGCTTTGTCACTTTCACATGGTCCCGGCAAGGATTCTGTCCGTTGGTGCACATGTTGTGAAGCTGAACCATGAATTCCGAGGACAAGCCGTTTCGTTCATGCGTCGCGTTTTCCGACGCCCGATTGGTAAACCTGCCATTGCTCAGACGATCAAGGCGCTTATCCGCTTTCGGCGCAACGGCACCGTCATGATGCATGACGCGGATGCCTTCAAGAAACGCCATCATTTCCATCACTGATTTAAGCATCCCGACGCTGTTTTCGAAGGTTCGGGTCACGGCGACTGAAGCTTCTTCTATGTAGTCGGCAAATAATCCATCACCGTCTGCATCGGAAGGTTCGTATTTGTGTATGCCCGCTGCCATGCGGCTTTTCCAAGCCTGATGGTTGGGCTCATTGACGCGACGCCCTGGAAGAATATGGCTGTTTTGTCCCCAGTCACGTCCATGACCGGTACAATTAACCTCACCCTTCCGGCGTGCCGGATGTGGTTCGTACGACATCATCTCTTTCCCCAGAGCGTAATAATTGCGCTTCTCTGATATCCATGCCCTTACTTGAACGCAGATATTCCCACTCTGTGAACGGACATGTGTCTTATTATTTAATCCACAAATACCACAGGTTGTTTGCTGGAATTGCACATTCCATCCATATGAATATGCAAATTGTCCAAAAAACGTGGCAAAACCCAGCTTTTCGGCTTTGGAAAAGCACGCAGCAGCCAACAGCCCCCAGATACACTATCCGGTCTGATGCGCATTTATGCCTGGATCAGGAAACAGAAATACACACTGCAATACACACCGGGTGATCGCAAGTCAGCCTCACCTCGGGCAGTGATACATCCAGTCCTCTATGGTCGACCTTGAGTTTATTTTTAGTGCGAGACCCGTGATACGACATCATTCGCCGCTTGAATGCGGTCGCCATAGGCCATCGCCTTCGCACCATGGTTGAGCGACGGAATGCGTTCCGACGCGCCCAATACGGCCAGCTGGTCAATCACGGCCAGCACCCATGGGCGGGTGTCATTGCCTTCGCCACCTGCTGACGACGTGTCTTTCGTATGATCCAAAAGTCGCTCGTCTGCGCTGAAGATATCATTTTCATTAGACACAGAACGGATGGCTTCCAATACGCGGACCAGTTCAGAAAGCGACTTCATCATATCGAAGGTCGCCGCAAGAGACTGGTTCACAGAAGACGGTTCTGCACCTTGCACCATCTCAGGATCGCCAAAGCATGACGCTGCTGATGGTTCATCATCAAAGGATAGGAACACCGGTTCCTGATCTTCCCGGCTCTGCCAGAAATTGTGATTTTTCTCGCCTTGACGACGTCCGGGTAACACGTGGCAGTTCTTTCCCCAGTCGCGGCCGGGGCCGGCATAGTTTTTCTCCCCCGTCCGGCGTGCCGGATGTGGTTCTGTCGAATGCATCTAATCCCCCAAGGTTCGGTGCACACACTGATAAGGGCCGCCAGCGTTTTCTGTTTTTCGTCATAGGCGGCATCTCTGTTTTTTGGATTTTTACCATGTGCAGCGGGGTGACAATGCACGAAGCGTCCAAAAAAATGTGCGAACCATCCAAAACACCTAATAAAGGGATTTCGAAAAAATAATCCCTAACATCCCGTATAGCCATAAGACCTTAAAACCAAAGGTATAATCCAGATCCACTTACGCAATCATAATACCTTTGCGTTCATTTTAACCTAAACCTATACCTTTGTGGTTTTGACGGAACGCCCGGTTTCCGCTTAATATGAAAAAAATCTGGTATTAGAGATGTCGAATATTAATCCAGATGCACCCGCGCAAGTAGCGTTGTTTGCAATGAAGCAAAACCGGGAGTCAGGCATGACACAGTCAGCAACCCATACTTTTTTCACGGTCAATGACCTACCCATGTCCAAACGTTATGACGTTTGGCAAAGTAGTATTGACTGCATTTTCAGCGTCGAAACCCTTCCCGACATCCGCAAGAACAACTTCCATGCAACATTGGATGCGGATCTGTTGGGATCGATGATGATTGCCCGCACCAACAGCACACATCAGTTCTGGGAACGCAGTTCCAAGACAATCGCTGCCGACGGCATGGATCATTATATGGTCCAGCTTTACTATAACGGTGGTATGTCGACAGATGATGGCAAGGACGGCCAGGAAATAGAAGCTGACGGCTTGCTCTTTCAGGACCTGTCGCAAGTCGCACGGGCGACAACAAGCGATTTTGATAACCTTGCCTTCATCATTCCTCGCCCCCTTCTTGAAGACCGGCTTACCCTGCCCGAAGATCACAACATGCGGTTTCTCAGCCCACGTGACCCGATGGTCCGGATTGTTGCAAATCTGATGCGCTCGCTGAAGGCCAATGCGTCTGCGCTTAAGAGCGAGCATGCCCATGTGCTTGAAAACAGCTTTGCCGATATGCTTGCCGCCTGCCTCAATTCCGCATATGGCGAAACAAGCGAGACGACCAATAAACGCCAGAACCTTGAAGTCATGACGCTAATCCGGCGTTATTTCCGTGAGAATTTTTCGCGCCCCGATCTCACCCCGGACCGTGCGGCAAGAGAGTTAGGCATTTCACGGTCCAAGCTGTATCAGTTGCTTGAAGAGCATGGCGGCGTTTATCGCTATACACGTGATCTGCGTCTGCGCCGTGCCAAGCAATTGCTGAGCACCACAACGAAGCGCCCCCGTTCCCTTTACGACGTCGCGCTTGAGTGCGGGTTTTCCAGTGACACGTCCTTCATCCGGGCATTTCGCGAAAAATTTGACATGACGCCGGGTGATTTCAGACGCAGCCAGCAAAATGCATCGAATAACGTGCAGGACGCGGATGGCAGTGAACGTGATACACGCTATGAAAAGTGGCTGCACACCCTTTAAAGAGCACCTTTTGCCGCCAAACCGTGTCAGATTTCCCGCATCTCTGACATGAAATTTTATCAGTATTGCCCGCCACCAACTTACGATATTCCTGAAAACAGGTGCCAAGCACCCGCCACCATTCAGGAAGATCGCAATGAACAGTTTCTGGTCTGGAATTGGGTTACGCCTTGCCGCGACCGGATTGTTCGGGGTCATGAACCTGTTTGTACGGTTGGCATCCTTTGAGGCCCCGACCGGTCAGATCGTTTTTTGGCGGAGCAGTGTCGCACTGATCCCGATTGTGCTGTATCTGATGTGGCGCAATCAGTTTCCCAGGGCGCTTAAAACCAAACGCCCGTTTGGACATCTGAAACGCAGCACGTATGGCTGCGTTTCGATGTTTCTGGCCTTTGTGTCACTGGCTTATCTGCCACTGGCGCTGGCCACTGCACTTGGCTTCCTTGCCCCGCTTATTCTGATCCCGGTTGCGATCATCACGCTTCGTGAAAATCCGGGATGGCTTGTGATCAGTGCAACCATCGGCGGCTTTGCCGGGGTGTTCCTGATGCTGTGGCCGATGCTGTCGACCCCGGGGCTGGATCACAATACCCTGATCGGGATTGGTGCCGGTGTGGCCTTTGCTGTCACCACTGCCTTTGCCAAGGTACAGATAAAGTCGCTGACCACGACGGAACCATCCGGCACTATTGCCTTTTACTTTGCCGTGATCTGTTCGATCGGTGGACTTTTGACCATCCCGTTTGGCTGGGCCCCGCTTTCGACAAGCAATATTGTCTTTCTGATTGGCGCCGGGCTGACCGGCGGGCTTGCCCATATCGCCATGACCGAGGCACTGGCGCGTGCCCCGGCATCGACCCTGTCGGCCTTTGAATATACTGCCATGATTTGGGCGATCATTCTCGATCTTGTCGTGTTTGGCGTATTGCCGGCCCCGATCAGCCTGATGGGCGGGGTCTTCATCGTGATGGCCGCGGCCCTGGTGATGTTTAACGACCAGATCGTTGCAGCCGTTGCCCGCAAATTCAAAAGAACGCCCGAGACATCAACCGAGCCGGCCAACTCCCCGGCCGAATAACCCGGCGATTAGGCCAATTTGGTTTCCTGAAGCTTGGTCAGGGCATGCAGGGCAAGATTGGTCGGCGTCGCGATACCAAGCTCCGCCCCCTTGCGAACGATATACCCGTTCAGGAAATCAATCTCGCTTGCTTTGCCGCGTGCCAGATCCTGTGCGGTCGAGGAAAACTGACCGGGCATGGTTTCGGCGATCTTTTCAATCGCGCCCCAAACATCACCCGGCACCGTCACTCCACATCCCTTGGCAACGGCCAGACATTCATCCACCGCATTACGCATTACATCCCAGACACCGACACCTTGCACGACCTCACCGTAAGGGAGCTGCGTGATCGCCGAAAGCGCATTATAGGCACAGTTCAAAATCATCTTGGCCCACAGGGCGCCGTCGGCATTGTCGGAAACCTCAACCGGAATTTTGGCTGGCACCAGTGTATCGACGACTGTCTGACTTTGCGCAGATGGGCCGATGACAAGCTCGCCCCGCCCGTGGTGTTTGACGTGGCCCGGGCCGCCCATACTGGTCGCTACATAGACCACCACCGGAATGACGGGTTGACCAAGAACACCGCCAAGTCGTTCGGCGTTATCCACACCGTTTTGCAGGCTTAGCACAATTGTGTTGGCAGAGATGAATGGCTTAATCTGCTCGCCGGCCTCAATGGTGTCGGTGGACTTAACGCAAAACAGGATCATATCCGCACCTGCAACACCGGCGGCATCGGTATTCCCGGTCACGATGACATATTCCTGCGAGGATCCGAAATCGAGCAACAAGCCATCGCGGTTCATCGCCTCGACATGGCTGGGACGCCCGATCAGGGTAACGTCATGACCAGCACGGGCAAGCATCGCCCCGTAGTAACACCCAACTGCCCCGGCACCCATAACCGCGATTTTCATGATGACTGTTCCTGATTTAGATTTATGTCGCTGTCACAGGAAACATCATCTTTGAAGCGCCATGCAGATCAAGCAAAGATTTCGGGATGTTCCCACGCAGGGGCTAGCCGATTTTTGTGACCGACACATGGCCTGCCGTCCAGCCGCCCGGCCAGACTTCGGCCTCGCCATTACGAAGCGTGCGAACCAGTCCAATCGGCACATCCTTGGCAATCAGAACTTCGCCATCGGCACCGTCATCAAAGGTCGGTTCGGTCTCGGCAAAGCGGCCGGTATGTCCTAGTTGCGGTTCGCACGGGGTATAGACCGAACAACCGGAATAGTTGGTCGGATTGTTGGTGGTGTTGACCGCAGCACCCGTCGTGCCGCAGGCAGCAACCACGGTCATCAGTTCAACCGCACGCGCCTTTGCACAGCCAAACACCCGGTGATAGCCCGATGGTGTCATGGTCATGGATGGCACGAGCAACAAATCAATATTAAGCGGTGCCAGCAGGCAGGACAAGGCCGGCATTTCAATATCGAGACAGATCAGCACGGCAACATTCAGCCCACGCCATTTGATGACATTAAAAGCCTTGCCCGGTGTCAGGTTCCAGTTTTCCGGTTCCTGTTCGCCCGGCGTCAGGGACAGCTTGTCCTGAATGATGGCATCGCCTTCGGGGGTGAAAATCATCGCGCTGTTGGTTTGCCCGGCATCCGGATTTTCGGGATCAATGTGCCAGGGCATGCTGCCAGCCACGAGCAGCATGTCATGCTTTTTGGCGAGCTCGGCGCCATATTTTCGGGCCTCGGGCGCGAGGTCAGCCATCCAGGCGATTTCTTCACCTGTTTGCAAACCATCGGGCTTAAAGGCCAGCCATTGTTCGCTGGCATATTCCGGCAGGACAAAGATCTTTGCCCCCTGCTTTGCCGCCTCGGCCATCTGGGCATCAACGTGATTGGCCCACCCCACCAAGTCTTTAACGGGTCGGCCAAGGTTCGTCGCCCACAGGGCAAGGGTTACATATTCGGGGAAGGATGCCGGAGACGTCATGATCAGCGTTCCTGATATTCAGAGGGGCGTTTAGCTAAAATCGGCATGATCCGGCCATCAACTGACAGCCGGATCAGATAAATCGGGAATGGACCCAGACTTAGTTTTTAAGTTTGGTCCAGACACGGTTACGAAGATCACGCGCCTTGACCGAGCAGTTCTGCGACGCGATCAAAAGGTCTGCGTATTCTTCTGGCATGTTCACGGCCGGATCGGAATTCAACGCCGGATCCATGAATTCGCCAGTCCCCTTGATCGAGTTCATGTAACCAGCATAGTTCGACGCTTCTGCCGCGTTTTCGGGCTGCATCATCCAGTTAATGAAGGTCTTGGCGTTTTCAAGGTTCGGTGCACCCGCCGGAATGACGAAGTGATCGGCCCAATAGGTCAGGCCTTCCTTCGGATAGACAAACACAGCCTCGGGGATGCTTTCCTTGGTCCGGTGGGCGGCACCGTTCCACTGCATGTGCATCTGAACTTCGCGGGCCGACATCCGGTCGATGGTCCCCTCAGAGCTGTAAACAGCAATATAGGGTTTCTGTTTCATCAGAACATCAAGGACCTTCTGGGCCTGTTCGGGATCTTCGGTACATTTTTCAACACCGGCATAGTAGGACGCGGCATTGAACATTTCGACTTCGTCGTTCAGCGCGCCAATCTTGCCGCGGAATTCTTCACGCGGTTCGAAGAATTCCTTCCAGCTGTTTTCAAGTTCGCCGTCAACCGCCGCCGCATCATAGGTGAAGCCGGTGGTCCCCCAGAGATAGGTCACGGAGTATTCGCGCTCCGGATCGTATTTCATGGTGTCGTGCGGCTTGGCAACGTTACTGAAGTTTTCAAGGCTTTTGGCATCGAACTTGGTTGCCAGACCTTCCTTGATCATCACGTCAACCATGTAGTCGGATGCGACAGCAATGTCATAGCCCGATGCACCGGCCTGAAGCTTTGCCAGCATGGTTTCGTTGGAATCATACACATCAAGGGTCACCTTGATGCCGGTTTCTGCTTCGAACTTTTCCATCAGTTCCGGCGGAAAATAGTTCGACCAGTTATAGAAAAACAGTTCGCCATCCGCCTTTGCCGAACCGACCGACAACAAGGCGATCGCGGATGCTCCCAGAAGCACAGAACGTAGTTTCATCGTGAGACTCCCAAATAAGGACGGTGGGTTGTTTTGTTATTCGGATGGCCGGCCCGTCCGGGAACCGGCAATCCCGTTTTGAATTTCAGAGATCAATATCGAATACGATCAATCAGGAACGAGATGCTGACAAACAAGATTGAGACAATCAGCATCATCGCAGAGACAGCATTGACCTCGGGCGTGATCCCGATCCGGATCATCCCGAAAATATAGATCGGCAAGGTCGTCGCCCCCGCGCCGCCAACGAAGTAGGAAATGACAAAGTCATCAAGCGAGATGATGAAGGACAACATCGCGCCCGACAAAATCCCCGGCCACAGCAACGGCAAGGTCACACGCCGAAACGCCTTCCATTCATTGGCATACAAATCATTTGCCGCCTCGACCAGTGCCGGGTCCATGCCCTCCAACCGCGCGCGGATCGGCAGATAGGCAAACGGAATGCAAAACACCGTATGGGCAATGATCACCGTCAGAAGACCAAGCTTGATCCCCAATGCGACAAAGAACAGAAGGGTCGCGATCGCGGTCACGATTTCAGGTACGAGCAACGGCAGAACCAGCATGGCGGAAACACCTGCCTCGCCCTTGAACCGGCCGCGTGACATGCCCATCGCAGCCAAGGTGGCGGCAATGGTGGCCAGCACGGTCGCCGACACCGCAATTACGATGGAGTTCTGGGCCGCACGCAGCATGTCATCGTTGGAAAGGGCCGTGACGTACCAGTCCATGGTAAAGCCGGTCCAGATCGTCGCCAGACGGTTTTCGTTAAATGACAGCGCGATCAGAACGACAATCGGCAAATACAGATAGGCAAAGAAAAACATTGCCGTCGAGGTGATCCCGCGAAAACGCCACAGCGGGTTGGAAGCGTCGACTTTCATCGGCTTTCCTCCGGCAATGATTTGAACTTGAACGAATAGACCATCATCGAGATCAGAACGAGTGCCAGAAGCACAAAGCCAAGCCCGGCCCCAAGCGGCCAGTTACGTGCGGCACCAAACTGGCTGCCGATCAGGTTGGCAATCATCATGAACTTGCCACCGCCCAAAAGCTCCGGCGTGACATAGGCACCAAGACATGGAATGAAAACCAGAATGCACCCTGCGGCAATGCCCGGTGCCGCAAGCGGCAGGATCACGCGGCTCATCGCACGGCGTTTGTCCGCGCCCAGATCAAACGCCGCCTCGACCAGTCGATGGTCAAGTTTTTCAAGGCTGGCATAGATCGGCAAAACCATGAATGGCAGGTAGGTATAAGTCAGACCGATCGAGACCGCGTAGGGCGTGTAAAGGACATCAAGCCCACCGGTTTCAATCCCCATCCAGTTCAGCGCCCCATCAATCAGGCCGCCATTGCGCAGCAACAGCATCCACGCATAGTTCCGCACCAGAATGTTGGTCCAGAACGGAATGGTCACCAGAAAGATCAGGAAGTTCCGACGGCTTTGGGGTTGAGTTGAAATGTAAAACGCGGTCGGGAAACCCAACAATAGGGCAAAGGCCGTGGTCATCGCCGACAGGCCAAAGGAACGGGCAAAGATCTGAAGGTAATCAGTATTGACCACCAGATTATCCATCAGATCGCGTTCAAAGATGAAACTGATATACGCATCCATCGAGAATACGCCCCAGTTCACCCCGCCATAATCGCCGCGCTCCAACATCGAAACATAGGCCATCTGCAACAGCGGCACGGCCATGAAGAAGCCGATATAGACCACCGCGGGCGCGACCAGCCAAAATCGTTTGGATCGTATGATATTACCCATGATCAATCCGCCAGTACCCGAATGGAGTCAGGGGACATGGTGATGCCAACACGTTCGCCCTGGGCGAAATCGGCCTTCGCACCCGATCCGTTTTGCATCCGGACTGTCAACAGGGCGTCATTGCCGAGATCAATCTGATAGGTCGTATCCGTGCCGAAATAGATGACCGTCGAAACCGTCCCGACAAGCTGATTGGCCCCGGCCTGGTTTTCAGCAACCAGTCCAAGACGTTCCGGACGGACCGAAACAGTGACCTCGCCACTTCGTTGACTGGACACATCCTGTGTCAGTTCAATGACCTGACCACCGCCAAGCTTTATGGCGCGTTTGCCAGTACCCTCATCGACAAGATTGCCAACAAGGAAATTACTGTCGCCGATAAAGTCGGCAACAAATCGGTGGGTCGGGGCTTCATAGATTTCACGTGGCGCACCGATCTGAAGAATTTCGCCCGATTTCATAACCGCAATACGGTCTGACATCGCCAGTGCTTCTTCCTGATCATGGGTGACAAAAACAAAGGTGATCCCGGTTTCTGTCTGCAGGCGTTTGAGTTCGACCTGCATTTCCTTGCGCAATTTCAGATCAAGTGCCGAAAGCGGTTCATCAAGCAGCAAAACCTTTGGCGCCGGGGCCAATGCACGCGCCAGTGCAATACGTTGCTGCTGGCCACCGGAAAGCTGGCTTGGCACGCGGTCGCCATATTGGGCGAGCCTGACAAGTTCAAGCATCTCTTCGGCGCGATCATCGGCCTGTTTGCGCGCCACCCCCTGCATTTCAAGACCGAACGTGATGTTCTGCCGGACCGTCAGATGCGGGAAAAGTGCATAGGATTGAAACACCGTGTTGATTGGCCGCTTGTAAGGCGGAAGATCATTTAGCGCTTTCCCTTCAAGCAAAATTTGCCCCGAAGTCGCCTGTTCAAACCCGCCGATCAGACGCAGCAAAGTCGTTTTGCCACAGCCCGAAGGACCCAACATGGTGAAAAACTCATTCTGAAAGATATCGACAGATACGTCGTCCAGTGCCGTGACTTTATCGGCACCCGACCCAAATGTTTTTCCAACAGACTTTGCCGAAATGACTACTTCTGACATGCACTTCCCCGAATTTGTATTTTGTAAAATGATATAAAATCTACAGAGACTTGCAATCCAGTGGTCGAGAAAGCGCCGATATTTGCAGAAGTTCCGCAATATCCGCCTTAAAATGGCATCCAAACTGGTTCTGATTGCGTCATATAGACACTTTACAAAATAATGTGCAGCGCACTATTCCCGCAAAACGAGGACTTCTGGGACAGAAAGGCAATCAGAGGACACCAAACGCACGGACATGGCCATCAGATCAGACAATGCCGGCGTCACGCAGCTTGGCAATCTGGCCGTCACTAAGGTCAGCCACCTTGCGCAAGATTTCATCGCTGTGTTGCCCCAGCATCGGCGGTGCTTTTTCATCCGTGATCGGTGTTTTGGAAAACTTGATCGGGTTGGCAACTGTCGGGACAGTTCCGGCCGTCGGATGATCAAGCTGCTTGACCATACCGCGATGCT
The DNA here is from genome assembly GCF_037027205.1 of Thalassospira sp. CH_XMU1458. Classification (NCBI taxonomy): domain Bacteria; kingdom Pseudomonadati; phylum Pseudomonadota; class Alphaproteobacteria; order Rhodospirillales; family Thalassospiraceae; genus Thalassospira; species Thalassospira sp. CH_XMU1458. Next base: position 1,019,613 of record NZ_JAYMDW010000001.1, on the reverse strand, counting down.
TGACCTGCGGGTTATCAAACACACGATCAAGGGTATTGATCGGACCACACGGTACATTGGCCTTTTCAAGCACATCAATCCATGCGTCGGTGGTTTTGGTCACCATTGCCTGACGGATTAGCGGCACCAGTTCGGTGCGATTGGCCACACGGTTGCGGTTGGTGGCATAGCGTTCATCAAGCGGCAAGGCATCCAGCCCCGCGACCGCGCAGAAGCTTTTGAACTGGCTGTCATTGCCAACCGCCAGGATCAGATAGCCATCCGCCGTCGGAAAGGCTTCGTAAGGCACGATATTGGGATGCGCATTGCCAAGGCGGCCCGGCGCATTGCCGGTCGCAAGATAGTTCATCGCCTGATTGGCAAGAACGGCGGTCTGCACATCCAAAAGGGCGAGATCGATATACTGCCCCTCGCCGGTTGCATCGCGGTGGCGCAGGGCCGCAAGAATGCCAATCGTGGCATACAGCCCGGTAAAGATATCGGCAACCGCAACGCCAACCTTCATCGGCTGCCCACCCGGGGCACTATCGGGCGCACCGGTGATGCTCATCAACCCGCCCATGCCCTGAATCATGAAATCATAGCCCGGACGATCCTTATAGGGGCCGTCCTGACCAAAGCCCGTGATAGAGCAATAGACGAGTTTCGGGTTCACCTTGGAAAGGGTCGCATAATCAAGGCCGTATTTGGCAAGCCCGCCGACCTTGAAGTTTTCCAGAACCACGTCACTTTCAGCCGCAAGATTGCGCACGATTTCCTGGCCTTCGGGCTTGGTGATATCGATGGTGAGCGACTTCTTGCCCCGGTTCGCCGTCAAGTAATAGGCGGCCTCGGTGGTGTCATTGCCATTGGCATCCTTGGCAAAGGGCGGCCCCCAGCCACGGGTATCATCACCGGCACCGGGACGTTCGATCTTGATGACCTCTGCCCCCATGTCAGCAAGGGTCTGGCTGGCCCAGGGCCCGGCCAGTACGCGCGAAAGGTCAAGAACACGAAGCCCGGAAAGTGCGCCAGTCATCTGAATATCCCGAAATATCGACTTGGAAAAGGCAGCTGGGAAAAAGCAGCTGGAATCAAATCGGGCGACAACATTTCTGCCGCCGCCCGATCAAGCTTTTGGTATCAAGCCTCTGCGGTGAAGGCCTGAATTCCGGTCTGCGCCCGCCCAAGGATCAGGGCGTGAACATCATGGGTACCTTCGTAGGTATTGACCGCTTCAAGGTTCATCGCGTGACGAATGACATGGTATTCATCGGCGATACCGTTACCGCCATGCATGTCACGGGCAACACGGGCAATATCAAGCGCCTTGCCACAGTTGTTACGCTTCATCAGCGAAATGGCTTCCGGTGCGCCCTTGCCTTCGTCAAGCAGACGACCAACCTGAAGCGCGCCCTGCAGGCCAAGGGTGACTTCGGTCTGCATGTTGGCCAATTTCAGCTGGATCAGTTGGTTCGCCGCAAGCGGACGGCCGAACTGTTTACGATCCATGGTGTACTGACGTGCGGCGTGCCAGCAGAATTCAGCAGCGCCCATCGCACCCCATGCAATGCCGTAACGTGCCTTGTTCAGGCAACCGAACGGACCACCAAGGCCCTTGGCATTTGGCAGCATGTTTTCTTCCGGCACAAAGACATTGTCCATGACGATTTCGCCGGTGATCGACGCACGCAGCGAAAACTTGCCTTCGATCTTCGGTGCCGACAGCCCCTTCATATCCTTTTCAAGGATGAAGCCGCGAATGACGCCTTCGTCATCCTTGGCCCAGACGACAAATACGTCTGCGATCGGGCTGTTGGTGATCCACATCTTGGCACCCGACAGGGTGAAACCACCATCGGCCTTGCGTGCACGGGTTTTCATGCCGCCCGGATCCGAACCGTGATCCGGCTCGGTCAGGCCAAAGCAACCAACCCATTCACCGGTCGCCAGTTTCGGAAGGTATTTCTTGCGCTGTTCTTCGCTGCCATAAGCATAAATCGGATGCATCACAAGCGAGCTCTGCACCGACATTGCCGAGCGATAACCGGAGTCAACGCGCTCAACTTCGCGGGCCACCAGACCATAGGCGACATGGTTGACACCCGGTCCGCCGTATTCCTCGGGGATGGTCGGGCCAAGCAGGCCAAGTTCGCCCATCTCGGTCATGATTTCACGATGGAAAATCTCATGACGGTTGGCTTCCAGAACGCGGGTCTGGAGGTTTTCCTGACAATATGCACGGGCCGCATCGCGGATCATGCGTTCGTCTTCGCTCAACTGCTCTTCAAGCAGGAGCGGATCTTCCCAATGAAACGGTGCGCGGCTTGCCATTCACATGGTCCTTTATGAATTTTTCTACAGAAAGCAGGGGCAGCGCCATAGAAGGGCGAGATGACGCTACCCCTGAAAAGCTTAGTTGCTTATGGGTTAAAGCTAGGAACTCACCAGCCAACTTGCAAATGATAAAAGTGATGCAGATTATGCAAAAAACTCATAAACTATCCTGAATTGATCACATCAGGATATCGTCTTGGCCCGTCGCATTCCCAGCCTGAAGGCACTGAGTTGCTTTGAACAGACTGCCCGGTTTGGCAGCGCATCGCGCGCCGCAGAGGAACTTTATCTGACGCAAAGTGCGGTCAGTCGCCAAATACAAGGCCTTGAAACCTGGCTTGGCTGCAAGCTTTTTGCCCGTGAAAAGCAACGATTGGTCTTAACGCCAGAAGGCGAAAGTTATCTGCAATCCATCCGACCGGCCCTTGATCAGCTTGAAAGTGCGACCTTGACCCTTTTGTCGGGTGGATCGGAAAGCGGGGTTTTGACGGTTGCCGCGCCGCCGACATTCGGATCGCGCTGCCTTATTCCATTACTGCCTGACTTTCGAGCCAAGTATCCCGACATTGCGATCAATTTCATTTCGCGGATCGGCATGCCCGATTTTGATCGTGAACAGATCGATATCGCAGTTCTGTTCGGCGAAGGAAACTGGTCAGAACTTGATGCCCACATCCTGCATGGCGAGGAAATGGTCCCGATCTGCAGCCCGCAACTGGTTGCCAATCTGGGACGCACGCCACAGCCAGAAGACTTGCGAAACTTTCCGTTGTTGCATATCGCGACCCGGCCACGCGGTTGGGCCGACTGGCTTGCGGCAAGCGGGCTTAGTGATATTGACGGTGAAAACGGACCGAAGTTTGAGCATTTCACCATGGCCATGCAGGCCGCCGTTGCCGGACTTGGTGTGGCATTGTTACCGACCTTTGCGATCACCGATGAGCTGGCAACCGGCCGGATCATTGCCCCGTTCGGCCAACCCAAGGCCAGTCCGTTTCACTATTACGCCTGCTGCCCGAAAAGCCGCGCGCGGCTTCCCAAGATCCGGGCTTTTATGAACTGGCTTGATCAACTTGATACGGTAAAGAACCTTGCCCGTGAAATTGCCATGCAAGGCAAACTGGCCTGATCAGCTTGCCTTTTGATCGGCTGATAGCGCACGCAGTGCATTCATCCCGCGGCGGCGCAGCACATCAGCATCTTCCGGACCATCGACAATCTCAAGCAAGCGTACCGTGGCCATCAAGTTTCGCTGCGCGTTCGGAACTTCTTCGGGTGTCAGTCGACGCATGCTGTCAACGCCTGCACGACCGATCTGATTGAGCTTTTTCTTAAGCTCCACCACCGCCTTTGCTGCCGAACTTTGGGCGGCAAGCACATCGGAAATGCGGGCGGTTTCGGCAATTGCCTCGGCCGATTTTTCAGCGGCTAAGACTTTCTCGTCATCGAATTCCTGCGAGAAGATCGGACGGGCAAGTGCACCACGCCCCGATCCAGGGCCTTGAGCCGCTTCAAGCTTTGGCAAGGCATCGATCACGCGTTCCGGCGTTGCGCCAAACATCGTATCGGCAAGCGCGCGCGATACCCGACGACGGGTTTCAAGCAGCTTTTCACCCCAACGGCCATCCTTGCGGATTTTAAATTCGCGCGTGATGCGGACAAATTCCGACGCATACCAGCGGGCGAGTGACAGGATGTGGGCTTCGTCCTTGCCGGTGCCGACACCCTGTTCAATCTCGGTTACTGTCTCGGCCAACAGGTCAATGATCAGATCACCGGTTTCAGCAAGGTTGGTTTTCTCGATCGTGCGGTCATCAGACTTGGTCGACAGCACACGGATCAGCTTGAACAACTCGCTCGGCCGCAAAAGGCGCGCCAAAACCGCGAGCAGGAACATCGGCTCAAGCCCGGGCTTATCCTTTGAGATCGACATGAACAGGTCACGCAACCATTTCACATCGCTTGCATCAAGCACCCTGATCGGTGCGGACGGGAAGCGTTCACGCAACTGCGCAATTTCGTCGCCAACCCGCAAGATCTTGCCGACTTCGGCAAAGGCCGTAAGATGAATGCGCGAGCCAAGACGGGTTGCCAATGCGCGTTCCTGCTTCACCCCGGTATGAGAATTTTCAAGTTGATTCTCAATCGTCTGCGCCCCTATCTGCCAAAGCTTACGCTCGGCGATGGCAAGTTTTGCAGTGTCGCGGGTCGCAGCAGCCTTGTCGATGTCCTTCATCGCCTGTTGGAACTCAGGACCACCGGATTCCACCACAACATTCCAGATTGGCATCAGTGATGACCGGCTGATCCGGATGCTTTTTTCATTCGGCTCGCCAGAGGTCAGCAGATCTTCAAACGGATCGCAGAACTGACGCATCGGTGTCGGATAGCGTTCCGGTTTGAGCGATGCCAGACGCGGGCGCAGGATCTGAAGAATGGCTTCATGGGGCAATGGCAATTTGGGATCGGCACGATCGCTTTCGATCGCGCGCGTGAAGCGGGCAATTTCGTTACTGCTGAGCGATTCAAACAGTTTGCCAAGTTGCGAAACGCCAAGCTTTCCGGCGTCTTCAATCTTCATGCCGACTGTCTCCTGAAGCGTTCGAGACGATCCATCATATCGGCGTCAATTTCACCACTGCCCAGCTTACGCAATTCACCAGCCCAAAGCATCTGATTAACACGGACATCAGCCCAGAACTGCTGTTCGGACTTCTCAATCTCTGAAAGCGGCAAGACCGGCGCAAAACTTGCGACTTCCTCAACAGTTTCGCGCTGTTTTGCGCGATCCGTAAGAGACCGCCTATCCCAGACATCAATCAGTTCCTGCCAACCATCAAGCAGCCACCAGAGATACTCAATCGTTTCACCAATAGCCTTTTTGGCAGTTTCCCAATCCGTCAGAACCTTGCCAAGTTCGCTGTTCCAGCTATCAACTTCCTCGATGCGCTTCAAGGCATGATTACTTGTCGAACGGGTCGCACTGACGATACGCCCGGCCATAAACCGGAAGTCGGACTGTTCGGAATTTGACCATTCCTCGATATCTTGGGCGAACTTCTTAAGCCCGTTGGCCAGAACGCGAAGCTGGCCCTGACATCCCTCAAGGTCCAGACCAACCGGGGCGATCATCTTGCTCCATTCGCCAAGACTATCAATGATGGTGTCATTGGCGACCTTGTGCTCGGATGCAAAGCGGTTCAGCGCCCGGCGAGCGCGAATTTGACCTTCGGTGGTCATCAATTCTTCGCGCTTCATGTCCTTGACAGCATCACCACCGAGTTGGCGCAGGGCCTGATGGAGAACCGCCATCTGCCCAAGTTCGCGTGATGCTTTTTCCGTCCAGTTGCGCCGCGTGCAGGTGCGCGCCAGCTCCACCCCGCCAACGCCGGTACTGCCAACGTCGCGGCTATGCTCCAGAACCGTTTGCGGACGTACATCCTCCAACTCGATAAGGCGGTCGTAAAGCATACGGTCATGAACCGAAAGATCGAACACTTCGCGCAATGTATCGAGCGGTAATTCATAGGTGCCAAGTCCGCCAGACAGACCGGGCAACATGATCATTTTCCGTCCGGCCTTGCCAATGGAAACGCGCGCGTAACGCAGGGTTTTGGTCGTAAAGGGAGTCCTGACACCGCGCGAAGCAAATGTTTGCGGCAAACACGCCAAAGGATCGTCCGGCACCTCATGCGGTTCAGGAGATTTGTGGCTGACGGAATTTACGATCTTCTGTTTATTCATTCTTGGCTTTGGCTAAGCGGTATCGGCGCTATAATGTCTGGTGGTCACCCTGACGCCCCTTTAAGGGCAGGATTCCCGGCGTAAGAAAGCAGTACGTAATGAACATTTTGTCATTTTGGCCAGAAATCCTCGGGACAACTCAGACTACCCCGACAAGGTGGTAAATACATTAACAACCTTCCCCGAAATTACCACGATCAACTGGCGGCGCCAAATTGCCATTTTTCACCGAATGTCAGCAAGTCCTTATAGTGTCTCTTGCGCTTTTTCCCACATTTTCACATACGCCTTCCATTCTGCGCCGTCCGGAATGGATTCATCAACCGTCAGGAATGCCCGACTGTCGATCATGACGGCCACTTCTTCGGTTTCCACCGGTGCCTTTACCATCTTTGTCTGATAGGCGCTTGGATGCGGTCCGTGCGGGAAACCGCTTGGATGGAATGTTGCCATGCCGGCCTTTATCTCGCCGCGGCTGAAGAATTCGCCCCGGTGATAAAAGATGAACTCGTCAGCATCTTCATTCGAATGATAGAACGGCACACGCATGATGCCGGACTCGCCCTCTCCCACCTTGGGGATGAAGGTGCTGATTGAAAAGGTTTCTGTGACAAAGGTGCACGACGCTGCGGGCGGCGTTCTCTGACCTTCGGAGCGATGTTTTGCAAGGTCGCGCCAATTCAGTTTCACCACACAAAGATCGCCTTCCCAACCAATCGCGTCCAGCGGATTGAACGGATAAGTCAGGGTCGAAACCTGCCCGCGGCGCTTGATGTGAATTTCCCAGAAGGCATCGTCTTGCTGGGAAATGAAGGCGTCATCAATTCTGGGCAAGCTAAACAGCATCGGATTAATCGCGCTTGGCCCACCCTGTGATGCATCCGGCAGCTTGAAGGCAGATGCCGTTGCCTCGATCATCATGAATTCCGAAAGTTCAGATGGTTCAATCCGCCAGGCGGTGCCACGCGGCAAAAGGATATAGTCCCCGTCGCAATAGGGTAGATGACCGTAATCGCAAAACAGCGCCCCGGACCCGTTGTGAACAAAGATCAGCGTATCGCCATCCGCATTACGGGCAAGCGCATGCATTTTGCTTTCAGTTTTCCAGTAACGTACTTCCATATGATCATTGTGAAGCACCCGGCGGGCTTGCAATGGACAAGCCGGGCCTGGTGAGAGCTTGCCAAGGGAAAACGCACGTGGTCGCAAAGGACCTTCAAATGTCGCCCAGCCGGCCGGCGGGTGACGATGATAAATTTGCGCAGAAGGGCCGGAGAAACCGGCACGCCCGACTTCGCGCTGATATGTTTTTTGGTCGCCTTGCCCATCAGAGCGCGCGACACATTGACCTTCGCTGTTTGGCAGCCTGATCCAGTTCGTCATGTGATCCTCCCAGATCGGTTTTATCGGGAGCCAAACGGAGTGGATCGCAACCAAGCCCCCTTTCTACCGATATGAGAAAGAAGTGGTTGTTTTTCAAGCGTTCCGAATTGCAAACACAAAATCATTGAGCATCTTTCTGCATTCGCAAAATCAACCTATGATATCACTACAGTTCTTTAAAGGCAGTGTGCAGGCCAGGGACCGGAAACGATGTCAGATTGTGATACTCAGAAGGCGATTTTCCCGAAACAAGGCAAGGGCCGCAGCTACGACATGGGTCGAATTAAAGCCGACTTTAAGGCCGATGGTCAGGAAACAGCCAATCAGTATTCCATTTCTGAATGGTGGATGGAGCCAAATACCAAAGGTATTGGCGCGCATTCCCACGATGACGGGAACGAGATTTTCTATGTGCTTGAGGGTACAATGAGCTTTCTGATCGGTGAAGATTGGCAAGAAGCAGAAAAAGGCAGCTTTATATACGTCCCCGCCGGCATTCAGCACGATTTCGAAAACCGCAGCAGAGAAAAGGCGGGCGTGCTGAACATTTTTGCGCCCGGCGCCTTTGAAGAAAATATGCCGAAGATCGTTGAATGGTTCAAAGAAAACCCGCCACAGGACGCGGTATGAAATCGGGCTTCAAGCCCTGCACCAGGGCATGCTTTGTTCTTTTGGTCATAGGGGATAAATGGTGCGCCCGACAGGATTCGAACCTGTGGCCCCCAGATTAGGAATCTGGTGCTCTATCCTGCTGAGCTACGGGCGCACTGCCAAAAGGCAGCTTTCCATTAGCAGCAAAACCGATGGCGATCAATCCACGAGGGGACGGATATTGCCCCAAACGCAAATCAGCCGAGGATGTGATCACCCTCGGCTGAGTAAAACCTTTATCGATGATCGCCTTAGTCGAACAGGCGCTCGATCGGGAAGGAATAGGTCAGGGACAGGATTTCTGTACCCGGGTTCTCGTCACCGATGCTGGCGTTCGAGATGTGCGAGATACCAAGGCTGAGACGTTCGTGGCTGTCAAAGCGGAAGCCCAGCTCAAGCCCCGAACGGAATTCGATCCAGTGACCAAGATCTTCACCATTGCCCTGATGGTATGCACCAACCGAGGTATAGACACTGGAAACGAAATGATCGCCCCACAGAACGTCAACAGCCAGACCGCCATAACCGTGAACGGCACCTTCGGAAGTGACCATCACACCACCGATCGGGCGGGTGACATCAAACATCGCGTGCTGTGCACGGTAGTTCAGACGAAATTCTGCAGCTTCTTCGTCCTGCGTGATGTCGACCATACCGGTCGAAAATTCAAGCAGTCCGGAATCGTTATCATTTCCAAGAATTTGCTGTGCTTGTGCGGTGTTCAAAAAACCAAACAGTACGCAAACTGCAAGCAGTTTCCCCAAAACCAACTTCATTAACCAAGTCCCCACTAGATCAATCGGTTCGATATACTACCCAACCGTGCTTCAAACTCAACAACACAATGCTGCTTGTCGGTTAATTTTACACAAACTTCTTGCCATCGAACCGGTTGGTCGCCAGCACAAGCTCCCGGATAATCCCGGGTTCACTGGCCGCATGCCCGGCATCATCAACGATGACCAGCTCAGAACCATCCCACGCCTTGTGAAGTGCCAAGGCCGAAACCGGCGGGCACACAACGTCGTAACGCCCCTGAACAATGACGAGCGGTGCATGGGAAATGCGACCGACGTTCTTGATCAACTGGTCTTCTTCAAAGAAGCAGCGATGGACAAAGTAATGATGTTCAAGCTTGGCCAGCGCCAACGCGATCTGATCGCCTTCAAAGTCCTCGACCAGACCATCATCAGGCAGAAGCGTACAGCATGTTGCCTCATAGGCTGACCACACGCGTGCGGCATCAATGGCCGCGTCTTCACCATCCCTGCCAGAGAAGATATCGGCATAACGGTCAAGCAAGGGCTGATAACCGGGATTGTCTTTGAAACCAGCAGCATCAAGGAAGCGGCGCTCTGCCTCGGGGAAGAACCGCCCCATGCCTTCCATGAACCATTTGATTTCGGATGTCGTGCCAAGAAAGATACCGCGCAAGACAAAGCCTGTGACGCGTTCCGGGCACGCCTGACCGTAGGCCAACGCCAAAGTCGAGCCCCACGAGCCCCCAAACACAAGCCAGCGATCAATGCCGCGTTCCTTGCGCAGGGCTTCGATATCGCCAATCAGATGATCGGTCGTGTTATTTTCAAGGCTACCGAACGGGCGTGATTTTCCGGCCCCGCGCTGATCAAACAAAATCACACGGTACTTTTCCGGATCAAAGAAGCGGCGGCTGTTAGGCGAAATACCCGCACCCGGGCCGCCATGCAGGAAGATGACCGGCAGCCCATCGGGGTTACCAACTTCTTCCCAGTAAATCTCGTGACCGTCTTCACGAGGTAACCAACCCGACTGATGGGGCGAAATTTCGGGATAGAGCACGCGAAGGACCTTTTCTTTATTAAATGGGACGCTGTCTTTTCGCCGGTGGCGGCGCGTACAAGAAGTCGCATAAACGACCGTATAAGAACAAGCTCTATTGCGCCCCCGACTATCGGGCGAGGCAAAGCCAGAACGGGTTTTCAAGCGTGATGTAAGGGCCACCGCGATTTTCAATCACGCCACGTACCCGAACTTCCTGCCCGACCCAATCCTGCAGGATGTCTTGAAAGTCTTCGCCGTTGGCGACTGCATCCCGGAAGGTGGCATCGAGTGCGATGGTGAAATCTTCGCGCCAGTTCGATCCGAAGTTAAGATAACTACGCCATTCCTGATGTTCGATGCTTCTGATCGTGCCATCAATCACGGCAAATCTGCCGATTGCATCACGGGCGATCGGGATATTCTCTGCCCCTGCATCATGGGCCCGCACGTAATAAGCTGTCTCTGGGCTCGGGTCGGACCAAATGCCAGACTGATTTTCTATTGCGGTGTCTTCGATCCCGATCAGCTCTGACACATCCTGCCTGCTTTCAGGAACAAGCATCCCGAGACCGGCAGCCACAAGTTCTGCATGCCAATCGCCGACACCTTCATCTTGAATGCGAACCGGTAGTCGCCCGAGAAAGTCCGACCTTTCGGCCAGCGGCGTGATCGAAACCTTGTTCGTACTGGCCTGTTCTAGCCATGCCCGTGCCGCGTCTTCATATCCCGGTACAAACGCAATATCTGCCAGCCGAAATGATTTACCCGGCAGCTCGGCGGCAGTGAATGCATCAACCGCTTCAATATTAAGTTGCACGTCATGCCAAACCGGTCTCGGATCCGTTGAGAGCAGCGTTTGAGCATCACCCGCGATGATGTCAGCCCCACAGCGCCAATCTGCGGCCATCACGGGTAGATTGACCCCGCAAAAGACGACAACAAGCAGCATTAATGTGCATTTACGCCACACCAATGTCGATCCGGCCCAAAAATTTCCCCATTTTTGATGCTTTATCGGTGAATGCGAAAAGATTGAATGATCAAGGAACACGCGCTACCAATTCCCGGTTGGTTTTGCAAATATATTGCGCCACAGCTTACGCGGCCAAAGGACACGAGGAAAGATATCAATGGGCTGGCTGAACTTTCGTTCACATAAACATATTGCAGGTGTGCTTGCGGCCATTGCGCTGAGTACTGCCGTTGCCGGATGTTCGACCAACCGGGCGACCGGCGAAGACAGCTTTACGGCCTTCATGTCGCCCGAGCAGGAAAAACAGATCGGCTCGCAGGAACATCCGAAAATGGTCAAGGAATTCGGTGGTCAATACACCGAAAAGGACCTGCAGACCTATGTGACAGAAGTCGGTGAAAAGCTGGTCGCGGTTTCGGAAACCCCGAACGAGAAATTCACCTTCACGGTCCTCGATTCCCCGGTCGTCAACGCCTTTGCCCTGCCAGGCGGATACGTTTATATTACGCGCGGTCTGGCGGCCCTTGCCACCAACGAGGCAGAACTGGCAGGCGTCCTTGCCCATGAGATCGGCCACGTCGTTGCCCGCCATTCCGCACAACGTTATAGCCGTGGTGTGCTGACGCAAATTCTGGCGGGTGGTCTGGCCGTTGCCGTCGGAAACGGTGCTGGCGAGCTGATTGGCACCGGGGCAAACGCATACCTCAAATCCTTCTCGCGCGAACATGAATTCGAAGCCGACATGCTTGGCATTCGCTATATCACGCGTGCGGGCTATGACCCAGATGCCATGGCGACCTTCCTTGAAAAGCTTCGTGCCCATTCACGACTTCAGGCCAAACTTGCTGGTCGATCCCCCGATGATGTCGATCAGTATGATTTCATGGCAACCCATCCGCGCACGCTTGATCGTATTGAACAGGCCCATCAAAGCGCCAATGTCACCGCGGTTGCCAATCCGGAAAGTGGTGCTGTGCGCTATATGACGGCAATTGACGGTATTTTGTATGGCGACGGCCCGGATCAGGGTTATGTCCGGGGACAGGAATTCGTCCATGTGCCATTGAATTTCCGGTTTGAAGTCCCCGATGGCTTCACAATGACCAACCAGCCAAATGCCGTTATCGCCCGCGATGGCAAAGGTGCGCAGATCATCTTCGAAGGTGCGCCGGGCGCAAAGGACATGCGCCTTGATAGCTATCTTCAAAACGGGTTCTCGAAACAGATCGCCATTCGCAATATTGAAATACTCGACATCGAAGGTCAGGAAGCCGCCACCGGCAGTGCTGATATCTCGTTGCGTTCGGGTCCTGCACGCCTGCGCGTGGTTGTGATCCGCCATGGCAGCTCGGCCTATCAGTTCCTGTTTGTCACACCGCTTGATCAGGCTGATAGCTATAACCTGCCACTGCGCCGCACGACCTATAGCTTCCGCCCGCTCACCGATCGGGAAAAGAAGATCTATACCCCGCTTCGCATCAAGGTACGTGCCGTAAACCCGGAATATGACCTGCAGACCTTTATCGACGACATGGAAGTCGACAAGGCACCAGCAGATGTCTTTGCAACTATCAACGGCCTTCGCGATGGGCAGGCCCCGGCGGTCGGGTCGCTGGTCAAGGTGGTTCGGCACTAGAACGCCAACCTATCCAAACCCAAAACGACAAAAGGCAGCATATTAATGCTGCCTTTTTCTTTTTCGATTGCGCCCTGCCCCGAGGGGATAACGGAAAGTCTAACTGCTCGTGATCTGCTCGATCACGGCACCCTGTCCATCAAGGGCAACCGCGATTAAATGACCACCGCGGCCTGCACCACCGTCCAGCGACAGGGTAAATTCGCGTTCCTGCAAGCCTGTCTGACCTTGGGATGCACCGCGCACAATACGGGCACAGTCGTAATACCGTTCGGTGATGGCTTCAAACATTGATCCGCCCCACCAGAAGGTATCCGTCTGGCCTGTCAGTGGCCGTGAGCCATCCAGCCCTGTATGAACAAAGATCAGGCGCCCATCTGTCGAATAGGCCGCGTGCTTCAGATCAGACATCAATGCGTTATGGCCGCTATGGCGACGCACGGCATCCGCAAAGCCCGAGGTCCACTGCGAGATCGCATGTGCGCCCTGATGCATGGTTCTTTGGACACTGACCGGATCAAAGCCATAGGCACGCACTGGTCCGGCGATGCCACGGGTCAGCATCCAGTCAAAAACCTCGCCCGGGTTTGGGGCAAACTGGATCTGCTGCAACTTGGACAGCATTTCTTCGGCTGCACCGCGCAGGAAGGCGATATCACTGATATCAACACCATCCTTGGCAATGAAGAAACGGCGAAACAGCAACAGCTCGTTGATGGTTGCGACGACATTTTCGGCCGTGCCATCGCCCCAGTAATTGCCAAGATAGACAAGCCTGTCGCCCGGTTTCATATGTTGCGCAAGTTTCTGGTGAACGGCGCACAATGCGCCATGATCACCATTGATTGCGCCGACGACCCAGATTCGCTCAGCCGGCTTGATCGGCGCCAGAACTGTACTCATCGCTGTAACCTGCCCAAAACAAAAATAAAACCGGCCCAAGCGTATATCGCGGGCCGGTTTTTATAAATAGTTGTCTGAAGGGGCCTTCGCAATCAGGCAGCCTTCTGCAAAAGCTTTTCGAGTTTGCCAGAAGCCTTGTCCTTGTCGATTTTTTCAATCGCGGCAAGTTCATCAACGAGGCGCTCGAAAGCTGCTTCGTAGATCTGGCGTTCGGAGAAGGACTGTTCCGGCTGGGTCGCGCTGCGGTGAAGGTCGCGCACGACTTCGGCGATCGAAACCGGGTCACCCGAATTGATCTTTGCTTCATATTCCTGCGCACGGCGGGACCACATGGTGCGTTTCACACGCGCGCGGCCCTTAAGGGTAATCAGCGCGGAATCCATCTGTTTCTTCGAGGACAGCTTGCGCAGACCGGAGTTGCCAACTTTGTTCACCGGCACGCGCAAGGTCATGCGGCTAGATTCAAAGGTAATTACATAAAGGCGCAATTCCTGCCCCGCAATTTCCTGGGTTTCCAGGCCATCAACACAGCCAACGCCATGTGCGGGGTAAACAACGTAATCGCCAACAGCAAACGGCAACTTATCCGACATCAAGCATCCTTCCGGCCCAATCAGGCCTGGTCATTCAACTGCAACACTACAGAACCAGCGACGCAAAGAGCTGCACGCGACCAAGCTTTTTGGCAAAGTCGCGGTTCAGACAGGAAATTCAAATACGGAAATCCGACATTTCGGAACGAGCCTGTCGAGCCCTTAGCGCGAATTGTGAACCATAACACAACACGCCATCAGTTTACAGGAATTTTCCCGGCAAGTCGTTCAATGCAGCCATGCGCAAAACCCACTGGCGCAAACCAGTGGGTCAAAAATCGCATGAAATATCGGGGGTTAGCCCAAAAATCAGTCGCCCGTTCCCGGGGCTTCGGACAGCAATTCGGTCTTGCCGGATTTGCCATTCCATTCATCCGCATCGGCAGGCGCATCGCCCTTGCGGGTAATATTTGGCCAAACCTCTGCAAACTTACGGTTGATTTCCAACCAGTTATCCAGATTCGGTTCGGTATCGGGAATAATCGCTTCAGCGGGGCATTCCGGTTCGCAAACACCACAATCGATGCATTCATCAGGGTGAATCACCAGAAAGTTTTCACCTTCATAGAAGCAATCGACGGGACAAACCTCGACGCAGTCCTGATACTTACACTTGATGCAGTTTTCCGTCACCACATAGGTCATGGTGTAACTCCGTACAGGTTGCGGGGCCAGATTGCGGCTGCACCCGCTTTCGGCCATGTTCTCTCTCGGGAATTGGGTTATCACGCACAGCAGTTGTGTGCAACTCCAATAAAACCCTAATTTTTTACGTAGTATTTTCTTCACGACGCACTGACAGGCTGCGTGGCGACTGCTTCGAGTTCGCCCTCAACGCTGCAGTGCAGCGCAGAACATACAGATTTCTCGCGGCTTTTCCAGTTCCTAAATCCCGCGGAGAATTGCTTTTACCCCCGCAAAGCCATAGTCTGCTTCGCAAGGGGTATAACAGAAGAAACTGTGGGGATCGGATTGCCGGAAAAAGGCCTTGATCAACAACGGCTTAGATGGCGCGATCGCTTGTCTGTCAAACAGGCAAGGATTGCGGTCGGCCTTACTTTGCTGATCGGCCTGTTATTCAGTGGCATTCAGATTGTCTGGGATCTTCGTGAAGAACAGAACCTGATTGACCGAACCGTAAACCAGGTTCTTGCGACGCTGCGCGAGTCTGCGACCCAGGCCGCATATGGTCTGGATGAAACACTCGCAGCCCGTGTTATTTCCGGCCTGTTTGAATATGAGCCTGTCTACGAGGCCGAGCTTCGCGACAACTTCAAAAATGTTCTGGCACGCAAGACCGAACAGCCAATCAATTCCAACCGCACATTCCTGACCCAGATCATGTTTGGGGAAAATCAGGAATACGAAATCCCGCTGAATACAGACGGACCAAACGGTCTGGTCGGCCATCTTAGTGTCAAGATCGATACCGACATGATCGCAGAGGGTTTCATCAACCGTGCTTCGCGCATTCTGTTGTCGGGGATTGTGCGCAATCTGCTGCTTGGTCTGGTTCTGGTTGCTTTTTTCTATATCACACTGACCAAACCGCTTCTGGGCATTGCCGCACAATTGCGCCAAATCGATCCGGAAAAGCCAGACTCTGCTGCCATCAATATTCCGCCGCACCATGCCCGCAATGAACTTGGCATGATCCTGCAGACAACACGTGGCCTGGTCGAACGGGTTTCATCAACACTCGACAGGTTGCTTGAAAGCCAGCAAAAGGTCCGCGATCGTGAAAGCCGCCTGAGCGCCATCGTTCAAAATGTCGCGGACGGCATTCTGACAATCACGCCGACGGGTCGCATTGTCGAATGCAATGCCGCAACCAAAGAGATCCTCGGCCTGATGCGTGATGAGACACCGAAGGGCCGTACACTACATGAATTCCTGCTGCCGCGTGCCGTGCCGCTTCTCGAACACAGTCTGGAAGAACTCGCCGCACACGCCCCCGGTGCCGAGGCCGTCGAAAAACGCTTTACCCTGCCGATTGTGCGCGCCGATCAGAAGGAAATCGATGTTTCCATTGCATTGCGCCTGATCCCCGATAGCGCAACACCATTGATGACGGCTGTTCTGAACGACATCACCGTGCGAAAGCGTTACGAAGAACAACTGGTCTATATGGCCAATCATGACACGCTGACCAACCTGCCCAACCGCAGCATGCTTGAACGCAGCCTGTCGGAAGCCTTGAACACCCATAAAAACAATGCGTCCGAGCGCAGCGGCGCCACCGCAATCCTGTTCATTGACCTTGATCGTTTCAAGGTGATCAATGACAGCCTTGGTCATGATGTCGGTGACCTGATGCTCAAGGCCGTCGCACTCAGATTGCAACGCGTGATCGGGCGACAGGAAATTGTCGGCCGATTGGGCGGCGACGAATTCCTGATCATTATTCCTGACCTCAAGGAAACGCAGGATGCCGTCATTCTGTCGCAGGCTGTGCTTGATGCCTTGGCACCGGCCTTTGACATCAAGGGACGCGTTCTGTTTGTCACACCGTCCATCGGGATTGCCCTTTATCCATCTGATGGCGAGGATTTTCCAGCCCTGATGCGCAATGCCGACACCGCAATGTATAGTGCAAAATCCAGCGGCGGCGGTACCTATCACTTCTTTACCAAGACCATGAACGAAAGTGCCATGGCGCGCCTTGTGATCGAAAATGATCTGCGCGAAGCTCTGGTGAAGGATGAATTTGAACTGCATTACCAGCCGAAGGTCGATCTGCGGACAAACCAGGTCTGCGGCCTTGAAGCGCTGATTCGCTGGAAGCAGCCGGGCCGAGGCTATATTTCGCCAATGCAGTTTATTCCGGTTGCCGAGGAAACCGGCCTGATCAGCAGAATTGGCGAATGGGTTTTCCGCGAAGTCTGCCGCCAGATTTCCGAATGGGAGGCACAGTCACTTCCACCGATGCCGATTGCGGTCAATCTATCCCCAAGGCAGTTGATCGAGGGCCACATCACCGAGACGATTTCACGCATCCTTGCCGAGACAGCAACACCAGCTGCCCGTATTGTGCTTGAAGTCACCGAAACGGCGATGATGCAGGAAATCAAGAAGGCGGCCACCATCCTTGATGAGCTGCGCCATTTTGGTTTAAAGATCGCGGTTGATGATTTTGGTACCGGGTATTCGTCACTCGCTTATCTCAAACGGTTGCCGATCAATTCCATCAAGATCGACCGTTCGTTCGTTCGGGATGTCACCATCGACACAGACGACGCCGCGATCACGCGCACCATTATTGCGATGGGGCACAACCTTGGCCTCAAGGTTATCGCTGAAGGGGTCGAGACCCAGGAACAAATGAATTTCTTGCGGGAATGCAATTGTGATGAAGTCCAGGGCTTCCTGATCGCAACTCCGCTGCCGCCCGAAGAAATTGTCCAATACATTCGACGACCATCGATCGACATGTCGAGTGAAATCTAGCCCGCCAGACATGCCCAATTGATAGATGCTTCGCCACCACTGCCCCGCAAAATCGAGATGAAAATGCCAAACACCAAATCCGTATTGCTCGTTGATGACAGCAAGTTTGCCCGCCTTCTGGTCAAGGCATTCATTTCCAGCAACTTTGCCAATTGGGAAATCGACGAGGCCGAGGATGGCGCCAAGGCGCTTGAGATGGTTGACGCCAAAACCTATGACTACATGCTGGTTGATTTCAACATGCCGGGCATGGATGGGCTTGAACTGGGCGAAAAGCTGCGCAGCCGGTTCCCCGGGGCTGTAATTGCGCTTCTGACTGCCAATATTCAACAGGAGATCCAGAACAAGGCCGAGAACCTTGGCCTTGATTTCATCGCAAAGCCCCCGACTGAGGATAAAATTCGCGACTACATCATGTCGCGGGAAGCAACCCGATGATCGAACTGACCGAACTTGAACATGATACAATTAGTGAACTGATCAATATTGGTGTCGGGCGTGCCGCGTCGTCCCTTTCTGAAATGGTTGATCAGCCTGTTGAATTGACCGTGCCTGCCATCTCGTTTGTCGAACGGTTTTCCGACAGCGAACTGGCCAACGCCCCGACCGAAGTTGTTTCTGCCGTCAGTCAAAGTTTTCATGGACCGTTTACCGGTGAAGCCATGCTTGTCTTCCCGGAAGTTCGCAGCCTTGAGCTTGTCCGTAGCTTGCTTAAGGTTGACGTGCCGCTTGATACGCTGACCGATCTTGAACAGGAAGCCCTGATGGAGGTCGGCAACATTATCCTCAATGCTTGCCTTGGCAGTATTTCGAACGTGCTGGGTGAACCGATCAATTGCTCCATGCCGACGTTTCGCAAACGCGAAACGCGTGCATTGCTTGACGATGACACCGCAGGGGGCAGTGCTGCCACGAATCCCGTTTTGATGATTTTGCATGTACAATTCATGCTGCGTCAGAACGATATCGATGGCTATGTTCTGTTTGTGATGGACTTGGAGTCCATCCAGATGTTGCGTGAACTGGTGCGGCGTTTTCTGGCCAACTCCCTTGGATAACCGGTGAGAGGTGAATGACAAAGTCGCAATCCGCTAAGGGGGACCAACCTCCGTCATTTGATCTGAACCGTGACAGCGATGCTGCTGATCTTTTTGCAGCACTGCTTGATACGGCCGATACAGGGCTGATTGCGCTTGCCCCGGACGGGACGATTTGCCACTGGAACCAATGGATGCAAAGCCGGTCGGGCAAGGATGCCGATCAGGTGATGGGCAAGGCGTTGCACGATGTGTTTCCCGACACGAAACTGGGCCGTGTCAGCCTTGCGATTGAAGATTGCCTGAAATTCGGCATGCCGGCTGTCATTTCGCCCTCACTCAATCAGGGTGCCTTGCCGCTTCGTCCCCTACCGCAATTTGCCGCCAGTTTTGATCGTATGGAACAATCCATTCGTGTTCATCCGATCCAGACCAAGCGTAATGGCACGCTTTGTTCATTGATCATTCGCGACGTCACACTGGCTGTTCAGCGCGACCGTCTTTTGCGCCAGCAGGCCGCTGAGCTGGCCGACCTTGTCACGCAAACCAAACGCAGCGAAGACCGCACACGTGCGATTTTGCAAAACACCATCGATGCCATTCTTGTCGCCTCTGACGATGGCAGCATCGAACCGCTTAATTCCCGCGCGCAGGAGCTTTGCGGTCCGACGGGTGATCCGGAACTGCGCAACATCATCCGGTTCTTGCTACCCGATAGCGAACATACCCCGCTGACCCCGCCGCCGCCAAACCGGCTTTTGACCGACCTTGGCACCGGCGTGATCGAAGTACTGGCATCGACACTCAGTGGTCGGAACGTGCCGCTTGAAGTCGCGATCAGCCATTTTTCGGCCGATCAGCGTTATCACTACATCATTACGCTGCGTGATATTTCCCAACGCAAACGTCACGAAAAAGAAATCCAGCGCACGATGCAGGAACTTGAACGTTCGAACGCGGAACTCGAACAGTTCGCCTATGCCGCCTCGCATGACTTGCAGGAACCGCTGCGCATGGTTTCAAGCTACACGCAGTTGCTTGCCCGGCGGTATGAGGGGCAACTCGACGAAACTGCTGACGAATTCATTCATTACGCGGTTGATGGCACGCAACGCATGCAGCGGATGATTGATGACCTTCTGACCCTGTCGCGGGTTGGACGCCACGGCAAACCGTTCAATCCCGTGCCGCTCGACAATCTGTTTGATGCCATCGTCACCAATTTCAGACGTGCCGGTTCTACCATCGAAGGCAACATCATCCGCGAGGGCCACCTGCCGACCGTCATGGGGGATGCAAGCCAGTTGCTATTGTTATTCCAGAACCTGGTGTCAAACGGGCTTAAATACAGCGATCCGAAAAACGGTCAGGTCCGGATTTTTGCCTCGGAAACACCCGATAGCTATCGGATCTTTGTCGCCGATAACGGGATCGGCATCGACCAGCAATATCACGAAACCATCTTTGAAATCTTCAAGCGCCTGCATGGCTATGGGGATTATGCAGGGACGGGAATTGGTCTTGCGATCTGTAAAAAGATCGTCGACCGCCATGGTGGCGGCATCGATGTCACCAGCAAGCCCGGCCAGGGCAGCACATTTTGTGTCGAGCTGCCAAAAGATTTGTCGATTGTCGCCGCATCCGAAAGCATGTAGCTTTCAGTTTACGTAAGCGTAAAGATGATTGAGCCCCCATGAGCGACAGCTACACCATCACCGATCTTGCCCGCGAATTCGAAGTCACCACCCGAACCATCCGCTTTTACGAGGATCAGGAACTGATTTCGCCCGAACGGCAAGGTCAGACCCGGATCTATAGCCAGCGTGACCGTGTGCGCCTGCGCTTGATCATGCGTGGCAAGCGACTTGGATTTTCACTAAAGGAAATTCGCGATTTGCTGGATCTTTATGACGGTGATCGCAGCGAGATCACCCAGCTGACCACACTGGTCGACAAGGTCAATGAACGCCGCGCGACACTTCGCAAGCAACGTGAAGACATTGACGCAACGCTTGATGAGCTCGACAAACTTGAAGAAACTTGCCAGGAAGAACTGTCGCGTAAAAAGGCAGGCTAAGAGCCCTGCCCTTTGCCAGCGTTATTGACTGCTACCTGTTGGGTTCTGCACCTTGGCCAACCGGGCTTCCGAAGGGCGGGACAGGATAAAACAGCTAACAGGAATGGCGACCAGAAGCTGAATAAACGCCACCCAGCGGTTCTCGATCAGCACCAATGATGCCGTAATCACCACCAGAAACGCCACCATCGCAAGAGTTTTGGCACGTCGATTGATCACGCCATATTCGTTCCATTGACGGATCGACAAACCAAAACGCGGGTGATTGCATATCCAGTCATGCAGGCGCGGCGATCCCTTGGCAAACAGCCAAGCGGCCAACAGCATGAAAGGCGTCGTTGGCAAAAGCGGCAGGAAAATACCGATCACACCAAGACCAACAGAAAGCCACCCAAGGGCCAGATAGATATGCGAGACGCGCAGCATTGATTTCCTGTTTACAGTCAGCCCGACCCCTGACAGGTTAAAGCAGAGCTTAATGTAGGCATAGAAATCAGCAAATTCAATCAATCGCCGACCATCACACTCAGTTAATTGATCACCTTGAAACAGTTCGACAATCTGCACGGTTTCCCATGCTTGAAATTGTAAATGGCCTCTATCTGGATGAACGCCATCTGAGTTTTCAGTTTGTCCGTGCCTCCGGCCCGGGCGGGCAGAACGTCAACAAGGTATCCAGTGCTGTTCAGATGCGTGTGCGCATTGATGACCTGACCGAATTGCCAATGCATGTGCGCAATCGCCTGCGTGAACTTGCCGGCAGCAAACTGACCAATGACGGCGAAATCATTTTTGACGCGCAGCGCCATCGCACCCAGGAACGCAACAAGCAGGATGCGATCGACCGCTTTCTGGCACTTTTGCGCAAAGCAGCCGAACGCAAAAAATACCGGGTCAAAACCCGCCCCAGTCTTTCTGCCAAACGCAAACGCGTCGATTCCAAAAAGAAGCGCGGCGACACCAAGAAGATGCGACAAAAACCGTCCTATTGATCGCCCCCACACAAAGGCCTGCCATGACCATCGACTGGAACAGGATTTCAATAGCGTCTCTTCCGGCCAATTGCGGGTGGAAGGGAACCTATCGCGTTCGTTACTCCGAGATCGGCGACAATGGCAAGGTCATGATGTCTGCACTGGCCGACTATATGCAGGATGCCGCTGGCTGGGGCGCGCGTATCCTGAAACTGGCCTATGATGATACGGTCGATCAGGGCATTGCATGGGTTCTGGCGCGCATGGTCATTCATATGCGCGACTATCCGGGAAATGGCGAGGATATCCTGATTGAAACCTGGCCGTCGGGGGTATCACGCCGGGTCGCTACCCGTGACTTTCGCCTGACCAATAGCAAGGGCGAAATCATCGGTGTCGCGCAAAGTTTCTGGGTGATGTTTGACCTTGGCACCCGTCGTGCGGCCCAATGGCCCGATTGGGTGGCCGAACGCCTGCCCGATCCCCCCGGCCCCAAATTGATCGAGCCACCTTTGCGACCAGTCTTTACCACCGATCCTTTGCCGACCATGGATAACATCAAGGCACGGCCGTCCGATCTTGATCTGTATGGACACGTCAACAATGTGCGCCTGATGCAATGGGTCATGGGGGTTGCGGGTCCGGACGGTCGACCGGACTTTCACCCCGAAAGTCTGGATATTCAGTTCCGCAGTGAATGCCGTGTGCAGGAACGTGTTGCCATTCGTCATGCGGATGGCTTTGCAGCCATCACCCGCGAAGAAGATGGCACCGATCTGGTGCGTGCCCACATCGTGCCGTTTAACCAGACTTCCGTGGCCTAGGCCCAAATGCCGTGAAAGCGGACCTAGCGGCCATCCATCATCGCATCAAACAAATCAGCAATCGGCTTGAAGCTTTTGCGGTGATGGGCGGTCGGGCCCACCTCGCCCAGTCCAGCCATATGTTTTTTGACCCCGTACCCGGCATTGCCTTCCCAACCAAAGAACGGATATCGCGTGGCCAGGCGGGCCATGGCGCGGTCACGCACCACCTTGGCAACGATTGATGCCGCGGCAATGGAAAGCGACTTGCTATCGCCTTTCACCACCGTTTCCACCGCACAGGGCAACCCGGGATCGCGATTGCCATCGACCAGTGCCTGATCAGGCAAAGCCCCAAGGCGACTGACAGCACGGCGCATGGCGACATAGGTCGCCTGCAGGATATTGATCTGGTCAATCTCGCGCACAGATGCCGCGCCAATGCCGACTTCGGCACAGTTCATGATAACCGCGTAAAGGTGATCACGTTTCTTGACCGAGAGTTTCTTGGAATCATTAAGCTCGGACAGCAGCTCCACCGGCAGACGTTCATCGCGCGGCAGGATAACCGCCGCCGCAACGACCGGACCAGCCAGCGGCCCCCGACCGACCTCGTCGATCCCGGCAATACGCCCCTGATACTGATCTTCGATGGAAAAATCCGGCATGGTGATCTCTGTCCCGTCCCTCTCTGTCATTCGTCTTAGCAACTGGGATGCACGCAGGCAACACACCCTAAAAACAAAACGGCACCGGTTTCCCGGTGCCGCTTGAATTCATCAAAGGTCCTGACCCTTTCAGGTTTCCTTTTCCTGATATTCCTCGCTGGGGTCATACCCCTCTGGCCCGATCGGATCAAAGGTTGCCCAACCTTCATTCTGTTTGCTGGGCGGTAGTTCCTTGTTCGGATCAACATTCAGCAACATATACGCCTTGGCGATCAGGTTTGCGGTGATCGGCGCTGTCAGGAAGATAAACAGCGTAATCAGCAATTCGTGAATGGTGAATTTCCCGCGTTCGATCCAGAAGAACAGCATGGACGCAATCAAGACACCGCCAAGCCCGACAGTGCTGGCCTTGGTCGGTGCATGCAGGCGCGGCAAAAGATCACGCAACTTGATCATCCCGAACGACCCAACCAGCAAGAACAGCCCGCCGATCACGATCAGAAGCGAAATGATGAGTTCAACAACAAACGGCATCGTTACGCTCCCTTATTCGATGATGTCGCCGCGCAAGACGAACTTGCAATAGGCCACGGTTGAAACAAATCCGAACATCGCAAACAGCAATGCCCCTTCGAAATACATCGCGGTCGCCTTGCCGATCCCGTACAGCACCAGAAGGGCAATGGCATTGATCGCCATGGTATCAACGGCCAAAACCCGGTCTGCCGTGGTCGGCCCGACGGTCAACCGATATAGGTTCATCAGAAGTGCCAGCGCAACGCAGATAAAGCCGAAATTCAGTGCATAATCGATCATTCGAAAATCTCCTTCAGACGGCGTTCGTAGCGGTTCTTGATATCGTCCACCACGCTCTGCGGATCGGGTGCGTGCAGGCAATGCACAAGCAGGCTTTTGGCATCGGCACTCAGATCAATCGTCACGGTTCCCGGCGTCATGGTGATCGTACCGGCAAGGGTTGTGATGGCTTCTGGCGAGGTCAGATCAAGCGGCACGACAACCGACTTTGATTCCAGACTTTCGGTCTTCCGAAACAGGATCAAACCAGCCACGATCACATTCGCCACCAGAATGTCCCACAGCACAATCAGCCCGTACTCGCAAATGCCATAGACGTTGCGCAAGCGCGGTCGATCCTGCCAGAAACTGGCCGTGATCAGCGGAATGATGATCGCAAGAATAAGCCCAAAGATCACCGCACCGGCCGAGACTTCATTGACCAGGAACACCCAGACAACAAGCAGCACAAGTGTCAAAAGCGGATGGGGCAGATAACGTTTTATCATCTTTC
The DNA here is from genome assembly GCF_037027205.1 of Thalassospira sp. CH_XMU1458. Lineage (NCBI taxonomy): Bacteria > Pseudomonadati > Pseudomonadota > Alphaproteobacteria > Rhodospirillales > Thalassospiraceae > Thalassospira > Thalassospira sp. CH_XMU1458. The sequence continues at coordinate 995,296 of NZ_JAYMDW010000001.1, read as the reverse complement.
TATCCTCTCCCCTTATTGACCGACCAGTGACAGGGCGTTTGCGCCCAGCACCGCTTCGATGTAATGCGACGTATCAAACAACTGTGCCGCAACACCGTTCAGATACTCGGTAATTGGTCCGGCAAAAATGGTCAGCGCAATCAGGCCACTGACCATACCGCAACTGGCAATGATCGGCAGAACCGGCCATTTCGCACCTTCGACCGTGATTTCGCCGTCGACGGAGGCACTTTTCCAGAACAGCACACTGCCCGCCCGGCCAAAACCGACGATACACATCAGTGACGTCACCAGAATGATCGACCAGATCCAGACCATGGCATCACTATCGCGTGCCGCATCAAGGATCTGAAGTTTACCGATAAAACCACTGAGTGGTGGCATCCCGGCCATACCGATCGCACCGACAAAGAACAGAACAGCCAGGAAGCCGGTCTGATGGAAACGCGGCGCGGTATGCAAGCTATCGCCGAACTGCCCGCGGCGTGACACCACAAGATCGGCAATCAGGAACAGGGCCGCCGCCGAGAAGGTCGAATGCAGCATATAATAAAGACCGGCCGAAATCGCTTCGGGCGTAAACAGCCCGATGGCAATCAACAAGGTCCCCATTGATCCGATCACCGAAAAGGCGATCAGACTGTTAAGGCGCTTCGCCGCCAGAACCCCGGTCATACCAAGTACCAGGGTCACCAGTGCGGCCGGCAGGACATAAGGCGCTGCGAGCCATGCCATGTCGCCTGCCGTATCGCCAAAGGCCAGCGAATAGACACGCAGCACGCAATAGGCCCCGACCTTGGTCATGATGGCAAACAGGGCTGCCACCGGTGCCGGTGCATTGGCATAGGTGCCCGGCAACCAGAAATGAACCGGAACAAGTGCGGCCTTCACACAGAACACCAGAAGCAGGATCAACGCACCGGCGCGCAGCAGGGCCGCATCACCCGACGCGACATTGGTGACCTGAATGGCAAGGTCGGCCATGTTCAGCGTCCCGGTGACGGAATAGATCATGCCGACACCAATCAGGAACAAGGAAGACCCTGTCAGGTTGATGACGACATATTGCATCCCGGCCTTCAAACGTTCTGCGCCCGCGCCATGCAGCATCAAGCCATAGGACGCAATCAGCAGAACTTCGAAGAACACGAACAGGTTAAAGATGTCACCGGTCAGGAACGCACCATTGACCCCCATCAGCTGGAACTGGAAAAGGGCATGGAAATGCTTGCCGCGCTGGTCCCATTCGCTTGATGCGAAAAGAACAACGCCAAGACCCAGAAGCGATGTCAGGAACACCATCATCGCCGAAAGACGATCAAGCACCAGAACAATGCCAAACGGTGCCGGCCAATCCGAAAGCGCATACATTTCCGGGCCATTGCCACTGGCATAAACCAGAAGCGAAAGTGTGACGGTCACAAGGGCGACCGTGGCCGTGATGGAAAATACGCGCTGCAAAATGATATCGTGACGCACCGCCAGGACAATCAGGGCGGCCATCACGGCGGGCAGCACTATGGGAACAACAATCCAGTCACCCATCAGTTTTTATCTCCTGCTTCGGATGGCGCGCCAACCGGACGACCGTCAACATGGTCATTACCGATTTCAAGGAAAGTCCGGATCGACAAAACAACGATCAATGCCGTCATACCGAACGAAATCACAATTGCCGTCAGGACAAGCGCCTGTGGCAGCGGATCGGTATATTCGGTGACACCCTCACGCAGGATCGGCGGCATATTGATGGTCAAACGTCCCATGGCGAACAGGAAGACGTTCACCGCATAGGACAGCAGGGCCAAGCCAACAACCACCGGGAAGGTTCTCCCGCGCAGCAACAAATAAGTCCCGCACGTGGTCAGAAGCCCAATACTGCTTGCGACAAGAAATTCCATATCAGGCCTCCTTGCCCGGCGTTGCCGCCGGTGCTGCCGACAACGACGGATCGTGGTCCATCGGCTCGGTATTTATCTCGACATGTTCGGCCATACGTTCGACCTGCGAAAGTTTGGCAAGGGCCAGCATCACCGCCCCGACCACGGTCAGGAAGACGCCAAGGTCAAAGCCCATGGCCGATGCCAGTTCAAACTCGCCAACGATCGGCAGGTGAACATGAACAAAACCACTGGTCAGGAACGGCAGACCCGCAACCCAGGCTGAGACACCGGTAATCGCCGCGGCAATCACGCCAAGACCGATCATGCCATGGTAATTGACCTTCATACGGTTCTGGGTCCAGCCAAAGCCCGACGCCATATACTGCATGACCAACGCAACCGACACGACCAGACCGGCGATAAAGCCACCGCCTGGTTCATTGTGACCGCGCAGGAAGATGTAAACACCCACCATCAGAGACAGCGGCAACATCACACGCGTCGCCACAACCATCATCATCGGGTGACGATCAGCCGAGCGACGGTTGCTGACAACCCAGTTGGCCAGACGTTTGGCCGCCTCGCCCTGGGTCACGGTTTCAATCAGCGCAAAGATCGAAAGTGCGGCAATTCCAAGAACGATGATCTCGCCAAAGGTATCAAACCCACGGAAGTCAACGAGGATGACGTTCACAACGTTGGTGCCACCACCTTCGGTTTTCGAGTTCGCCAGATGATAGGACGAGATTGTGTTTGGCAGATCGCGGGTCATGATCGCCCAAATCGCACCTCCAACCCCAAGACCAGCCGCAATCGAGACAATACCGTCACGCATTTTGCGGCCCGGCAGGCTTTCCTTCGGCGTTTCCTTGGGCAGGATGTTAAGGGCAAGCAACATCAGAATGACTGTCACTACCTCGACCGAAATCTGCGTCAATGCAAGGTCCGGTGCCGAAAGATAGATAAAACCAAGCGACACAATCAGACCAACCACACCGACCAGAAGCAAGGTCAGCAAACGGTTGTGATGCATAAAGACCGACGCAATACAGGTCACAACCAGCAACAACCAGCCAATCGCGGCTGGCGGCGAGACTTCAAGAAGCTCACGCGTGCCTGACTGGAAGTCCGGCTGCGCATAGAAGCCCGAAAGCCCGATCCCGATGGAACCGATGATCGTGATTGCAAGATAACGCTGCAATGATCCGTTATGCAGATTGTCCGAAACCAGTCGGCTGAGCGCGACGGCCTTGGCCATGCCGCAATCAAACATTGCCTTGGCATCGGGCCGCGACAGGTTGGCGGTTGCCGACATCAGGCCACCATGGCGCATCAACAACAGCGATCCACCGATAATCGCAATCACACTCATGCCAAGGGCCGGCGTCAGCCCATGCCAAAGCGACAGATGATATTCCGGCAATTCACCACCGATAACAGCCCCTGCGGTCGCAGCGACCAGCGGTCCGGCAATGGTTGCTGGGAACAGACCGATCAGAACCACCAGAACCGTCAGCAATGCGGGCGGTGCCCACATACCAAATGGCGGGTCATGCGGATGATGCGGCAAGTTTTCATCACGCGGCTTGCCCAGCCAGACGTGGAAGATAAACCGGAAGGAATAGGCCACCGAGAACAGGGCACCGACGGTCGCCAGAAGCGGAACCACCCAGTTCTGATCCAGCCACATGGTGTGCCATGCTTCTTCCAGCATCATTTCCTTGGAAATGAAACCATTGAGCGGGATGATCCCCGCCATCGAGGCGGCGGTGATAATCCCGATGGTGCCAGCAATCGGCATCAGGTTGAGCAACCCGCCAAAACGACGGATATCACGGGTCCCGGTTTCATGGTCGATGATACCGGCCGTCATAAACAGGGCCGCCTTGAAGGTCGCGTGGTTGATGATGTGAAACACCCCGGCAACAGCCGCCATCGGCGTTCCGAAACCAAGCAGCATGGTGACAAGACCAAGGTGGCTGACGGTCGAGTATGCCAGAAGCCCCTTGAGGTCGTGCTTGAAGATCGCAATCCATGCGCCCAGCACCATGGTCACCAGACCAGCCGTCGCGACGATATAGAACCATTCCGGCGTGCCCGACAGAACCGGCCACATGCGCGCCATCAGGAAGATGCCCGCCTTCACCATTGTGGCCGAGTGCAGATAGGCCGAAACCGGCGTCGGTGCCGCCATCGCGTGCGGCAGCCAGAAGTGGAACGGGAATTGTGCCGATTTGGTAAAACAACCCAGCAAAATCAGGATCAAGGCCGGCAGATACATCGGCGATGCCTGGATCAGATCGGCGTTCTGCAAGATCACGGTCAGATCATAGGACCCGACAATATCGCCAAGGATCAGCATCCCGGCAATCATAGCCAAACCACCAGCACCGGTCACGGCAAGCGCCATGCGCGCGCCCTGACGGCCTTCTGGCAAATGTTTCCAGTACCCGATCAGCAGGAACGATGACAGCGATGTCAGTTCCCAGAAAATCAACAGCAGCAGGATATTATCGGAAAGAACGATGCCGACCATGGCCCCCTGGAACAACAGCAGGAACACATAGAACCTGCCCATCGGGTCGTCCTTGGAAAGATAGAACCGCGCATAGATGATGATCAGCAGACCGATACCCAGGATCAGGGTCGCAAACAGCAACCCGAGCCCGTCAAGGAAGAAGGTCACATTCAGACCAAGTTCCGGAAGCCAACTGTAACTGACCTGAAATACCTCGCCGGCAATGACCGCCGGGGCCTTTGCCATCAGCAAGATCAGGGCAAGCAGCGTGACAGAACCGGTCGCTGTGGCACAAGCATTGCGCCCGGCCCTGATCATTATGGCGGGTAAGACCGCCCCAATGAAGGGAAGCAAAACAATGAGGGTGAGACTCATGAAAGACCCTTATTTTTGGATATTCGCCGCATCGCCCCGAACGCGAGACAGCAAGAAAATTCCGCCAGAAGTTAATATTAGTACTGATAATGGTCAAGAAAACCCAAACAGCGCAGCTTTTTAACACCCTGCTGTCAAGTGAAGCCGATCACCAAAGATCGCAATTATAGCGGGCAAACCTTACTTTTTACCGCCTGCGAGCTGTATCGCCTCAGGCATCATGCGCAGCCTGACCATGGCAATCGTTCCCAAAACAGGCCCGACAGCCAACATGGCAAACGCCCCCCACCAACCTGTCTGATCGGCGACAACCGGCACAAGATGGATGGAAACAAGTGCAATCAGGAACCCGATGGCATTTTGCAGGGTTAATGCCGTACCGACCTGATGGGGGTCGGCCAGTTCAATGACGCAGGACGAGAACTGCGCGGAATCCGCAATCACGGAGATCCCCCAAACGATGCAAACCACAATAAGAAGGATGATCGGGGCATCGGATAGCCCACCGGCAACCAGCGCACAGGCGCCACTGACGATCATGGCGGCAATCGTCACGGTCGTTCTGCCAATCCGGTCTGCATAATACCCCCCGGCCAAGGACCCGAACGCACCGATGCCAACAATGGCAAAGGTTGAAAGTGCTGACCAGACACCGGGATTATCCATCACACGATCTGAAAACGCGCCATACAGGAACAATCCGATCCAGCCCCACATGGCATACAGTTCCCACATATGCCCAAAATAGCCATAGCAGGCATGGCGCAGCGGCTTGTTTGACCAGATCTTGCCAACCATTTTCGGATCAAAGCGGGGCGACCGTCCCGGTGTCCCACCCAGATGCACAAACAGGATGGCAATCGCCGCGATATAGGCGGTTACACTGGCGGTCATGATCACGTATCGCCAGTCCAAGGGCACTGCCACCGCAAACAGGTGCGGCATGGCAGACCCCATTGTCAGCGCCCCGACCAAAAGCCCGACCAAGAAACCGGTATCCCCGCGTGACCAGGTTGCAACCATCTTCATGCCAATCGGATAAATCCCGGCCATACAAACACCTGTGATCAACCGCAACAGGATCACAACAACGCCGTCAACCGGAACAACAAGGATCAGGATATTGGCAGTCGCGGCAATCATCGCCGATGCCGCCCAAAACCGCCGGGGTTCGATGCGATCCGCCAGACCAAGGATCGCACTGGTTACAGTTCCCAGAACGAAGCCCAGCAAAACTGCACTGGTAAATAATGAAGATTGCAGCGCCCCAATGCCAAACTCGCTGCGCAATTGCGGCAGCACCGCCGTGGCAGAGAACCACAGCGCAAGCGCCATCAACTGGCAGACCGTAATCATGGAAACGGCAAAAACCTTGCCCGTACGCACCTTGCTTCCCCCGCGGCATTTTTGGCATTTCGGCCATCATACACAGATGTTGTCGAATGCCTATCTTGGAACACCTCACCTTTCCAGCCGTTTCAACAGTACCCCGACACCTGAAATGGCAGGAAGGTCACAATGGATTTGCTAGATCAATATTCAAACGGCGTCATGACCGCACTTGGTTTCTTCTGGAACGCGCTGTGGGCGTTTGTGCTTGGTTACGCTATCAGTGCCGCGATTCAGGTTTTCGTTCCCAAGAACCGCCTGACTGCGCATATGGGCGACGCCGGGATCGGTAGCGTTTCGCTTGCCGGTTTGTTTGGCGCCATATCAAGTTCGTGCTCGTTTGCAGCCCTTTCGGCGGCACGATCCTTGTTCCAGAAAGGTGCGCATTTCATTGCCACTGTCGCCTTCATGTTCGCATCGACCAACCTGGTCATTGAACTTGGCGTTCTGATCTTCCTGTTTATGGGGTGGCAGTTTCTGGCCGCCGAAATCATTGGGGGTATCCTGATGATTGCGATTTCTGCTGTTCTGATCCGCGTGACATATCCCAAGGAGATGATTGAAGCCGCCAAGCAACATGCCGATGAAGAAACCGGCAGCGAAGAAGACGACTTCGACTGGAAGAAACGCGTCAAGTCCCAGGAAGGCTGGCAACAGGTCGGCAACCGCTTTGTCATGGAATGGCAGATGGTCTGGCGTGAAATACTGATCGGTTTCACGATTGCCGGCTTTATTGCGGTCTTTGTCCCGGCCGAATTCTGGCAGACCCTGTTCCTTGCCGGGGACGGCACGGGTAAGGCAGCAGACTTGCCGTTCCTGACCGTTCTTGAAAATGCCCTTGTGGCACCATTTGTCGCGGCCGCGACCTTTATCGGTTCAATGGGGAACATTCCATTGGCCACGGTTCTGAGTGCCGGGGGTGTCAGCTTTGCCGGGATTATGGGCTTTATCTATTCGGACCTGATGGTCCCGCCACTGGTCAAGGTCAATGCCCGGTATTATGGCTGGAAAACTGCGCTTTATATCGCAGGTGTCATGTATGCCAGTATCGTCGCAACGGCTCTTATCCTGCACTATGCCTTTGTCGCAATTGGCGCCCTGCCTGAAAGCAGCCGAGACATCGCCGAGGTCAGTGCCTTTGGCGTCAATTATACGCTGTTCCTCAACATCGCGGCCTTTGGGCTGATTGGCATCCTGCTGTGGCTTCGTCGCGAAGGTCAGAAAGCAGCACAGCACGACCACGAGCATGATCATGGTGGCCACGACCACGGTCACGATCATGATCACGACCATGACCATGGCGACGGGTCTGTGCTTTCCCTTAAAAACGTGATCGTCGGAACGGCGCTTACGCTGCTTGCAGGTGGCCTAGTGCTTAAGGCAACCAGTTTGATCTAAAAGAAAAAAAGTGCCGCCGGCAAAGCCGAGCGGCACAGTTTTCCCGAGCGGGAATAAAACAATAAGTCAGTTAACTTAATCAGGTTAGATCACGCTGATCATCAATCACCTTGCCGTCATTGGGCAAACTGCCAACCTCTGCGGCCAAAACCGTCCCGCGCAGTTTGCAAACGCTGGCAAGGGTTTCGGCAATCGCATCAATCTGGCCGTCATCAATACCCTCGCAGGTCAGGGTCATGACGTCGTTATCGTTTTCGCGGGTAACGACAAGCCGCGCCTTGGCAATATCGCCATGGCGTTTGACGATTTCACCGATCTGTTGCGGATGAACAAACATACCCTTGATCTTGGTGGTCTGATCGGCACGCCCCATCCAGCCCTTGATACGATGGTTTGTGCGACCACACCCACTTGCACCCTCGGCAATTGCCGACAAGTCGCCAGTCGCAAACCGGATCAGCGGATAGTCCATGTTAAGCGTGGTAACGACGACTTCGCCAACCTCGCCCTCTGCCACCGGCTCGCCCGTACCCGGACGGACGATTTCAAGAATGATGTCTTCGGCAACAATCATGCCGTCCTTGGCATCGCTTTCATAGGCAATCAGGCCAAGATCGGCACTGGCATAGCATTGCAGCATGGCGATATCGCGTTCGGCAAACCAGGATCGCAGACTTTCTGGTAATGCTTCGCCCGATACCAATGCGCGCTTGATCGATGAAATATCCGCACCAAGCTCCTCGGCCTTTTCGATCAGGATTTTCAGGAAGGATGGCGTGCCGCTATATCCGGTTGGCTTAAGGTCGCTGATTGCCTTGACCTGTGCCTCGCTTTGTCCGACCCCGGCCGGAACGACAACACACCCACAGGCCCGTGCGCCACTATCAAAGATAAAGCCACCCGGTGTCAGATGGTAGGACAGGCAATTATGAACAATATCGCCGGGGCGGAAGCCAGCGGCAAAGAACGCCCGGCCCATCCGCCACCAGTCATCGCCCTTGCCCTGCGGATCGTAAATCGGCCCGGGGCTTTGGAACAGGCGCGCCATCGCCGGGATTGGCGTTGCGTTCAAGCCCGCAAGTGGCGGTTCCTTGGCCTGTGCATCAAAAAGATCCGACTTGCGGGTCAGCGGCAGTTTCGCCAGCGCATCGCGGGTGGTGATTTTTTGCGGCTCGATATCGGCCAACAGTCGACCATAAGCCTTCGATTGCGATTTGGCATGATGCAGAATGCGCGGCAGTGCTGCCATCAAGCCGGCCTCGCGGCTTCCGGGAGTTCGCGTTTCGCGCTCGTCATAGTAAGTTTTCAGCATCATACCCGTCTTTCATTCAAAGGCGTCCACCACACCGATATACGGCCCCAGTGTCGCGATCCTAGAGCCAACGTTTGCGGCGCTTGTAGGACTTGATGTTCTTGAAACTTTTGCGTTCTTCAGAACCGCCGCCAAGATAGAACTCCTTGACGTCCTCGTTATTCAGAAGCTCATCACGGGTGCCATCCAGAACAACCTTCCCGCTTTCCATGATGTAACCATAGTCGGCAACCTTAAGCGCAAAGTTGGCGTTCTGTTCAACGATGAGCATGGTGATGCCCTGTTCGCGATTGATCTTTTCAATGATCCCGAACACTTCCTTGACCAGAAGCGGCGACAAGCCCATTGACGGTTCATCAAGCAGGATCATTTTGGGCCGCGCCATAAGCGCACGGCCAATCGCCAGCATCTGTTGCTCCCCACCTGAAAGGTAACCGGCAAGCCCGGTCCGTTCCTTAAGGCGCGGGAAATATTCAAAGACCATTTCAATATCGTCTTTGACCTTGTTGTCCTTGCGCGTATAGGCGCCCAGACGCAGGTTTTCGATGCAGGTCATATCCTCGATGATACGGCGGCCTTCCATAACCTGAAACAGGCCGGAGCGCACGATATCCTCGGGATTGCCATTGGCAATCTGGTTGCCCATGAAACTGATGTCACCACGGGTGACTTCACCGTCTTCGGTTTTCAGCAAACCCGAAATTGCCTTAAGCGTCGTGGATTTACCCGCCCCGTTCGGGCCCAGCAGGGTAACGATCTTGCCTTGCGGAACCTCAAGCGAGACGCCACGCAGGACCAGAATCACCTCGTCATAGACGACTTCGATATTGTTGACCGACAGCATCGGTTCGGCGGTTTCTATTTTGCGGGCGGGCTCTGCCATGGTGTCCCTTTCGAATGATCTTCTTGTGATCTCCAGCTGTCGGAGACAGGGCATCTTGCGTCTTATGCCCTGCCTCCGAACAGTCTGGGAGACATTCGTCTTACTGGATGGTCTTAGTAACCAAGCCAGTCGTCACGACGCGGCAGCGTTACAGTCGTTACTTTTTCGACCGTTGCTTCACCGCCCTTGGCGCTACCGTTATAGATATTGACGGTGTTGATGCCGCGATGGTCTTCGGCGGTCCAGGTTGCTTCCATGCAAACGCCTTCAAGACCGGCCGGCACCCAGTTCTGGCGGGCATACATACCTGCCTTGATGTTCGCGCCGGTGATTCCGCCATTGTTCTTGGCCCATTCCATGGCTTCTTTCATGTAATAGGCAGAGCAAATGCCACGGATATAGTGATGGGTACGGAACTCTTCGCCAGAACGGTCCGACATCTTGGAGATTTCACGCACCAGATCCATGCCCGGAACACCTTCATCGGTCCAGAAGCTGGTCATCGCCGGGAAGATGTAGTTTTCGACATCGCCAATGGTTTTAAGGGTCTCGTAGTCACCAGCCCAGATGTTGGCCAGCCATTTCGGGGTGGCACCAACCGTGTCACAGGATTTCACCAGCGACACAACCGACGGGCCAAGGTTACCAAGGTAGCCATAGTTGGTCCCGGCTTCCTTAAGGGTCAGGCACTGTGCCTTGAAGTCACCCGGCTTCATCGAAACAACGACCGGTGCGGTTACTTCAAAGCCAAGCTCGGTTGCGTATTCCGCACAGGCTTCCTTCGGGGCGTTCGGATAGGGGTGGTTATCGCCGATATGCGAGAAAACCGGCTTGCCCGAACCACCAGACTGTTTCCAGTCTTCTGCGGCCCACTGAACCAGCGCACGGCAGGCGTCGGAATAGGACGCACCATAGAAGAAGTTATAAGGTGCCGGTTTGGCGGTTTTCGGGTTTTTGCCCGTCGGGTCGGTCAGGTGACCGGAATAGGATGCGGAATAGACCGGCACTTCATCCTTGGCAACGAAGCTGATCAGGGCTTCGGTATCGCCCGTACCCCAGCCCTGCATCGCAACCATGTCGTTGCGCGAACGCCACTTTTTGTAGTTCGCAATCGCCTGCGGAACCTTGTAGGCATAGTCAACAGATTCAGAATCCAGAACCGTGCCATCAATACCGCCATGGGTGTTGATGTAAGACAGCGCATCGCGCACACCATCGGCATAGAACTTGCCAATAAAGCCGGTGGCACCGGTGATATCCATCAGATGGCCGACAAATACCATATCGTCATCTGCTTGTGCTGCCGAGAACGACAGCCCCGTTGCAACCATCGCGGTCGCTGCAATCAATCTTTTCATAACGACGTCTCCCTTGGACGTTTTCACTAAAGTAAGCCTCCCGGTCGCCCCGTTTTTGCCCCGGCCCTTTTGTTTTTTGTAAGCGGGCCGGGTTCGGGGTTTTAGTCAGTACGAGAAGGGATAAAGCTTCCAGTACGCCCTGATCTGTTGCCAGCGATGGGCAAGCCCATCCGGCTCAAAGATCAGGAACAGGATGATGGCCAGACCAATTGCCATCTCCTTGATATAGGCCAGCCCGTCGGTCACAGCCGTCGAATTGGCCCATTCAAAAACGCTCAGTGCGCTGACACCGGTTTCCATGACTTCTGGCAACAAAACCATAAACACCGTGCCCATCAACGTCCCTTTGACGGAACCAAGACCACCAATGATGATCATGCCCAGGAACTGGATCGACAGCAGAATGGTAAAGCCCTCGGCCGAGACAAAGCCAAGATAGTGGCCATACATCGCCCCGCCGACACCGGCATAGAAAGACGAAATCGCAAAGCTCATCAGGCGATATTTTGTGAGGTTGATCCCCATGATTTCAGCCGAAAGATAATGGTCACGCACGGCAACAAAGGCACGACCATCACGGGTCCGCATCAGGTTGGTGCCCAGCAGATACATCACCACCAGGAAGAACAGGCAGACATAGAAGAAGCTGAAATCATCCAGAACTTCATAGCCAAACACATTGACCGGATTGGCTGCCGCGCCATAGGAACCGCCGGTAAACCATTCGGCCCGGGCAAAGAAATCTTCGAGGATGAACTGTGCTGCCAGTGTCGCAATCGCCAGATAAAGCCCCTTGATGCGGGCCGCCGGCAACCCAAACAGCATACCAACCGCAGCGGTCATCAAACCGGCCAGCGGGATCGACAACAGGACGGGAATGCCGGTTGTGTTGTTAATCCAGGCCGACGCAAAGGCACCAAAGCCAAAGAAGGCAGCATGGCCCAATGAAATCTGCCCGGTAAAGCCGACCAGAATATTCAGCCCCAGTGCAGCAATCGCAAAATAGGAAATCTGAATGAACAGGTTGACGTAATAGCCATCCAGAACAAACGGGATCATGGCGACCGCAAAGATGCCAAGGATCGCGGCGTTACGGATATAGGTCGTATCAAAGATGCGGGTATCCTGACGATAAGTCGTTCGGAAGTCACCGCAAGGACGTATAGAAAATCCAGCCATAGTATATCTTCCTCGTCCTTAGGGCCTATTGATGATCAGGATGCCGTCGTGGCGGGATCGTATTTTCCCACCTGCAAGAAGTGGATGGCGCTGCGTGGCGGGCCCCACGAAAGCCAGCCGCGACGCTGTAGGTGGGAAAATACGCCCCGTCCCAGAGGGATTGCCGCCTAAGGGCGCGACCCCGCGTCCCTCGTCCTTGAATATGCCAAGCATGTCCTGCGTCCTCACTCCTAATTTCGCGCCCTTAGGCGGCAACCACGGCGGCATCCTGATCATCAACAGGCCCTAAATACGTTCGATGTCTTTGGTGCCAAACAGGCCATATGGCTTGATGCACAGGATAATGATCAGCACGTAGAACGGTGCGATCGAGAACAGGTTGCCCCAGTGCAGATACTGGCCATCAACAAATTCCGCGGTGTTTTCAAGCAGACCAATGATCACACCACCGACAATGGCACCGATAATTGAATCAAGCCCGCCAAGGATCACCGCCGGGAACACCTTGATGCCGATCACCGAAAGGGCGGACGACACGCCATTGACCATGCCGATCACGATCCCGGCAACACCCGATACAAGGGCCGAGATTGCCCAAGACATCGCGAATACGGTTTTGACGGAAATACCAAGGCTTTGCGCGACCTGCTGATCAAAGGCGGTTGCGCGCATGGCAAGGCCAAGCTTGGAATATTTAAAGAACCAATAGAACCCGGCCATGATGAACAACGAGATCACGAAGCTCATGATATAGGCCGTCTCGATCTGCATCCCCAAAAGGTTGACCGATCGGGTTTCAAACACCTGCGGATAGGTCGCGGTGGTTGCCCCGAAGATCCACTTGGTTGCTGCCTGGAAGAAGATCGAAAGCCCGATGGTCACCATGATCACCGAAATGATCGGTTCGCCAATCATCGGTCGCAAGACAACCATCTGCAGAACGATGCCAAACGCCATCATAAACAGCAAGGTAAACAGGAAACCCAGCCAGAAGGGCATATGCATCTCGACAAGGAATGCATAACACACCCATGCCCCGATCAGCAGGAACTCACCCTGGGCAAAGTTGACGATCTGGGTCGATTTGTAGATCAGGACAAAGCACATGGCGACAACGCCATAGAGTGTCCCGACAATCAAACCGTTCAGCAGAAGCTGGAACAGAAGTTCGAAATTCATGTTGCCATCCCTGTAATGGCGACCCAAGCCTTTGGCCGGGGCCACAGTTATGCTGCTGCCTTATTCGGCGGCTTTCGGGGCCGTCTGTGCGGCCTTGTCATTATCAAGATCAACGACCTTCACACTCGTCTGGATGCGGGTTTTCGACCCGTCCTGGAAGGTGATCATGGTGTCGATATCAACCTTGTCATTGCCGGCATAAACCGCATCGATGATGTCGGCATATTTCTCGGCGACCACACCACGGCGCACTTTGCGTGTGCGGGTCAGTTCGCCGTCATCGGCATCCAGTTCCTTGTAAAGCAGAAGGAACCGCTTGATCCGCTGGGCTTCCGGAAGTGTCTTGTTCACTTCGCGGATTTCCTCGGTGATCATGTCATAGACCTGCGGCTGGGCTGACAGGTTGGTGTAGTTGGTAAAGGCAATCCCGCGCTGCTCGGCCCATTTCGCCATGATCGAATAACGAATACAGATCATGGTCGACAGGAACGGCAGCCCCTTGCCAAGAATCACGGCCTCGGCAATGAAGGGCGAGAATTTCAGTTTGTTTTCAATAAACTGCGGCGAATAGCGCACCCCGGTCGAGGTTTCCGCCAGATCCTTCATGCGGTCGATCACCACAAGGTGCTTGTTCTCGTCCTTGAAGTAACCGGCATCCCCCGTATGCATCCAGCCATCCCGGACATCTTCGTCATAGGCGGCCTGATTTTTGAAGTATCCGGTAAACATGCCCGACGTGCGTGCAATGATTTCGCCGACACCATTTTCGTCAGTGTTGATGACCTTGATCTCGGAATTATCAAAGGCAACGCCGACCGTATCGAAATCAATATCGCCCGGCTGATGGATGGTGTAGGCGCCGCACAGCTCGGTCTGACCATAAAGCTGACGCAGCGGCACACCCATCGCATGGAAGAACCTGAAGGTTTCCGGGCCAATTGCGGCACCACCCGTCGCTGCAGAACGCAAATTGGAAAATCCAAGACGATCTTTAAGCGCGCTCATCAGGATCATATCGGCCATTTTCGAATGGCCACCGGCATCCATCGCGGTGCGCGCCAATGCCATGCCGAAATCAAACATCTTTTGTTTGAACGGTGTGGAATCCATCATCCGTGCGCGAACGTCCGCCGCGATGGTTTCCCAAACGCGCGGTGCCAGCAGGACGAAGTTCGGACCAATTTCGCGCAGGTCGGCCATCATGGTTTCCTGCTCTTCGACGAAATTAACGATCTGGCGGCTGATTAGCGACTGACCGACGACATAGACCTGCTCCATAATCCACGGCAATGGCAGGACGGAGACATAATTGTCACCCGGATATTTCGGGTCAGCACGAAGGTAAGCGGCACAGTGATCAAGGAAATCACCTGAATTGAGCATCGCCATCTTCGGCTTGGACGTCGTCCCCGAGGTGGTGCACAGAATGGCGCATTCATCGCCACGGGTATCGGCAACCATCTGGTCATAGATGCCCGGATTTTTTGCCTCCAGCTCGCGGCCCAGTTCATAAAGCTTTTCGACATCCAGCAAACGCGGATCGTCGTATTTGCGCATCCCGCGCGGGTCACAATAAACGATGTGGTCGACAGTCGGGATGTCTTCGCCAAGCTCAAGCAGCTTGTCGCACTGTTCTTCGTCTTCGGCGATCAGGATGCGTGCGCCTGAATAGGTAATCAGATAGGCGACTTCTTCGTGCAGGCTGTCCTGATAAAGACCAACCGACATACCGCGCAGCGCATGCGCCGCGATTTCGGCCCAAACCCATTCCGGGCGGTTTTCGCCGATGATGCCAACAACATCGCCCTGCCCAAGCCCAAGGGCGCGCATGCCAAGCGCCATCCATTTGACGCGGTCATTGTAATCCTGCCAGGTGAATTCCTGCCAGATGCCGAATTCCTTTTCGCGCATGGCGACTTCTTTGGGCCAGTTGCGCGCGTTGTAGGCCAGCACTTTCGGGAAGCTATCAAGCGACTGAACGTCGGCATATTCCGGGATATTGCTGCTCATGATCAGGCCACCTGCTCGTCTTCGTCCGTGTCGTCGTCTTCTTCGCCGAGATAGGCTTTTTTGACATGCTTGTTGGCCATGACCTCTTCCGGCAGGCCTTCGGCAATCTTGCGACCGAAATCGAGGACCATAACCCGGTTGGAAATATCCATGACCACACCCATGTCGTGTTCGATCATGACAACGGTCATGCCCCACTCTTCATTGAGGTCGATGATAAAGCGCGCCATGTCCTCTTTTTCTTCGAGGTTCATGCCCGCCATCGGCTCATCGAGCAGGATCAGGTCCGGACGCAACGCAACAGCGCGCGCAAGCTCGACCCGTTTGCGCAAACCATAGGAAAGCGTGCCGGCGGTCGCCTTGCGGATGTGCGAAATTTCAAGGAAGTCGATGACGTCTTCACAGAAGCGACGATGATCGAGCTCTTCTTTCTGCGCGCCGCCAAACCAGTAAAGCGGCCCGTTCAGAAAGTTGTTCTTAAGCAGGTGGTGACGGCCGACCATGATGTTATCAAGCACATTCATGTGCCCGAAAAGCGCTAGGTTCTGGAACGTACGCCCGATACCAAGTTCCGCACGATCATTCGGCTTGAGCCCGGTAACATCCTTGCCCTTGAAAGATACCGAACCGGTCGTTGGCGTATAACGCCCCGAAACGCAGTTCAGCATGGATGTCTTACCGGCACCGTTCGGGCCGATAATCGAAAAAAGCTCGCCCGGCTGAACGGAGAAGCTGACATCACTCAGCGCACGCACGCCGCCGAAAACAAGCGACACGTCGCTAATCTCTAAAATAGGACTCTGTGACGTCATGCCGTCGCATTCCTCCCTGACTTGGGCCGCAAATGCCGCAGAACCGCATTTCGGGTTCTTTCGCGTGAAAATTTGCAAACCGCTATTCAGTTTCCCTGATGATGTGTCGGTTTATTTTATGACCCTGACCTTACGGAAACCGGGCCTGACACATTTAATAGGCATTTAAGTACCAATTTCAGCATATTGCGTCAATGCAATGATTCTCAAGGGGTTGGGAGTTTTCTACAAATTCGCACCGCACAATTATTTGACGACAGAATACACCGACCGCTCTACCCTTGATTACGTAGCGTTATCTCAGGTTGCAGGTCGCAGACGGCACGCGAAAACACCGCAATGCAAAAATCTTTCGCAATCATGCACCGCACAATTCGCGCGCATTGGGAACATGTCGCTTTGCAGGCAAATTCGAACCCGCCGCCCCGACTCCGGTGCGGAGTCGTCGTTACAGGCGTCCGGATCCTGCGCCCCACACCGACATTCATTGCCGCGAATGCCGGCGGCTTTATAAACATGTCAGGAAAAAACAGACTCCGTGCTTTGCCTGTCCTATTGAAAGGCCAAAAGCCACGGCACATATCGTCTAAAGCCGTTTGACTGCTTGTTGGGCTTTGCCAACATGCTGTGATCAACGGGTTTTCACCAATACCCCTTTTCGGGGTCTGGACTTTCAAAGGGAATTGTGGTGTAACCCCGTTGCACATAGATATGTAGCCGTGACCCGCGTCACGCAACACAGATAGCCCACCGCTCGGCGCTCCGACGGTCGGGGTGTCTTGTCACGACAAGCCCTTTTAACCACCTTGAGGAGGGTCTGATGTCCATTTGTGGCAAAGACAACCTGAAAACGCGCCGCACGCTGAAAGTCGGGGACAAGTCCGTCGACTATTACAGCCTCAAAGTTGCTTCCGAGAAATTCGGCGACGTTTCAAAACTTCCCTTCACGCTGAAAGTCGTTCTTGAGAACCTTCTGCGTTACGAAGACGATTTCACCGTTAAAACCGACGATGTCAAAGCTGTTGTTGACTGGCTCAAAGAGCGCAAAAGCAGCCACGAAATCAACTATCGTCCGGCCCGCGTTCTGATGCAGGACTTCACCGGCGTTCCCGCCGTTGTTGACCTTGCCGCGATGCGCGATGCTGTCGTGAAGATGGGCGGTGACGCCCAGAAGGTGAACCCGCTTTCACCGGTTGACCTCGTCATTGACCACTCGGTCATGATCGACTTCTTCGGCACCGACGACGCACTCGACAAAAACATGGAAGTCGAGTTCGAACGTAACGGCGAACGTTACGAGTTCCTGCGTTGGGGCCAGAACGCCTTCAACAACTTCCGCATTGTTCCGCCGGGGGCTGGTATCTGCCACCAGGTCAACGTCGAACATCTTGCAAAGGTCGTCTGGACCGGCAAGGACGAAGACGGCAAAACCGTTGCCTATCCGGACACGCTGGTTGGTACCGACTCTCACACCACCATGGTGAACGGCCTTGCTGTTCTCGGTTGGGGTGTTGGTGGTCTGGAAGCCGAAGCAGCAATGCTTGGTCAGCCGATCTCGATGCTGATCCCGGAAGTTGTCGGCTTCAAGCTGACCGGTTCCATGAAAGAAGGCATCACTGCAACTGACCTTGTTCTGCGCGTCGTTCAGATGCTGCGTGAAAAAGGCGTTGTTGGCAAATTCGTCGAATTCTATGGCGATGCGCTTGACCACATGAGCCTTCCGGATCGTGCGACCATCGGTAACATGGCACCGGAATATGGTGCGACCTGTGGCTTCTTCCCGATCGATGACGAAACGCTCAACTACATGCGTTCGACTGGCCGTGACGAAGACCAGATTGCACTGGTCGAAGCATATGCCAAAGAACAGGGTATGTGGCGTGACCCGGCACATGAAGCCGAATACACCGCAACGCTTGAACTTGACATCTCGACCGTCGAGCCGGCCCTTTCGGGTCCGAAGCGTCCGCAGGACCGTGTTCTGCTGAAAGATGCCGTTTCGAGCTTCACCAAGACCTTTGCCGATATGGCACCGGGTGTTGATGCGGATCGTTCTGTTCCGGTTTCGAACGAAAACTTCGAAATGAAGGACGGTAACGTCGTCATCGCCGCGATCACCTCTTGCACCAACACCTCCAACCCGAGCGTTTTGATCGCAGCAGGTCTTCTGGCGAAAAAAGCTGTCGAACTCGGCCTTCAGAGCAAGCCGTGGGTGAAAACCTCGCTTGCACCGGGTTCGCTGGTTGTTGCCGACTACCTCGAAAAAGCAGGCCTTCAGGATTACCTGGATCAGCTTGGCTTTAACGTGGCCGGTTTCGGTTGCACCACGTGTATCGGTAACTCCGGTCCGCTGGCAGCACCGATCATCGACGCGATCGATGGTAACGACATGCTCGTCACCGCCGTTCTGTCGGGCAACCGTAACTTCGAAGGCCGTATCAGCCCGCAGGTCAAGGCAAACTACCTTGCCTCCCCGCCACTGGTTGTTGCCTATGCGCTTGCCGGTAACCTGAAGATCGATCTGAACAAAGATCCGCTCGGTAAGGACAAGAACGGTAAAGACGTCTTCATGAAAGACATCTGGCCAACCAACAAAGAGATCGCTGACACCATCGCGTCCTCGATCTCGGCGTCCATGTACAAAGATCGTTACGACAACATCTTTGCCGGTCCGAAACCGTGGCAGGAAATCGAAGTCACCGAAGGCGAGACCTTCGCGTGGGATGGCAAGTCCACCTACGTTCAGAACCCGCCTTACTTCGTCGACATGGCGAAAGAGCCGGGTGACTTCTCTGAAGTTCATGGCGCACGTCCGCTCCTGATCCTGGGTGACTCTGTCACCACCGACCACATTTCCCCGGCCGGTTCGATCAAGGAAGAAAGCCCGGCAGGTGAATACCTCAAGGCGCACGGCGTTGCTGTTCGTGACTTCAACTCCTATGGCGCACGTCGTGGTAACCACGAAGTCATGATGCGCGGTACCTTTGCCAACATTCGTATCCGTAACGAAATGGCACCGGGCACCGAAGGTGGTGTTTCGGTTCATTATCCGTCGGGCGAACAGGGCTGGGTCTATGACGTTGCAATGCGTTATCAGGCCGAAGGCACCCCGCTGGTTGTCATCGCTGGTAAGGAATACGGCACCGGTTCTTCGCGTGACTGGGCAGCCAAAGGCACCAACCTGCTTGGCGTCAAAGCTGTGATCGCGGAAAGCTTCGAGCGTATCCACCGTACCAACCTGGTCTGCATGGGCGTTCTGCCGTTGCAGTTCAAGAACGGCGAAGGTCGTGCGACCTACAAGCTGGACGGTTCGGAAACCTTTGATGTCCTTGGCATCGGTGATGGCATCAACCCGCTTCAGGACGTCACGGTTCGCATCACGCGCAAAGATGGCAGCACCGAGGAAATCGTTGTTACCTGCCGTATCGATACCGAGAACGAAGTTCTCTACTACCAGAACGGCGGCATCCTGCAGTTCGTTCTGCGTAACATGATGAAAGCTGCCTGATTTCAATCTGAAATCTTTGGCTTACACATTGACACCCCACCGGTTTTCCGGTGGGGTGTTCTTGTTTGTAACGAATTTTACTGGGCGACGTTCAATTGAACGCTACTGACTTGATCCAGAACAATTCTCAAGTACGCCGAACCTGCTAGGAATGGCGCCTTCGTCTCACCCTTAAGAATAAAACCGAAAAAGATCAGTCGAACAGAGCAAACGCGCATGATACGCCCCACATCCTCCGATGGACGCCCGTTTGGTCTGACGGTCGGCACACTTTCCCCCGGAACAGTTTTAAGCTGTACACCGCAAACGTCCCTCGGCGACGCCACGGCCAAAATGCGCAAGGCCAACAGCAGCTCCGTCATTATTGTGGTGGACAACAAGCCTGTGGGAATTCTGACCGAACACGATTTGCTATCGTTGCCACCGTCAACCTCGGCCGCCCTTTCTGAACCGGTTTCAACGCGTATGTCCCAACCGGTACATACAATTTCGGTCCATGCCACCCCGCAATCGGCAATCGTGCGCATGCGCGATCGTGGCGTGCGCCATCTTGTCACCATTGATGCGCATGGCTGCCTTGTAGGGATCATCAGTCAGACCGACCTCATCCGTCATGTCGGTGACAAAAAGCCGTTCATTGCCAACGATGTTGCCGATGCGGTTCGCCAATCCACCGTGTTTGCCCACAAGGACATTCGGGTCTGGGAACTGCGTCAGCGCATGCATTCCGAAAAATGCGACAGCGCGATCATTTCCGGTTTCCCGAACGACCAACCGGCAGAACTGCAAACCGGCATTATCACCGAACGTGATATCTTGCGCCATCTGGCAGAAGAACATGAAAACTTGACTGCAGGTGACATCGCCACCCGCCCGGTAACCTTCATTCGTCAGGACATGAACCTTGATGACGCGCGCAGAATGATGATGCGCGACAATTTCCGTCATCTTGTGGTTCATAACCACAACGGCGAAACCATCGGGGTTTTGTCCTTTGCCGATCTGCTTGAATTTATCGAACAGGATTACCTGATCCATCTAAGCAGTCTGGCCGAAGACAGTGGCAGCGAAATTACCAAGGCGCGCCAGTCCCTGGCCCTTGCCAACAAACTGATCGAAAATTCCCCGGACTGTGTGATGATCTGCAATGCGCAGTCAGAGATCGAGGCCGTCAATCCGGCCTTCACGCGCGTCACCGGTTATCAGGCCGAAGAAGTGATCGGCAAGACACCGGCGATTTTGAAGTCGGGACGCCAGAACAAGGCTTTCTATGCCAAGCTCTGGGCGGATTTGGCACGCACCGGAAAATGGGAAGGCGAAATCTGGAACCGACGCAAGTCGGGCGAGATTTATGCCGAATGGCTTTCGATCATGGCAGTTCGGGATGGCGAAGGCACAATCACCCACTACGCTTCGATTTTCACCGACATCAGTGGACGTGAGAAAAACCGCGAAGATGTCCTGCGGATTGCCTTTACCGATGAGTTGACCGGCATGCCAAACCGCCGCCGGTTTTCGGAGCTTTTGTCGCTTCATATCGGACGCGCCCGCCGGGTCGGACGCCCGCTCACGGTTGCCATGCTCGATATCGACAACTTCCAGCGCGTCAACAATGCCCTTGGTCATAATATCGGGGACGATGTGCTGGTCGAAGTATCACGTCGCATCAGCCGCGAACTTGGCCAGGATGCTGTCATCGCCCGTATCGGTGCCGACGAATTCGCCGCAATCCTGCCAAATGTGAACACCGAACAGGAAGCCGTCGGGATCGCAGAAAGTCTTCTGATGCGCCTTGGCGAAGCCCATCTGACCCGAAAGGGCGAAGACGTTTACCTTTCGGCCAGTATTGGCATTGCGTCCTTCCCCGAAGATGCCAATGACACCAGCAACATCATTCGCTGTGCCGAACTGGCAATGGTTCAGGCCAAGGAACAGGGACGTAACCGGGTCGGACTTTACAGCGTCAATCTGCACAGTCAAAAGGGGGCGGACCTTGCCCTTGAAACTGCCTTGCGCCGCGCGATCGACAATGAAGAACTCCATCTTGTCTATCAGCCGCAATTTGATGCAAAAACCGGTGAAATCGCCGGGGTAGAAGCCTTGCTGCGCTGGACGACGGCCGAGGGTAAAACCATTCCGCCCTCGACCTTCATCCCGATTGCTGAGGAAATGGGTGTAATCGGCGAGTTGGGCCGCTGGGTCATTCGCACCGCCTGCAAGCAATTGGTTGCCTGGCGTCAGGAAGGCTTACACAACCTGCGCCTTGCGGTGAATGTGTCAGTTCAGCAGTTCTATGGATCGATGGATTTTGCCGAACAGCTTCGCGCCATCATCGTTGACAAGGGTGTGGCTGCCGACCGGTTGGAAATCGAAGTCACCGAAAGCCTGTTCATGCGCAATATCGACGATATGCGGACCAAATTGCAGCGCCTGCGTGATCTTGGCGTGCGCATCGCACTTGATGATTTCGGGACCGGATTTTCGAGCCTGAGTTATCTGCGCACATTGCCCTTTGATGTGATCAAGCTTGATCGCAGTTTTGTCTGGGACATCGAAGACGGCCCGGATGGTGAAACCTTGCCGATTACGATCATAAATATGGCGCGTAACCTTGGCAAAACCTGCGTTGCCGAAGGCGTCGAAAACCAGCATCAGCTTGACGTGCTGCGCAAGGCCGGATGTGACTTGATCCAGGGGTATCTGCTGGGTCAACCGATGAGCGCAGAATCTGTTTCCAAGCTTGCCAGGGAAGCCGCCCTGTAGAACCAAGACGACCAGCAAACAACAAAAAAGGGCGGGGAATTTCCCCGCCCTTTCGCATATGCCTATCAGCAAACCTGACTTAGAAAACGCCAAGACCTTTAAGCAAGATAAAGGCAATCGCCAGCGGTGCGACGAACTTGACGATCAAGCCCCACGCACCGATCCATACCGGTACAATTCCGTTATGTGCTGCGATTTCTTCCTGGGCCTTGCCCCAGACGATCCAGCCCACAAACAGCGAAATCAACAACCCGCCAATCGGCAAAAGCAGGCTCGAACTGACGAAGTCCATCAGGTCAAAGAAGTTCTTGCCCCACAGGATCTCGACATCCGCCATGACCCCCATCGAAAGCGACGACGGAATACCAAGCAGGAAGATCACGAAACCAAGAACCACAGCCGCGGTTTTGCGATTGATCCCACGATCATCGACGAAATAGGCAACAACCACTTCAAGGATCGAAACCGCAGAGGTCAAAGCCGCAATCGCCAACAACAGGAAGAACAGGAAGGCAAAGAACGAACCAAACGGCATCTGCGCGAACACAGCTGGCAGAGTGATAAAGGTCAGGCCCGGTCCGGCACTCGGATCAAAGCCGAAGGCAAACACCGCCGGAAGAACCAGAAGACCGGCCAGAACGGCAACAGCCGAGTCCAGCAGGGTGACCCAACCGGCAGAGCCCGGAAGGTTTTCTTTCTTAGCAAGGTAAGAGCCATAAGTGATCATTGCCCCCATCCCCAGCGACAGCGAGAAGAAGGCCTGCGACAGTGCATCCGAAACCGTTGCCCAGGTCACTTTCGAAAAGTCCGGCGACAGCAGGAAGGCCACACCTTCCATGCCGCCCGGAAGCGTAACCGACCGTACGATCAGAACGATCAAAAGCGCAAACAGGGCTGGCATCAGGATTTTCGACGCGCGCTCAATACCGGCGCCAACACCGGAAAGCACAACGAAAATGGTCAGTGCCATGAAGATCGCATGGAAAATCAACGGCGAGGTCGTATCACTGATGAAGCTGCCAAAGATATCGCCAAGGGCTGCCGGATCTTCGATCAAAAGCGCCCCGGTGACGGCCTTGATCATGTAGGACAGCGTCCAGCCGGCAACGACCGAATAAAACGACAAAATCATGAAGGCGGCAGCAACGCCAAACAAACCAACGATCGGCCAAAGCCCACCTTTAAGTTTGGCAAATGCGCCAATCGCGTTCTTTTCCGACATGCGGCCGATCACGAATTCGGCCAGCATGACCGAAATACCGATGGTAAAGACCAGCGCGAGATAGATCACCAAGAATGCGCCACCGCCATTCTCGCCAGCCATATACGGGAACTTCCAGATGTTCCCCAGTCCAACAGCCGACCCGGCGGCCGCCAGAATAAATCCAAGGCGTGAGCCCCAGTGTTCGCGTTTCATCATTCGCTTGCAAACCTCGTATTGGACCGATCTTGCCAGATTAAGCTCCCACCAGCAGATCAGTTCCGCATTTTTCATTTAACGCAAAGGTCGTTTGTTCCTTTGCAATGGACAGCTCCCCAGAACTGGTTCCGATTGGTCCGCAGCTCATAGCATCAATCTTTGGAAATCTCCTTTCAAAGATCCACGCAAACGCGCAAATATCTTCCACTTTACACCTACTGCTGATTTCAAGGCCTTGTGATTGGTCGGTGATGGTGGTTTTCAGGCATGATCAATGTCATGAAAAACCCTCGCCCCCTTTTAAGTGCGCTTGCACTGTTGCTCATGACCGTATCTTCACCCGCAAGGGCTGCTGAAAGTGTTTTGCCGCGCGCGGTCGTCGAACTTTACACGTCCCAAGGATGTAACTCCTGCCCGCCAGCCGATCAGGTTCTGCATGATCTGGCAGATCAGCATGATGATCTTTTGTTGCTGTCCTATCACGTTGATTACTGGAACTATCTTGGTTGGGAAGATCCGTTCTCCGACGCCCGATATAGCGAACGTCAACGCGACTATGCCAATCGCATGCGTGAACGTTACGTCTATACCCCGCAGGTCATCATCAATGGTGATCACGTGGTACGCGCCACCGCCAGACAGCAGATCGAAACCACCAGCACCACGGTTGCCCCGTTGCGCGACCTTGCGGATATCCATCTAAGCACCATTGATCACACGCTTCCGGCAAAGGGCACTGTTTCCTTGCACGGTGTTGGCAAACCAAACCCGGGACAGATTTCGCAGATCTGGTTGATCGGCTTTGATCGCGAACATCAGCGCGATGTGCTTTCAGGCGAAAACGCCGGCAAGCGACTGGTGAATGCCAATGTCGTACGCGACATGATCAGCCTTGGCCAATGGGATGGCACCAGTCAGCAGAAAATCCCGTTTTCCATGAAAGCCGCCTATGACGGGGGGATCGCCGTCTTGATCCAGAACGGGCGTGGCGGCCCGATCATCGGTGCGTCCATGGTCCGTTTCGACGACTGATTCCCTGTTTGATCGTGAGTTTGGATTGATTTGAAACAATGCCAACCCGTCGATTGTCGGTTATTGCATGAATAATACGCTGTAACGCGTTATATCATGACGTGTTACAGAATGAATTTCAGACAATCTAACGGGTTATATGGCTGATTTTAGCGGTTCTGATCTGACCTGCCTCCGCGGCGAAAGACTGGTATTTGGCGGCCTGTCCTTTTCGGCCAGATCCGGTGACGCCGTGATGCTGCGCGGTCGAAATGGTGCCGGGAAATCAAGCCTGTTGCGCCTGATGGCAGGCCTTGTGGCACCGCGTTCTGGTGACCTTCGCTGGAACGGTGAAGACATCGCAGAGGATCGCACCGCCCATCATGCGCGCACCCATTATCTGGGTCATCAGGATGCGATCAAACCGGTTCTGACGGTGCATGATAATTTGCGTTTGTGGGGCCAGTTGCGCGGTGTTCGTGATCTTGAACCTGCAATTGACCGGGCGTTAACAGCCCTTCAAATCCATCATCTTGCACGGGTTACCGGTCGGTATCTTTCAAGTGGCCAGAAACGGCGCACCGCCCTTGCCCGCGTTCTGATCGGGCAAAGCGATCTTTGGTTGCTGGATGAACCCACCGTCGGGCTGGATCGCGAAAGCTGTGCCGAGCTGGCCCAACTGATCACCGAATTTCGTGGCCGCGGTGGCATTGTCGTCTATTCAACCCATATCGATCTTGATGTCGAAAACCCGACCATTCTCGATCTTGATGATTTTGCCATCCCGATGGTCGAATGGCTGGCCGAGCAGGACGACCTCGAAGACATGGCGCCGACAAAGCGTGCAGGCTCATCGCAGGAGGCCGCGCAATGAACGGTTTTCTGGCCATTCTGCAACGTGATCTCCGCCTTGCCCTGCGACAGGGCGCGGATTCCGTGATGGTCGTGGCGTTCTTTATCGTTACCACCACGCTGTTCCCGTTCGGTGTCGGCCCGGAAGTCAATATTCTGGCACGTATCGCATCGGGGGTGATTTGGGTCTCTGCCCTGCTGGCAGCCATGCTGTCGCTCGAACGCGTGTTTCAGGCCGATTACGAAGACGGAACGCTTGAACTTCTGACCTTGTCACCGGTGTCACTCGAACTTCTGATCCTGGGCAAGGTGCTTGCACATTGGCTGACAACCGGCCTTCCATTGATCATTGCGGCCCCACTGATGGCGGTGATGCTCAATATGGATCAGGACGGTTTTGTCACTTTAATGATCGCCATGTTGCTTGGTACACCGGCACTTAGCCTGATCGGGGCGATTGGCGCAGCACTCATACTTGGCGCGCGACGTGGCGGAGTTCTTGTATCACTTCTAGTTTTACCACTATATATTCCGGTACTGATATTTGGGGCCGGTGCAGTTGAGGCCGCCCTGCTTGGAATTTCGGCGACCGCGCAATTACAGATCATGGCCGCCATCCTGCTTTTGACATTGGCAGCCGCACCCTTTGCCACCGCCCATGCCGTACGCCAGGCCATGGAATAAAACAACAAGACGACGAGACGGGATGACCCTTTGCGGATTTCCGCACCAAGGATAAGAAAAATGCATCGCTTTGCTAAACCAAGTGTGTTTTTGAAATTTACAGCCCCGATCCTGCCGTGGCTGTCGGCTCTGACCGTGATCCTGATCGCGGCCGGCCTCTATTTTTCCCTGATCGGATCGCCGGTTGATTACCAGCAAGGCCACACCGTGCGGATCATGTATATCCATGTCCCCGCCGCATGGATGGGGCTGTTTTGCTATGTCGGTATGGCAATTTGCGGCGCGATGAGCCTGATCTGGAAACACCCGTTGGCTGATATCTGCGCGCGCGCCACCGCACCGGTCGGCGCGACCTTTACCGCCCTTTGCCTGATTACCGGATCGCTGTGGGGCGAACCGATGTGGGGCACCTGGTGGGTGTGGGATGCGCGTCTGACATCGATGCTGATCCTGTTGTTCCTGTATCTCGGTTACATGGCGCTGGTGAATGCCTTTGACGATCCGGAACGCGGATCAAAGGCCGGATCGGCGCTGGCACTGGTCGGGGCGGTCAATGTGCCGATTGTCAAATTCTCGGTCGACTGGTGGAATACACTGCATCAACCAGCCTCGATCGTGCGCATGGATGGCCCGGCCGTCGATCCGAGCATGCAATTGCCGCTTGCCCTGATGATCCTTGGTTTCACCTGCTATTACTTCGTTGTTCTGATCCTCAGGGTTCGACTGGAACTGAACGAACGACGCATTCGCGCCCTGCATTTGTCAGGCATGTTTGAAGATCCCGAAACCCCGGCATCGGCAAAAGAACAAGCCTATGAAGCGGGTCACAATGCGGAGGCCAAGCAATGAGTGAATTCTTCTCAATGGGCGGCTATGGCGGCTATATCTGGGCAAGTTACGGCGTTACCGCCCTAGCCATGATCGTTTTGCTGATTGCAACGCTACGCGGCTTACGCAGTAGCCGGATCGAACGCGAACAGCTTGAAGCGGTTTTGCAATCACGGCGCCCCCGCCGAACCAAAAAGACCCAACAGGCATCCTGAACGGAGAACGACTGTGTCACTTTCCCGCGCAAAAATCCGTAAACGCCAACGCATGTATGTCATCGGGGCGATCTTGCTCGCGGTTGGCAGTGCCGCGGCCCTGATGCTGACGGCATTTGAAGATTCGGTGGTGTTCTTCTTCAGCCCGACCGAAATCGCCGAGAAATCACCGATTGACCCCGATCAGCGTTTGCGGATTGGCGGCCTTGTGGTTGAAGGGTCGGTTGCAAAACAGGATGATGGGCAAACCATCGCCTTCGTCGTCACTGACATGGCCGAAAGTGTGCCGGTTTCCTATCGCGGGATCTTGCCTGATCTGTTTCGCGAAGGTCAGGGTGTTGTCGCCGAAGGCCATATGAACAGCGACGGTACCTTTGTCGCATCCGAAGTTCTGGCCAAGCATGATGAAAACTACATGCCGCCTGAAGTCGCCGAATCGCTTAAGAAAAGCGGTTATTGGGAAGAAATCGAAGCCAAGAACGCCGAACAAATGCGCAATTAAGCCACATTCTGCCGCCATAAAGCCCGACCATACGCGCAAGAAAAACATAGCCGCGACCATTGCCCCTTGATCTGTACCCGACCGATCGGGCAATAGGGCGCAGGGGAACTATTGGGGAAGTCATAGACGCACATGTTTGCAGAGTTAGGACATTTTGCCCTGCTGCTGATGGTGGTCACGGGAATTGGACAGGCGATCCTGTTCAGCCCGCTTTGGCTACGTGCATCGCTGCTCATGCTCTCCCCGCAACGGGCTTCTGCCACACCGGCAGGCAGCCCCGCCTTTTCCGATGACGATGATAATGACGGTGCTTTCGGGCAGACTACGGTAAAACCGGCCAGTCTGTTTCTTTTGCCTGCGGTCATTCTGATACTTGGCCTTCTGGCCGAGGGGGCGTTGATCAATGCCTTTATCGTTAGTGACTTCACCCTGCCCATCGTCTCGAACGTCAGTCATTCATCGACACCATTGCTTTATCGCATTGGGGCGGCTTTTACCCCCGATGGCGGGGCCATGCTGCTGTGGCTTCTGGCCCTTTCACTGGTCAATCTTCTGATTGCCATCCAACTGCGCAGTTCTGCGGCCATCTGTACCGATCGCTTTGCGCGCAATGCCCTTTCCGTTCTTGGCGCACTGATCACAATTCTTGGTGTCGTGACACTGATTGATGCCGACCCGTTCCTGCGCGTCACTGTTGCGCCACTTGACGGTCGTGGGATGAACCCGCAAAGCCAGGACCTTCTTAAAGTTCTGCGTGAACCGTTTCTTTATCTTGGTCTGGCGGGGCTTGCCGGTATCTTTGCCATGACACTGGCCGGGTTGCTTGACCGCAAGATTGACCGCCGGTTTGCCGAAACCATGCGATCCTGGACCATTATTTCCTGGGTCTGCCTTGGCACCGCGATTGCGATCAATGCCTATCGCTCCTACAGCGAACAGGCATGGGGTGGCTGGTGGTACTGGGATACGGCGGAAAACAGCCTTCTGTTACCATGGTTGCTGGCAACCGCCCTTTTGCATTGCCGGGCTGTTTTGGAAAAAACCGAAACCCTGCGCGCCTGGACAGCCTTTCTGGGCATCACTACGCTTGCGGTGGGATGGTTCGGGGTCTACCTGACCCGATCAGATCTGTTTGCGCCCCTGCCCGAAACACAGCTTCTGCCGATTGACAGTACCGGACTTCTGGTCGCGTTCTGTCTGGTGTTTGCGGTCGCCTATTACCTGTTCTGGCGATCTGTCGATCAGATGGGCGATGGTCGCGGTTTTGATGTCATTTCGCGCGAAAGTGCGATGTTCCTTAACAGCGTGATGCTGTCGCTGGTTGCTGCTGTCGTGCTGATCGGAACGATTTATCCACTGGTTTTGCAATGGATTACGGGCGACCCGATCACGGTCGGTGCGCCGTTCTATGTCAAAGCTCTGATCCCGATTGTTCTGCCCTTGCTGTTTCTGATGGCCTTTGCGCCAGCACTGCGCTGGCGACAGGATGAAGTCTGGATGATCGGGCGGCGCATGAAGCTTGCAGCCATCCTGTCGCTCATCACGGTGCTGTTCGTTTCCATCCGCTTTATCGACCTGTCCCCCGCACCGCTGATCGGTATCGGTCTTGCCGGTTGGGTTCTGACCGCGTCGCTAAGTGATCTGTGGGCGCGGCTTTGGCGTCACCCTGAATACGGCGAAAGCAAATATCGCAATCTGCAACTTCTGGGTCCGCGCTATATCAGCATGACCCTTTCCCATATCGGCCTTGCAATCCTGATTGCAGGTGGATCGGCCAGCAGCATCTGGGAAGAACAGGTTGTTGTCTCTGCCCGTGCCGGACAAAGCATTCAGGCAGGCCCCTATAACCTGCAATATGAAGGTGTCTCGCTTCTGGCTGGTGAAAACTATGCCACCCGTCAGGCGACCTTTATCCTGTATCGGCACTCCCTGCCGGTCACCGAACTTTTCCCTGAAATTCGCTATTACCCGATCCGTGGCGTTGAAACCCGCGAAGCCGATATCTGGCATGGTCGCGATGGCGATCTGCATGTCTCGATCGGTGACCGTGATGATGACGGCGGCCGGGTGGTAACGGTTCATTATTTGCCCATGATGCCCTGGGTCTGGGGTGGCATGTTATTGATGTTGATCGGTGGATGTTTCAGCATCCTCACGCGCGTAATCCTGCGCTTCAAGAAGACTGGAGTTCCCGCTTCATGAGATTTTCGATCGCTGTCATTCCGCTGGTTTTGTTTGCCGCACTGGCCGGGGTGTTCTTGTTAAACATCGACAAGGATGCATCGGTTGTGCCATCGGTCCTGATCGATAAACCGGCACCGGAATTCTCGCTGCCGCCACTACCGGGTCGGGACAAGGGCCTGTCGCGCGCTGACCTAACCAAGGGCGAGGTATCGGTTCTGAACGTCTTTGCAAGCTGGTGCGTCCCGTGCCGCGCAGAACATCCGCTGATCAAACGATTGTCACGCGAAGCCGACGTTCCGGTCTATGGCCTGAATTACAAGGAAAAGGATCCCGAGGACGGCGTGAAATGGCTGGCCGAACTTGGCGATCCCTATGCTGCTGTCGGCATGGATCTGTCGGGCCGGACCGGCATTGATTTTGGTGTCTATGGCGTTCCGGAAACCTTCATCATCGATGGCACCGGCCAAATCAGATACAAACATGTCGGGCCTGTTACGGTCGAAGTCCTTGAAAAAGTCCTGCTGCCGAAAATCGCGGAGTTAAAGGGATGATAAGCCGCTTTAAACTTGTTTTTGGGGCACTTGCCATTCTGGTTCCGGTCATTGCATCGAACCCGGCATTTGCGGTCAACCCCGATGAAATGCTGTCCAACCCGGTTCTTGAAGAACGCGCGCGCGAAATCAGCAAGGAACTGCGTTGCCTTGTCTGTCAGAATCAGTCGATTGATGATTCTGATGCCGAACTGGCGCGTGATCTGCGCGTGCTGGTGCGTGAACGTCTTGTTGCCGGCGACGATAATGAAGAGGTCATTGACTATATCGTTGCGCGCTATGGCGACTATGTCCTTTTGAACCCGCCGCTAAAACCGGAAACCTATATTCTGTGGGCAAGCCCGGCTGTACTGGTGGTGCTGGCTTTGCTGGCGGTCTTTGCATTCTATCGCCGCAAGCAGCGCGAAGGTTCAACGGCATCTGCATCCCTGTCAAAAGACGAACAGGAACGTCTGGACGAACTTCTTGGCACTTCAAATGATGACGGCAAGTCCTGATGAAACGTGATCGCCTGACATATCGTCAACCGGTCGGAGGTTTCGCGTGATCTGGGTTGGCTTGACGGTTCTGGCAGTTCTGGCGGGTTCTGCACTCTATGCGAGCCTGCCGAAATCCGACGGGCACGGATCGCGTGCGCGCCGTCTGACGTTTGCCGCACTGCCGGTCATCGCGGCACTGGGTCTTTATGCGATCATTGGCAGCCCAACCCTGCCATCGCGGCCCTATGCAGACCGTGCCGGTGAACGCAACCTGGCCGCAGCCGCGGCCGTTGCCGACAACGCCACCGACCCGGATTTCAAAACCGATCAACAGATCAGGCGTTTGCTTAATCAGATTGTCGTCTCGCTTGAGGTAAACCCGCGCAATCTTCAAGGCTGGGTCGCGCTCGCACGTGGATCGCTCCGCCTTGGCAATATTGAACGGGCCGTTGCCGCCTTTGCGCAGGCCTATGCCCTTTCGGGTCACAATCCGTTGCTTGCCATCGAATATGCCGATACCCGCATCACCGCCCAAGATGGCCAGATCGACAGTACATCACGCGATCTTGTGCTTCATGCCCTTGGGCAAATGCCCAACCATCTGTTGGCGCGCTACTATTACGGCATGATGCTGAAACAAAATGGCAAATCCGATCAGGCGCTTCGCGTGCTTAGTGACCTTTATCGCGACCTTCCCAAGGACGACCCGCTTGGCAACGCCACCGAAAGCGAAATCAAGGCCCTGCAATCCAGGGCAGATGCCGTCATCAGCGCCGACTAGTCTGAATTGCGGGAACTAGGCCGCGAACAGATAAAGCACCCCAAGCAACACCGCGACAATCAGAACCAATGTCCCGCCCAGTGCCATCAGCTTTATGATCGGATGAAGATTATCAAGTTCGCCCGGCTGCGGCGCATTCCCGACGCCATTTGCCGATGACTGCCCCTCGTTAAACCGTCGCAACGCTTCTTCGCCGCTCATGGGCGGCATCTTGATACGATCAAGGACCGTCCCCTGATCGGGGCGACGGTCCTTGTCATGTGATGGGTGCTTTTGCGGGGTATCGCCGTTACTGGCTGTCATCTCAGGTGATTGTGCTTAACGCTGCGCTGTCAGGCCGCGATCATTTTCCTGATCCTGCGGCTGATAGGTTGGCCATTCACCGGCCGCCAGAAGATCAAGCGACGGCGTTTCCTGACCGAACCGCGAACGATACATCCAAAGGTTTGCCATCACGCGTTCGATGAACAGTCGGGTTTCGCGCGACGGAATGCTTTCGATGAAATACAGCGGATCGACATTATCCTTAAGCGCCTTCTGCCAACGGCCAAGATTGCCAATGCCACCGTTATAGGCCGCCATCAACTGCAAGAAGCCGTTATCAACGCCATTCTGTTCAAGCAGGTGATCAACATATTTCTGCCCAAGTGACAGGTTGATTTCCGGCTGATACAGCTCGGCACGCTTTTCACCGCGGTAACGGGTATTGCCGATATAGCTTGCCGTTGCCGGCATCAGTTGCATCAAACCACGCGCACCGGCATGACTGCGGGCGTCGGTGTTGAAACCTGATTCCTGACGCATGAAGGCATAAATCACCGCCCGGTCAACTTCGTAACCACCTTCCGGCTCCCATGGCGGGACCGGATAAAGCGCGTTTACAAACACATCCCCAGTCTTCTGCGCGATGTAACTACCAAGGCGCATGGTCAGAGATGCAAAGTTGGCGGTATCGGTCAGCGCCAGAACAGCACGGCGCAGCGAATCATCATCTTTTGCCGCGGCCTTGCGCAATTCACGTTCGGCTTCATCGCGCTGCCCGATCTGCAACAGCGAAAGCGCACGACGCCCATGCGGATCAAGCTTCAGCTTGTTGGCACGGTTTTCATCAAGTTCCAGGCTATCCCAGTCAAAGACGTCATCACGGCCAAGTGCGCGCATCGCCAACTGACCATAGAACGAGCGCGGATATTCCGCCGCGCGGTTCAACATGGCATCGGCCTCTTCGAACCGGCCTGCGGCCAGATCAATACGCCCTGCCCAGAACGCACCGGCGGTCCGGGTCCAGCTGGATGCATATTTATTGGTGCTCAGCGCTGCAAAATGGGCGTGCGATTCATCCATCTTGCCCAGACGCCAGGCGGTCAGGCCCGCCGTCCAATGCGCCTGCGGCAGATACTTGCCCGAACGCTTTGCCGCTTCACCGGCATATTTCAACGCAAGGTCCGGTTTACCAAAGTAATAGTAACCAGAGGCAATTGCCGCCTTGGCATGGTCCTGCTCATAGGCATCAAAAAGACGCTGTGCTTCGTCACTTTCAAGAACTTCCAGCGCGCCGGTCGGCCAGCCACTGCCGATGCGATGGCGAATGCGACTTTTCAGGGTCGCGACGCGCGAACGTTGCTTGGATGACAGCTTCTTAGACGACTTGTGATAATAGGGCGTGATGTTCTCGTAATCATAACCGGCACCCGAAACATAGCTGCCCACAGGCTTTTTCGGATAATTGGCCGATCCGCGACGTGTCAGCGCAAGTTTGTAGATGCGCGGTGCCTGCGGATGATCGGCATAACTGGCAAGCCAGTCTTTCAGTTCCTTGTAACGCGAACGGTAGGCCGTCGGATGCAGATAACGCTGCGCCATCACGTGCCCCATCAGGACATCATCAGACAGGCGCGAAATCAGGCGGTCGGCATCTTGCCAACGGCCCTGTTCCTGAACGGCAAAAATCTGTTCGTAAAGTTCGGCGTCACGTTCGGAAAGTGGCTTGGGGATTACAGTCGAAAGCGCGTCATCCAGAACCGGGCTGCCAAGGGCTGCCTGTTCCTGCGTGCTGGCAGCAGCAGGTGACGTGGCCCCCATGACGGTCATGGTGCCAAGAAACGCGAAGAATAGGCCCTGCCTTAAGGTGCTTTTGACACCCGGCAGGCGTGTTCTTATTGCTTCGATCAAAATTAGTTTCCCCAACGAGACTTGTTTTCAAGCCGCGTGTTTATCCCGAAGCAGTTTGGTCTCGCAACCCGTTGCCTGCGGTGTTCCCCCTCGTGCAACGGCGTCCCTTATAGCAGCAAACAGCCAAACCGCGAAATCATTTATCTGGAATCAAGCACTTGGCGCACTCCAGAATATGCATCCCGAACGCATGCATATCTCCCATGCATACAGTCAGTTTATCGCCAATTCCTTAAAGCTTTTGTGCAATCGCGCGCAAATCACGCCAGGCAAGGCGTTTCTGTTCCGGCGTGCGCAGAAGATAGGCCGGATGGAACATCGCGGTCAGGTCAGCCTTTTTGCCATCGGCAAAGGAAACTTCCTTCCACGTGCCGCGCAAACGCGTGATCCCGCGATCTTCTTCCATCAGGGTTTTGGCCGAACTACCGCCAAGACACACCACAACCTTTGGCCCGATCAATTCAAGATGACGGCGCACAAACGGTTCACACACCGCGACTTCGGCTGTGGTCGGCTGGCGGTTTCCCGGTGGCCGCCATGGCAGGATATTGGTGATGTAAACTTCTTCGCGCGCCAAGCCGATGGATCGCAACATGGCATCCAGCAACTTGCCACTTGGCCCGACGAACGGCAGTCCCTGTCGGTCCTCTTCGGCACCGGGTGCTTCACCGACCAGAACCAGCTTGGCCTCGACATTGCCGGTACCAAAAACGGTATTGCTGGCGGACTTCTTAAGGGCACAGCCTTCAAACTTTTCAATTGCTGCCTTGAGTTCCTCAAGACTGTTTGCCGCGGCCGCCGCATCACGTGCGGACTGGCGTGCTTCATGCGGCGTGTCAGACAGTAAAAAACCACCATCCGCGCCAGCCGGGATTGGTGCCGGACCGTTGCCAGCCGCCTGTGCCGGACGGGCCGACGCCCCTGACGGACGCTGCGGGTTGGTGCCCGCATTCGCGCCAAAACCGGGCCGGTTCGCCGCGTTCTGACGCAGGCTTTCGGACGCCTTGAAACGGTCAAGCGGCTCGTCGGCGATGGCCTCGTCCGCGCCCATTTCAAATTGCCAGACAAGGGCCTCGAACGGGTCGAGATTATTTACATCAAAGTCTGTAATTGGTTTGCTCATCTACACTAAGGCGATGTATGTTGCACCGCGAACGGGATCGCAGCTGCTGCTTGGGACGACCTTATACGATTTTGGGTCCTTTGTGCCAGAGTACAAACGCGACACCGTTCGTGACTATGGATTGTCAACTGATCCCATGATCGGTATAGCTGTATTCATAGAGAATTATGAGAGAATTCAGGGCTTGGGCGAGACTCTGAACGGTGAATACCGGCTCACGGCCAACGAACGGAAACAGTTCGATACGGTCGCCAGCCAAAGGAGAGAGGCCAAATGGAACGGGAATCCATGGAATTTGACGTGGTCGTTGTTGGCGCCGGTGTATCCGGTCTGTCAGCGGCCATCAAGCTGATGCAACTCGCCCAGGAACAGGAAAAAGAAATCACCGTCTGTGTGGTTGAAAAAGGTTCCGAGGTCGGCGCACACACCCTTTCAGGGGCCGTGATGGAGCCGCGCTCGATCAATGAACTTTTCCCGGACTGGAAAGAACGCGGCGCACCGCTGAACGTGCCGGCTGGCGAAGACCAGTTCATGATGCTGAGCGAAACCGGCGCTAAAAAGCTGCCGACCCCGCCGCAAATGCACAATAAAGGCAACTATATCGTAAGCCTTGGCAATGTTTGCCGCTGGCTTGGCGAACAGGCCGAGGCCCTTGGTGTTGAAGTTTATCCGGGCTTTGCCGCCGCCGAAGTTCTGTTTAACGAAGACGGATCGGTCAAGGGTATCGCCACGGGTGATATGGGCCTTTCGCGTGATGGCACGCCGGGCCCGAACCATGAACCGGGTATGGAACTGCATGCCAAATACACCTTCTTTGCCGAAGGGTGCCGTGGTTCGTTGTCCGAACAGTTGATTAAGAAATTTGATCTGCGCAAAAATTCCGATCCGCAAACCTATGGCATCGGCATCAAGGAACTTTGGGAAGTAGATCCCGAAGTCCACAAGGAAGGCCTGATCCAGCACACCGTTGGCTGGCCGCTTGATAAGGACACCTATGGCGGGTCGTTCCTCTATCACCTTGATAACAATCAGGTGGTTGTCGGTTTCGTGATCGGTCTTGATTACGAAAACCCGCATCTCAGCCCGTTTGATGAATTCCAGCGTTTCAAGACGCATCCTGAAATCCGCAAGATCTTCGAAAACGGTCGTCGCATCTCGTACGGCGCACGTGCGCTGAACGAAGGCGGTTTCCAGTCGATCCCCGATCTTGTCTTCCCGGGTGGTTGTCTGATCGGCTGTTCGGCGGGCTTCATGAACGTGCCGAAAATCAAGGGTTCGCACACCGCGATGAAGACCGGCATGCTGGCCGCCGAGGCCGCGTTTGAGGCCCTGACTGCCGACGAAACGCCTGCACAGATGGACAGCTACCCGCAGCGTCTGAAAGACAGCTGGGTCTATCCGGAACTGCACAAGGTGCGTAACATCCGCCCGAGCTTCGCCAAATGGGGCTTCTGGGGTGGCATGGCCTACAGTGCGGTTGATACCTACCTGTTCGGCGGCAAGGCCCCATGGACCTTTAAAAACCATGCGGATCATGCCTGCCTGAAGCCAGCAGCAGAAATGCCAAAGATCGACTATCCGAAACCGGATGGGAAAATCAGCTTCGACAAGCTGTCATCGGTCTTCCTGTCCAACACCAACCACAGCGAAGATCAGCCGATCCACCTGACGCTGAAAGATGCAAGTGTTCCGGTCAACACCAACCTTGCCGTCTATGACGGGCCCGAGGCACGTTTCTGCCCGGCCGGTGTCTATGAATTCGTCGAAGACGAAGACAATGGTGGCAAGCGCCTGCAGATCAACGCGCAGAACTGCGTGCATTGCAAAACCTGTGACATCAAGGACCCGACCCAGAACATCGTTTGGGTCGTCCCCGAAGGTGGCGGCGGCCCGAACTACCCGAATATGTAAGCCTTTTTGGCTTTCCTCATACAAATAAGGGCCGCTTCTTGCGGCCCTTATTATTTAGTCTGATGATTTGATCACTTGGTCATTTGATCATTCCGGCGCATAGCCAAAGGCAACCGGCGGATTTGCCGCGGTTTCGGTCCAGACACTTTTGGGCTGCATATATTCCATCAAACCTTCCTTGCCGCTGGATCGGCCATAGCCACTATGTCCAAACCCGCCAAATGGCGACATGACATTGATGGTCTTATAGCTATTAATCCAGAACGTCCCGGCCCGCACATTGGCTGCCACCCGGTGCGCGCGATCCACCGCGCCAGTCCACACCGCACCGGCCAGGCCAAATTTGCTGTCATTTGCGATGGCAATGGCTTCGGCCTCGTCCTCAAACGGAATGACCGAAACAACCGGGCCAAAGATTTCGTCACGCGCAATCGACATGTCGTTGCGGACATTGCCAAGAACCGTCGGACGCAAGAAATACCCATCGGCACAAGCGCCCCCATCCGGGCGGGCACCACCTGCAAGAATTTCGGCCCCTTCGGCACGCCCCGCCGCGATCAGGCGATTTACCGTCTGATACTGGGCATCATTGTTGATCGGGCCAATCTGGGTTGCGGTATCAAGCGGATCGCCCACCGGAATATGATTGGCACCCGTAACCAGCATTTCCTGGAACTGATCCAACACGGAACGCTGAACCAACAGGCGCGAACCGGCAACACAGCTTTGCCCGGCTCCGCTAAAGATCGCGGCCTGCGCGCCAGTCACGGCACGCTTAAGATCGGCATCTTCGAACACGATGTTTGCCGATTTCCCGCCAAGCTCAAGAACACAAGGCACGATATTCTGGGCGGCTTGGGCCGCGATAACAGAGCCGGTTTTGGGGGATCCGACAAAGACAACCTTACGGGTGGCATCGTGGGTTGTCGCCGCAACACCCGTGGTATGGCCCAATCCTGCCAGCACCGAAATCACCCCATCAGGCAAACCTGCCTTTTTCGACAGAACACCAAGCGCAACAGAGGTCAGCGGCGTCATTTCCGACGGTTTAAGAACCGCTGCATTGCCCGCACACAAGGCCGGGGCCAACTGCCAACCGGCCGTGAAGATCGGCGCGTTCCAGGGCGTTATTTGCGTAACAACGCCATATGGCTCGGGGCGGGTATAGTTCAGATGGCTTGTCGGCACCGGAATGACATCGCCATGAAGCTTGTCCGCCCAACCGGCATAATATTCAAACATCTCAGCGACTTTAAGCACCTCGACCCGCGTATCGCGGATCGGTTTACCGGCAGAAACGCATTCCAGAAGTGCCAGCTGTTCAAGATGATCGCGGACCTGGGCACCAATTTTCCAAAGAATACGGCCACGTTCAGCTGCCGTCATTGCCCACCAGGCACGCTGTCCGGCAACCGCCGCCTTCATAGCAGCGTCCACGACATCGCCACCAGCATCCTTGAAGGTCATAAAAGCCTTGCCGGTTGCAGGATCGATCAATTGGACATCATCACCTGTGCCCGGCATGATCGCACCATTGACCCAACTGCCAACAACACCATCCGCAAAGAACGGTGCCATGGCCATGGCATAGTCACGCGTCATCAGTTTATCTGCGCTGCTCATTGTCATTCTCCTGCCTTGGCGGTCTTGGTGTTTGCAGTCAATTCGGTGATGCGATTGAAATCCATGTCATCGGAAAGCGCCGCTGCACTGTCCTGCCAAATCTGTCCCGCCAGTTCACTGACCGGAAGCGCCACGTCCTTTTGCGATGCCAAGGCCATGGCAAGGCGCATATCCTTGCGCATCAACCCCATGCTAAAGCCACTGTCAAACTGCCCGGTAAGAACCCATTTCGGATAATTGACTTCGCTGACAGCACTGCGCCCTGAACCGGCATTAAGTGCGGATATCAGGTAGTTGGTATCCACCCCGGCCGCCTTGCCCAGTGCGACAGCCTCGCGCATGGTCAAAAGATGGGTCGCAACAAGCATGTTGTTGATAATCTTGACGGCGTGACCAGCCCCCACCGGGCCAACATGGGTAATCTTGCCACCCAGAACTGAAAGGATCGGCATCGCCTTGGCAAAGCCGGCATCATCGCCGCCAACCATCATGGTCAGTTGCCCACTATTGGCACCAGCGGGGCCACCACTGACCGGCGCATCAATCAGGACATGACCGATCACACGCAAAGCCGCGTCAAGTTCGCGGGTTACATCGGGTTCAGACGTTGTCGTATCAATGATCAGGCGCGGCGCAAGATCACAAGATGCAAGGCCATTATCCCCGGTCAGAACGGTTTGCACGTGGCGTGCTGTCGGCAAGGAAAGAATTATGGTCTCACAGGCGCTAAAAAGTTCCTGTTGGGTGGCAACGATGGTCACACCATCGCGCGCAGCATCCGCCTGGCGTTCGACGGAAAGGTCAAACCCGGTTACCGCGTGGCCCTCGCGCAAAAGTGTGCGCGCCATACCAAGTCCCATATTTCCAAGCCCAATGACCCCGACGGTTCCGCTGCCATTGATGTGTGTTTGTGTCACGATTGCTGCCTCTTTGCTGCTTTGGGGTCGTTACGCGCTGTATCAAAGGTGACAATCTTCACCTTTGAACGCCCTTTTCCGCCCTTTTCTGTTTTGATTTCCTGATCAACTTCCGGCGGAAGCACCGCTGTTTCAAGATCAATTGCCGGAACATGTTGTTGCCGAAACAGCAACAGATATGCTCTGATTACGACATCGCCCCACAATTCGAAGCCCCGATATGAAGATCGATGACAAACCTCTCCGTTATTTTTTGGCTGTTTTCGAAGCCGGCTCGATCCGGACTGCTGCCGAGAACTTGCGTATTGCCCCCTCCGCAATCAGTCGACAGATCTCAAGCCTTGAGGCGCATCTGAATACGCTTTTGATGGAACGCACCAAACGCGGGATCATCTTTACCGAAACGGGGCATATGGTTGCGGCGCATGCACGCAAGCGCATTGAAATCGACGAAGCATTTGCGGTTGATCTTGCCGCCGCCCGTGGCGCCATTGCCGGGACGGTGCGCATCGCAACCGGGGAAGGCTTTGTTGTCGATCTTGTTAATCACGTGATCCGCCCTCTGCGCGACGAGTTCCCCGATATTCGGCTTGAAGTCGATGTTGCCGGAACCGAAAAGATCACCCATGGCATTCTGCGCGATGACTATGATCTGGGGCTGGTTTTCAACCCGCCGCGCACGCCAGAGCTTGAATTACTTGCAGAAAACCACAGCCCGCTTTGCGTGCTGGTCCCGCCGGAATTTGCCCTTGCCTCCAAGCAAAGCTGCAAACTGAATGAAACGCTGAATTATCCGGCCGCCTTGCTGGATCAGAATTTCGGGGTGTCCAAACTTTTGGCAAATGCCGATCCGGGAAATCGCGTTGCGCGGGATGCTTTTCTGACCGCCGATTCGATCAATGTTGCCATTCACTTTGTCCTGTCGGGGGGCGGTATTACCTATCTGCCTGCGTTTGCGGTATCACGACAACTACGCAGAGGAGAAGTCGTCGCCATCCCGATGACCGATCCCTTCCTCGCGCGTGTTCCTTCACACTTGCTGGTGCGCAAGGAGCGCCCCAAAACCGCCGCAGTGCGGGCTGTTACAGGCATGATCCGGGATCGGATGGAGGCATTTGGCTCTGCATGGTATCCCGAAGAACACGAATAACCTTGCGTGACCTGTTGCCATTTCGGCAACAGAAGCATCCCAAAATGGCACTTGCCCATGAATCGGCATGTTCCCATTCTCGGTCGGAAATTCCGGATCTAAAAATGGCAAAACGATGAATTTTGCGTCGCCGGATTTTACAGGGATGACAAGGCGCGTTTGGTTTCCCGCAACAATGGGAAAGGTGTCCTTGCGTCGTAAACGCCACTGTCTGTCAAGGAGACTGGGAAATGAATGCGCTTCGGGGACAAATGGGGCTATGGAAGCTTCATTTAGCCGTTATCATCATTGGGGCAATCGCCGAACTGATCGGCATCCGCAAAATTCCGTTGGGAATTGGGGCAATTCTTCTGTTGCCGCTGCTTTATGCCTTTATCATGGCTGCCCTTATGAATCCGAATGTCATGCCTAAATTTGGCAAGTTCATCGGTGAAAAAGAAGTCAAGGCGGCCTCACCGCTGATCGTCATTGCGATCATGCCGTTCATCGCCAAATTCGGAACCACCATCGGCCCTGCAATCGAAACCATCATCGAAGCGGGTCCTGCGCTGTTGCTTCAGGAACTTGGGAACCTTGGCACGATTGTTCTGGCATTCCCGCTTGCGGTTTGGGGTCTGAAAATGGGCCGTGAGGCCATTGGTGCGACCTTCTCGATCGCACGTGAACCGAACCTTGCCATCATTGCCGACCGTTACACGCTTAAAAGCCCGGAAGGTGCGGGTGTCATGGGCGTTTATGTGATCGGTACGCTTTTCGGGACCTTCATTTTCGCCATTCTGGCGTCACTGTTTGCCAGCATTGATGTTTTTGATCCGCGCGCGCTTGCAATGGCATGCGGGATCGGCAGCGGATCAATGATGGCGGCCTGCACTGGTGCGCTGACCGAAGTTGTCCCGGCCATGAAGGACGAAATCCTTGCACTTGCCGGGGCGAGCAACCTTTTAACCTATGCAACAGGTCTTTATGCCGGACTGTTTATTGCTCTTCCGATCGTTGAAAAACTCTATAACGCGACGGCTGGTAAGCGTGACCTTGCCGCTGCTGACAACAAGGGGGCTTGATCATGTCTGATAGCGTTGTTGCAAAAGAAACCACCCGCCCGAAAATTGATCTTGTCGATCATGCTGTCGTCCTGATCATTGTCTGCCTTGTCGGACTGGTGATGAACACAGTCGGACCGGCGATACCGTTGATGGACGGATTTATGGGCATGATCGTGATCTATTTGATCTCGATGGTTGGCCTTATCCTGACCCGCTTTGCGCCGTTCTATCTGCCAAGCGTTGCATGGATTTCGTTGGTCGGCATTGTCGCGACCCTTCCCTGGACCCCGGGTTCGGAATGGATCGTCGCACAGGCCAAGTCGGTTAACTTCCTGGCCCTTGCCACCCCGGCGCTTGCTTATGCCGGCTTTGCGATTGCCAAAAAGGAAATCGAAGTTGCCAAACATTCCGGCTGGAAACTGGCACTGGTTGCCTGCCTTGTCTTCCTTGGCACCTATGCCGGTTCGGTTCTTGTTGCCGAAGCGATCCTGAAACTTCAGGGTATCTGATCACATCGTGTAACCGGGACCATCTGAAATATGGTGATCCCGGTGTTAAGTTACCGGGTTCACGCCCGCACATATCATCCAAAATCGAGTATGCAGATGTCTGTCCCTTCTTGCTCCCTTCATCCTCGCGCCACCGAACTTGTCGATGAATTCATCAGTTGGCGTCACCATCTGCATGCTCACCCTGAAACCGCATTTGAAGAAAACCTGACCAGTGCCTTTGTCGCAGAAAAGCTGAAATCCTTTGGCTTGGAAGTCAAAACCGGCATCGCCAAGACAGGCGTTGTCGCAACCCTGCATGGCAACAAAGGGGCTGGAAAGCGGATCGGGCTTCGCGCCGACATGGATGCACTTGATATCCATGAAACAACCAATCTGCCCTACGCGTCAAAGCATCCGGGGAAAATGCATGCCTGTGGTCATGATGGCCATATGACCATGCTGCTTGGTGCCGCCAAAATTCTTGCTGAAAACCCGGATTTTGCCGGAACGGTTGATTTTATTTTCCAGCCTGCCGAAGAAAACGAAGGCGGCGGACGCGAAATGGTCAAAGAGGGCCTGTTTGACAGCCATCCGGTCGATACGGTTTATGGCATGCATAACTGGCCGGGCCGCGATATCGGCACCATGGCCGTCAAGGCTGGCCCGATGATGGCAAGCTATGACGTGTTTGAAATCGTGATTGAGGGCAAAGGGTGCCACGCGGCCATGCCCCATCTCGGACATGATCCGATTACAACAGCAGGTCAGGTTCTGCTAGCACTGCAAACCA
This sequence comes from Thalassospira sp. CH_XMU1458, assembly GCF_037027205.1. Taxonomy (NCBI): domain Bacteria; kingdom Pseudomonadati; phylum Pseudomonadota; class Alphaproteobacteria; order Rhodospirillales; family Thalassospiraceae; genus Thalassospira; species Thalassospira sp. CH_XMU1458. The sequence continues at coordinate 952,002 of NZ_JAYMDW010000001.1, read as the reverse complement.
TCGTCGCACGCGAAATCAATCCTTTGAAAAGCGCTGTGATTTCGCCCACGCAGATTTTCGGCGGTGACACCTGGAACGTAATCCCCAACAGCGCGACCATTCGCGGCACTGTGCGCACATTCGACCCTGATATTCAGGATGTTATCGAAGCGCGTCTGGTCGACACAGCCAAACACACCGCACAGGCCTTGGGCTGCGATGCCCGCGTGAATTATCAACGCCGCTATCCGGCAACAATCAACAGCCAGGCAGAATCCGAAATCGCCCTTGCGGTGGCATCGAAGATTGTCGGCGCAGATCAGGTGGACACCAATCCTGAACCGTCCATGGCCAGCGAAGATTTCGCCTTCATGCTGAATGTCAAACCGGGTTGCTATATCTGGCTCGGTAATGGCCCGACGGATGGCGACCGGTTGCTTCATAACGCCGCATATGACTTCAATGATGACGCAATCACGCATGGTGTCAGCTATTGGATTGCACTGGTCAAAGAAGCCCTGTCGCAGGACTGACGACATATTATCCTGCGCGCCGCATTCCCGTGTGAGTGATCCCATTCAAAGATAGCGGTTTGTCGTTGTTGCAAATGCTTTGCCTTATAATTGCCGACTGAGTAGGCTAATCCCGAAATTCACTATGGCGACGCGCCAGATCTGGCGTCGCCGAACCCGAATTGCGGACGCAGGAAAAGCCTTTGAAACGTAAATTGTTACATCTCCTCATCCCGATGACGGCTATTGCGCTTTCGGCCTGTGGCACCATGCCACAGAACAGCGACGATGCCGTTTTCGAGTATCCGCAATCCAACGGGTTTTCGGGCAATTTCCTGGCTGGCAAGGCCGCCCAGATGGAAAGCCGGTCGGACTACGCAGCGCAATATCTATTGCGCGCCCATCAACTCGACCCTGACAATGCCGAGCTGCGCCGCCGTGCCTTCCTGGCATTGATCAGCGACGGGCGCATCAGCGATGCCGTCGACATTGCCACCAGCTTGCAAACCGAAAACGATCAGGACCTGTTTGCCGCCCTGACCGTAATGGATGCCGCCATTCGCGAAGATCGTTATCAGGATGCGCTTGATATTGTCTCAAGCCTGCCCGAACGGGGCATCAATGCCCTGATTGCGCCGCTGGCAAAGGCCTGGCTTTACACCGGCCTTGATCAAAAAGACGCGGCAATGACCGCCCTTGATGGCATGCAGGGCAATGGCGCGCTTAACCCGCTGTCGGAATACCATCGCGGTCTGATCCTGGCGCATTTTGGTGATTTTGATGCTGCCGAACGCGCCCTTGCCAGTGCCTATGGCGACCCGGCCGACGCGCCGCTTCGCGCTGCCGAGGCCCTTGGTGCCGTCTATGAGCGTAAAGGCCAAGTGCAAAAGGCGTCCCTTCTGTATGAAAGCTATATGGATCGGCATCCGCAATCGCTTGCCATGCCGTTCCATCTGGCGCGGCTTGATCGCAAAGAACCGCCGATCGCCACCATGCTGACCCCGGCAGAGGGTCTGGCAGAGGCCTATCTCGATATCGCCACCCTGCTTAGTCAGGAAAACGCGGTTGATCCATCCTTGCTGATGGCGCGCTATTCGCTGTCGCTACGTCCCGATGATGACATTACCCGCCTTCTGGTTGGCGAAGTGATGGAAATTCAGAACCGTTTTGAAACGGCAATTGAGGTTTACAAAGGGATCCCGCGCTCATCCCCGCATAGCTGGAACGCGCGGCTTCGCACCGCCTCAAGCCTTGAGCAGATCGGTCGCGCGGATGAGGCGATTGATATCCTAAAAGACATGGTCAGCGAACGCCGAGATCGCCCGGATGCGCTGATCCAGCTTGGCGATATCCTCCGCATTCAGCAGCAATATGGCCCGGCTGCAGACGCCTATGACAAGGCGATTGAACGGCTTGGTGGCCAGACCCAGGTTGGCTGGCGTTTGCTGTATCGTCGCGGCATTGCCCACGAACGTGCCGGGGACTGGGCCAAGGCCGAGGCAGATTTCCTTCAGGCGCTCGAAATCGAACCGGAACAACCCTATGTGCTCAACTATCTTGGTTATAGCTGGGTTGATATGGGCATGAATTTCGATCAGGCCGAAGACATGCTTAAACGCGCCGTCGAATTGCAGCCTGATGATGGCTATATCGTCGATAGTCTGGGGTGGGTTTACTACAAGCTTGGCCGGTTCGAAGATGCGGTCGAACAGCTTGAAAAGGCGGTCGAACTGAAACCCGACGATCCGACCATCAATGATCATCTGGGGGATGCCTATTGGCAGATCGGGCGCTATCACGAGGCCCGCTTCCAGTGGCACCGTGCCCTGTCCTTCAATCCGACCGAAGAACTGCGCAGTACCGTCGAAGCCAAGATCAATGGTCAGGTACCAAGCGTGGCCCCGACCGTCGTAAACTGACGCATTTGGGAAGAAACGTTCATGTCTGCGACCTATCGCCAGCAGGCACCTGCCAAGGTTAACCTGTTTTTGCACGTCACCGGCAAACGCGATGACGGCTATCACCTGCTTGAAAGCCTCGTCTGCTTTACCGCATCCGGTGACGTGGTGAGTGGTGAATTGCGCGACGATGGCGCCATCACCCTTTCGATCACAGGCCCCATGGCCGCCAACCTCGCCCTTGAAGACACCAGTGACAACCTTGTCATGCGTGCCGCCCGGATGCTCCGGGCTGAAAGTGGCACGACACAGGGGGCTGACCTGATTCTTGATAAGCGGTTGCCAATTGCATCGGGGATCGGTGGCGGATCGGCGGATGCGGCGGCGGCGATCCGGTTGTTGTGCGAGATGTGGAAACTTGATCTCGACGAAGACACCTTGTCGCGCATGGCGCTAACACTTGGGGCAGATGTCCCGGTTTGCCTGCATGGTCGAACCTGTCTGATGTCGGGGATCGGCGAAGAAATCACCGCACTGCCCGACCTGCCGTCCGTCCCAATGGTACTGATCAATCCCGGCAAGGCGGTTTCAACACCAGAAATCTTCAAGGCCCGGGCGGACGAGGGGTTTAGTGCGACCGGCGCATGGGATACCGAGCAAACCTTTCAAAGTGGTGCGGCCCTTGCCGATGCATTGTCGGAATGCGGTAATGACCTGACCCTGCCGGCCACCGGTATCCTTCCGGAAATTTGTGATGTGCTAAATGCCCTTGCCCGCGAAGAGGGATGCTTGCTAGCCAGAATGTCGGGCAGCGGGGCGACGTGTTTCGGAATTTACGACACAAACGATCAGGCAGAATGTGCGGCAAATGCCATTGCAGCACAGAACCCGGACTGGTGGATTTCGCCCACCCATATCCTGACGGAAAAGAGCCGCGAGCAGGCAGATATGGGCGCGGCCTTCCCCGACTGAGCGCGAGATAAAAAAACCTTCAAATAGAGGGTTGCACTCTTGTCATGAGGGCGCTATTTTCCGCGCCACGCACGCTGATGGGGCGTGGCCAAGTGGTAAGGCATCGGTTTTTGGTATCGTGTACCGTAGGTTCGAATCCTACCGCCCCAGCCAAGACAAACCGCTTTGAGGTTTTCCTCAAAGCGGTTTTCTTTTGCCCGCTTGATGCAACATGGCCGCACACGAATGCGCGGCCACATATTATCCGTTCAGGACTGCTTTGACTGATGCATCGCAATGCTGGCGCGCGACACCAGTTTATCAAGCGTATCGCCCGCCTCGGCGATGCCAAGGCCGACGCTGAGTGTAAGCTTCGGGTGTGCGCTCCCGGCCTCGAAATCCTCGACACCAACGCGCTCTGTCAGGCGTTGCAGATAGTTAAGCGCACCCGCCGCCCCGGTTTCAGGCATGAGGATGATGAATTCCTTGTCGCTCCAGCGCGCGATGACGTCGGTTTCGCGCTTCATGCCCGAGGCCACCTTGGCAAACAGTTTTAGCGCGGCATCACCGGCATCATAGCCAAACTTCTCATTCAGGTTCTTGAGATTGTCGAAATAGACCATCCCGATCACAACCGCATTGCCATAACGGTTTGAACGTTCAAGCTCCGTGCGCAAAATACCTTCCATGTAATGGCGATTGTAAAGCCCCGTCAGCGGATCGGTATTGGCCGAAAGCTCGATATCCTTGCGCGCCTGATCAAGTGCCTTGCGATCATGGATATGGGCAACCGCCTGCCCGATTGAGTCGGCAAAAAGCTGCACCAGATCGATATCATGCTTGGTAAAGGCCTTCACCGGTACCGGGCTGCCATATGCAAGGGTCCCGATGCATTCGCCTTCGACAACAATCGGTGCGCCAAGATAGGCGGCAAACCCGAATTTTTCACCGGCCGGATGCGATCCCAGTTCGCTGTCACTGACATCATGAAAGGCAAAGACTTTGCTGGCCGAAATAACCTGACTGCAGAATGTCTCATCAAGATCGAATTCCATGCCCGGGGTCAGGGCATTTTCCGGATGAAACACCTGTCGAATTTCATAGGTCTGTTCGCCAATCGCACTAAAGATGCCGACTGGCAGACCGAACTGCTCAATACCGAGCTTCAGGATCGCCTCAACACGCTGTTCGAACATTTTGGCCATTTCGCCTTGATGATCGGTCTCAAACTCGGTGGTCATGTGATTTCCCATTTTTTGACTGGCACCGCCGTGCACAAAAACGCCAGTCATAAAGCCTTGTTATAGTGCGACAATTAAGTCCGATAATCGCATACGGCAAATTCTAAACCGTAAGCATACCAAGGCATAGGCCATTCTTCTGATTGGATAATATTTTTCTGATATGACCGGGTCGGTTATGCGGATTTCGGTCGTGCTGCCATCTGATGCAACAGGGCCGCCCCTCGCAAACCGCCATCGCGGGCATGGGCGCCGGGCACCACCAGCGGCGCGTCATAGCGCCCCAGGGCATGCTTTCGCGCCCGGGTGTCGATCTCTGCGATCAAGGCCGTCTCGGATGCCAATCCGCCGCCCACCGGGACACAGTCCGGATCGAGAACATTGACCATCAGTGCCAATTCACGGGCAACCAGATCACAATAGATGTCGATAACCCGCGCCGCCTTGTCATCCCCGGCCAGCCATGCAGTTGTGATGTCGTGGCTTGCAGGTGCCTGATCATGGAGTTGCGCGTAAATCCGTTCAAGCCCGCGCGCCCCGCCCCAGCTATCAAGGCACCCTGTGCGCCCGCAGCCGCAGGCAACCGCCGACAGGCCATATTTGATGAGGCTACCGGTGACATCATTGCCATGCCCCCATTCACCTCGGATACCGCTGTTGCCGCCAACAAACTGGCCATTGAACACAATGCCGCCACCCACCCCAGTGCCAAGGATTATGGCAAAGACGGTGCGTGCGTTTTGGGCGGCACCTGTTGTTGCCTCGGCCAAGGCAAAACAATCGGCGTCATTTTCGACCAGAACAGGACGGTCCAGAATGGCTGAAAGCTCGGCCGCCAGCGGCCAATCCTTGATGGCCGGAATATTGGCAGAAATGACCGACCCGGTTTGCGGATCCATCCCACCGGCAAGGCTGATGCCAACATCGCATCTGCCATATTGCTCGTCAGCCTCGTGCACAAAGCCCGCCAGGATTTTGACAAAGGCATCGCGGTCATCACGCGGTGTCGATGCCTTGTGATGAAGCACCATCGCCCCACCCGCATCAAAAACACTGAACTCGATATTCGAGCCCCCTATGTCAAAGGCATATTGCATACTGCACTTTCCACGAACTGTCCTGCTATCGGGATACACCAGCCGAAGCACCGCCGCAAAAAGAAACGGCACCAGCCGGTTCAGGCAGGTGCCGTTAATGTGTTCAAAGATCGCGTGAGCCTAGCTACGCAGGCGTGCTGCCAGATCGTCGTAGGACGGCATCTGATCGACAGGACCAAGGGCCGTCACCGTCGGTGTCCCATCCAGCAATGCCTTGCCCGAACGACGCACGCTTTCAAGGTCGACGCCGTCGATCTTTTCAACGATTTCTTCCATGCTTTGCGGGCGGCCGAAAATCTGGATCTGACGGGCGAGTGTTTCACAGCGGCCGGAATTGCTCTCCATCGCCATCACCACAGATGCCTTAAGCTGCGCACGTGCACGCGCGACTTCTTCTTCGGTCAGATCCTCGGTCGCGCGGACCAGTTCATCACACATGACCGGCATCAATTCGCCAACGTCATTGGCACCGGTCCCGGCATAGATCGAGAACAAGCCACCATCAACATAGTGCGACGAGAAGCTATAGACCGAATAGACCAGACCGCGCTTTTCGCGGATTTCCTGGAACAGGCGCGATGACATGCCACCGCCCAGCAGGGTGTTGAACACCTGCAGGTCATAGAAACTGTCATCGGTGTAGGACACGGTCGGCAGACCAAAAATCACATGCACCTGTTCAAGCTTGCGGTTTTCGATCCGGCTGCCGCCTTCGTATTTAAGCGGCTCCATATCGTGATCTTCATGGGCCGGAAGGCTGTCGAATTTCTTGGCGACCATATCGACAACGCGGTCATGTTCGACCTTGCCCGATGCCGAAAACACCATGCGTTTCGGGCTATAGCGGCGCGACATGAAATCAAACAGATGGTCACGGCTGAGCGACGATACATTTTCCGGACTGCCCAGGATCGAACGCCCCAGTGCCTGATTTGGCAGGGCGGTTTCCTGGAAATAGTCGAAAATGATGTCGTCAGGCGTATCATTGGCCTGACCGATTTCCTGCAGGATGACCTGACGTTCGCGTTCAAGTTCCTTTGCATCCAATGTGGAATGCTGAAGGATGTCGGCAATCACATCAATCGCCAGTTCCTGATCTTCATGCAGGACCTTGCAATAATAGGCCGTGTTCTCGCGCGAGGTATAGGCATTCATCTGCCCGCCAACTGCTTCGATTTCTTCGGAAATCTGAAGCGCGGAACGACGACGCGTGCCCTTGAACGCCATATGTTCAAGCATATGGGAAATGCCGTTAATGTCGGGCGTCTCGTTACGCGCCCCGACATCAACCCACGTGCCCAAGGCAACCGACTGCACATGATCAAGGCGGTCAGTCGCGACAATCATTCCATTGTCAAGCTGGGTGAGCTCGACTGTCATATAGCATTACTCCTGTTTCGCATTCTTTTCCCAACCATGGCTGGTCTTCAGGCTGCACGCCGGTTCTTGCGGACATGCGCCATCAAGGCAGCCACATCGTTGGACATTGGTTCGACCTTTTCAGGTCGGTCATATAGATCAGAAAGACGCGGCGGCAAGTCCGGGTAGATACCCGACGCCTGCTTGACCGCATCGGGGAACTTCGCCGGATGTGCGGTTGCCAGTGCCACCATCGGTACCGATTTGTCCCGATTGCACTGACGGCCCGACACGATGCCAATCACCGAATGCGGATCCACCAGTTCGCCGCTGGTTGCCAACACATCCTTGATCGCGGCTTTCGTTTCTTCGTCATCCAGTCGATAGCCATCGAAATGTTCACGCGCGCGGCCAAACTGGCCCTGCGACATTTCCATAACACCGGTTTCACGGAACTTGGTCAGCATCTCGGCAATCGCAAGCCCATCGCGGTCATAAAGATCAAACATCAAACGTTCAAAGTTCGAGCTGACCTGAATATCCATCGACGGGCTGAGCGACGGCTTAACGCCTTCCATCTTCATGGTCCCGGTCTCAAAGAAACGGGCAAGGATGTCATTGCGGTTGGCACCGACAACGAACTGTTTGATCGGAAGCCCCATCTGCATGGCGGCATAACCGGCATAAACGTTGCCGAAGTTGCCCGAGGGCACCGAGAAGGAAATTTCGCGTTCCGGCGAGCCAAGCTGCACCCCCGCCCAGAAGTAATAGGCGATCTGGCACATGATGCGCGCCCAGTTGATCGAATTCACCGCCGACAGGCCAACTTCATCGCGAAAGCCATGGTCGTTAAACAGCGCCTTGACCAGATCCTGGCAATCATCAAACGATCCTTCGACGGCAACGTTGTGCACATTGTCCGAAAGGATCGTCGTCATCTGACGACGCTGAACTTCCGAAACGCGGCCTTTGGGATGCAGGATAAAGATGTCGATATTTTCGCGATCGCGGCAGGCCTCGATCGCGGCCGATCCGGTATCACCCGACGTCGCACCAACAATGGTGATGCGCTCGCCACGTTTGGCCAGAACATGATCAAACAGACGGCCAACCACCTGAAGCGCATAATCCTTGAACGCCAGCGTCGGGCCATGGAACAGCTCCATCACCCAGTCATTCGGGCCAAGCTGTTTAAGCGGTGCGACCGCTTCGTGATCAAAGCCGCGATAGGTGTCTTCGAGAATGGTCTTAAGGGCGTCGTCATCAACAGTGCCGGCAACAAACGGCTGGATGACTTTGAAGGCCACTTCGGCATAAGTCAGAGTTCGCAGAGCACGAATGTCATCCTTGGAAAAGGTCGGCCATGTTTCGGGAACATAAAGCCCCCCGTCACGGGCCAGACCGGCAAGAAGAACTTCATCGAACTGCAAAACGGGGGCGCTTCCCCGCGTGCTGACATAGCGCACTAGACCTGCTCCTGCATAAGGCGAATATCGGTTGCGTGCATTTGGGCGCAAATCGCCCCCAAACAACACGCCAAAGCCTGATTTAGTGAGGGTTTGAGCAGATATAGTCAAGGGACAATGCAGCAAGCCTGCCGTGCTTTACGCATTATCGCGCAAGCCACGGCCCCACCCCGCATTAAGCCCACCCTAACCGTCAAGCGGAATGCCATGTTCCTTGAGCTTCGACTCAGCCAATGCCGCCCGGCGCACGACCGTACGGTAGTTGCCCAGAAGGATTCGCAACACGGCTTTGATAAACCGGTCCGACCCCGACATTTTCTTTTCAAACGTCTGGCGGCTGATCGCGATCAAAACGGTACGTTCTTTTGCCCGGGCAGAGGCCATGCGCGGCTGATTATCGACAAGTGCAAGTTCACCAAAAAGACCACCGGCCTCGATCGAGCCGAGAATAACCTCTTTGCCTTCGCCCAGCGTCTTGAAGATTTCGACTTTGCCTTCCTGCACGACATAGGCAGCGTTTCCAGGCTTTCCTTCCCGGAAAATAACCTGATCGATGGCAAAGACCTGTCGGTCCATCACCTTCTTGTTGCCGTCGGTTATGCCCATGTGTTTGCAGAGCCCATGAAAGGTTTGGGAACTTCTTGTCCCGAGGATCGATGGCCGCGTGTATCACCGATCAATAAATCAATGCTAGCAGATTGCCGGGCCCATTCAATTGAATTTACTGGCCGTACCTATTCTCAAGATGGGTCCTGAAGGCATCCACGCCAAGGGGCTTTCCGGTCGCGGCCTCAAGGATGGCATCGGTGGATTTGCTTGAGGCCTGACTGTGAATGTTTGTGCGAAGCCAGCCCATCAAGGGGGCGAAATCACCACGCGACAATGCGTTGGGTATTTCAGGGTTGGATTCCTTGGCTGCGGCAAAGATTTGCGCTGCGGCCATCGCCCCTAACGTATAGGTCGGGAAATATCCCCATGCGCCCGATGGCCAGTGGATATCCTGCATGCAGCCATTACGGTCATCTTCGGGGACAATGCCCAGAAGTTTCTGCATCAACTCGTTCCAGGCGCCGGGCAGATCGGCAAGCTTCATGTCGCCTTCGATCAGCGCGCGCTCCAACCGATAGCGCAAGATCACATGCGCCGGATAGGTCACCTCGTCAGCATCAACACGGATCAGGCCCGGCTCAACGCGGGTATAAAGGCGATGCAGGTTTGCAGCCCCCCACGCGGCGTTGTCACCGCCAAAGGCTTCCTTGAACACGGGGCCAGCATAGGTCAGGAACTCTTCCGACCGGCAGGCCTGCATTTCCACCAGAAGCGACTGGCTTTCATGCATGGTCATGCCACGCGCCTTGCCCACCGGCTGGTTTTGCCAATCGGCGGGCAATCCGCGCTCATACATGGCATGACCGGTTTCGTGAAGAACCCCCATGATGGCCGAGGTAAAATCATTCTCGTCATAGCGCGTGGTCAAACGCACATCTTCCGGAATGCCGCCACAGAACGGATGATGGGAAATATCCAGCCGCCCATGATCAAAATCGAAACCAACCGCCTTCATCAGATCAAGGCCAATGCGGTTCTGCGTTTCAATCGCGAACGGACCGGTTGGTTTAACCGGCTTGTCTTCGGATTTCTGGCGTTCAATCACATCGGCGGTAAAATCGGGCAGGAAGCTTTCCAGCTCGGCAAACAGGCTATCAATCCGATCAGAGCGCATCATCGGATCATACTGATCCAACAGCGCATCGTATACCGAGGTACCCAATGCCTCTGCCTTGGCTTTGCCAGCCTCAATCGACAGATCAAGTACTTCCTGCAAGTGCGGCAGAAGCCCCTTGAAATCGTTGTCGGCGCGCGCCTTGCGCCATGCCACTTCACAGCGGGTTTCCGCCCGTGACATCTTTTCCACCAAGTCGACTGGCACCGCCGTGCCATGAACCCATGCACGCTTCATCTCCGCCAGATTTGCCTGCTGCCAATCGTCAAGCTGCTCGCTTTCCGCACTGCTGATCAAATCGCCCAGATCCGGTGCATTGATCAGCTCGTTTTCCAGAACACTCAATGTCGCAAGCTGTTCAGAACGCGCATCTGCACCGCCATCCGGCATGATCACAGCCATATCCCAGTGCAACATCCCGCCAATACCGGACAGGACACTCATACGATGAAAACGGGCTTCGAGCTTTTTATACGCTTCGGTCATGGGAACTCCTGCGCGGGCAGTCCGGCCGCTGTCCGCAAATTATCATTCAACTGGTGGCGACAAAATCAGGCTTGCGCGTCTTTTTCGTCATCGCTGGTTGGGCGGCGGTGATAAAGGACAAACATCACGATCAGGGTAAGTGCCAAGCTATACCAGGTGATGGCATATTCCAGATGGTTGTTGGGCAACTCAACCTTGGCCTGCCCGCCAATCGGCAATCCGCCCGGGATCGGCGTATCGTCGAGTTCGAGATAATACGGGCTTGCAAGGTCGGCACCGGTATCTTCAGCCATGTGATTGACATCGACATAGAACCACTGATTTTTGATCGCATCGTTTTCCGGCTGCGCCCAATGCTTTTCGCTTGGCAGGCGCAACACACCCGATACACGCACCGGGCCCTCGATCAGGCTTTCGGGGCGGGTTTCAGGCTCGCGGTAATCCTGGGGTACCCAGCCGCGATTAACCAGAATGATGCGGCCATCTTCCTGTTCAAGCGGGGTGATCAACTGAAAACCGACATTGCCGCGCCGAGTGCGCGCCATCAGGTATTTTTCCTGATCGTTCAGGTAACGACCTTCGGCATAGGCCGCGCGAAATGCCATATCGGGATCAAGGGTGGTATCGGTCGGCACGGCAATTGGTGGCATCTGTGCCTGCGCCTGGCGCATTTCGATCAGGTCTTTTTTCCAGAACAGTCTGTCAACCTGCCAGGAACCAAGCCCCAAAAGAATGATCAGAGACAGTCCGGCGGAAATTTTCATCGCCAGACTCGGACGCGTTTTAAGAAGTGGCATGAAGGGTCAGTCCTGTTCGGATGTCGATCGGTGGCGGTATTGCAGCGCCACCATGATGCCTTTAAGCGGCCTTAGCAAGACCAGCGTCAAACCAATGATCACCGGTCCCCACACAACCGCGTGCAGCCAGAGTGGAGGCATATAGGTCATTTCGACCCATAGCGCCATCGGCACCACCAGAAATCCGAGAATAAAGATGATGAAAACAGCCGGACCATCACCGGAATCATGGCCGCACAAATCCAGCCCGCAAACCTCGCAGGTTTCGCGCACTGTCAAATAGCCCGAAAACAACTTTCCCCCACCGCAGCGGGGGCATTTGCATGACAACCCGGTACTAATGGGGGAAAGGTTTGGATAATAATCATCCATGATCTTTTGTGTCACCTGACGACGGCTTATTCGCCACCCCAGATGTAAACGGCAAAGAACAGGAACAGCCAGACAACGTCAACAAAGTGCCAGTACCAGGCTGCTGCCTCAAGGCCGAAATGATGATCCGGCGTGAAGCCATCCTTGATCGCGCGCACAAGGCAGACCGCCAGGAACACCGTTCCGACAAACACGTGGAAACCATGGAAACCGGTCGCCATGTAGAAGGTCGAGGAATAGATGTTGTCAGAGAAGCCAAATGCCGCGTGGCTGTATTCATATGCCTGCAGGAACAGGAAGATAACGCCAAGACCAACCGTCAGTGTCAGCCCCTGAACAAGGTCCTTTTTCTTGCCTTCCAGAAGGCCATGATGCGCCCAGGTCAGGGTACAACCCGACAGCAGCAGGATCAGGGTGTTCAGGAACGGCAGATCCCACGGATCAAGCACTTCAACGCCTGCGGGCGGCCATTCGGTCACGCCGGGGCTGAAGATCACAAACGCGTTGTGGAAGAATGCCCAGAAGAAGGCGACAAAGAACATCACCTCGGATGCGATGAACAGCGACATCCCATAGCGCAGGCCGATCTGAACAACCTTGTTATGATAGATGTGTGATTCGCTGATCACGTTGCTCCACCAACGGAACATCACAAACAGAATGCCTGCAATGCCGATCGCCGCCAGCCAGAAGTCAGCCGGCGCACGGTCCGAATGCATGAACATGACCATACCACCGGTGAAAAGACCGGCGGACGCCGCAGCCACCAACGGCCACGGGCTCGGGTCTACCAGGTGGAACGGATGCTTTTGTGCATGATCACTCATTCCTTGCCCCCCTCAATCCTTACAAAAGAAACTCTAAGTTCGCTTTGTTAACCAAAGACCGTCCAGTCCACGAAACCGTGTTCTGTCAGCCTCCCTGATCTTCGTTCCCGTCATTTGCTTCAACCGATGCCTCGGATTTGAAGAAAGTGTATGACAGGGTAATCGTCTTCACGTCCTGGGTATTGATGTCGTCGGCAATTGCCGGATCGACATAGAAACTGACTGGCATATCAACGCGCTCGCCCGGTTGAAGGGTTTGCTCGTCAAAACAGAAACACGCGATCTTGCTGAAATACTGCCCGGCTTTGAGCGGCGTCACATTATAGACAGCCTGACCGGTGATCGGCTTGACCGACATATTTTCGGCCACGTAATGGGCCAGATTATCTTCGCCCAGACGCACCGTGATTTCACGCTGTTCGGGTTTGAACTGCCACGGCAGGCCGGAATTCACATCGGCATTGAACCGGACCTTGATGGTCTTTTCCGAGACTTCAACGCCGGTGTCTTTACCCACCTGCGGCGTCCCGCCAAAGCCGGTGACCTGACAGAACAGTTCATAAAGCGGCACGGATGCATAGGACAGACCGATCATACCGCCAACGACGACAACACAGCTCAGCAAAACGCGCTTGTTGCGTGCCTTGATACTATCTGTGTGTTTCTGATCAGCCATGGTTTCCTAGCTCATCTTCAAAATCGTGATCGCAAAGAACAGGACGATCAGGCTGGTCAGGATAACCAGAAAGGCCCAGTTCTTCTTTTTGCGCTTGGCATAGAACGCGTCGAGTTCCGCCTTGTTCATTTTGGGTTCCTCACTCATGCGATCAACCCGCCAAGCCAGACGTCTGCAACCATCGCCCCGAACAGGACAAACAGATACAGGATCGAATAGCCAAACATCTTGTGCGGGGCGCGTTCCTCGGCATTGCGCAGAACACGAACCGCATGACGCAGGAACCAAAGCCCGGTCAGGCCAGCGGTCACGGCGTAAAAGACACCAAGCAATCCGGTCGCAACCGGCACAAGCGTCACCGGCAACAGCAGGATGGTATAAACCAGCATCTGCTTTTTGGTTGCGGCTTCACCGGCGACTACGGGCATCATCGGCACGCCGACCTTGGCGTAATCGCCACAACGGAACAGTGCCAGCGCCCAGAAATGCGGCGGTGTCCACATAAAGATAATCATGAACAGCGCGATTGAATTGATATCAATCCCGCCGGTCACCGACGCCCAGCCGATCATCGGGGGAAAGGCCCCGGCGGCACCGCCAATGACGATATTCTGTGGTGTGCTGCGCTTAAGCCACATGGTGTAAACGAACACGTAAAACGCGATCGACACCGCAAGCAAAGCCGCAGCTGCAAAATTTATGGCAACCGCCATGACGGTTACCGAAACGATCGACAGGGCAATGCCAAGCGACAAAGCCTCGTCTGCGGGCACCCGCCCGGCCGGGATCGGTCGGTTCTGGGTACGTTTCATGTGGATATCGATATCGCGATCATACCACATGTTAATCGATGCAGCCGCACCACTGGCAACTGCAATACAGGCAATTGCGACGAGTCCAAGGAACGGATGAATGGAACCCGGGGCAATCAACAGACCAACAGCACCGGTGAAAACCACAAGGGTCATCACGCCCGGCTTAAGCAATGCGATATAGTCGCGCACATCCGAAACCGGCAGCGATACTGCGTTTTCGAGTGCGATGGTCTGGTTGGCAGCCTGCTTGGTCATTTGAACTCTGGTCTTCTCTTTCGGGGCGGTAGGATGTCCCCCGCAAACCGGGGTCTGCGGGGGACTTAAACCAGGATCACTTACTTGATACGCGGCAGTTCGTCAAAGGTATGGAACGGCGGCGGAGAGCTCACAGTCCATTCCAGCGTATCGGCACCTTCACCATACGGATTTGCCTCGGCCTTCTTGCCACGGATGAAGGCATGCGCCACCACACCGAGGAAGAAGATGGTCGCGGCAAACGAGATGTAAGCGCCATAGGACGAAACCATGTTCCAGCCTGCAAACGCATCCGGGTAGTCGGCATAGCGACGGGGCATGCCAGCAAGACCCAGGAAGTGCTGCGGGAAGAAGGTCAGGTTAACGCCGATGAAGAACAGCCAGAAGTGGATCTTCGCACCGAGATCGGAAATCTCGTAGCCCGACATTTTGCTGAACCAGTAATAGAAGCCCGCAAAGATCGAGAAGACCGCACCAAGCGACAGCACGTAGTGGAAGTGCGCCACAACAAAGTAGGTGTCATGCAACGGCAGATCCATGCCCGAGTTCGCCAGCATCACACCTGTCACACCGCCCACAGTGAACAGGAAGATGAAGCCGATCGCCCAAAGCATCGGAGCGCGAAGCGAGATCGAGCCGCCCCACATGGTCGCAATCCACGAAAAGATCTTAACCCCGGTCGGCACCGCAATCACCATCGTTGCCGCGGTGAAGTATGCCCGGGTGTCAACATCCATGCCCACAGTGTACATGTGGTGCGCCCACACGATAAAGCCGACAACACCGATCGCTACCATCGCATAGGCCATCCCGAGATAGCCGAAGACCGGCTTGCGCGAGAAGGTCGAGATGATGTGACTGATGATGCCAAAGCCCGGCAGGATCATGATGTAAACTTCCGGGTGACCGAAGAACCAGAACAGGTGCTGATACAGGATCGGGTCACCACCGCCGGCCGGATTAAAGAAGTCCGTGCCAAAGTTACGGTCGGTCAGAAGCATGGTGATCGCGCCACCAAGAACCGGCACCGCCAGCAGAAGCAGGAAGGCTGTCACCAGCATCGACCATGCAAACAGCGGCATCTTGTGCAGGGTCATGCCCGGCGCACGCATGTTGAAAATGGTGGTGATGAAGTTCACCGCACCAAGGATCGAGCTGGCACCGGCAAGGTGCAGCGCAAAGATCGCAAGGTCAACCGACGCATCCGGATGCCCAAGCACGCCCGAAAGCGGCGGGTAAACCGTCCATCCGGTCCCGGCACCACTGCCGACAACGGCAGAGAGCATCAGCAGGATGAAGGCCGGAACAATCAGCCAGAACGAAATGTTGTTCAAACGCGGGAACGCCATATCCGGCGCACCAATCATGATCGGAACGAACCAGTTGCCAAAACCGCCAATCATGGCCGGCATGACAACAAAGAACACCATGATCATGCCGTGTGCGGTCACGAGCACGTTGAAGAAATGGTGATCTTCAATGATCTGCGTTCCCGGCTGAGCCAGTTCCATACGGAACCAGACCGAGAAAGCGCCACCGATCAAACCGGCGATCACAGAGAAGATAAGATAAAGCGTCCCGATATCCTTGTGGTTGGTCGACAGGAACCAACGGGCAAAGAAGCCGGGGGTATGATCATGTGTGTCAGCGTGAGCCATCAATCTCTCCCTCACTCTGCCGATGCCACTGATACCGCAGACGGCAAATCAGCAGATGCGAACTGTTCTTGGGCCTTGGCTACCCAGGCCTCGTATTCTTCCATCGTAACAGCTTTGACAGCGATCGGCATATAGGCGTGGTTTACGCCGCAAAGCTCGGAACACTGACCATAGAATGTCGTACCGGCATACTCGCCTGGAATGCGGGTCCAGGTTTCGTTCAGTCGGCCAGGAACGGCATCAAGCTTGATGAACAACGATGGCATGGCCCAGTTATGGATCACGTCGTCAGAAGTCATGATCAGGCGGATATTCTGATCCACCGGCAAGACGACCGGATTATCCACATCCAGAAGGCGGTTCATGCCCTCGGCAACGGCAGTTTCTTCATCGATCATCAAAGAATCAAAGGTGAAGTTGCCGTTATCGGGATATTCGTAGGTCCAGTACCACTGCTTGCCAATGATCTTAAGCGTAAGATCGGCATCCTCAACGCGGTCTGCAAAATACAGAAGGCGGAAAGACGGGATCGCGATAACAAGGAGGATCAGTACCGGAACAACCGTCCAGACCACTTCAAGAAGGGTATGGTGGGTCGTTTTCGACGGCACAGGATTGCGTTTCGCACTGAAGCGGAAAAGCACATACAGCAGCAAAAACAAAACGATCACGGTAATGATCGTCATCAACCAGATCAGTAGATTAAAGAATTTCTGGCCTTCAACAGCCACCGGTGAAACCGGGTCCTGCAGCCCAAGCTGCCACGGCTCGGGCTGACCAACGGCAGCAATCGCTGCACTGTCTAACCCGGTAAGTACCGCCAATCCCAACAACAGAATGGGAAATAGCTTCTTGATCGACATGCGAATCTGCCCCCTCGCATTACATCTCAAGGCGATATGCCTCACTCTTCCCCACCCCCGTGTGCTTTTGTTGACCCGGCGTCATGTGCCCTGCGGGGGACATTTCACCGCTTCAACCAAAGATTAAAAATCAACGGGCCGGAGCATTTCCTCTGACATATCTTATTCTTAAATAGCCTGCACATGAAAGTACATTGGTAACGCAGGCAAATAGCGTATCTTCGACACCTGTTCCAGAAAAAACCTCGCTGCGTTGCACAAAAAATGTATTTGATAATCCATCAAATTAGCGCAGTGGTTTTGGCTGAAATCGTTCTAAACACCCACCCTTGGATAGAAAAACCGCCATTCCGCATGGCCGATTTTCACCTTCCCAACGAATGCTGCTTTGCAATATATGCGCAAAACTCGTTAGAATCACTTCAACCAATGGCTAAAGCCGTTTCTTTTCAAATCCTACGCGATCCGCACATTACCGGATCAACACGACGTTACGTCATCCTGACAGCGTCCTGATCCGGGCTGATTTTTCGCAACAGACCGCTCCAGGATCGATTTTGCCAACGATTCGGACACGGGCTTGACGCAAGCCGTAAAAAGCCAAATGCAAAAATACTGTCCGAACCCTTTAATTGAGCGGACTTTTCCCCAATATCACGGATAGAAATTCGGTTGGATATATCAGCTTTGCGGACTATTCTACCAAAACGTATGCATTCCCGATGTTCCGTGCACCGCAACCAGCCAGGTTGCTGCCCGATGCAGACGGTTCAAAGACAGAGGTTCGTCTATGGCACGCTCAGGAAGTAAAAGACTATTTACCGCGGAAATGCGGTTGCTCAACAAACTCGAAACCATGAGCGACATGGTCGCCTTGCCGACCGACATGCCGACTGATGCGAATGGCTCTGTCGGCGGGGCCGACATTTCGAGCCTGCATACCGCGATTGAGGATCTCAAGCTTGAACTGCTTACCGACATCCGCGTGATGATCGAGGAGCAGAAAAAGGCGAACAAGGCAATCGACCCGGAAGACGACGAACAGGCCGACGCCCGCAATGAGCTGCGTCTGGTCAAAAACGAAGTTCGCGCCCTTGCCAATTCCATTCAGGAAACAAAACGCGAAATCGCGGCCCTTTATACCGCGCCCGAAGATGACAGCGGCACGCGTCTTAATATCGTAAAGGGTGAACTTGATTCCGTCGTCGCCGCCACCGAGGATGCGACTGCCAACATCCTTGAAACCGTCGAAAAGATTGACGCGGTTGCCCACAATATTCGGTCCGCCGCCCCGGATGACTACACGCAAGGGCTGGCCGATGACATTGTCGAACTGGTGGTGAAAGTCTTTGAATCCTGTAACTTCCAGGATCTGACCGGGCAGCGGATTACCAAAGTCGTCAATACCATGAAGTATATCGAGGAACGCGTGAACCGCGTGATCGAAATCTGGGGTGAGGATGACTTTGGCGACTTTGATCTGCCGCCAGATCCCAAAGGCCTCGACAACCTGGACAAAACCGTCACCAAGGCACCGCAGAATGCCAATCGCGTGTCCCAGGATGAAGTCGACCAGATCTTCTCACAGGAAGAAATCGACGCCCTGTTTGATTGATCGATCACGACGCTACGAAATGCAAAAGCCTGCCAATCTGGCAGGCTTTTCTTATGGCGGGTTCCTCGGGTTTCAGCACAGAACGCCTTAAGCGTGTCCGGCTTCCCCCGAAAGCAGTTCCGGCGCAAAGCCAAGCCGTGAAAACGCCTGTTCCCACTTGTCTTCGCAATCGGTATCAAACAGCAGATCCGCATCGGCATCGACATGAAGCCAGCCATTGGCAAGGATTTCACTTTCAAGCTGACCGCTGCGCCAGCCGGCATAACCAAGGGCAAGGATGCGGCTTTGCGGACCTTCGCCGACGGCAATCTGTTCAAGAATATCAACCGTCGCTGTCACCGACACGCCACGATCAACATGAAGGGTCGCCTCGTTCGAGAAATCGGTCGAGTGCAGAACAAAGCCACGGCTGCTTTCAACCGGTCCACCGAAATGGACCTGAATGTCTTCGATGGTCGGTGCCGGGCGTGCAATGCCAAGCTGTTCAAGCAATTCCGGGAAAGTGATGCTGTCGATCAGGCGGTTGATCACCAGCCCCATCGCACCGTCTTTGTTATGCGCACAGATATAGACCACACTTTGCGAAAAGCGCGGATCACGCATGCCCGGCATCGCTACCAACAGCTTGCCGCCGAGATAATCACCCGTGCCTATACCTTCTGCCATGTCGCAACTCTCTTTATCCTGTTTCACAGAGCCTAGCGCGAATACCTGCCCATTTCCATCAAGAACCCGGAAAACCGTGTTTTTTGTCGTTTGACATTCCGGATTCCCATATACCTCATGTAGGTAGGAACGCACTGCCATGGCAATGGATCCATCTCGTTTTGCGTTGGATCAGGACAAGCCCCTGCCTGCATGTGCTAGTGATAGGGCGTTCACACAGTCGTGGCTTGATTTGAACGGGGACTGGAATTACGCCTCTTCTGTGCCACAAGTTTGGCCAACACTGCGCAAATCGGTTTTTCGTGCTTAAGGAACAACACGTGCTCCGCCACCTTATCACCCGCTTGGCTCTTTTGATTGCCATCTGCCTTTCATCCATCGGTGCAAGTTCTGCTGCACTGGCGGCATCGGATATGGCAACCGACTGGGTCGATGAGGACTTCACATCAGTCCGCCTGATCAGTGCGCAAACCGAAACCGGTGGCAAACAGACACTCCGTCTTGGTCTTGAATACGAACTGCAACCCGACTGGAAGATTTATTGGCGCAGCGCAGGCGATGCCGGTTTCCCGCCGCAACTTGACTGGACCGGTTCCGAAAATGTCGGCGACGCAAACATCCTTTGGCCGGCCCCTTACCGCTTTTCGATCTTTGGCCTCGAAACATTCGGCTACAAGGATCACATCATTCTGCCGATTGATGTTGCGATCCCCGATCCGGCCCAGCCGGTCGCGATCCGCCTTGATGTCGATTATCTGGTGTGCAGCGACATCTGCATTCCGGCAAATGCCAGCTTTAATCTTGATGTCCCGGCAGGCGCGTCCGCAGGTGCAGGCACCTCGATCGCCAGCAATCACGCCCACCAGATCGAAAAATTTGTTTCCAAGGTGCCGCTGCGTGGCACCGGCCTTCCCATCGAAGTCACCAGCGTTTCCAGCATCAGTCAGGGCGATGCGCACAGCCTGCGTCTGGGTGTTCGCGGCCTTGATGATGCCGGGGTCGACATTGATGACATCCTGATTGAAAGCGACCTGCGTGCGGGTTTCGGTCTGCCCGAACCGCAAACGACCGCGACGGGCAGCAACGAGGATATTCAGTATTTCGATCTGACCGTCATGGGCTTGGCCGAAGACCAGACACTGAAAGATCAGCCGGTCACCGTCACCGTCATCGCCGGTCCGCTTTCTGTTGAGCAAAACCTTGTTGTCGGTAATGGCAAAGCCGCCATAAGCACAGCATCCAGTGCGGGCGCAACGGCGGGCATGAGTTTCGCGATGATCGGATTGTTTGCCCTGCTTGGCGGCCTGATCCTGAATGTCATGCCCTGTGTGTTGCCGGTCCTGTCGATCAAGGTCATGTCAGCCCTTAAAGCCCGCGAACAGGACATCAATCGGGTGCGCATCGGTTTCCTTGCCAGTGCGGCCGGGATCATCACATCCTTCTGGGTGATTGCCGCTGTTCTGGTCGGCATCAAACTGGCCGGGGGCACCATTGGCTGGGGCATTCAGTTCCAGCAACCTCTGTTCCTGACGGTTATGACGATCATACTCGCCCTGTTTGCGCTGAATATGTGGGGGCTGTTTGAAATTTCCGGCCCGGATCAGCTTGGCAACGCGGCAAATGACGCCATCACACGCAGCGAAAGCCACGGCCACCATATCAGCAGCAACTTCCTGACCGGTATGTTTGCCACCTTGTTGGCAACCCCCTGCTCTGCCCCGTTCCTTGGCACGGCGGTTGGTTTTGCACTGGCGGGCAGTGTGTTTGATATCTTCTGGATATTCACCTTGCTGGGGATCGGCTTGGCCCTGCCGTATTTTGCCATCGCCATCCAGCCGCGTGTCGCCCATATCCTGCCCAAACCCGGACGCTGGATGAATGGTGTCAAAGTTGTTCTGGGTCTGGCCCTGATCGGCACGGCGATCTGGCTTCTGGGTATTCTGTCGGTCCAGATCGGCATGGGTGGTGCGATTGCTGTCGGGCTTGGTTTGATTTTGGGCGGTGTCTTTATCTGGGCCCGCAAACGCACATCAAACCTGCGTCCACGCTTTGCCTTTACGTCACTGGCCGTGTTGGGCTTCCTTGTTGCACTGTTTGCGCCCGGCTTTTCACAACCGCCGTCGTCGCCGCGCGCATCATCGGACAATGGCACACTTGTCTGGCAGGCGTTTGCACCTGAAACCATTGATGGTTTGGTTGCCGATGGAAAAACGGTCGTGATCGATGTTACCGCCGAATGGTGTGTGACCTGTCAGGTCAACAAAAAGCTGGTTCTCGAAAAACCCGACGTCCGAAATGCATTGATGCAGGATGATGTGGTTCTGATGCAGGCCGACTGGACCCGCCCGGATCAAAAGATTGCCGACTACCTTGCCTCTTATGGCCGGTTTGGCATCCCGTTCAATGCGGTATTTGGTCCGGGGGCACCGGATGGCATCCTGCTTTCAGAATTGCTCGGTGTGGACGAGGTTCTTGGTGCGCTTGAAGATGCAAACGGTTCGGCAAGCCTTGCCAGTTCCGCAAAGTGATCACATCTGATTGAGAACGCGTAGTGATTTGGCGCCGGTCAGCAGGCAGGCGCTAAGGCACACACAGGCCCAAAATTGCTGCCAATTGAAGTCAGGCAGATGAAACCTGTTAAAAACTCTGCGTGAAAGCATTGAATGCCAAGCAGATTTGGTGTTTGATTCCGGCATGCGATCCAGCGCGCAGTCAACGGGATTGCGCCAAATAACGGAGATACCCATGACCATTTCAGTCGGTTCCGAACTCCCGGAAGTTACCCTTTTCCGCGCAACCAGCGACGGTCCGGAAGCCGTCAATTCCAAGGAATTCTTCGCAGGTCGCAAAGTTGTCCTGTTTGCCGTACCGGGCGCCTTTACCCCGACCTGCTCGGCCAAACACCTTCCGGGCTTTGTTGCCAAATCCGATGAGATCAAAGCCAAAGGTGTCGATGAGATTGCCTGCCTTGCATCAAACGATGCCTTTGTCCTTCAGGCATGGGCCGATGCGGAAAAGGCCAACGACGTCACCATGCTTTCGGACGGGGATCTGGCGTTTGTCGACGCAACCGGGCTTGGACTTGATCTGACCGGCCGCGGCCTTGGCAAGCGTGCCAACCGTTTCGCCATGATTGTCGAAGACGGCAAAGTCACCGACATTGCCATCGAAGAACCGGGCGCGTTTGAAGTTTCAAGTGCCGAAGCTGTTCTGAAAAAGCTTTAAAACCGGAAACTTTCCCGGAACAAGCGCTTAAAGCTCCGCAATCATTTGCGGAGCTTTTTGCTTTGAATGTAGGGAATATTATTGCCTGATCAGCGCGGAAGCAGAACCGGTATCGGGTCTTCCTTGCTGTCATAATCGCATTCAAAGGTCGGGTTGGTGTGCTTGGCAATGAAATGCACAACACCTTCCCGGAAACTGTCTTTGATCGGTGACCAGCTCATATAGACCCCGCCACGGGTGTCATATTCGCGAATATCCGGATCTCGCATCAGTTCAGAAAAACTGTGTCCAAGATCTTCTGTTGCACCAGCCACCAGCCAAGACGGCTTCAGGCCACCATGCCACAGCAAGTAAACGCCACCGACCCCATCCAGGCTAAGCTCTGAAATATCGTCGATCATGAACAGGCGGTAGTACTCCCCACGTGGGCTTTTTCGCCATTTTATATCTTGTGCCTTTGGCTGGCGAATAGCACCGAGAGACCAAAATCCCATATTAACCTCCAAGCACGCCAAAACGCGTGCAACCGTATGTCACACGCATCCCAACATAGCTTCTTATTCTTATAGGTAAGAACTTACCTTACATATGTAAACTTTTGATTGACAAAAGACTGGGCGAAAACGCCCGAGGCGCTCTTTGCCAAGAAGATATAGCTCACGCTACTACCTTAAATCACAGCACAAAACCAAGCATTTTTCGAATTATTCGAACAACTTGTCGATATCGTCCTGACTGATGCCTTCCCCTTCGAGCTGCGGACCATTCAGAAGATCTGCATCCTCGGGCCGTGATTCTTCCTCGACCTCAGGAACCGGCAGTTCGGCAAACGCATCTTCACCCCAGATCGAGATCATGTTGTGGACGCGCTCTTCAACGAACTCAAGCGTGCTGACCACCTTGTTGATGCGCTGGCCGGTAATGTCCTGGAAGTTACAGGCTTCAAAGATCTTGGTCACGATGAAGGCAATCTGTTCGACGTGATCGGCGACAAAATCGCTCGGCGCCGAGTTTTTAAGCGTCATCGTCAGATCGTCAATCTGCTCGGCGGATTCCAGAATGGTGTGGGTCGCCATTTCGGTATCTTTGACGATGGCATCAAGTTCCGAGGTCGCACTTACCAATCGGTCATCCTGTGCCTTTGGATGGCGCAGCGACGCAATCTGAACCTTGGCACGGTGGATGTGCTCGTTCATTTCCGCGATCTGGGTGCGGATCAGTTCCAGATCGTCACGATCGGGCTCTGCCGCACCCGGGCGATTGGAGTGACTTGGGTTACTTGAAACCGGTTCGGGCAATTCATCCATCGGCGCATCGTTTGATGCAAACGGGGCGGCGACATCACTGGCCGGAACACCACCGGCTGCCACCGCCTGACGCAGTTGTGAAACTTCACCACGCAGGGCTCTGATTTCATCAAGAACAGCCTGGGTAATACCGGATGTTTCCGGGGCATTCGTCGCTGCCGGCAAGGATGCCTGCATCGGTTCCCCTGCCCCCATGCCGCTTTCCAGCGTCGGGTCAAAAAAGGAGTCAGACCAATCCTCAACAACACCACCGGTGCGTTCTTTAAGACGACGTTCGGCAGTGAATACTTTTTGCACGCGACGAGACATAACTGACTTTAACCCTCCGGAACGGACATGCGTCCGATCACTAAATCCCCAAACGCACCTTTTTGACGGCGTTCATTACTATTACGGCAAGTATAAGGGTGCAGATTGCGACAAGTCCAATGGGTTTCAAGTCCAAGTCTTTGAAAAAGAACACCCCGGCCAAAAGACCGGGGTGCTCCAAAAGGTCAGGTTGCGTTGGTTATCAAGCTGTTTCAGGCTTCCAGCGCAAAACCGGCTTACGGGCAGCCGCCGTTTCATCAAGGCGTCTGCGCGGGGTCAGGTACGGTGCATTCTTGAAGAATTCTGCATCGCCCGACTCGGCCTTGGCCACAAGCGACAGAATCGCATCACAGAACTGATCGATCGATTCCTTGGTTTCGGTCTCGGTCGGTTCGATCAGCAACGCCCCATGAACCACCAGCGGGAAATACATCGTCATCGGGTGGAACCCTTCGTCGATGATTGCCTTGGCCAGATCCAGCGTCGAAACACCGGTATCTTTCAGGAAGCCGTCGTCAAACAGGGCTTCATGCATGCAATAGCCCGGGAAGGCCACACTGAGCTTGTCCTTAAGACGCGCCAGCAAATAGTTGGCATTCAGAACCGCATCACCCGATGCCTGACGCAGGCCATCTGCACCATGGCTTTTCATATAGGTCAGGGCACGAATGAACATCCCCATCTGACCATGGAAGCCCTTCAGACGGCCAAACGGCTTCATGCCGTCTTCTTCGTCTGCGGTTTCGACCAGATGGAAACCCTCACCCTTTTTCACGACATACGGGATCGGGGCAAACGGTGCCAGTGCCTCGGAAAAGACAACGGGTCCTGAACCCGGTCCACCGCCGCCATGCGGGGTCGAGAACGTCTTGTGCAGGTTGATATGCATGGCATCAATGCCAAGGTCTGCCGGGCGCACCCGACCGACAATGGCGTTGAAGTTCGCACCATCACAATAGAAGTAACCACCCGCTTCATGCACCAGATCGGCAATCTTGCGCACATCGCGTTCAAACAGACCGCAGGTGTTCGGGTTGGTCAGCATGATGCCAGCCACATCGTCGCCAAGCTTGGCTTCAAACGCCGCCAGATCAACCCGGCCATCTTCGGTCGCCGGGATCGAATCAACTGTAAAGCCACAGGCGGCTGCGGTTGCCGGGTTGGTCCCGTGGGCTGATTCCGGCACCAGAACACGACGACGGTTTTCACCGCGTGCATCAAGGGCCGCGCGAATGGCCATCATGCCGCAAAGCTCGCCCTGCGCACCCGCTGCCGGGGACATGGAAACCGCCGGCATGCCGGTCAGGACTAGAAGCCAATGCGCACACTGATCAATCAGTTCCAGCGCACCCTGAACGGTGCTTTCGGGCTGCATCGGATGCAGATCGGCAAGACCGGGCAGACGGGCGACTTTTTCGTTCAGGCGCGGGTTATGCTTCATCGTACACGAACCAAGCGGGAAGAAACCGGCATCAATGCCGTAGTTCTTTTGCGACAGGCGCGTGAAGTGACGCACGACTTGCGGCTCCGAAAGCCCCGGAAGACCAACGTCGCTATCACGGTCAAGACCGCCAAGGCGCGATTTGGTGCCCTTTGGTTCCGGCAAATCAACGCCGGTTCGGCCGGGCTGGCCCTGCTCGAAAATCAGCTGTTCTTCAAGAACAAGTCCACGGTTGCCGGTATGGGTTGTAAAGGTCATGCCAGCGCCTCCTTCAATGCGGACGCAAGGGCCGCGATATCCTCGTCCGTGTTGGTTTCGGTGACCGCAACCAACAGGTAGTTATCCAGATCCGAACGGTTCGGATACAGGCGCGACAGCGGCACACCGGCAAGGACGCCCTTGGCAACCAGTGCTTCAACCACTTCGGCGGCCGGCTTGGAAAGCTTCACGGTGAATTCGTTAAAGAAGCTGTCATTGACCACAGATGCGCCTTCAACGGCGTCAATCGCATCGGCTGCCTTGCAGGCATTTTCATGGTTCAAAGTCGCCAGACGGCGATAACCATCTTCACCCAGCAGGCTCATATGCACCGTAAAGGCCAACGAACACAGGCCCGAGTTGGTGCAGATGTTCGAGGTCGCCTTTTCACGGCGGATATGCTGTTCGCGGGTCGACAGCGTCAGAACAAAGCCACGTTTGCCGTCCTGATCGACCGTTTCACCACACAGGCGGCCCGGCATCTGACGCACGAGCTTTTGCGTGGTGGCAAACAGGCCAACATACGGCCCACCATAATTCAGCGCATTACCGATCGACTGGCCTTCGCCGCAAACGATGTCTGCGCCAAAGCTGCCCGGTGATTTCACTGCACCAAACGCCACCGCCTCGGTAAAGACCACCACCAGAAGCGCACCCTTGGCATGGCAAAGATCGGCCAACTGGGTGTGATCCTGAATGCGGCCAAAGACGTCCGGGTACTGCACCACAACGCAAGCCGTCTGATCATCAATCAGATCGTTGAGTTCTTCGGCAGTTGCCTGATGTTCCGGATGCCCATCACGTCCGGCAACTTCGGTGTCGCTATACTGGCAATAGGTTTCGGTCACTTCGCGGTAATGCGGATGCAAACCACCCGAAAGAACTGCCTTCTTGCGACGGGTCGCACGGCAGGCCATCAGCACCGCTTCGGCACAGGATGTCGCACCATCCCACATCGACGCGTTGGCAACATCCATCCCGGTGATCGAGGCAACCTGGGTCTGGAATTCAAACAGGTATTGCAACGTGCCTTGCGCGATTTCCGGCTGATACGGGGTATAGGCGGTCAGAAACTCACCGCGCTGGATCACGTAATCAACCGTCGCCGGAA
The DNA here is from genome assembly GCF_037027205.1 of Thalassospira sp. CH_XMU1458. NCBI lineage: Bacteria > Pseudomonadati > Pseudomonadota > Alphaproteobacteria > Rhodospirillales > Thalassospiraceae > Thalassospira > Thalassospira sp. CH_XMU1458. Next base: position 925,095 of record NZ_JAYMDW010000001.1, on the reverse strand, counting down.
CATGGTGGCGATAGGCACCGGCACCCAGGAAACTGGGCACGCTTGATGCGCCCATGTTTTTGGCGGCCAAGGCCATCATATCGCGTTCGACCTGCATTTCGCCAAGGTGGGATGGCAAATCAACAGGTGCATCAAGCAACGCGCCGTCCGGCACATCACAGTAAAGTTCATCAACCGATGATGCCCCGATGGTATCAAGCATCGCAGCACGATCAGCGCGTGTCAGTGGGAGATAACGCATGTTTTAAAGGCCTTCGACGAAGTCTTTGTAGGCAGCTTCATCCATCAGCTCATCAAGCTGGGATTCATCGGTCAGTGTCATTCTAAAGAACCAGCCATCCGATTCCGGGGCTTCATTGACCAGTGCAGGATTGTCATCGAGCTCTTCGTTAACCTCGACAATTTCACCATCGAGCGGGGCGTAAACGTCGCTGGCGGCCTTGACCGATTCAACAACTGCGGCGTCGCCATCCTTGGTCAGTTTCTTGCCAACTTCCGGCAGCTCGACATAGACGATATCGCCCAGCGACTGCTGCGCGTAATCGGTAATGCCAACGGTTGCCACACCGTCTTCAAGCTCGATCCATTCATGTTCCTGCGAAAATTTCTTAGTCATCTTCCATTGTCCCTGTTGATCAATTCAGTGCCAATGCAGCGTAGCGCCGCTCTCTCTATGATAAATTCTGGTTCTCAACCGCGGAAATAACGATGCGGCGCGAACGGAAGTTCGACCACCTCGGCCGGGCGCGCCTTGCCACGCACCATAAGATCGACCTTGGTACCCGGTTCGGCAAATTCAATTGCGACATACCCCATGGCAATCGGGCCATCGACGGTCGGGCCAAACCCGCCCGATGTAATCTCGCCGATTTCTTCGCCATCCGCGTTCAAAATCTGGGTGTGTTCGCGTGCAGGTGCCTTGCCTTCGGGCTTGATGCCGACACGTTTGCGATCCGCACCGTGTTCAAGCTGATCAAGGATCACATCCGCGCCCTTGAAACCACCCTCGGCCCGGCGACGTTTATTAATGATCCAGTTCAGATCCCCTTCAACCGGGGTCGTGGTGGTATCAATGTCGTTACCATACAGGCAAAGACCTGCTTCGAGGCGCAGTGAATCACGTGCACCAAGGCCAATCGCCTCGACCTCTTCCTCGGCCAACAGCTTGCGTGCAAGCGCCTCGGCATCGGCGTTGGGTACAGATATCTCAAAGCCGTCTTCGCCAGTGTAACCCGAACGGGTGACAAAGCACGGACTGCCAGCGATGTCGACTTCGGCAAAGCTCATGAATTTCAGATCGGCAACCGATGGTGCAAAGCGTGCCAGAACCTTGGCCGCGTCCGGGCCCTGAAGCGCCAGAAGCGCGCGGTCATCGATTTCTTCAAGCGATACACCATCGCCAAGGTTGGCACGCATGTGAACGATATCATCGTCCTTGCAGGCCGCATTGATCACCAGAAACAGGCTGTCACCCGCATTGGTAATCATCAGATCATCAAGGATCGTGCCGTCGTCCTGGGTAAACGCGGAATAGCGGGTGCGACCGGGTTTGAGGATGGCGATATCACCGGGCACAAGCTTTTCAAGCTCCGCCACGCGGTTCTCGCCGGTCAAACGCACCTGCCCCATATGGGACACATCAAACAGGCCTGCCTTCGCACGGGTATGAAGATGTTCGCCCTTCACACCAAGCGGATATTGCACAGGCATGGCATAGCCAGCGAACGGCACCATTTTGGCACCGAGTTCCACATGCAAATCATAAAGGGCAGTTTTTAGAAGTTCGGATTCTTGATCCGCCATCAGGTTCTCCAGGACAATCGTTGCGAAATATAGCCGACCAGTGGCCAACCACATTCCCCCTCTGTCTTTGGAGCCTGAAAGAATCACATCCGGGGTAGGAAGCCGGTCTGCTTACATCTTCGGCGAGGTGTTCCTGATCAGAAATTCAGGTCACCTGCTTTCCAGAGTCCCATCTCCACGCGGTCCTGTTGCCTGAGAGTTTCCGGGGTGGTTGCTCCTTCGGCGTCCGCTCATCCGATAAGGACTGCGGCCTCTCCCACGTGCATCATTTGGGTATGTTTCTGTTATACGGGTTTCCGCGCAAACCGACCAGCCCCTATTTTTCGGGCACGATCGGCCTGCCGCGTCTCAGATGACCAAACCCGAATAAAATCAATCGGTTCCGAAGCGGCGATTATACTCAAGTTGGTCCGCGCTCAGCTGGAAACCAAGATAGATTTCGTAATCCGGACCGGTCCAGACATCGTCCAGCGGCACCGACAGGGTCACCTGTTCGTCCCGGATGCGTGCCATGTTCAGATTGTCGGCAAACGCCATATTAACGTCAAACACCGACTTCTGAATGAAGGTGCCGTTCGGGTCGCGCAGGGCGACGAAATATTTAAATTGAACGTTGCGGTTCTGGGCTGCCGGTCCAAGCTCGGCGGTAATGATCGGGCTGATGATGACATCAAGTTCCTTGTCATCAAGGTCATAGCCGCAATCACCGAGGTATCCGGTAAATTCGGCTTCGACGATCACATCGGTCAGGTCACGGCCAGCACCACTGAACTGGACAAGTTTTGCCGTATCCTTTGGCAGATAGGCCGCCGGACAAACCGGGACCGGCTGTTCTTCGAACGGGTTGCCACCGCCGCATGCGCTTAGCAATCCACCAAGCGAGACCATACCCAATGCATAAACGCGCCGAAGTCCGTTACCGATTGTCATCCAAGCCTCTATCAAACCAAATGTTTTCGGGCCGCATCGCGACGACCGGCCCGCGCGCAGTCTATTCTGTCGCGGATGTCGGCACAACCCGCTTCAAAGGCCTTGGGCCGTGTAAAACGTCAAAAATTCGGCCAACCCGCACCGACCATTTACCCCAGAGTCATTGCACCGCATGATCAGGCAGGTTATGTAACGTGAATGTTTGAAAAATGCGTCGGCAACGCCCGCACGCAATTGGGAAAGCCGGACCTGTATCATGTCTGACAAAGCCAGCCTTCGGATCGTTCTTGCCAATCCGCGCGGTTTCTGCGCGGGGGTTGATCGCGCCATCGAGATCGTCGAAAAGGCACTCGAAAAATATGGCGCACCGGTCTATGTCCGCCACGAAATCGTGCATAACAAATTCGTGGTCAATCGCCTGCGCGATATGGGTGCCGTTTTCGTTGACGAACTTGATGCCGTTCCCGATGGCGTGCCGGTGATCTTTTCGGCCCATGGTGTCCCGAAATCCGTGCCCGAGGCGGCCGAAACCCGCAAACTTGAATATCTTGATGCGACCTGCCCGCTGGTCTCCAAAGTCCATCGCGGGGCGGAACGCCATCACGCCGATGGCAAACATATTCTTCTGATTGGTCACGCTGGTCATCCCGAAGTCATCGGCACGATGGGCCAGTTGCCGCCCGGCAGCATGACCCTGGTCGAGACCGAGGAAGACGCCGAAACCATCGAAATCAGCGATCCGGAAAATCTGGCCTTCGTGACCCAGACGACCTTGTCACTTGATGACACCGCCAAGATCATTGAAATCCTGCAACGGCGTTTCCCGTCAATCGCGGTGCCGAAAAAGGAAGATATCTGCTACGCCACGACCAACCGCCAGCATGCGGTCAAACTGATCGCGGAAAAGGCCGATGCCATTCTGGTCCTTGGCGCGCCGAACTCTTCGAACTCCAACCGCCTGGTCGAAGTCGCCAAGCGCGAAGGCTGCACACGGTCGGTTCTGGTCGAACGGGCAAAGGATATCGACTGGTCCAAGCTTGACGGTATTTCAAGCCTTGGCATCACGGCCGGCGCATCCGCGCCCGAAATCCTGGTCGAGGAAGTCATTGATGCCTGCCGCGAACGCTTTGACGTGACGGTCGAAACAATCACGCTGACCAACGAGAATGTCACCTTCAAACTGCCGCGTCAGCTTGCCAGCTAGGTCTGCGGACATGCTTATTTTCAGCTCAGGACGACGATAGAACTCATGGCCGTCTATACCGACGTTTCAGACGAAGATATTTCCCGCTTTGTGGCCGAATACGATATCGGTGACGTGGTGTCGTTCAAGGGGATCGCAGAAGGCGTCGAAAACACCAATTTCCTGCTTCAGACGACCAAGGCTCCTTATATCCTGACCCTGTATGAGAAGCGGGTAAATCCCGATGATTTGCCCTTCTATCTTGGCCTGATGGATCACTTGTCGGCCAAGGGACTGAATTGCCCGACCCCGATCCACGGCAAGGACGGTGTTGCCCTGCGACGCCTTTGTGGTCGCCCGGCTGCCATCACGTCTTTCCTGCAGGGCATGTCGCCCAGGCGCATTCAACCCCATCACTGTGCCGGGGTTGGCGCCGCACTGGCAGAGTTGCACTCAGCCGGTCAGGACTTCGAAATGCATCTGCCAAATGCGCTGAGCATCAAGGGATGGCGTTCGCTTTTTGACAGCTGCGCTGAACATGCCGACGATGTCGAACCCGGCCTTGGCAAGATGATTGGCGAAGAGCTCGCATTTCTTGAAGAAAACTGGCCGCACGCCCTTCCAAAAGGGGTCATTCATGCGGACCTGTTCCCCGATAACGTCTTCTTCTTTCCAAACAAGGAAGCCGTTTCCGGGCTGATTGACTTCTATTTCGCGTGCAATGACCTGTTTTGCTACGACGTTGCCATCTGCATGAATGCCTGGTGCTTTGAACCAGACAACAGCTTCAATGTAACCAAGGCCAAAAACCTTCTGTCGCATTACAGCAAGGTCCGTCCGCTTTCGGACGTCGAAAAGGCCGCCCTGCCCATTCTGGCGCGCGGCGCAAGTCTTCGGTTCCTTCTGACACGGCTGTATGACTGGGTGAATACACCCAAGGATGCGCTGGTCACCCCGAAGAACCCGCGCGAATACATCAACAAATTGCGGTTCCACCAACGTGTGGAAAACGCAACAGCCTATGGCCTGGATTAGGCACAAAGGCGGGGAACACGACAATATGACTTCAAGTAACGGTGACGATAACCGCGTCGAGATTTACACGGACGGCGCGTGCAGCGGCAATCCCGGCCCCGGTGGCTGGGGCGCTATTTTGCGCTTCAAGGGTGTCGAAAAGGAAATGTCGGGCGGCGATCCGGAAACCACCAACAATCGTATGGAAATGATGGCGGCCATCAGTGCGCTGGAAGCCCTGAAACGTCCCTGTGTCATCGATATCTACACCGACAGCAGCTATGTCCGCGACGGCATTACCAAATGGATTTTCGGCTGGCAGAAACGTGGCTGGAAAACCGCCGATAAAAAGCCGGTCAAGAATGTGGAACTATGGCAACGTTTGCTCCAAGCCCTTGAACCGCATAAGGTCGAGTGGCACTGGGTCAAGGGTCATGCCGGTCACCCGGAAAACGAAAGATGCGACGAATTGGCCCGCCAAGCCGTGCCCCGATAACGAATTTTTCGCGGTTATCGGGAAAACCGCTTGAAGCTGAGGGACTTCGCTACAAGATAAATAGCTTTGCTGGCTTGTGTCAGATAATTGAATGTTTAACGAAATCAAACTTGCGTTTTCATCAAGTTGCGGTTTGACTTGAGACTAATTCAAGGGGGTGTTGGCACCCATACAAAGGTCGAGTACATTATATTCGACTAGCCTAAAGTGGGTGTCAGGGAGAGAACGCTTGTCACGCGGATCGTACGGGTTTTTACAACGAAAGTCCTTGAGCAGTCGGCTGCTGTTTATCGCATTGCCGCTGGTTTCGCTGTTCTCGCTCGCGCTTTTCATCGTCTTTGGCTATGTCAGCTACAAGGTGCTGCGCGACGACCTGAATGGCAAAGTCGAACAGACCGCCGACATCAACGCCCGCGTTCTGGCCACACCTTTCTGGTATCTCGACGTCGATAATATTGAATCTGCCCTAAACGCCATGGCGCGCGATCGCGACATCGTTGCCGTGCAGGCACTGGGCGCAGACGGCACCGAATTTGCCCATACCGGCGTATCGCAATCCGAATTGACCGACACGCTTCGACTTTCGCGCCGTGTCTATTTCGAACGCAACAACGTCCGCCATGACGTTGGCGAACTGGTGATTTACTTCACCGACGCCCGCGTTCAGGATTTGCTGTTCCGCCGTATTGCGATCGACATGATCCTGTTCGGGCTTTTGATCTCGGTCGTGGCCGCAAGCCTTCTGATCGCCAACAAACGCTCGATCAAGGAACCACTCAACCGATTGCTGCATTCCATTCGAATGACCAAGCACGGCCGTCTGCGCCGTCCGGTGGAATGGAACAGCTCGGACGAACTCGGGCTTCTGATCCGCGAATATAATGAAATGGTCGCCCTTCAGGGGCAGGCGCAGGAAGAAGCCCAGCGCAAACAGGCCCTGCTGGAAGCAACCCTTCACAATATCGGTCAGGGCATCTGTCTGTTCGATCAGGACCTGAACCTGATGGTCTGGAACGAACGCTATATCGAATTGCTGAACCTGCCGCGCGATCTGGTCAAGGAAGGCACCCCGCTTTCCGATATCCTGCGCTATAACGGCGAACGCGGCGAATACGGCGATGTCAGCATTCAGGCACTGATTTCCGACCGCGTTGCGATTGCCCGGCGTCGTGAACCCTATCGCATGGAACGGACCCGCCCGAATGGTCGTGTCATTCAGGTTGATCACAACCCGATGCCGGGCGGCGGTTACGTTGCGACCTACACCGATATTACCGAACGTAAACAGACCGAAGCCCGCATGCGTCACCTTGCGGTCCATGACGTTCTGACCAGCCTGCCGAACCGCACCCTGTTCCTTGACCGCCTGCGTCAGGCGCTGCTGTCGGCCCGTCGTTTCCAGCGCGGCGTGACGGTTCTGTTTGTCGACCTTGACCGGTTCAAGGATATCAACGACCACTTCGGCCACGATGTTGGCGATCTGATGATCCAGGAAATGGGGCAGCGTCTGTCGCGTATCATCCGGGATTCGGATACCGCCGCCCGCCTTGGTGGCGATGAATTCGCAATCATCCAGACCGATGTCCAGAACATCGAAGACACCATCGCCCTTGCCCAACGCATCATTGACGAGCTGTGCCAGCCATTTGATTGCCGCGGCATCCGCCTGCATTCGACCGCCAGTGTCGGTATCACCCTGTTCCCGGAAGACGGCGAAAACCCCGAACAGCTGGTCAAGAACGCCGATATGGCGATGTATGCCGCCAAGGCCGAAGGGCGCAATAATTACCGCTTCTTCCTGCCGTCGATGCACGAACGGGTCAAGGAACGCAAAACCATCGAGGAAGATCTGCGCAACGCGCTCGAACACGATCAACTCGAACTTTACTATCAGCCGAAAATCGATTGCCGCACCGAACGCGTCGTCGGTGCCGAGGCGCTTGTACGCTGGCATCACCCGGAACGCGGCCTGATCCTGCCCGGCGAATTCATTTCCGTTGCCGAGGAATGCGGCCTGATCAACCGTCTGGGTGCATGGGTTCTTGAAAAGGCCTGCCGTCAGACACGCATCTGGCGCGACTCATCACTTTCCGATCTTCGGATTGCCGTCAACCTGTCCCCGGCACAGTTCCAGGATGCCGAACTGGTTGATAGTGTGACCAAGATCGTCAAGGAAACTGCCCTGCCGCATGGCACGCTGGAACTTGAAATCACCGAATCCATTCTGATGAACAACCCGGAAAAGGCCGTCTCGACGCTCAAGGAACTCAAGGAACTTGGTGTTCTGATCGCGATTGATGATTTTGGCACCGGCTATTCGTCGCTGAACTATCTCAAACGTTTCCCGGTGACCTCGATCAAGATCGACCGATCCTTCGTGAACGACATTCATGTCGATGTCGATGACAAGGCGATTGTCGATGCCGTCATCGGCCTTGGCCACAGCCTTAACCTCGAAGTCGTTGCCGAGGGCGTGGAAGAAGTCGAACAGCTTGTCTATCTGCAGGAAAAGGGCTGCGACTTTATCCAGGGCTTCCTGTTCTCCAAACCACTGCCCGCCTCGACCTTTGAAAGCTGGGTCAACGAGCGCCATGGCACCGAACAGGAAACTGTTTCAGCCAAGTCCTGATCCGGGCACATCCAAAAAGAACCGGTCGCACCCGTTGTTGGGTCCGACCGTTTTTTTGTCAGATGGTTCTGCCCGCATGGACGTTAATAAAGCGCTGCATCCCCATGCGCATCGCTGGCACCATTTGATGAAACCGCTGTTTTGTCAGATGACTTGCGATCCACAAGATCAACAATCTCGGAAATCACCTTGGCCAACTGATAATCCTTGGGGGTATAGACCGCGGAAACGCCCATCTGGCGCAGCACCAGCATATCAGATTCCGGGATAATCCCGCCGACAACGACCGGAATATGACCGGCCCCTTGGGCACGCAGCCCGTTGACCACTTCACGCACCAGCGGCACATGCGACCCGGACAGGATCGAAAGACCGATGACATGCGCGCCGTCTTCGATGGCATTGCGCACCAGCTCCTCTGGCGTCCAGCGTATGCCTTCATACAAAACCTCGATCCCGGCTTCGCCCGCCTTGACCGCAATCTGTTCGGCGCCGTTGGAATGACCATCCAGACCCGGCTTGCCGACCAGCATCTTCATACGTTCGCCAAGCTTGTCGGAAACCTCATCAACGCGTTTGCGCAAATCCTGAAGGTTTTCGGCATCCCCGGTCACGATCATCGATGTAATCCCGGTCGGCGCACGGTATTCGCCAAACACGTCGCGCAGGGTTTCCGACCACTCGCCGGTGGTGACCCCGGCATGGGCGCAGGCAATGGAACTTTCCATGATGTTGCGACCTTCGCTGGCGGCTGACTTCAAATCGGTCAGCGTGGCATCGACTTCGGCCTGATTGCGCTCTGACCGCCAGGCTTTAAGTTTTTCGATCTGGTCCTGTTCGGCCATGTCATCGACGGTCAGGATCGACTTTTCCCCCGATGTCAGCGGCGAAGGTTCGGTTTCGGTAAAGGCGTTTACACCGATCACCTTTGTCAGCCCGCTTTCGATATCGGCCAGACGCAGCGCGTTGGACCGCACCAGTTCCTGTTTCATATAGCCGCGATCAACTGCGGCAATCGCCCCGCCCATCTCATCAATCTTTGCAAGTTCTGCCCGCGCACCTTCCTTAAGCGCGCCGACCTTGCGTTCAATCGCCGGGTTGCCATCAAACAGGTCTTCATATTCCAGAAGATCGGTTTCATAGGCCATGATCTGTTGCAGGCGCAGCGACCATTGCTGATCCCATGGACGCGGAAGGCCAAGGGCCTCGTTCCAGGCGGGCAACTGCACGGCGCGCGCCCGCGCATTCTTTGACAGAACCACTGCCAGCATCTCGATCAGAATACGATAGACGTTATTTTCGGGTTGCTGTTCGGTCAGGCCCAACGAGTTGACCTGAACGCCATAGCGGAACCGGCGATATTTGGCGTCTTCGATGCAGTAACGATCACGGGTGATTTCATCCCAAAGTTCGCAGAATGCCCGCATCTTGCAGATTTCAGTAACAAAGCGAATCCCGGCATTCACAAAGAACGAAATGCGACCGACCACCTTGGCAAAGTCCTCTTCGGGCACCTGACCCGAATCGCGCACCGCATCCAGAACCGCAATCGCCGTTGCCAGCGCATAGGCCAGCTCCTGCTCGGCCGTCGCCCCGGCTTCCTGCAGATGGTAGGAGCACACATTCATCGGGTTCCATTTCGGAACCTCGCGATAGGTAAAGGCCGCGACATCCGTAATCAGCTTAAGGCTGGGCGCTGGCGGAAAAATATACGTCCCGCGTGACAGATATTCCTTGATGATGTCGTTCTGGGTCGTGCCCTGCAGGCTGGCGCGCGCGGTGCCCTGCTTTTCGGCCACCGCAATATAAAGCGACAAAAGCCAGGCGGCTGGTGCGTTGATCGTCATCGACGTGTTCATCTGATCAAGCGGGATACCGTCAAACAACGTCATCATGTCACCCAGATGGGACACCGGAACGCCGACCTTGCCGACTTCGCCGCGTGCCAGAACATGGTCAGAATCATACCCCGTCTGGGTCGGCAGATCGAAGGCCACCGAAAGCCCGGTCTGCCCCTTTGCCAGGTTCTGACGATATAGCGCATTCGATGCCTGTGCGGAGCTGTGCCCGGCATAGGTCCGGATCAGCCACGGGCGATCGCGTTCCGGCTTTGCTGCGTTGCGCTTGTTTTCCATCGACATCGCGACCTCTTGTATTTTTATTACTCAATGTCTTTACGATAATTACGCCTGAACGTTATTAAATTATCTACTAGACATCACTTGGGTAATTATATAACAATTTGTGCAACGCGATAAAAGCGAAAACAAATATCGCCCAGGTTATCCTTGCTGAAATTCCGCAGGAAACCGGGAGATGCCCGGGGAAAATAAAATAAATTCCGTGGCTTGGAGGATCCGTCGACCGCAACGCAGCATTGGTAATTTAATTACCCTGCAAACCGGATCGACCCCGAACAAGGAGTGAAGGCCATGAATACGTCTGCTGAAGTGCTGCCTTTCCGTGGCGGTCAGGAAGAAAAAGATCTTTATGAAATTGGCGAAATCCCGCCATTGGGCCATGTGCCAAAGAATATGTATGCATGGGCGATTCGCGAAGAACGCCATGGCGAGCCCGATACGGCCATGCAGTGCGAAGTTTTGCCGGTGACCCAACCCGACAGCCATGAAGTGCTTGTTCTCGTGATGGCGGCCGGGGTGAACTATAACGGTGTCTGGGCATCCCTTGGCAAACCGATCTCGGTCTTCAACGTCCATGATTGCCCGTTCCACATTGCCGGATCGGATGCATCGGGCATCGTCTGGGCGGTTGGATCGAAAGTCACCCGTTGGAAAGTCGGCGACGAAGTGGTCATTCACTGCAACCAGGATGACGGCGACGACGAAGAATGTAACGGCGGCGATCCGATGCTGTCCCCGACCCAGCGCATCTGGGGCTATGAAACACCGGACGGATCCTTCGCGCAGTTCACCTGTGTTCAGGCACAGCAGCTCATGCCGCGTCCCAAACATCTGACCTGGGAAGAAAGTGCGTGCTACACGCTGACCCTTGCCACCGCTTATCGCATGCTGTTTGGCCATCGTCCGCACATCCTGCGTCCGGGGCACAATGTTCTGGTCTGGGGCGCATCGGGTGGTTTGGGCTCGATGGCGATCCAGCTGATTACAACGGCCGGGGCCAACGCGATTGGTGTCATTTCCGATGAAACAAAGCGCGACTTTGTTCTGGGACTGGGTGCCAAGGCCGTGATCAACCGCAAGGATTTCAATTGCTGGGGACAGCTTCCCACCGTCAACGGCCCGGAATTTGGCGATTACATGAAAGAAGTCCGCAAATTCGGCAAGGCGATCTGGGACATCACCGGCAAGGGCAATGACGTCGACATCGTCTTTGAACATCCCGGCGAACAGACCTTCCCGGTATCGTGCAACGTTGTAAAACGCGGCGGCATGGTTGTGTTCTGTGCCGGCACCACCGGCTTTAACCTGACCTTTGATGCGCGCTTTGTCTGGATGCGCCAAAAACGTATTCAGGGCAGCCACTTCGCCAACCTGAAACAGGCGGCGCAGGCCAACAAGCTCGTGATCGAACGCCGTCTGGATCCGAGCATGTCTGAAGTGTTCAGTTGGGAAGACATTCCGCGCGCTCACATGAAGATGATGCGCAACGAACACAAACCCGGCAACATGGCCGTTCTGGTGCAGGCAAAGCGCCCGGGCATGCGCACCCTTGAAGAAGCAGTCGAAGGCTAGTCCCACATTAATCTTCGACTGATAGCTGGCACCCCGAGCGCATTCTCGCCCGATCTGCGCATGGGGTGCCACCACCCTTGATGCTTTGATGCACTCATAACTGATCCGCGCAATCGCCCCACAAGATTGCACGACGAGGACCTGATCCGAGGACCCGAAGAATGACGAACAACGCCCTTTTGCCTGACCTCGAACGTTTGTGCGATGACGCCCTTGCGGCACTCAGCCCGGTTTATGATGCGGCCGAATATGCGCTGCGGACAGCTGTAACGGTCGATGGCCGGGTTAATGCCGATGCCTTTGATGACAACCAGTTTGCCGCACACGGCTTTGCCTGGTTTACCACCTATGTCACCGCCCTTGGCCAGATGAAGGCATGGGCAAATCGCCTTAAGGACCAGGGCAAATTCGGCAATCTCGAACAACTGATCCTGCAATCGGCGTTTGGGGAATATCTGGCGCAGATCATCGGTGGCATTCCGATGTCACAGGGCGAGATCATCCGTCTTTCGACCCTTGGCGTTTCTGATGACCTGATTGCATCCCTTGCCGCCAACCCATCGGTCGCGACCCTTGCACGTGGTGGCAATTCCGATGCCGCACGCCGGGCGATTGCCGCTGAAATCGAAGACAGCCTTGATACCGGTCGCTTTGGCGAAACCGGTCTTGAAGACGAAACCCTTGATATGGTGCGCGATCAGTTCCGCCGCTTTGTCGAGGAAAAGGTATCGCCGCATGCCCATGGCTGGCACGAACGTGACGAGCTGATCCCGATTGAAATCGTCAATGAAATGTCCGAACTCGGCGTTTTCGGCCTGACCATCCCCGAAGAATTCGGCGGCCTTGGCATGGGCAAAACCGCGATGTGCGTTGTCACCGAGGAACTATCACGTGGCTATATCGGTGTCGGGTCGCTTGGGACACGTTCTGAAATTGCCGCCGAACTGATCCGCCTTGGCGGAACCGACGCGCAAAAGGAACATTACCTGCCCAAACTGGCATCGGGTGAAATCCTGCCGACCGCCGTCTTTACCGAACCCAATAACGGATCGGATCTGGCACACCTGCGCACGCGTGCGGTGAAGGATGGCGATACCTATAAGGTCACTGGCAACAAGACATGGATCACCCATGCCGCGCGGTCTGACCTGATGACCCTTCTGACCCGCACCAACCCCGACGAGTCCGGTTATCGCGGCCTGTCGATGCTGTTGGCCGAAAAACCACGTGGCACCGATGATAACCCGTTCCCGGCCAACGGTATGTCTGGTGGCGAGATTGAGGTGCTTGGTTATCGCGGCATGAAGGAATACGAGCTTTCCTTTGACGGGTTCGAAGTCCCGACCGAGAACCTTTTGGGCGGCGAAGAAGGACAGGGCTTCAAACAACTGATGGCGACCTTTGAGTCGGCCCGTATCCAGACCGCAGCCCGTGCTGTCGGCGTCGCCCAGAACGCGCTTGAGATCGGCATGCGTTATGCCAAGGATCGCATCCAGTTTTCCAAGCCGCTTTACGCCTTCCCGCGGGTGTACGGCAAAGTCGCATGGATGGTGGTTGAAACCATGATCGCCCGCCAGCTGACCTATTTCTCGGCCTTTGAAAAGGATCAGGATATCCGCTGCGACATTGAGGCCGGCATGGCCAAGCTTCTGGGCGCACGCGTCGCATGGTCGAATGCTGATAACGCCCTGCAGATTCACGGCGGCAACGGCTATGCGCTTGAATATCAGATCAGCCGCGTGCTGTGTGATGCGCGCATTCTGAACATTTTCGAAGGGGCTGCCGAAATTCAGGCACAGGTGGTCACGCGCGGCATTCTGACCCGGTGAACGACATAACATTCTGAAATACTGATGAAATTCTCATCCGAACCGTGGCCCCTGTGAACAACGAGGGCAAACTTGGCCCGCCAACACTGGCGGGCCTTTTTCCATATCAACCTAAAGTATGATATATTTTGGACTTACCAGTAGTGATACACTCCCCAAAAGCACACACAGACCACTGAAAGTCTGTGAAAAAATCGGGCCAAAAGGTCCGCCGGGAATAAGGGAGAGAATGGCAAATGAATCACAGCTCTGCAATGCCAGAAAGTACAATCTATGCGCGTATAAATGCCGCCACGGATTTGTTTGCGCAACATGGAGAACAGCTTGCAGAAAATCTGGTCACCGAACTGTTGGGGACCGGCCAAAGCAGTGCTGCGCCAAGTGATCCGCAACATCATGTTGCCGAACTGTCCCGACGTTTTGCAACACTGATCAATGCAAACAGCTCCGATGCATTCAACCAATGCTTTAACGAGCATGTTCTGGCCAATGCGGTCATCGGACTGGCTCCCGATCATATTGTACTGGCCTACCACAAGGTTTCGGCACTTTGCGCAACGCTTGCCGCGCGGTCCAAGGGCGGCACTGCGGCGGCTGATGCGGCGCGATGCCTGCTGATGGCCGATATGGGCAGCCTGATATCGGCGCGCCAGACCGTTTTGGCCAACCAGCGCTCCGCCTCTGAAATCCAGTCGATGTCGGAAATCATCGAACGTGAAACCGACAATATCATTTCCGAGGTCGGCTTCCAGGCCGGGCGCACCAATGACGTGGCGCAGGCCATGGAAAGTGACGCCAGTGAACTGTCCCAACTGGTCGAACGCATCACTGCCACCACGGAAGTCGCCAGCAGCAATGTCGCAACCGTGGCATCCGCGACCGAGGAATTGCAGGCATCCAGCCACGAAATTGCCGAACGCATCCACAAAACCAATGACATTGCCAGTCAGGCCGTCACCCGCGCCCAGGAAACATCCACCACCATGGGCAGCCTGTCGGAAACCGCGACCGAAATCGGCAAGGTTGTTGATATCGTCAAACGCATTTCTGATCAGACCAAGATGCTGGCACTCAACGCCACGATCGAGGCCGCGCGCGCCGGCGACGCTGGCAAGGGCTTTGCGGTCGTCGCCAACGAGGTCAAAAACCTCGCCACCCAGACCGAAAAAGCCATCCTTGATATCAACGCCCAGATCACCGCCATTCAGGGCGCCACATCCGAGGCGGTTACCGCGATTGAGGGCATCGGTGGCGCGATTGACGAAGTCAGCCAGCTTTCAAGCGATATCTCGGCATCGGTCGAGCAACAAACAGCGGCGATCGCCGAAATCTCGACAAGTGCGCAGGAAGTCTCCACCCACATGCAGGGCATTTCCGGCGACATCGAACTGGCCAGCCACAAATCGCACAATGCCAGCCAGACGGCGGAAAACCTTCGCATTCTGTCTTCGAATATCCGCAATGATATCAACGAGATGGAAACGCGCTTCCGCATGGTTCTGCGCAGTGCAGACAACACCAACCGCCGTCACGAAGAACGGGTTCCGATTGCGGTTGATATCAAGGTCGACTTTGGCAACGGTGATGTGCGCCAGGGTGTGACCGCGGACATGTCGCTTGCCGGCCTGCTTGCGCGTATTGATGCCAGCGAAGATGACCGCAACAAAGCAATCACGATCACGATGACCGATGGCACCCGGCTTAAGGGGACGGTCAAAGCGTACTCGACACTCGGAACCCACATCCAGTTCACCGAAATCGACGACGAAGCAACCAAGGTCATTTTGGGACTGCTTAAGAAAACCCACGAACATGACGCCAAGATTGCCGATCTCGGCAAGCAATTGGCCGGCGAGTTGGGCAAGGTTCTTGAAGGCGGTTTGCGCAGTCATGAATTCACCCATGATGATCTGTTCAACACCCGCTACGAGCCGATTGACGGCACCGATCCAAAACAGTTCATGACACCCTACGTACCCTTTACCGACCGCAATTTCACCCCGCTGCAAGAAGCCATTCTTGCAAAGGACGAACATATTGTCTTTGCCGCCGGGGTGGATACCAACGGCTATCTGCCGACCCACAACAAGGTTTACAGCCAACCGCAAAGACCGGGCGAACCCGCTTGGAATATGGGCAACTGCCGCAACCGGCGCATCTTTGATGACCGTGCCGGTCTGATGGCCGGGCGCAACACCAAGCCCCACCTGCTGCAGACCTATTTCCGTGACATGGGCAACACCGTCGTCTTCATGAAGGAATGCGACGTGCCGATCATAGTCAATGGCGAACAGTGGGGCAACCTTCGGATCGGTTACAAATCCTAGGCATTGCCAAACCAATCTGGATAACGAGCAAACGAAAAGCGGGCGGTTCCATAACGGACCGCCCGCACTCTATTCAGCGCCAAACTCTGGTTTTCCTATCTGAAATCAAACAGCTCCTGATGGAAGGCATCGCTGTGCAACCCGGCGGCCACCAGATCGTTTTTGACATCTTCGCCAAATTGGCGCGGCCCACAGAACCAGACCTGGGCTTCTTGCCAATGAGCCACATCCGAACGGATTTTCTCGCCGGTCAGGAAACCGTCACGCGCATCGCGCCATTCGTGCAAGCGAACACCGGCACGCCGGGCAAGATCGTTGATCCGCGCCATCAGTTCAGGATCGCAATGCGGCGCAACCTGATAAAAATCGATCTCAAGCTTTGCCGGATTGGCCACCAGATCCTCAAGCCAGGCAACAAACGGCGTCAGTCCTATTCCGCCGGAAATCCAGATCTGATGGCGTTTTTCCCGATCCAGAACAAAGGTGCCATAAGGCCCCTCAAGCCGCACCCGGTCGTCCGGCTTCAATGTTTCGTAAAGCTTGCTGGTATAGTCGCCTAGCTTCTTGGCGATAATGGTCAGGCCCGGAACCCCGTCGCGCCAGGCAGACGCAATGGTAAACGGATGCGCTTCGTTGCTATTGCCAAACCGGACAAAGGCGAACTGCCCGGCAAGGTGGCCTTTCCACCCGCCATCCGATCTGATCGCGATCTGAAGCGATTTCATTTCCGGAAGATAATCGACGTCAATCACCTCGCCGGTGGATCGGCGCCCGGCCCCGATTTGGCCAAACAGCACAATGATGGATGACACCGTGCCCACCAGCAACATCACCGCCAAAACATAGCCGACCGGCGTCGCCCAGTTGGTGAAATCAAGCAAAACGATGCTGTGATAAACCAGCACAAGATAGATCACGGCCAGAACCGTGTGTGTTCTGGCAAACCAGCGATACGGGATGCGCTTGATCAACGCGATCAGGATCAAGGCAACGGCAATATAAAACGCCCATTCCCCGACCGTTTCCGCCATCCCGCGCTGCTCATTAAACAGCGATTGCGCCCAATGCAGGCCCGCCCCATCCGGCCTTGACCCACGCCGGCCCCGTTCCAGAAGGCCAAGCGCAACACCCCATTTCGGCGCCATCCGCCAGGTCCAGTGCAGGGTCGCAACGATCAGCACAGCAATGCCAAGCCACTTATGCAGGCGATACGCCTTGTCCAACCCGCCCAACCGTCGCGTCAGCCACACAGGCCGAACCGATAACAGCAAGATCAGGCTCATCATGCTGATCGCAAGGAAGCCTGAATACTGAACCATAAAATGGCGAAGGCTGATGAAACTGGATGCCGCAAAAAGATCGGGATTTGAAACCAGCCAGATACCGGTCACCGCCAGAACGAACCCAACAAAGACCTTTGAAATCGTTCTCATGACCGGCCTCCATCCTCAAATGAGTGATGCCGTGGGCGATTGAGCGCAAATATTTGCGCGCGCCCCGACATCAACCCATTAAGGTTACCAGACCGCACCGGGTGGTTCGTTGCGATTCGTCAGTTCAGCAAAATTGATCAGCTGTGCGATTGCAGGATCGCTTGGGCAATTTCGCGTTCGACATCTTCCGGATAGGGATAAAAGCCCGGCTTGAATGATGCCGCCCCGCCCGATGCCAGCCAGTCGATCCCGCGGATCAGAATGGCCGAGAACGGATCAAACAGATCCTTGCCCGATCCCCCCATGCCGGGTGCAAGGTTAAGTAGGCTGCCGCGGTTCAGAAGATACACCTCGCGGCTGTTATCCAGCTCGAACCGTTCGATATGGCGGCGCATTTTCGTGCGCGTCTGGGTATCCAGCCATTTGACGTCAATCTCTGTATTGGAATGCCCGACATTGACCAGGATCGCGCCGCGGCGGCACTGTTTGATCTGCGCCGCACCCAGAATGCCCGAAAGGCCGGTGGCGGTCACAATGATCGCGTTTTCTTTCAGGCCATCTTCAAGGCTGACAACCCGGCAGCCATGATGCTGCGCCTCAAGCGCGCGGACCGGATCGCGTTCGGCGACCGACACCACCGCCCCCAGATTGCGCGCGCGTTCGGCCACCCCGCGCCCGACCGGGCCAAACCCGATCACAAGGACGGAGCGGCCATAAAGCGCAAGCCCCGTCACATTCGAAAAGACCGGCCACATTTCCTGTGCAACGTGGTGGCGGTTATGCAGGCGGTCCTTGATGGCGATATCGTTCCAGTTAAACACCGGGAAGGAATAATCAAGCTTCTCAACGCGATGCACACCAGTCGTGGTCGCTTCAAGCGCGCCGTCGACCTTGTGACCTTTTTTGACAAACGCCTCAATCAGCTCCCCGCCCATATCGGCAATGATGTCAGCGGGCTCGGACGACAGGATATCGATGCTTTGGGCATATTCATCGGGCGTCATGCCGGAAAAGGCATGGACCTCGACCCCATGGGCGGCAAGGTAGGCGGCGGCCGCATCATCAGTACTATCAGGGTTACATGCGCCAACCTTGACCTTGGCCCCGGCCTTCACAAACGGCAGCAATGTGGGAATGGTGTCTTCAAGAACGTGCTGGAAACTGACGATGGTTTTGTCGCGCAGATCACGCTTGGCGACATAGTTTCCGTATTTTGCCGTCACCGGGCAAATTACCTCGCGCCAGGCAAGGGTCTCGTCAGTGATCTGTTGGGCAAGGGCGGCGTCCTTGATGCGGCTGGTCATGAATTGGTCT
This sequence comes from Thalassospira sp. CH_XMU1458, assembly GCF_037027205.1. NCBI lineage: Bacteria > Pseudomonadati > Pseudomonadota > Alphaproteobacteria > Rhodospirillales > Thalassospiraceae > Thalassospira > Thalassospira sp. CH_XMU1458. Next base: position 906,424 of record NZ_JAYMDW010000001.1, on the reverse strand, counting down.
CTTAACTTCGTGGGACAATGAATGCCCTCCTAATTAAGGCCAGCCTGACCGGATGAAAAGCATTTGTCTCCATCCGGTCAAAATCAACGGGGATTAATCGCGGGCCGGGATGTTCAGTCCACGCTGAACGGCCGGACGATCAAGACCGCGCTCCAGCCATGCCGGAACGTTTTTAAATTCGTGATAATCAACAAGACTACCCGCGTCATAGAAACCGATCAGGTTGCGCACCCAGCCAAGCGAAGCAATGTCGGCAATGCTGTATTCGTCGCCCATGATCCAGTCACGGCCATCAAGGCGGGTTTCAAGCACACCCAGAAGCCGCTTTGATTCCTTGCGATACCGATCCAGCGGACGCTTGTCCTCGATCTCCTTGCCGGCAAACTTGTGGAAGAAGCCAAGCTGCCCAAACATCGGACCAAGCCCGCCCATCTGGAAATACACCCACTGGATCGCCTCAATGCGCTTGGTCGGATCGACAGGCAGCAACTTGCCGGTTTTTTCCGCCAGATACTGAATGATCGCACCCGATTCAAACAGACCAAGCGGCTTGCCATTTGGTCCATGCGGATCAATGATCGCCGGGATTTTGCCATTCGGGTTCAGCGACAGGAATTCCGCCGTCCAGGTTTCGTCTTCGCCGATATTGATCAGATGCGGCTCATAGTCCAGACCGGTTTCTTCCAGCATGATCGAAACCTTCACCCCGTTGGGCGTCGGCAGGGAATAAAGCTGGATAACGTCCGGATTTTGCGCAGGCCAGCGTTTGGTAATCTCGAAGCTCGACAGATCAGCCATGATAAAGCCCTTTTGAAATCGTTATAGTGTTGACCATAACATTTAGATGATCCTTCGAAATGCGCCACCGGAAATCTGGCAACTTATTGTTTCCTGTCCGGTGCTCGCTGCTTTGGAACCTTACAAAAAAACAAAACCGGCCTGCGTGAATCAGACCGGTTTCGTCTTCTGCGACTGCTCGTACCAGGTGACTGCGAACCACCGATTGGCTTGAATTACCAGGCGCGGTATTTCAGGAATTTACCATCAAGGGTAATGACAACGCGGTCCCCCTTCGGGTCTTCCTTGCGCTCGATATACATTTCGTAGTCGATCGCGCTCATGATGCCGTCGCCGAATTTCTCGTGGATGATTTCCTTGATGGTCTCGCCGTAAACACCGACGATTTCATAAAGGCGATAGATCGCGGGATCGGTCGGCACTGCCTGATCCCAGATCTTCATCGGGCATTCCTGCATGACAGCCGATGCTTCGGGCGGCAGGTCAAACAGGGCGACCAGCATGTCGGCCTTGTCCTTTGGCGCGGAAATCATGCCAAAACAGACCGAAGTCGTCCACACCGGCGACATGCCGATCTTGCTGGCAACTTCTTCCCAGCCAAGGCCTTTGGCCTTTTTGGCTTCGATGATCATTTCTTTGACATCTGCTTTTTTCACAGCTTTTCTCCTTCTAAGTAATCAGCGTGCAGGTGATTTATTCCACCGGGCTGGTGGCCGGTTTGCGGTTGTCTTTGGGATCTGAAACCACCCCATGTGCGCCAAAACGCACGATGGATGGCTCGCTTGGCGTGCCTTCCTCCTGCTTGCCGGCAAGCGCCTTTGAGCGGGTGGCAAGGAATTCGACCAAGTGGTTTCGGATGTCGTAATAGTCGGAATGGTGAATGATGTTGGCCCGTTCGCGCGGGCGCGGGATATCAACCTGAACCGATTCTGCCACACGGGCATAGGGCCCGTTGGTCATCAGCAAAATACGATCCGCCAACAGGATGGCTTCATCCACATCATGGGTGATCATAAAGACCGTCTGGTCCGACCCCGACCAGATGCGGATCAATTCATCCTGAATGCTGCCGCGTGTCAGGGCATCAAGGGCCCCGAACGGCTCATCCAAAAGCAACAATTCCGGCTGGATCGCAAAGGCGCGCGCAATTGATACACGTTGACGCATACCACCCGACAATTGCGACGGCTTGCGAAGCTCCGCCCCGCCAGCCAGCCCGACCATTTCCAGATACTTCATCGAATGGTCGTGAACCTGTTTCTTGCTCCAGGATTTGTATCGGGCCTGAACGGCAAAGGTGACGTTCTTAAGCGCTGATAACCACGGCAGCAGGGAATAGTTCTGAAACACGATCCCGCGATCAAGGCTGGGACCCGACACTTCCTTGCTATTCATGATGACCGCCCCTTCGGTCGGTTCATCAAGACCAGCCAGGATGTTCAGGATCGTCGATTTGCCACAGCCGGAATGGCCGATGATGCAAACAAACTCCCCCTTCTCGATCCCCAGATTGACGTTTTCAAACACCGTCAGGGCTTCACCGCCCTTGGGCGCCTGAAAACGTTTGGTCAGGTTCTGCAAACTCAGGAATGGTTTCGACATATCAGGTCTCCTTATTCCTGGTACTGCACAAGACGTGCGCAATAGGCAAACGCGGTATCAAGCAACATGCCGACAACACCGATCATCAGGATCGAGAACACCACGCTGGTCAGATCAAGGTTGTTCCATTCGTTCCAGACGTAGTAGCCAATCCCCGTCCCACCCACGAGCATCTCGGCGGCAACAATCACAAGCCACGCAATGCCGATTGAAATCCGCATGCCGGTCAGGATGGTCGGGGCCGCAGCCGGAAGGATGACAATCCAGGCGGTTTTGAGTGGGCCCAGTTCATGGGTACGCGCCACATTGACCCAGTCCTTGCGAACCCCCGCCACACCAAAGGCGGTATTGATCAACATCGGCCAGATCGAACAGATGAAGATCACAAAGATCGCCGATGCCTGACTGTCCTGAATGACGAACAGCGCAAGTGGCATCCATGCCAGCGGGGAAATCGGGCGAAGGACCTGAATAAACGGATCAAGCGCCTTGTACATCAGGGGCGACATCCCGATCAGGAACCCGACCGGAATGGCAATTGCCGCCGCAAGGAAATAACCGCTCAACACGCGATAAAGCGAATAGCCGATCTGAATGCCAATGCCCTTGTCGTTGGGACCGGCGTCATAGAACGGATTGCTGAGCTCCTCCCATGCCTTGGCGATCACATCCGAAGGGGGCGGCACAGCGGCCTTTGGCTCTGCCCCGCCCATCAGAAGTTCATATTCCGTAAGTTCGCCAGCGAGTTGTTGTTTTGGGCTGGCGGCCTCCCAAAGACCAAGGAAGACCGCCAGAAGTACAAGTGACAACACCAACGCCCTGGCATTGAGCGATGCCAGCATATCAGCTTACCCCTTTGCCGATGGCAAAGCTGTTGACATAGGCTTCAGGCTGATCGGGATCGAACGTCTTGCCCATGATGGTATAGCTTTTGTAAGTCTCGGTCGGCGCTTCATAGCCAAGCTCTTTCATGATCTTGGCGCAATCGCTCGCGACATAGACTTCTTCGGCGATCTTCTTGTAATCGACATCGCCCTCGATATAGCCCCAGCGCTTCATCTGGGTCAGGATCCAGACACCCATCGAGTGCCACGGGAACGGATCGAAATCGATGCGATCCGGCACGTTTTTGACCTCGCCCAGACCATCGGCGTAACGACCGGTCAGGACTTGCTCGATCACCGGAACCGGCTGGTTCAGATAGTTCGCCGGTGCGATCGCAACCGAGATTTCCTTGCGGTTTTCCGCCTTGGCGGCGTACTGGGTCGCATCCACGATGGATTTCAAAAGCGCGCCATAGGTGTTCGGCAGCTCTTCGGAAAACGCTTTGGAACATGCGAATGCACAGCACGGATGGCCTTCCCAGATATCCTTGGTCAGCGTGTGCAGGAAGCCGATCTTTTCCCAAACCGCACGCTGGTTAAACGGATCGGGTGACAGATAACCATCAAGGTTACCGGCACGCAGGTTTGCCACCATCTCGGGCGGCGGAACGACACGGATCTGGATGTCTTTGTCCGGGTCCAGGCCATGCTCGGCGACGTAATAGCGCAGCAGGAAGTTGTGCATCGAATATTCGAACGGCACACCGAACTTGAAGCCCTTCCACTGCTTGGGATCACGTTTATCAAGGTGATCGTTATGCAGGACAATCGCCTGACCATTGATGTTTTCAACGGCCGGCATCAGGAACGGCGTTGCGGTCGAACCCGCCCCCATCGAAATCGCCAGCGGCATCGGGGTCAGCATGTGCGACGCGTCATATTCATTGTTCAGCGACTTGTCGCGGGCAACTGCCCAACCGGCTGTCTTGATGACATCAACATCAAGGCCGTATTTCTCATAAAAGCCCATCGGCTGGGCCATGATGATCGGCGTTGCGCAGGTGATCGGCACAAAGCCGATATTAAGCTTGGATTTTTCCGGCGTGCCCAGATCATCAAGGATGGCCGCCTTGACCTTGTCGATTGGCAGGACCGAGGCAAGGGCTGCCATCATGGTGCTGCCACCGACCATTTTGGCAAACGATCGACGCGAAATGTCGTTGTGACCAAACACCGAACGCACAATTGCGCTGTCGATGGCACGATCAAGCATTTCTTCGCTGCTTTCCGGCGTTTTGGCGTCCATATCGCCCATATCACTATGGGCCTGCATGCTGGCCAAATCGTGTTTTACGCCATGGTCATGGTCTTTATGTGATGCATGTGTATGCCCATCTTTTGACGAACAGACATCACAGCCGCATGATTTGCTGTGACGCAGATCGGTATCGCCACTAAATGGATTGCCCAGACTTTTGACTGACATGTGATCACCCCCTGTGTTGTTACGCCGCCAGAAAGGCAGCACCAGATGTTCACAGTCCCCACAGCAACGGGCGTGCCATTTTGTGCAATGCGTCATTTTTCGTTGAAAACGCTGGACTCTTGCGGCTTTGAGTGAGACGCTAACCACATACGAAAAATCGTAATTCACGAAATATCGTAGTAAATATTACGATATTTCGTAGGAGTATGTGATGAGGATCAGTGAAATCAATCCCCTACCGGTGATGATTGAAAACCTGCGCTTGCAGGCATTGCTCGCCCACACCCATCCAACTTTGCTGATTCACCCCAAAACGGACCGGATTGTCTTTGCCAATCAGGCCGCTGCGAACCTGCTGGGGCGGAGCATTGAAGAGCTTCTGGCGACCTCTATGAGTGCGCTGCACAAAGGTCAGGTGCCCAGTCTGGTCGTGTTTAGCGAGGCCGCCTTTTATCACGGTTTTGCCTGGACCCGCGGACTGGACCTGACCCGCCCCGACGGCACCGAACTGAAACTCGAGCACGAAGCCCGGCCGCTGATCCTGGACGGCGAAGAATACCTGACCGTCACGATTTCCGATCTTGATGCCCGCCATCGCCGAGATGTGGACTCGGAAGCCGATGATTACTTACGCGAAGGCATCGCCGAATGGCGCCGTGCCGAACGGTTTTTCCGCGAGATTGAGCGCGAAAACCAGCTGATCCTGGGTGCCGCTGGCGAAGGCATTTACGGGGTCAACAGCGACGGCATCACGACATTCGTCAATCCGGCGGCCGAACGCATGCTGGGCTGGACGGCCGAGGAACTGGTTGGCCGCGAAATCCATTCGATTATCCACCATTCCCACGTCAATGGCGACCCGTATCACGCCGAACAATGCCCGATTTACAACGCCTTTCGCGAAGGCATCGTCAGGCGGGTTGATGACGAGGTCTTTTGGCGCAGCGACGGTAAACCGATCCGGGTGGAATATACCTCGACCCCGATCCGCGACCATGGGCTGGTGATCGGGGCGGTGATTGTTTTTCGTGACATCACCGAACGTAAAATCGCCGAGGAAAAGCTGCACGCCGCCCTTGCCGAGGTTGATCGCCTGCGTGAACGGCTGGAGCTTGAAAACGCCTATCTGCAGGAAGAAATCCTTTCAACCAACAACCACCACGAAATCATCGGCCAATCCGATGCCATTCAGGGTGCACTCAAACAGATCGACCTTGTTGCCCCCACCGATGCCAACGTTCTGATCACCGGCGAGTCAGGGACCGGCAAGGAACTTATTGCGCGCGCCATCCATCAGGCCAGCGCGCGGTCTGATCGCGTTCTGGTGCGTGTGAACTGTGCCGCAATCCCGCACGAACTGTTTGAAAGCGAGTTTTTCGGCCATGTCCGTGGCGCCTTTACCGGTGCTGTGCGTGATCGTGTCGGGCGCTTTGAACTGGCCGATGGTGGCACGCTGTTTCTCGATGAAGTCGGGGAAATCCCGCTGGAACTTCAGGGCAAGTTGCTGCGCGTTTTGCAGGACCAGAAGTTCGAACGCATCGGCGAAGAACGCACCCGCGAGGTCAATGTCCGTCTGATTGCCGCGACCAACCGCGACCTAAAGGAAGAAGTCCGTCAGGGACGTTTCCGTGAAGACCTGTATTTCCGCCTCAACGTTTTCCCCATCGAATGCCGACCACTCCGCGAACGGCCCGACGATATCCCGCCGCTGGCATCGCACTTCCTGCGCAATATCTGTCAGCGCCTGAATATCGCCCAGCCAACACTCACCAAGGGGCAGGTCCGCACCCTGCAAAACTATGGCTGGCCGGGGAATGCCCGCGAACTGGAAAATGTCATCGAACGGGCTGCGATCCTGGCCCATGATGGCAAGCTGCATTTTGATTTGCCCGAACAGGGCGGGCGCGACAGCCGCAAATTAGCAGCGCCGGCGACAGAGCCCGACAGCAAACCGGAAAAAACGGTTCTGACCCGGGGTGAGCTGCGCCAGACCGAATATGACAACATCATCCATGCGCTCACCATGACCAAGGGCAAGGTGTTTGGTGAAAATGGTGCGGCGGCCCTTCTCGATATCAAACCAACCACGCTGGCCTCGCGTATCAAGAAATTCAAAATCGACCGTCGCAGCTTTGCGGCAAACGAAACCATCGACTAATTGCCAAAATTGCCATCGTCTGGTTGCCTGTTGCGTCCGTTTGGCGCAGCATGTCACCGCCGGACGCGGTATAAGTCAGCAGGCAGAAACAGGGAAGAAACAGGAATGGCTGGTTTTTTACAGATTGGTGTTTTGCTTGCGATGGCAGCTGTCGCCGGGGTCCTGATCATGGGCATCGTTTCGATGGCACGTGGCAAGGATGCACGCAAACAAAACAAACTGATGCAAATGCGCGTCCTTTTGCAGGGCCTGGCCCTGTTGCTGCTTTTCATCCTGTCGCTGATGGCGGTCGGTTCCTAAGCCAGGCATACGCCTTGAACACACAAACCAAGATTACGGACGGCACATGGTTCAACTGACTCGTATCTATACAAAATCCGGTGACAAGGGCAAAACCGCCCTTGGCAATGGCACGCGCGTTGCCAAAAATGATGTGCGCGTGGAGGCCTATGGCACCGTTGATGAAACCAATGCCGTGATTGGTGTCGCCCGCCTGCATGCGGACGGCAACATTGATGAAATACTGGCCCGAATCCAGAATGATCTATTTGATCTGGGGGCTGATCTGTGCACACCGGGCGATGGCAGCGACGATAACCCCGAACGGCCAGCCCTTCGCATTACCGCCAAGCAAACCGAACGGCTTGAGGCCGAGATCGATCAGATCAACGAAGCCCTTGATCCGCTGAAATCATTCGTCCTGCCTGGCGGCAGTGCGCTTTCGGCACAACTGCATGTCGCGCGCACCGTTTCGCGCCGGGCGGAGCGCCTTATTGTCGAGCTGGCCGGGATCGAGACGATCAATCCCGAGGCCGTGCGCTATATCAACCGACTATCAGACCACATGTTTGTTCTGGCCCGCCACGCCAATAATGGCGGCAAGGATGATGTTCTCTGGAAGCCTGGGCTGACCCGATAAACTGACGTGATAACAAGATTATCGGACAAAATCCTTGTTCCCTTGCGGATTTTTGCCGTATCAAGACGGCGAAGGGCATCAAGATTTTCGTGAAGTAGTTGTCGTTAACGTCAACACCTTTACGTAAATTGACAACCTGCGTAGCACTACCTATTGTGCGTCGCGGGGAAAACATTACCATGCGGGCCAACGCAAACTGCCTTGGCAGGGAGCAAACCCGCAGTTTCGACAACAAAAACGAACAGGTCTGTCATGAAGGTTCTTGTCGCCGTTAAGCGCGTTGTGGATTACAACGTCAAGATCCGTGTCAAACAGGACCAGTCTGGCGTTGAGTTGAACAACGTTAAGATGTCCATGAACCCGTTTGACGAAATCGCCGTTGAAGAGGCCATCCGCCTCAAGGAAGCGGGCACCGCCACCGAAGTGGTTGCTGTGTCGCTCGGCGTTAAACAGTGCCAGGAAACCCTGCGCACGGCCCTCGCCATGGGTGCCGATCGCGGCATTCTGGTTGAAACCGAGGACGAACTCCAGCCGCTGGCTGTTGCAAAGCTTCTGAAAGAAGTCGTTGCCAAGGAAAGCCCGGATCTCGTGATCCTCGGCAAACAGGCAATTGACGATGATGCCAACCAGACCGGTCAGATGCTGGCCGCGCTGCTGGATTGGCCGCAGGGCACCTTCGCGTCCAAGGTTGTCGTTGCTGACGGCAAGCTTGATGTCACGCGTGAAATCGACGGTGGTCTTGAAACCATCAAGATTGATCTTCCGGCAATCGTTACCACCGACCTGCGCCTCAACGAGCCGCGTTATGCGTCGCTGCCGAACATCATGAAAGCCAAGAAAAAGCCGCTCGATACCCTGAGCCCGGCCGACCTTGGTGTTGATACCGCGCCGCGCCTGAAAACCCTGAAAGTTTCCGAACCGGAAGCACGTCAGGCAGGTGTCAAAGTTGCCGACGTCGCAGAGCTTGTCGACAAGCTCCGCAACGAAGCAAAAGTAATCTAAGCGGGGATCAATCAAATGAGCATTCTTGTTATTGCCGAACACGACAATACCGAACTGAAGGGTGGCACGCTTAACACCGTTGCTGCTGCTCAGAAAATCGGTGGCGACATCACCGTTCTCGTGGCTGGCGAGGGCTGCAAGGCCGTTGCCGAAGCCGCTGCCAAGGTCGAAGGTGTCTCCAAGGTTCTCCTCGCAGACAACGCAGCCTATGGCCACTTCCTTGCCGAAAACATGGCGGGTCTGGTTGGTGAACTGGCGGGCGATTACAGCCACATTCTCACCTCGGCTTCTTCGTCGGGCAAAAACTTCATGCCGCGCGTTGCTGCCAAAAAAGACGTCGCCCAGATTTCCGACATCACCGATGTTGTCGATGCCGATACGTTTGTCCGTCCGATCTATGCCGGTAACGCCATGGCAACCGTGCAGTCGGCCGACAGCCTCAAGCTGATCACTGTCCGGACCACCGGCTTTGATCCGGTCGCCGCCGAAGGCGGTTCTGCATCCATCGAAGACGTTGCTGTTGCATCTGATGCAGGCAAGTCGACCTTCGTTGGTCAGGAACTGACCGAGTCGGAACGTCCGGAACTCACCGCTGCAAGCATCGTCATCTCTGGCGGTCGTGGCATGGGTTCGGGTGAAAACTTCCACCTGATCGAACCGATTGCCGACAAACTCGGCGCTGCGATTGGCGCTTCTCGCGCGGCGGTTGATGCGGGCTATGCCCCCAACGACTGGCAGGTCGGCCAGACCGGCAAAGTTGTTGCACCGCAGCTATACATTGCTGTAGGCATTTCGGGTGCTATTCAGCACCTTGCCGGCATGAAGGACAGTAAGGTCATTGTCGCGATCAACAAGGACGAAGAAGCGCCGATCTTCTCGGTAGCGGATTACGGACTTGTCGGTGACCTGTTCGAGGCCCTTCCCGCTCTGGCGAGCGAACTCGACAAATAATCTGATCCCCTTTAGGGTCAAGACAACGCATACTCTTGTTTTGACCCTTGGGGACGAGTGGGGAACAAATGGCTTCGTTGGAAGATATCAAAACCATTGGCGTAATCGGCGCCGGTCAGATGGGCAATGGTATTGCACATGTGATCGCACTGGCCGGTTACGACGTCCGAATTCTCGACATCTCGCAAGATGCCCTTGATAAGGCCATCGGCGTGATGGAAAAGAACATGGACCGTCAGGTCAAAAAAGAGATCATTACCGCAGCGCAAAAAGATGCGGCACTGAAACTGATCTCAACCGGAACGGAATATACCTTCCTGTCTGACTGTGACCTGGTCATCGAAGCGGCCACCGAGAACGAAGAGATCAAGAAACAGATCTTCAAGGCTCTGTGCCCGGTGCTCGGCCCGGAAGCGATCATCGCGACCAACACCTCTTCGATTTCGGTCACCCGTCTGGCGTCCTATACCGACCGCCCGGCGAAGTTCATGGGCATGCACTTCATGAACCCGGTGCCGCTGATGAAACTGGTGGAACTGATCCGTGGTATTGCCACGGACGAAACCACCTATCGCACCATTCATGAACTGACCAAAAAGCTCGGCAAGGACACGGCAAGCGCCGAAGACTTCCCGGCCTTTATCGTCAACCGCATCCTGCTTCCGATGATCAACGAGGCGATCTACACCCTTTACGAAGGCGTGGGGAATGTCGAGTCCATCGATACCGCGATGCGCCTGGGTGCGAACCATCCGATGGGCCCGCTGCAACTGGCAGACTTTATTGGTCTCGATACCTGCCTGTCGATCATGCATGTCCTGCATGATGGTCTGGCCGATACCAAGTATCGCCCGTGCCCGCTTCTGGTCAAATATGTCGAAGCCGGATGGCTTGGCCGCAAGGCTGGCCGTGGCTTCTATGACTATAGCGGCGACGAACCGACCCCGACCCGCTAAGCGGTTGCACGCCAGGACTGGCGCTACGACATCAAAGCCGCTGCCCCGCAGCGGCTTTTTTTGTTGCATTCCGTGCTTCAACCATCTGGAATAGACCTTGCTCTAACCCGCGCAATCATGATGTCGGGAAAAATCAAACGGTTCTGGAGGCCGTCCGAACATGTATCTCGGAATTGATGTCGGCACATCGGCAGTCAAGGCACTACTGATTGACGAAAACTCGGTCACCCTTGCCGAGGCTGATGTCCCTTTACGCGTGTCCAGCCCCAAACCGTTCTGGAGCGAACAAAACCCCACCGACTGGTGGGACGCAACCCTGCGCGCCATCGATGACTTGCACCGCCAAAACCCGTCGGCAATCGCCGCAACCCGCGCAATTGGCCTGTCGGGTCAGATGCATGGCGCGACATTGCTGGGTGCGGATGACAAGCCACTTCGCCCGGCGATCCTGTGGAATGATGGTCGCGCAACCCGCGAATGCGCCGAACTTGATGCCGCCCTGCCCGATCTGGGCCAGCGCGCGGGTGTCGCCACCATGTCGGGCATGACCGCACCCAAACTGATCTGGCTACAAAAACACGAACCGGATGTTTTTGCCAAAATCAAAACCATCCTGCTGCCCAAGGATTACATCCGCTTTTGCCTCTCAGGCGACAAGGCCACCGAAATGTCGGATGCGGCGGGTACGCTTTGGCTTGATGAACAAAGCCGAAGCTGGAACCAAAGTGCGATCGAAGCCTGTGGTTTGACCCGCGATCAACTGCCACATCTGGTCGAAGGATCGGACATCACAGGTACGCTGCGCGCGACACTAGCCGACCGTTGGAGCATGCGGGGCGACGTCATCATTGCCGGGGGTGGCGGTGATGCGGCGACCGGTGGCATCGGGGTCGGGGCGGTTTCCCATGGCGATGGCTTCATTTCGCTCGGCACCTCGTCGCAGATCTTTGTCGCCTCGGACAAATACCGTCCCAAGCCCGAAGAACTGCTACACAGCTTTGCCCACGCCATCCCGAACCACTGGTTCCAGATGGCGGTTTTGCTTAACGGGGCAAGTTGCCTGAAATGGGCGGCTGACCTTCTGGGCGAGGCCGACATTACCGCATTGCTTAACCGGGTAGAGGCCCAACACGACGCCCCATCTGATATCCTGTTCCTGCCCTACCTCAACGGGGAACGCACCCCGCACAACAATCCGCATGCCCGTGGCGTGTTCTTTGGTCTGGGCAGCGACACCGACCGCGAAACCATGGTTCAGTCGGTACTCGAAGGGGTTGGCTTTGCACTCCGCGATGCCAAGTCCCGTCTGCACAAGGCCGGAACCCAGTGCGACCTGCCCGGCGTGATCGGCGGCGGTGCCCGCAGTCGCTACTGGATCAAGATGATTGCCGACATCCTTGGCAAGCCACTTGCCCGCTATGAAGGCGCAACCAAGGGCCCCGCCTTTGGTGCCGCCCGACTGGCCCGTCTGGCCCTGACCAAAGAACCGGTTGCCGACGTTTGCGTCAAACCCGCAATCGAAGAAGTGATTGAACCTGATCTAACCCGCCATGATGCCTACCAGCCGCGCTTTGCCAAATTCCAGCGCATTTACGCTGCATTGTCAGACGAATTCACCCCTGACTGACCGTCTGATCGCCTGATCAGACAGACCGGCTGTTGCGTCGATCCATAACATTTTGATGATCTCGATAGATTTTGGCGACATCGCCCTTTAAACCCCTGATCTGAGAACAACATTAACTTAGTGGAATTCATTTATAAACGCGGACGATTATGACGATTGCAGTTGTTGGAAGCTCGAACTTTGATTTTGCGGCCCGTGTGGCGAAGCTTCCTGTTCGAGGACAAACGGTTTCCTCCCGGGCTTACAAGACCGGACCGGGCGGCAAAGGATGCAATCAGGCACTTGCCGTCGCCAGACTTGGTGTTTCCCCTGTCTTCATCTCCAAACTTGGCGATGACATGCTGGGCAAACAACTGATCGAAACCCTTGCGACCGAGGGGTTGGATACCACCAACCTGATCGTCGCCGACGAAGCACAAACCGGCATTGCCCTGATCTCGATCGATGAGGCGGGCGAAAACATGATCACGGTCGTGGGTGGCGCCAACATGACCATGACCCGAAACGACCTGCATGAAAAACAGGAACTCCTGCGCAACTGCGACTATCTGCTGTTGCAGCTGGAATGTCCGGTGGTAGCCATTGACTGCGCGATCAAATATGCCCGCGAAGGCAATGCAAAGGTCATTCTTGACCCGGCCCCGGTCGCCGATCTGGTCGTCATGCGCGACCTGCTGGCCCTGACCCACATCGTCACCCCTAACCAAAGCGAATGCTTGGCCCTCACCGGTATTGATCCGGTCGATGAGGCCACCGCAAGTAGCGCCAGCATCAAGCTGCATGACATGGGCCCGGAAACCGTCATCATCAAAATGGGCGGTGATGGTGCGTTCTATTCATCGGGCGGGCAAACCGGCATGGTTCCGGGCTTTGTGGTCAACACGGTTGATACGGTGGGCGCTGGCGATTGCTTCAATGCCGGGTTGGCTGTCGCCCTGCATGGTGGTCAGCCGCTCAAGGATGCCGTGCGCTTTGCCTGTGCCACCGGTGCGCTTTCCACCACCAACAATGGTGCAGCCGAGGCCGCACCACGCCTTGCTGATGTTCTGTCCCTGATCGAAGGCAACGCCTAAGACTGCGTCACTTGCGCTCAGGACGTCTGATCAATCAACTGATCGAAATAAGTAATGACCTCTGGCGCATCCCAACGCGCGATGCCTTCTAGCTTGCCGCGCAAATCACCCTTGGCGTCATAGACAAAACTGGTCGGAAGGCCGCGTGCCCCCATCTGACGCGCAATCGCCCCACGCGGATCCAGAACGATATCAAGGTTGTCGATTCCATTGGTTTCAAAGAATTCGCGGACGGCATCCGCCCCGCCGCGGTCCTGACTAAGGGCCAGAACACGAAACGGCTTATCGGCCATCTCGACCGCCAGGCGATCCAGATCGGGCATTTCCTTGACGCATGGCACACACCAGGTCGCCCACAGATTGACCAGAACAACCTGTCCTTTCAGGCTGTTAAAGGCGACCTCGTTGCCATTTTCATCGACAAACGCCAGATCTTCGGGCAAAGAACCCCCTTCGGATGGCATAACCATCTTTGAAAGTTCTTGCGGGAATTGCGTATCAGCAAAGGCAGGGGTTGCATAAATGCCCGAGATGGCGACAATCACGCCAAGTTTTACGTAACGAAGCAATGCTTTCACAACACCCACCTTTCCAAGACTGCGGATCACGATGACCGATCAAAACGCCACTGACCAGAAAAACGCAAACTCCCTTTGGGGCGGCCGCTTCGAAGCGGGCCCGTCAGCCATCATGGAAGAAATCAACGCTTCCATCGGCTTTGACAAGCGCCTTTACGCCCAGGACATTCAGGGCTCCAAGGCCCACTGCGCCATGCTGGTCAAGCAGAACATCATTCCTGCTGAAGATGGCGAAAAGATCACCAACGGTCTAGACCAGATTCTTCAAGAAATCGAGAGCGGCGCTTTCAAATTCTCCGCCGCCCTTGAAGACATCCACATGAATGTCGAAAGCCGCCTGCGCGAATTGATCGGCCCGGCGGCTGGTCGCCTGCATACTGCACGTTCACGCAATGATCAGGTCGCGACCGACTTCAAACTCTGGGTCCGTGACGTTGCACTTGCCGATCTTGAAGTCGGCCTCAAAGGCCTTCAGGAAGCCCTGATCGCACAGGCTGAAACCCACGCAGAGACCATCATGCCGGGCTTCACCCACCTGCAGGCCGCCCAGCCGGTCACCTTTGGTCATCATCTTCTGGCTTATGTCGAAATGTTTGGCCGTGATCGCGGGCGCGTTGCCGATTGCCGCACACGCATCAACGAAAACCCGCTGGGCTCTGCGGCCCTTGCCGGTACGCCCTATCCGATTGATCGTCACATGACGGCAAGTGCGCTTGGCTTTGATCGCCCGACGGCGAACTCACTCGATGCGGTATCGGATCGTGACTTTGCGCTTGAATACCTTAATGCCGCATCGATTGCTGCCATGCATCTGTCGCGTCTGGCCGAAGAAATGGTCATCTGGTGCTCCGCCCAGTTCCGCTTTATCGGCATGTCTGACAAATTCTCGACCGGCTCTTCGATCATGCCGCAAAAACGCAACCCGGATGCGGCCGAACTGATCCGCTCGAAGATCGGGCGCATTGTCGGTTGCTATAACGGCTTGATGCTGTCGATGAAGGGGCTTCCGCTGGCCTATTCCAAGGACATGCAGGAAGACAAGGAACCGGTTTTCCAGGCCCATGACCATCTTGGTCTGTGTGTTGCCGCCATGACCGGCATGATCGCCGACATGAAGGTGTTTGCCGATAATATGCGTGCGGCTGCCGGTGCGGGTTACACCACCGCCACCGACCTTGCAGACTGGCTGGTTGCCGAACTTGGCATGCCGTTCCGTGATGCCCATCACGTGGTTGGCGCGACCGTGAAACTCGCCGAAACCAAGGGCTGCGATCTTGATCAGCTGTCGCTTGAAGACCTGCAAGGCATCGAACCCAAAATCACCAATGCGGTTTATGATGTACTAACGGTCGAGGCATCGGTTGCCGCCCGCCAAAGCTTTGGCGGCACTGCCCCGGTCCGTGTGAAGGAATCCGTTGCGGCCGCAAAGGAAAGGTTCCTGAAATGAACAACAGCCTGTTGAAACGCGGCACCGTCATCACGCTGGCCATCATGTTGGGGCTTTCAGTTGCGGCCTGTGGCAAAAAAGGCCCGCTCGAACCGCCGACCGACAAAGGTTATGAATATCCAAGGGATTACCCGGCCCAATGAACCATTTTGAATATATCAACGGCGAACTTTACGCCGAAGGCGTCGCGATCCGGGAAATGGCTGACAAGGTCGGAACCCCGTTCTTCTGCTATTCGACTGCGACCCTGGAACGCCATTACAAAGTCTATGCCGACGCCTTTGACGGCCTTGATGCCACCGTGTGCTTTGCCGTTAAGGCAAACTCCAACCAGGCAGTCCTGAAAACACTCGCCAATCTTGGTGCGGGTGCGGACGTTGTTTCGGTTGGTGAAATGCGCCGTGCGCTTCGTGCGGGCATGCCCCCGGCCAAGATCATCTTTTCCGGGGTTGGCAAGGCCGATGCCGAAATGCGCGAAGCCCTTGACGCCGACATTGCCCAGATCAATGTCGAAAGCATCCCCGAACTGGTTGAGCTGAACCGTGTTGCCATCGACATGGGCAAGAAGGCGCGCATTGCGCTGCGTGTTAATCCGCATGTCGATGCCAAAACCCATGAAAAGATCGCGACCGGCAAGGCCGAAAACAAATTCGGCATCGACTGGACCCGCGCGATCGAGGTTTACCGCGAAGCCGCTGCCATGGATGGCATCGAGGTCACCGGGATCGCCATGCATATCGGCTCCCAGTTGACCGACCTTGCCCCGTTCCGCGAGGCGTTTACGCGTCTGGCCGGGCTGGTTGAACAGCTGCGATCTGAGGGCATCGATATACGCAATCTCGATCTCGGCGGCGGGCTTGGCATTGCCTATCAGGGCGAAACGCCGCCGCTTCCCGATGCCTATGGTCAGATGGTGCGCGAAACCGTCGGCCATCTTGGCTGCCACATCACGCTGGAACCGGGTCGTTTGATTGCCGGCAATGCCGGGATCATGGTGTCGCGCGTCATGTATATCAAAGACGGCGAAGCCAAACGCTTTGTCATTCTTGATGCCGCGATGAACGACCTGATCCGCCCGACGCTGTATGGCGCCTATCACGAAATCATCCCGGTGGATGAACAGACTGACGGTGACAAGCAGGTCAAGGTTGATGTTGTCGGCCCGGTTTGCGAAACCGGTGACACCTTTGGCAAGGACCGCGACCTTCCCGATGATCTCAAGGCCGGCGATCTGGTCGCCGTCATGTCGGCGGGGGCCTATGGCGCGGTCATGTCTTCAACCTACAACACCCGCGCGCTGACACCCGAAGTGTTGGTTAAGGGCAACAACTTTGCCATCGTCCGCCCGCGTCAGGAAATTGACGATCTGATCAACATGGATCAGGTACCCTCCTGGCTCAGCAACGCATAAGACCGGCATTCCGTTTCGGTTTTTAACGCTTTCGGGGCGGCTGGCCATTTGTCAGCCGCCCTTTTATTTTGCCCAATCCCGTCGAATTGCTTGACCCGCCCCGCCAAAAGACCAAGCTTTAAAGAAGCGGGTTGTGCCAGAATGCCGGATACAACGCGCAATATGTCGGCAAGCAGGGCTCAAAGGCATGTCCTTGATACCACCCTATCCCAAGATGGAACGCCATGTGCGCAAGACGCGCTTGGTGATGGTGTGGGAATCTGTCTGGCCCTGTCTGATCCCGGCCCTTTCGATCGGGCTCTTGGTCGTTGGTCTGACCCTGACCGGAACATTTGAACTTCTCCCCGCCACCGGGCACATCATGTTGCTGTCCGTCCTGTCGGTCGCGGTCATGGTTGCCGTGGTCGCGCCATGGCGCAATTTCAAAATGCCCACGCGCCGGGACGTCCTGCACCGGATCGAGGTGGACAACCAGCTTGATAACAACCCGCTGCAAAGCCTTGAAGATCACGTCCCCGAAACCGACGACCCACTGACCAGCTACCTCTGGCAGCGTCAACTGGGCCTGCATGAAGCCGCACTGGCAAAGCTCCGGTTGTCGCGTCCCCTGCCCGCCATTACCCGCGTTGACCGCTTTGGCCTGACCGCCATTCCTGTATTGCTGGTGTTTGTCGGCCTGATGACCGGCCTTGACCATGCTGAGGAACGCTTTTCAAAGGCCTTCAGCCCGCTTCAGCGCCTTGGTGCCGCCGACTTCAGTGCCACCCTTTGGGTCACCCCACCGGCCTATACCGGGCAAATACCGCGCATCTTGCAGTTCAGTGCGCTGTCCGATACCGATGCCACAGGTGCCCGCCAATCCGAAAACACAGGTAATACGACATCTGACAAGACCAGTGACGTCATCCGTGTTCAGGTCCCGGCGGGATCGACCCTTGATGGCAGCATCACAAGCATCTGGGAACCGACCCTGACCACGCCGACCGGCACGCAATCCTTTACCGAGGGTGCCGAGAACAGCTATGTGCTCTCCACCGCCATTGATCAGCCCGGCCAGTGGCGCATATCGGTCTGGGGCAATGATCGCCTGACCCTTGATATCGAATTGCTGGCCGATAATGTGCCAAGCCTGTCCTTCGTCAGCCCGCCGACCATCACCCGACGCGATCATGTGCGCCTTGATTACGTCGCCAGTGATGATTATGGCCTCGCCAGTCTTGATCTGGTGATCACGCCTGCGGCCGAAGAAGGCACCATCAAGCAATATGGCCCGATTGATCAGGTGGTAATTGATCTCAAGGGCGACGCCGCTGGCGTTACAAGCAGCGCCGGCGCCATGCCGACCCGCATCGAAGGCCCGCGCTTTATTGATCTTGTCGCCCATCCCTGGGCGGGTTTGCCGGTCAATATCCAGATGGTATCAAACGATAACGCCGATCAGCGCGGCGAGAGCGATATCCGCTCCCTGATGCTGCCCGAACGGGAATTCAGCCATCCGGTGGCGCAAAAGCTGATTGATATCCGGCGTGGTTTGCTGCGCTATCCCTACCGCGCACTTGAAATGCATCAGGCACTGTTGCCGATCCTGTTCGCCCCGCAGGCCTTTAACGGCCATCTCGGTGTGTTCCTGACCCTTTCGGTCGCCGAAAGCAGGCTGGCGTCCAACCTGCAAAACCGCGCCACCCATCAGGATGTCGCAGGCCTTCTGTGGCATGTCGCCGAGGAGATCGAACGGGGTTCCTACGGCATTGCCGAGCGTAATTTGATGGAGGCCGAGGAACGCCTGCTGGAGGCCCTTGCCAACCCCGATGTCACCGAAAGCGAAATTGCCCGCCTGATTGAAGAATATCGTCAGGCGCTGAATGAATATCTTGCTGCCATGATGCGCGAAAGCCCCGAACAGGCCGAAGAAGAACTCCCGCCCGGCAGTGCGACACTTGAACAACAGGACCTGTCACGCATCATCGATCAGATCGATGCTTTGATGCGCGCAGGTGCGCGTGATCAGGCCCGCCAGTTGATCGATCGTCTGCGCGAACTGGTCGAAAACATGCAGGTCACCACCGGTCAGGGCGGCATGGATATCACATCGACGCTGCGTGAAATGCTGGACGGCATGCGCGATCTGTCGCGCCGTCAGCAGGACCTGATGAATGAAGGCGATAATGCATCCACCCAGAACGGCAATGGTCCGCGTGCAAACCAGCAACAGGGCCTTGCCGACGATGCCGGTGAAATCCTCAACGATCCCGGTCTTGGCCAGTTTGGCGATGTCAGTGGCATGAATTCGGTGATTGATGCCATGCACGGCGCGGCAGAGGCGCTTGGCAACAACCGATCGCACGAGGCCCTGCAATATCAGCGACAGGCCATGGATGCCCTGCAACAGGGCATTGGCGAAATCAGCCGTGCACTTGAAGGGCTCAGCCAGCTCGCCCCGATGCTCGAAGACCTCGAAGGATCCGGGCGCCGCGATCCGCTGGGGCGGCCCGTCGGTGGCGATGGCACCACCACCATCCCGGATGTGAACACGCTTGAACGGGCCTGGCGCATCTTGCAGGAACTCCGCCGCCGGTCCGGCGATCCCGAACGCCCGGAAATCGAACAGGAATATATCGACCGCTTGCTCAAACGGTTCTGACCAGGCCACTGCCCCCCCAAAACAAAAAAGGCAGCACGCGTTGTGCTGCCTTTCTCATAATCAGAATGTTTGCGCGAACCGCTTAGGGCTCGACCGCCTCGCGCGGGTCAAGGAAAGTGACCTGCAATCGGGTTGCCGTCGGGTTTGGACGCCGGATCTTGGTTTCGACTTCCATGCTTTCGCCGACCGGCAGCATCTGTTGCACCATTGGCATTTCCGCACCGGACTGAACCAGAGATTCATCATAAATCAGCGGCACCTTCTTGCGCTGTACCACACGATCAAGCGGATCAAGCAGCTCGATCAAAAGGTAAGGAAGCGCACGCGGTTCTTCGCTGATATTGACGATCTCGGCCCGAACAACAAGAACGTCAACGCCGTCCTCTTCTTCGCGGGTCGGCGGCAATTCGCGGATATCAAGGCCTTCGCCGACATGCGGCACATCAAGCCCGACCATGTCATAAACCTTGGCAATCGGCGGCCACAGTTCGATGATCTGATCCTTGGCGAAATAGCCGCCCGCACCAATCCCGCCCAACACCAGCAGGAAGATGATCCAGCCGACAATGCCCTTTTTCTTTTTGGGCTCCGGCTTTGGATTGTTGCGAATCAGCTGCTGGGGAATCGGGGGCGGATCGGGGATCTTGTCGGCTTCTTCAAAGCCCGGATCAACCGGCCCACCGCCCATCTGATCTGCATTGAAATCAGCACCCAGCGACCCCTCTTCATTGAACGGGGCCGGAATATCACTTTCCGGTGCAGGTGCCGGGGCTGGCTTCTTTGCGCCGGGCGGGTCCTGATGCCAGCTATTGCCGCAGCTTTTACAGCGCACGGTTCGGCCTTTCGGACCGATTGCTTCTGTTTTAACTGAGTATTTCTTTGAACACTCTGGGCAAGTAATGATCATTGCAAACCTGGCATATCGATGACGGCGGCATCAAACACGGGGGAAGGCGTGAAACTGTCTGCGACTGACGGTCCCCCTGTGCCGTCAGTGAAGCCTTACACTATATGTAAATAGCGGCGATTTAACAGACTGTTAAGCAGAGATAACAGAAGCTGCCCGGATTTGGGTATCAAACCTCTGGCTGATCGGGCTGTTAATGGTATCCAAAATAGACGACAAACCGTCCAAACCGGTTAATTCATTTTCGATATTGTCACGACAAGGCTACTTTCCAACCCTGTCGGATCATGACGAAAGCCGATATAAACACCGATGTATCAACCGTCATTCGCCCAGATGGAGCAAGAATTTTGACCGACGTTGTCAGTTTCAGGAATGTCGGAGTCCGGTATGAATCCGGGCCGGAAATCCTGCGCGACCTTAATTTTACGCTCGGTCGCGGCAGTTTTCATTTCCTGACCGGGGCATCGGGGGCGGGCAAGTCGACATTGATGCGACTTTTATTTTTGGCCTTGCGCCAGACACGCGGCGAAATTTCGATCTTTGGACGCGATAATATCCGCATCCCGCGCGAAGAACTGCCGGCGATTCGCCGCAAGATCGGCGTGGTGTTTCAGGACTTCCGACTGATCAACCATCTGACGACCTTCGAAAACGTCGCCCTGCCGCTGCGTGTCGCCGGTGTCGAAGACCTGCAGATTCGCAAAAACGTCACCGAACTTCTCGAATGGGTCGGGCTTGGCGATCACATCAACGCAGTGCCATCGCGACTGTCCGGCGGGCAGCAACAGCGCGTTGCCATCGCGCGTGCCGTCATTGGCCGCCCCGCCCTGCTTCTCGCCGATGAGCCGACCGGGAACGTCGATGATCGAATCGCCATGCGGTTGCTCTATCTGTTTGAAGAGCTCAACAAACTCGGCACCACCGTTCTGATCGCAACCCACAACCGACAACTTGTCCGGCGGTTTGGCCATACCCAATGGCTGCTCGAAGGTGGTACCTTGCACGACGTCACCAACAGCGGCTGAAATCCGACACACCAAGTCCAAGCTTCGTAAACACGGGATCAACAGGACCAACACACGATCATGGCATTTCGCGCACCTCCATCGCACCTCCCTCTTGAAAGCGATTCGTCCTCGCGCTTTTTGCCGAGCATCGTCGCCCTGATGGTTGCGCTCCTGACCTTTTCCATCGTCGGGCTTGCCGCCCTGCATGACAGTGTCGGTCAATGGTCCGGCCAGATCGAAGGCAGCCTGTCGATCCAGGTTCCCCCGACCGAGCTTGCCAACCGATCCCCCGCCGAACGTGAAGCCGCCCTGCAAGGCACGGTCGACAGCATCATCGAACAGATTTCCACCCTGCCCGGCATCGCCCGGATCGAGGAACTCAGCCCCGATACCATGGCCGCCCTGCTTGAACCCTGGCTGGGTCCGGACGAAGTCATCAGCGAACTGCCCATTCCGCGCATTATCGAAGTCACGCCTGAAACCGGGTTTAACTTTGATGCGCTTGAAAGCCGTCTTGGCGTCATCGCGCCCGAGGCCGTGCTTGATGATCACCGCATCTGGATCGAACGCATCGCCGATGTCGCCTTTTCGGTTGAACTGGCATTGGCCCTTTTGATTGTCGTGCTGTTTGGCGCGACCATGCTCTCCGTGGTGTTTGCCACCAGATCAGGCCTTTCGATCCATCATCGCATCATTGAATTGCTGCATCTGATTGGCGCACAGGATGGATATATCGCCAGTCAGTTCGGCCGCCATAATCGACGCCTTGCCTTCTTTGGCGCACTGATCGGTCTTTTGATCGCGCTGCCGGTTTCCGCCCTGATTGGTTGGCTTGGATTGCGGGCGGGCTGGCCGGTGCCATCACTGGTTCTCAGCCCGACCTTTATTGGTCTGATTGTCGCCATTCCGTTTATTGTCGCATTGGTGGCGGGCATCACCGCCAACCGAACTGTGCTTCGTGTCCTACACCGGATGTTGTAACCCGCTCGCGGTCTTCGTATAGTCGGTTGTTACCACTTCCCTTTTGGGATCATGGCCTTGGCCCTCTTTGTCCCCTTGAGGAGATCCGAATTCATGCCAGACCGCCGCTATTCAGGCACGCCTTCATGAACAAGCCCCCGCTGAGTGTGCAACATCGTCGCCGGTTCCGGCGGTTTCGTTTTTTGCTTTCCACACTGATTTTCTGCGCGCTGGTCTGGGCGGCGGGCTTTATCTGGTATGTCGATTACATCCCCAAAACGGTTGAAAACACGACCCAACGCACCGACGCCATTGTCGTTCTGACCGGTGGCAGCGAACGTCTGTCCGAAGGCCGCCGTCTTCTGGTGCGCGGTCTTGCCGACAAGCTGTTCATATCGGGTGTCTATCGCGGGGTTGAAGTCGACGAACTTCTGTCCGTCGGCAAATCCGATCCGCGCCTGATTGCCTGCTGTGTTGTTCTGGGCCATGTTGCTGAAAACACCCGCGGCAATGCAATTGAAACCGCCGTCTGGATGTATGAGGAAGGTTTCAAAAGCCTGCGCATTGTGACCGCGAATTACCATATGCCCAGGTCACTTCTGGAATTCAAAAGCCTGATGCCCGATGTTGAAATCGTCGCCCATCCGGTATTTCCCGATAACGTCAAGGTCGACAATTGGTGGCGCTTCCCCGGCAGCAGCGCCCTGATCGCCAGTGAATACAACAAATACGTCTTTGCCAGCCTGCGCAACGCGCTGCTCAACTGGTTGCCAAACGGTGACCGCGCCGCACTGCGCAGCCCCGGTGGTCCTTTGAAGGATGCACCGGACCTTGATGACTATTCCGCCTCAAACGCGGCGCGCAAGGATGGGTGAACAATCGGCATTTTCTGATCGTCATATTGCTGTTACAAAACAGCGAGCAACTTGGCCTGTGAAGGAATTTGTCTGAATGATTACCCTGCGCGCGTTACTGTTTAACGTGTTGTTTTTCGGCGGAACGGCACTTTTGTGCATTGTTCTGTTGCCGCTGATGCTGTTTGGGCGCAAGGCCAACCAGTTTGTCGGCCATGCCTGGTGTCGCCTCATTCAGTTCATGCTGCGCTACTCGGTGGGCATGCGCAAACGCTTCACCGGTCTGGAAAATCTGCCAGATGGTTCGTGCATCATTGTCGCCAAACATCAGTCCGCATGGGAAACCCTGACCTTCCATACGGTGGTTCCTGATCCGGCCTATATCCTGAAAAAGGAACTCACCCGCATTCCGCTCGTCGGGCAGTTCCTGATCCTCTCGGGCCAGATTGCCGTTGATCGGTCGGCGGGTAGTCAGGCCCTCAAAGATATGATCAAGGGTGCGTCCAAGGCGCTTGAGGAAAACCGTCAGGTGATCATTTTCCCCGAAGGTACGCGCACTCCGCCCGGCTCCAACCGTCCGTATCACCCGGGCATTTTCGCGCTGTATAAGGCCTTCCCGGACACCAAGGTCATTCCGGTCGCACTTAATTCCGGCATGTTCTGGGGCCGCGACAGCTTTATGAAATATGGCGGTCGGGTCACCATGGAATTCTTGCCGCCCATGGAACCGGGCCTTGATCGCAAGACCTTCATGAAGGAAATCAAGCACCGCATCGATACCCGCACGCGCGAGCTTGAGGCTGAGGCACAAACAGAATTCCATCTGCCGATGCTGACCTCTGATGACATTGACGCGAAACAGGAAAAAGAGGACGCGCAACTAAGCGTCGCCCCTGTGAAGGACACAAGCAGCGACAAGGTATCCTAAAACCGCCTGCGTGTAGCGTCACAACAAATAAAAAGGCCCGCAACACCATCTGGTATGCGGGCCTTTTTATTGCTAAGAAGCTTTAAGGCTTTGTGACGCGAACGCGCTCTGTCTTTTTACGCGTGACAAGCCAGATGCCCGACACGATCAAAACAATCCCCGCCAGATGATAAAGATGCAGCGCCTCACCCAGAAAGGCGATGGCAAGGCCGCTTGAGCAAACCGGGATCAGATACATGAACACCCCGGCCTTTGCCGGACCAACCATCGAAACGCCCCGGTTCCAGAACATGTATCCCAGAAACGCCGGCCCCGCCCCGATATAGAAAATCTTCAGCATATCCGGCCAGACCGGATCAAGACTGGTGAAGAACGGCTTTCCATCGACCACCAGCGACCAGATATAAAGCGGGGTCAGGAAACACAAACCGATCAGGGCTGAAACAAACACCAAACTTAGGGGATGCACACCCTTGGGCGCGCGTTTGAGAAACATCGAATAGGCCGCCCAAACCATGGCCGACAACATTGCCAACACATCCCCCAGAACGAAGTCCATTCGGGCAAAAACCGATGGGTCGCCCTTGGCAATGATGGTTGCGGTACCAGCCCCGGCCACCAGCACGCCCAGCCATTGACCAAGCCGTGGCTTGTCTGCGGTCAAAAGGGCTGCAAACAGCAGCACCCAGATCGGCGTGGTCGCATTCAAAAGCCCGGTATTGACCGCCGTCGTGTTATAAGCCGCGAGATAAATCACCACCGAAAACAGGAACACACCCGTAAAGCCGATCAGGAACATCGACAGTTTGTGGTCCGCCATGATTTTCAGATCGCGACGCAGATATTTAAAGCAGAACGGCAACAGCAAACAGATCGCAACGATCCAGCGCCAGAATGAAAGTGCTTCGAACGGGACCGTTTCATTGATGCCGCGCGCCACCACGTGGTTTGAACCCCACATCAACGAACAGGCCACCAACATCAGATAGGCCATCGTCAGTGGCGTCTGCGACCCGGTCTGGGTGGCAGAAACAGTCGTTCCGTTTGACTGGCTCATCAGATTCCCGCCCCCATATTGATCTCGCCATATTCGCGCCGCACCAGATCCATCAGATCGTGCAGGGGCGGATCAATGATGCCCATTTCATCAAGATGGCGCACCGTATTTTCCAGATATTCAAGGTTCGGCCCGACATTGCCATGGGCCGCAACAATGATTTCAACCGCGGTGCGGACCGGCAAGTTGCCGGCATACTGTTCGTGGGTCGGATCGGCAACATAGGTGTGCGCAATCACCTTGCGCCCGTCTGCAAGCTCGACCTCGACATCGGCCGGGATATAGGTGTTGGTCACAAGTTCGCGCTCATCCAGATAGGCTTTCACCTTTGACCAGTTTTCGTGCGCGATGCGAAACGCGTTGCCAACACATTCCCCGCCCTTGTTCAGGCCAAGAACCAACCCCGGATTTTCCGGCGTACCGCGATAATGATGGGAATAGATACAAAACGACCGGTGATAGCCGGGCAGCAACGCACGTGCGCACTCGACAAATTCAAAGCCCGGCCGCCACAACAGCGACCCGTATCCAAACACCCATTTTTCGCGCGCGTCGCTCACGCATTCCTCCGCTAACTAGCTTTCTGATCTCTTAGAATTACGCGAAACTAACGCTTCATGATCACCAATGCCACCCCAAGGGCGGCAATTGCAAACCCGGCAAAGCCAAGCACGCCAAGCTGCTCGTCAAACAGAAGCCAGGCAAACAACGCGGCTGTCGGCGGCACAAGGTAGAACATGCTGGCCACACGGGTGGCTTCGCCCTGCTTGATCAGAACCATCAACAGCATGATCGCCCCGATGGATAAAACCAGCACCAGCCACGCCATCGCCAGAATGAAGTCCATGCTCCATTCAACATGCAGCGGCTCCTTGAACAGCGCGACAACGCCGACAAACACACTGGCAGCAACATATTGAACGACTGTGCCGCTCATCAGTTCCATGCCGGTGCAAAAACGCTTCTGATAAAGGGTGCCCGCGGTCATGCCAAACAGCGCAAAAACCGCAAGCCCGATGCCAAACGGGGTAATGCCGACACCATCGCCAATCTTGGGCAGCAAAACCAGCGCCACCCCGATCAGCCCCAGGATCAAACCGCCCCATTGCCGCATCGAAACCCGTTCGCCCAAAATGGACCCAACGACCGATGCGGTCACAACCGGCTGCAAGCCAACGATCAGCGCGGCTAGCCCCGCCGGCAACCCGGTATCAATCGCCCAGAACACCCCGCCCAGATACACACCATGCACCAGCACCCCGGTGGTGCCGATATGGGCCGCCTCACGCCAGGTTTTTGGCCATTTCGCGCCCATCAGGAAGATCACCGGGATCATCAGGATCAGGACGATGACAAATCGGACAAAAAGGAAAACGAACGGATCTGCATAGGGCAGGCCAAACTTGGCGCCCACAAAGCCCGTGCTCCACAGGAACACGAACACAAATGGCATGATCCGGGCGAACGCCGGATGATCGGTGGCAGACATTTCATTCCCCTAAGGTCGGTCCGTAAAGCGTGGTGGGGCTGCTTGATGGACCGCACAGGATAACCGACAGAATGCCGGTCACTCCCAAATTACTCAGCAGGCTTTTTCTTGCTCTTTTCGTCGCTTTTGCGGTCTTCGCCTTCGGCCGAGAAATTGGCGAAATACTGACCGGCATCAACAATGCCGCGGCGAATTTCACGGGTGCGCGAAAACAGCTCAAACAGCTTGTCGCCCTCGCCCCAGCGAATGGCGCGTTGCAGGGCCATCAGGTCTTCCTGAAAACGTCCCAGCACATCAAGCACCGCTTCGCGGTTGTTCAGGAACACGTCCCGCCACATGGTCGGATCAGACGCAGCAATACGGGTAAAATCACGGAAACCGGTTGCGGAAAACTTGATCACTTCCTGACGCAGTGCGTCTTCAAGATCGGTTGCCGTTCCGACAATCGTGTAAGCAATCAGGTGCGGTAGATGCGATGTGATACCAAGGATACGGTCATGATGATCGGCATCCATGCATTCAACATACATCCCGCAGGCTTCCCAAAGGGCTTTGACCTTGGCAATGGCAGCTTCGTTTTCGCCCGGGATCGGGGTCAGGATGCACCAGCGTTCTTCGAACAGTTCCGGAAAACCGGAATCCGGGCCGGAATGCTCCGTACCGGCCAACGGGTGACCGGGCACGAAATGCACACCTTCGTCCAGATGCGGGGCAATGTCGCGGATGACCGATTGTTTGACCGAACCAACGTCGGAAACAATCGCACCTTTTTTCAATGCACCAGTCAATTGTGCCCCAATGGCTTCATTGGCACCGACCGGGGCACACACCATAACCAAATCCGCATCGCCAACCGCCTGCTTGATGTCGCAATAGGCCGCATCGGCAATGCCAAGTTCAAGCACCCGGTCACGGGTCGCCTCAGAACGGACCGCGCAGGTGATTTTGTTGGCAAGGCCGTCACGCTTGATGCGACGGGCCATGGACGAGCCGATCAGGCCCATGCCGATAAAGGCGACAGTTTCAAACAGCGGCTGGGATGCAGTATTGGTCATTTTATGCGTTCACAAAGTCTTTGATGGTCTGCAGGCAGATTTCCATTTCTTCCTTCGTACCGATGGAAATACGAAGCATCTGCGGCAGGCCATAGGCACCGATTTTGCGCGGGATCACGCCACGGGCCATCATGAAATCATTGGCAGCATCGGCGTTCTTGCCTTCTTCTGCCGGGAATTCAACGAGAACGAAGTTGCCATAGCTCGGATGTGCCTTAAGGCCCGAAATCGCGTTCACCTCGTCGCGGAACCACGAAAGCGTTTCGGCATTGTGGCGCACGCATTCATTGACGAAGTCATCATCATCAAGGGCGGCGGCACCGGCTTCCTGTGTCGGCAGCGGCACGTTGAACGGATTGCGAAGGCGTTGCAGCACATCGGCAATCGCCGGCGGCGCATAGCACCAACCCAGACGGATACCACCAAGACCATAGATCTTGGAAAATGTGCGGGTCATCACGGTATTGTTGCCTGCTTTCACAAGCTCCTCACCGGCCGAATAATCTTCCTGACCGGTCATGAACTCGGCATAGGCCGCATCAACCACCAGAACGATGTCTTCACGCAGACCATCGCGCAGGCGCTTCATTTCCGCATCCGAAATATAGGTGCCGGTCGGGTTGTTCGGGTTGGCAACAAACACGATCTTGGTTTTGTCCGTCACCGCCGCCAGCAGCGCATCAACATCGGTCGTCATGTTGGTTTCAGGCGCGGTTACCGGCGTTGCACCAACGCCCATGGTCGCAATCGGATACATCAAAAAGCCGTGCTGCGAATACAGCACTTCATCGCCCGGACCGGCATAGGCACGGATCAACAGGGTCAGAAGTTCATCAGAACCGTTACCGCAGATAAGCTGATCAAATTCCAGACCGTATTTTTCGGCCAGCTTGTGACGCAGAACGTCGCAACCGCCATCCGGATAACGATGCAAACGGGTTGCCGTGTTACGCAGGGCTTCCATGGCCTTGGGGCTCGGGCCAAGTGCGCCTTCGTTCGAAGACAATTTGATCACGCGCTGAGCACTGTCAGCACTGGATTTACCGCCTTTGTACGGCGCGATATCAAGAATTCCGGGGCGTGGGGTGGGCGCAGACATCAGGTATATTCTCCCTGGGGAAATTGCAGCCAGTCGCGGCTGCCAAGCATGTTTAACTCAGTGCGTCTTCGGCAAGCGGCACGGCATAGGCCCCAACAACCCGCAAACTCTCGGGGCGAAGGCCTTGCGCGTCCAGTGTGCTCTGAAACGCATTGGTGCGATTACAAAAGAATCCCGGCACATCAACAAGCACAAAACGCCGATCCGTCGCCTCATCGTCAGAAAAGCCAAGGATTACCGATCCGTCGATGCCATCCGCAATTTTTTTGCGCACGGTATCCATCGAAATCTCTTTTGACAGGCTGACCACAAACAGAGTCCGGTCATCGCCACTGTCTTCAAGTTCAATGGCTGCCAGAACGAAACCTTCGGTATCTTCGCCGCGTCCAACCGGGCGCCCGCCAAAGGGCAGTTTTGAAACCACACGCACCGGGCTTTGTTCGCTCAGATGGACCCACCATGGCTGGGCCTCGCCCAATTGCGGTTTGGGAAACACACCAACTGCTGCCCGCCCGTCTTCAACGGCGTTGAACGCTTCGCGCGGGGTATCAAATTCAATGATTTCGTTAAGGCACCCGAAATTCAGGCGTGCCAGTTCCCAGCAATCCAACCCGTCGGCATTGCGGCCAAGTGCCACCGTGTACGGCGCTTCAAGCCGCGTTCCGGCCGCGATCATTTCGCGCCAGATCTGGATCAGGGCGGTTTTGGGAAAGGCCCCTTCATGACGTTCAACAAGCGTGCGCATGATGCGCGCTTCACGGGCCGGGCGATAGGGCACCTTGACCTTGCCACCCGCCGCGATCATCCGGTCCTTGTAGGCCCCGACGGCCTGCACAACCTTTGTCCGGCGAATGATCAGCGACTGCAAAGCCTGATCGATCTCGTCGATCTCTCCGCGCAGCTCATTCAGGTCAAGATTTGCCAAATTTTTATCGTCAGACGCCATAATCTACTCTTCTTTTGAACGGCGCACAGTATTAGGACAGGGCCGCAGAAATGCAAAGAAAAGATTGACTAACCCCGGCTCTGCTTCATAGCTAGGGTCAGGACTCATTAATTTGGTTTCAATGGTTCATCGGATTTGTGCGGATACGCGAAGCAAAGCCGCAGGAAGATATGTATCTTTCAAGGCTTTGCGACAAAGTAGGCCGTGCAAATCCGATGAATCCGAAGGACAGACGTTATATTTGCAAACTCCGGCGTCAAATCCCTTGCGCGGGGAGCCACCCCGCTCTACGGCATTTTCCTTGGATTTCACAAATATAACGTCTGCCATTGATATCAAATTAATGGGTCCTGACCCTAGAGAACTAATTTCCGCAAAACCGACGACGAAAGCACGGCGCGTTGTCGGTTTGCGCACGGAAACAACGAATAACCAAGGAAACCGCAATTCATGTCCACCGCGACCAACACGGAAAAGCGCCCCCCGCTTCCAGGCCACCACATGGTGCTTGGTGAAACGGAAAAGCTGCGCCTTGATAGCGGTGTGGAATTCGGTCCGTTTACCCTGGCCTATCAGACCTACGGCGAACTTAATGCTGACAAATCCAACGCGATTCTGGTCTGCCACGCCCTGACCGGGGATCAATATGTTGCCGATGATGTGCATCCGATCACCGGCAAGGAAGGCTGGTGGTCTGAAATCGTCGGCCCCGGCAAGATCATTGATACCAACAAGTATTTCGTCATCTGCAGCAACGTGATCGGCGGCTGTCTTGGCAGTACCGGGCCCAAGGAAATCAATCCGGCAACCGGCAAGCCGTGGGGTCTTGATTTCCCGGTGATCACCATTGCCGATATGGTGCGTGCGCAAACCATGCTGATTGACGCGCTTGGCATCGACATGCTGTTTGCCGTTATCGGTGGCTCGATGGGCGGCATGCAGGTTCTTGAATGGTGCAAAAGCTATCCCGAACGGGTTTATGCCGCCGCCCCGATTGCGACCTCGTTCCGGCATTCGGCGCAAAATATCGCCTTCCACGAAGTCGGGCGTCAGGCCGTCATGGCTGACCCGGACTGGTGCGGGGGCAATTACCTGCTGGAAGGCAAGAAACCGTCACGCGGGTTGGCTGTGGCGCGCATGACTGCGCACATCACCTATCTGTCGCAACCAGCCCTTCACCGCAAATTCGGCCGCAAGCTGCAAAACCGTGGTGCCATCACCTATAGCTTCGATCAGGATTTCCAGGTCGAAAGTTACCTGCGCCATCAGGGTAAAAGCTTCGTCGATCGCTTTGATGCCAACAGCTATCTCTATATCACCCGTGCGATGGATTATTTCGATCTATCGCTTGAATATGACGGGCGGCTGGCCGAGGCCTTTCAGGGCTGCAAGACCCGGTTCTGCGTCATTTCGTTTTCCAGCGACTGGTGCTTTACCACCGCTGAAAGCCGGATTGTCGCCCATGCGCTCAATGCTGCGTCGTGCAATGTCAGCTGCGTCGAGATCGAAAGCGACAAGGGCCATGATGCGTTCCTGCTTGATGAACCCGATTTCCACATGGTGCTGAGTGGCTTCATCGAAGGTGCCGCCGAAGGCCGGGGGCTGAAATAATCATGAATGAGACTTTGAACCCAAACAGCGCAGCCAATGTCGCGCATAGCGACCGCATCCGTGTTGACCTGCAACTGATTGCCGACATGATCGAGCCGGGCACGCGCGTGCTTGATATCGGCTGTGGCGACGGTGAACTTCTGGGCTACCTCACGCGCACCAAAAAGGTTGATGGCCGCGGCCTTGAGCTGTCCAACGAAGGGGTGCGCAACTGTGTCGCACAGGGTTTGCCGGTGATGCAGGGTGATGCGGATCGCGATCTGAGCGATTACCCGGACGGGGCGTTTGATTACGCCATCCTCAGCCAGACCTTGCAGGCAACCCAGCGCCCGAAAGAGGTGCTGTCGGAGTTGCTGCGCATTGGTACCAAGGCGATTGTGTCGTTTCCGAATTTCGGCCATTGGCGCGCACGGTTTGATCTGATGTTCCGGGGCCGTATGCCGCAGAACCCCAACCTTCCGATCATGTGGTACGAAACGCCAAACATCCATTTCTGTACGGTTTTGGACTTCGTTGCGCTGTGTAAGGAAATGGATTTGACGATTGAACGGTCGATGGTTCTCAATGAAGCGGGCTCGAAGCTCAGCCTCGGCAGCCAGACCCGATTTTCCAACTTTTTGGGCAATCAGGCACTTTTCATGTTAAGCAAATAATCAGATCGATTATTCGTTTTCATTGAACAATACCCCCTACCCGATCACAAACTGATCGCGCCCCCGTCTGAAATCTGATGCCCGATCGGGCAACTTCATCAGACGGGGCCGATATGACCAATTCAATCCTCATACAATTTGTTCGACGTAGCATTCTGATCGGCGCGATCACCCTGCTTGCGGCCTGTTCGCAGAAGGCCGAGACGCTGAAACTTTCGGTCACCCAGTTTGGCAGCGCGACCGAGCAGGCGTTCGATCATTATGACGCGGCCTATAGCACACAATTTGCCCCCTTCCCGAAATCCGACACGGCAAAGCGCAGCGCGTTTGTCACCAACATCACCGATTTCACCGGCACGATCACACCGGCCAATATCGATACATTGCTTGATCCCGATGCGGTAAAAATCGATCCAAGCGTCGCGCGCCAATGGCAGGACACGCTCAAGGGCCTGCGCAGCCAGTATCAGCAGTTTGTTGCGATCTTCGATAATATCGAAGCCGGATCGGCATTCGGTGCGTCGGCGGTCACAGAATCCGGCCCGATATTGGAAAAACTGCGCGCCCAGCTTGCCACCATCAGCGATGAGTTCGCGCGCACCCCGCCGCAATTCCTGACCCGGCGCAGCACTCTGATTGCCGAATTGAACCTGATCCGCACCAAGGACCACAACAACCCCGAGGCCGAAAGCCTTCTGATCGAGGCCTGGTGGCAGCAATGGAACAGCCTGATCGCGGCCGAACGCGCGATGCAGACCGATACCCTGCGCGCCTTTGTCACGGCCTCAGCCCTTGGTAACAGGTTGCAGGGACAGATCGATAACTATGCCAAGCTTGATGTCGGGTCGCTGATTACTGCAGTCGAAGACGGCATCAAACTTTCGAGCCAGATCGGCAAGCTGAGCCCGGCGGAACTCGTCACCCAAGGCACCGGCCTGCTTGAAACCGCAACCAACTAGAAAAGAGGGAGTTTTCACAATGAGCCAGACACTCGGTGCCCTGATTGCCGATGCACAGGAAGCCTATGCGACTGCGGCTGTGACCTATCAGGGGGCGACGATTGACCAGAAGGTCAAATCCAAACCGGCCCTTGATAAGGCCGCCAGCCAACTGGTCGCCCTTCAGGCCAAGCAGCTTGATGAAGCCAAGCAAGTCGATGCAGAGGACGAAGCGGCGATGAAGCAATTGCGCCAGCAGGTCAACAATGCCGCGACCCTGCAAACCGGGCTGATGACACTGGTTGCTGTGCTGACGAAATTTATCTGACGGGTTTTGGGGTTACTTCCACCGTCATTTCCACCATCATTTCCAGCGATCGGCATCGGCATCATCGGATGCCTTTGCCGTCACCCACGTGTCACCACCGTCCGGGGTTTCTTCGCGTTTCCAGAAGGGTGCGCGGGTTTTGAGGAAATCCATGATGAAGTCGCAGGCCTCGAACGCGGCACGGCGATGGGCGGAGAGCACGATCACCAGAACGATGCGTTCGCCAGGCAACATGCGGCCAAAGCGATGAATGATGCGAATATCATCAAGCGGCCAGCGATTGGCGGCCTCATCGGCGATCTTTTCCAGTTCGCGTTCGGTCATGCCCGGATAGTGATCAAGCGTCAGGGCCGAAACATTTTCGCCGCCATGAATATCGCGCACCAGCCCGACAAAACTGACCGCAGCCCCGATATCGGTACGACCATCGGTCAGGGCCGCAAGTTCGGCCCCGGGATCAAAATCATGTTGCTGAACAGAAACGCGTGACATGGTCGCCGTCCCGGTTTGCCGGATTGCAAGAATTAATCGAGATGTTTCAGGCCGGTGCGCAGATAGATATAGCCGGTCTGAACCGTGACGATCCCGGCAATCCACAGCAGGATATCACCAATCAGGATCGAGGGGATCAGATCGGGTGATGCATCGCCAACCAGAAGGAACCCGATGGCAAGAATCTGGGCCGTGGTTTTCCATTTGGCAAGGACCGTGACCGGCAAGGGCACTTTAATCTCGGCCAGATGTTCGCGCAGGCCCGACACCATGATTTCCCGGCACATGATGATCACGGCGGGCAATACCGCCAAACCAGAAATGCGTTCAAAGGCCACCATCATCATCAATGCGGCAGCCACCAGCAGCTTGTCGGCAATCGGATCGAGGAACCGACCAAGTGGGGAGACCACATTCATCGAGCGCGCCAGATAGCCGTCAAAGAAATCGGTCACCCCGGCAAAGGCAAACAGTGCAAAGCCGATCCAGTTCCCGACAGGACCATTGATGTAAAACGACGCGATCAGCGCCGGGATTACGAATATGCGCGACATGGTCAGCAGATTGGGAATCTGGTTCTTCATAAACGGGGCCTGTTTGACGGATTTTACGGCAATGACATCAAGGCCCTGATGCGCAATCGCCCAAGGCCGCGCAATTATTAAAGACTTGAAGCACATACCACAAGGGCCGTGTTGATGACGGATTAGCGTCAGAACACGGCCCGTGCGATAAATACCATTCTTGCTCTGGCAGGGTGGCACCCTCGGTATCGTGATCAGGCGCAAAACCTGGCCTACTCGGAAATCGGGTACCCCCCTGCTGCGGGACCTTCGATCGTGATCCACTGAATTTCGGTGAACTCCTCGAATCCGATGGTGCCGCCGGAGCGCCCATAGCCACTGTCTTTCACGCCGCCAAAGGGAATCTGTGCCTCATCATCGAGCGTCGCACCGTTGATGTGGGACATTCCAACGTTCAGGCGTTTTGCCATATCGAGCGCCAGTGTCACATCCCGACTGAAGATCGCCGAAGACAGGCCATAGTCGTTGTCGTTGGCAATACGCAGCGCCTCTTCGGGGCCATCGACAATCACCACAGCGGCGATTGGACCGAAAGATTCCTCTTGATAGACGCGCATTTCAGGTGTCACGCCCTTTAGCACCGTCGGGGCAACGCAACGCCCATTCACCGTGCCACCAGCAAGACATTCGGCCCCCTTGGAAACAGCGTCCTCGGTCATTTCCATCAAGCGCGTCACAGCAGCCTGATTGATGACCGGCCCCAGAACAATGCCTTCCTCGCGCGGGTTCCCATGTGGGACCCGCCGTGCCACGGCGGCAAGGCGATCACAAAATTCATCTGCGATTGCGCGGTCGACGATGATCCGCTCTGTCGAAAGGCAGCCCTGACCGGAATTGGCAAAAGAGCCAAAAGCTGCTGCGCTGACCGCGCGCCCCAGATCGGCATCGGCCAATACGATACAGGGTGCCTTGCCGCCCAGTTCCAGCACTGCGCGTTTCAGGTGCGCACCTGCCTTTTCGGCGATGAGACGTCCAATCCGCGTCGACCCCGTGAAATGAATACGGCAGACATCACGATGTGCGATCAGGGCATCGACCACTTCGGACGCATCGTTGGGCGCATTGGTAATCAGGTTGACGACACCGTCGGGGATCCCCGCATCGCAAAAGCATTGCGCAACAAGCGCATGCGTCAGCGGGGTCTGTTCGGACGCTTTGATCACCACGGTGTTGCCAACGGCCAAGGCGGCAGGAACCGAGGCCCCAACAAGCAAAGCTGGCGCATTCCAGGGAATGATGCTGGCGACAACGCCAACAGGTTTGCGGATCGCCATCATCGTGCGGTCAGGCCTGTTCGAGGGGATAAGTTCGCCAGTCAACCCCTGATACACCTCACCCGCTGCAAAGCGAAGCTTTTCGCACAGAACCTTGACATTGTAAGCACCCCAGGCAGCAGGTCCGCCCATCTCGACCGTAATCGCGGCAGAGATGTCATCGGCCCGTGCCGCGACCGCATTGGCCGTTGCCATCAGGTAATCACCCCGCTCATTGGGCGCCAATGCTGCCCATGAAATAAAGGCCTGCTTGGCGGCGTCAACGGCGCGGTCAACGTCATGCGCCCGTGCTGCTGAAGCAAGGGTCGCCGTTTCACCGCTGTATGGATCAAGGCAGGTATAAGTTCCCCCACGGCTGGCACCAGACCAGTGCCCTCCGATGAGAAGGGACTTTTTTGTATCCATCATGGAGCGCGCCTTTGATTACTGTACAACTCGGGTGGCAGCGAACTGGGCGGCAATCCTTGCGACACGAACGCCATAGAGGCGCGCGGTTTCCAGATCGCCCACCGACATTTCTTCGGGGGTGGCATCCGCATCAGCCTGTGCCATCGGACCGACATGGGAGCCCATCCGATTAAGGTCATCGCGTTTGGCCGCCTTGGTATTCGCAGGCTTGATCGCGAGCGACACCCAGTGTCCCCCGTGCTGACAGGCGAGAAGCATGAAATATTGCAATGTACTGAGCTTGTCGCCGTTGAGGCTGGCGGAATTGGTAAAACCGCCCATGACCTTGTCTTCCCAAGCATCCACGAACCAAGCTTTGGACGAGGCATCGGCAAACTTTTTGAACTGCCAACTGGGAGCCCCCATATAGGTCGGTGCACCGAAGATGATTGCATCAGCGGCCAGCAGAGTGTCCCATGCACTGTCGGGAATATTGCCATCGGCGTCGATGGCAATCAGGATGCCACCGGCTCCTTCGGCGACGGCTTCGGCGACGCGCCGGGTGTGGCCATAGCCGGAATGATAAACGATGGCAGTTGTAATGGTGTCTTTGGTCATATCTTTGTCCTTTCGGGAATGAGCATGCCGCAGGTCATGCTTTGCGGCGGATCGGCAACAAAAGTCGGATCCGGGGATCACGGAGGTAAAGGCCGCCCCATGTCAGCAGGCCCAGCCCAAGCGAGATAATCACTGGCGGCGAGCCAATTTCGCCCAGTCGAACATGGGTGCATATCGCCCCGCCAAGAAAGCCTGTTGTCAGGATCGCGCCAAACACGGCGGTTGGCGGAACGGCATACAGGATCGCGCAAGACACCATGATCGCACCCATCAGCGGTGCCAGACCGATGTCAAATCCGCCTTCGCGCAGCATCGGCCCCGCCAGCGCGGGGACAAAAAACTGCACGGCACCATCGGCAAGCAGCGCAAAGACAACAAGGGCGCTGGCGGCATATCCAAGCCAAGGCAGAAAGTTGGGTTTCTTGTTGTCTGGCATGATGTCTCCGGTTTGAGCTTTGTTTTCACCGCCAAATTATCGCGCCGGATTAATGCGATAAATCATGCAAATAAAAACGCATTGTTTTCTCAAAAAGAAACAATTAGCTTTTTCATATGCAGAACCTTGAGCACCTCATGATCTTTGTGCGGATCGCCGAAATGCACAGCTTTAGCCGCGCGGCAGAGAGCCTGGGCATACAGAAAGGGCGTGCTTCGAGCGTTGTGCGACAGTTGGAGGAGGAACTGGGTGCCAGGCTGCTGCACAGGACAACACGCAGCGTGCAATTGACCGACGATGGCCGCAGGTTCCATCAGCGTGCGCGAGACTTGCTGAGCGATTTCGACGACATGCGTACGATGTTTGCTGGCGATAACAGCACTTTGCGCGGAAGGCTGCGGGTGGATTTGCCAACCGAGCTTGCACGGACAACATTGGTGCCTGCCTTGCCGGACTTCATGGCCGCCTGTCCGGAATTGGAGCTGGAACTGTCCAGCACCGACCGGCAGGTAGATCTGGTCGAAGAGGGTTTTGACTGTGTCCTGCGAATTGGCCCGGTTGGAGACGAAAACCTGATTGCCCGCCCCGTGGGGCGGCTGCGCATGGTGAATGCGGCAAGTCCTGCTTATCTGGCGCGGCACGGCACGCCGCTCTCGCTCGATGATCTGCAAAAGCAAGGCCACCGCACGGTTCATTACAGCCGGACCTTGGGCGCAAAGCCCTATGGCTGGGAATATCCGGTTGTCGATGGCGATGGCGATGCCTATGCGACATTACCGCTGCCCGGCGCATTGCAAGTAAACAGCGTGCAAGCCTACGAGGCCGCCGGGCTTGCTGGCCTTGGCCTGATCCAAGCGGCATATACCGGTGTCCACCGGCATCTGGAAAGCGGCGCCTTGGTGGAAATCCTGCCGGATCTCCGCCCGGAACCGCTGGACGTCAACCTTGTCGTTGCCCACCGTCGCAATCTGTCTCGGCGGCTGCGTGCCTTTATGGCCTGGATCGAGGAGGTTCTGGCACCGTATCTGGATTGAGGGTTTGAGGGGCTGAGGATGCTGTGGGCGATCTGCGTATCTGAGCCAAAGGAAAAGCCCGCATCGCGAAACAAGCACACGTCCGTGATAGACCGCATTGGCAAAATTTGACATAATTTGCCATATCTTGATAACGGAGCACATCATGGCGACGATGAATGTATCCCTGCCTGACCTTATGCGCGAATGGGTCGAGAGCCAGATTGAACAGGGCGAATACGCAAGTTCAAGCGACTATATTCGCGATTTGATCCGGCAGGACCAACGCAGACAAAAATTGCTGAAGGCGGCGCTTAATGAGGGGCTTAACAGCGGCCGCAGCCCCCGCACGGCAGAAGACATTTTGCAGGAGACCCGCAAGAAGCTGACGGATGGCTAACTACATCCTTTCGCAAAAGGCGGATGAAGATCTTGAGGGGATATACGTTTATTCCCACGAGAGTTTTGGCGAAAAGCAGGCCATTGCGTATTTCCTGTCTTTGCGTGATTGCCTGAACAATCTGGCCAATTCCCCGCATATTGGCCGGGATGTGAGTTTTCTGCATCCGGGCATGTATTGCCACCATCATAAACGCTATATGGTTTACTACCTGATTGAAGGCGATGGTGTTTTTGTCGTGCGCGTTCTGCATGATGCAATGGATGCGCATCTGCATATTTGACGCAAAGAAAAGGGCCGCATCCCGAAACAAGGATGCAGCCCCTAAATCGATCAAATTGGCACGCGATCAGGCAACATCTGCCTCGGCCGGATGGGCGGACTTGCCGCGTCCGATGCTGAGCGCCTGATAGAGGATGATGGCCGCCAAGGTTGCCGTGCCGATCCCGCCCATGGCGAAACCACCGAAATTGACCGTGAAGTCGCCCGCGCCAAAGATCAGCGTGATGCCCACCGTAAACAGGTTGCGCGGATCAGAGAAATCAACGCGGTTATCGACCCACAAACGGATCATGGCAGCAGCAATCAGGCCAAAGACCGCGACACCAAGCCCACCCAGAACCGGGCCCGGAATGGTGTGCAGCAACGCGCCGAATTTCGGCGAGAAACCAAGCAGGATGGCAATTACCGCCGCGATGACAAAGATCAGGGTCGAAAACACGCGGGTTACGGCCATAACACCCATGTTTTCAACATAAGTGGTGACACCGGTACCGCCGCCCGATCCGGCCAGCATGGTTGCCAAACCGTCGCCGACAAAACCACGGCCGATATAACGGTCCATGTTCTGTTTGGTCATGCCGCCAATCGCCTTGATATGGCCGAGGTTTTCGGCCACCAGAATGAAGGCCACCGGGGCAATCAGGAACATGGCCGAACTTTCAAAACGCGGCGCGACAAAGGATGGCATGCCAAACCACGCGGCTTGGGAAAGTTCGGTAAAATCAATCGCCGGCATCAGGCCAAAGCCGTTGCCCAAAACCAACACCAGCACATAGCCCGCCAGGATCCCGACCAGAATGGAAATCCGACGCAGCGCAATCGGCGCATAGACCGAGACTAAGGCCACCGACAGCAAGGTCAGAAGGGCGACGAGCATATGCATGTTGTCACCCGTGATACCGTTGATCCCGACCGGGGCGAGGTTCAGGCCAATCGCCGCACCAACCGCCCCCGTCACCGCAGGCGGCATCAGTTTTTCGATCCAGCCGGTGCCGGTTGCCATGACGATCAGGCCGATCACGACATAAAGCGCGCCGGCAGCAATGATCCCGCCAAGGGCCCCGCCAATATCGGGGTTTGGTCCCGATCCGGCATATCCGGTGGCGGCAATGACGACCGCGATAAAGGCGAAGGACGAGCCCAGATAACTGGGCACACGGCCCGCCGTGCAGATGAAGAAGATCAGGGTACCGATACCGGAAAACAGGATCGCCAGATTGGGGTCAAACCCCATCAGAAGCGGGCCAAGGATGGTCGCACCCGACATGGCAACAAGATGCTGCAAACCCATCGGGAACATCGCACCCCAAGGCAGACGTTGATCAGGCATGACTGTGGAAGACCGGGTCACAGACCAGGAAGGAAAATATCGCATTTATGGCAAGCCGATTATTTATGGACGTTTCGCGCGAAAATGCCCCACCGGGCGGCAGGGCGTACCGGGTATCGCGCCACGGGCAGCAAAAAGCAAGATGCCATCCGATGCTTTTTTAGTCGTTGCTGTGGAAATGGTCGTAAATCTTGCGCGCCAAGGCGGCACTGATGCCATCGACGGCCTCGAGATCCGATAGCCCGGCGTCGGCCACCCCACGGGCGGAGCCAAAATGGTGGAGCAATGCCTTTTTACGCGCACCGCCGACACCGGGGACTGAGTCGAGCACGCTTTTGCCCATCTGTTTGCCGCGTTTGGCGCGGTGCGTGCCAATCGCCCAGCGGTGGGCCTCGTCGCGCAGACGCTGAATGAAATAGAGCACCGGGTCTTTCATATCGAGGCGTACCGGGGCCTTGCCGGGGATGTGCAGCACTTCCTTGCCGGCATTACGATCAACACCCTTGGCGACACCGACCAGCATGACGTCCTCGATACCAAGGTCTTCGAGCACTTCACGTGCCACGCCAAGCTGGCCCAAACCGCCATCAATCAGACACAGGTCCGGCCAAGTGCCGTTTTCGCGGTCCGGGTCTTCTTTTTGCGCCCGGGCAAAACGGCGCGTTAAGACTTCGCGCATCATGGCAAAGTCATCACCCGGTGCGATATCGCCCTTGATGTTGAATTTGCGATAGGCGTTTTTCATGAAGCCTTCGGGTCCGGCGACAATCATGCCACCGACCATGTTGGTCCCCTGGGTGTGAGAGTTATCGTAAACCTCGATCCGTTCCGGCGTGCTTTCGAGATCAAGCTTGTCAGCCAGGTCTTCAAGCAATTTGCGCTGTGTCGCACTTTCGGCCAGACGACGCCCCAAGGCATCCTTGGCGTTGGTCAGGGCATGTTCGACCAGTTTGCGTTTGCCGCCGCGCTTGGGCACGAGCAATTCGATCTTGCGGTCGTTATTGATGCCAAGCGCGTTTTCGACCAGTTCCTGGCCTTCGATTTCATGCGACAGGAAGATCTGTTTGGGGGCCGGTTTATCGGCATAGAACTGCCCGACGAAAGCCGAGAGGATTTCAGGGATTTCGGCCGATTGTTCATGGCGCGGGAAGTAGGACCGGTTGCCATAGTTCGAGCCCGAGCGGAAGAAGAAGACCTGCACACAGCTTTGCCCGCCTTCCTGATGCAGGGCGATGACATCGGCCTCTTCGACACCTTCGAGGTTGATGTCCTGATGGGATCGGATCTGGCTGAGCGCACGGATGCGGTCGCGATACATCGCGGCCTGTTCGAATTCCATCTTTTCAGACGCATCCATCATGTCGGCTTCGAGCTGCTTGAGGATTTTCTGGCTGCGCCCCGTCAAAAAGTCGCGGCAGATATCAACAAGCTCGTCATATTCCGGCTTGGAAATGCGATCGACACATGGGGCGGCACAGCGTTTGATTTGATAAAGCAAACAGGGGCGCGAGCGGTTGGAAAACACCCCGTCGGTGCAGGAGCGCAGCAAAAAGGCGCGTTGCAGATGGTTGATGGTGTTATTGACCGCCCAGGCCGAGGCAAACGGGCCAAAGCAACTGCCATCCTTGGCGCGTGCGCCACGATGTTTGACGATGCGCGGATAGTCGTGATCCTCGGTGATCAGGATATAGGGGAAGCTTTTGTCATCGCGCAGCAGGATGTTGTAGCGCGGTTTGAGCTTTTTGATCAGGTTGGATTCAAGAAGGAGTGCCTCGGCCTCGGTATGGGTGGTGATGATTTCCATCCGCACCGTCTGGGCCACCATGCGGGCAATGCGGATCGGCAATTGCATGATGCGGGTATAGGAGACCACGCGTTTCTTGAGGTTCTTGGCCTTGCCGACATACAGCACGCGTTCCTTGTCATCGATCATGCGATAGACACCCGCCGAGCCCGGCATGGTTTTCAGCGCATTTTTGATCGCCTCCACCCCGCGTGCTGCCCCGCCGTCGATTTTATCACCATCAAGCGACAAACCGATTTCCCGTTTCGGGGCATCATCCCCGGTCGGGTTTTCGGGGGAAACAGGTGGCTTCATCAAGGCACTCCGAGATCACGTGAGGCTGCTGCTGGTCAGGCGAGCTGCAATCGACACTAAAATACATTCAAAGTTGTGACAGCCGTCACAGGCAAACGCGAATTGAAACATAGCTGAAAAGATTAACATCGCAACCGCGCCGAGGGGAATCGCCATGCCAAAAAAGATGTCCACCAAGACTGTGGATAACTATGTGGGTAATCGGGGGGTGACTTCCTGCACCCCTTGAGAGTCTTAACGTTCTATGAAGTGCACAATTATTGAGCAAAACAGTTAAGTTATTGATTTTAAACAATAAAAATACTGTCAACGTGAAATCATTCGGTAATAGAGTCGTAAAAAATGAATATTTTCCTTTGAATCACATTCGCCAGATGCTTGTGAATAAGCACGGATGCGATTCGCACCAGAGGAATCACAGAGTCCCGTGGATTGGCCGTCTGAAAAAGTAAATTTTTTCGGGAAATTGCGTATCGATCAGCGCGCGATATTGTGGCGTTCGATTTCCACACCAACCGCAGCGGCATCTTCAAAAACGTCGAGCTTTTCAACCCTGACGATCACCTTGCGCACACGCGGGTCGGCAAGACACATGTCGGCGAGTTTTTCCCCAAGGGTTTCCACAAGGTTGGTGTGACCATCCTGGCAGATGCGGCGCGTGCCGACGACCAGATCCTCGTAGCTCAGCACGGTGGTGATATCATCATTCTGGACACCGTCACCTTCGAGCACGGCAAGGTCGAGGTTGATGCGCACGCGTTGCGGGGCTTCTTTTTCGTGTTCGTAAACACCGATGGAGGTGTGAATGATCATGTCACGCACGAAGACACGGCGCAGGTTGCCTGCACGATCTGCATGGGGCACATCGGCAAATGGCAATGTCGTAATTTTGGCATCCTGTTTAAGGCCTGCGGTCATATTCCGGTCTTCCTTGTGCTGCTTTGTTGCGGGTGCCTTAAAAATCACCACGCAATTCCGGCCCGATGTCTGGCAGCGATTTAACGATCACTGCCGGGCATCATTCGTTGGGCGCATCTTCTTCGCCACTGGGCGCCCAATCGAGGTGCTGCCCGCCGTCAAGCGCTAACATTTGCCCGGTGATGGCCGGCGCGGCAAGGAAAAATCGAACCGCGTCGCAAATCTCTTGCGGGTTTGTCCCTATTTTCAGGGGTGTTTTTTCGCACTGCGCGTCGAAATCTTCCTGTGTTTGTCGGCTACTAGGCAGTGCCGGCCCCGGCCCGATGGCATTGACGCGAATTTTTGGCGCAAGGGCCAGTGCCAGCGTCTGGGTCAGGGTCCAAAGCCCGGCTTTGGACAGGGTATAGGTCATGAAATGCGGGGTCAGGTTCCAGACACGCTGATCAATCAGGTTGAGGATCATACCCTGACAGTTATCTGGCAGATGCTTTGCAAATTGCTGCGAGAGGATAAACGGCGCGCGCAAATTGGTTTCCATATGCAAATCCCAGCTTTCGCGGGTTGCGGTTTGCACATCATCAAATTCAAAGGTCGAGGCGTTATTGATCAGAACCCCGATCGAGCCAAGTTGCCTGGTTGCGTCGGCGACCAATTGATGGGTTGCATCTTCGTTGGTCAGATCGGCCGAAACAACGCAGGCCTTTCGGCCAAGGTCGCGGACCTCGTCGGCGACAGCTTCGGCGTCTTGTTTGGAGCTGTTGCAATGAAGGGCGATGTCATAGCCGTTGCGCGCCAGATCCAGGGTCAATGCACGACCGATGCGTTTTGCCGCACCGGTGATCAGAACGGATTTCGGGAATTGACCTGTCATTGTTGCCTCGATCCTTCGCAAAGTGTGCGGACCGTCATGAGACGGCGCGCGAACTGATTGAACTGTCTATGCTACGACAAGTTGGAAGACATAGACCAGATAGGCAATCACGAATGCAATGCCGGTGATGCGCGAAATCTTACGCATGGCATAGGCAACACCGAGCAAGCCCACGGTTACCGCCAGCATGATCCAGATGTCGGAATTCATGATCTGTTCAGGCACCGGGATCGGTGCGATCAGCGACACACCACCAATGATCACAAGCAGGTTCAGAAGGTTCGAGCCAAACACATTGCCCAGTGCCAC
This sequence comes from Thalassospira sp. CH_XMU1458, assembly GCF_037027205.1. Taxonomy (NCBI): domain Bacteria; kingdom Pseudomonadati; phylum Pseudomonadota; class Alphaproteobacteria; order Rhodospirillales; family Thalassospiraceae; genus Thalassospira; species Thalassospira sp. CH_XMU1458. The sequence goes on along the minus strand of NZ_JAYMDW010000001.1, from coordinate 862,104 downwards.
ATCGGAATGCCCGCGGAAGGCGGCAACCACCGATGCGGCAAGTTCCGGCAGTGACGTGCCAAAGGCAACAAGGGTCAGGCCAATGACGGCTTCGGATACGCCAAACTGACGGGCGACCGAGACCCCGCCTTCAACCAGCCATTCCGCACCAAACATCAGCGCCACAATCCCGACGACAGTCGCGATGATCGGCCTGGTCCAGCCTTTGGGCTTTTCGCCGACTTCGTCGACTTCTTCTTCATGCAGGTGGCTGGCTTCGCTTGGTGAATTTTTGTCGTGCTGATAGGTGAAGTACCAGATGGCCGCCAACACACAAAGCATCACCGCCCCGGCCCAGCGTTCGATCACGCCAAACATGCAAAAGGCAATAAACAGGACCGTGCCCAGCAACATGGTGCCGCCATCACGCACCACGGTGACCCGCGAGGCCGCCACGGGTTTGAGCAAGGCAACGGCACCCAAAATAAGCAGGATATTGGCAATGTTGGAGCCAACAACGTTGCCCATCGCGATATCGGCCGTGCCCTTAAGCGATGCATTGAGCGAGACGACAAATTCCGGTGCTGACGTTCCGGCGGCGACAATCGTCAGACCGACGATCACCTTGGAAACGCCCAGCAAAAGTGCAAGACCAACCGCCCCCCTTACGATGAATTCACCACCTGCTGTCAGCAATACAAGGCCCGCGATGATCTGAAGATAGGGGATAAGCTGTTCCAAAATATCTGCTCGTTTCAAAAGCGATTAAACCGGCCCGGTGTCAGGCCCGCGGAAGATGGCATTTGGCAGCGCGAATGGCAAGTCATCAGGCGGTGACAATCGCCACAGCCCTTAATAGCCCGATTGGGTCGTGAATTTCGCAAATGCCACAAATTTACCCACGACTGGCAGGGTTATTTTCGTTATCGTTGTAATCTCGTTATTTTCAGGCATTTAGGTCCTGATACCCATTGATTATTTGACCGCCTTCCGGAACGAATTTCGCCATGCATCACAGCGTCCTGTTTGAGCTGTTTCTTATTCTGACTGCCGCAATCATTGCGGTGCCGATTGCGCACAAGCTGCGTGCGAATTCGATCATCGGCTTTCTGATTGGCGGGTTCTTTATCGGGCCGTTCGGCTTTGGCCTGATTTCCGAACGCGAAGACATTTCCACCGTTGCCGAACTGGGCGTGGTTTTCCTGCTGTTCATGATCGGGCTGGAGCTTTCGCGGGATCGTTTGCGGGTGATTGGCGGGCGGTTTGCCGGTCTGGGCGTTTTGCAAATTCTGGTGTCGATGGCAGCCCTTCTGGGGCTTCTGGTTGTCATGGAATTCCCGCTGCCGACGGCCCTGGTGATTGCAGGGGCCCTTGCGCTTTCATCGACCGCGATCATCCTCAAACAGCTTTCCGATGACAAGCAGCTTAATACCCGGTTTGGCCGTGCGGCCCTTGCCATTTTGTTATTGCAGGACGTGGCGGTTGGTCCGTTCCTGATCATGGTGCAGGCGGCAGGTGATGCCGGCACGGAAACCAGCCCGTGGATGAGCATCCTGCTTGGTTTCGGGTCGGTCGCGTTGCTGTTACTCGTCGGGCGGTATGTGTTGCCGCGTCTGTTTCGCTATATCGCGTCGCTCAAGAACCCGGAACTGTTTGCCATCGGCACGCTTTTTGTTGTGCTAGCCGCAAGCACATTGACCGAGGTTTCCGGGCTTTCAATGGCGCTGGGTGCGTTTATCGCCGGGGTGATGTTGGCCGAAACCGAATTCCGTCATCAGATCGAAGCCGATATCTCGCCGTTCCGCGGCGTGTTCCTGTCGCTGTTCTTTATGTCGGTGGGCATGTCGGTTGATGCCGACGTTGTTTATAACGAATTTGGCACCATCGTCATGTGGCTGGTGCTGTTGCTGGTGATCAAGACGGCGGTTTTGTTCGTTCTGGCACGCGCGATCCGGTTTGAAACCGGCCTTGCCATCCGGGTAGCCATGAGCTTGGCCGCCGGCGGTGAATTTGCCTTTGTGATGTTTGCCCTGGCCGCGCAAAATGGCGCGGTGCCGCTTGAAATGGCCGCCATGCTGATCCCGGTGGTGGCGATTTCGATGGCGCTGACCCCGACGCTTATCAGCCTTGGTCACAAGATCGAGGAAAAGCTTCATCCCAAGGAAGAAGACCAGCTTGGCAAGATTGCCGAGGAGTCCGAGGGCATCCACCAGCATGTTCTGGTGATCGGAAGCGGCCGTGTTGGCCGGGTTCTGGCCCGGTTGCTCAAGACGCGCAACATTCCGTTCCTGGTGCTTGATAGTGATGCACAGCAGGTTTCACGCGGCCGGGCAGAAGGCCTTCCGGTTTACTTTGCCGACGGGTCCAGACCGGAAACTTTCCGGGCGGCACACACGGATGAGGCAAAAATTGCGGTTGTTGCCATGGGGAACCCGCATGCGACCGAGAAGACGGTCGCCCTTTTGCGCCAGCATTACCCGCATCTGAAGATCTTTGCCCGCGCGCAGGACATCACCCATATCGGGCCGCTGTCGCGCCATGGGGCGGATGCCGCCATCCCGGAAGTTCTCGAAACCGGGTTGCGGTTATCCGATCACGTTTTGGCGGCGTGCGACGTGCCGCAGGAAGATATTGATGCCGAAATCGCCAAATTCCGCCGTGCGGACATGCTGTTGATGAACGAACTGGCGCCGCGCCCGCAGCGCAAACCGTCAGGTTCGGAGAATGCGGACAAACCGGCGAAGAAAAAAAACTGAAGACGTTACGGCCTTAGAACAAAAACCCCCGCGGCACGCTGCAGCGGGGGTTTTTCATTAGATCGCGTATCGAAACCGGCTTAGGCAGCGGTTTCAGAGTCCAGTGCATAGCCCGCCGCACGGACGGTGCGGATGATATCGCGCGTGCCCTTGACGTCATTGAGCGCCTTGCGCAGGCGGCGGATATGCACGTCGACTGTGCGGGTTTCGACATAGATATTCGGGCCCCAAACCGCGTTAAGCAACTGTTCGCGCGAGAAAACCCGCCCCGGATGTTCGAGGAAATAGCGCAGCAGACGGAACTCGGTCGGGCCAAGATGGATCGATTTTCCATTGCGGCTGACCCGGTGGGCGGCGAGATCCATTTCGATGTCGGAATAGATCAACTGCCCTTGTGGTTGCGCCGGACCGGACCGGCGCAAAAGCGCGCGGATACGGGCGAGCAGCTCGCCAATGGCAAACGGCTTGGTGACATAGTCATCAGCCCCGGTATCAAGACCGCGGATGCGGTCGCCTTCTTCGCCACGTGCTGTCACCATGATCACCGGCAAATCGCGGCTTTCAGGCTTGCGGCGGATCTGACGGCAGACCTCGATCCCCGACATCACCGGCAGCATCCAGTCGAGCAAAACCAGATCGACATGGGTTTCAGCCAGAATTTTCAACGCTTCGTCACCGTCACCGGCTTCGACAACCTGCATCCCCTCGCGTTCGAGGTTGTAGCGCAACATGGTTACGATTGCTGCCTCGTCCTCGACGATAAGAACCGTTGGGTCCATCTTCCTATGCTCCCGTGTCAGTCATTCGGTTCGACAACAGCGAAGTTCGCTGCGTCGTTTTTTGGCCGGTCAATCCCCGGCAGGTCTTCGCCCTTGATCCGGTAATAGATCGTTTCGGCGATATTGGTTGCGTGATCACCGATACGTTCGATGTTCTTGGCAATGAACAACAGATGGGTCGATGCGGTAATGTTGCGCGGATCTTCCATCATGTAGGTCAGCAATTCGCGGAACAGCGAATTGTACATATCGTCGACTTCCTGATCGCGTTCCCAGACCCGGTGGGCCTTTTCGGCGTCGCTTTCGATATAGGCATCCAGGACATCCTTGATGATTTCCTGGGCCAGCTTGGCCATGTTCGGGATCGCCTGAACCGGACGGATCGGCGGGATCTGGTTCAGCACCTGCGCGCGTTTGGCGATGTTTTTGGCAAGGTCGCCAATGCGTTCAAGGTCGTTTGACAGCTTAAGGGCCGTCACCACCTGACGCAGGTCATCTGCCATCGGCTGACGCAGGGCCAGAAGACGGACGGCAAAGTCCTGGACTTCCTGTTCGAGCACATCAATGCGCTGATCGGACAGGATGACTTTCTCGGCCAGTTCGGAATCGCGTTTGACGATGGATCTGATCGAGGAAATAAGCTGGCTTTCAGCAAGCCCGCCCATTTGCGAAATGATGTTGTTCAGACGGGTCAGTTCCTCGTCGAACGAACTTACGATATGGGTATGTTCATCAGCCATTTATGCGTACTCCTGGCGTCGCTTAACCGAAGCGGCCGGTAATGTAACCCTTGGTGCGTTCGTCCTTCGGGTTGGTAAAGATCTGATCGGTTTCACCGACTTCAACCAGCTTTCCAAGGTGGAAGAACGCGGTGCGCTGCGACACACGGGCGGCCTGCTGCATGGAGTGGGTCACGATCACGATCGTGTAGTTCGAACGCAACTCGTCTATCAGTTCCTCGACCTTGGCGGTCGCAATCGGATCAAGGGCCGAGCACGGCTCATCCATCAGGATGACTTCCGGGCTGACGGCAACCGCACGCGCAATGCAAAGGCGCTGCTGCTGACCACCGGAAAGACCGGTTGCCGGCGATTGCAGGCGATCTTTGACTTCTTTCAGAAGACCGGCACGTTCGAGCGAGGTCATGACGATTTCATCAAGCTCATCACGCGAATTGACCAGACCATGAATACGCGGGCCATAGGCCACGTTGTCATAGATCGATTTCGGGAACGGGTTCGGTTTCTGGAACACCATGCCGATGCGCGCGCGCAGCTGAACCACGTCGATCCGCTTGTCATAGATGTCGCGACCATCCAGGGTAACGTCACCTTTGATCGTCACACCGTCAATGGTGTCATTCATTCGGTTCAGGCAGCGCAGGAAGGTGGATTTACCACAGCCCGACGGACCAATCAGTGCGGTTACCTGCTGTTCGGGGATATCAAGGTTGACCTCATAGAGGGCCTGATTGTCGCTATAGAAAAGATCGAGCTTGCGCGCGGTCATTTTCGGGTTTTCGACCGACGGCTCCGCCGTCATTGCGCTCTGGGATACAGCAGCCATTTTACCACTTCCGTTCAAATTTTTTGCGCAGATACACAGCCAGTCCATTCATCAGGACAAGGAAGGCCAGCAACACCATAATCGCTGCCGAGGTTTTCTCGACAAAGGCACGTTCCGGGCTGTCTGCCCACAGATAGATCTGGACCGGCAGAACCGTTGCCGGGTCAAGCGCCCCGCCCGGAATATCAACAATAAAGGCCACCATCCCGATCATCAGAAGCGGTGCAGTTTCCCCCAATGCCTGTGCCATACCAATGATCGTGCCGGTCAGAATGCCCGGCATGGCGAGCGGCAAGACATGGTGGGTCACGGTCTGAACCGGTGATGCGCCAAGGCCAAGAGCGGCCTGACGGATCGATGGCGGCACCGCCTTGATCGCCGCACGCGATGCGATGATGATCGTCGGCAAAGTCATCAGCGCCAGCGTCAAACCACCGACAACCGGGGCCGAGCGCGGCAAATGCATGACATTGAGATAGACCTCAAGCCCCAGCAGACCAAACACGATGGATGGAACCGCGGCCAGGTTGTTGATATTAACCTCGACAATCTGGGTGAAGCGGTTCTTGGGCGCGAATTCTTCAAGATAGACCGCGGCCAGAACGCCAATCGGGAAGGACAATGCCAGGGTCACAAGCAGGGTATAGAACGAGCCGACAGCCGCGCCCCAGATACCGGCAAGTTCCGGTTCGCGGGAATCGCCACTGGTAAAGAAGCGGGTGTGGAACTGTTTTTCCACCGCACCGTCAGCAACCAGTTCGTTATACCAAGCGACTTCCTTGTCATTGAGGCGACGGTCGCCTTCGTCAACGGTGGGATCGATATAGCCCTTGTTGAGCATGTCGAAATCATCACCCGAGATCAGCCAGATGGTGCGCGTTTGGCCAATCAGGCTCGGATTTTCGAGAACCCGTTCGCGCAGATCATAAGATGCGCCGCCTGAAACGATGCCATAGAGATCACGCTTGTCACTGCGCGAGGTCACATCCGGGAACCGATCACGCAGCGCCTGTTTGATCAGAGCATCAAAGTTCGCGCGCCCGATCACGTCGGGATCGCCGGTCCGTTCCGGATCGATCACAGCCGGATCAAAGGTCACTTCGAGCTGGACATAGGTCTGGTAAAAGGCGCTGTAGCCTTTAGAGCCGATGGAAAGTGCCAGCGTGCAAAGCGCCAGCAGCGCCAAACAGATCGCAACCAGACCATAGCTTTTAAAGCGGCGTTCGGCCGCGTAACGTTTCTTGATGTTACGGGCGATTTTCGGGCTGTCCCAGTCAACCGGCTTGCGCAGATTGTCAGAGATCACTTTGGCCGCAGCTCTGTCTTCCATAAGAGATGCCATATCAGTCATATTTCTCGCGATACTTCTGAACAACCTTAAGGGCAAATACGTTCAGCCCCAAGGTGACAAGGAAAAGAACCAGCCCCAACGCGAAGGCCGAGAGGGTTTTTGCACTGTCGAACTCCTGGTCGCCGACCAGAAGCGTCACGATCTGCACGGTAACAGTGGTCACCGCCTGAAGCGGGTTCACCGTCATGTTCGCGGCAAGACCAGCGGCCATCACAACAATCATGGTTTCACCAATCGCCCGCGAAACGGCCAACAGAACCGCCCCGACAATACCGGGCAAGGCGGCCGGGAAAATCACCTGCCGGATGGTTTCCGATTTGGTCGCCCCCAATGCATAGGACCCGTCACGCAGCGATTTCGGCACCTGCGACATCACGTCATCAGACAGCGAGGACACAAACGGAATGATCATGATGCCCATGACAAGACCGGCGGCCAGCGCACTTTCCGAACTGACATCGAGGCCGAGCATCGCGCCATTGTCGCGCAAGAACGGTGCCACGGTGAGCGCGGCAAAGAAGCCATAGACAACCGTTGGCACGCCCGCCAGAATTTCAAGTGCGGGTTTGGCAACAGCACGAAATTTAGGCGCGGCATATTCGCCCATATAAATGGCCGAAAACAGGCCGACCGGCACCGCGACACACATGGCAATCAGCGTAATCAGCAAGGTACCGACAAACAGCGGAATCATGCCAAACGCCCCCTCGGACGCCACCTGATCGGCACGGATCGCGGTTTGCGGGCTCCATTCCAGACCAAACAGGAAGTCGAGCGGGTTGATCTTGCTAAAGAAATGCAGGGTTTCGAACATCAGTGAAAACACGATGCCGACCGTTGAAAGGATCGCAATCGCCGAACAGACAATCATGATCGCGCGCGAGATGCGTTCAACATTGTTGCGCGCGCGCATATCCGCTTCAATCCGTCGATAGGACAGGACAAGACCGGCAAGCGCAACCGACAGCATGACAACCACCAGCGCCGCATTGGCGATGGTTTGCAAGTTGGCAAGTCTGCGCCCGGCATCAACAATTTCCGGCGACACGGTGAGATGTTCACCGCCACCGGCGGCGATCTGGGAAATGCTGTTGAGCGCCAGCGACAGACGACCGGAGTCACTAACTACTTCCTGCGGCAGGTCCGACACGATCAGGGCTTCAATCACCGAGCCCTGGAACATGTACCAGATCAAAAGCAAAAACAGCGCGGGAAGCCCGCACCATGCTGCTGTGTAAGCCCCGTAGTGAACCGGCAAGGAATGAAGATTGCTGTGCCGGCCACCAGAAAGGGCAACAGCCCGCTGGCGTCCGAAATAAAAGGACAGCGCGCAAAGTGCGGCAACCGCGAGCAACAGGAAAGACAGGGACATTATTTGAGATCCGTTCGCCAGATGAGCCTGCAAAGATCAGTTCGTGAGGCCAATAGGACAGAAACAATATAGAAATCAATACAAGAAACAAAGAAACCGGTGGCAGCATTTGCTGCCACCGGTTGAAAGATCGCGTTACATGCTCAGCGGCGAAAGGTTCATCGCAGCGTTACGAACAGCTTCACGCTCAGCAGCATCCATCGGGATCAGGCCACGGTCAGCAAGGTAACCTTCGTCACCCCAAGCTTTGTCAGCGGTGAATTCAGCAAGATATTCCTTGATGCCCGGAATGGTGCCAACGTGCGCGTTCTTCACGTAGAAGAAGAGCGAACGGGAAACCGGATAGTCACCAGCAGAGATTGCTTCGAAGGTCGGAGCAACGCCACCGATCAGCGAGCCCTGAAGCTTGTCGCCGTTCTGGTCGAGGAAGGAGAAGCCGAAGATGCCAAGTGCATCATGGTTGGCTTCGAGTTTCTGAACGATCAGGTTGTCGTTCTCGCCAGCTTCGACATAGGCACCGTCTTCACGAACGCCAGCGCAGACAGCTTTGTGCTGGTCTTTGTTGGTGTCTTTAAGAGCGGCGATTGCCGGGAACTCATCGCAAGCTTCTTCGAGTACCAGCTCGGTGAAGGCATCACGGGTACCGGAGGTCGGCGGCGGGCCGAGAACTTCGATTTTAACGTCCGGAAGGCTCGGATCGATTTCAGCCCAGGTGCTGTACGGGTTGTCGATCAGCGACTGGCCGTCTTTGGACGGAACGGTTTTTGCCAGAGCAAGGAAGATCTGCTCTTTGGTCAGGTCGAGCTGCGGCGCAGCGTTGGAGTTCGACAGAACGATACCGTCGTAACCAACTTTAACTTCGGTAACTTCCGAAATGCCGTTCTTCGCGCAAGTTTCAACTTCGGACTTCTTGATGCGACGCGAAGCGTTGGTGATGTCCGGATGCTGTTCGCCAACACCGGCGCAGAACAGCTTCAGACCACCGCCAGAACCGGTAGATTCGATAACCGGCGTTTTGAAGGAGGTGGTTTTACCGAATTCTTCTGCAACTGCGGTTGCGAACGGGAAGACGGTGGACGAACCAACGATACGAATCTGGTCGCGTGCTTCGGCAGCGCCAGCAAAGGCAACGCTCATAAGCGCCGCAACAGCAAGAGTCTTCTTCATCATAAATTCCCCAATGGTAGTTCCACTTCGGAACGGTGCAACGATCTGCGAGGCGGACTCTACCGCTGGGTGCTTACGGTATTGTGTCGCTTTTGTTAACGTTATGTGACAACGTATCAGAGCAGTAAAAACAGCCAATTATTACCAATACAATCAATAAGTTAGTATTTTACGATAACCATCCGAAAACGGTGATTTTTCACTTCAACATGGCAAAATCGCGATTGTTTGCGAAAGGCTGTAACAAAAACTGTCACATTTCGCCCAAAGGTGGCCTTGGGCGTTGGGGAATGGTGTGAATTGACGATAATTGCCAGCTAACCCTTTACATGACCCCGTTTCCAAGCAACTCTTGTGCGTAGGGACCAAAAAATGCCGCGCACAAATGTGCGCAGCCATAACAGGAGCACTTGATGAGCAACGCTGCACTCGACGAAATTCAGGAACTGATTCAGAAGCTGTCTGGCGAACTTGGAGACATGTCAGAGGCTGCGTCGCGCCATATTGATGATCTGCATGTTGCGGTCAATAACGTCGCATCGCACGTTCTGGCGATCGAGGCCGTTCTGTCACTGGTGGCCCAGAAGGTCGAGGTTGACGAAGCCGAAGCAATCAAGTGGATTCGTGACAAGACAGCGGCCTATGCCGAAGACAGCAGCGAAAGCTCTGCCGCAGAAGGCATTACAAAAAGCCTGCTTGGCAAGGAAGAGTAAGGCGCCCAGTCGCACGGACTTACGAAATCAAAAGGACGGCAGAGGTTATTCTCTGCCGTCCTTTTTGTTTTCTGATGCGGGTTTGAGAAAACCTAGCCTGCCAGTTCGGTCGCCGTCATCCGGCCCCGCAGTTTTTCCGGCACCGGTCCACCCGCCGCCCAATCAAGGAGCTGCACCGTGTGCAGAACTTTAAGATCGTCGGTTTCGATCTGGACCATGCAGCCGATATTCCCCGTCGCCACCAGATCGGGCTGGGTCGCGCGGATATTGCCGCGTTTGCGTTCCTGAAGCTGACCGGCGATTTCAGGCTGCAACAGGTTATAGACCCCGGCAGAACCACAGCACAGATGGCCTTCGGCGATTTCAGCCACTTCATACCCGGCCTGTTTGAGAAGATCACGGGGTGGTCGGGTGATCTTTTGACCGTGCTGCATCGAGCAGGCCGAATGATAGGCAACACGGGGATTCCCGTGATTGGCCCCGGCAAACACCGTGGCATCGATATCAAGGCCAGCCAGATATTCGGTAATGTCCTTGGCAAGACCGGACACCGTCGCGGCCCTTTCGGCATAGGCCGGATCATGGCGCAGCATATGGCCGTAATCCTTGATCGTGGTGCCACAGCCCGATGCGGTGATTACGATGGCGTCAAGGCCTTCGCCCGCAGCCTCAGCCGTCCAGGCATCAATGTTGGCCTTGGCCTGCGCGTGGGATTGTTCTTCCTTGCCCATGTGATGGACAAGCGATCCGCAACAGCCAGCACCCTTGGCAACAACCACCTCGATCCCGAGCCGGGTGAGTAGACGAACCGTCGATTCGTTGATTTCGGTTTCAAGCACCTGCTGGGCACAGCCGATCAGGATGGCAACCCGGCCTTTGCGTTCGCCAACCGCCGGGATCACCTGTGGTTTATCGACCCAGCTTGGCGGATGCATCGGGCGTGCGCCCATCTTGACCATGCCCTTGAGCCGACCGGGCATCAGGCGCGCAAAGGGGCCGGCGAATTTCGCCCCGATCAATGACAGCCGGAACAGGGTCGGATTGGGCACAACAATCGATAGCAACTTGCGCAGCAAGCGATCACCTAGCGGGCGTTCATAGTTTTGTTCGATATGGGCGCGCGCATTGTCGATCAGGTGCATGTAATCAACACCAGAGGGACATGTGGTTGTACAGGAAAGACATGACAGGCAGCGATCAAGGTGTTTGACCACCTTTTCGGTTGCCGGTTTGTCATTTTCCAGCATGTCCTTGATCAGGTAAATGCGGCCACGCGGGCTGTCGAGTTCATCACCAAGGGTGACGAATGTCGGGCAGGTCGCAGTACAGAAACCACAATGCACGCATTTGCGCAGGATCTGTTCGCTTTCGGCGATCGCCGGATTTTCAAGTTGGGCAGCGGTGAAGTTGGTTTGCATTACGCGCCCTCCCCATTCAGTGACACTGGCGCAATCCGCCCCGGATTGAGAATCCCCTTGGGATCGAGGTTTTCCTTGATCCGGGCATTGATCCGGGCAAGTGCCGGGTCTTCGGGATGGAAGACCGGGGTGGCTTGACGGATTTCATCGGATGCGCGCACCAGATTGGCCTGCCCGCCGACATTGGCGACGATATCGCGGATCGTGCCCGCCATTGCATCAGGCGCACACGCCGCGTCAGATGCGGCAATCTGCAACCAGATCAGGCCACCGGCCCAATCCATCATCGCCCGACCACCGGTTTTTTCGATCAGTTGGGCACAGATATCCCCCCCGCTTGCCGGGGGCACCGATACCCGCCACAAAATGCTGCCGGTATTTTCCGATGCCACGAACGGCGCGACATTGGCGACGACCTTCCAGATGCTGTGGCTGTGACTTTCGGGGACTTCATGGCATTCGCCAAAACCGGCAAGCGCCCGGCACAGGGCATCGGCCCGCCATGCCACAGACGGCTTGGGACCTTCGACCCTCAGGGCCACAAGGCCACTGCCATATTCACCGGCCAGCGGCACATCAAGGTGCGGTGCATCTTCGGGGGCGATCCAGGCGGCGGCGGAGACCTCGTTTTCACTGCCCATGGCAATGGTCATCGCCTTGCCCGCCGCACGCGGGTCGCTGCAGGCGACAATCACGGTGGCGGATGTTTCGTCATTTGGCATGACCTTAAGCGTTACGGTATGCATCACACCCAGCGTGCCAAAGGAGCCCGCCATCAGTTTTGACAGATCAAAGCCGGTGACGTTTTTCATCACCCGGCCGCCGGATTTAAAATCCTCTGCCCGGCCAGAAACGGCTTCGAACCCCAGAAGGTGATCGCGTGCGGCGCCCACCTTGATCCGGCGCGGTCCGGCAAGGTTGCAGGCGACCAGCCCGCCGATGGTTCCGGCATCCGGCCCACTTGATCCATCCAGCAGGGCCGGGAAGTTTCCGGGCTCAAAATGGAATTGCTGATTTTTCTCGGCCAATGCCACCTTGATATCGGCAATCGGCGTTCCGGCACGCGCAGAGATCACCAGTTCTTCGGGCTGATAAAACAAGATCCCCGACAGTTTGGAGCAATCAAGCACTGCATTGGTCCGAACAGAATGGCCAAAGGCGCGCTTGCTGCCCGATCCGATGATTTCAAGCGGGGTTTCTGATCCAAGCGCCCAACCAACCGCGTCACGCAGCTGATCTGGCGTGGTGGGGGAAAGTACGTCCACCATAACTCTCTCTTTTCCTCTCCTGAGCCTAATCAATCGGATTTGCGGGAGCCGATTGACCGACCTTTGTTTTATCGTGTTTGTTTGTTGTTTCGTTTGATCACGCCTTAAGGGGCAGGACCCTAGAAGCGCGGGATGTCCGGGAACTTGTCGGCCACCGCCTTGGCATGCAGGGTTTTGAGCTCCCCACAGCCATGCAAGGTCGGGAATACCTTGCCGGGGTTGAGCAACTGGTCCTCGTCAAAGGCCATCTTGATGCGTTCCTGATGCTTCATGTCATCGATTGAGAACATCTCGCCCATCAGGTCGCGCTTTTCGACACCGATGCCATGTTCACCCGACAGCACCCCGCCAACCGCGACACAAAGTCTAAGGATGTCAGCCCCGAATGCCTCGGCCTTTTCAAGGTCGCCCGCCTTGTTGGCATCAAACATGATCAGCGGATGCAAATTGCCATCACCGGCATGGAAGACGTTGGCAACGCCCAGCCCGTGCTTTTTCGACAGGTCCTGCATGCCGGTCAGGACCTCGGACAGGCGACCGCGCGGGATGGTGCCATCCATGCACATATAATCGGGTGAAATACGGCCAATCGCCGGGAAGGCGTTTTTGCGACCCGACCAGAACAGCAGGCGTTCTTCCTCGTTTTCAGAAATGCGGGAATAGACCGCACCGCAATCCTTGGCGATTTTGCCAACCCGGTCGATCAGGTAATCGACTTCGACCTGCGGGCCATCAAGTTCGACCAGAAGAAGGGCTTCGACATCGAGCGGATAGCCGGCCTGAACAAATTCCTCGGTCGCCTTGATCGCCGGGGCATCCATCATTTCAAGACCGCCCGGAATGATCCCGGCGGCAATGATGGCGGCAACGCAATTGCCGCCTTCTTCGGATGAATTAAAGCCCAGCAACAGCGCACGCGCAGTTTCGGGTTTGCGCAGGATACGCACGGTGACTTCGGTCACGATGCCAAGAAGGCCTTCCGACCCGGTGATGATGCCAAGCAAATCATAGCCCACCTGATCAAGGCCCTTGCCACCAATGCGCAGGATTTCGCCTTCGATGGTGGCCATTTCAACCCCCAACACATTGTTGGTGGTAAGCCCGTATTTCAGGCAATGCACCCCGCCGGAATTTTCGGCAATGTTGCCGCCAATCGAACAGGCGATCTGGCTGGATGGATCGGGGGCGTAATAGAACCCCTTGTGTTCGACCGCGCGCGTGATGCCAAGGTTGGTGACACCGGGCTGCACGACGGCCGCCCGGTTGTCCCAATCGATATCCAGCACGCGATTGAATTTCATCATACTAATGGTGATCGCATCGGCCATCGGAAGCGCGCCACCGGACAAACCGGTACCGGCACCGCGCGGAACGACACGGATTTTATTGGTATGACAATATTTCAGGATGGCTGCGACCTGGGCGGTATTTTCCGGCAGGACCACAATCATCGGCAATTGCCGATAGGCCATCAACCCGTCGCATTCATAGGGCCTGAGCTGATCATCATCGACAATAACCCCGCCCGGTGACGGGATGATATCGCGCATGGCGGCGATAATGTCCTTGCGACGTGCAAGTGTGTGTTGATCAGGCTCAGGCATCCTAAGCATCGGTGGGTTACTCCGTTAATTCGACCAGCAGGTCCTTGGCTTCGACCTGTGTCCCGGCCGGGGCGTGGATTTTGGCCACGGTTCCATCCTTTTCGGCGTGAACCGCGGTTTCCATTTTCATGGCTTCGAGCGAGCACATCACATCACCCGACTTGATCTTCTGGCCCTCGGACACGTGGACTTCGACCACCAGACCCGGCATCGGTGCTGCGACATGCAGCTTGTTGCCATCTTCGGCCTTTGGTTTTGTCTTGCCCGTGCCCGCCAGTGTCTTATCGGCGACCTTGACGGTGCGGGGCTGACCGTTGAGTTCAAAGAACACGGTGCGGTTGCCCTCCTCGTCACCGGCCTCGGACGTGGTCAGATAGCGGATGACAAGGGTTTTGCCCTTTTCAAGATCGACCGAGATTTCGTCGTTCTGGTTCATCCCGTAGAAGAAGACCGGGGTTGGCAGAACCGAAACATCGGCGTTGTGGCTGCGGTGTTCGGCGTAATCAAGGAACACCTTGGGATACATCACATAAGATGCAACCTCGGCGTCAGAGATATTGCTGCGATGGGTTTTCTTTTCGATCTCCTTGCGGGTCGCTTCGAAATCAATCGGCGGCAATGATTTGCCCGGACGATCCGTTAGCGCTTCGGCCCCCTTAAGCACCTTGCGCTGCAGGGCGGGCGGGAAGCCACCGACCGGCTGACCGATTTCACCGCGGAAGAAGGAAATGACGCTGTCGGGGAAGGTAATGTCCTTTTTAGGATCAAGAACGTCTTCCTCAGACAAACCGGATGTCACCATCATCAAAGCCATATCGCCAACAACCTTGGAGCTTGGCGTCACCTTGACGACATCGCCAAACATCTTGTTGACCGCGGCATAGGCCTTGGACACTTCGGGCCAACGATCCTCGATCCCGAGTGCACGGGCCTGTTGGCGCAGGTTGGTGTACTGGCCGCCCGGCATTTCATGGACATAGACGTCCGAGGTGCCGCTTCGGATATCGCTTTCGAAACCAGCGTAATAGCGACGGATCTGTTCCCAATAGGTCGAGATTTCCTTGAGCGCCTCGGTCTTGAGCCCAGGATCACGCGGCTGGCCGATATAGTTATTGGCGATTGAGCCAAGGTTCGGCTGGGACGTCAGGCCCGACATCGAATCCATCGCCGCATCGACCGCATCAACACCGGCATCAATGGCGGCAATGACAGTCGCGGCCGAGATGCCGCTGGTGTCGTGGGTATGGAAATGGATCGGGATATTGACGGTGTCCTTAAGCGCTGTGATCAGCTCGGTCGCAGCGGCCGGACGCAGCACACCCGCCATATCCTTAAGACCGAGAATATGGGCCCCGGCAGACTCAAGTTCGCGGGCCATATTCACATAGTAATCAAGGTTATATTTCGGGCGGTCCTTGTCATAGATATCGCCGGTGTAACAGATGGTCGCTTCGCAAAGTTTGTCGGTTTTAAGCACCGATTCCATCGCGACCTTCATGTTTTCAACCCAGTTGAGGCTATCAAACACGCGGAAGACATCCATGCCGTGTTCGGCCGCCTGCTTGACGAAGTAATCGACTGCATTATCGGGATAGTTGGTATAGCCAACCGCGTTCGAGGCCCGCAGCAACATTTGCGTCAGGATATTTGGCACGCGTTCGCGCAGCTTGACCAGACGATCCCAAGGGTCTTCTTTCAGGAAGCGCATGGCAACGTCAAACGTCGCCCCGCCCCAGCATTCGATTGAAAACAGTTCCGGCAGACCATGCGCGTAATAAGGCGCAATTTCGAGCATGTCATAGGTGCGCATGCGGGTCGCCAGAAGCGACTGATGGGCATCACGCATGGTGGTGTCGGTCATCAGGACGCGTTCCTGATCCTTCATCCAGCGCGAGAAACCCTCTGGCCCCAACTGATCAAGCTTTTGCTTGGTGCCCGGGCGGATTTCGCCAAGATCGATTGATTTTGGCATCACCGGATCATGCAGATTGGTCGGCACCACGCGGCCTTCGACTTCGGGGTTGCCGTTGACCGCAACCTCGCCGATGAAGCGCAGCAGACGGGTGGCACGGTCGCGCCGGCGTACGAACTTGAACAGATCGGGCGTTTCATCGATGAACCGCGTGGTGTATTCACCGGCGCGGAATTTCGGGTGATTGATCAGGTTTTCAAGGAAGGCCAGGTTGGTGGCAACACCGCGAATACGGAATTCGCGAAGTGCGCGGTCCATACGATCCACCGCCTCACGCGGGGTGCTGCCCCATGCGGTGACCTTTTCCAGCATACTGTCATAGAACGGCGTGATTACTGCGCCGGAATAGGCCGTGCCGCCATCCAGACGAATGCCAAACCCGTTGGCCCCGCGATACACCTTGATGATCCCGTAATCGGGGACAAAGTTGTTTTCCGGGTTTTCGGTGGTGATACGGCATTGAAGCGCATGATCGCGCAGCTTGATCTTGTCCTGCCAGGGGATACCGGTTTCGGACGGGAAACCGATGCGCCCCCCCTGGGCAATCAGGATCTGTGCCTTGACCAGATCAAAGCCGGTGACGCATTCGGTAACGGTGTGTTCGACCTGAATGCGCGGGTTGACCTCGATAAAGTAGAACTTGGATGTATCGACATCCATGAGGAATTCAACCGTGCCGGCATTGACGTAATTGGCCGCCTTGCCAAGGCGGATCGCGGCGTCACAAATCTCGGCACGCTGATCATCATCGAGATAGGGTGCAGGGGCGCGTTCAACCACCTTTTGGTTACGGCGCTGAACCGAACAGTCACGTTCATAAAGATGCACGAGGGTGCCGTGATTATCGCCAAGCAGCTGGACCTCGACATGGCGGGCGCGGCGGATCAGTTTTTCAAAGTAAACCTCGCCATTGCCAAAGGCGGCCTCGGCTTCGCGGCGTGCTGCCAGCACCTGACCCGACAGGTCCTTGCCATTTTCGATAACCCGCATGCCACGGCCACCGCCGCCCCAGCTGGCTTTGAGCATCAGGGGATAGCCGATTTTCTCGGCGATGCGGGTGACTTCTGCCATGTCTTCGGGAAGCGCGCTTGAGGCGGGCATGACCGGCACACCAGCACTTTCGGCCAGATTACGTGCAGATACCTTGTTGCCAAGGGTGCGCATGACTTCTGAGTCCGGGCCGATGAACTGAATGCCGGCCTCGGCACAGGCATCGGCGAATTCGGGATTTTCCGACAGGAAGCCGTAACCGGGATGGATCGCATCGACATCGGCATCGCGTGCGACACGCAAGATGTCTTCGATATCAAGATAGGCGCGAATGGGCTTGTTGCCCTTCCCCACCGTGTAGCTTTCATCCGCCTTGAAACGGTGAAGGGCGAAGCGGTCCTCGTCAGAGAAGATCGCAACTGTGCGAATGCCAAGTTCGTTGGCGGCTCGCAGAACACGAATCGCAATCTCGCCACGGTTGGCGACCAGAAGTTTACGGATACGCTTTGGTGCTGAACGCGTCATGGACACCGGGCTCCTACCACAATTTCCTGGCAGGAACGTGCCTGTGCGCGCCTGCCAAAACCAAGTGAAACGCCACGATATGGTCCCGGAATGCGTTGCGGTGCGGGATGCCTGCAACGCCATATCCATAGTGGCGATACGGGATGCCAGCACGCTGAGATCTTGTGCAATGCATCCAGAGCTTTTGGCGCCCGGTGGGCAGGCGACGGTTCTGGTATATGCGCATTGCCCTCTCCCTGTCAAAGCATGATCTCGTAAATTGGTATTACCAATTATTGGAAATCCCGACCAGTTTCTTTTCACCATGCGGAACAGCTCAGCCCGGCCTTCTCAATCAGGGCGATGGGAAAACCGCGATCTTTCAGCGACTTTTGGCGCGGATATGCTATTGTCCGCGATCAGAAAAACGGAAATTCCCGAAACGGTTACGCCCATGCCGAAGCTCAATCTTCGACTAAAGTTTTTGCTGCTCTCGATCCTGCCGCTGGTTCTGGCGGCATCTGCGATCTCCTGGCTGGTGTTTGCCCAGGCCGAACGCCTGGCCGAGGCCGAGATCAGGACCTTTGAACGCAACATTCTTCAGGCCAGAAAGGACGAGCTGAAAAGCTACCTTGAGCTGGCGATGAAATCGATCGACCACATCTATTCGGTGGCAAGCCCGCTGGATGCGGTGTCAAAAGAACGTGTGAAAGCGATCATCGAAGATCTGTCTTATGGCGAGGATGGATACTTCTTTATTTATGACCGCGATGGCACGGCCCTTGTCGATCCGCCGCAGCCCTGGCGCCTTGGCCGGACCTATTGGAACCTGCGCGATATCAATGGCAACACAGTCATTCAGGGCCTGATTTTCAATGCGGAAAAGGGTGGCGATTTCATGCGCCATGTCTGGGAAAAGCCATCGACCGGGGAGCCGACCGAAAAGATCACCTATTCCCTGATGCTGGATAAATGGGACTGGATGATCGGTACGGGCATTTATATCGACGATATCGCCGAACAGGTCACCGAGATCGAGGCCGAGGTTTCCACCCATATCCGCGAAACCACCATGTCGATCATCGGGGTGACGATCCTTGCGGTGTTGCTGGTGGGGATATCGGGCACGGTGGTCACATTGTCCGAACGCAAACTTGCCGACTCAAAGCTTAAGGAACTGACCCACCGGGTGGTCGATGTGCAGGAACAGGAGCGCCTGCGCGTGTCGCGCGAGCTGCATGACGGGATCAGTCAGATATTGGTTTCGGTCAAATATGCGGTTGAAACCGCGATTGCACGCATCACCCAGAAACGTGACAACGCGATCGAGCCCATGGAAAAGGCCGCCAACCGATTGCAGGACGCCATCCATGAAGTGCGGCGGATTTCGCGCGATTTGCGCCCGGCCGTGCTTGATGATCTTGGCCTGAAGCCCGCGATCGAAAGCATGTGTGCCGAACTTCAGGACCGGTCCGGCATCCTGATCGAGGTGAAATGCGACAATGTTGACGGGCAGCTTGATATCGACAAGAAGACAACGCTGTATCGCGTGTTGCAGGAGACGCTGACCAATATCGAACGCCATGCCGATGCGACGGTGGTGAAAATTTCGATCAAACGCGAAGGCAGCAGCATCATCATGCGCATTGCCGATAACGGTGTCGGGTTTGAAACCAACCGCTATATCCGCAACCGCGATCCGCGGGCGGGCATTGGTTTGCGCAACATGCGCGAACGCATGGAATTCCATGGTGGCGGGCTTTCGGTGCGCTCCGAACCGGACGACGGGACGAAAATCACTGCATTTATTCCCGCCAACAGCCAGAATGCCCTACCCCATGACGCTATCAGCGGTTAATCTGATGACGCACAACCCGACAGTCACGCGACAGGAACTCGTTTGATCCATGACCAATGCCACCATTGCCAACGAAGTTTATTCCACCCATCGGCCATTGCGGATTTTGCTTTGCGACGATCACGCGCTTGTCATGGATGGCATCCGGTCGCGACTGGAATGTTTTGAACATATCAATATCGTTGGCGAGGCCGGCAACGGGGCCGAGGCATTGACCATGGCCGGTGACCTGCATCCTGATATTGTCCTGATGGACATTTCGATGCCGGTGATGAACGGATTGGAGGCCGCCGAAAAGTTCCGTGAAACCCTGCCTGATACCAAGGTTGTCATCCTGTCGATGCACGAAAACCCGGAATATCTGCGCACCGCCCAGCAGGCCGGTGCAAAGGGCTTTATCCTGAAAGATGTGTCATCCAATGACATGGTGCGTGCGATTGAAACCATCGCCAATGGCGGTGAGGCGTATAGTTCCACATTCGATCGCATCAGTGATGGCGAAGACAGCAACAATGACGGCGTGCCGTTGACATCGCGCGAACGCACGGTTTTGCGCCTGTTGGCCAAAGGGGCGAGCAACAAGCACGTTGCCCGCGAACTTGATATCAGTGTACGCACGGTGGAAACGCACCGCCGCAATATCAAGCGCAAACTTGATATCGACAGTTCGGCCGGTCTTGTCCGCTATGCCATTGAAAAGGGTCTGGTAACGCTGGATTCTGCGAGCTGAAATCAGAAACGGTCCGCGCATGTGACGTGGTCATGCATGACTATGAAATGATTTCACATTCTGATACGGTAGATTAGCTCGAAAACTGGACTCATTATATTCTTTATACCTGCGTAACAGGGACTGACCGACAACCGGATCAGCCCGTTGTCATGGGTGGCACGCGTGAACCATACAACAAGCTATACATTCCGACCCGAACTTGCGCGATGCCGCGAATGTGGTGTGCGGAAATTTGCCCTGTTCAACAACCTGACGGATGAGGATTTCAAACTTGTCCATATGCCGGTTGAAGACATCACCCTGCCCAAACGCAATACGCTTTATAATGCCGGTGATCAGGCGCAATCGATTTTCACGCTGCGCAGTGGCTTGATCAAACTTGTCCATTACCTGCCGGATGGCAATCAGCGGGTGGTGCGCCTTGTCAAACCCGGCGGCACCATCGGACTTGAGTCCCTGGTCAGCGAATGTTTCACCCACCACGCCGAGGCCCTTCAGGACAGCAAGCTGTGCCGCATTCCGATTGCGGTGATTGAAAAGCTTGATCGCGAAAGCCCGCGTTTGCACAAGCAGGTGCTTAATCGCTGGCATCAGGCGGTAATGGAATCCGATAACTGGCTGACCCAGATGTCGACCGGTACGGCACGAGAACGGGTCGCCCGGCTTTGCCTGTTTTTACATGATGATGTGACCGAAACCTGCACCCTTCCGGGGCGCGAAGATATTGGTGCGATGCTTGGCATTACCACCGAAACGGCCAGCCGGATCATCGCCGATTTCAGACGTCATGACCTGCTGGAATTCAAATCACGCAATGTCTTTGGGCTTGATCTTGGGGGCTTACGCGAAGTTGCGGGAATGGACGCCGCGGATGACGGCAATTACGCCGACTGATCCCCGACAAATCCTATCTTGCGGCATCCTGCAAGACGGTCTGAAAGGCCGAGTTCGGCCCACAGGCCAGTGACAGCTTTTCATATTCCTGCGGCGTATCGATCCGTTTGTGTTTTTCCGCACTCCGCCTGCGAATATCGTTCAGCCGTCTTTTGAAATCCCGGCCATATTCCGAAATCAGCCGCCGCATGGCGCGTTGTGCATTGTCCGCGGGCATCGGGAACATGGCACCGACCTGTCTGACGACATCATTGACCAGATCATCAAGGGCGGCACGAATGTCGGCCTCCATGCCTTGATTGATCTTCACATGTTCGCCTTCGTGGGCGTAAACCACATCATATTCGCAGGTACCGCGTTCAAGCTCGGACGCGATATAGACCAGATGTTTGACGACATCGACCTTGGGATTGACCCGCACCGGATCAAGGCAATAACGGCCAAAGCCGACTTGGCGCGGTTCAAAGCGCATATCGAAAGATGCCTGAACTTCATATTCGGTGAGGCCCGTCACGAGAAAACGCGGACTGCCCCCGGCACGGCTGTTGAGCCAGCGCACCGAGCGGTGCCGATCAAGCATCGGATCCATGTGATTGAATTCAAGGAAGGCTTCGGGCGCACTGATCGGCGCACAGATGCCTTGGGCACGGGCCAAATTGGGAAGAAACAGCAGCGCAGCCAGAACGATCAAAAGCGCGCACAAGATGCAGCCTTTTCCAATCTGATCATTGCGTTGCCCGAAAGCTGGCAAACCGTTTCTCCTGGCTTTAAAGAAAACGCTGCGCACAGAAACACCCGCACGCAGCGTTTGCGATATTCCCTTTACGCGCAACGATCAGACATGGCTCACATGATCAGCGCAATCGACGCAAAGCGGTGTGGTCGGATCGAATTCGAGGCGCTTGGCGGCAATCGGTTCGCCGCAATTGTGGCAATGACCGTATTGGTCATCATCCATGCGCTTGAGGGTTTTTTCAATCTGCTCCAGCTCGACCACGCGGCGGCGTTCCTGTTCAAGATGCATTTCCTGATTTTGCAGGGCATCCATCCGCGACAGACGACCGACCGCCTGCTGATCCAGTTCGACCGGCTTGCGATAATCTTCCGAGTGGGTTGAATGAGCCAGAATCTCGGCGCGTCTTTCCTCCAGCCGGGTGCGCAATTTCGCAAGATCAATGTCTGTTCGATCCGTCATCCGAAACCTCATTATACGTTGTTGTTCTTAGCTATTAATATGGGTGCAGTGATCCCTCTTTCGCCAATGCATAGATCAAATTATTCAAAGATTTTGCCGATTACGTGCAATTGCCGCAGGCATCGACGAGTTTTTCAAGCGCTGCCTTGGCTTCGTCATCATCAAGGCCTTCGGATTTGATCTTTTTCTGGATTTTGCAGCAAAGGGCGGGCCCATCCGGGAACGGCTTGTCAGTCCAGAAGGGCGCGGTTGTGGCGAAATATCCCGCCTGATCCAGGAACGAAACGCCGTAGTAATAGGCGGCCCCGACCGAGTTATAGAAGGTCGGGTCATCGATAAAGCCGCCATCGGGCGTCATGGATTTGGTCAGGCACCAATCAATCACCAAGGCGATATCTTTGGATGCTGCATCTTGTGTCGCGCCATCAACCTTTGACCAGCCAAGATCGAAAATCTTGGTCACGTCATAGTTGTTGTGATTGTTGAAATCACCATTGTGCTTCCAGCCGAACGGATAGGCATCGTCGCGGATCGCAAGCGTGGTGTTGAAAATTTGCGTCCACAGATCGACCTTGCCATGCTGGTAAGAGATATTGTGGAATGTCAGGCTAAGGTCGCTGCTTTTGAGAACGCCCTGATCGGTGGTGTCAAACCAACCGCCCCAATAACCACTTTGACCATCCTGCCAGTCATCAAGCCATGACTTATAGGCCGAGATGTAATCATCGGTCAGATCAAAACCCTTTACGTTGGTTTTGAAATAATCGCGGATTTCGCTTTTAAAGCACATCTGTGAAAGTGCCGCCGTAACAGCCCCAAGGGCATCACGGCGATCCAGACCATCGGCAAAAATCCGCGATGTCTTTTGATCATCAAGCCAGGCCGTCATTTTGGCGGGTGTTGAAATCGGCTCCAGAAAGGCAAGCGGGTATTCAGGCGCCTTGCCTTCATCGGCCAGGGTATTGACCGCATCAATCATCGCATCGACTTTGAGGAACCATTGATCGTAACACGGCCCCCAGGAGCCATCGCTTGCGACCTGTTTTTCCGCCCAGGCCTGATCAGGATTGTTCAGCGAACTGGCAAAGCCGTCCAGCTTTTGATCAAGCGCCTTCCAGTCGGCGGTGTATTGCAGCAGCCATTTGCATTCGATCATCTGTTGATCGGAGGCCGCCAGGCTGTTGCCGGTTTGCTGGGCGGCGATCAGTTTATCCTGCAGCGGGGCCAGCTTTGCGGCATATGTTTTTTGCTGCGCGACATAGTCGGGATCAAAAACGCAGAACTGCACCGTGATCAGTTTACTAAAATCCGTCAAACCCCTGCCCCCGATATTTCAAAAGATATTGATCATGTAAAACCATGACAAATACCCGTGCAGATCCAAAGCATTATCGACAAATGGCTTCAAACAGCCGAGGGGATAGCATGGGATGGTAGGCCGGGTGTGTGTTGTGGTGGAAACTAGTTGCCCAGCAGCCAGTTGCGGATCACGCGCAATGCCTGTTCGGGGTCGGTGTCGACGATCCTGGCGGCGACATTGGCCTTTTTGCGATCAATCATGCCCTCAATGCCGGCCAGATTGAACCGGTCCTGATCGTCGGATCCGGAAACAGGCGATACGCCCGCCGTTGTTGCGCGCAATCTTTCGCGCAAACGCGAATCCGAACCCGATTCGTAACGGGGGATCGGTGCCGCAGGCTTTGGACCGGGCAAAAATGACGGTCCATTCCCTGTTTTATCGCTGTTATCTGATTGCGTCATTGGCACAACTTTCGGTTCGCATTGTGACACAGTCATCATATTGGGCTGCCCCGACAGAGTGCAAATCCAATCCCATCTTGCAAGGGGCTCTCAGCCGCTTCAGATCGTTATATTAGTTTAAAAGAAACTTTGATTTCCGGGCGTTTCGGATGCTAGGGTCGAGTTAAAATAAGAAGAAAAAAGATGGGCGCGACGCTAAATTTTTCCCAATCGAGCGGACGGTTTGATCATTTGATCACCGATGAAAATGCGTTTGAAAACCGAAACGCATTTCACATATAGCAATTTCACCGCGCAATGAATCGATACAAAAAAACGCGTGATTGCAAATTTTGTACTTCCACAACTCGATCACTCTATCTAGTTTGGGAGGATCAACTTACCACCACTTTAGGGTAGTTGTCGCAATACTTTAGACCAGAGCACACAAATCCAAAAGGGGGGCCAGGTTTTTGTGAGGCACCATACTCTTATCCTGATTGTTGCACTGACCACAATGCTGACTGGCGTTGCCAAAACGCATGCCGTTGAATTTGGTGAAGCACCCGAACTTGCCAAACTGGTTGAGGACGGAAATCTGCCGCCGGTCAAGGATCGCTTGCCGACCGCACCGATGATCGTCACCCCCAATGAACGGGTCGGAACCTATGGCGGCACATGGAAAATGGCGCAGCGTAACAGCCGTGACCATGCCCTGCTGATCAGGACGATTGGATATGAGCCACTTCTGCGCTGGACCCCGCAATGGTCTTCGACCATCCCCAATGTCGCCCTGTCATTCCAGCCCAGCAGCGATGCAACCGAGTTCTTTTTCCGTCTGCGACAAGGCATGCGGTGGTCGGATGGCACGCCATTCACGGCCGATGACATCGTTTTCTGGTACGAGGATATCCTGAACAATCCGGCCTTTGCCGATGCGGTGCCGGAATGGTTGACATCAGGTGGCAATACCGTGCAAGTCGACGAGATTGATCCCTATACCGTTGCGTTTCGTTTCAGCAAGCCATACGGCCTTTTCCCGACCGCCCTTGCCCGCCCCGAAGGTGTTGAGCCGGTAAGCTATCCGGCGCATTTTCTGAAGCCGCTTTTGCCGAAATATAATGCCAATGCCAATGCCGACGCCCAGAAGATGGGTTATGCCGGCTGGAAAGAGCGTTTTATCGACGTATTTGGGCAGCCCGGTACGATTGATGACCCGACGCGCTGGAACAATCCCGATGTGCCGACCCTGAATGCCTGGGTGCTTACCGGGGTATATGGCAAGGACGATCCACTGATCGCCAAGCGCAATCCCTATTACTGGAAAATTGATCCGACCGGCCGGCAACTTCCCTATATCGACACGGTTTCCATGACACTGGTGCCGTCAAAAAGTGCGGCTGGGGATGCGGCAATTGCCGGCAAGGTCAATATGCAAGAACGCCATATCGGCACGCGCGCCAACGAAGTTCTGGCTCAAAACAAGGATCTTCAGGCCTTCACGCTGATCGAGAGCGATATGAATATCCTGACCTTGTCGCTTAACCTCAATGACAAGGACCCGGTGCTGCGCGACATTTTCCAGAACAAGGATTTTCGCGTTGCCCTGTCATATGCGATTGATCGCGAGACCATCATTGATCGCTTTGTTCCCGGTGCCTTGCCCCATCAGGCGGCACCAAGACCGGAAAGCCCGCAATATCACACGGTGCTGGCGCGACAGTTCATGGCATATAATGTCGAACTGGCGCGGAGCTATATTGCGAAAGCGGGACTGACCACCATCAATGATGACGGCATCCTGTTGCGTCCGGATGGCAAGCCGCTTTCATTCACGATTGATACCGAGGGTGCGGAACGCTTTCAGATGCTCGATGCGGTCATGGGCTATTGGCGTGAACTTGGCATTGATGTCAGAGCCCGGAACCTTGCACGTGACGAATTTGTCGCTTTGCGCGAACGCAATGAACACAATGCCAGTGCGTGGGGTGGTGATGGCGGTCTTGATGCGATGCTCACCCCGATCAATTACCTGCCGATGTCTTCTGAATCGTCCTGGTATGCAACCGGATGGGCCAACTGGTACCTGAACCCGGAAAGCCCCGATGCCATCACCCCGCCCCAAGATGTTCGCGATCAGCTTGCGCTTTATGATCAACTGAAAGCGACAGCAAATGCGGAAAAACAAAATCAACTGATGCGCGATATTCTCGACATCAGTGCAAATCAGTTTTACCTTATGGGAATTGCATTACCGCCAAACAGAAAAGGCGTGGTGGCACGGGACTTCCACAACGTTCCCAAGGTCATGCCTGCCGCCTGGAGTTATGCGACACCTGCGCCGACCAATCCAAGTCAGTATTTTATTCAGCCCGAGTAAAATCCACGACAAACACGCATCATTCTGAATGGGGGCAGAATTAACTTGAGGACGCTGTTTGACCGACTGATCGGCAGTCTGGTTTTCAAGATCGCATTTGCGATCATTGTCGTGGAAACCATCCTTTTTGGTCTGTTTGGCGGTTATTATGTGAACTATTTCGGGGCCGAAATTGACCGCAGGATTGCGGAACAGATCAGCACACCCGGACGGCTTATTCAGCAGGAACAACTCAAGGTCTCTATTCTGAGCGACCCCGAGCAGATGGAACTTCTGCTTGGACGGCATTTGCAGCAAGCGCTGGCTGTCGGTTTTGACGGCACCATCTATCATTCAACCGACCCGTTGATGATCGGTGCGTCGATCAGCTCGTTACCGGACTTCCCGACCGAACAGCTTCGCGCCGACATGAGAGAGCAGACCCTGTTCACGGTCGATGACGATACCGGGTCCAGCATGGTCAGCATCACGCCGATCTTTGCGCTGAATGCCAATCAGCCCTTCATGTATGTCTATCTCAAGGTGTCGACCAAGGGCCTTGAAGAAAGCCAGCGCCAGATGCAGTCGGTGCTTGTGATCGGCTCGATCCTTTGTGTGTTGCTGACCTCTGCACTGATTTTCCTGTTTACCCAGCACACGGTGCTTAAGCGACTGATCACAGCGGCACAGTTTGTTAACAAGATCCAGGTCGGCAAGCTGAGTTCGCGGCTGACACCGATGGGACGTGACGAAATCGGCATTTTGGAGCGCGGGCTCAATGCCATGGCCGAAAGTCTGGAACGCCGCACCCAGCAACATCAGGCTGCCCAGAACGCCTTGCGCGACAGCGAAGAGCGTTTCCGCGACTTTACCCTGTCTTCCGCCGACTGGTACTGGGAGATGGGCAGTGATTTCAAAATCGCCTTTGCGTCCTACAAGTTTTATCAGCTGATCGAGGAAATCAACGGCTCCCCGCAGGGGCAGTCGTTTGACAAACTTGGGCTTCATCCGGAACACCCGGAGGGGTGGCAATATCTGCAACGCCATCTTGATGAACATACCGCGTTCTACAACGTCGAATTTTCCTGGACATCGCGGGATGGTGAAAAGCAGTTCGGGCGGATCAATGGCGTTCCGGTCTTTGCGCTGGATGGCAGTTTCAACGGCTATCGCGGGACGGGCAGCAACATTACCGAACAGCATCGTGCCGCGGAGGAACAGCAAGCCCTGCAGCGCCAGCTTGCCACATCGCAAAAGCTTGAGGCGGTGGGCCAGATGGCCGGCGGTGTTGCCCATGAATTCAACAATTGCCTTGCCGGTATCCTGAGTTTCGCCGAAGTGGCACGTGCCAAGATTGATGACCCCGATCGGGTGAAGGAATACCTTGATCACGTCATCTCGCTTGGCGAGCGGGCGACCGGTGTTGCCGACCAGCTTTTGATGTTCTCGCGCCGCAGGATCGATCAGCCGAAAAATGTCCGGGTTGAAAGCATCTTTGCGGAGATGGAAAAACTGCTGGTGACCTTGCTTGAGCACCGGATTGATCTGCAAATCTGGGCCGACGAGGCTGACCTTCATACAAGGGTTGATCCGACGCAATTGTCGGCCTGTATCCTCAACCTTGCGATCAATGCGCGCGATGCGATGCCCGATGGCGGCACGCTGCAGATTTCATGCAGCAGTGCCGATATTCCGCCGCTGGCACAGCGCGAAGCCGATGAAGACGAGGATATCTATCCGCCTGAGGTGGAAGGCCAGTTTGTTGTCATCACCGTGCAGGATACCGGCACCGGGATTCCCGAAGATGTGATCGACCATATTTTCGAGCCCTTCTTCTCGACCAAGGAGCCGGGCAAGGGCACCGGACTTGGGCTTTCGATTGTTCATAGCTGGGTCGAAGAGGCCCACGGCTTTATCAATCTTGAAAGTGTCGAGGGCGAAGGAACGACGTTCTCGATCTATCTGCCGCGTTCGGAACCCGGCGCGGAGCCCGAGGACGAAGTTGACGAGATCGGCGTCTTCCCCGGCAATGGCGAGCGTGTTCTGATTGTTGATGATGAACAGGCCCTGCGCACCACCGCCCAAATCATCCTGGATGATGCCGGTTATCGCACCGAGATCGCGAAAAGCACCGAAGAAGCGTTGGTGATCCTGCAAACCAACACGGGTGATGCGGCATTTGATGTGATTCTGACCGACGTCGTCTTGCCCGGTCGCAGTGGCCCGCAACTGATCATCGAAGCATTGCGCCAGAACCCGCGCTATGGCGTGGTGTTCATGTCCGGTTATCCGGCGCGATCACGCAAGGAACTGGACAATCTTTTGGGTAATTACGTGTTTGTCAAAAAGCCGTTCCGCCCCGGCAAGTTGCAAAAAGCGGTGCATGATGCGCTCAAACTCGCATCCGAACGGGCGCAGTCGAGCTGACATCGCTGCTCAACGGATCGAGTCCCCAACCCTGACCATCGCGAAATCACGGAATTTTCGCCGAATGGTTAAAAAAATCTTACCCAGCTATATTAGTTAAAATGCTTGCAAACCAAGCAATTGGCGGGGTTGGGATTACGACAGCACTGGATAGTGTGACAACCATCACTTATATGAACCTAACAAGCCCATACCGTGAACTTCAGACAGATTTGAAGAACCCGGTAAAGATTGATGGGCATCGCCCACCCGGACAGATAAAGAGGTCAGGATGATCGGCTCAGTTCAAGGTTCAGGACTTGGTTCAGCGGCACAGGCCGTGAATGATGCAATTACGCCCAAAGGTGGTGCAGACCCGTCTTTGCCTTTCGCAGCCGCAGAAGGCGCGATCAATAAGGCAACCGGTCTTGCCAAGGTGATCGGCTCCATCGTCACCGAACACCAGCCGCTTGAAACCAGCGGCAATCGTGGCACCAAGGTTAATATCCTAACGTGATTTTTCCCTCTCGTTAGCTTCCTCCGGGGTGGTCTTTTATGGCCACCCTTCTTTCTGTCTGGACCACGGATTGCGCTTTGATGCGGCGCATCACGCGATCATGACAAACGTCTGACCACGTGCTAGGGTAAGCCCAACATCAATCGTGGACGATCAGATGACCACCAACAGAATTGGCACAGGCTCCTCCCATACAGGCCTTCAGGATGCGCGCGCGCGTCCGCAGGGCGGTATGGTTTCGCGGGGACGCGTTGGTGCCAATTCAGACCAGCCGTCATCGGACAGTTTCATCGCATCCCAGCTTGCCCGCCTGCGCAACCTGATCGCAACCGATCAGATTGACCATAATGCGCGGCGCGGGACTTATCTGAACATCGTGCTTTAACCAGCAGATCGTTGCGTCGTGACGTTCCCTTAAGGAACGCGGGCATTTGACGTGCTTTCGTGGGTTCAAGCAAGGCAACTCCCTAAAAGAAAAAAGCCCCGTACCGAAGTACGGGGCGAGTTCGTTTGTCCAGGTGTGTTGGACAAGGGAGCTTGCGCAAAAGCGTGAGGGATCACGCAGTTGCCTGGTTTTCGCTCTCGGAGCGAATGGGGTGTTCCAGCTTGTCGACGATTTCTTTTGGCACGATCTGCCAGAAGTTGCCGCGTTCACGGTCCCAGTTATCGAGGATGGTGCGCGCAAAACCACTTTCGGTTTCGGCCACATGCTCTTCGATCAGAGAACGGCAATGTTCGTCCCAATGCTGGGTTTCAATGCGCTGATACAGGATGGAGCCATCATTAACGACATCGGCAAAGGTATTGTCGCGGTCATAGATGAACGCCATGCCACCGGTCATGCCAGCACCGAAGTTTTCACCAACGGAGCCAAGAATGACAGCCGTGCCACCGGTCATATATTCACAACCGTTCGAGCCACAGCCTTCGACCACAACGGTCGCACCGGAGTTACGCACACAGAAACGCTCACCGGCCTGACCAGCGGCAAACAGCTTGCCTGCGGTCGCACCATACAAAATGGTGTTGCCGATGATGGTGTTTTCGTTGGTCTTAAGCGAGCTGCTTGGGCGCGGACGCAGAACGATCGTTCCGCCCGAAAGGCCCTTGCCGACATAGTCGTTGGCATCGCCCTGGACTTCGATCTTGAGCCCCTGCACGGCAAAGGCACCAAGCGACTGACCAGCCGAGCCACGCAGACGGACATGGAGGTGGCCCGGTTTCAGGCCGGTCATGCCGTATTTCTGCGTGATCAGTGACGACATCCGGGTCCCAATCGCACGCTGGGTGTTCTGGATGTTGTACTGCAGCTGCATCTTTTCGCCGTCTTCCAGAAGCGGACGGGCATCCTTGATCATCTGGGCATCAAGGGTATCCGGTACTTCGTTACGGCCTTCGATGGTGCAGAAGCGGGCATGATCGCCTGCATCTGCCTGTGCCAGAAGCGGGTTAAGGTCAAGGTCAACAAGGTCCTTGGCACCACGGTGAACCTGCTGAAGCAGATCGGAGCGGCCAATAACTTCTTCGAGGCGGGTATAGCCAAGCTCGGCCAGAACGTCTTTGACTTCCTCGGCCATGAAGGTGAACAGGTTGACCAGCTTGTCTGCTGTACCGACGAACTTGGCACGCAGTGCCGGATCCTGGGTACAGACACCAACCGGGCAAGTGTTCGAATGGCATTGACGCACCATGATGCAACCAAGTGCGATCAGGGAAGCCGTGCCGATACCGAATTCCTCGGCACCGAGCATGGCACCGATCACCACGTCACGGCCGGTTTTGAAACCACCGTCAACGCGCAGCTTGACCTTGTCACGCAGGTTGTTGAGCGTCAGGACCTGGTTGACTTCCGACAGGCCCATTTCCCATGGAACGCCGGCATATTTGATCGAGGTCTGCGGGCTTGCACCCGTACCACCGTCATAACCGGAAATCAGGATCACGTCGGCTTTTGCCTTGGCAACACCAGCGGCAATCGTCCCGACACCCGAACGCGACACCAGCTTGACGCAGACGCGGCAGCGAGGGTTGATCTGTTTGAGGTCATAGATCAGCTGTGCCAGATCTTCGATAGAGTAGATGTCATGGTGCGGCGGCGGTGAAATCAGGGTCACACCCGGCGTTGCATGACGAAGCTGGGCAATTTCCACCGTGACCTTGAAGCCCGGCAGCTGACCACCTTCGCCCGGTTTTGCACCCTGGGCGACCTTGATCTGGATTTCTTCGCAGTTGTTGAGGTATTCGGCAGTTACACCGAAACGCCCCGATGCGACCTGCTTGATCGAGGAACGCGCATTGTCACCGTTCGCACGCGGACGGAAACGTTCACGCGATTCACCACCTTCACCGGAGTTCGATTTCGCACCGATGCGGTTCATGGCAATCGCCAAGGCTTCGTGCGCCTCGGTCGAGAGCGCGCCGTGGGACATGCCCGGGGTTACGAAACGCTTGCGGATTTCGGTGATGCTTTCGACCTTGTCCTGATGAACAGGGCTATGGTCACTGCGGAAATCAAGAAGATCACGCAGATGAAGCGGTTCACGCGACCGCAGACCTTCGGAGAATTTGCGGAAGGTGTTGTAGCTGCCAGACGTCACAGCGGACTGCAAGGTGTGGATCAGCGGACCGGTCCAGACGTGACGTTCGCCACTGCGACGATACTTATAAAGACCACCCACCGGAAGCGTCACGACATTGCCGTTAAAGGCTTCTTTGTGCTGGGCGATGGTGCGGCGCTGAATACCCTGAAGGCCGATCCCCGAAATGCGCGACGGCATGCCCGGGAAGAATTCAGCCACAAGCGACCGCGACAGACCGATGCTTTCGAAGTTGTAGCCACCACGATAGGAGCTGATGATCGAGATGCCCATTTTCGACATGATCTTGAGCAGACCGGCATCAATTGCGGCCTTGAAGCGCTGCATGACTTCGGCGGTGCTGTTCACATTCGGGAACAGGCCACGTGCATAACGATCCAGCAGACCTTCCTGTGCGAGATAGGCGTTGACCGTCGTCGCCCCCACACCGATCAGAACGGCAAAGTAATGCACATCCATGCATTCGGCCGAGCGAACGTTGAGCGAGATATAGGTGCGCAGCGACGTCTTGACGAGGTAGCTGTGAACGCCACCGGTCGCAAGTATCATCGGGATCGCGGCACGGGTTTCAGAAATGCCTTCGTCGGTCAGAATGATGTGCAGGGCACCGCCGCGCACAGCTTCCTCGGCTTCGCGCTGAATGCGGGTGATCGCATCACGCAGGGCCGTCTGCCCACCACTGATGTCAAAGGTGGTGTCGATTTCAACAGCACTTTCGCCCATATAGCCGCGCATGGCGTCATATTCGGCGTTGGTCAGAACGGGGCTTTCGAGCTGGAGCAAGTCACACTGGCTTTCATCCTCATCCAGAATGTTGCCAAGGTTGCCCAGACGGGTTTTCAGGCTCATGACGCGCGCTTCACGAAGACTGTCGATCGGCGGGTTGGTGACCTGCGAGAAGTTCTGACGGAAGAAGTGATGCAAGCCGCGATAACGGTCCGAAAGGATCGCAAGCGGGGTGTCATCCCCCATCGAGCCGATGGCTTCCTTGCCGTCCTCACCCATCGGATGAAGGATCAGTTCAAGGTCTTCGTGGGACAGGCCCATCGCCTTTTGCATACGCAGCAGGCGCTCTTTTTCGAAATGTGCCGGTTCGGCATGTTCCGGTGAAATCAGATCGTCGAGCACCTTGGTGCGGCCAACCCATTTCGACCAGTCGCGACGTGCTGCCAGCT
The DNA here is from genome assembly GCF_037027205.1 of Thalassospira sp. CH_XMU1458. Taxonomy (NCBI): domain Bacteria; kingdom Pseudomonadati; phylum Pseudomonadota; class Alphaproteobacteria; order Rhodospirillales; family Thalassospiraceae; genus Thalassospira; species Thalassospira sp. CH_XMU1458. The sequence continues at coordinate 829,191 of NZ_JAYMDW010000001.1, read as the reverse complement.
GATCTTTCAGCTCGGCATCATGCAGCAGTTTGCCTTCTGCGAGGTTAACCGCAATCATCTGGCCCGGGCCGAGGCGGCCTTTTTCAACGCAGGCTTCCTCGTCGATATGAACCATACCGGCCTCGGAACCAGCGATCAGAAGACCGTTGCCCGTTACTGCATAACGCAGCGGACGCAGACCGTTACGGTCGGTGCCACCCATCAGCCATTTGCCGCCATAGGCCGCAAGGGCGGCCGGGCCGTCCCACGGTTCCATCACAGCGTTGCAATAGGCATAGAGGTTTTTATAGCTGTCTGGCGTGGATGCCTTTTTCGACCAGGCTTCCGGCACCATCATGGTTTTGACCATCGGAAGGTCACGACCCGAACGCACCATCAGTTCGAACACGGCATCAAGGGCGGCCGAGTCAGACGAGCCCGGCTGGATCACCGGTTTGAGATCATCGATGCTGTCGGCATAGGCATCATGTGCCATGCGTGCTTCGTGGCTTTTCATCCAGTTGACGTTGCCGCGCAGCGTGTTGATTTCGCCGTTATGGGCGAGAACACGGAACGGCTGTGCCAACGGCCAGCTCGGGAAGGTGTTGGTCGAGTAGCGCTGATGATAGACGCAGAAGTTCGAGATGAAGCGATCATCGCGCAGGTCGGGATAGAAGGTATCGACGTCTTCGGCCAGGAACATGCCCTTGTAGATCACCGAACGGCACGACATCGAGCAGATGTAGAAATCCTTGATCGCCTCGGAAAGCACGGCCTTCTCGATGCGGCGACGGATGGCATAAAGGTCGATCTCGAACTTTTCTTCGTCGACGTCATCACGGACACCGATCAGAACCTGTTCGATTTCCGGGCGGGTCTGGTTGGCTTTTTCGCCGATGACCGAGACATCAACCGGCACCTGACGCCAGCCGAGAATGCCGTAACCCTGTTTGAGGATTTCGGTTTCAACAATCGCACGGCAACGTTCCTGTGCGGCCATGTCGATACGCGGCAGGAAGACTTGACCAACAGCGATCAGGCTGTCCGGGGCTTCCTGGTTGATGACTTTCAAATAAGCCTTGAAGAAATCCTGCGGGATCTGAAGGTGGATACCTGCGCCATCACCTGTCTTGCCGTCGGCATCAACAGCACCACGGTGCCAGATGGCTTTCAGCGCCTCGATACCGGCTTCGACAACTTCGCGACGCGGTTTGCCGTCAATGGCACCGACCAGCCCCACACCACAGTTGGCGTGTTCTTCGGCCGGGTCGTACATCCCACTGGCTTCAAGATGTGCTGCGTTCTTTTCAAAACGGGCGATGTCAGCAGCGCCACGGTTCTGATCCATTTTATCCTGAACGATCTTGTTCATATCGTCTCTCTCCTAATGCGGCAGCGGGCTTAAGCAGCAGCTTCTTTGCGCGCCAGCAAATACTCATCAATCCGGTCAGCCGCATCACGGCCATCGCGAATTGCCCAGACCACAAGCGAGGCACCACGGGCAATATCACCCGCAGCAAACACGCCATCGAGATTGGTCATCATGGTGCGGAAGTCGATCTTGACCGTCCCCCAGCGCGACACACCCAGTTCCGGTGCATCAAACAGGGTCGGCAAATCTTCGGGTTCGAAACCAAGCGCCAGGATGACCATGTCGGCATCCATGGTGTAGCTGGAACCTTCGATGATTTCCGGGCTCTGACGGCCACCGGCATCCGGGGCACCAAGGCGCATCTTGACCGCACGCACACCGGTTACCTTGTCATCGCCGACAAAGGCTTCGGGGTTGGTCAGCCAGACAAACTCGACACCTTCTTCCTCGGCATTGGCGACTTCGCGCTGCGAGCCCGGCATGTTTGCACGGTCACGGCGATAGAGACACTTAACCGATTTGGCACCCTGACGGATCGCGGTACGGACACAGTCCATGGCGGTATCACCACCACCGATCACGACAACATTCTTGTCCTTGGCATTCAGCGTTCCGTCTTCGTAAGCCGGAACCGTGTCGCCCAGGCCGTGGCGGTTGGACGTGGTCAGATATTCAAGTGCCGGATAGACGTTGCCAAGACCGGCACCGGGCAGCTTCAGCTCGCGGGCCTTGTAAACGCCGGTCGCGATCAGAACGCTGTCATGTTTCTTGCGCAGGTCATCAAGGGTCGCATCGCGGCCAACCTCGAATTCGGTGTGCATGACAACACCACCTTCTTCGAGAAGCTTCACACGGCGTTCGACGACATCCTTTTCAAGCTTGAAGCCCGGAATACCATAAACCAGCAGCCCGCCCATGCGGTCATAACGGTCATAGATATGGACTTCATATCCTTTGAGGCGCAGCTGTTCGGCCGCGGCCATACCGCCCGGGCCACCGCCGATGATACCAACCGACATGCCATTTTCCTTGGCCGGTTTCGGCGGCTTCACCCAGCCATTCGCAAAGGCGGTGTCGGTGATGTATTTTTCGACAGAACCGATGGTAACAGCGCCGTGGGTCGACTGTTCGATCACACAGTTGCCTTCACACAGGCGATCCTGCGGGCAGATGCGACCGGTGACTTCGGGCATGTTGTTGGTTGCAGCCGAGATGGCATAAGCCTCTTCAAGGCGACCTTCGGTGGTCAGGCGCAGCCAATCGGGGATGTTATTATAAAGCGGGCAATGCGCCTGGCAGAATGGCACACCACACTGCGAGCAGCGCGATGACTGATCGGCGGCACTATTGTCATCAAACGGTGCATAAATTTCGTTGAAATCCGTGCGGCGCTCGGACGCTTCTCTTTTGTGCGGATATTTTTGTTCAAGATGAACAAATGTCAGCATCTTTTCTGTCATGACGGCCCTCTGGAAGGGTTTTATGTTGCGGGTTTTGCTCTGTATACGTGTCGAACAGGCAAGAATCCAGCACAAAATATCATTTAGGTCAATATTACTGACTTAAATATCCGGACAAATTTTCCGGTTTTTCAAAGAGAGCCTTGGAAAATGACCGCAACATTGTTTCAATAGTACCATAATGGTACTATTTATGCGTTTCGCCAAAATGGGCTAAACTGCTATAAGCGATCAGTTTTTGCAGCGAACAGCCACAGAGGCGGGCGTGACCCTACAGCACATTATTCTTCTGGCGATCGTTCAAGGGATCACCGAATTTCTCCCGATCAGTTCATCTGGCCACCTTGTCCTGGCCCCTGCCCTTACCGGAAGCGCGGATCAGGGTTTGTTGGTAGACGTTGCGGTGCATGTCGGTACTTTGGCTGCTGTTTTGATCTATTTCTGGCGTGATGTGTTTGCCATGCTTGGCGGATTCGTCCGGCTGTTTACCGGGCGAATCAACCCCGGTGCCCGTCTTGCCCTTCACATCGTGCTTGCCACCATCCCGGTGATTGCCGTCGGATTCTATTTCAAGGTTTCCGGGATCGAGGAACAGCTGCGCTCTGTTGAAATCATTGCCTGGACCACACTTGGCTTTGGGATATTGCTTTGGCTTGCCGACAAGGTCGGTATGACGATCAACCGTCTTGAACACATGCGCTGGGGCGGTGCCCTGTTTATCGGGCTTGCACAGGTTCTTGCCCTTGTGCCGGGTACCAGTCGGTCGGGCATCACCATGACGGCTGCGCGCTTCATGGGGTATGAACGATCGGACGCGGCGCAGTTTTCGATGCTGATGTCGATCCCGGTCATTCTCGGTGCCGGGTTGCTGGCAGGGATCGATTTGCATCAGACGGGTGACATCAACCTGACCGAAGACGTTCTTCTTGCAGCAGGTCTGTCGTTTATCACCGCCCTGATCGCCATCGCCCTTCTGATGAGCTGGCTGAAACGATCCAGCTTCACGCCGTTTGCGATCTATCGCATTTTGCTGGGCGGCGGACTTCTGGTGTGGATTTACGTCTATGGCGGTGCGCCCCTTCCGTTCCTGAGCTGATCAACCACCACCGTCCAACGCAGACCCAAGAGCCCCACATGTTTTTACGTCCCCTTGACCCGGCGGCAGATGGCGCTGCATTGCACCGCATTTTTGGTGATCCGGATTGCTGCCTGTGGCTCCCAGAACCAGCTACCCCGGACATTGAAACCACCATCGCGAAGCTTAAGGAATGGTACGCCGGGTTTGCAGATACTTCATGGGTCGTTTGCGAAACGCCCGATGGACCGGCCCTTGGCGTTATTGCCTTTTATAACACCGGGCGGGATGCGGATATCTGGGAAGCGGCCTGCATGGTGGCCCCGGCCGCACGCGGTCGGAATTATGCCGCACGTGGTCTTTATGCCGCGATCCGGTATCTGTTTGAAAATACCACTGCGCGCCGGGTGTTTGCCGATATCGACCCGGACAATCGCGCGTCGATCAGAACATTTGAAAAGCTGGGCTTCACCCGCGAGGGTGTTTTGCGCGGCGAGTGGAAAACCCATATCGGCATTCGTGATTCAGTGATTTTCGGGCTTCTGCGCACCGACAACCTGACCGATATTGCCAATCCGCCTGAATTGATCACCGCCTAGGCTGGTCTTTTGCCGGGCCGGGGTCAGTCCTGCCAAATGGGACCGCCGGACAGCACAATCTGGGCGCGCGCCGGATCTTCGGGGGCATAGTCCGACTCCTCGACAAAGCGCATCAGAAACGGTTCGTGCGACAGCAGGAATTCAAGCGCACCACACTGCACCTCGTTCGAGGCGATCCCGGCTTTGAGATCATCAAGCCCCATGCCGGTTTGCGCGATCAACCCCTGAAGCAATTCGTCGTCGCCGGCGATATGGGCGATGGCGCGAATGGCGAGAGTTTCGGCAGCTTCCTTGTTCATATGTGCGAATGCCTGCGTGATAGAGCTGTTATTTGAACCATTTTGCCTTGGACAAGGCGCGCCAGACAACAAGACCGGCAATCACAATGACGCCAGCGGCAATTGCGCCCAAGCCATTGCCCGCCACCAGCACCAGCCCCCAGAAGCCGACCGTCCCAAAGCCAATTGCCAGACTGAGAAAGGCGGACTTGGTCAGGGTGTCCTGATTTTTCTGGGCCATTTCGGCGCGCTTGATTTCATCGACGATCTCATACCAGGCCAGTTGCTGCCAACGGGAATATTTCAGCCCCTTGCTCGGCCCCTTGCGGAGGAATTCATCAAGCTGTTTGACGATATTGGCTGCGCGCTCTTCGGGGGCGACATATTTGCCAATCCGCTCCTTCTTGCGCGGGCCTTCGTCTTCTTGGTCTGGTAACGGCATAGGGCAGCCTGACACGTGATTGCGGCGATGCGTTATGGATAGGCGGCATCTGCTTTACATCCGGTAAACATTACCCTGTCTTGCGTTTCTGCCAGTATCGCAGGCAAGCCTTTTCAATCTCGACCAGCACAAAGACGCTGAACCCGACCCCGACGGCCATCGCCCAGCCAAGCGGCGGGATGGCGACGCTTTCAAACAGATACTGCATCGGCGGGGCATAGGTGTAGATCAGCTGGAAAAGCACGACCAGTGCGACCGCGATCAACACCGCCCGACTGCCCAAAAGCCCTTGTCTGTTGAATGCCGATGCGGTCAGGAAACGCGCGTTGAACAGATAGAACAGTTCAAACATCACAAGCGTGTTGACCGCGACCGTGCGCGAGACTTCAAGGTCCGCCCCACGGTTCTGGGACCAGACAAACACGCCGTACACACCGGCCACGAGAATGAGCGAGACAAAAATCGTCCGCCAGATCAGAAAGCCCGATAGCAACGGCGCATCGCGTCGGCGCGGTTGACGTTTCATGACGTTGTGCTCAGAAGGCTCAAACGCAAGAGCCAAGGCCAGCGTCACCGCCGTGATCATATTAACCCACAGGATTTGTGGTGCGGTGATGGGCAGCAACTGTCCCAAGGCCAGCGCCATGACAATGGTCAGCGCCTCCCCGCCGCTGCTGGGCAGGATGAACAGGATCGATTTGACCAGATTGTCGTAAACCGTTCGGCCTTCTTCGACCGCGGCGGCGATCGATGCAAAATTGTCATCGACCAGAACCATTTCGGCGGCTTCCTTGGCGGCCTCGTTGCCCTTTTGGCCCATGGCAACGCCAACATCGGCGCGCTTGAGCGCCGGGGCATCATTAACGCCGTCGCCGGTCATGGCAACGACGTGACCCTCTGCCTGCAGCGCCTTGACGAGACGCAGCTTGTGTTCGGGACTGGTGCGGGCGAAAACATGGGACTTTTGGGCGACGGCGCGCAATGCGTCATCATCAAGCCCGTCAAGCTCGTGGCCGCTTACCACAGGTTCGCCATCACCAAGGCCAAGTTGCCGGGCAATGGCCCCCGCCGTGATCGCATGATCGCCCGTGATCATTTTAACCGCGATGCCCGCTGCACGACATTTGGCAACGGCGGCGATGGCTTCGTCGCGCGGTGGATCGACCAATCCGTAAAGGCCGATCAACACAAGATCCTGTTTGACGTCATCAAACACCAGCTGGTGATGGCCGTTATGGGTCGGGCGGAAGGCGAGTGCGAGAACCCGCTGGCCATTTTCTGCCATTTCCTGCATGCGGGCTTCCCAATAGGGACGATCCAGGACTTCCTGATAATCCGGTCCGCCCTGAGAGTTGCACATGGCAAGAATGCGTTCCGGCGCGCCTTTGACATAGATAAAGCCATGCCCCTCTGCATGGTGATGCAGGGTCGCCATGAAACGATGTTCAGATTCAAACGGGATGACGTCATGGCGCGGCAATTGACGGTTTTCGGTGCCGGGTTCCAGTTCCGCCTTCATGGCAAGGGCAACCAGCGCGCCTTCGGTCGGATCGCCATCGACCGACCATTGACCATCACTTTCATGCAGACCGGCGTCACTGCACAAAAGTGCCCCGCGCGCCATTTCGGTCAGGCCCGGATGGTCATCCAGTTTGACCGGCTTGCCATCAAGTTCAAAGCCGCCTTCGGGGCGGTATCCTGTACCGGTGACGGCATAAAGATGCTTGCCGGTGGCGAGCGACTGCACCGTCATTTCGTTGCGCGTCAGCGTGCCGGTCTTGTCCGAGCAGATGACGCTGACCGATCCCAATGCCTCCACCACTGGCAGGCGGCGAATGATGGCGCGGCGTGCGGCCATGCGTTGCACGCCGGTGGCAAGGGCGATGGTCATGATCGCCGGAAGGCCTTCGGGGATGGCGGCAACGGCCAGTGCGACCGCACCGACAAACATCTCAGCCGCCCCGCGCCCATGCACCCAGACACCAATGGCAAAGGTAACAAAGGCGACCGCCATGATGGCGGCACTGAGTTTACGCCCGAAGGTCGACATTTGCCGCAGAAGCGGCGTGGTAAGGGTGGTGACTTCGGACAGAAGCGCGCTGATACGGCCGATTTCGGTTTTTGACCCGGTGGCAACAACCACGCCGCAGCCCTGCCCGTGGGTGACCATGGTACCGGAATAGGCCATGGAAAAACGATCACCAAGCGCCGCGTCCGCGGCCACGGGGGACACGGCCTTATCGACGGGGATAGATTCGCCCGTCAGGATGGCTTCCTGAATTTGCAGGCCCTTGACCCGGATCAGACGCACATCAGCCGGGACCTTGTCACCCGATTGCAGATGGATGATATCGCCGGGCACGACGTCTTCGGCGGGGATTTCGATTTTACGCCCGGCCCGCTCGACGATGGCGGCAAGCGACAGCATATTTCGGATTGCCTCAAGCGCGCTTTCGGCCCGGCCTTCCTGAACAAAGCCGATGATGGCATTGATCACCACCACCGCCAGAATGACCGACGTGTCGACCCAATGCGCCAGTGCCGCCGTGACGACAGCCGCCAGCAGCAGGACATAAATCAGCACATTGTTGAATTGGGCCAGAAACCGGATCAGCGGCCCACGCCGACGCGGCGGATCAAGCCGGTTGGGACCATATTGCGCCAGACGTTCTGATGCTTGGCCTGCATCAAGGCCTTGCGGGCTTGTTTGGAAAGCCTCAAGGGCCTGATCGGCGGGTAGTGCGTGCCATGCGCCGTCCTGCTGGATCGGTACGCCCGAAAGTTCTGTGGATTTGGCAGCGACTTTGTTCATGGCGATGCTGGCCTGTTGATGGCGTGAATACGCACATCACAGATCCTATCGCACTGCAGCATCTCATACAAGAAGTCACCGGTTGATCATCACGTTACGACCAGTGCGGCGGCGGCAATGACACCAATGGCAATCAAGTGAACCATCTTCATTCTCCTGCATTGGGGATAAAACAACATCCACAGCAAACCTGTGCCGGGATGCTCACAGGATGAAATACAAAGCAGAGGATTTGATGACAGGAATTCGGCAATTTGATGCCGGGACCTTAAACAGGGTCCGTTTGCCGATGCGCTGGTGCGGGCGGCCGGACTTGAACCGGCAAAGCCTTAGGGCTGACGGATTTTAAGTCCGCTGCGTTTACCAATTTCGCCACGCCCGCGACGCGCGTTGGAACCGGCCAAAGCCGGTGCAAAGCGTTCTAGCGCGGCTTGGTTTTTGACGCAACATTCTATTGGCGCTAATCGGCACCTTTGCGCAGCTAAACAGCAATGGGGCAGAACTGCCCGTGTTTCTCCATATTCCGTGCATTTTCGTCTGTCATGCTGGACCACTGACCCAAACAGTCACGTTTAAAGTCAGATGCACAGGCGTTTTCAAGCTGCCGTGATTGCCACGGTCTGTCTGGCGGCCGTTACCTATATCCTTCGACGGGAGATAAGCCAGCCGCCCATAATACCGCAGGCCTTTGCCCGCGATGATGCCGCACGGCCTGATGCACCGGTATTGCGTAACAAGACAACCACCCGGACCGCAAATCAGCAGCGCCACATGAACCGCCTGTATGACAAGATGGACGAAGATCTTTATGACAGTCGGGTCGCGCCCTTGTTGTTTGATGGCTTCCTCTCCCCGCCGCAACAGGCCACCGAACATCTGCAATTTGGCATGGGCACACCAACGCCCAGCGAAATTCTGGCCGGGCGCAATGCGCTTTCATCGCTTGCGCGCAAGCTTGACCTTGATAGTGCGGCGGGGACGTTCCCGACCCAATCGCGCAGCGTGCATGCACCGATCAGTATCTGGCTTGCGGGTAATCATTCAGAACTTGAAAACCGTATCACCGGGTCGGGCTATGATCCGGGCCTCAGTGGCGACACCATCTCGATTGATAGCGGTGTGGATTATCTGATTGATGACGGGCTTGTGCTTGGCATCGGGGTTGGCTGGGGCAGCACGGTTGGCGAATCCGGCACCCGGCAATTGGGTTATCGCGAGAACAATCTTGCCCTGTCGCCCTATTTCGTCTCGCGGGTAACAGACTGGTTTAACCTGCGTGGCAGCATCAGCCTTGGCCAAAGCACCATCCGCCAATCCCCGATTGGCCCGGTGCCAGATAATCTGCGCTATGCCGAACGGCTTGACAGCACCAGCATTTCAAACAGCATCGGCTTTGGCACCGACTATGAGTTTGGCGCGGTGCCGCTGCGCATCCAGCTTGATGGCGACATCACCACCGCGCGCGAATATGTTGATGCGGCGCGCGCCACCAGTGGCGGACTTGTGCCTGGAAGCATTGCGACCACGCAACTTTTTGATGCCTCGGTCGAGGCGCGCTATCGCCTTGGCTTTGGCAATCATGAAATCATTCCGTTTGCCGGGCAGGACGAGACCATATCGCTTCTGAACCAGAATTACGGGCGCAGCGGATCGACGCGCTATTATGCCGGGGCGGATTATGCCTATGACCCGCTGAGTTTTGATCTCAGCATTCAGGGGTTTCGCGACATCGCCACCGGGTCTGAGGACATTACCGGCATTCGATCGGAGTTTTCCCTGATCCATGATGTCGCACAGTCCTCCATGACGCTTGAGCCGTTTGTCAGCATTGAAAGCACCAATCTTTATCTTGATACTGGGGGTGGTATTACCCAGCAATGGGGCAGTTTCCCCGCCAGTGTCAGTTTCGAGTTGCGGCGAAAACTGAGTTATGAAGTCTCGCACGGCAACTATACCGGTTTTCTGACCATAGATGTGCCGTTCTAGGCTTACGCACGCGCATGGTGCGCAAAAATCAGCTGTGATGGATCGATGAGATCATCTTGCTATTGGCGATAGCGACGCTGACGGGTAGGGTGCAAAACAATTGAGATTTACCTCGCATTTCATCAGGCCCGCGCCATGACCAAACCAGATCAGATTGCCACAAACAGCGCCCCGGAAACGGACCTGACGCCGCCGGTTTTTGACCAGGCCTTTCAAAAGCAGTTCATCAATCTTTTGCTCTGGCGGCGCGATGTCCGGCGTTTTCGCACCGACCCGATCCCTAAAGGCGATATCGACGATCTGATCAAGGAAGCCTGTCTGGCGCCCTCAGTCGGCAATTGCCAGCCATGGCGCTTTGTGAAGGTCAATGACCCGAAACGCCGCAAATCGATCCGCGACAGTTTCGAACGCGCCAACAATGAAGCACTTAATGACTATCACGGTGAACGCGCCAAGCTTTATGCGTCGCTGAAGCTTCAGGGCATGGATCAGGCCCCGGTACAGTTGGCCGTGTTTGCCGACGAAGAAACCGAAGCAGGCATGGGCCTTGGGCGCAAGACCATGCCTGAGATGCTTGATTATTCTGCGGTCGCCGCCGTGCAGTTGCTGTGGCTGGCGGCACGTGTGAAGGGCATCGGGGTTGGCTGGGTTTCGATCCTTGAGCCCGATGTGGTTGGCAAGACACTTGATGTGCCAGACCATTGGCGCCTCATTGCCTATCTGTGTATCGGATATCCCGAAGAAGATCACGTCGTGCCCGAACTGGTCCGCGAAGGCTGGCAGGATCGCATTGATCCCGATGCGCTGACACTTGAACGCTGATTGCCAAAACATATTTCAGAACGCAAGGAATACCGAATGTCTGGCGAACCAAGCCAACCGAACAATCCCGAACAGCCACCGCAAAAAAAGGGGCTGTCGAACGGGGTCTATTTCAAGATCATGGGTTATCTTCTGACCGCGGGTTGGGTCGGGATCATTCTGGCGGCGTCGGGCGGGGATTCGAGCCACCCGTTGTTTGATTACATTTTCATCGTGCCGTTGGCGGGCTGGATCATCGGGATGCTGGTTGCGCGCGTGATCGCCAAGAAATCCGGTGCGGACCGGCCATAAGGCAGGTGTTCACCGTTCCAGAAAGGCGCCACAAAACGGCGCCTTTTTTATTTTCTGTCATCTGAATTGCGGTTACGCGTCCGTTCATCGCGATAGCGGTCATCATCGGAAAAGCCGCCAAGTGTCATGATTCCGATGCCCAGACTGATGCTGCCAAAGGTCACAAACAGGCCGAAAAACAACAAGAAGATAAAAATCGGCGCATCACGCGATGACGTCGCAAGACTGTAAATCCCGCCAATATCGAAATACAGAACCAACGCCCCGAACACCAGCGCGCCAAACCCGCCGTAAGCTGTGTGTTCGATCATGAATTTCACAATCGACCGGGCTTCGCGAGCGGCCTGACTGTTGCGCGCGTCATTTTGCGGATCATGGTTCTGATCGGTCATGCTGTCTTCCCGTAAAAGGTCAGAACAATTCTAGACACAGCCCCGAAGACATTACCTTGATCAAACGCAATTCAAGGCCACTGGGCAAGGCAATCAGACAGCACCGGTATCCTCGATCACGTCCTTGCCGCCTTCGATGATGGCAAGGCGAATGCGATCAGATGCCTGATTGACGTCATCGGCACTCTCCCCGCGCACGACAAGCGTAGTGCCAAGCTTTCCTTCACGCAGGAACGGATAGGATCCGATGTCGGTTTCCGGGAAATCGGCCTGAATTTCGCCCAACACCTTGGCGATCGTGCCTTCGGGGATATAGCCGCCGACAGAGCGCGATACCATCGGTTTGCCGCCGATCAGCTGATGTTTGATGCCCTGGAACATGGCCTGCATGATCATCGGCACACCGGCCATGACATAGACGTTTTCCATGCGGAAGCCCGGCGCCTTGGAAATCGGGTTCTGGATCAGCTCCGCCCCGACCGGAATGCGTGCCATACGCAGGCGCGCTTCATTGAGGTCTTCGGGGTTTTCATAATGGCTTTTAAGCAAGTCATGGGCGTCTGCATTGAGTTCAATCGCCACCCCGAATGCCTTGGCAACACATTCCGATGTGATGTCATCGTGGGTCGGGCCAATACCGCCGGTGGTAAAGACGTAATCGAATTTTGCCCGGCATTCATTCACGGTTTGGATGATGGTGGCTTCAATATCGGGAATGACGCGGGTTTCGGCCAGGCGGACACCAAGCGCATTCAGTTCCTCTGCCAGATAGGGCAGGTTCTTGTCATGGGTGCGGCCAGACAGGATTTCATTGCCGATAATAATCAGACAGGCACGGACCGGATCAGACATCATATCCCCACAACATCATTCAAACTTCAATGCGCGATCTCATACGCCACAAACGCGCAGATGGCTCACAGAAAATCACGTAGCATTGCAACAAGCGGCACATCGGCCGGCGGCATCGGATAATCCCCCAGACGGACCGGGCGCACCCATTTCACCTGCTGGCCTTCCATCGGGGTGATTTCCCCCTTCCAGACGCGACACAGATAAAGTGGCATCATCAGATGGAAATCGTCATAGGTGAAGGACGCAAAGGTAAAGGGTGCCAGGCAGCTTTCGGTGATATCAATACCAAGCTCTTCCTTGAGCTCACGCACCAGCGCCATTTCGGGGGTTTCACCCGCCTCGACCTTGCCGCCGGGGAATTCCCACAGACCGGCCATAGATTTACCTTCGGGACGCTGGGCGATCAGCACACGGTGATCGATATCGACCAGCGCGACCGCACTGACGAACACGGTTTTTTCCGGGATTTTGCCCTGGCGCAGGTCAACCGACATGCAGCCTTTATCTGGTTGTTGTATTGTCATGGCACTGTTTTATCGCGCCATCAAACCTTCGCCAAGTGCAGAAAACATCGAGGGTCACTTTGCGCGGGTCAGATCAATGTCATCGGGTGCAAGGCCCTTAAGGTATCGGGCATATGCGGCTTCGAATGCAGCTTCGATGTCTCGTGTGTAGGTAACCGTGTCAAACAGCGGACAGGTCTTGATCTGTTCCTGTAATTTCTGCTTCAAGGCTGCGGTCTTTTCGGGATGAAGCGCCAGATCCAGTGCAATGGCTTCATAGTCCGCTTCATCCTTGGCAATCAGCTCAGACAGATTGGCTGCCGTCAAAATGCTGGCCGCCACACGAGCGGCAAATTGCTCTCCGGGCAAGGTCACAAGTGGCAAGCCTGCCCAAAGCGCATCACTCGCCGTCGTGTGCGCGTTGACATTAAAGGTATCAAGCAACAGGTCTGCATGCTTGTGCCGTGCGAGATGTTCCGGTTCCGGCATCTTGTCGGCAAAGACCAAACGATCGGGATCAATGCCGCGCTTTTGCGCTTCCTTGCGCAGGTTTTCGGCGGCGTAATCGTTGCCCTTGAACAACCAAAGAACCGAGCCCTCAACCTTACTCAGAAGCCGCATCCAGATATCAAATTCCCGCGGGGTTATCTTGTAGGTGTTGTTGAAACTACAGAATACAAAGCCGGTTTCTGGAAGGCCGAAATCCTTGCGCGTTGTGTTCGTCTCCGGGATGCGGCGTTGGTCATCATTGGGCTGATAGCAATTTGGCAGATAGATCGGCTTTTCAGACAAATACTTTTTGTGCGTTTCAGGCACTGTGACCTTATCAATAATCATATATTCGATGAAGTCAGCCCCGATGGAGCCCGGATTGCCAAGATAATTGATCTGAACCGGGGCGATGCGCCGGGCAAAGATACCAATCCGCCCCATCCGCGTGTGGCCCTTAAGGTCGATGGCAATATCGATATTCTTTTCACGCGCGAGCTGCACAATCGCCTCGTCCGAGGAACCCGAGACATCTGAGAAACTATCAAAATAGTTTATCGCCTCATCAAGGCTCCGGCTTTCCTTCACCACCCCATATGAGAAGCCATGAATTTCGAATTTGTCGTGATCATGATTTCGGAGAAGCCCCATCATCAGCGATAGTGTCGCATGGTCATGGAAGTCGGCTGAAAAATAGCCGATACGCAACTTCGCCGGGCGCGCTGATGGAACGCCGCCTTGCCACGTCGCCCCTTGCCCGAATTTGGCCGAGACAAATTTTTGACATCGGGCCAATTGCCTTTCCGGCGCGTCTTCAAGGGGTAGCAGCGAAAATGGTGTTACTTCTTCGCCCTCGATTCCCAGTGTCTTGGCGACACGCGAAAAGGCATCAAGCCAGGACCAATCGCACATCATCGCCAAACTATAGAACCGGTTTGCCACGGCACTTTTCAGATCCGGGTTCAGAGCATTGGCCTTGGCGTAGCTTTGGGCTGCTGCGGGTAATTGTCCCTTGCTAAAAAACACATTGGCCAAGTTGCTATAGGCGTCGGCGAATTGCGGGTCGAGCTGAAGCGCCTTGGCAAAATACTGCTGGGCAGTATCAAGCTGCCCAACTGTCATCAGGACAATGCCGGCTCCATTATAGGCCGGGGCATAGTTGGCGTCGCAACTTGCCGCGCGCTGATAGCATTGAAGTGCTTCGTTGAACTTGCCGATGCTTTGATAAAACACGCCAAGATTTTGATGAGACTTGGGGTTTTGCGGCGCAAGTTCGACAACCTTCTCGAAACATATTGCTGCCTGCCCGTTATCCTTTTTGAGGAAATGGGCGTTTGCCAAAACATCCCAGAGCACAAACGCGTCGGGTTGGGTTTGCAGAAATTCTTCGCACATGGAAATGGCCAGATCCGGCTGATTATTCGCCATCGCCTTTTTTGCACGTGACACCACCTGTTCCACCGCAATGCTCAAAACTGCTTCCTCATTCCCGGTGCAAAATTCGCCATCACGTTATTGGCTGACAAGGTCAATGTCCCACGGCGCCTGTTGGCGGAGATAGCGCTCATAGGCTGCGTCATAGCCCCGCTCCAGATCAAGGGTATATGACTTGGTATCAAACAGCGGACAGGCTTTGACGTTTTCTTTGACCTTTGCCTTCATTGCAGCGGTCTTTTCCGGGTGCAAAGCCAGATCAAGGGCAATTGCCTCGTACTCTTCTCCGGATTTGGCAATCAGTTCGGGCAGGTTTGCCGCCTTTAGAACACTTGCGGCCACCCGGGCGGCAAATTGTTTTCCGGGAAGAGTTACAAGCGGCAACCCGGTCCAAAGCGCGTCACTTGCCGTGGTATGAGCATTCACATTAAAGGTATCCAGGAACAGGTCGGCATGCTTGTGACGGGCGAGGTGTTGTTCCTCGGGCAAGAAACCGGCAAAGACAAGGCGGGCAGGATCCACGCCGCGATTTCCGGCTTCCTTGCGAAGGTTGAGCATTGCGTCCTCGCTGCCTTCGAACAGCCACAGGACAGAACCATCTACCTTCTTAAGCAAGCGCATCCAGATATCGAATTCACGCGGCGAAATCTTGTAGTTGGCATTGAATGAACAGAAGACGAAGCCGTCTTCGGGCAAGCCCAGCTCGGTGCGTGTTTGCGTGTTTTCCGGGAACTCCCGGCCGCCGTCATTGGGTTGATAGCAATGCGGCATGTAGATGATTTTTTCGGAATAGGCATTCTTGTATTCGTCGGGGATGATGGTGTGGTCTGCGATCAGATAGTCGATGTAATTGGCCCCCAGAGTCCCCGGATAACCAACATAGTTAATCTGAATTGGCGCCATCCGATAGGCAAATAGCTGTGGCCGCCCTGATTGTGTGTAGCCCTTTAGATCAATCGCAATATCGATCCCTTGGCCACGCGCATGCTGAACGATTTCCCGGTCCGAAAAATTACGGACATCCCAGTTTCTATCGACCAGTTTTTGCAACTGAGCGCGACGCCAGCCATCTGTGACACCGCCATAACTGTAGGTGTGGATTTCAAAGCGGCTTTTATCGTGGTCCCTGAAAAGCCCCATCATCAGGGAAAGCGTCGCATGATTGTGAAAGTCCGCCGAAAAATAACCGATTTTCAGTTTCTGCGGACGGGACCCCGGTCGCCGGAATTGCGGGAAACTATCGCGTACGGCCAGTTCCCCTGCTCTGTTCTCTGAACGCTTTTTCTGCGCGTATGGGTCGTCTTCAAAATGCAATAAGGAAAACGGCGAAACACAGTTCCCCGGATTGCCGATCGCCTTTACGTTTTGAAATTCGGGAGCAAGAAGAGACCAGTCACAAATTTGCGCACGTGCATACAAAAAGTCAGACAGTGCCGACATACTACTTGGATGAAGTTTAGCAACTTTTTCAAATGCTTGTTTAGCAGCAGCACGTTTTTTGTTTCGATATAGAATGACGGCAAGATTATGGTATGCATCCGCTAAATTTGGGTCGTTGGTAATCGCCTGCACGCAGAATCTTTCGGCTTCGTCAAAACGCTGCATTTCCATCAGAACGGTCGCGCAACTATTCAAAATGTTGGCGTTTTGGGCCTGAAGATAGCTGGCGTTTTGAAAGGCTTGCAGCGCTAGGCCAAATTTCTTTTGGGATGAAAACAGGTTTGCAATATTAACCCAAGCGGCAGCAAAGTTTTTGTCGAGCTCAATAGCCTTGCGCAGGCATTTTTCTGCTTCTACCGGTTTTTGATCCTTAGCGTAGGCAAACCCCAAAAGGTTCCACACCTGAGCATTTTCCGGAGCACTTTCGACAAGTTGCTTTGCAAGTTCAATCGCCCTTGCAAACCCACCCCGCTCAATCAGCTGCGAGGCTTTCATGAAAGCCTGTTGTGCAGAAACACCTTTCCCAGAAGCGGCATCACGAAGCTTTTCAAGAGCCGCCTTTGCGCGTGTGTTTTTCGGGAAATCCTGAAGAAACTGTTCGTACAGCTTGATCGCTTCGTCAATCTGGCCCTGATTTTCGAGCTTTTTTGCGCGTTTGGACAGTTGATCGAATGAGGACACTTTGACGGGATCTCCGAATTTGAACTTTGCCCGGAAAGTCTAGGGAGCAGGCAATTAAGGACTAATAAATACATCCCAACAATACACATGCGACGTGCTGCTTTATAGGTCTGGATTGTCAAAATCCGGGGACATTGCCGGTGTCGTCAGCGCAAACATCCATTTGATTGTTTTAAACGGAATTCAGTGCGCTAACGTATTGACTATATAAACGATAATTTTTGCATAGATCGGCACCCCGAATGTTTCCCAAAAAGTTTCTGAGCATGACGACCAATTCCATTGTCGCAATGGTGCTTCTGGCCGGATGTGACAAACTTGGTGCTTATAATCACTGGCAGGCGGGTGATTTAGAACCTGATATCGCGGCACTTTCCTATGGGCCGGATGAGCGGCAGGTTGTGGATCTTTATCTGCCCGATCCGTCCCTTCAGCCCGCCCCACTTGTGATCTGGTTTTATGGTGGGTCATGGGATTCTGGTGATCGCGGCAAGTACGCCTTTATTGCCAAACGTTTTACCGAATTTGGCTATGCGGTCGCGATCCATGATTACCGATTGGTCCCCGATGTTCGTTTTCCGGACTTTATCGAGGACGGGGCGTCTGCGATTGCCTTTATGAAAAGCTATGCCGGGCAAAACCCCAATGAGATCAAGGATGTCCCGATTATGTTGGCCGGTCATTCCGCCGGGGCCTATAACGCCGTTCAGCTGGTTGCAGACCAGCAATATCTGCAAGCTGTCGGGCTTGATGCCGATGACATTTCCGGCATCATCGGGTTGTCTGGCCCGTATGATTTTTATCCCTATGATGTTGCGGCCACCCGGAATGCTTTTGGCGAGACACCGGCCAATCAGAGCCAGCCAGTCGAGATGGATCTTGCACATATGCCACCGCTTTTGTTGATTACGGGCACCCGTGATCACACGGTTTTACCGCGCAATTCGAGGAAGCTTGCCGAGCTGGCCCCGAATGCAAAACTTGTCGAAGTTCCCGAAACGGGTCATGCCGGAACCCTGATTGCGCTTGGGTTTTATCTGACAACCGATGATGCGGTGTTGGGTCCGGTCAAACAGTTCCTGCAAAGCCACCTGCCAACCAAGGCCCTGACGGCAAGCAACTGACAAAGAAAAAGCGCGCATCCCGAAGGAGCGCGCTTTTTCTTTAATCCATGGCCAATCCGATCAGTTCAGCTGACCGTGGCAATGTTTGTATTTCTTGCCAGATCCGCACGGGCAGGCCTGGTTACGCGCCACACGACCCCAGGTCGACGGATCGTTGGGATCGAAATTGCCCGGCTGACGCGACTGCACGGTTGCGGTATCGACACCCTGCTCGGTTGCTTCAAGTTCGTCGCGGTTTTCGCGCATTTCCTGTTGCGGACGGCGGGGTGCTTCGAGGTCTTCGGGGCGCGGGGTCGATTGCAGTTCGACATGCGACAGCATCTGGGTCACGCGTTCACGCAAGGAAACCAGCATGGCTTCAAACATGTTGAAGGCTTCGCGCTTGAACTCATTGAGCGGGTCGCGCTGACCATAGGCGCGAAGACCAATGCCCTGACGGAGGTGATCAAGGGCAAGAAGATGCTCTTTCCACGACTGATCAAGAAGCTGCAGCACGAGGCTTTTTTCAACCTGGCGCATGATGTCAGCACCATAGTTGGCAACCTTGGCCGCCATTTTCGCATCCGATGCCTTTTCAAGGCGTTCGCGCATGACTTCCTGATCGATGCCCTCTTCCTTGACCCAATCAGAAATCGGCAGATCAAGGCCCAGAAGACGGGTAACTTCTTCGTGCAGGCTGGCGGCTTCCCACTGCTCGGGATAGACCTTGGCCGGGCAGTATTTGTCGACCATGTCTTCGATAACTTCGGCGCGCATGTCAGCAACGTCTTCGGCAACGTTCTTGGCCTGCATCAGATCGCGGCGCTGTTCATAGACGACCTTACGCTGGTCATTCATGACATCGTCAAATTTCAGCACGTTCTTACGAATGTCGAAGTTGCGTGCCTCGACCTTCTGCTGGGCTTTCTCAAGCGCCTTGTTGATCCACGGATGGTAAATTGCTTCACCTTCCTGCAAACCAAGTTTCTGCAGCATGCCGTCCATGCGCTCGGACCCGAAGATGCGCATCAGGTCATCTTCAAGCGAAAGATAGAATTTCGATCCACCCGGGTCACCCTGACGGCCGGAACGACCACGCAGCTGGTTATCTACACGACGTGATTCATGGCGTTCGGTCCCGATCACAAACAGACCACCAGCGGCGAGAACCTTTTCCTGATCGGCTTTGACTTCTGCCTTGATTTTCTCGATCGCGGCGGCACGTTTGGCTTCGTCAGTGACATTGGCCAGTTCGTGTTCAACGCGCATTTCAACGTTGCCACCAAGTTTGATGTCAGTACCACGACCGGCCATGTTGGTTGCAATCGTGATCGCACCCGGCGCACCGGCCTGGGCCACGATCAAGGCTTCGCGTTCATGCTGCTTGGCGTTGAGAACTTCGTGCGGGATTTTCTTCTTTTTCAGAAGATCGGACAGAATTTCCGATTTCTCGATCGAGACCGTCCCGACAAGCGCCGGCTGGCCGCGCTTGTGGCAATCCTCAAGCTGTTCGGAGATCGCAATCCACTTTTCATTGGCGGTGCGATAGATCTCGTCATCGGCATCTTTACGGGCAATCGGGCGATGGGTCGGGATTTCGACAACCTGAAGATTGTAGATTTCCTCGAATTCTTCGGCCTCAGTCATTGCCGTACCGGTCATCCCGGCAAGGGTCGGATAGAGACGGAAATAGTTCTGGAAAGTGATCGAGGCCAGAGTCTGGTTTTCGTTCTGGATCTTGACCTTTTCCTTGGCTTCGAGTGCCTGATGCAGGCCATCGGAATAGCGGCGGCCTTCCATCATACGACCGGTAAATTCATCAATGATGACGACCTTGTCGTCCTTGACGATATAGTCGGTGTCTTTCTGGAACAGCTTGTGCGCACGCAGCGCCTGATTGACGTGATGGACCAGATGAAC
This sequence comes from Thalassospira sp. CH_XMU1458, assembly GCF_037027205.1. Classification (NCBI taxonomy): domain Bacteria; kingdom Pseudomonadati; phylum Pseudomonadota; class Alphaproteobacteria; order Rhodospirillales; family Thalassospiraceae; genus Thalassospira; species Thalassospira sp. CH_XMU1458. Next base: position 809,258 of record NZ_JAYMDW010000001.1, on the reverse strand, counting down.
GTTGGCAACGTCGTAAAGCGTGCCTTCGGTCAGGATGCCCATTTCCATCAGAAGCTGTTCGGCGTGTTCGGTGCCTTCTTCGGTCAGGGTAACCGCGCGCGCCTTTTCGTCCTTTTCGAAGTCTTCTTCGATCAGTTTCGGGATCAGCGCATCAATCGAGCGGTAAAGTTCGGAGCTGTCTTCGGCAGGGCCGGATATGATCAGCGGGGTACGGGCTTCGTCAATCAGGATCGAGTCGACTTCATCGACGATCGCAAAGTTGAACGGGCGCTGCACCATGTCTTCGAGACGGAACTTCATGTTATCGCGCAGATAATCAAAGCCGAGCTCGTTATTGGTGGCATAGGTGATGTCACAGGCATAAGCCGCACGGCGCTGATCATCGGTCATGCCATGCATGATCACGCCCACGGTCAAACCAAGGAAGCCATAAACCTCGCCCATCCATTCGGCGTCACGACTTGCCAGATAGTCGTTGACCGTCACAACATGAACGCCCTTGCCTTCAAGCGCGTTCAGATAAACCGGAAGGGTCGAAACGAGAGTTTTACCTTCACCGGTTTTCATCTCGGCGATTTTGCCAGATGTCAGAACCATGCCACCCAGAAGCTGCACATCATAATGACGTTCGCCACGGACGCGTTTGGACGCCTCGCGGATGGTGGCAAAGGTATCAGGAAGGATATCTGTCAGAGTCTCGCCATTCTTGAGACGTTCGCGCAGCCAATCGGTCCGGGCGCGCAGTTCGTCATCAGTAAGCTTTTCGACTTCGGGTTCCAGGGCATTGATTTGCTCGACCGTGGCCCGCAGGGCTTTGACTTCACGATCGTTAGCTGAACCGAAAATTTTCCGGGCAATAGCGCCGAGCATTAATACGTTCCTGAACAAATAAATTAAGACACAATGAGGCCCGACAGAAAGCGGAGCCCGATCACAGATAGAACCCTGCCTGCCATCTGTCAACGGAACGAGCCAATATCGCTAATGTTGGGCTGAAAATTACCGGTTTTCACCGCAGTCTCCGGACAGATTCGGACGGTTTCACGTTTTCGTTTTTTGCTGTTGATCCCTTCTTGCTTGAGAAATGCGAGAAATCGGCGTACCATTCGCCTAATAGTTTTAAACCCTAACAGAGCATGTAGCTCGTTTTGGCACGCAGGGTTGCCCCGAAAGCGCTGCCAAATCACATCCTCAGGAGGAGGATTATGGTCGATTTCTCAGCGCTTAATCCATTTCGTCAGGGTCAGTCCGCCCTTCAGGATGCGCGTCAGCCCATTTCAAAAAGCAATCCCGATGCCGGTGACACAGCCGCACAGGCGCGAACTGATGCCCGCAATCAGGTTGATCCGGTTGCGTTGTCAGACGATGCGCTTGCCGCACATAATGACAGCCAGAAGCTTGCCCCTGCGGCAGGCAAATCGCTGTCGAACAAGTCCCTGACAACCGAAGAACTGTTTGAACGCGCCCTTGATGCGTCGCTTGAGATGATTCGCGGCAGTGTCGAGGAAATGTTTGCACTGTCGGGCATGTCCGAACAAGAAGCGATTGTCGCGACCGAGGCCATGTTCACGGGCATTCGCGATGCTGCCAGCGGGCAGGATCAATTCGAGTTTTCCTTTGATCAGGCAATCGCCAGCCACAGCAAAACCGCGATTTCATATGCCGGGGCCAATGGTGCGGCGGTTGGCGTATCGGAATCCGCCATGATGGCGGTCCAGTCGCTTGATATCAGCATCAACAACGAAACCGGTGAGTTCTCGTTTAATTACGAGGCTGCCAAGATCGAAGTTGTCCGCACCGAAGCCATCGCAATTGGCAACAGTGCCGGTGCAGCCCTTGGCGCACTTGGCGCGGTTATGGATGGACTGGGTGGCGGGTCGCTTGTGGATATGCTGGGCAACCCGGCCAGTGCCGAGAATGGCGGACTTCTGTTTGATATCAATGACAACGGAGTCGCTGAATTCATTCGTGAACTGATGAATGCAACAGTCGGTTCTGACGATACGTCCGAAGAAGGCGACTCAGCCGGTGCTGCGCAGACCAATGGTCAGGCGCTTGCGGCGGAACGGATGGCGGCCCTCAATGCCCAGATCACCGAACAGTTCATGGAACAGGCAACCCTGATCGTGCGCAGCATCAATCAGCCGGTTGACGGTACTGGCGAGGGTGCCGGTCCGCTTCAGCTTACCGTTGATATGATGATGCCGATGGGTCTCTTTGGTCAGGATGATGGCAAGGCCACCTTCACGTTCCCGAATGGTGAAACCGTGCCCGTCACTGACCCGACACAGGAACAGGATGTTCTGATTTAACTGCGACGGGATGTCGTGACCGGCATCCCGCAGCCCTTCAGGAAGGAGGTGCTGTATGTTTGATTCCTCAACACTCTCAAATCCGACCGCTGCCCAGAATGCAGCGGCCCTTGCCGCGTCACGTGCCGCGACAAATGGTGCCGTCAATTCGGATGCCGCTGGAAATCACGATGGCGAACTGTCCCAGCAACGCGCCATCATTGACCAGATTGATCTCAGTATCGAAGCCAACCAACGCATCGAACAAGCAATGGGGTCGTTCCAGCATCCCGTTCTGGAATTCGAGATCGATGTGCTTGAAATCTATAAGGGGCTGAAACCCGCATTAGATGATGCCCAGACGCGCCTGAACCGCGAGGCTTTCATCGTTCTTGCGATGATGGGCATTCCGCCAGCCAAGGCGCGCGCGATGGCCAACGCCATGACGGGTGGTGATCCGGGTGACCTGAAACTTGCCAATACTGGTGGCACCGGCGGTGTTGACTCCGTTCATGATCTGGCGGTCAGCATGTCGCACGGCAAAGCCAAGGTTAATCTTGGGCAGGTGTCGGTTAGTTCCCGCCAGGTCGCGATCGATTTCTCATCGATTGAAACACGGTTTGCCAAGACCGCCGGGAAAATCGATATTTCCGTCTCCGAGTTCAAAGCCCATATCGAAATGATCCGGGTTGAAATCGCGCAAGCGTTTCAGAAGGATCCGTTGATCCTTGATCTGGATGGCAATGGCATCGACATCACCAGTCTTGAAGACGGTGCAAAGTTTGACATTGATGGTGATGGATCGCTTGATCAAACCGCCTGGGTCAGTGGCGGGGATGCGTTGTTAGCGCTTGATCGCAATGGCGATGGTGAAATCAACGACGGTACCGAACTGTTTGGCGATCAAAACGGGGCCAAAGACGGCTTTGCCGAGCTGGCCAAATATGACGACAACCGGGATGGCGTGATTGACGAAAGTGATGCTGTGTTCAGCTCGCTCGTTCTACTACGTGCCGATGGAAGCCAGAGCAGCTTGGCAAGCGAGGGAATCAAATCGATCTCGCTGACCCTGATCACACCATTGGATGAACGCCTGATCGGCGGGGATCTGGTTGCCAAATCGGGTTTCACCCGCACAGACGGGTCACAAGGCATGGTCGGTGAAGTGCTGTTTGACGTTCGGGCCTGAACAGTCCCAACCGTGTCAAAATTTCACATAACTGTCGTCCGAGCATTGCCCGCCTTGCGGGTGATGCGCGCGTCAGCGCAAAGATACACATCACAACATGCTGACACGCAAATTTAGCTTCTTCACATTTTAGACAGAAAGCTTTGCCAAAAGGTGCGACATCCACGGCGAAGCCTTGTGCAGGCACAACTTATGTGTTTTACCCGTGGGCAGAGGCATTGGGCATAAGCCCATCTGAAATCAAAGTCTGGAGAAACTATGCTGCGCAAATCCCTTCTTGCTGCGTCCCTGGCAACCGTCATTTTCGCATCCCCTGCCATGGCACAGGACGCTGCACCGGCAGAAGACCCGGTGCTGGCGACGGTCAATGGTGAGGACATTCTTGAATCAGAAGTCCGCGCAACCCAGCAGGGCCTGCCGCAACAGTATCGCCAGCTTCCGTTTGACATGCTTAAGGCGGACCTTCTGACCCGTGAAATCAATCAGCGCCTGCTGATGGATGCCGGTAGCGAAGCTGGTCTGGCTGATGACGAGGAAGTCAAAGCACAGATCGCAGCCCTTGAGCGCCGCCTGATCGCGGAAACCTATCTGGATCGTGCGCTCAGTGATGCGATCACCGATGATGCGATCGAAGCAAAATACGAAGAATTCATCAAAACCAACGAGCCGGAGCCGCAGGTTCACGCCCGCCATATCCTGCTTGAAAGCGAAGAAGACGCAAAAGCCATCATCGCAGAACTTGACGATGGTGCGGACTTCGTCGAACTCGCCAAAGAAAAATCGACCGGCCCGTCCGGCCCGAACGGTGGTGATCTTGGCTTCTTTAACCGTGCCGACATGGTTGCACCGTTCGCCGAGGCAGCCTTTGCCATGGAACCGGGCACCTATTCGAGCGAGCCGGTTCAGACCCAGTTCGGCTGGCACGTGATCAAGGTTGAAGAGAAAAAAGAAGGCACCCAGCCGTCGCTTGACGAAGTCCGTCAGCAGCTGGTGGCCGAAATCAGCCGCGATGCGTTTAACGCACTTGTCGAAGACCTGCGTTCTGATGCCGAAATCGTCAACTATGTCGAAATCGAAGCCGCGAAGGCAGCAGAAGAAGCCGCCAAGGAAAAGCCGGCGGAATAATCCCGCAAACGTCGCGGTCAGCATCGATTGATCGCGTCTGGCCTTAGAGAATTCGAAAACGGGGTGCAGCCATTGGCTTCGCCCCGTTTTTTACACATCATTTGATCGCGTAAATTCATTCTGCCGCTTGCTTTTCGTCGCCATTGCGGCAGGATGGACCGACTTATCCAATAAAGGAAACTGCACTGATGGTTGCGACTGCCATTTCACCGCTTGCCCCCGCGGCATTCCCAGACCTTCCGGCGATTGCTGGCGTTAAACTGCATACCGCAACCCTTGGCATTCGCTATAAGGGGCGCCCGGATGTGCTGCTGGCCGAACTCGAGCCAGGCACGCAGGTTGCCGGTGTCTTCACCACGTCGACCACCGCTTCGGCGGCGGTCCGCTGGGGACGTGAGGCGCTTAAGGGTGGTACGGCACGTGCCTTTTTTGTCAATGCAGGTAACTCGGTCGCCTTTACCGGCAAGGCTGGCGAAAAGTTCGTTGCTGACAAGGTCGAAGCCGCGTCCAAGGCGCTTGGCTGTGCAAAAACCGAAATCTTTACCGCATCGACCGGCGTGATTGGCGAGCCGACCACGGCCAACCGCATCACCGATGCACTGGGCGATCTTCTGGCCAATGAGGCTGGCTGGCTTGATGCCGCCAAGGCCATCATGACAACAGATACCTTCCCCAAGGGCGCGTCAGCCAAAGCGACTATCAATGGCAAGACCGTGACCATTGCCGGTATCGCCAAGGGATCGGGCATGATCGAGCCGAACATGGCAACCATGTTAAGCTTTGTGTTTACCGATGCCGCCCTGCCGCACAATGTGCTGCAAGCCATTCTGGCCGATTGCAACAATCGCAGTTTCAACGCGATCACGGTTGATAGCGACACGTCGACATCGGACACGCTTCTGGTAGCTGCCACCGGCAAGGCGGGCAATGCCACGATTAGCGACGTCAACGATCCGGAACTTGCCGCGTTCAAGGCGGCATTTGAAGACGTACTGCGTGATCTTGCCCATCAGATCGTTCGCGATGGCGAGGGCGCTTCGAAATTCATCACCGTCAAAGTCACCGGTGCCGTGAACGAAAAAGAAGCCAAAACTGCCGCGAAGGCCATTGCCAACTCCCCGCTTGTCAAAACCGCGATTGCCGGTGAAGACGCCAACTGGGGCCGTATCGTCATGGCTGTTGGCAAATGCGGTGTAACCGCGGATCCGAACAAGCTGAGCGTTGCAATCGGTGGCATTACGTTGGCCAAGAACGGTGAACGTGTTGCCGATTATGACGAGGGCCCGGTCGAGGCCCACATCAAGGGCCAGTATATCGACATTGATGCCGATCTTGGCTTTGGCGATGGTGCGGCAACGGTTTGGACCTGTGACCTGACACATGGCTATATCTCGATCAATGCGGATTACCGCAGCTAGGCGATCATAGTCCTGCGCACTAAAAAAACGCCGCCTTCACTGAGGGCGGCGTTTTGCGTTTTGGGCCGTGATCGGCAGAGGTTATCTCTTGCCGGGAATATAGCCGTTAAGGATCAGGCCAACATTGGCACCTTCAAGTTCGGTTTCGCTCAGATCCGTGGCGCCAAAGGCGACGCCGGCAACGTTTGCCTTGGTCAGATTGGCGCCCTTCATCTTGGCTTCGTCAAATACCGAGTTGCGCAAATCAGCCTGTTCGAAATTGACATCCGAAAGATCCGCGTTCCAGACGACGCCGGTCTTTTCACCCTTCTTGTCGCGCTGATCGACACCGCCAAAGTGAACGCCCTGAAACACGCCCTCGCTACAGTCCGATCCGGCCATGCGCACACCATCGAGCACAGCACCATTCATGCGGATTTTATGCATGTCGGCTTCGCGCATCGAACACATGGCAAGAATGGTATCGACAAAAAGCGTGCCGCGCAGGATGCATTTGTCAAAGACGGCCCCGGACAGGTCCATGCCCGAAAAGTCCATGCCCGACAAATCGCGACCGGCAGCAATCATTGGCATGCCGGTTTTGCCGCCGGTTGCCAGCCACGTGCTATGGCCGTTTACAAGTTCGCGAATATCATCAACCAGCGGGGCCGTCGGTGTACCGCCACCGATTGAGTAGGATGTATTAGCCTGCGACAAATCGACATCCTGCAAGTCGACATTGCGCAGGTTCGCACCGCTCAGATCCGCACCGACAAGTTCCGTCCCCGCAAGCTTCGCCCCCTTGAGGTTGGCATTGCGAAGCTTTGCGCCATTCATCTTGCACCCGGTCAGATCAGCGCCTTCGAGGTTGACGGCAAACATGTTGGCGTCACTCATATCCGTGTGTGCAAGGCGCGATCCGGACATGTTGGCACCGGCCATATTGGCCCCCCACATCATCGCACCTTCGAGGTCGGTATTTGACATGTCGGTTTCGCGTTTGACCGTGCGTTCACGAGCCCCTTCAAGGACCACCATGATGCCTGCGCGCAGATCAATGCCGTTCAGGTTGGCATTGCGCAAACTGGACCGTGCCATATTGGCCCCACGCAGATCGGCGCGTTCAAAGGTCGAATTTTCGAGGTCGGCCTCAACAAAGTTTGCGCCAAACAGGTCACAGAAATCGAAACAAACGTCGCGTGCCGATGCCTGGATGAAGTTTGCACCGGGCAATACCGCCTCTTTCAGGCTGATCTTGCTCATTTTGATGCGGGAAAGATTGCAGTTGCGCTTTTGCATGCGCACGCCGCCGGGCTTTTGATTGAGATAAAGTTGATGCTTTTTGATTGAATCAATCAATTCCGAACGCGATGACATTCAGTAGAAAACCCCAGAGATTCTAAATTAGATTCTTATTATTCTGGATTATAGAATGACGCACTTTCCCCGCAACGCAATTTGTTTAAGACATTGCTCGACATTGGGACGGTTTAAGTCTTTAAAAAGTGGGAAAAACTATCCGAACGCTTAGTGAATCCGCACCCTGACAGGGTTGGATCCTAAACCTTACCGGGGATGATTCCGGTCAGAATCGAGCCGGTGTTGGTACCGTCAAGATCGACGTCGCTTAAGTCCGTTTCACCAAAGGCAACACCGGAAATATTGGCCTTGCAAAGCTTGGCCCCCTTCATGTGGGGCTCATCGAAAACCGAGTTTCGAAGGTCAGCGTGTGAAAAGTCCGTTGCATGAAGGTCTGCGCGCCAGACCTCGCCCGTTTTTTGTCCCTTGGCATCACGTTGTTCGACGCCACCGAACTTGACGCCCTGAAGCACGGCCTTGGTGCAGTTGGCATAGGACATCCGTACACCGTTCATGATCGACCCGCTCAGTCGGGCGCGGGACAAATCGGCATTGCGCATCGATGCCATGACCAGAATGGTATCGACCAGCAAAACACCGCGCAGGATGCAATCATCAAAACATGCCGCCGAAAGATCAAACCCGGTGAAATCAAGTTCGGTCAGATCACGACCGGTCACATCAAGGCGTGCGCCCGATATGCCGCCACTTGTCAGCCACTCGGTATGGGCATTGAGCAAGATGCGAATATCATCGGGCAACGGCGTTGCCGCCTTGCTGCCAATCGAGTTTGACGTATTGGCCTGCGACAGATCAACATTCGCCAGATCAACATTGCGCAGATTGGCACCCGACAAGTCCGTGCCAAGCAAAAGCGTATCCTTGAGCTTTGCACCCTTGAGGTTCGCGTTCTTGAGCTTTGCGCCCGACAGGTTGCAGCCCGAAAGATCCGCGCCGGCAAGGTTAACGGCAAACATGTTGGCGTCGCTCAGATCCGCATCGGCAAGCCTGGCACCCGACATGTTGCTTTCGGCCAGGTTGGCTCCGGACATCACCGATCCCTGAAGGTCTGCGTTGGTCAGATCTGTTTGTCGTTTGACCTTTTTTTCGCGTCCGGCATCGACAATCACCATCACACCGGATCGAAGATCGGCCCCCGTCAGGTTGGCATTGCGCAGTTTGGCACGCGCCATGTTGGCGCCGCGCAAGTCGGCGCGCATGAAGCTTGAACCTTCGAGATTGGCCTCGACAAAGTTGGTTCCGAACAGATCACAGAAATCAAATTTGACATCCTGAATCTGGGCCTGGATGAAATTGGCACCGGGAAGCACCGCATCTTCAAGACTGATCTTGCTCATCTTGATGCGCGACAGGTTGCCATTGCGGAGCTGCAATCGCCGACCGCCGGGCTGCTTCATGACAAAGAGCTGATGCTTTTTGATTGCATCAACCAGTTCGGTGCGTGTTGTCATCTGGTGGGTGGTACCCCCGATCAATCGGAAACAGCGCATGGACGCCGCGGTTCCAAGAATTCTTATAAAGTATACCCGTCAATGACAGTGAACATTCTGACAAAACATGACAATTCAGCCCCTGGTTCACTGGCATAAATATATGATTACACAATACTTATCGCGTTGCATGGTTTTCTTGCGCCCTGTTGCGGATCTGACAATCGTGCGATCAATATTGCGGGGCAATGTGTTTGCAACGGCAGCGCCATATATGGGCCGGACCACGCAGGGAACCGGCCTGTGATATTGCGATCTTGTATGGGGTTCCGCCCACCCCCATCTGCAAAATGTATTTAAGAAGAAGCGGGTAAAATGCACCACATTCTGTTTGTTGATGATGATGCCAACATCCTGAACGGATTGCGCCGACGTCTGCGCAGCACCCGTCCCGAGTGGAACCTTTATTTCGCCAATAGCGGATCTGAGGCCATCGAACTTGCCGAAAACAAGGATCTCGACGTCATCGTTTCAGACATCCAGATGCCTGGCATGGACGGTGTGACCTTGCTTGAAACCTTGCAGAAAACCCATCCCGATGCCGTACGTATCATTCTGACCGGTCATGCCGACAACGCATCTTATCTGCGCACCATCGGCCCGGCACACCAGTTTCTGAGCAAACCCTGCGATCATGAAACCCTGGTCGACAGTATTGAAAACGCACTGGGTCTGCGTCAGTTATTGCGAAGCCCCGAACTTAGAACCCTTGTCGCTGGTTCCAAGAGCCTCGCCTCGCCACCCGACACCTATATGCGTCTGGAAACGGCCTTTTCGAACCCGAATTACGCGCTTGATACCATCAGCAAAATTGTTGAGTCCGATATCGCGCTGACCACCGAAGTTTTGAAACTGACCAACTCGTCCTATTTCGCAGTGACGCAGAATGTTTCGTCGGTCGCGCATGCGGTCAGGATGCTGGGGATGGAAACGCTTAAGGCGCTTGCCCTTTTTGTCGGGCTGTATCGCGGCTTTGACGGCCCGGCCAGTCAGGCAGCCAATCTTAAACGCCTGTGCCACCGCTCCCAGCAGATTGGCGTTACCGCGGCCCTGATTGCCGAATATGAACGGCTTCCGCGTGAAATTTGCCATGCTGTGCCATCCATCGGGATGCTTAGTCACATTGGGACGTTGATCCTTTATACCAAGCGCCCTGATGAGATGCAGGCGGTCATTGACCGTGTTGAAAAAGAAGGGATTTCAATTGATCAGGCGGAGGCCGAACAATTCGGGGCCGGACATGCCGAAATCGGTGCCTATTTGTTGGGACTGTGGGGTTTCCCGGCACCTGTCATTCAGGCGGTTGCCTATCATCATCGGCCAATGGATTTACCGCACCGGGAAATGACCGCCTTGACCGCGATCTATGTTGCGCAACATCTGACACGTGAAATTGCCGATCGTGATGCCGGAAGGACGGTCGAAAGCACGATCGATCAGGAATATCTCGCCCAGATCGGCAAGCAGAGCCACATCGAAGAATGGACCAATATTGCGGCTGTTGTGTCCGGCAAATACCGCGAACTGACCAACAACTAGATCACGTGTCCTGATGTGCTCCGTCTTCAGGAAAAAGGGGCAAAAAGGACACGACCCTCCACATATGCGGACTATCAAAGATCCTTTGCAGGCCCCATGTATAGACCATGGAGCACACGCATGAGGTGAAAATGAGCGTCATCCTTTTTGTCGATGATGACAAAAATATTCTGGATGGTTTGCGTCGCCGGTTACGCTCGGTCCGGTCCGGCTGGGAGCTGCATTTCGCGCATGACGCGGAAAGCGCCTTGGCGAAGGCTGCCGAAATGGAACCGGATGTCGTCGTTTCCGACATGCGCATGCCCGGAACCGATGGCGCAGAACTTTTGACCATGATGCAGGAAAAACACCCGCATAGCGCGCGTATCATTCTGTCGGGTTTTGCCGAGGAAGAGGCAATCCTGCGCACGGTTGGCCCGGCGCATCAGTATCTGGCCAAACCGTGTGATGATCAGATGCTGGTCGAAACCATCGAGAATGCGCTTGATCTCCGTAACCTTCTGACCAATCCGGACCTGCGTGCACTTGTTGGCGGGATTGATGCACTTGCCTCCCCGCCGATAACCTATACCAACCTTGTCAAGGCACTGGAAAATCCGCTGACCAGCAACGAGCAGCTTACGGCCATCGTGGCCTCGGACATTGCGTTAACCGCCGAGATCCTGAAGCTGACCAACTCGGCCTATTTTGCGGTTAGCCAGAAAATCACATCTGTCTCGCAAGCCATCCGCATGATTGGCGTCGATACACTTAAGGCGCTTGCCCTGTTTATCGGTCTGTTTCGCAGTTTTGACGGCCCCAAGCCGGCGGTCACGCGGATGATGCAACTGTGCAAACGCAGCCAGCAACTTGGCGTTGTCGCCACCTTGATCGCCGAGCAGGAAAAGCTTTCGAAGGAAGTGATCAGTGTCATGGCCGCTGTAGGCATGCTGAGCCATACGGGTAGTTTGATCCTTTATGCCTATCGCGCCAATGAAATGGCCGAGGTCATCAAGCGTGTCGAAACCGAAGATATTCCGATTAACGTTGCCGAACGTGATCAGTTTGGCGCAGCCCACCCGGAAATTGGTGCGTACCTTTTGGGTCTGTGGGGTTTTCCAAGCGCCATGGTGCAAACGGTTGCCTATCACCATCGCCCGCAAGACACGCGGCATACCGAAATGAACGCGCTTAGCGCAATCTATATCGCCCAGCACCTGGCACGCGAAGTCGCCATTGAAAGCCGCACCGGCCAGGCCCCCGAAAGCCGCATTGACCTTGAATACCTTGAACGTCTGGGAAAAGCCGACCGGTTGCCGGTCTGGCGCGAAATTGCCCGCGTGGTCGAAGAAAAATACCGCGAAATGGACATGTAAGGGAGAGAGATGATGACACAGAATCCCCCTGTACTCTTCGTTGATGACGATGAAAACCTGTTGATGGGACTTAAGCGCAAGCTGCGCGGCAAGTTCGATTTCGACACGGCGGTCGGCCCGCTTCAGGCGCTTGAGAAAATCAAGGCGGGCAACAAATATGCGGTTTGTGTTGCCGACATGCGCATGCCCGACATGGACGGTGTGAAGCTACTGGCCGAGGTTGCCACACTCAGCCCCGACACGGTCAACATGATGCTGACCGGCAATGCCGACCAGCATACCGCGGTCGAAGCAATCAACCGGGGGCATATTTTCCGCTTTTTCAACAAGCCGTGCGAGGACGAGGACCTGATTGCCGGTGTTAAGGCGGGCTTGCGCCAATATCAGTTGATCACTGCAGAAAAGGCGCTGATCGAACAGACCCTGGCAGGCAGTGTGAAGGTCCTGACCGAAGTGCTGGCACAGCTAAATCCAGCGATTTTTGGCAAGGCCATGCGCGCCAAGCTTTGGTGCGATACCATTGCCAAACAGATCGGCTACCCGCATCCGTGGGAGTTGGGGTTGGCCGCGTTGCTGGCGCCCATTGGCTATGTCTCCCTGCCGCCGGAAATCCTTGCCCGTCTTGGCGATGAAAAGCCGCTTCAGCCGCTTGAACGAGATGTGGTCCGTCGCACGCCCGAGGTGGCACGCAAACTGATTTCCAATATCCCGCGGCTGGAACAAGTTGCCGGTATTGTCTATCTGCAAAACCGCAATTTTGACGGATCGGGCTTCCCGGCCGAAGGCCCGCTTGGCACGGAAATTCCGTTGGGTGCGCGGGTCCTTCGAATTTTCAACGACCTTGGCAAAATTGTCGAAAGTGATCTTGTCGTCAAACAGCACTTTGACGAGTTGCGCCACAAGCCTGAACGCTATGACCCGGAACTGCTAAACCAGATCGAGGCGATCCTTGCCCAGGAAGACCCGTCCTACGACAAAGTTGCCTATCCGACCGGCACGGAGCATGACATTTACCTCAAGAACCTGCGGATCGGGGATTTCCTGCTGACCGATATCGAAACGCGCGACGGGCATATCTTGCTGACCCATGGCAATTACGTTTCCGAAATTCAGATCCAGCGGCTGCGCGTTTTTCAGGAACTTCACCAGTTTCATGAACCCATTCGTGTCCGGCGCGGCGGGCATGACCAGGTTGCCGGGGGCGGAGGGGCCTGATGTCTGAAAAGATTGAAAACCTGCACGACACCAAGATCCTGAGTGGCACATCCGATCTGACATCTGGGGCGGATCTGCTTGAGGCAGCCAAGGAAATTGATGCGCCAGAAGACGTTCGCGCCCACTTCCTGGCACTGATGGGGGAACAGAAGCGCCGCAAGCTCGAAACCATGCAGCGGCTCAAGACCATTCTTGATAGCGTTGTCGAGGGGATCCTGATCATTGATGCCACCGGCATGATCCAGGACTTCAACAAATCAGCCGCCGAAATCCTGCGCGCAACCGGCGATGAGCTGTTGGGCACTTCGGTCGATGTGATGTTCATTGATCGCAAGGCAACCGTGCGCCACAAGCTTTTGAACCGCTGCATCAATATCAGCAGTGGTGTGCTGAAATATGACTATACCGAAACCATGGCGCAGCGCCTTGATGGCGACAGCTTTCCGATGGAAATCATCGTAAGTCCGGCCAATTTCGCCTCCGAGATGAGTTATCTTTACATTTTCCGCGACATCACCCGACGCAAGAACGCGGAAGTCGCGCAAAAGAAGCTTGAAGAAGACCTGCGCGAGGCCCTTAAGCTTGAGGCGATTGGCCATCTTGCTGGCGGCATTGCCCATGAAATTAATACGCCCAGCCAGTATATCCGCGATAACCTGAAGTTCCTTAATGACAGTTACGGGGCGCTGTCACGCATGCTTGGTCTCGCCTTGCAGACCCTGTGGAAAAACCGCGCAAATTTGCCGCCCAATACGTTTGAGGATTTCGCCCGACAAATGCGTGATTCCGATCTTGAATTCCTGCTTGAGGAAATCCCGCATGCCACCCAACAATCCCTTGATGGCATTAATCAGGTGGCGCGAATTGTCCTGTCGATGAAGGAATTCTCCCACCCCGGCGGGACGGAAAAAACCACCACCGACATCAACCGGGTCCTGTCGAACGTGATTGTGATTTCACGCAATGAATGGAAACACAATGCCGACATCACCGAAGAATTCGATCCGGAAATCCCGCATATTCCCTGCCACATCAACGAGGTCAATCAGGTCTTCCTCAACCTGATCGTCAACGCGGCACAGGCCATTCAGGCGGCCGGGCGCAAACCCGATGAAGGTCACATCACGGTCAAGACCACGTCGCTTGATGACAGCATCCTGATTTCGATTTCCGACAACGGAACCGGCATTGCCAAGGAAAACAGGTCAAAGGTGTTCAACCCGTTCTTTACCACCAAGGAAGTTGGCAAGGGCACAGGACAGGGACTTTCGATCACCCATGACATCGTCACGGTGCGTCACGGCGGGCGCATCTGGTTTGAAACCGACATGGGAAAGGGAACGACTTTCCGCGTACTTCTGCCCGCCGAAGACCGCACCGGCAAAAAGTCCGACGCAAAATCCGAAAAAACCAAGACCTAACGCGGGGCAAACAGGATGATCCCGGCCCCCAAAAGGCAAACCAGCAATCCGGTTACATCCCAGCGGTCGGGGGTGGTGCGTTCAACCACCCACATCCAGAAGATTGATGCCGTGATGTAAACCCCGCCATAGGCCGCATAGGCCCGCCCGGCAAAGTCGGCCTCAACCCGGGTCAGAAGCCAGGCAAAGACAATCAGGGATGCCACACCCGGCACGACCCAAAGGATCGATTTCCCGGACCGAAGCCAGGCCCAGAAGGCAAAACACCCGGCAATTTCGGCAATCGCCGCAAAGATATAGGCCGCAATGCTTTGCATCTATTCCCCGTTTTGATCAGAAGGCCGGGCGCAAGTCCCCGGCATATTTGCCCGCCCAGTTGGTCAGAACCGGGGTCAGGTATTTTTTAAGGACCTCTGCCTTGGCGTCATCAATCACGCCATGTTTGCGCAGGATCGCGCCCATCGCAACCTCTGCCCCGCGCTGGGTGCCATCATCGATCTTAAGCGCCACACCAAGCCCCTGTTTGGGGAAGGCCGCGCAATAGACCCCCTCTGCGCCGACCTTGACCAGTGCATCTTCACCGCATTCTTCCATGATACCGGTGCAAAAACGCCCGGTTCCGGCAACCATGAAGGGCGCATTTGCACAGCCCTTGCGGATGCGCTTGATCGCATCAATACGTTTGGCATCAAGGCCCACCGGATCTGCCATCCGCGCCATGGCAAGGCCCAGATCACGCAACCGCATGCCAATCACCGGAATGCCACATCCATCAATACCGCGCGGGGTCGAAGACAGATCGCAATCCCCCATTTCTTCCAACACCTTGATCAGGCGTTGCTGAACCGGATGGGATTCTTCGATATAGCCGCTCGGATCTTCGCCCAACTGCTGCGCGGTCGACAGGAACCCGGAATGCTTGCCAGAGCAATTGTTGTGCGCCTTCGTCAGGCTCACATGATCAGACGCCTGTTTAATCGCTGCATTCAGGCTGAGTGAATAATGCGGGGCGCATTCCAGCGTATCGACCGAAAGACCGATCTTCTCCAACCACGCCTTTACGGTTTGGGCGTGTTCTTCCTCGCCATTATGCGATGAACAGGCAAGGGCAATGTGTTTGTCCTCAAGCCCGAAGGCCTCTACCGCGCCGCTTTCAACAAACGGAATGGCCAGAAGCGGTTTGATCGCCGATCGCGGATACATCAGCGCATCAATATCGCCCCCCTGATCAACCACTGTCCCGTCAGACGTCATCACGACGTAGCGCCCGCGATGGAAACTTTCGACCATATCGCCGCGTGTGGCTTCTGCAAGGATCGGGTTGGCGGCAAGGGGCACTGGGGACTGAGGCATTTCGCGAAGCTCCGGGGCTGGATGGACTTGGGGTCGACCGAGGTATGAACCCTGATCATGCTATGCCCGAAATATGGGCGTGAAGGCAAGCAAGACCAGCCTTCGCAGATATAAAAAACACCCTGTCAGGGCAGAGCGTTGATTGTCGCAAGATCACGATGAATAGAGGTAGCGTCATGCTTGCGGCCAGGCGCAAAGTGCCTGATCGGCAATACGTTCGAGGCGTTCGCGGCTGAAGCCTGCCTTGGCCTGCACGGCCATGCCATGCAGGACGGTGAGAACGAATGACGCAAGCGCCGCAGCATCAGTAGATGCTGGCAAGTCACCCTCGGTCTTTGCCTTTTCGAATCGCTTGCGAAGCATTGCCTCGCCCTCTGCGCGGGCATCAATCAGTGCTTTTCGCACAGCCTCAGCATCGTCTGATCCGGCAAGAACACCATTGATGCCAAGACAGCCCGTATGGTCGGCATAGCGCGTATGCAGCTCAGCGGCCTGATAAAGAATGTGGGCGGCAACTTCCCGCGCCGTCGGGCGGTCGAGCGCAACCGGAATGAAATCAAGATAGTGCTCGTAGTAGCGGTCCAGCGCCTTACGAAACAGGGCTTCTTTATTACCAAACGCGGAATAAAGGGCCGGGCGTTCCACACCGGTCGCTTCTGTCAGATCGGCATAAGACGCGCCCTCGTAGCCTTTACGCCAGAAAACGCGCAGTGCAGCGTCAAGTACCTTTTCCACATCAAATTCGCGATGACGTCCCATCAAACCGATCCTTCTTTTTCGTAACGACCGTTACTAAACCACTTGACAGGTCATGTCCAGTTTTCATAACTAGCATTATCGTAATGATCGTTATGAAATATTGGTCGCCGAATTCTGCGACCAGTTTCCTCACACAGAAAGGTTTTATCATGACCGCAGTTCTCAGCGGAAAAGTTGCTCTTGTCACGGGTGGTTCTCGTGGCCTCGGCGCGGCAACAGCTGAAAAGCTTGCCGATCTTGGCGCAGATGTTGCCATCAGCTATGCGTCCTCTGACGAAAAGGCCAAGGCCGTCGTCAATAGGCTCGGATCAAAAGGCGTTCGCGCGATCGCCATCAAAAGCGATCAATCCGATCTGGCCTCTGCCAAGCCGTTGATTGACGCCGTGATTGCCGAATTCGGCAAACTCGACATTCTTGTGAATAATGCAGGCATCGCCATACAGGGACAGTCGGTGGATGATCCCGAACTTGATGGCGAAAATTATAACCGTCAGTGGCAGGTCAATGTCATGGGAACGATCGCCAATACCCGTGCGGCCGCACCCAGGCTTTCCAACGGTGGCCGCATCATCTTTATCGGCTCATTGCTTGGTAGTTACGTTCCATTTGCCGGCGCTGCTGATTATGCTGGAACCAAAGCTGCCCTTGTCGGCTATGCCAAGGGTGTTGCCCGCGATCTCGGTGGACGCAACATCACGGTGAATGTCATTCAGCCCGGTGTGATGCCAACAGAGATGGCAACTGAAGTCCTTGGGGATGACATCCCGGATGCGCTTCTCGATATGCATCCGATCCGAAGTATTGCTACGTTGGAGGAAGTTTCTGAAACCATCGCCTTTTTTGCTGGTCCGCATGCCGGGTACATCACTGGCGAGACCATCAATATCGCGGGTGGTCTCGGCACCTGATTGCGACTGCCACCAAAGACTGGGCCGGGTGCATTTGCACCCGGCCCCGCATACGTCTTTCCGATACCTTTAACCGCCTTTCGGCAACGGTATGGCTGTCAGGTTCTTGTATTCCTTTAAAACCAGACTGGATTGCACATCGCGCACATTGGGCATTGAAAGCAACTGATGGGTAACAAAATCGCCAAAGCTTTCGATATCGCGTGCCACAGACACCAGCAGAAAATCCTGCCGTCCCGTCATCGCCCAGCAGGACAGGATTTCCGGAAGATCATTCATCGCGCGGGCGAAATCCTCCGCCCCTTGTTCGGTATGGCTTTGCAAGCGGACCTGAATGGTCGCCAGCACCCCAAAGCCGAGTTTCTTGCGATCCAGAAGGGCGACCTGACGTTTGATCACCCCGGATGCCTCAAGCTGTTTGACCCGACGCAAACACGGCGATGGCGACATGCCGACCATTTCAGCCAGTTGAACATTGCTGATGGCGGCGTCCTTTTGCAGGGCCTGCAGGATGCGGATATCGGTCGCACTTAGCGTCACGTCGGTCATTTTAAACCCCAAATCAAACACACAAGGTCACAATATGCACATCATAGCCGATTTCGATGCCCTATTGGCCAGAAAATGACATTAGAGTTGATGTAAAATGATCCTTGTAAATCGGCAATAGAACCCGAAAGAGGACGGCCATGAATCAGGGAAACGATCTGCGTGGTGATTACAGCCACATCAATGACGACTACACCATCGATCAGGACTGGAGCACATATACCGAGGCCGAGCACGAACTTTGGCGCAAACTTTATGACCGCCAGTCGCGCATTTTGGCCGGTTATGCCGCCGAGGATTACATTCGCAATCTGATGAAACTTGATGCGGCGGATCAGATTCCGCATTTCGGCCGGGTTAGCGAGAAGCTCCATGCGGCGACCGGCTGGCATCTTGTGGCTGTTCCGGGGCTGGTGCCTGATGATGTGTTTTTTGACCATCTTGCCAATCGGCGGTTCCCGGTCACGGTGTGGCTGCGCAAGCCCGAGGAAATGGATTATCTGGTCGAACCCGACATCTTCCATGACTTTTTTGGTCATGTGCCGATGCTCTATGACCCGACCTTTGCCGACTATCTGGCAGCCTATGGCGCCAAGGGCCCAGAGGCCATTGCGATGGGCGGCCTGAAACAGCTGGCGCGGATGTATTGGTACATGGTGGAGTTTGGCCTGATCATGACCCCGCATGGATTGCGCGCCTATGGGGCTGGCATGTTGTCATCGCAAACCGAAACCATCTATTCGGTGACCGATCCCACACCAAACCGGGTAGCGTTCGAGCTTGAACGCGTCATGGGCACGGATTATGCGATTGATGATTTCCAGAAAACCTATTTCGTTCTGGAAAGTTACGATCAGTTGTTTGACGCGATGAATGTGCCGCTCGCCCCGATCTATGATCGGCTCGCCAAGAAGCCTGCGATTGATCCGGCAACCACCTTGCCGACAGACCGGCTTTATCATGTGCATGGTGCTGCAGACAGCATCATTTCCCTGGGCGAGGAGACCCACAGGACCCACAGACAACAACGCCCTGCGTAAGGCAGGGCGTGGCGATCCGTTCAGGATTGATCAAGGCAGGGCTGGTCTGGCAGCACCGCTAGCAGGCACTGATGGAATGACCCAGCACCCGATTGAGTTGCTCAAGCACCACTTTCGGGCTGGCGTCCTTGCTGATGAAATCGGCCGCCCCAAGCGCATCGGCTTGTGCGCGGGTGTCGGCATCATAATGGGCCGAGAAGAAGAAAACCGGCACGTTTTGGCTGTTGGGATAGCGGCGGCGAATTTCGCAGAACGCTTCAAAGCCGCTCATACCCGGCATTTCGATATCAAGGATGATGGCACGGGGATAAAGCCCGTCCAGCTGATCAATCAGATCATCGGCACAATCAAAACCGGCCACGTCATATCCTGCCCGACGCAACACTGTTTCAAGGGCTGCTTTGGCGCTGGGACTGTCGTCGGCGAACGCAACCAGTCCATCAGGACAGAATTGCGACGGCATGGCGCTGAGCGCGTTCATGGATGGCGATACTCCGAGTTTTGGGACAAGTCCAAACTGACAGACGAAAATGTCAAATTGGTTAAACCCGCCAAATTTTTGCCACGCAATGTTCCGGCTTCACCCTGATCTTGCACCCGTGCCGCGAAAGTATAAGGCCGCAAGGATCGGAACCATGCGGCGCGCAAACCACGAACAGACGTGCAAAACCCCAATGTTTCCGCCGACATAACGTTACGGAAACCTGATTTGTCGGGGTCGATATCCGTCTAAATAGGTATTTCCATGCCTATTTACGGAATTAAGGACAGGTGCTATAAACCGCCATGTCGCGAATGTGACCGGAAAATAGGATCGGGAATCCGGTGCGGCCGTGCTTTAGCGCACTTTGGCCAAGCCCGGAACTGCCCCCGCAACTGTAAGCGTGACGGCCTTTTTGCAGGCTTTCTCGCGAGTCAGAATACCGATGGTGTTTTCTTGGCATGAAATGGGCCGGGCGGGGTGTACCGGGTACTGGGAATCCGTAGTAGAATAGAATTTGGCAACGTTCCGTGCCCGACGCCATATGAAGACCCCATATGGAGTCGCATCAAGGACGGGACACACCAAGCCGGGAGAAACCATGTCCGACCCGCTAAAGCTCGCATCCGAATTTCCATCTGCTGATTACGCAAGTTGGCGCAAGCTTGCCGAAGAGGCCCTTAAAGGGGCCCCGTTCGAAAAGAAGCTTGTCACCAATACGCTTGATGGTTTTTCCGTTCAGCCGATCTATACAAATGACGATCAGGATGACGCGACCCGGCTGATCCACGAAGTTCTTAATGCCACGGTCGAGCCGCGCGAAACCGTAACCGGTTGGGACATCCGTCAACTTCATACCCATCCCGATCCCAAGGCGACCAATACCGCGATCCTCGAGGACCTTGAAAATGGGGCGACCTCAATCACGCTAAAACTTGATGCCGCCGCCCGTGCCGGGCGCGAAATCAGTTCTGCCGAGGTCGGTGTTGACGGTATTGCCATTCATTGTCTGGCCGATCTCGATGCCGCGCTTGAGGATGTTTACACCAACCTTGCCACCGTCGGACTTGATGCCGGGGCGGCAGGTGTTCCGGCCGCAGCACTTCTGGCCGCCCATATCGCAAATACCGATGGTGCCGACGAAGCCGCACCGGCCTTTAACATTGATCCGATCGGAACCCTTGCGTCCACTGGCACCCTGCCCTGTGGCGCACAGGATGCGGTTGATCATGCGGCAAGCGTTGCGGTCGAGCTGATTGATCTGTTCCCGCTGGCAACCGCAATTTCAGTGAATGGCGCACCTTATTACAATGCCGGGGCCACCGATGGTCAGGAACTGGCCTGCCTGCTGGCAAGCGGGGTGACCTATTTGCGCGCCCTGACCGATGCCGGGATGGCGGTTGATCAGGCCGCGGGTGCGATGGTGTTTAACGTTGCCATCGGCACCGACTTCTTTGCCGGGATCGCCAAGCTGCGTGCCCTTCGCATGATGTGGAGCCGCGTCCTTTCGGCATCGGGTGCCGAGGATGCGACGATTACGGTCAACGCGGTTTCAGCCGAAATGGCCCTGACCAAGGTTGATCCGTGGGTCAATATGCTGCGCACAACGGTCACCAGCTTTGCCGCCGGTCTGGGTGGTGCGGACAGTGTGACCTGCCTGCCTTATGATCATCTGATTGGCCTGCCAGATGGCTTTGCACGCCGTATTGCACGCAACACCCAACTGATTTTACAGGAAGAAAGCAACGTGCACCGGGTCATCGATCCGGCTGGTGGTTCGTGGTTTATTGAAAACCTGACCAAGGAGCTGGCGAAGGCCGCCTGGACGAAATTCCAGTCGCTTGAATCTTCGGGTGGTATTCTAAGTGCCCTTGCCAATGGCAGTCTCAAGACCGAGATCGAGACCGTTTGGAATGCGCGTGAAAACCGCCTGTCGACCCGTCGTAATCCGCTGACCGGTGTGTCGGAATTTCCCAACATCACAGAAGCCAAAGTAACCTGCGAAAAGCCGGACCTTGAGGCAATCGTTGCAGATGCCAAGGCCCGCCAGACCAAATTTGATGGCACGGTCGGCAAAAGCCTGAGCGCCATGATTGAGGCCGCGCGCGCAGGTGCCACCATCGGGCACATGTTTACCGATCTTTATGGCACCAGTGCCGCGACATGTATCGGCGCCCTGCCCGCCCATCGACTTGCCGAACGTTACGAAGCGCTTCGCAAACGGTCTGATGCGCATAAGGCAAAGACCGGATCCTTCCCGCAGGTCTTCCAGGCCAATCTTGGCAAGGTTGCCCAGCACACGGCACGCGCGACCTTTGCGCGCAACTTCTTTGAAGCAGGCGGGATCGAGGCGATCACCAATAACGGCTTTGCCAATGCCGATGATGTTGCAACCGCCTTTGGCAACAGCGGGGCGAAAATCGCCATCATTTGCGGATCAGACGCGCAATATGCCGACATGGCAGCGGATGTTGCCAAGGCGCTGAAAGCCAAGGGGGCAAGCATGGTTTATCTTGCTGGCCAGCCGGGCGATGCCAGGTCCGATTACGAAGCAGCCGGCATTAACGAGTTTGTTTTTGTCGGGGCCGATGTCCTTGCCATTTGCGGTACCGCACTTGATCATCTTCTTGGCAAACAGGGGGAGAAATAACCATGACCCGCATTCCTGATTTCTCCGACCTTCCGCTGTTTGATGGCGCGTCCGCAGGTGCCAAGGACCCGTTTGAAAGCACGCCCTGGACCACGCCAGAAGGCATTGATGTCAAATCATCCTACGGGCCCAAGGATCTGGATGGCATTGATCACCTGAACACCATGCCGGGCATGCCGCCGTTTTTGCGCGGCCCCTACCCGACCATGTATGTGCAACGTCCCTGGACAATCCGCCAATATGCCGGTTTCTCGACAGCCGAGGAATCGAACGCGTTTTATCGCCGTAACCTTGCCGCCGGGCAAAAGGGGCTTTCGATTGCCTTCGATCTGGCGACCCATCGCGGCTATGACAGCGATCATCCGCGCGTCGCAGGTGATGTTGGCATGGCCGGTGTGGCGATTGACAGCATCTATGACATGCGCACCCTTTTTGATGGCATCCCGCTTGATGAGATGTCGGTTTCCATGACCATGAATGGTGCGGTTCTGCCGGTGATGGCGCTTTATATCGCAGCAGCCGAAGAACAGGGCGTTGCGCACGAACAGCTTTCGGGCACCATTCAGAATGACATTCTGAAAGAGTTCATGGTGCGCAACACCTATATCTATCCGCCGAAACCATCGATGCGGATCATTTCGGACATCTTTGCCTTTACCTCGCAAAACATGCCGAAATTCAACTCGATCTCGATTTCCGGCTATCACATGCAGGAAGCCGGTGCGACGGCTGATCTTGAGCTCGCCTATACCCTGGCCGATGGCATCGAATATGCCCGTGCCGGTCAGGCAGCAGGCCTTCCGATTGATAAATTCGCGCCGCGTCTGTCGTTCTTCTGGGCGATTGGCATGAACTTCTTCATGGAAATCGCCAAGATGCGCGCGGCCCGCATGATCTGGGCCAAGCTTATCAAACAGTTTGATCCGCAAAACCCGAAATCGCTGTCGCTGCGCACCCACAGCCAGACGTCGGGCTGGTCATTGACCGCACAGGATGTGTTTAACAACGTCATCCGTACCTGTGTTGAGGCCATGGCATCCACCCAAGGCCACACCCAGTCGCTGCATACCAATGCACTGGACGAAGCATTGGCCCTGCCGACCGATTTCTCGGCCCGGATTGCGCGTAACACCCAGCTGTTCCTGCAACAGGAAAGCGGCACCACCAATGTTATCGATCCGTGGGGTGGTTCATACTATGTCGAACGCCTGACCCGAGATTTGGCGGAAAAGGCATGGGCCCATATCGCCGAGGTCGAAGAACAGGGCGGCATGGCCAAGGCGATTGAAGCCGGCATTCCTAAAATGCGTATTGAAGAAGCTGCGGCCCGCACGCAAGCCCGCATTGATAGCGGCCGTCAAACCTTGGTCGGTGTGAACAAATACCGTGTGACTGATGATCGCCCGGTTGATGTGCTTCAGGTCGATAACGCCGAAGTCCGTCGTCAACAGATCGCCAAGCTTGAACGTCTGCGTGCGGAGCGTGACAACGCAGCAGTTGAAAGTGCCCTGACCGCGCTGACCAATGCCGCCGATGCTGGCAATGGTAACCTGCTTGAACTGGCTGTCGAGGCGGCCCGTGCCAAATGTACGGTTGGCGAGATTTCCGATGCGCTTGAAAAGGTCTATGGCCGTCATCAGGCGGTTATTCGCTCCATCTCCGGCGTTTATAAAACAGAGGTCGGCGCTGATAACGAAGCGCTGGCCAAGGTTGATCGCCTGATCACGCAGTTTGAGGCCAATGAAGGCCGCCGTCCGCGGATCCTGATCGCCAAGATGGGGCAGGATGGTCATGATCGTGGGCAGAAGGTGATCGCAACGGCCTTTGCCGATCTTGGCTTTGATGTCGATATCGGCCCGCTGTTCCAGACCCCGGAAGAAGCCGCCAAACAGGCAGTGGAAAACGATGTTCATATCGTGGGGGCAAGCTCGCTTGCCGCCGGTCATCTGACCCTTGTGCCGCAGCTGCGGGCCGAACTTGATAAGCTTGGCCGTGAAGACATCATGATTGTTGCCGGCGGCGTGATCCCGCCGCAGGACTTCGACAAACTGTTCGAAGCCGGGGCCGAGGCGATCTTCCCGCCCGGAACGGTCATTGCCGAAGCGGCTGGCGACCTGCTAGAAAAGCTTAATCAGTCTGGCGAGGAAGCGGCCTGATCGCCGCTTCCTTCCAACCCGACGTAACGCTTTGCTGGCGTGAGACGCGCCATATTCAAGGAACGCCTGGTGAAAGAAACGCTGCGCACCATACCTGCAGGCTCGGGCGGCACGGTCAGCCCGCGCAAGGCCGTGCGCAGACGCGTGCTTTCAACCGATGAAATCGTTAAGGGTGTTCTGGCCGGTGATCGCACCATTTTGTCGCGTGCGATTACGCTGGTTGAAAGCCGCAATCCCAAACATTTCGAACAGGCACAAGCCGTTCTGGCCGAACTCATGCCCAACACGGGCGGATCGCAGCGCATCGGCATTACCGGGGTTCCCGGTGTTGGCAAATCGACCTTTATCGAGGCGTTTGGCAAAAACCTGACCAGGGCTGGTAAAAAGGTAGCCGTGCTTGCGGTTGATCCGACCAGCGCACGATCCGGCGGGTCCATTTTGGGCGACAAGACCCGGATGAACGAACTTTCGATTGATCCCAATGCCTATATCCGCCCATCACCCAGCAGTGGGTATCTGGGCGGGGTCAATCGCATGACGCGCGAAACCATCCTTCTGTGCGAGGCGGCCGGTTTTGATGTGGTTCTGGTCGAAACCGTTGGCGCCGGACAAAGCGAAACCATGGTCGCGCAGATGACCGACTTCTTCCTTGTCCTGATGTTACCCGGTGCGGGGGATGAGCTTCAGGGCATCAAGAAGGGTGTGCTTGAAATTGCCGATCTGATTGCGGTCAACAAGGCCGATGCCGACCCGGCAAAGGCGCGTGAAGCAAAACGTGAGTATTCCTCAGCTTTGCGAATCATGCAGCCCACCAGCAAATATTGGCGGCCGCAATCGGTGATGGTTTCAGCGCTGATCAATGACGGGCTTGATAACATCTGGGATCTGATCAACCAGCACCGCGCTGTGATGGAAAAGGAAGGCGAGTTCACCGCCAAGCGTGCCCGCCAGCAACATGACTGGATGTGGACGATGCTGCGTGACCGGTTGCTTGAAACCTTTACCGCGCGCGATGACGTGGCAAGCCGAATTCAGGCGCTTGAGGCTGACGTTTTATCGGGCACTACCAACCCGACCGCCGCGGTCGAGGAATTGCTGGGCCTGATCAAGATCGCCGCGAAATAGGCAAAACAAAAGGCCGCACAAAACGCGCGGCCTCTTAAACCATTTCGCTGTGGCTGGCTTACTTGTTTTCAGCCGCTTTCAGCTTTTCTTTCAGGATTTTGAGCTTCTCGACCGCATCGTTGATTTCCTGATCAAGATGCTTGAGGCCTTCGCGCTTTTCGGTCGGCACGGACTCGAGCTCATCCAGGGCTTTTTCTACGATATACAGCATCCTGCAATCCTCCTTGTTTTGCTATCGGCGACGTCACTGCGGCACCGTGGGCACCGGCAACATTCAGGCTGGTTAACATAACACCCAGCATGGACCAACCGATGTGTCGTTTCAAAGACATGGATCAAGAATGATCCAAAACTATCAACCGGCTGTCTGTTCAAGACGTTCCTGAAGGACCCGGATGCTTTCGGAGGTTGATTGCAAAACCTGTTCAAGGCCGGAGAGTTTTTCACGGGCTTCGCGCGAGACCGCTTCGACTTCATCAAGCGCGCTTTCAAAGATATAGAGCATGAAGTTGCCCTTTCATTGTTGTTTTTGATGGTTCAAAGCTAGCCGCCAATTTCGCTGAAACCGTGTCAGCAATGCGCTATTTCTGCCGTATTTCACCAAGGGTCCTCGCAGGACGGCAAGGCTGATCTGTGATTTTTCACCGACAGGTTTGGACGGTTTGTGGTAAAACCCGCCAACTGATTTTCTGAAACTGGGTAAACCCGATGACGCACTTGGTGCTGGCACCGATGGAAGGACTTGTTGACTGGCGGGTTCGGCAATTGCTGAGTGCTGCCGGCGGGTTCGACCTGTGCGTGACCGAGTTTATCCGTGTGTCGCAGAACCTGTTTCCGGCACATGTGTTTCATCGCTATTGCCCGGAACTTTTGAACGGTGGCAAGACCCTTTCGGGTGTGCCGGTTCTGGTTCAACTAATGGGCCATGACCCGGAACTGATGGGCGAAAACGCGGTTGTCGCGGTTGAGCTTGGCGCGCCGGGCATTGATATCAATTTCGGCTGCCCGTCCAAGACCGTGAACAAGCGCGAAGCCGGTGCGTCGCTTTTGAAATGTCCTGAAAACCTTTATGAAATCGTTTCGGCCGTGCGCCGTGCGGTGCCGGATCACATCCCGGTCAGTGCCAAGGTCCGGCTTGGCTATTCCGACAAGGAAATGTTCCTTGATATTGCGCGTGCGGTTGAGGCCGGCGGCGCGCAGCACCTGACTGTGCATGCGCGTACCAAGATGGAAGGCTACAAACCGCCGGCGCATTGGGAATATCTTGCGCGCATTCGCGAAGCCATTTCCATTGGCATGACCGGCAATGGCGAGATTTGGGATGTCGCGGATTATCAGAAATGCCGCGATATATCGGGCTGCGACAGCTTTATGATCGGCAGGGGCGCCATTGCCGCCCCTGACCTTGCCAACCGGATCAAGGCATTTGAAGGCGGATCACACCTGCCCAAGGAAAGCTGGGCGGATGTTCTGTCCATGTTGCTGGCCTATTGCGATCTGATGGCGTCAGATGGTGCGTCGGAAAATCATCAGGCCGGGCGTATCAAACAATGGATGGCCCTGATCCGCAAAAGCCACACCCAGGGTGAAGCCTGTTTTGACGAGATCAAACGTATCCGTTCTATTGACGAACTGCGCGCCAAGCTGCAACACGATATGGCCTTGCCGGAAAATCAACGGACAAGTGACCTTATTGCTGCGGAGTAGCCGGTCAGTCTAGCCAGATATCCAAAAATAAAAACGGGCGGTCATCACGACCGCCCGTTTTTATTCGATCAGACTTTTGATCCTTGATCAGTTGCCAAAGCCGAAGTCATCGGCATCCAAATCATCCGGATCATTGACGCCCATCAGCGTGACAGAGGCATCGTTGCCCAGTTCAATGACGACATTGCCATCGGTATCGAGATGCATGTCATTCAGGACCTGGTTGAAGTTGTTGTAGTTCCATTCCGACAGATCGATGATGTCTTCGCCCGGCGTGAAGTCGGTAATGATGTCATGCCCATCGGCTTTGCCGATCTGGAAGGTATCCCAGCCAGTCCCGCCGGTCAGGGTGTCATCACCGGCGCTGCCATAAAGATGGTCATCGCCCGAGCCACCCAGCAACAGGTCATCACCGGCATTGCCCCAAAGCGTATCGTTACCGGCACCGCCATCAAGGGTGACATCGCCATAGCTTTCGGTGTCGCTGGTCAGATCAATGATGTCGTTACCGTCACCGGCCTCGATCACTTCGATGCCGCTGATGCGGACATTGGCATCGCCGTCGCTGACGTCATCATCGAGGAACAGGGCGTCATTGCCGCTGGTCATTTTCAGGGTGTCGATACCCTCGCCACCAGTGAAGACATCGTTCGACTGGTTATAGCCACCCAGATTGACGGTCTCGCCAGTGCCAGTGTCACCACCCTCGTTATGGCCCCAGCCATTGCCATGGAAATGGTGATGACCCCAGCCACTGTCATTCTGATGACCATCTTCGCCCGGCGAACCATTGTTGACGGCGTACCAGTTGTTATCCCAAACGCCATCGGCGTTGTATTGCAGGACATCATCGCCCGCACCGCCATTCAGAACATCCTGACCGGCACCGCCCGTGATCGTATCAGCGCCCGAACCACCCCACAGGGTGTCGTTGCCTGCACCGCCATCAATCACGTCGTCGCCAGCGTTGCTCCAGACGATGTCATCACCGGTGCCACCAAGAATGGTGACATCACCATAAGACAGCGTATCACTGGTCAGATCGATGATGTCATCGCCGTTACCGGCATCAATGACTTCGATATTGGAGATCCGCGGGCTGGTGCCCGGATCGGTCAGGCGATCTTCAAGGAACAGGGCGTCGTTGCCGCTGGTCATTGCCAGGGTATCGGTGCCCGAACCGCCATCAATGATGTCTTCGGAACGATTATAGCCCGAAAGATTGATCTGTTCGTTGGTGCCATCCATGCCCGGATCGCCAACGTTTTTGGCAGCATAACTGCCGGTCCAGCTCGCATCCTTCTGGTATTCGATGTAATCGTCGCCAGCACCGGCATCGATCAGGTCCGAACCGCGGCCACCATTGATGCTGTCATTGCCATCGCCACCCCAGATGGTGTCATCCCCGTCGTCACCGCCAAGGATGTCATTGCCATCAAGGCCCGACAGCAGGTTCGCGCCATCGTCACCGAACAGATAGTCGTTGAAGTTCGAACCAATCAGGTCTTCGATCGAGCTTAGCTTGTCATTGCCTACGCTGCTGCTTGCGGTGCCGCTTTCAAGGTTTGCGGCAACTGCCGTGGTCGAGTTGGCATAGCTTGCAGTATCGCGACCGGCACCCCCGACAAGGCTGTCATGACCAGCACCACCCATCAGGGTGTCATTGCCGGCATCACCATAAAGCTTGTCGTCGCCATTGCCGCCTTCGATGGTGTCGTCACCATCACCGCCATAGAGACGGTCGTTGTTTTCGCCGCCATCAATCACGTCGTTGCCCGCACCACCCAGGATGCTGTCATCGCCGGTACCGCCATTGATGGTGTCATTGCCAGCTTCGCCATACAGCTTGTCCTGACCCTGACCACCGGTGATGGTATCAGCACCGTCGCCACCCCAGACGCGGTCATCACCCGATCCGCCATCAAGGGTATCGTCGCCGGTGCCGCCGGTAAGGCTGTCCTGACCACTGCCACCTTCGATCAGGTCGTTGCCATCATCACCCGAAAGCGTGTCATCGCCGTCACCACCATACAGGCTGTCATTGCCTTCCATGCCACTGATGGTGTCCTGACCATTCAGGCCATAGACCGTGTCATCGCCGGCAAGGGCGGCAATCGTGTCATTGTTGCTGGTGCCATAAAGCAGATCATCATACGGCGTCGGGCCGGAGGCCTGTTCGACACCGACAAACATGTCCGCCTTAAGCTGGCTCATTGAGATGCCAACAAGTGTGAGCGTCCCCTGACCATTGAGATTGATCACGGTGTCGTTGCCGACCTGGGTCATCTGGCCTTGCAGATCACCCCAGTCATCAATGTCGAGCGACGTCAGATTGATTTTGTCTTCGTTGGTGTTGAAGTCGGTAACGACCTTATTGCCGGAATTGTTCGATACGATGATTTCGTCCGCACCCGCACCGCCGGTGTAGGTGTCATCACCCGCACCGCCATCAAGCGTATCATTGCCCGAACCACCCAGCAGGGTATCGGTGCCATCGGTTCCGGTCAGGGTGTCGTTGCCGGTACCCCCATCGAGAAGGTCATTGCCATTGCCACCCGACAGAACGTCATCGCCGTCACCACCGAGAAGCGTATCGTCACCATCACCGCCAAGCAGGGTATCGTTGCCGATGCCACCATCAAGGGTGTCATTGCCAGCATCCCCCGACAGCAGGTCATTGCCTGCGCCACCGGCGATGCTGTCATTGTCATCACCGCCATACAGAACGTCGTCGCCGCCTTCGCCATCAAGCGAATCATTACCGGCAGATCCGTAAATGGTGTCGGTTTCGTCGCCACCGGTGATGGTGTCGTCACCTTCCATACCGTCGATGTAATCATCGCCGCCGCCGCCATCCATGACGTCGTTCCCGGCATGACCGATCAGGGTATCGTCACCGGCATTGCCTTCGATGACGTCGTCGCCTTCGTTGCCTTCGAGGCTGTCATTACCCGACCCGCCGGAAATCACATCATTGCCGCTGCCGCCGGTGATGGTGTCATTCCCATCGCCACCCGAAAGCGTGTCGTTGCCTTCCATGCCATTCAGCGTGTCATTGCCAGCACCGCCATCGACGGTGTCATCACCGGCAAGCGCATCGATATAATCATCCTCGCTGGTGCCCAGCAGGACATCATCAAACTGGGTCGGGCCACCATCATTTTCGATACCGACAAACATGTCGGATGAAACGTCATTCAGGCGGACACCACGCAGCGTGACAGAGCCCTGATCGCCAAGATCAATGACCGTGTTGCCATTCACTTCGGACAGAAGCGGGGCCAGGTCAGACCAGGTGCTGATATCAAGCGCATCGAGCGAGATTTGATCAACGCTGGTGTTGAAGTCCATGACGACCTTGTCACCGATCAGGCTGGTGACCTGAACAACGTCGGCACCCGAACCGGTATGGATGACGTCATCACCGGCGCCACCATCGATGGTATCGTTGCCCTGATCGCCATAAAGCGTGTCGTTGCCCGCACCACCGTCAAGGTAGTCGTCGCCACGTTCGCCATGCAGCGTATCGTTGCCTTCGCCACCGATCAGGGTATCGGCACCATCGCCGGTCCAGATGACGTCGTTGCCCGCACCACCATCGACGGTGTCTTCGCTGATGTCGGCTTCGACATTGTCAAACGTGTCATTGCCCGCACCCAGATCAACTTCGTTGTTCTGGCTGTTGCCGTAGACATAGTCGTCATGAGCGGATGCGATGACTTTTTCGAAGTTTGCAAGGATGTCACCAACCGCATCGCCGCCAAAGGCACGCCCGCCCTCACCCGGATTATGGGTATGGGCATCGGTGTCACCGAGGAAGATTTCAACGCCTTCGCCGGATCCTTCGTAACTGATGGTGTCGCGGCCATCACCACCATCAAGATAGTCGCCACCAGCACCACCTTCGATGGTGTCATCACCGGCACCACCGAGCAGCGTGTTGGCACCACTTGATCCGGTCAGGACATCTTCGCCGTCCGAACCGATGACGTTTTCGATGTTGCTGATCGCATCCGTCCCGGTTTCAGCCGACGTCGCAGTACCAGCCGACAGATCCACCGTCGCACCGTTGGCAGCCGACATATCAAGCGTATCTTCGCCGGCGCCACCATCAAGGGTGTCGTCGCCTGCCGCTGCCATCAGGGTATCGTCACCGGCACCGGCATCGACCACGTCGTTGCCCGCGCCATCATCAATGACGTCTGCACCATTACCAGCAGCAATCGTGTTGTTGGCCGCATCACCGGTAATGGTGTCTGCCGCGGCACTGCCGATCACATTTTCAAAGCCGGAAATGGTGTCATTGCCGGTTTCAGCACTGCTTGCCGTACCGGCCGCAAGATCAACCGTCGCACCGCTGGTGGCATCACTGAGGTCAAGGGTGTCGTCACCTTCGCCACCGGCAAGGGTGTCATCACCTGCACCTGCCATGACGGTATCGTTGCCCGCACCACCATCGACGATATCGGCACCTGCATCGGCAGTGATCACGTCGCTGCCTTCACCGCCACTAATGGTGTCATTGCCTTCACCGCCATCAAGGATGTCGTTACCGGCACCACCTTCAAGCAGGTCATCACCCGCACGACCCGAAAGGGTATCGTTGCCCAGCCCGCCGGTCAGGGTGTTGTTATCGTCCGAACCGGAAAGCCTGTCATTGCCGTTCGAACCAATGAGGTTTTCGATGCTGGAAAGCTTGTCGGTTTCGGTTGTGCCGACCTTGGCCGTACCGGTCGCAAGATCGGCATTTACCGGGTTGCTTGCGTTGCTGTAATCGGCGGTATCATTGCCGTCGCCACCAACAAGGGTGTCGTTGCCAGCACCGCCCGAAAGCGTATCGTCACCGGCACCACCATCAAGAATGTTGGATTTCGCATCACCAGCGATTGTGTCGTCATGATCCGAGCCGACGACGTTTTCGACATGATAGATCGCGTCATTGCCGGCACCACCGGTTGCGGTGTAGTTCGCCAGATCAACATCAACAGCCGACGTCGCATCGTCATACATGACGACGTCTTCATCCGCACCACCGACAATGATGTCATTGCCCGCACCACCGCGCAGGGTATCGTCGCCGATACCACCCTGCAGCGTGTCATCGCCAACACCACCATCGATGATGTCGTCGCCATAGCTGCCATCAAGGTAATCGTTACCCGCACCGCCATCCAGATTGTCATGGCCAAGTTCGCCATTGATGGTGTCGTCACCCGCATTGCCCCAAAGGGTATCGTTACCCGCACCACCATTGATGGTGACATCGCCGTACGAAATGGTGTCGCTGGTCAGATCGACCACGTCATCGCCAGAACCGGCATTGATGACCTCAACCCCGTCAAGGCGTGCGCCATCGGTCGTGGTTTCATCAACGGTCGTCTCAAAACTGATCGAACGAACAAAGAAGTCACTGCTGTCCGAACCTGTTGAGCCATTGGCGTAGGGCTCGCTTTCAAACGCGATATAGCGGAATTCGACCGCATTGCCGCTGCCATCGGTGGCGTTGATGGTTGCCGTGCCGACACCATTGCTGGTGTAATCGATCGTGCTGTCATCAAGCGTGCCCGAAGCGACAAGGTTGCCGTCAGCATCAAAAGCCTTCCATGACCCGATCTCGCCGCCGCCTTCACCGGCCATCAGGTTGGAAACCTGAACCGTGGCGGTCGAGGCATCTGCACCAAGATCGACAACGATGGCTTCGCTTTCGCCGGACTGGGCATCGTGGTTGATCTGACCACCAGCGATACCGCCGCCGTCATTACCGATGCCATTGCCATCAAAGTTGACCGCGTCATCCGCCGCCGCAAGGTTCAGTTTGCCATCGCCATCGACATAGGAAGTACCAAAGTCAAAGGCATAGAGATTGGCATCAGACCAAGCCGCCTCGACATCCGCAGAGCTCGCCGATTCTGTCAGGCCAAGGGTGCGGGTTTCGGTCGTCGACGTGGTGGTCTGACCATCACCCAGTTTGGAACCATCAAGCACCAGTGCATCACTGCCATCGGTCATATCAAGGGTGTCATTACCCTCGCCACCAATGAAGGTATCATCAGAGATATTCTTGCCGCTGATATCGGCAATATCGCCGGTGCCATCAACACCCGGGCTGCCGGTGTTTTCGGTGGTATCACCGCTGGTGGCTGTTCCGTCGGCTTCGAAGTTCAGAACGTCGTCACCAGCCCCGCCGTCAAGGGTATCGTCACCAGCGCCGCCGCTGAGTTCGTCGTTATCGGCACTACCAGTTAAGGCGTCGTCGCCTTCACCACCGGTCAGGGTATCGTTGCCAGCACCACCATCGAGGCTGTCATTGCCTGTGCCACCGTCCAGGGTGTCGGCACCGTCATTGCCAAGCAAGGTGTCATCACCCGCACCACCCGTAACCGTATCGTCACCGGCAAGGGCATCGATGGTGTCATCATCATCGGTCCCTTGCAGGGTATCATCGTACGGGGTCGCGCCATCAGTGATGTTGTTGAAATCATCAGCACTCAGGTCGCTGAGAGCAACATTGACGAAGGTCACCGTACCGCCAGCCGGCAGGTTCAGGACTGCGTTACCGTCGCCGTTCTCACTTAGCAGCGGAACCAGATCACCCCAGCTTTCGAGGCCAAGATCATCAATCGAGATTTTGTCTTCGCCAGGAGTGAAGTCGCTTACGACATCATCATCGGTGCCATCGGCAAAGATGAAGGTATCCGCACCGGCACCACCGGCAACCGTGTCATCACCAGCACCGCCATCAATGGTGTCGTCACCGGCACCTGCATTGATGACGTTATCTCCGTTCGATCCGGTAATCTGGTCGTCGCCAGCACCGGTCGTGACATTTTCGAAGTTCGAGAACTGATCATTGCCGGTTTCAGCCGAGCTCGCCGTACCCGCACCAAGATCAACAACAGCACCACCCGTTGCGTTCGACATATTCAGGGTGTCAGTGCCGTCGCCACCATCAAGGCTGTCATTGCCTGCACCGGCGATGACCGTATCATCACCGGAACCGGCCAGAACAAGGTCGCTGCCCGCGCCATCGGAAATGACGTCGTTGCCCGCACCACCATCAATCAGATCGATGCCATCGCCACCATCAATGGTATCGGCACCGGCACCAGACGAAATGGTGTCGTCGGCGCTACTTCCCGTGATGGTGTCATCACCGGCACCCGTAACGACATTTTCAAAGCCGGAAATAACATCAGCACCGGTTTCGCTGCCGTTGGCTGTGCCATCCTGCAGATTGACCGCGACATCCGCGTCGACATCGGACATATCGAGCGTGTCAAAGCCGTCACCCCCCGAAAGGGTATCGTTGCCAGCACTGCCGACCACTGTGTCATTGCCCGCACCGGCATCAACGATGTCATTTCCTGCACCGGCATTGATGTGGTCATTGCCATCACCGGCGCTGATGCTGTCATTGCCTTCGTTGGTCCAGACGGTGTCGTCACCCGTTCCGGCATCAACCGATACATCGCCATAGGATTCCGTCTGGCTGGTCAGATCGACAACATCGTCGCCGGCTCCTGTGTCGATGACTTCGACGCCAGAAATCGACGGTGCGTTCGATCCATCGGCATGATCATTATCAAGAATGATGGCATCACCGGCCGACGTGCCGACAAGGGTATCAACACCTTCGCCTCCATCGAACTGATCATCGCTCAGACCAAGGCCTTCAAGGTCGGCAACATCGCCGGTGCCATCAACACCCGGGCTACCGGCATGGTCGGTTTCATCGCCGGCCTGACCGATACGGTCGGCTTCGAACTGAAGAACGTCGTTACCGTCGCCACCATCAAGGGTGTCGGTTCCTTCGCCACCGCCAAGCGTATCGTTGCCACCACCGCCAATGACGGTGTCATCGCCCGAACCACCACCGACAGTGTCATCACCATCGCCGCCGTCAACGGTATCGTTCCCATCGCCACCATCGACTGTGTCATTCCCGGCACCGCCGCCGACAGAGTCATTACCACTGCCACCGCCAACGGAGTCATTGCCGTCGCCACCATCAACGGTATCGTCGCCGTCACCACCATCGACCGTGTCATCACCGCCGCCGCCGCCAACAGAATCATTGCCGCTACCGCCACCGACGGAGTCATCACCGTCACCACCGTCAACGGTATCGTTGCCATCGCCACCATCGACGCTGTCATTGCCGCCGCCGCCATCAACCGAATCATCGCCGTCGCCACCGCCAAGGGTGTCTTCACCCGGCGTGCCGACATTGTCGATACCCGTGAAGTGATCCGGGGTCAGATCGCCCACAGCCACACCGGACAGGGTCACCGTACCGCCAGCTGGCAGGGTAATAACCGCACCGTCAGGGCCGTCAGACAGCAAGGGTTGCAGATCGGTCCAAGCCGAAATGCCCAGATCCGGCAGCGAAATCGTATCCGACGTCAGATCGAAATCAGTGACAAGGTCGGTGTCCGTGCCGTCTTCGAAGACAAACGTATCCGCACCGTCACCACCCGAAAGCGTGTCGTCACCAGCACTACCATCAAGGGTGTCGTTGCCAGCACCACCGTCAATCACGTTGGCATCGTCCGAACCGGTAATGACGTCAGCGCTATCCGAGCCGGTGACATTTTCGAAGTTCGCAATGGTGTCCGATCCGGTGTTGGCACCACTTGCCGTACCGGCCGCCAGATCAACCGTCACACCACCCGTGGTGCCAGACAGATCAAGGGTATCAATACCGTCGCCGCCATCGA
This sequence comes from Thalassospira sp. CH_XMU1458, assembly GCF_037027205.1. Taxonomy (NCBI): domain Bacteria; kingdom Pseudomonadati; phylum Pseudomonadota; class Alphaproteobacteria; order Rhodospirillales; family Thalassospiraceae; genus Thalassospira; species Thalassospira sp. CH_XMU1458. The sequence continues at coordinate 773,411 of NZ_JAYMDW010000001.1, read as the reverse complement.
TGTCGTCATTGCCGCCATCAAGGGAAACGGTGTCATTGCCCGCACCGGCATCAATCGTGTTGTTGCCAGACGATCCGGTAATGGTGTCATCACCATCGGTCGCGATGACATTTTCGAAGCCCGAAATGCTGTCGCTGCCGGTTTCACCGCTGCTTGCGGTGCCTGCGCCAAGATCAATGGTCGCGCCATTGGCATCCGACAAATCAAGGGTATCGTCGCCGTCGCCGCCCAGCAGGACGTCATCGCCAGCACCGGCTTTAATGGTGTCATTACCAACACCACCGTCAATGGTGTCAGAACCTTCGCCGCCATCCAGGACGTCGTCACCCGCACCACCATCAAGGGTGTCGTTGCCGGCACCGCCATTGATGTTATCAGCACCCTCGCCGCCCAACAGGACGTCATTACCATCATTTGCCCAGATGGTGTCATCGCCCGCACCGCCATCGACCGTGACATCGCCATAGGAATGAGTGTTGCTGGTCAGATCGACAACGTCATTGCCTTCGCCAGCATCGATGTTTTCGATATCAACGATGGACGGGTTGGCCGCACCGTTCTCATGATCGCGATCAAGGATGATCGCATCATCACCGGAACCGGCAACCAGCGTGTCATTGCCTTCGCCACCAACGAAGCTGTCATCAGACAGGTTCTTGCCAGAGATATCGGCAACTTCACCAGTCCCATCGGTGGTCGGGCTCCCGACATGGTCGGTGGTGTCGCCTTCTGCGGCAACATTGTCACCTTCAAACGACAGGACGTCATCACCGGCACCGCCATCAATCAGGTCGGCACCTTCGCCACCGGCAAGCGTATCATTGCCCGCATCGCCCGAAAGCGTGTCGTTACCAGCACCACCGGCAAGCATGTTGTCGCCCGTCGAACCGGTCAGGGTGTCATCACCCGCGCCACCGGTCGCACCTTCGATACCATCGAGGGTATCGGTGCCATCGGTCGTCGTGCCCGTGCCGTTTTCAAGATCGACAACCACATCATCGGTCTGGTCGGAATAATCGACGATATCGTCGCCGTCGCCGCCGATCAGGGTGTCGTTACCCGCACCGCCCGAAAGCGTGTCATTGCCTGCGCCACCATCAATGACGTTGTCGAACTCGTTACCCGCCAACGTGTCATCATGGTCGGAGCCAATTAGAGTCTCGAAACCATCAATCGTGTCATTGCCTGCACCACCGGTTGCAGTACCGGCACCAAGGTCGACATTCACGCCACTGTCTGCGTCTTCGTAGGACAGGACATCTTCGCCCTCGCCGCCGATCAGCGTGTCATCTCCGCCCTTGCCAAAGACCGTGTCATTGCCTGCGCCACCGTCCAGAATGTTGGCGTTTTCATCACCGATCAGAACATCATCGCCATTACCGCCGGTGACGTTTTCGATGCTTTCAAGGGTATCGTTGCCAGCCTCACCCGTCGCTGTGCCTGCACCCAGGTCAACGGTGACGCCTTCGGTCGTGTCGGAATAATCGGCGGTATCACTGCCATCGCCACCACGCAGGGTATCGTCACCTGCGCCACCGATCAGCGTGTCATTGCCTTCGTCACCATAGATATCATCGTCACCGGCCTGACCGTCGACGATGTCATCGCTTTCAAGGGCATGGATTTCGTCACTGATCTGGCTGCCGGTGATGTCATCTTCGAACTCGGTGCCAAAGATGGCGTCATAGCCAAAGAAGTTTTTCTGACCAAGATCATCGACCGAGACACCTTCAAGCGTGATGCTGTCGCCATCACCAAGGGTGATGACGGCATTGCCGTTTTCATCATCGGACATCTGGTCACGAAGGGTGGCATAATCCTCGATGCCGTAAGCCGACAGATCAATGATGTCTTTTTCGACGTCAAAGTCGGTCACGGTGTCATTGCCGCTGCCCGGCTCGAGCACGATCAGGTCTTCGCCTTCGCCGGTGATCAGGACGTCATCACCCGCACCGCCAACAAGGGTATCGTCGCCCGAACCACCATCAAGGGTGTTGACCCCGTCGCTGCCGATCAGGGTATCGGTGTAATCGGTCCCGATGACGCGTTCGAAATTCCGAACGATATCGTCCCCGCCGCCACCGGTCGCATATTCCTTGATCAGATCGACTGTGACACCCGCATCGACATTGGAATAGTCAACGGTGTCGATATCATTTTCGCCGTTGCCACCATCAAGGATGTCATCCCCGGCATCGCCATAGACCCAGTCGCTGCCAGCGCCGCCTTCGACAATATCGTCGCCTTCGCCACCGCTGATGGTGTCGTTGCCAGCTTCACCCAGAAGGATGTCGCCACCGGTGCCACCGTTGATGATGTCGTCGCCGGAACCGCCGCTGATTTCGTCGATGCCTTCGCCGCCATCAATAACGTCGTTCCCGGCGCCAGCATTAATCGCGTCGCCACCGGCACCGCCGGAAATGGTGTTGTTGCTCTCGTCACCGGCAATCTTGTCGTTAAAGTCGGAGCCAACGACATCTTCGATATCGATCAGCGTATCATTGCCCTGACCGGTTGCGGTGCCCGCGGCCAGATCAACATCAACGCCCTGATCGGCACTGCTGTAATCGGCGGTATCGGAACCTTCGCCACCGTCAAGCACGTCATCACCAGCACCTCCGACAAAGGTGTCATCCCCGGCAAGGCCGGTCAGGGTATTGTTTTCATCATTACCGGACAAAGTATCGTCAAACAGGGTACCGGTGACGTTTTCGATGCCTTCAAGGACGTCATCACCATCACCACCGGTAACGGTTCCCGCCTCAAGGTCGGCATTGATACCTGCGCCTTCGGTCGAGTAATCGGCGGTATCATTACCGTCACCACCACGCAGCACATCCGATCCGGCATTGCCGACCAGCGTATCATCACCGATACCACCATCGACGGTATCGTTGCCTTCGCCACCGATCAGGCGGTCATTCCCGGCACCACCATCAATCGTGTCGTCGCCTTCAAGGGCGTTGATGATGTCATCGCCACTGCCGCCGATCATTTCATCGGCGTTTTCTGAACCAAGCTGAACTTCAACACCGATGAAGTTATCGGCAGTCAGCTCTGACGGGGTGACGCCTTGCAGGGTGATGGTATCGCCGCTGTCAAACGTGATGGTCAGATCACCATTGGCGTCCGTGCCAAACATTTTCTCAAGCGCACCATAACCGGCAATATTGAAGCTGGTCAGGTCAATAGTATCGACGAGCGGATTGAAATCGGTAACAGTATCCTGTCCGTCGCCCGGATTGAAGATCACCTGATCCGAACCGCTTCCAAGTGTCAGCGTGTCATCACCCGCACCGGCATCAAAGATGTCATCCCCTGCACCACCGATAAAGGTATCGCTCTGTGCGCCACCGATGAAGGTGTCGCTGAACTCGGAACCACGGATTGCCTCGATGCCTTCAAGGGTATCGGTACCGGTTGCTGTGCCGGATACGGTATTGTTGCTGGTATCAACTGTGACGGCAGCCTCGGAGTCGACATAGCTTGCAGTATCAAAGCCTTCGCCACCAATCAGGCGGTCATCACCGGCACCCGACAGCAATGTGTCGTTGCCTGCGCCACCATCAAGCGTATCGCTGCCAGCACCACCTGAAATGATGTCATTGCCCGCGCCACCTTCGACAAGGTCATCGCCGCCGCCAGACGAAATAACATCGTTACCTTCGCCGCCAGAAATAGTATCAGCGCCGTCGCCGGTATTGATGGTGTCATTACCCGCACCGCCATCGACGACATCAGCGCCCTCGCCGGTGGTGATGACGTCACTACCATCGCCGGCATTGACAGTGTTGTCGCCGTCACCTGCATTGATAACGTTGCCATTGTCGTCGCCAGTGATCAGGTCATCGCCGTCGCCGGTCGTGACATTTTCAATATTGGTAAAGGTGTCGGTATCAATGCCATTGGTGGCTGTGCCGTCGGTGAAATCAACGGTCTGGTCGCCGGAGAGATCACTCAGATCAAGTGTATCGTTCCCTGCACCACCGTCGATGGTGTCGCTACCAACACCGCCGCGCAGCGCATCATTGCCAGCACCGCCCAGAAGGACGTCATCGCCTGCACGACCATCAAGGATGTCATTGCCCGCTTCACCAGACAGTGTGTTTCGTTCCCCATCCCCACGAAGGGTATCCGCGCCAACGCTACCAGTGATGTTTTCAAAGTTCGAAATCGTATCACTGGTGCTGGTTGCGCCCGTCTGAAGATCAACTGAAACACCTGACTCACCGGTAAACGAGAGGGTATCTTCGCCCTCGCCTCCGTCAAGCGTATCGTTACCCGCACCGCCGGAAATAGTATCGTTGCCAGCGCCACCTTCGACAACGTCATTCCCGGCACCACCGGTGATGCTGTCATCGCCGTCGCCGGCAAGAATGGTGTCGTTGTTGCCACCACCGGTGATGACGTCATCATGGTCAGATGCAATGATCTGTTCGATGCCACCAAAGGTGTCGGTACCGGTATCTTCACCGGTTGCCGTGTTGGTGCCCAGATTGATATTCAGGCCGGACGCAGCATCCGAGTAATCAAGCGTATCGGCACCCGAACCACCAATATAAGTGTCATCGCCAAGTTCACCGACGAAGCTGTCATCGCCTGCGCCGCCATCAAGGATGTCGTCTCCAGCACCGCCGATCAGCATGTCGTTACCGGCACCGCCATTGATCACGTTATCGGCTTCGTCGCCCGTGATGGTGTCATTAAATTCTGTACCGGTGACGTTTTCGAAACCGGAAATCGTGTCATTGCCATCTGCGCCGGTCGCAGTTCCAGCAGACAGATCAATGTTCTGCGCCCCGGTTGCCTCGGAATAATCAAGGGTATCGGTCCCTTCACCACCCGACAGGGTGTCATCACCCGAGCCACCGGAAATCACGTCATTGCCAGCGCGACCTTCAATCGTGTCATTACCCGCCCCACCCGACAGGGTGTTTGCCGCATCCGAACCACCGATGCTGTCATTGGCATCCGAGCCAATCACGTCTTCGATGTTGCTCAGCAGATCGGTACCGTCAGATTTGGCGGCCGAACCGGCTTCAAGGTCAACATCAACGCCGGTTTCGCTGTTGCTGTAATCAATTACGTCCTGACCGGCGCCACCATCGATCACGTCATCACCGGCACTGCCGTTGATAATGTCGTTCCCGCCGCCAGTCAAAATGGTGTTATCACTATCCGAACCGGTAATAACGTCGTTCCGGTTCGAACCGATTACATTTTCAACATTAAGAACCGTATCACCAGTGTCTTCGTCGGTTTTACCCGTCGCAAGGTCGAGGGTTATCCCCTGCTCTGCACCGGAGTAATCAACCGTATCAATCCCGTCACCACCATCAATCAGGTCTTTGCCAAGGCCACCGATCAGGGTGTCGTCACCGACACCACCAAGAAGGGTGTCGTTACCTTTGCCACCTGACAGAATGTCATCACCCCCCTCACCGGACAGGACGTTGTTCCCCTGATCACCCGTGATGGTGTCATCAAAATCAGAGCCGCTGAGATTTTCGATACCCGAAAGCGTATCATTGCCAAGCCCGGTTACAGTGCCCGCGCCCAGATCGGCCGTAATACCGCCGGTCGCATTACCGTAATCAACGCCATCAACCCCGGTACCACCGCGCAGCACATCATCGCCGCCACTTGCGATCAGGGAGTCATTGCCTGCGCCAGCATCAATCGTGTTGGCACCAGCATCGCCAATCAGAATATCGTCGTGGGCCGAACCGGTGACGTTTTCGATGCTTTCAAGCGTGTCTTCACCCGCCGCACCACTTGCCGTTTGTGCAGCAAGGTCAACAGTAACCCCGCCCTCGGCATTGGTGTAACTTGCGGTATCTTTGCCCGCACCGCCCGACAGGGTGTCATCCCCGCCCAGTCCTTCAAGGATGTCGTCACCTTCGCCGCCTGCGAGGATGTTATCGACATCAGAACCAATCAGGACATCATTGCCCGCACCGGCAACGATGTTTTCGACATTCCGAATCTGATCATTGCCACTTTGTGCCGTGGCCGTCCCGGCGTTGAGATTGACATTGATACCAGCAGTTTCGTCGGAATAATCAACTGTATCGACGCCTGTGCCACCATCCAGGATATCATCACCTTGACCGCCAATCAGGGTGTCGTCGCCAGCACCGCCAAAGATGCTGTCATCGCCTTGAACACCATCAATGATGTCGTTGCCATCAAGACCCGACATCGTGTCCCGACCATCGGTCCCCGACATGGTGTCATCACCAGACGTTCCGACAATGTCACGCACCCCGATGAAGTTGTCTGCGGTGATATCTTCAAGGCTGACACCTTCAAGCACCATCGATGTGCCTTCGCCGAAATCGATGACAAGGTCACCGTTTTCGTTTTCGGACATCATCTCGTAAAGCGCGCCGTAGGTATCAACACCAAGAGCACGAATATCAATCTGGTCCTCGCCAACGGCAAAGTCGGTGATGGTATCGGTTCCGGCATCCGGACCAACAACGTAAACATCCGCCCCCGTCCCACCGGTCAGGGTGTCATCACCCGCACCACCGGTGATGGTATCAGCACCGGCCCCGGCATTGATAACGTTGTTACCGTCATCGCCGGTGATGATATCGGCCTGGCCAGAACCGATGACATTTTCAACGCCACTAATGCTGTCAGTACCGCCGGCATTGCTCGCCGTTCCTGCCGACAGATCAACGTTGACCGCACCGCCATCCGCATAGGTTACAGTGTCGTCGCCATCGCCACCTTCGATGGTGTCACTGCCTGCGCCACCGATCAGAAGGTCGTCGCCGGCACCACCATCAAGGATGTCGTCACCAGAACCACCGGAAAGGATGTTGTTGGCATCGTCACCAATCAGGGTGTCGTCGTGATCTGAACCCAGAACACTCTCAATACTTTCAAGGGTATCGTCGCCAGCGGCACCACTTGCAGTCCCCTCGGAAAGATCAACGGTTACAGAGCCGTCGGCATCGCTGTAGTCAGCTGTATCTGTACCATTACCGCCGACAAGGGTGTCGTTGCCTAGGCCGCCGACGAGTAAGTCGTTGCCCGAACCGCCCAATACGGTGTCATTGCCTTCACCGCCTGAAAGCCTGTCATTGCCTGTCCCACCAAGCAATGCGTCATCACCGGCACCGCCGGAAATGGTGTCATTACCAGCACCGCCGGACAATGTGTTGGCACCATCATTTCCGATGATCGTGTCGTTCTGGTTTGAACCAAGAACATTTTCGATATCAATCAGTGTGTCTTCGTTCCCGAAACCGCCGATGCCAGCTTCGAGATTGACTGAAACGCCACCGCCGGCCGAATAGTCAACAGTATCTTCGCCGTCACCACCGTCGATGACATCCCGACCCAAGCCGCCGGAAATGGTGTCATCACCGCTGTTACCGAAAATTGTGTCGTCACCTGCACCGCCGGCAATCGTATCATTGCCCGCAAGGCCATCAATCACCTCGGCCGCCAAGGATCCTTGCAAAACATCATTGCCCTCGGTCGCGCCCAGGGTTTCAATGTCAATAAAGTTTTCCGCAGTCAGGTTTTCGGGTGAAACACCATTCAGGACGATAGTGCTGTCATTTATAGTAATGACTGCATTACCCGCATTGTCCGTACCGAGCATTTTCTTGAGTGCTTCAAAGTTCGGAACATTGAAGCCAGCAAGATCAATCTTGTCTTCTGCCGGATTGAAATCTGTGATGACGGACCGGCCAGTCTCGGCACCAAAGACAAAGGTATCAGCACCTTCACCGCCGGAAACAACATCGTTGCCGCCACCTGCAGTGATGGTGTCATCGCCAGCGCCACCTTCGATGACGTTACTAAACTGATCGCCAGTCAGCACATCATCGAAATCCGAGCCGACAATATTTTCGACAGAGCTTAGCGTGTCGTTGCCATCCGCACCCGATGCCGTGCCCACAGCAAGATCGACATTTACGCCACCGGATGCATCGGCATAGGTAACGGTATCGGAGCCAAGACCACCCGAAATCCGGTCATTGCCGGCGCCACCCGCAATTGTGTCGTTACCGGCACCGCCATTGAGCACATCATCGCCAGCACGACCATCAAGAACATCGTTACCTGCGCCCCCATCAAGCACGTTCGCAGAGTCATCGCCGGCCAGAGTGTCGTTAAAGGACGAGCCCGTGACATTTTCAAAGTTGGCAATTGTATCAGTGCCGTCAGACACAGTTGCCTGTCCGGTCGCAAGGTCGACAACAACACCACCGTCAGTACCCTGATAGCTCAGGGTATCGTTACCATCGCCACCATCAAGATCATCATTGCCGGCACCGCCATTGATCGCATCGTCACCCGTACCGCCGGTAATGGTGTCAGTGCCGGTTCCACCGGTTATGAAATCATTGCCAGCACCACCATCAATCGTATCGTTTCCGGCACCGCCGGAAACCACATCGTTGCCGTCTTTGGCGCTAATCACATCACTTCGGTCAGTACCAATCAGAACGTCCCTGTCCTCGGTACCTTCCAGCGAACGGATGCCCTTGAAGTTGGCATAGGTCAGGCTATCGGGATTAACACCTTCAAGGGTAATGACAGCATCGCCAACCGAAATCGTCGCATTGCCCGCCGCGTCTTCGCCGATAAAGTCGGCGACATCGGAGAACAGCTCAAGACCGTCAATACCCTGAATATCAATGACGTCGTTCACAGGATCGAAATCGGTGACGAGATCATTACCGCTGTCCGCGCGGACAACGAAGGTATCGGCACCCGATCCACCGGTCAGCGTATCGTCACCGCCGCGACCATCAATGGTATCGCTGCCCGCACCACCGAGGAAGATATCGTCACCACCGCTGCCCAGCATGGTGTCGCTGGCCGATGAACCCTCGATCTTCTCAAAACCGGAGATAACGTCGGTAAAGTCGTTTCCGGAAACCGTTCCAGCCTCGAGGTCAACCGTCACGGCCGACCCAGGACCTGTCACACCAGCGTTATAGCTTAGGGTATCGTTGCCATCGCCACCAATCAGGGTGTCATCACCGGCACTGCCAAAGACAGTATCGTCGCCAGCACCGGTATTAATGATGTTGTCGACAGCGTTGCCATAAACGATGTCGTTACCAGAACCTGACACAACGTTTTCAAAGCCCGAAAGGGTGTCATTGCCGTCACCGGTTGCCGTGCCGGTCGAGAGGTCAACCGTCACACCGCCATCAACGTCGGTATAATCAACAGTATCGTTCCCAGCACCACCAGACAGCACGTCATCACCGCCGCCACCGGAAATGGTGTCATCACCAGCCATACCCGAAAGCGTATTCGCGCCATCGTCACCGGAAATGACATCGTTGTTTGCAGACCCGGTAATATTTTCAATGTTGGAAAGCTGCGCTGTCCCGGAACCCATCGTGGCGGTGCCGTTCGCAAGATCGACATTCAGCCCGGACTCATTGCCAAAGGAAACCGTATCATTGCCATCGCCACCATCGATGGTGTCGTTACCGCCAACGCCGCGAATGACGTCATCCCCCGCGCCGGTCGAAATGACATTGGCGTCACTGGACGCAATGACAGTGTCATCGCCAGCACCAGTAATTACGTTCTCAACACTAACCAGTGTATCAGTTTCGCCGGTTTGGCCGTCACGCGCGGATCCATCCTCGAGATTAACTTCCTGACCGCTTTCGCGCGCACTCAGATCAAGTGTGTCACTGCCTTCACCGCCAATGAGGGTATCGTTGCCTTCTTCGCCAACGAACAGGTCGTCGCCGTCGCCGCCATCAAGGGTGTCATTGCCACCACGACCAACAAGCGTGTCATTACCCGCACCACCGCGCAAAACGTTGGCACCGTTATCGCCGTAAAGTTCGTCATCATAGGCTGAACCGGTCGCATTCTCGATACGATCAAGAATATCGTTGCCATCGGCACCCGTCGCCGTTCCTGCACCAAGGTCAACCTGAACACCGCCATTGGCGCCGGAATAGTCGACAGTATCAATACCTTCCTGACCGCGCAGGGTATCGTTGCCCGCACCGCCCGAAACCGTATCATCGCCATAACCGCCGGAAATGACATCGTCACCACCCCCACCGCTGAGCGTATCGTCGCCGCCATAACCATAAAGCGCGTCGTTGCCATCAGTGCCAGCACCGACGTCATTGTCTTCGGTTTCAAAAATACGACCGAAACCGCGGAAATCATCCGCACTTAGGCTGTCGCTGCTGACACCTTCAAGGGTGAGCGTGCCCTGATCCCCGAAATCGATAACGGTGTTGCCGTTGCCATCATCGGACATCATGGTTTGCAGGGTTGCAAAGTCCTGAATGCCGAGTTTGGAAAGATCTATAATGTCTTCCGAATCGGCAAAATCAGTGATCGTGTCATTGCCGAAATTCTCGGTCAGCTCAAAGTCGTCAGCACCCGAACCACCAGTCAGGGTGTCGTCCCCCGCACCACCAGTCAGCGTATCGATACCGGCACCGCCCTCAAGGATGTTGTCGGCATCATCCCCCGCAATGTGATCGTCAAAGTCGGAACCGACGACGTTTTCCACCATCTGAACGACGTCATTGCCCGCACCGCCCGTCGCGGTTTCGTTGGCAAGGTCAACCGTGACGGCACTGTCGGCATCGCTATAGCTTACAGTATCGACACCACTGCCACCCTGGATGTGATCATCGCCTTGGCCCCCACGCAGGAAGTCGTCACCGGATCCACCCGCCATAACATCATTGCCGGAGCCACCCACCAGAAGGTCGTTGCCAGCCCCACCCTGCAGTACGTCGTCGTCATCGCCACCAAACAGGCTGTCGCTGCCATCACCGCCTTGCAGGATGTCGTTGCCGCTTTCACCGCGCAGGACATCATTGCCCCCACCACCCTGCAAAAGGTCATTGCCAGCGCCGCCTTCAAGCGTGTCATCGCCGTCATTGCCCTGAAGGGTGTCATTTCCGCTATCCCCCCCGAGGGTATCTGGCTCGTCGTCGCCCTGAACGATGTCGGCCGCACCTGACGGATTATTGTCAAAGGCGTTGGAGTCGCCATCATCAGCATCGGTTACGTCGCCATCCGCTTCAGCGTCGGTGCCGCCGGTTGTTTCACCACCCGTTGCGTCCGCGCCCGAGGTTGCATCGCCAGAGGTTTCTTGTCCGGCGTCACCTTCGGGTGCTGCGCCTGCTTCGACGCCTTCGGTGGTATCACCCGATGTGGTTTCTTGGCCTAGGGTCTCATCGGAAGTTGAACCTGCATCAGACGCCTGATCGCCATCAGCGGCAACATCACCTGATCCTGCCTCGCCGGAGCCTTCTGCCGGTGTTTCGTCGCTGCCTTCGCCAGTGGTTTCAGAACCAGCTTGTGGCTCAGTCGTCTCAGCGCCGGATGTTTCACCGGTTGCTTCGTCTACCGGCTGCTCAGTACCTTCGCCCGCAGCATCACCGGAATCCGCACTGCCAGTATCGGTTGCACCACCTTCGGTATCGCCGGAACCCAGCGTATCTTCACCGCTGCCAGCAGAAGCACTGTCGGAACTAGTTTCTCCGCTGGTTTCGCCGCCAGATGTGTCTTCACCAGAGGTTTCGGTGCCCGCACCAGCTTCTGAACCTGCACCAGAACCCGTATCAGAACCGTCGACGACTTCACCGCCGTCAGAGCCTGAAGCTTCTTCTCCGCCGGTTGCGTCACCAGAATCGGAACCACCCGTGGAAGGTTCCGTCTCACCTGATGCGGTTTCGCCTGTCGTGCTTCCACCGTCCGTCGATCCGGAAGTTTCGCCCGAAGACGCACCGGTTTCGTTACCGGTCGCTTCGGAACCGGATGCAGCACCTGAACCGCCATCGGTTGGTGTTTCCGACGCGCTATCGCCGGTGCTGCCCGTTTCGTCTGTGCTTTCTGAACCGCCAGATGTGGCTTCGCCCGAGGTGGTATCTTCCTGTGCTTCAGAACTGCCCGTTGAACCGGTTTCCGTTACCGCATCGCCAGTCGTGGTTTCACCGGAACCGCTGGAATCACTGTCGGTCCCGCCATCACTCTGGGTGGTTTCTTCACTGCCGGATGCATCGGTCGCGCCATCACCGGAAGCCTCATTAGAAGCCCCGCCAGAGGTTTCACCAGAATCTGTCGAACCCGCTTCCCCGGTGCTGCCGGAACCAGTTTCCGTACCACCGGCTTCCGTACCGCCTGTGCCACTATCGCCTGTCGCATCACCGCTTGCGGCACCATCGGCTGCGGTACCGGTATCGCTTTGCGACGGCGTATCTTGCGCGTCATTTGTGCGACCAGCGCCGGACTCCAGATTGACTTCAACACCCTTATCAGACTGGCTGTAATCAAGGGTATTTTCGCCCGCGCCACCGTCAACAACGTCCGCACCGTCGCTTGCGGCAAAGGTGTCGTCACCATCACCACCCGACAGGCTGTTATTGCCGGAATCACCCGTCAGAACATCATTGCCCGATGTCCCACGGAGATTTTCAATATTTTCAAAGGACGTCCGATTGGCACCAGTGGCATCGGTCGAGGAACCTTGCGAAAGATCGGCGCGCACGCCGTCAGAAGCCCCGTCAAATGACAGGGTATCTTCGCCAGCACCGCCATCAATGCTATCAACGCCGCCGCCCGGCAAAATCACATCATCGCCATCCGAACCGATGATGATATCGTCGCCTGACCCACCTTCAATCACATTGGCTTCGCCATCGGTGGAGGCAGCATCCCCGCCCTCCGTCGCGACAGAAACTTCGTTGATCTGCGGGACATCCACCAGCGTCACATTGGCAAGATCTGCCTTCGACACGCCCTCGAAAATCACCTTGTCGCCGGTGGCAAACACGATGAAGGCATTGCCAGACGCATCTTCGCTGGCCAGCGCCATGAGCTCGCTGACACTGTCGACGCCAAGGTCGCCAAGTGCCAACACATCTTTGTCAATGTTGAAGTCGGTGATGGTGGTTTGCTCGAAACCACTTTGGAGCACGAAGGTATCGCGTCCTTCGCCGCCGGTAACAACATCCTCACCCTCGCCCGATTCGAAAATGTCGTCGCCTTCGCCGCCAATCAGGGTGTTGTCACCACCATCGCCCACCAGAACATCATCATAGGCAGTGCCGATCACGTTCTGGATGTTGGTGAAAACCTGCGTTGCAGCGGATTGTGAGTTGCCCTCGCCCGAAGAGCCTGCCCCAGAATCATTTTTGACCGCAGCAGAATCCCCTTCTGCGCGGTCATCAAGAACCTGATCAATATCGGTGTCGGTAATTCCAACACCGTCGTCTTGGTTGGCGGGCGAGACCAAAACACATACTCCCTACATGGGAATTATTTTTACCAGTACTGCGGCGAACAATCGGCCACAGAATCGACTTATACCGTAGTATAAATTAGATTTATGCGAATCATCAATAGAAAATGACTCGCCCGGGGATGGTTGATGCGTTTTTTCTCATATTTTCCGGCGTTTTGGAAGGAAAAAGCCCGGTCTGTCAGAATCTGTCAGGTTGTATAGATTCTGCCATCATGACCTATACGTTATTTACCAAATCATTGTTCGCGGAATGCGCGATCAAAGCTGGTGGTGATCGGTGAAAACAGGTAAGCAAGAATCGTTCTGGCACCCGTTACGATCTCCAACTGGGCGGGCATGCCGGGCGACAAAATCATGCCTTCATGCTCTGCCAGGCTCTCGGCATCGATCTCGACCATGGCCTGGAAATAGGATCGGCCTTCGGAGTCTGTCAGCCGGTCCGGCGAGACATCGGTTACAGTGCCCTTGACCGGCGCAAACCAGCGCTGACTGAACGATGTCACCCGGATATTGACCGGAAGCCCGGCCGAAACGACGTCAATATCGTTCGGGGAAACGCGGGCCTCGATCACAAGCCGATCATCCGCCGGCACGATTTCAAGCACCTGTGCACCGGGCGGAATGACCCCGCCGATCGTGGTGAACTGCATGTTGGTCACCGTGCCATTGCGCGGCGCCTTGATGTCGGAACGCACCAGGATATCCTCGGCCGAGCGCAGGCGTTCGTTCAGATCGGAAATCTCGCTTTGGATATCGCGCAATTCTGTGTTGATCGATTGCAGGTGGTCACGCATCAGTTGTGACTGGCTGGCCTTGACCTGCTGGATTTGCTGTTCGATCCGGGCAATATCTGCGGAAAACCGCCCGATATTACCAAGGGTTTCAACCAACCGGCTTTCGAGTTGCAGCAACCGGGTCCGCCGCGCATAGCCAAGATCAACCATCGGTTTGACCATGGCGAGCTCTTCCTTGACGATCCCGACCTGCTGTTCGGCAGCGGTCTTTTGCTCGCGCGTGCCAACAATCTCGCGACGCAATTCCTTGATGCGCTCGTCATAGAGCGCAAGCTCACCGGCAAACGCACTGCGGCGACTGTCAAACAGGGTGCGTTGTGCATCGGTGATCGAAAAATAGCGCGGATCTTCAAGCGGCGGCGGGAATGACAAATAATCATCCTGCGCCCGTTCGGCAATCAGCCGCGTCTGGGTCGCCAGCGCATTGAGATAACGGTTATTGAGCAGATCATAACTCGCCCGTGAACGTGTATCATCAAGCCTAATCAGGACATCACCCGCCTGGACCCGCGTACCATTGCGCACAAGAATGTCGCGAATGATGCCGCCTTCAAGATGCTGAACGCTTTGTCGGCCCGAAAATGGCGCAACCACACCACTGGCCGTCGCGGCCGAATTGACCTCAGCAGTACCGGCCCACAGAAGGACCGAGCCAAAGCCCAAGAACAGGATCAAAAAGCCGATCCGCACCAACGGCTTAACATCGGTACTAAGCTCGCGCGCGGTTGGAAGTTGCACACCACCAGACATCAGGCACCACCCTGTCGACGTTCAGCCGATCCTTCAACCACACGCAATTGCGGACGACCGCGACGGGTATTTTGTGCACTTGGTTGTGCGCGATCCATCGGGCGGTCTTCTGCCTCGGCCGGTTTGCGGCGCGGTGCCCGCGCTGCAGCCGCGCGTTCGGCATCCTCACGCACTTTGCGCATGCGCATCGCGGCTTCTTCGCGGGCCTTGGCGATGGCCTCGGCTTCACTTATTTTGCGCTGTGGCGCAGGCTTGCGGGCCGGTTGTGCGGTGCGTTCCGGCTGGGCCTTTGGTTTGGTCGCGGCGCGCTTGGGCGCAAGATCGGCGGCACTTGCCGGACGGGCTTCACGCGATGCACGGGCTGGCGGATCCTTGCGGGCTGCGTCCCTTGTCGCAGCTTGTTTCTTGCTGACCGGGCGCATGGTCATCATCGTGCCACCCGGGGTCGGCTGTGGCTTCATTTCTGTCTTGGCGATACCTGCCGCCTGCTTCGCAGCTTGTGCGCGACCAGAACCTGCTTCACCGGTGGCACCGAAATCCGCGATCTCAGGTGTTTCCTCGATCCCGACCTCAGGTTCCGGCGCGCTCATGGCTGCTGCCGGATGGGTATTGGGGACCGTGTTTTTCTCGACAATCGGGCGCGGTGCGTCGGGATTGGGCACGGCAATCTGTTTGGGGGTGATGCGCATTTGACCATCATATGGCAACGCGTCGGCCATTGGCTCGGCCGGGCGGGACATTGGTGGCAGGCCACGCGCAATTTGATCACTTTCCGGAACCGGTTTTGATACTGCTGATTTCGCGCCACCCTTGACCGGCACAACCTGAATTTGCCCGTCGGCCAGTGCCAGAATGGCATCGGCGCGTGCCAGAATTTCGCGTTCGTGACTGACGATAAAGGTCGTGATGCCGTTTCGGCGCAAAACATCGATCAGTTCGCTGATATGGGTAACGCCATTGTCATCAAGGGCTGTTGTCGGTTCATCAAGCAACAACAAACGCGGACGCGAAAACAGGGCGGCAGCGAGTGCGATCAATTGTCGCTGCCCGCCCGAAAGATTGCGACCGCCACGATCAACCCGCGTGTCATAGCCATCTGGCAAATCCAGAATGAACTGATGCGCGCCTGCCAATTCAGCAGCCTGAATGATGTCGCGCATTTCCGCATTGCCAAGACGGGCAATGTTTTCGGCAATTGTGCCTGGGAACAGGAACGGGTTTTGCGCCAGATACCCTATCTGCGCGCCCATTTCGGTGCGATCTGCGCGGGATGCTTCAACGTCGTCAAGCTTGACCGACCCCGAACCCGGCAACCAGATGCCCATGATCAGCTTCAAAAGCGCGGTCTTGCCGACCCCGTTGAACCCGGCGATTGCAATGATCTGCCCCGGTCCGGCCTTGAACGAGAATCCCTTGAAAAGCACATTGCGGCTGTTGGGCGGCGCAAAGACAAGACGATCGACACTGACCGACATGCCGCGTCCGCGCGGCATGGGTGCCGGGACCGTCTGACGTTTTTCAAGCAGGATATTATTAAGACGCTCGAACGAACTGCGGGCCGCATTCCAGCTGCGCCATGCGGTCACTGCGCCATCAAATGGCGCCAAACCGCGCATGCCAAGGATCATGGACGCCACCATGATGCCGATCGTAATGCTTTCGGACAGAACCAGATAGGCGCCAACCCCGATAAAGCAGACCTGCATGGCAAGGCGGACAAAATGCGATAACGTGGTCGATGTGCCAACACGGCGGCTGGCCTGACCTTCCCAATAAAGCGAGTCTGACTGGTCCGCCTGCCAACGCTGACGGGCAGACTGGGTCATGCCCATCGCTTCCATCGCCTCGGCATTGCGGACATAGGTTTCTTCCTGCGCAATACCGCGGTTCTGGCTTTCTTCGGACCGGTCGACGGAAATCTTGGCCGCGGCTTCGTTGGCAATCGCAATCACGATCAAAAGCAACGCCCCACCACATGCCACCATGCCAAGCCGGGTATCAAAGATGAACACAACCCCGATATAGACCGGGGCCCACATGAAATCGATCAGGGCAAACGGCCCACTACCGGTCAGGAACCCGCGCAAACCATATAGATCGCGCAAAGGTCGCTGGCGCATCTGGCTGCCGCGTGCCGATTGCTGCACAACGTGGGCAAACAGCTCCCCGCCCAAACGCAGATCAAGTGCCGTCCCGACCCGGATCAAAACCCGTGATCGCAGCTGTTCCATTGAGGCGATGAAAACCAGAACAAGACCAATGCCCAGGGTAAGGAGGGCCAGCGTATCCACCGACCGGCTGGAAAGAACCCGGTCAAACACCTGCATGGAATATATCGGGATCACCATGTTCAGCAGGTTGATCACCATCGAGAATCCGCCGACAAGCGCAATCGACCGCCAGAACAACCGTTCCAGCGGGGTACGATCCCCTTCGCGTCCCGCATCCGATTTGCGGGTTGGTCGGATTCTATCCAACAGGCTCATCAAGTCCTTCCACTACCACCGCCCATGAAACAAGGGCAGATCTCTTATATCTGTTGCCGTTGACCATTTGGCAATTGCGCATGACAAACCACCCGCGCGGCAAAGCCACAACGGGTATCCTAGCCAATGGCATACTCCCACTATTCTAGTCGAATATATAAGGATGTGTTAAGATTTCGCCGCAAAGCCCTTTATTTCATTGCCTTACCGCGTCATCTCATCGCGCAATTCTTCCCAAATCCCGTCCTCGAAACCCAACCGCGACTTGCGGGCAACAACCTGTGCTGGATCAATGCAAACAACCGATTGTTTGACATAAATTTTTCCGACCATCCCAAAGGTTGCATTTGCGTATATGCAGTGATCATCCCTATCTTTGGATAAGGCCCCAACCCGAACCCTGACAGGCAAATCGCGAATGGCTGACAACACGCCGCAGCTTCCCGACTTCATTCAACGCTTTCTCGCCATTCAACCCGGTGGAGTCTCCCACGCGGGCGGGCTGATGGCGTGCATGATCGGCGTTCTTGCCGCCTGTGCATGGATGCTGGGCGGGATATCGATGATGATTTCGGCTGGTATTGCGGTTGCCCTGATGCTCGTACTTTCACCGATGATCTCGCCAGAAATCCTGATGAAGATGCTGCGCGCCAGTCCGCTTTCGGGGGAAGATTATCCCGCCATTCATGAAATGAGCCGCCTGCTTTCCGAACGCGCGGAACTTGGTCACAAACCAAAATTGTTCCTGCTGCCCGGCAAGGGTGTTAACGCCATCACGACCGGAACGGACGACAACACCACGATTGCGATTTCAAGCGATGCGGTTCATGGCCTGTCACCACGTCAAATGCGCGCCATTTTGGCCCATGAAGTGGCGCATGCCTGGCATGGCGATACCCGTATCTTGCTGATTACCGATGTGCTTTATCGCGCAACATGGACCATCGCGCTGTTTGGTCTGGCAATTTTCATCTTTGGCGATTTCAATCCACCCGCCTGGATGATTATCCTGTTTGGTGCGGTGCCGACGATTAGCTTCCTGTTCCAGCGCGCGGTCATCCGCGACCGTGAATTTGCCGCCGACCACGGGGCAAGTGATTTGCTCAATGGCCCGGAAGACATGATTGATGCACTGCTGCATATTGATCAGATCAACCGCAAACGTCTGGGTCTTGTGCCTTATCGCAGCACCCAGCCGCCCAGCCTGCTGGATACCCATCCGTCGGTTGGCGCGCGGATCAAGGCGCTCCGCGCCCTCAAACCCGGTACCTGGCAGAAATTCTTTGAAAACCGGCGGATGCCGCCGCAATAATCGACCATGGCAATACCGGGCAATTCTGATCGTTCTGATCTTGGACAATGTGCGATCTGTGGTCGGACGATGATCGCAGGTCCCAGTGTTGATCGCCATCACTGGCACCCGAAATCACAGGGCGGGACTGAAACCGAATGGCTCCATCGCGTTTGCCATCGCATGATCCATCGCCTGTTTGATGAAGCCACCCTTGCACGCGACTATAACAGCTCTGACAAGCTGCTTGCCCGTCCCGATATCATCAAGTTTGTCAAATGGGTGCGCAAGAAACCGGTTGATTATGTCGACTGGCCGGAAAGCGCCGGGCGCTATGGGCGCAATCGTGGCAAACGGCGATAAGGCCCAGCATTGGCAAACCGCCCGAAAGAACTGCCCATTTAACCATTTACCTGCGAAGATGGGCGCAATATACGCATCCATCGCGCAATCGCCGAAAGCAGGAAGAACCGATGCCAAGCCTTGATATGCTCAACGAATTGATCCCGGTCTTTGTCACACTATTTGTGATCATCGACCCGTTGGGTCTGGTGCCGGTCTTCATCGTCCTGACGCAAGGCACCAGTGCTGCGCACCGCCGGCGCATGGCGATCCGTGCCTGCTTAACGAGCTTCTTCATTCTTGCGGCCTTTGCGCTGATCGGCGAAGGATTGCTGGGCGTGTTTGGCATTCATATGCCTGCTTTCCGGATTGCCGGGGGCACGTTGCTGTTTTTGATCGCGCTTGAAATGCTGTTTGAAAAGCGCAGCCAGAAACGTAACCAGCGCGCCGAACAGGTTCATCAGGAACTTGAAGAAGATCACGACACCGACAAGGCCGGAAAGACCGCCAAAGCCAAAACCAAGCCCGCTGCCACCAAAACAGCGGACGGCCCGACCATCCCGGATGACGAGGCCGATGATGTCTCGATCTTCCCGATGTCGATCCCGTTCCTGTCCGGCCCCGGTGCCATCGCATCCGTGATGCTTCTGATGGGCAAGTTCGAAGACAATATCGCCATGCAGGCCAGCGTCATTGGCGTGGTCGCCGTCGTGATGGTGATCGCCTTTGTCTTTTTCCTGCTGGCAAACGTGGTTGCCAAACGCCTCGGCCCAACCGTCGCCACCGTGGTATCACGCCTGCTCGGCATGATCCTGGCCGCCCTCGCGGTTCAGTTCATTATTGACGGCATAAAGCAGGCGTTTTTCTAGAAAATCCGCCAAACAGCCTGCCCTGCGCTAACAATCCTTACTGGGCCGTCCAGACGTAACCGGCATACAGCACCAGCATGATGATGCCGGGTATCCGGCCAATCTGTGGACGGCGAAGCATCAGCGTCAGGCCAATCGAAACTGCAATCATCACCGGAAGGTCAAACATCAGGAACCGGTCCGCGACCGGAATCGGGGACACAACCGCTGTCAGGCCAAGAATCCCCAGGATGTTGAAAATGTTCGACCCAATAATATTGCCAATCGCGATTTCGGATTGCTGTTTCAATGCAGCAATCAGCGATGTCGCAAGCTCTGGCAGGGACGTACCAACCGCAACAATCGTAAGCCCGATAAAGGCTTCGGACACCCCAAAGGTGCGCGCGATGGTCACTGCCCCTTCGACAAGGTAATGGGCGCCAACCATCAACATGGCCAGCCCCGCAACAACCCAGACAATTGACAGCCAGACATTTGAAACTGCCTCAGGCAGATCCGTCGATGACGCGGGTTCCGAACGCGACTGGCGATAGGCAAACACCAGATAACCAATCAACGCCGCAAACATAAACCCACCGGCGACACGACCAAGGTCACCAAGCGCAAAGAACGGCACCAGCACGACAGCAGCACCAAGCATCACAGCGGTGTCCCGACCAAGCGTGCGGCCAGATACGGCGATTGGCCAAACCACGGCAGAAACACCAACAATCAGCAAGATGTTGGCAATGTTGGACCCGATAACGTTGCCAAGCGCGATATCCGGCACACCACGCAATGCCGCATCCATGGAGACAAGAAGTTCCGGCGTCGATGTCCCGAAACCGACCACGGTCAAACCAATCAGAAGCGATGACATGGAAAGTTTGCGGGCGATCCCGACGCTACCGCGCACCAGAGATTCTCCCCCAAAGAAAAGCCCGGCCAACCCGCCGAGCAACATCAGATATTCCATGACCAACGTCCTTTCAGACCACGATAAACATCAACCGACATCTTCAAGATGCTTTGCGAAGAGTTGTTCCGTCGACCGATCACTTGCAAGCGCGCTTGGTCACCAGTTCAAAATAAAAAAGGGACGACATCAACAACGTCGCCCCTTTCTAAATTCAATGGGTCAGCTTACTCAATCCCAACGCTTTGCCGCGCGCAGGATCGCATCGGTGCCGATCTGGTAGTGATCATACAGCGCGATGCTGTCGCCGCACTGGCCAAAGGCATTCACACCAAGCGGGGCAACCGCATGACCACGCACCCCACCAAGCCACGCAAGCGCGGCCGGGTGGCCGTCAATCACCGTGACAAGCCGTGCATCCGCCGCCAGCGGTTTCAGCAGATTTTCGACATGGGCCATTTTACCATCGGCCTTGCCTTCAAGGCGGGCGCGCTCAAGATCCTGCCATTCATTGTACAGACGATCGGTCGAGGTGACAGCCAACAGGCCAAGCCCCGGATGATCTTCAGACAGCTTTTCCCAGGCCGCAATTGCTTCGGGTGCCATGGCACCGCAATAGGCAATCGCCATCTTGCAATCGTCGCCCGGCTGACGCAGCCAATAGCCGCCCGAAATAATTTCGGTCTTTTCAGTTTGTGACAGGTCACGTTCCGGCTGTGACAGCGGTTTGGTCGACAAACGCAGGTAGATCGATCCACCATCCGGGTCCTGCATATGTTCAAACGACCAGCCCATGATGGCAGCCAGTTCATCGCCAAAGCTTGGCTCAAAACTGGTCAGGCCGGGTTGACCCATGCCGATCATGGGCGTGCTGATCGACTGGTGCGCCCCGCCTTCGGGGGCCAGCGTGATGCCGCTTGGTGTTGCCACCACCATGAAACGCGCATCCTGATAGCAGGCGTAATTCAGCGCATCGAGGCCGCGCGCAATGAACGGATCATACAGCGTGCCAATCGGGAACAGGCGTTCGCCAAACAGGCTGTGCGACAGGCCAAGGGCGGCAAGGTTGAGGAACAGGTTGTTTTCGGCAATGCCAAGCTCAACATGCTGTCCGCTCGGCGATCTGATCCATTTCTGGGCCGAGGGGACCTTGCGTTCCTTGAACTCATCGGCCAGTTCTTCGCGGCCAAACAGACCACGCTGGTTCACAAACCCGCCAAGGTTGGTCGAGACCGTCACATCGGGCGATGTGGTGACGATCCGGTCCGACAGGTCGCTATTCTTCATCTTGGCCAGTTCATTCAAAATCTTGCCAAAGACTTCCTGCGTGCTGGACGTTTCGGCACGCGCATAGGGCATTTCGGGGATGGTGATGTGCTTGGCCGACTTGTTGCGCGGGGCATCATCGTTAAACGGTGCCCTGGCGATGTAGTCCCGAAGCGCATCGGCACTGATATCAAGGCCAGCCGCGACATCCCATTCCTGCCCGTCGGCGATCTTGTTTTGCAGCTTGAAGGCATCCATTTGCGGGACGTTCATCAGGCCCGCATGGTTGTCCTTGTGCCCCTGAAGCGGCGTGCCATAGCCCTTGACGGTATAGGCAATAAACACGGTCGGCTTGTCATTGGGAACGGCGTCAAAGGCACTTAGCACCGCTTCCATGCAGTGGCCGCCCAGATTGGTCATCAGATCATGAAGCTGATCATCGTCATAGTCGCCCAAAAGGCTTGCCAGCGCATTGTCGCCCGGCATGTCTGATGTGATCTGTTTGCGCCATGCCGCCCCGCCCTGGAAGGTAAGGGCGGAATAGATGTCATTGGGCGCGTCATTCAGCCATTTTTTCAGCGACTTGCCGCCCGGCTTGGCAAAGGCATCATGCAGCTTGCGACCATATTTGATGGTAATGACGTTCCAGCCAACCGCGCGGAAGAAACGGCCAATCACGCGGAACAGATGGGCATCAATCATACCATCAAGGCTTTGGCGGTTATAGTCGATCACCCACCAGACATTGCGAATGTCATGTTTCCAGGTATCAAGCAGCGCCTCATAGATGTTGCCTTCATCAAGTTCGGCATCCCCGACAAGGGCGACCATGCGACCGGGTGTTTCATCCTTGGGCAGCATGTCCTTGTAGCGCAGGTAATCTTGCGTCAGGGCGGCAAAGTTTGTCACTGCCGCGCCAAGGCCGACGGAGCCGGTGGAGAAATCGACCTGATCGCCATCCTTGGTCCGTGACGGATAGGATTGCGCACCACCGAACGAGCGGAATGCTTCGAGCTTTTCCTTGGTCTGACGACCAAACAGATAATTGATCGCATGAAATACCGGGCTTGCATGCGGCTTAACCGCAACCCGATCCTGCGGACGCAGAACATTGAAATAAAGCGCTGTCATAAGGGTCGTCATCGACGCACAGCTGGCCTGATGGCCGCCAACCTTGATGCCGTCGCGCTTGGGGCGCAGATGGTTGGCATTATGGATTGTCCAGCTTGACAGCCAGCGCACTTTCTTTTCAAGCAGACCCAGCATCTCAAGGTCCTTGGCATTGATATCGGCCGTGCTGCTTGCTTCGATGATTTCACCGATTTCCGGTGCGCTTTCCTGTACTGACATTTCCTGATTGCTTTCTTTTTTATCCGATATTGCGGGTTTCATGCGATGTCGTCTGGCGTCTCAATAATTCGGCACCACAATGCCGATTTTTAGGGGCACGTCGCGGAAATCAAGATGGCGGTCCGGCAATTCACACAAGATTCGGCAATTTCACTGAAATGTTGGAATCAGCTGCGACGATCACAGGGAAACTCTCGAATTTCCGTTCCAGCAAAAAATCCCGAAAATCGCTGCCCCGCACTTATTCCCGTGCGAGTCGATCAAACCCGGAAGACCGCCAAATTCGACCAGCGCCGGGTGGAAGATTGCGGCTTGGGTGCAACCCCGGCTCAAACTCTTTGCACAGAAATATCTTATACTGATATATAGATACCGCCTCTCCTAAAGTTCGCTTCCGGTGACGTCTAAATTGCCAAACTTTCTCTCGTTAAGATCTCTTTCCCTGACCGAAGTTATTCTGTTCTGATGACAGTCCGGATCGGAGCAATTCGAGGCGCATTATCCTCTGTGGCCAACCGGTTCACAGCCATCCAAGATGTTGCTCGACAATTTCTTTGGCTGATGGTCTTCACTGCGTACCTGTTTGGTGGCATCCCTGCCCATGCGCAGCCAGAAGCCGCCAATGATCCGCGCCTCGTGCGCATCCCCATGGATACAACATCGGAATTTTGCCGCGGCGAGATCACCTGGGAAGCACACCGGGAATATCACATCGATCTGTTGCGACTGGCCCTGAGACTGAGCGGGCACAACGCCACCCTTTTGCCGGTATGCATGGATTACCCGACAGAAGACCGGCGTATCCCCATGCTCGAAGCTGCCGACCAGTTTGATGTGGTTTTCTTTGGCACCAATGCAGAGCGCGAAGAAAGGCTGCTTGCCGTCTATATCCCGATTTATCTTGGCACCACCGGCTTGCGGCTGTTCATGCTGCATAAAGACCTCAAAGAACCGTTCAGTCAGATTGAGACGATTGACGATCTCAGGAAACTTTCCATGGGTCAGGGACTTGGATGGCCAGACAACGAGATTTTGACTGATAACGGCTTTGACGTCGTTAGCGGACGATATCGAACGCTTCATCGTATGCTCGACGCAAGGCGATTTGATCTTTATCCGCGCGCCTACTGGCAGATTGCCGGCGAATGGAACTGGATGAAGTGGGAAGCACCCGGTATCGAAATCGGCCATAAAACAGCACTTTATTACCCGCAGCCGATCTATTTCTTTGTCAGCCCGCAAAATCCCAATCTGCGCGACATCATCGAAACCGGCCTTAAGCGCGCCTTTTCAAACGGCATGATGCTGAATCTTTTGAAAACCCATCGCGATACCGCACCGTCATTCTCGCAGATTGATTTGCACGATCTGAAAGTCATGCGGATCGACAATAAACACCTGTCAGACCGATCGCGCGAAGCAATGGCTCAATACAGTCTGTTTGACTAGTGGCGGGTGAAAACAGTGGACCGGAATGGCGCCAGGCCACCCCGATCCACAGTTGATTTGCCGTTACTCGGCAGCAATCGCCATCTGATCGCCATCGAGTGCGTTAGACAAATCAGCCAGAATATCATCAATGCTTTCAAGCCCGGCTGACAGACGGATCAGACCATCGGTGATCTGATATTCGGCACGTTCTTCGGCGGTGTAGGTCGAATGGGTCATGGATGCCGGATGCTGGATCAGGGTTTCGGCATCGCCCAGACTGACCGCGCGCGTAATCATGTTAAGGCCGTTCATCAGTTTGCGGCCTTCCTCGATCCCGCCTTTAAGCTCGAACGCGATCATGCCGCCAAACCGGTCCATCTGTTTTTTGGCCAGTTTATGATGCGGGTCGCTTTCAAGCCCTGGATAGAAGACCTTCTCGACCTTCGGGTGCTTCTCCAGGAAATCGGCGATCTTTTCAGCATTGTCGCAATGGCGCTCCATGCGAAGCTCAAGCGTTTTAAGGCCACGCATCACAAGGTTGGCATCCTGTGCGGAAAGCACCGCACCGGTCATGTCCTTAAGCCCGACCAGACGGACCTGCGTCATGTCTTCAAGTGTTCCGATCACCGCGCCAGCCATCAGATCGCCATGGCCACCCAGATATTTGGTTGCGGAATGCACAACGATATCGGCACCGAGTTCAATCGGGCGCTGCAGATACGGCGTGCAATAGGTGTTGTCGACAACGACCTTGGCACCATGCTTGTGCGCGATGTCGGAAATGGCTTCGATATCAACCAGACGCATGTTCGGGTTGGCCGGTGTTTCGAAATAGACAATCTTCGTCTTGTCCGAGATCGCCTTTTCCAGCTCTTTCGGATCGGTCAGATCGACATGGGTGTGCTTAATACCGAATTTTTCCAGACCGTGGCGGAAATAGGCAAACGTGCAGCCATAAAGCGTGCGATCGACAATGATCTCGTCGCCCGGCGCAATGAAGGTCCAGAAGACAGATGTGATCGCACCCATGCCCGATGCGGTCGCAACGGCAGCTTCACCGCCTTCAAGCACCGCAAGACGCTTTTCGAGAAGATCCAGCGTCGGGTTGGCGATGCGGGAATAGATAAAGCCCTGCTCGTCGCCAGCAAAGAACCGCCCGCCCTGCTCGGCCGTTTCGAACGCAAAGGTCGATGACATGTAAACCGGCTGGTTCAGCGCGCCATTGTGGCTTTGCGGATCGTAACCGTGATGGATCGCACGGGTGGCAAAGCCGGTTTTGGCGCTGTTATGTTTGTCATGGGCAGACATCGGAAGGCTCCTTGAAATGCGTTTATTCTGCCCCGATAACCGCAATCGCCATGCCAGATTTGAAAATCTCTTGTTTTCAAAGGCTTACGGAAATGGTCGGCTCTTTGTGCGTAAATATTAACTTACACTTCGACGGCTATCATCATCGGAAAGCGCAAAGACGCTGGATTTCAGTCGCTTAGGACTGTACATTTATCGATACAATGTAAACTTATCGGTACGGATATGCGGTTCGAAATTCGCGGTGAAAACAGGCTCGGCATTACGCGTGACGTCATCAACGTCCTGACCGATCAGGGCCTGGACATCCGCACATTCGAAGTCACCACCCATCATATCTATGCAGATATCCCGGCCATCCGCCCGGAACGCTTTCCGGCACTGGCAAGCGCCTTGAAGAAAATCCCCGGCATTTTCGACATTACCGAAATCGACCGTCTGCCAACCGAACGCCGTCGCGCACAGTTGCATGCAACGCTTGCCGCCCTGGGTGATCCGGTGATCGCGGTTGATGCCAACGGCCTGATTGCCCAGGCCAATCCCGCAGCACAGGCAATTTCAACCACCCCTGAAAAACCTCTGCGTGATCAGGATATATCGAGCATACTTGGTGAACCATCTATTGAAGATTTGCGCCAAGGTGGTTTTCGTCTGCCGGAACGCGAAGTGGTTTTGGGTGGCCAGACCTATCTTTTGCAGGTCGAACCGATCGGCCATGTTGATGATGGCTCAGACGCCAGCGATGATGCGCCCTGGGGCGGTGTGATGGTGTTTCACCGACCGGCACGGCTGGGCCGCGTCATCACCGCCCTTCAGGATCGCAGCCACACTGGCTTTGACGACATTATTGGCACCAGTCGGGCCATGCTGCGCGTCAAATCACAGGCTGAACGGCTTGCTGCTATTGATGCCCCGATCCTGATCCTTGGCGAAACCGGCACCGGCAAGGAACTGTTTGCGCGTGCCTGCCACCGCGCAAGTTCGCGCGCTGATCAACCGTTTCTGGCCCTTAACTGTGCGGCGATGCCCGAGGGCCTGGCTGAAAGCGAACTGTTTGGCTATGCCGCCGGTGCCTTTACCAGTGCCCGGCGCGGCGGCAAGCCGGGGCTTCTGGAACTGGCCGATGGCGGCACCTTGTTTCTCGATGAAATCGGCGAACTGACGCCCTATTTGCAGGCAAAGCTTTTGCGCGTGCTGCAGGATGGCCGGTTCCGGCGCGTCGGCGGCACCGATGAAATCACCGTCGACGTCCGGGTTATCAGCGCGACCAACCGCGACCTCGAGGCGATGTCCCATGACGGCTCGTTTCGCGAAGATCTTTATTTCCGCCTCAATGTTCTTGGCATCACCCTGCCGCCCTTGCGCGACCGGGTCGAAGACATTGCCGATCTGGCAGCCTTTTTCATCGACCGCACCGCCCAGCAGACCGAGCGGACACCACCGCGCCTCGCCCGCGATGGGCTTGAATGGCTATGCCGCCACGACTGGCCGGGCAATGTACGTGAACTTGAAAACACCCTGTTTCGCGCCGTCGCACTCCTTGATGGCGATGTCCTTGGCGCACGTGATTTGGCCGATGCCGCCACCGGCACGGCCACGCCCCCCGAACGAGACACCCAACAGGCTCATGGCGCGCCGGATAGCGGCGAGGCTTCTCCTTCGGGCGAGAGCGAACAGGCCGATCTGATCGCCACCGCCTTGGCGCAAAGTGATTTCAATAGCGGCATGGAATTGCTTGAACGAGAAATGCTGGCCCGCCTCTATCCGGATTATCCCAGCTCGCGCAAACTTGCCAAACGGCTTGGCGTTTCGCACACCTCGATCGCCAACAAGCTGCGCAAATACGGTATCGGCACCTAAAAAGCCAACCACCCGACAACAGCATTTCTTGCCACTTACATTGCACTGCGGCATGATCTTCCTAAATCAAAGGGCAGAAAGCCCATTTCACAGGGAGAAGACAAAATGCTGACAGGTAAACGCGCACTCGTCACCGGCTCGACCAGCGGGATCGGCCTTGCCATGGCCAAGGCCCTTGCGGGGGCTGGTGCTGATGTGATGCTCAATGGCTTTGGCGACGCCGATGAAATCGAGGCGACCCGCAAAGCTCTTGAAACCGAACATGGCGTCACTGCGCACTATAACGGTGCTGACCTGTCCAAACCCGATCAGATCGAAGCGATGATGAAAGACGCCGAAGCCAAGTTTGGCGGTGTTGACATCCTGATCAACAATGCCGGCATCCAATATACCGCCAATGTCGAAGATTTCCCGCCCGAAAAGTGGGACGCGGTGATTGCGATCAACCTGTCATCGGTCTTCCACACCACGCGGCTTGCCGTGCCCTATATGCGGAGACAAAACTGGGGCCGCATCATCAACACGGCATCGGCCCACGGCCTTGTCGCATCCGTCCAGAAGGCCGCCTATGTCGCGGCCAAGCATGGCGTGATCGGATTGACCAAGGTCACCGCCCTTGAAACCGCCGAAACCGGCATCACGGCCAATGCCATCTGCCCGGGCTGGGTGCGCACCGAACTGGTCGAACGCCAGATCGAGGCACGTGCCAAGGAAAACAACATCTCGGTTGAAGAATCCGCAACCCGCCTTGTGTCGGACAAACACCCGTCCAAACAGTTCGTCAGCCCCGAACAGATCGGCCAGACCGCCCTGTTCCTGTGCTCGGACGCGGCATCACAAATGACCGGCACGCACCTTTCCGTGGATGGCGGCTGGACGGCGCAGTAACGCAAACGCAAAAGCATCCCAGAACATCAAAGCCCCGCTGGCACAGGCCGCGGGGCTTTTTGATTGTGCAGGATGATCTCGACCTAGCTCAAATCACAATCACACGCCGGACGTTTGGCATTGGCGATGCAATCGGATTTCTTCGAATAGCCTTGCGTCGACGCACCAACAATCTCTCCATTCTTGGCCGTACGCCGCCAACGCCAGCCATCCTTTGCTTCATAGACTTCCCAAAGATCGCCGTTTGATCCTGTGCATTGTGACATTTCTTACCTCATCAAATCCTGAAAACTTTTGCGGCCTTATATGACGCACTTGATCAGCATTTGTGATGGAGAAAGACCAGATATTTAGGCCTCGGTAGAAGCCCTTCTACTCATAGGCTTCTATGATCATTTTAATCAGCTTTTCGATTTCATTGATGTCTTTATCAAAGGGAACACTGCCACATGTGGTCCCGTTGACACTTACCGGCGATAAGCTTTGTTGGCCGGTTGGCTTCTGCTCATAGACGGCAAACTGATTGATCAGGTTGGTCTTGGGTGTTTTAAGTGCGTAGTTTGGCGGTCCATATTTTCCGTAGTTGCGATTATCCACCCAGTTATGAAACGCAAGCCCAATATCGGGAATGTATTTCCGGTGATCTGCCACCAGCACATCATCGACAAAATACTGCACAGACTTGCTTGTCCATTCGATACTGTACTGATGCCAATCGTAGATGCTGTATTTTTCGGGGCTAAGTGGTGTCAGGCAAAAATCCAAGCTCGAACCGCCGCGCACAGTCATCATCCAAACGTTGTTGTCAAATCCGGAGCTGGGTGGTTTTTTCTCTGTGGTGACCTCCATGAACCATGCGAATTGCATCACCAATGGATTCATCGTGGTATTCCAATAGCCCCAACCTCTGCTGCCACCACCCGTGCCATCTGCACGAACATTTGCAACAATCCGGCTTGAGACCGCATCATTCGCCAGATAAATGTTGTTGAATCCGATGTCGCGATACCATTTCCAAAGAGCCTCTTTATCTGCGATCAATGCCAGATAGTTGTGCGCGATATTGGTTTTGGTTGTTGTGTTCCACGAGTCCTCGGCAAAAGGCCCCTGTTTCGCTACACCTTCAACCGGGCGGTAAGGATATGGCAGATCACAATATTTCTTGATATTGGCATGCATTTCGGCCGGCTGAATAAACGTTATCGACTGCAAAAGCGGATTTACTGGATCAAGCAATCGATCATATGGCTGCTTATCTGGATGCCCCGGCCCTTGTCGCGCACATGAATTGTTATACATCTCCGCATTGATATAGGGCGGTTTGGTATTACCGGATTGCACGTACACGGGCGCGGTTAGCTTGACGCAAGGCGCATCAGCAAAACACCCTTTCTTGTCAGGACCTGCATTCCCGGGCGTGTCGATGTAATTGAAAAAATGGGTTCCTGTCGCATCCTCACGCCAGAACCAAGTATTGAACTTCGCATTAAAAGGCTTTGCGGCGGGGTAACTGTAATCGTCTTCGTACACCGTTTGCCATGTCTGGCACCCCGTCATGGCAAAAAGAGAAAACAATATTCCCGAAACGACAACACAACGACGATTTATCATGGAAATTCCCCCTGACACAGCTTCCACAGAACACGAAATTCAACCGGTCTTGCGTCAAGAATTACACCTTTTGAGATAAATACAACGCAAAATACTATCGTATTTGGTTTATTTTTATCGGTCGCACCCTACCCCAAATACCTACCCAAATGCTCCACCAGCATCCTGATCTTGGGGCTCAGATGCCGGTTGGTCGGGTAAATTGCCCAGATGCCCTCATCGGATGGCTGGTATTTGGTAAGCACCGGGACGAGGTCGCCACTGGCAATCCAAGGATCGACGTAATAGTCGGGCAATTGCACGATGCCGATGCCCTTGCGTGCGGCATCGAGAAGCGCCTGCCCGCTATTGGCGTGGATGGAGCCATGAATGCGCACGGTGCGTTCGCGACCATCCTCTTCAAACCGCCAGTAATCGAGTGTGCCAACCAGACAATTATGGTGGTGCAGTTCGGACAGAGAATAGGGCTCACCACGTTTGGCGATGTAGCTGGGTGCGGCACAGGCATACAGGCGCCTGGTTGAAAGTTGCTGGGTCATCAGACTGCCGGTTGTGCCTTCCAAGCGGCCCAGACGGATGGCCATGTCGTAGCCTTCCAGCACCAGATCTAGCTTCTGGTTGGTAAAGCGGCATTGCACTTCCAGATCGGGATAGCGGGTGACGAAATCATTGACCAGCGGCGCAATAACGGTTTCGCCATAAGTCGTCGGCGCGGTGAGTTTCAGCTTGCCGCGCGGCACTTCCGTCAGGTTACCAATCGCACGCTCCGCCTCGTCCAACCCGTCGAGCAATTGCCGGCAATGCTGATAGTAAATCTGCCCCGCCTCGGTCACGCTGACCTTGCGCGTGGTGCGGTAAAACAATTGCGTGCCGAGCTTTTCTTCAAGCGCTGTGACCTGTCGGCTGACCTGGGCGACTGAAATGCCAAGCTGCCTGGCGGCATGGGTAAAGTTTTGCCGCTCGGCCACGGCGATAAATTCGCTGATCCCGTCCCAGGCATTCATTACCCGACCCCGTCTTGATTATTACACATACGTAAAAGTGAATTACCAAAATAGCGGATTATCACATCAAGGGAAATAAATAGACTGTTGGCATTCCACATCAAACCATCGGAGTAGCGTCATGAGCGCCGAGACCATTACCTGCAAAGCCGCCATCGCCTGGGAAGCAGGCAAACCGCTGTCGATCGAAGAAGTTCAGGTCGCCCCGCCGAAAGCCGGCGAAGTGCGCGTCAAGATCGTTGCGACCGGCGTTTGCCACACCGATGCCTTTACCCTGTCGGGCGACGATCCCGAGGGCATCTTCCCGGCGATCCTTGGCCATGAGGGCGGCGGCATTGTTGAATCCATCGGCGAAGGTGTGACCAGCGTTTCGGTTGGCGATCACGTGATCCCGCTTTACACCCCGGAATGCGGCGAGTGCAAATTCTGCAAATCGGGCAAAACCAACCTGTGTCAGAAAATCCGCGAAACCCAGGGCAAGGGCCTGATGCCGGACGGCACCACGCGCTTCTCGCAGAATGGCAAGCCGATCTATCATTACATGGGGTGCTCGACCTTCTCGGAATACACGGTGCTTCCGGAAATCTCGCTTGCCAAAATCAACAAATCCGCCCCGCTTGAAGAAGTTTGCCTGCTGGGTTGTGGGGTCACCACCGGCATGGGGGCCACGGTTAACGCGGCCAAGGTGCAAAAGGGTGACTCTGTGGCCGTCTTTGGCCTTGGCGGTATCGGTCTTTCGGCCATCATCGGCGCACAGATGGCCGGTGCCGGTCGCATCGTTGCCATTGACCTCAACGAGAAGAAATTCGATCTCGCCAAGAAGCTGGGCGCGACCGATTGCATTAACCCGAAAAGCTATGACAAGCCGATCCAGGAAGTCATTGTCGAGCTGACCGATGGTGGTGTTGACTGGTCGTTCGAGTGCATCGGCAATGTCAATGTCATGCGTTCAGCCCTTGAGTGCTGCCACAAGGGCTGGGGTGAGTCGGTCATCATCGGTGTTGCCGGTGCCGGTCAGGAAATCTCCACCCGTCCGTTCCAGCTGGTCACCGGTCGCGTCTGGCGCGGCACGGCATTTGGTGGCGTCAAAGGCCGCTCGCAGCTGCCCGATTATGTTGAACGCTACCTTGCCGGTGAGTTCAAGCTCTCGGACTTCATCACCCACACCATGAAGCTTGAAGACATCAACGAAGCGTTCGATCTGATGCATGAAGGCGAAAGCATCCGTTCGGTTATCCATTACTGATCGAAACATGAACGTTTGAATAATTGTGCCACTGCCGGAAGCCATCCGGCGGTGGCCGATCAGAAGGAGGCCCCGGTATGGGTATCGAGAATTCTTCAAGCAACAAGGTCTTTGGCGGCTGGCAAAAGCAATATACCCACCCGTCAACCACCCTTGGCTGCGACATGCGCTTTGCGATCTTTCTGCCACCACAGGCCAGCAACGGCACCAAGGTGCCGGTCATGTACTGGCTGTCGGGGCTGACCTGCACGGATGAAAACTTCATGCAGAAGGCCGGTGCATTTCGCATTGCCGCAGAACTGGGCATCGCCATCGTCGCCCCGGACACCAGCCCGCGCGGCGATCATGTCCCCGATGACGAGAAAGAGGCTTATGATTTCGGCAAGGGGGCAGGCTTTTACGTCAACGCCACCCAGGAACCGTGGGCGCGCAATTATCGCATGTATGATTACGTGACCAAGGAACTGCCAGCTCTCATCAAGGATCACTTCCCGGTCAATGACAATGCGGTGATTTCCGGTCATTCCATGGGCGGTCATGGCGCACTGATGATTGCACTGCGCAATCCGGGCACGTTCAAGTCCGTCACCGCCTTTGCACCGATTTCCAACCCGATCAATTGCCCGTGGGGCCAGAAGGCGCTTGGCAATTATCTCGGTGATGACAAATCAGCCTGGAAAGACTGGGACAGCTCGGAACTGATGAAGGCCGCAAGTGCGCCCGATGTTCAGACCCCTGCCCTTGTCGATCAGGGCGGTGCCGATGGCTTTTTGGCCGAACAGCTTAAACCCGAAGTGCTTGAAGCCGCGGCCAAGACATCAAACTACCCGGTCACCATCCGCATTCAGGATGGCTATGACCACAGCTACTATTTCATCTCGACCTTTATCGAAGATCATATCCGCTTCCACGCCAAGCATCTTGGACTGAGCTGATTGCACCAACGATCTTCGACTTCCCCGGCACGCCGCCGTACCTTCCCCCCAATGGCGTGTCGGGGCTTTTCTTTTCGGGGAAATTTGAAAACCTTGCGATGGTGCCTAGTCAAAGCTTCGTGCGTCTATCGCATCGGCGACATCGTCGGCCATTTTGAGCGTGCGGATAATCAGTGGCACCACCATCGCAATGATGGATCGATCAAGGCCGCGTGCGCGTTGGGCATCGCGGATTTCCGATGCCACGGTGGAGATCACCGGAATAAAGCGCAGCACCATCGAAATTGCCAGACTGACCTTTTCCGGGTCTACGCCAATCGGGCGTAGCGGCTGCATGGCCCGTTCAAGTGATGCCAAAAGGTCGGACGTTTTGGTGGTCAGGGTCACAAGCGATGCAAACATCACAATTGCCGCAATCCGGATGATGACCAGCAATCCCGCCTGCCAGTCATTCAGCCAAAGCTGAACGGCAAAAAAGATCACCAGCAGCCACAAGATCGGCTTGATCTGCGCCCACATAATGCGTGGGCCAAAACCGGATACAGGATAAAGCAGCAAGACAGTCGCCAGAACAAACCCGACCACTGGCCAATCGGGGATCAGGAACACGCCCGTACCAAGGGCGACCATGGCAAGGATCTTGGCCCCGGCCGCTGCCCGATGCAGGGCAGACTGCCCGTCAATATACAGCCCCGCGATCACGCCATCATCTCCCGATATTTCGGAAGGACGTCTGCCGGGGTGCCATCAAGCACGACCTTGCCATCCTCAAACGCCAGCACCCGGTCGTAATCGGCAATCAGATCAAGATCATGCGAAACAGTAATCACCGTCTGATCAAGCTCGGTAATGGCGCGCTGTACCCGGTTGCGATTGCGTAAGTCCAAAAGCGTGGTCGGCTCATCAAAAACGATATAACGCGGCTCCATCACCAGCACGCCGGAGATGGCTAGCAACTGCTTTTGCCCGCCACTTAGCAAATGACTGGGATGGGTTTTGAAATCCTGAAGGTCATAGCGCGCAAGCACGTCATCAATCCGGCGATTGACCTCTTCCTTGGGAAGCTTGAGCGGTTTCAAGCCAAAGGCAATGTCTTCCTCGACCACCGGATAAACGATCTGATTATCCGGGTTCTGAAACACAAATCCGACATGACGACGCAGCTTGCGGCCATCCTTTGCCGCGTCCAGATCATCGACAAGGACCCGCCCCGATGTCGCGGTTTGCAGACCATTCAGCAACCTGACAAAGGTGCTTTTGCCCGACCCGTTCGCGCCAACAATCCCGATGCGCTTTTCGCCAAGCGTCAGGTCAATATCAGCAAGCGCATGTCGCTGCTCAAACTGCACAGAGACATTTTCAATTCGGATCATGCGGCCAGTCCGGCGTTGTCGGGGAAACTGGAATGGGCACAAGCAACCATGTGCTTGTGCCCATAAGAAGTCAGGATGCTCTGGAAATCAAGGGATAGGAACGACGCACCGCAAGGCATGCGGCTGTTGCAATGCCCACCTTGATGGCATCCCCGATCAGGAACGGCGCGGCACCGACGGTTGCCTGCCAATAGCTGATGTCGGCCGCAACCGCGACCCAGGCATTGCCTATGGCGTACAGCACCACGATCCCGCCAAAGGCGATGGAAAGTGCTGCATTGATCACGTTCAAACGGTTCCAGAACTTCTCGATCAGAAGGCCGATGACAAAGGCCGAAATGGCCCAGCCAAAAATGAACCCGCCCGTGACACCCATCATCACGCCAAAGCCACCGCGCCCGCCGGACAAAAGCGGCAAACCAACAGCAACCAGAACAAGGAACAGAACAATCGAAAGTCCGCCACGACGGGCACCCAGAATGGCCCCGGCCAACATTGGACCAAGTGACTGTGCTGTGACCGGCACACCGGTGACTGGAAGGGTAATTGGCGGAAACAGCCCAAGAACGGCGGTCAGGGCTGCAAACAGGGCGACGTAGACAATATCTTTGGTCTTCATGTAACGGTTTCCCATTCCCGTTATAAGACAGCCCCAAAATCAACCCCTTGCGCAGGACTGCCTTTCGTTAACCGGTCCGCCCGACCGGCTCAACGCGATATGGGATAACCGCAAATATCATCGACGCCAAGCAAAATGACACCGGATACTGCGTAGCTCAATTAAGAGGAACGCAATATCCGATATTTTTCAAAACCTTAGGCGTCGTCATCTTCGACAAAGGACTTAAGCCGCATCAGGGCAGATTCCCAACGGCCCGCCACCTGATCAAGATAGGCGCGCGCCTCGGCCAGTTGTTCCGGACAAAAGGCATACTGGCTTTCGCGCCCGACCCGATGGTTCTGCACAAGCCCTGCCGCCTCAAGCACGCGCAGATGCTTGGTCACGGCCTGTCGGGTCATATCGGCATCATCAGAGAGCACCGAGATTGAGCGCGGCTTGCCATCGGCCAGACGATCAAAGATCGCCAACCGTGTAGGATCGCCCAAGGCGGCAAACATGACGGAGAAATCCTTATCATGTTTGCCAATGTCCGAATTATTTTCAGGTTTCTGCATATTTCTTGATGTTTTCGAGCTGGAATTCCCAGCCGTTTGTATTGGCCCGCAGCGCCTCAGCAATGCGATGGGATGGTAGGTTATCGAATCCGGTTTCGCGCACCTTTACCGATGTCGTGCCGGACGTTTCTTCCAGCCAGAATTCGACGAGGGTTTCGGGTTCCCCACTGTAATCGACTTCGGGGTCAACCGCATAGGGGTGCCATGTATAGGCGAAGTAGGCTGGTTCCTCCATCGCCTTGATCGTTGAATTCCACGGCACATGGGTGAAACCATCAATGGTGAACATGCCCTTGGAAACTTCACCAACCACAAACGGGCCTTCGATATTGATCCCGAACCAGATGCCGAATTCCTTTGAATCGGTCAGGGCCTTCCACACGCGGGAACGGGATGCTTTGATTTCAATCGACTTCTCAATGGTATTTGACATAATGCAACCTCTTTGTTGCATTTAACCTGCCAGAAACTTTCCCATTATGCAACTAAAAAGTTGCGCATTTGATTTGAGCCTCAAAACACAAACGCCCGGCTGTTGCCAGCCGGGCGGTGCGTGCTCCCGTCATCCTTGGGTCAATGCCGCGTTAATGTAACCCGCAAAGCCCGTGCAGCTTTCCTTATATCCCCATATCAGGATGCTGCGGATTGGCGGAGCCCCCCTGTCTCGATGATGAAGTTCTTCACGTCTTCAAGGCCATCCATCGCCTTGAGATTGGTGAACAGGAATGGACGATCACCGCGCATTTTCTTGGCATCACGGTCCATCACGCCCAGATCGGCCCCCACCAGCGGTGCCAGATCGGTCTTGTTGATCACCAGCAAATCGGATCGGGTAATGCCCGGCCCGCCTTTGCGCGGGATTTTGTCGCCTGCCGAAACGTCGATGACGTAAATCGTGATGTCGGCGAGTTCTGGTGAAAAGGTGGCTGACAGGTTGTCGCCGCCCGATTCAATAAAGATCGCCTCAAGCCCGGCATGCTTGGCGGCCATGTCTTCGACCGCCGCCAGATTGATCGAGGCATCTTCGCGAATGGCCGTATGCGGGCAGCCACCGGTTTCAACACCGGCAATGCGGTCTGCGGCCAGTGCGCCCGAACGGGTCATGAATTCGGCATCTTCGCGGGTATAG
The DNA here is from genome assembly GCF_037027205.1 of Thalassospira sp. CH_XMU1458. NCBI lineage: Bacteria > Pseudomonadati > Pseudomonadota > Alphaproteobacteria > Rhodospirillales > Thalassospiraceae > Thalassospira > Thalassospira sp. CH_XMU1458. The sequence goes on along the minus strand of NZ_JAYMDW010000001.1, from coordinate 736,134 downwards.
ATGTCGTTTGTGATGGCAGCGATGTTGAACTCATCGCACATCGCCTTGCACAGGCGTTCCAGAAGGGCGGTCTTGCCCGAACCAACCGGGCCACCAATTCCGATACGAAGGGGAGAGCTCATGATCTAAATAGCCTCGTATATTGGGTTTCGTGTTTCATCGACGTCCAGTCGACCATCGGTGCCGCAGCACCAAGATCGGAAAGTTCAGCCTGCATGGCGTGATCAACCGCAACCGATACCGCACCATCAAGCGACGACAGGGATCTGACACCATCGGTCTGCCCCAGCGGCACCAGACGCACCGCACTGGACACAAGGTTTGCCGCCATCGCATGCAAATACGCCGTCAGCGCATCACGCAGCGGTACCTCAAAATGGGCAGCCGCGATGCCCACCGCCACCGGATAGGATGGCAAACGATCATCTTCGCGCATGGCATTGGCCCAGCGGGTGATCATCCCATCACCCCAGACCTTTTGCATGGTCGAGACAAAGGCACGTCCCTGTGCGGTTGCCTCCAACGCCATCTCGGATGTGCCGCGCCAGCAATCGGCCTCGACCCCGATGTCAAACAGGGCCGCTTCATCACCGGCGCGCGCAGCCCGCCATGCGGCACAAAACAGCACCGCATCAATCCGCCCGGCCCCGAACTCCAGAACCCCTTCAACCCAGTTGATCAGGCTATCCGCCGACGTCACCCGGCCGTCTTCGACGGCATATTCCACGCCATGCGAATAGGTATAGGCACCGACCGGGAATGACGGGCTTAGCCACGTCATCAACCGCATCAGGCCAGCCGGGTTAAGGGTCAGATCATCCGTGGTCATGGGAATGCCCGTGGTGATGGCTGTGCTTGTGATCATGCCCGGGATCATGTTCATGATCGTCATGGTCGAAATGATCATGCCCATGGCTGTGACCATGCGCGCCGCCCAGCCCGTGATAGGCCCCGTTCAGTGGATCAAACGGTGCGATTTCGTTTTCCACCACACCGCCAAGGCCCGTGATCATGTCGCGCATTACGTGGTCATCAATGATGCGCAGACGCCCGTCATTCAGAACCTGAACCGGAGTATGCCGGTTGCCGATATGCCAGGCCAGTTTGGCGGTTGCAATCGGCCCGGCGGCGGTAATGGTCAGAACCGGCTCCTCTGCCGCGCGCACGACAATCACCCCGCCATCAGCAAGGCGCAATCGATCCCTATCCGCCAGACGCACCGCATGCGGCAGATCCAGCAGGAACGGCTCCCCCGCATCATCATGCAGACGAATGCGGCGGCGATGCCGGTCGGAAAAGGCCAGGGTCACCGTGCCACGCACTTCAGACGTGTCGGCACGGTCGACCGGGATATGTTCAATGGCGTGACGCATGGGGTTCTCAGCCACCGATCAGAACAGGAAGTAACGCTGCGCCATCGGCACAACATCAACCGGCTGACAGCTCAGAAGTTCACCATCCGCCGTCACCTGATAGGTTTCCGGATCAACTTCCATTACCGGCAACGCATCATTCAGCTTCATGTCCTTCTTGCCGATATTACGCGTGTTCGACACCGCCAGAAGTTCTTTTGACAGGCCGAATTCGGCGGCAATACCCGCATCAATGCCCGCTTGAGATACGAACGAGAAGCTCGATTTCGCAAGCGCATTGCCATAGGCGCCAAACATCGGGCGGTAATGGACCGGCTGCGGGGTCGGGATCGATGCGTTCGGATCGCCCATGGCGGCGGCGGCAATCATGCCGGCCTTGATCACCATGTCGGGCTTGGTGCCAAAGAACATAGGTTTCCAAACCACAAGGTCGGCAATCTTGCCAACTTCGATGGAACCAACATGCGCGCCAATCCCCTGCGCAATCGCCGGGTTTATGGTGTATTTCGCAACGTAGCGCTTGGCACGGAAGTTATCGTTGCCCTTGCCAGAATCCTCGGGCAACGCACCGCGCTGCTTTTTCATCTTGTCTGCTGTCTGCCAAGTGCGGGTGATGACTTCACCAACGCGGCCCATGGCCTGACTGTCTGACGAGATGATCGAAAACGCGCCAAGATCATGCAGGATATCCTCGGCCGCGATGGTTTCACGGCGGATACGGCTTTCGGCAAAGGCGACGTCTTCGGGGATCTTCGGATCAAGGTGATGGCAAACCATCAGCATGTCCAGATGCTCGTCAATCGTATTGACCGTGAACGGACGCGTCGGATTGGTCGAGCTTGGCAAGACGTTGGCTTCACCGCACAGCTTGATGATGTCTGGCGCATGGCCACCACCGGCACCTTCGGTGTGGAAGGTGTGAATGGTTCGGCCCTTGAACGATGCACGGGTGTGCTCGACAAAGCCGCTTTCATTCAGGGTATCGGTATGGATCATGACCTGCACATCAAGGTCATCAGCCACCGACAGGCAGGTATCAATCGCCGCCGGGGTCGTACCCCAGTCTTCATGAAGCTTCAGGCCGCACGCACCTGCCTTGACCTGTTCGATCAGCGATCCGGGCAGGGTCGCGTTACCCTTGCCAAAGAAGCCGATATTCATCGGAATGCCATCGGCTGCCTGCAGCATCCGGGCAATGTGCCACGGACCTGGCGTACAGGTTGTGGCGTTCGTGCCCGCCGCCGGGCCGGTACCACCGCCCAGCATACTGGTCACACCGGAATAAAGCGCGTCTTCAACCTGCTGCGGGCAGATCCAGTGAATGTGGGCATCAATACCGCCAGCGGTGATGATGTTACCTTCACCTGCAATAATCTCGGTACCCGGACCGATGATGATATCGACACCGGGCTGCACATCCGGGTTTCCGGCCTTGCCGATCCCGGCAATGCGGCCATCGCGGATGCCAATATCGGCCTTGATGATGCCGGTGTAATCAAGGATCAGCGCATTGGTGATCACGGTATCAACCGCACCATCAGCACGCGTTGCCTGTGACTGGCCCATGCCATCACGGATCACCTTGCCGCCGCCGAATTTGACTTCCTCGCCAAGGGTGGTGAAGTCTTTTTCGACCTCGATAATCAGGTCGGTATCGGCCAGTCGGACCTTGTCACCGACGGTCGGGCCAAACATGGCCGCATAGGACGGACGATCAATTTCATAAGCCATTTATTCCATCCCCCCGCTTAGAGCTTGCCGTTGATTTTGGCGTTAAAGCCATAGACCGTGCCGGTACCGGCATATTTCACCAGATTGACTTCGCGCGACTGGCCCGGCTCGAAACGAACAGCGGTCCCAGCCGGGATATCAAGGCGAAAGCCACGGGCGGCTTCGCGGTCAAAATCAAGGCCCGGATTGGTTTCATAGAAATGATAGTGCGACCCCACCTGCACCGGACGGTCCCCGGTATTGGCAACGGTGATGGTTTTGGTTTCACGCCCCTCGTTCAGGATGAGGCTGCCTTCCTTGGTAATGATTTCACCTGGAATCATATCAGTAGCCCCCTTAGCGAATTGGTTCATGAACGGTCACAAGCTTCGTCCCGTCCGGGAAGGTCGCTTCGACCTGAATTTCGTGGATCATTTCGGCAATGCCATCCATTACCTGATCGCGCGTGATCACGGTTGCCCCGTCGCGCATCAGATCGGCAACAGATTTGCCATCGCGCGCCCCTTCAACGACATAGTCGGTGATGATCGCGATCGCTTCGGGATGGTTCAACTTCACCCCCCGTGCAAGGCGATTGCGCGCCACCATGGCGGCGACCGAGACCAGCAGTTTGTCCTTTTCGCGTGGCGTCAGATTCATGCCTGCCTACTCCTTGGCTTCATTTTTTAAATCTCCCACAAACGCGGCAAGCGTGCGGGAAGCCCCCTTGTTTGATGGCGGAATGATTTCCACCATGCGCCATAGACCCGGCGCAATTTCATCGGATCGCGCGCCATGAAACGGGCAATCACAATGCCGTTCATCGCGGTCGCGGCACACAACACATCGCGCGCCTCAAGCCCCTCGGTCGCCTGCGCAAGACAGTCGCGCGCGGCTTCAAGGTTTTGTTCCGCGCCCTGTCCGACCAAAATGGCGGTCGCATTGGCGCGTGCACCGTCAAAGGCCGCCGCGTGATCAAGCATGCGCAACACATCGCCTTCCAGATGCAGCGCATCGCGCCAGATCGGACGTCCATCAATCGACACATCCCACGCATCGCGCGCCAGGCCCGTGGTAAACACCTCGCCGCGCGCAAGGCGGCCAAACACCATCATCTCGCCGGCCATGACCATGCCGCTACCAGATGCACGCACGGTGGTTTTGCGTTTCAGGCGGGCCTGATCAAACAGGATGCTTTCATGGGGCAACCATTCAAGCCAGCCACCATCGGCGACATCCAGATCAACCGACATTTCGCAATCCGGTCCGACCGACCGGTAAATCTTTTCTGCCGCCTGGGCAGTAAACAGGGCGGATGCACCTTCTTCGACCTTGCCAGCAAAGGCCAGCTTGTCGCCGCCAACCATGCCGCCCGATGTCGTGACCAGAACGGCCGTCGCCAGATCCCCCGCAACCGGGCGCGGGAACAGGATTTTCATCGGGTCACGGTAATAAAGATGATCAAGGGCTGCATGCCCGCCCTGATGCGCTGCACCCGTGCCCTGACGAAACGTCACCTCTGCCCGGCCATCGGTGATGATGCGGGCGGGCATTACTGACGTTTCCATCTCCGCATTCGGAATTGCGGATGTTGTCGGTTCAAGTTTGCGAAGCTGCACAAAGTCACCTGAATGTAACGGCCCACTTATGGAGCCTTAATACCAAGGGTCCTCACAGCAAGATGCGGGCCAACCGCCAATACCCTGCCGATACAGGGAGTTTGGCGGTATTTGGCCCGATTGGCGGCACACCGTTTGCGCAAAATTTTGGCAAATGCCGATCAAACAGTCAGATAGGCTCGGACTTTTTCACGGTCGAGCGTTTCTTTCGCACCCGACAAAACAACCTCGCCACGTTCAAGCACGACAATCTCGTCGGCCAGTTCATGGGCGAATTCAAAATATTGCTCGACGAGCAGGATCGCCATATCACCGCGATCGGCCAGCTGTTTGATGACGCGCTGAATATCCTTGATGATCGATGGCTGAATGCCCTCGGTTGGTTCATCAAGCACCAGCAACCGTGGTCGGGTGACAAGCGCGCGCCCGATGGCCAACTGCTGTTGCTGCCCACCCGAAAGGTCACCACCGCGACGACCCAGCATGTCGCGCAGCACCGGGAACAGTTCGAAAATCTCATCCGGGATATGGCGCAGGGCACGTGGCAAGGCGGCAAAGCCGGTCTCAAGATTTTCCTTCACCGTCAAAAGCGGAAAAATCTCGCGCCCCTGCGGGACAATCGCGATCCCATTGGCCGAACGACGATAAGACGGATCGCGCGAGATATCCTTGCCTTCCCATTTGATGTTGCCTTCCGTTATCGGGTGCTGACCAACCACGGCGCGCATCAACGACGTTTTGCCAACCCCGTTACGGCCCAGAACCGCAGTGACCTTACCGGTTTCAGCACTCAGCGACACCTTGCGCAACGCATGGGACGCCCCGTAAAACAGATCAATATTGCTGACATCAAGCATGACAGTTTTCCCCTAGCGTCCCAGATAGACTTCAATGACCCGCGGGTCTTTCTGCACGTGATCAAGGCGCCCTTCGGCCAGAACCGATCCTTCGTGCAGAACAGTCACCTTGCAATCAAGGTCGCGGACAAATTCCATGTCGTGTTCAACCACCACGACCGAGTATTCCTTGGAAATCGACCGTAAAAGTTTCGCCGTTTCCTCGGTCTCGGAATCGGTCATCCCGGCAACCGGTTCATCGACCAGAAGAAGTTCGGGCTCCTGCATCAACAGCATGCCGATTTCCAGCCATTGTTTCTGCCCGTGCGAAAGATTGGCTGCCATCTCATCACGCTTGTCTTCCAGCATAATGGTGACCAGCGTCTTTTCGATCTTGATCTTTTCCGCATCAGAAAGGCGATGGAACAGGGCCTGAAACACGCCGCGCCCGCCCGAACACGCCAGAAGCAAGTTGTCAAAAACCGTATGGCTTTCAAACACCGTCGGCTTCTGGAACTTGCGGCCAATGCCCAGATTGGCGATCTCGGCCTCATCCAGCTTGGTCAGATCGATCTCGCTTTTAAAAAGCACGTCACCGGTATCAGGCCGCGTTTTGCCGGTAATGATATCCATCATCGTCGTCTTACCCGCCCCGTTTGGGCCGATGATGGCGCGAAGTTCACCCGGCTCGACATAAAATGACAGGTTATTGAGTGCGCGGAACCCGTCAAAGGTCACCGACACGCCATCGACATAAAGGATGGTTTCCGACCGCGCGGATTTGACCTGCTCCTCGTCCGAGGCATTCTTTTGAATGGCGACTGCTTCGCTCATGCCTTGCCTCCTTCATTTGCGCGTCGTTTACGCCAGGTCGTGAACAATGATTGCCGATCTGCCGATCCGAATGCCGGCACCGCCCCGATCACACCTTTTGGCAGGAACAGGGTGACGGCAATGAACAACCCGCCCAGGAAGAACAGCCAGAAATCCGGCATCGCCCCGGTAAAGAAGGTCTTGGCATAGTTGACGATAAACGCGCCAAGCACCGCCCCATAAAGCGTGCCACGCCCGCCAACCGCGACCCAGATCACGATTTCAATCGAAAGGGCCGGGGCAAATTCGCCCGGATTGATGATCCCGACTTGCGGCACATAAAGCGCACCGGCGATGCCGGCCATAACGGCTGAAACGGTAAAGACAAACAGCTTGTAATATTCAACCCGGTAGCCGGTGAAACGCACCCGGCTTTCGGCATCGCGAATGGCAATCAAGACTTTGCCCAGACGCGACTGGGTAATGCCGCGCGCCACCGTATAGCAAATGCCAAGAAACACACAGGACGCGACAAACAAACCAGCCCGCGTACCATCCGATTGCAACGAATACCCCAGCAGATCCTTGAAATCGGTCAGGCCATTATTGCCGCCAAAGCCCATATCGTTGCGGAAGAAAGCCAGCAACAGCGCGTAGGTCATGGCCTGCGTGATGATCGAAAGATAAACCCCCGTCACACGCGACCGGAAGGCAAGGAAGCCAAACACAAAGGCCAAAAGCCCCGGCACAAACATCGCCATGACAATGGCAAACCAGAACATGTCAAAGCCATACCAGTACCATGGCAATTCCTGCCAGTTCAGGAAGACCATGAAGTCCGGCAGGATCGGATCACCATAAACGCCACGATCGCCGATCTGACGCATCAGATACATGCCCATGGCATACCCGCCGAGCGCAAAGAACGCCCCGTGGCCAAGTGACAAAATCCCGCAGAACCCCCAGATCAGATCGACACTGAGTGCGAGCAGCGCATAGCAAAGATACTTGCCAAGCAGGCTGACCATCCAGGTTGGCACATGAAAAGCGGAGCTTTCGGGCAACAACAAATTGCTTGCCGGCACCAGAATGGCGGCCGCAATCAAAATACCCAAAAGGATCATCCCGCCGCGGTCTTTCAACAGCCAGCCAATAACCGGCGTCATTTGGTATTTTTGACGATAATCGGTCATGGATCAGGCCTCCACCGCGCGACCCTTAAGGGCAAACAGCCCCTTGGGTCGTTTCTGGATAAACAGGATCAGCGCAATCAGGACAAAGATCTTGGCGAGAACCGCACCTGCCATCGGCTCAAGGAACTTGTTCACAATGCCAAGGCTGAATGCGCCCAGTACCGTGCCCCAAAGGTTCCCGACCCCGCCAAACACGACGACCATGAAACTGTCGATAATGTAAGTCTGGCCAAGGTTCGGGCTGACGTTTGAAATCTGGCTGAGTGCCACACCGGCGACGCCTGCAATCCCCGACCCCAAACCAAAGGTCAGCGCATCAACATAACCGGTGCGAATACCAACCGATCCGGCCATACGCCGGTTCTGGGTAACGGCGCGCATCTGCAAACCAAACGCGGTATAGCGCAGCACGGCGGCAATACCGGCCACCACGATGATGCTAAACAAAATGATCCACAGCCGGTTATAGGTCAGCACCAGACCGGTCGAAAATTCAATCGCACCACTCATGAAATCAGGTGCCGTGACCTGCTGGTTGGTTGCCCCGAAAATCGTGCGGATGGCTTGCTGCAAGACAAGGCTGACCCCCCATGTCGCAAGCAAGGTTTCAAGCGGCCGACCATAGAGGAAACGGATGACAGATCGTTCGATCACAACCCCGACGGCGCCCGCGACCAAAAAGGCAGCTGGCACTGATATCACCAATGACCATGCCGACCCGGATGGCAGGATAGACCCAAGCGCCTGCTGCACCATAAAGGTGGTATAGGCACCGATCATGATCATTTCGCCATGCGCCATGTTGATCACGCCCATCACGCCAAAGGTGATGGCAAGACCGACCGCCGCCAGCAACAAAACCGACCCCAGACTGATACCGCGATAGACATCCCCGATCGTTTGCCAGGTCGACAGGCGACCCTCGACGGAGGCAAGCGCATCCTCGGCGGCGGCAACCACTTCGGGCTCGTAACCTTCTGCCTCGGCACTGGCGACAAATTGCGACAGCACCGCACGGATTTGCGGCGTGGTTTCGCTGGCCAGAACATCAATCGCGCTCAGGCGTTCTTCGGTGGTTTCACCAGCCGCCAGTGCCATGGTGGCCTGCGCCAGTTCCATGCGTGCCAGAAGTGTTTCATCCTCTTCGCGGTCAATCGCGCGCAGAAGCAACGGCAACATCGCCGGATCACGGGCATCCATGATCTGTTCGACCGCAGCACTTCGGATATTAAGATCCGGGCTGAACAGGTTCAGCGTCGCCAACGCATCGCGCAGCGCACCCCGCAGACGGTTGTTGATCTTGATCTTGGAGAGTTCCTTGGATGAACTTTCACCGACTTCTTCGCCGCTGACGATGTCGATATGGGTAAAGACCTTGCCCTTTTTGGTTGCGATAACGACATGCTCGTCGCTGTCGCGAACATATAGGTCACCATCAAGCATGGCCTTAAGGATCGGGGCGACACGCGGATCACCATCCGCCGCCATTTCCTCGATTACCGCGACCTTCTTGGTCGCACTTTTATCATTTAACTGTTCGGCGATGTTTCGCAGTTCTTCGTCGCTAAATGCCTGTGCGCTATTGGGTGTTGCGATCACAAGCAAAGCCAGACACGCGATCAAGGCACCCAGTCGAAGGGCGACGTCACGCGTTTTGGCCAATGAGAACGGAGAACGGCGCAGCACTGAAAACATGTCATTGCGCATGATCACCAAACCTTTGAATTCAATATGGAAAATTGGATAAAGAAAACGCGGACAGCAGACGGATGCCGGTTGCGTTGAAAATGAACAGGCCGGTCGCGTTGCCACGACCGGCCCATCCGAAACCAATTAGTACATCGGTTTTTCACAGTTGCCGCAGACCCACGGATAGGTCCAGTCGGCGGTCAGCTTTGCGCTTTCCGGCAGGAAGTCCGACCATGCATCGCCAACGACGGTGCCTTCGGTTTCCCAAACGATGTCAAACTGGCCATCATCCTGAACTTCGCCGATCAGAACCGGCTTGGACAGGTGGTGGTTGGTGTTCATGACAGCGGTACCGCCAGTCAGGTTTGCAACTTCCTGGCCATACATTGCCTGACGAACCGCATCAACATCGGTGGTGCCAGCCTGCTCAACAGCCTGTTTCCACATGTTAAAGCCGATATAGGTTGCTTCCATCGGGTCGTTGGTTACGCGCGACTCATCACCGATGAAGGCGTGCCACTTTTCGATGAAGGCCGTGTTGGCATCGGACTCAACCGACTGGAAGTAGTTCCAGGCAGCAAGGTGACCAACCAGCGGCGCTGTATCGATACCAGCCAGTTCTTCTTCACCAACCGAGAAGGCAACAACCGGAATGTCTTCAGCTTTGATGCCCTGGTTTGCCAGTTCTTTGTAGAACGGAACGTTCGCGTCACCGTTAATGGTCGAAACCACGGCAGTTTTCTTGCCAGCGGATGCGAATGCTTTCACGTCAGCAACGATCGACTGCCAGTCAGAATGACCGAACGGGGTGTAGTTCTCCATGATGTCTTCATCGGAGATACCCTTGCCGTTCAGGTAAGAACGCAGGATCTTGTTGGTGGTACGCGGATAAACATAGTCGGTACCCAGAAGAACGATACGCTCGGCAGAGCCGCCATCTTCGCTCATCAGGTAATCAACAGCCGGAATGGCCTGCTGGTTCGGGGCTGCACCGGTGTAAAACACGTTGCGCGAGCTTTCCTCACCTTCGTACTGAACCGGATAGAACAGCATGCTGTTGAGTTCTTCGAAGACCGGCAGAACCGATTTACGCGAAACCGACGTCCAGCAACCGAAGACGACAGCAACCTGTTCCTGTTCGATCAGTTCGCGTGCCTTTTCAGCAAACAGCGGCCAGTCAGAAGCCGGGTCAACAACAACGGCTTCGACTTGTTTGCCAAGCAGACCACCGTTCTTGTTCAGGTCATCAACCAGCATCAGGACAGTGTCCTTCAGCGTGGTTTCGGAAATCGCCATCGTCCCGGAAAGAGAGTGCAGCACACCAACTTTGATGGTTTCTGCTGCTTGTGCGGCTGACATTGCCATTGCAGACACTGCCATGGCCCCGGCGCCAATGAGCGCCTGAAGCTTCTTATTCATTTATAGCCTCCACTGAGTTTTTATTGCACCGCCGTTGCACTTGCTAAAACCGTGCCAGACTCAGAGGCCATATCGAATAAAATCGCGAATCGAGGGATTCTCACGCAATAAGAAACTATTTTACAGCTATTTCGGGGAAAATATTTGCGCAAGCCGTGTTTTGAATGATTATTTTTCAATCATTGATTACATTTTGATTAATTTTTGATCATGTTGACGTCAGGGTTTTCACAGCCTATCTGGAGCGCGGAAGTTTCGCCTGCGCTGAGCTTATTGCACCACAATCTGCCTTGTGTCGGCCGGCTTCCCGCCCCGTCGGGAGACCGGCGGGGCGCTTTGATTTCTGGCTGTATTTGTCCGGAATCACTCGGCCGCCTGCAATTCGCGGTCCGGCGCGATCGCGTTAATTGCTGTGCGGATTTGATCACGCAACCAGATCAGACCAACATCCTTGTCCGTCCACACAGCCCAGTTCATCCTCACCGGCGGAAACGCCACATCAATCGGCATCGGGCAATAAGACAACCCGAATAACGGCGCATACTGGTTGGCAATGCGACACGGCACAGTGGCAATCACGGCACTGTTTCGGGCCGCTGCCAAAAGTGGCATGAAATCAGGTGCCGCCAGAACAACATCAAGTTCAATCCCCATCCCCTGAAGCGCGACACCAACACACCCGGCGACATTCTCCGTCTGGGACAGAACCGCATGCCGCGATGCCAGATATTGCGCACGCGACATCGGCAGCGGCAAATCGAGAATATCAGGATTAAAACAACAGGCGACTTCCGAGTTGAACAGAACCTCGCCGAAATGGCCTGTGTTGAGTTGGCTTTTGCAGCCAATCGCCAGATCGATCTCGCCGCCATTGATCATTCCATCAACGGTTTCAGATGTGATGGTACGGCTCAAAATCTTGATACCCGGTGCCTGCTGCTGCAAATGCTGCATCAGAACCGGCAACAAAATCATGTCCATTTCACCCGTCACGCCCAACCGAAAAACACGCTGGGCGGTTTGCGGATCAAAAGAATCCGTCGCATGAAGGGCGTTCTGTGCCTGGGAAAGGGCGGTGCGCACCGGCCCGGCCAGCGCACGGGCTTTTGCTGTCGGCTGCATTTTCTGACCCACACGCACAAACAGGTCATCAGCCAGCAACATCCGCAAGGTATTGAGATTGTGGCTCATTGCCGACTGCCCGATGCGCAGTTTCTCGGCCGCCTTGGTCACGCTCATTTCCTGCATCATGGCGTCAAACGCAATCATCAGGTTGAGGTCAAATGACCGTAAATTGAAATGATCAATATTATCCATGACTGGTATCGATTTGATTACTGACTGATCGCACTATAGCCTTTCCCCATCAGCTTACAACCCGCCGGTTCACACCGGCATGATTTGAGGGAAAAGAAAAATGCTATCACGTCGTGATTTGCTCAAAAGCACGCTTGCCGCCGGTGCCGTTGGCGCGATTGGCAGCACCGTCTTTGTGCCACTGGCCGCAAAGGCAAAGGCACCGCTGGTTGGCACACAGGCACCGGGCTATTACCGGGTCATGGTCGGCGATGTCGAAGTCACCGCCCTTTCGGATGGTGCGGCCCAGTTCCCGATCGCCGATCTTTACGTGAACACCACGCCCGAACAGGCCCGCCTGGCCCTTGCCAATGCGTTTCAGGGAACCCCAACCTATCTTTCGGTCAATGCCTATTTGCTGAATTTCGGGGATCGTCTTGTATTGCTTGATGCGGGTACGAGCGATCTGATGGGACCGGCACTTGGCAAACTTCCGGCCAATATGATTGCCTCGGGCTACCACCCTGATCAGGTCGATGATGTTGTGATTACCCACATTCATCCCGACCATACCGGTGGCCTGACACTGGCTGGCAACAAGGTCTTTGCCAATGCCACCGTGCATGTTCCAGACGCAGACGCCGCGTTCTGGCTCAGTGCTGAAAACAAGGCGACCGCACCCGAAGACGCCAAGGCGTTCTTTGATCAGGCGGTTGCGGCCCTGACCCCCTATATCGATAGTGGCAAGCTTGTGAAATATGCACCCGATGCCCCGGCCATCGAAGGCATGGTCAACACCACTTTCCGCCCCGGACACACGCCGGGCCACAGCGCGCTTTGGATCGAAAGCAAGGGCGAGAAGTTTGTTTACTGGGGCGACATTACCCATGGCGATGTCGTGCAGTTTGACGATCCGAATATTGCCATCGCCTTTGACGGCGACACCGACATGGCAATCAAATCACGCGAAGCGGCCTTTGCCGAAGCGGTACAGGAAAAATACCTGGTTGCCGGTTGCCACGTCGCCTTCCCGGGATTTGGTCATGTGCGCGAAGATGCCACCATGTATGACTGGGTACCGATGAACTATCGCGCTGACATTTAGGTTGGATTTGATCCCCCATCCCCGCCGACCTTAAAACAATCCGTCAACGCAAAAGAGCGGTCGTGCAATACGACCGCTCTTTCCTTTGTATTTCGTTCCTGTCTGCTTATTCCGGCATGCCTGCGCGGATCCACTGACCAAGCTGCTCGCGTTCCTCGTCGGTCATTTCCGTCATATTGCCAAGCGGCATGGCCCGGCCAATAACCGCCTGTGCCAAAACACGCTGCGCATTGGCTTCGATCTGGGCCAGATCATCAAACATCACGCCTGCCGGGGCTTCGTCAAAGCCCTCGTCACTCGGGTTCGCCGAATGGCAGGTCGAACAACGGGTCTGAACGATGGCCAAGGCATGGTTGGCAGTAATCACGTCTTCATCGGCACGCTTGACCGCATTCGGATCATAGGATGCAAACATCGCAAGGATCGCCATCCCAACCGCAGCCGACGGAAGCTGCCAGGCAATTGCCTTGCCGGTACCGCCAGCATTTCGTGTGTTAAAGAAATGGCGCACTAACCCGCCGATGATCAGAATCAGACCGACAATCAGCCAGGACTGATCATGGGAAAACAGCATCGAATAGTGGTTGCTGATCATCATCAGCAACACCGGAAGCGTCAGGTAGTTGTTGTGCGTTGAACGCTGCTTGGCCTGCAGTCCCAGTTTCGGATCGGGCTTTTCCCCAGCCATCAGGCTGGCGACGACCTTTTTCTGGTTCGGAATGATGATGCGAAACACATTGGCGGCCATGATCGTACCAATCATCGCACCGACATGGATAAACGCACCGCGCCCGCTGAACACATGGGTAAACAGATAACTCGCCGCCATGATCAGGATAAACAGCGCGAACGCCAGCGTATCGGTGCGTTTGCCAATCGCACTTTTGCAGATGATGTCATAGATCACCCACCCGGCAAACAGGCTGCCAAGCCCAATCAGGATCGCATCCATCTTGGTCAGCGCCAGAACGCTGGGATCGATCAGATAGCTTTCGGCACTCCAGTAATACATGGTGACCAAAAGCGCAAAGCCGGTAATCCAGGTGAAATAGGCCTCGTATTTGAACCAGTGCAGTTCCGGCGGCATGGAACTGGGTGCCACCATCCATTTGTTCACATGATAGAACCCGCCACCATGAACCATCCAGGCTTCGCCATAGACACCCTCATCCATGTCCGGGCGTTTGCGCAAACTCAGGTCAAGCCAGACGAAATAGAACGAAGACCCGATCCAGGCGATGCCCGTAATCAAATGCGCCCAGCGCAGGATCAGATTGATCCAGTCCTGAAACAGAATATCCACGGTGCTTGAAACCTCCGTCTCGCCTGTGCGCGGTTTCCGGCGCGCTGGCAGCCCTGCCTTGATGATGCCCCGGGACGCATGAATGGCTCTGATGGCAGCATTTTGCCCGGGTTTAATTCAGTCGATCTGTTTCCTGTCCTATCACAGTCACCCGACCGCCTCTATTATTTAGGGGTTGAGCATAATCGAAATGACTTTCAAAATAATCTTTAAAATGGCAGAGTGTGGCCGCTAATCTGCACATATAATGATTTAAAGCGCCCACCAGAAATCAAGAAACAGCCCTCAGACATCAGGAGCTTCCCGCGCCATGTCCGACTTTGAGGACATCCAGATTTTTGTCCGTGTTGCCGAACTTGGCAACCTTTCTGCTGCCGGGCGTGAATTGCGCCATTCGGCGGCTGTGGTGTCAAACCGGATTGCCCGCCTTGAAGAACGGCTTGGGGTGCGTTTGCTGAACCGCACAACGCGCCGGGTCAATCTGACGACCGAGGGAGATGTCTATTACCGTCACTGCCTGCGCATTCTTTCGGAAATGCAGGAAGCCGAAAACGCCATCGCCAATCAGAAAAATACCACCCGCGGCCCGGTCACGCTGACCTGCCCGGTGGCATTCGGCAACAAATTCGTTGCCCCGATCATTCCGAAATTCGTTGAACAGAACCCGGATGTGCAAATCCGCCTGCATCTGTCTGACCGGTTGCTCGATCTGTTGCAAGACAAGGTCGATCTTGCCATCCGCATTGCCGAGCTTAAGGAAAGCTCGCTGATTGTCCGCAAGCTGGCCACCAATAAACGCATGCTGGTCGCAAGCCCGGATTATCTTAAAAAGAACGGCGCACCCAAGGTGCCCGCCGACCTTTTGAACCACAATTGCCTGCTGCTGCGCTTCCCGGGATCACAGCAATATCAATGGACCCTGCAGGGGCCAAATGATGAACCGCCAGTAACCCTGGCCATCGCCGGTTCGATGGATTCCGATAACAGCGAAGTCCTGACCCGCTGGTGCCTTGACGGGCATGGCATCTCGCTGAAATCGAACTGGGAAGTCGACGAATATCTGCGCGACGGACGCCTTCAACGCGTCCTGCCCGATTACCAGCCACCGTCGCATGCGGTCTATACGCTCTATCCGGAAAACCGTTATCTGCCGACGCGCGTCCGCGCCTTTGTCGATTTTCTGGTGGCGGAATTTGGCGGTACGCCGCCCTGGGAACGTTAAACAAATAGAACGCCAAACAAAAAAACGCCCCGAACAGATGCCGGGGCGTTTTTGTATTCGACTTGGGGTGACCTAGTTTTTGGCAAGCGCCAGATATCCGCTCAGAACCGCGGCGACGTTTTGACCTATCACATCATGGGCATAACCGCCTTCCATGGTAAACATGGTCTTAAGCCCCATTCGCCCGATCATCTGACCGATGCGATTAAAATCATCGGTCTGGAGTTTAAAGTCACAGATCGGCTCGGCCTCGTGGGCATCAACACCAAGGGGCACGATCAGCGCATCGGCCTGCCAGGTCACAAGTTTCTGCATTGCCTTGGCAAAGCCCTGCCCCCAGCCCGCGAAATCACTGCCCGCTGGAAGCGGAATATTAAGGTTCGCACCCTGCCCGTCATTGCGCCCGGTTTCATTGGCATAGCCCATGAAGAACGGGAACTGATGGGTTGGGTCGGCATGGATCGAAATCGTCAGAACATCACCACGCTCATAGAAAATGTCCTGCGCGCCATTGCCATGATGGTAGTCGATATCAAGGATGGCGACCTTTTTCGCCCCCTTGGCAATCATGTGCTGGGCGGCGATGGCGGCATTGTTCAAGAAACAATACCCACCATAGCGGTTGGCATGGGCATGATGCCCCGGCGGACGGGTCAGAGCAAAGGATGCTTCGCCTTCGCTCCAGGTTGCCTCGGCTGCCGATATGACGGTCTGCGCCCCCCAATAGGCCGCCTTCCAGGTCCCTTGCGTGATCGGTGTATCAGATGAAATGGCGTACTGACCCAGACGCGCGCTGATATGTTCGGGCTTGCCGCCTGAAAAACCGCCCGTCGGCCAGACATAGGGGAAGGCGTCACCGCTTTTCCCCGCCTTGGTCCATTCGCTCCAGGCGTTTTCGAGAAAATCAATATAGTCCGGCTCATGGATCGCGCGGATCGGGCCGATGCCGTGATCGGTCGGATCAACCAGCTGCGCCTTGATCGCGTGCGCGACGGCATCGCGAATGATCGGAATACGCCGGGCATTCTCGAAACATGGCACCATGCGTCCGTGATGCATTTCGCCTGCCCCGTCATGGGCATCGTGGCGCGAATTGAAGAAAACCCGCATGGCACCGCTCTCCTGACTGAAAATCCTGACCGGGTACCATCATGATGCCCGACGCATCCTGTTGCACGCAGAAAGCGGCTATTTCTTGGCGGTATAAAGCAGCTTTTCGATGGTATCGAGGAAGACACCCAACTGATTGCGCAGGCTTTCCGACTGATCGGCAAGACGACTGGCCATGTCGCGTGTGGTATCGGCAGCTTCCCCGGTACGCCCGGCCATATCGGAAACCACGGTGATATTGTCGGTGACTTCCTGTGCGCCGCTTGATGCCTGTTCGACATTGCGCGTGATGTTGGTCGACAAGTTCGCCTGGGTTTCGACATTGCCCGAAATCGTGTCCGAACGTGCCGCCAGATCATCGATCACACCTGCGATTTCGCGGATCGAGCCAACCGACTGCTCAATCGCCGTCTGAATGTCCTGAACCTTTTCTTCGATGCTTTCAGTTGCCTTGCTGGTCTGGTTGGCAAGTCCCTTGACCTCGTTGGCAACCACGGCAAAGCCCTTGCCGGCTTCACCGGCGCGCGCAGCCTCGATCGTCGCATTCAGCGCAAGCAAGTTGGTCTGAGCCGCAATGTCACGGATAAAGCTGACCACTTCAACGATCTCGCCAGCCGCCGCTTCCAGCTGTCCGATACGACCATCGGTTTCCTGGGCAAGGCCGTTGGCACGATTGGCGATCTCAACCGATTCACGTGCCTGTTCGGACACATTGCGGATTGCCTCGTTCAGCTCCTCGGATGCGGCCGAAAGTTCGCTGACATTGGCCGCCGTCTGGCGGGCTGCCGCGGCAACGTTGGTTGAACGTGAACTGGTTTCATGGGCGATGGAATTGGCGTCGCCGGATGCCTCGGAAAGGGCGGATGCGGCATTGGCAATGTCATCAACCGCGGCAAAGGAACCGCTTTTGAATTCACCAAGAATTTCAGCAAAGCCGGAAAGTTTCTGTTCAATCGAGGCGCTGGCCGCATTAATCCGCTGGGCCGAAGAAAGGTAATCCCCGACCAGCCCGGTTTCGACAATGCGTCGGTAATAACGGTTTTCGGAAACCGCCCCCATGGATGCCGCACTTTCGCGCAGGAACGCATCATTGCGGTCAATCAGCCGGTTGATCGCAATAAACAGTTCGCGCATGTCAGGATGACTGTCGACATTGGTAATACGGGCTTCGTAATCACCATCGGCTGCGGCCAGGACCACGTCCAGTGCCTTTTTGATACCTGATTTTGAACTACCAAACAGCGACATTAGAACCTCAAACCTTGTGTTTCCGGGAACCGCTTTGCGATCCTCTAGAGACTTTGAATAAACTCGTCGTACGACATGCCCATATCAGAAAGCTTCTGTGACAAGGCCTCGGATGCGGCATTCATGCCATCCTTGCGATTGGGCAGACTGTCCTCGATCTTGCGGAGTTCCGCATAGAGAGGAATGATCGTTTCGCTCAGAACCTTTGGATCGGGCACCCGGCGGTTGGAATGGTATCCAATCACCTTGTGACTGGCATCAAAGGTCGGCGTCACATGGGCATAGACCCAATAATGATCCCCGTTGCTGGCCATATTCACGACATAGGCAAAAATCTCGTGACCGGATGAAATCCGGTCCCACATAAGCTTGAAAACGCTGCGCGGCATATCCGGATGTCGGATCAGCGCATGCGGCTTCCCCAAAACCTCACCTTCCGAATAATCAGAAAGGCGCAAAAACACCTCATTGGCGTAGGTAATATGCCCTTTGAGATCCGTCTTGCTGACGATCAACTCGTCCGGTTTGAAATGACGCTCCCGCCCAGAAGGCTGAATGCCTGAAGGCTTTTCACTCACCTTTAAGACCCCGATACTTTATTTTTATTTCCAAACATGCCCGCAATTTCGGGCTGCGGGCAGGATGAATTACTCGATTATCATGTGAAAATGGTCGTGCGAAGCTAAATATTATTTTTCCACACGTTTCATTCTCAATACCTAACACAGTAATCTGGAATTATTATTGGATAAAGTATTATCCGATTAGTAGATATTCAACCTGCGCTTACCATTTTTCTTTCTGCGCCAATCACGGATTTCCACTATCGGTAATCCACGCGACATGCGCGAAACCGGACACAACCCCCTTCATGAATTAAGCAACTTTGTAACGATTTCATGTATCATCGCTGCAAACGGGAACCGTCAGGGACACACCGATGTCGAAAGATCTTCGGAATTTTCCATATCGTGTCGTTATTCACGAGAAACATTCCGCCCAAGCTGTGCTGGACTGGCTCGACATCAATGTCATGAGCAAGAACTGGACGATGGGTATTCGGAATATCGAACTCCCGCGTGGCGACCAGAATGCCCCGATTGTCGATATGGTGATCTATTTCAGTCGCCGTGAAGATATGGAACGCTTCCGCGACAAGTGGGCCGGTAAAACCCGCGAACACAAGGTCAAGCTGCATGGCTGGCGCGCAGCACTCTATGCCCTACGGCATCCAAAAACCGAAATGATCGCCTATGAAAAGTCAGATGAACCAAGTCGGCCCAATTCCAAGAAGCCATCCTGACAAACCGTCATAAGAAAAGCCCCGCGCAAGCTAATGCACGGGGCTTCGTCATTTAACCGATCCGGATGGATCGGAAATCCGACTTATTTCGGCAGTTCGGCATCGATGCCTTTGATGTACCAGTCCATGCCAAGCAGCATGCCGTCATCAGCAACTTCGCCTTCTGCAACGCGCAGTTCGCCTGCCTGATCATAGATCGGGCCGGTGAACGGGTGGAATTCACCCGAAGCAATCTTGGCAGCGGTTTCTTCTGCCAAGGCTTTCACGTCGTCAGGCATGTTGGTGTACGGTGCCATTTCGACCATACCGGTATCAATGCCACCCCAGGTGTCTTTGGATTCCCAGGTACCATCGGCAACGGCCTTGGCGCGGGCAACATAGTAGCTGTCCCAGTTATCAACGATCGCGGTCAGCTGTGCCTTCGGTGCGAACTTGATCATGTCAGATGCCTGACCAAAACCAAGCACGCCACGGTTTTCAGCAACCTGAAGCGGTGCCGGGCTGTCGGTGTGCTGAACCATGATGTCTGCACCCTGGTCAATCAGGGCCTTGGCAGCATCGCCTTCCTTGCCCGGATCATACCAGGTGTTGGCCCAAACGATTTTGACCTGCACGTCCGGGTTAACCGACCATGCGCCCATCATGAAGGAGTTGATACCACGGACAACTTCCGGGATCGGGAAGGAGCCGACATACCCAACGATGTTCGACTTGGTCATTTTACCGGCGATCACACCAGCAACATAACGGCCTTCATAGAAACGTGCGGCATAGGTCGAAAGGTTGTCAGCACGCTTGTAACCGGTTGCATGTTCGAATTTGACATTCGGGAACTGCTTGGCAACTTTTTCGGTCGGGTTCATGAAACCGAACGAGGTGGTGAAGATCAGGTTGTGGCCGGTCTGGGCCATCTGACGGATCACGCGTTCAGCATCTGCACCTTCCGGCACGCTTTCGACATAGCTGGTCGAAGCAGCATCGCCGAGTTCAGCTTCAATGGCCTGACGGCCAATGTCATGACGGTAAGACCAGCCATGGTCACCAATCGGGCCGACATAGATAAAACCGGCCTTAACGTCTTCGGCCTGGGCTGCACCCATGCCGGTTGCGAGGGCACCAACAGCCGCAACGGCGGCAAGTGTGCGCTTCACGAGGCTTGCATTCATAGTTTCAGTCTCCCTGTTAGACACTCAATCAGGATTTATACGTAATTCCTGATCGCAATCAATGACGCGTTCCTGCACAAACCAAATCTCAGACAAACCGGCCAAGCCGTGACCGGCTTGTGTGAGGTTTGGCAAGTACAGTCTTCCTCCCGTCGTCGGGCCGAAACATCATTTAACGTGTTCCGGTCCCGCTGTTAAGGCCACCGAAACCCTATTGGGCGGCCCTGAACGCCTGACCGATACAGGCCGGCGCGTTCAGTCTGATTTTCGCACGGTCGCTTGAAATAATCACCAGCACGATCACGGTCGCCAGATACGGCAACATCGACATGAACTGGCTGGGCACATGAATGCCGGCCCCCTGCGCATGCAGCTGCATCACCGAGATCAGGCCAAACATATAGGCCCCGGCAACCAGACGCCCCGGACGCCACGTGGCAAACACCACCAGCGCCAGCGCGATCCAGCCACGACCGGCCGTCATGTTTTCTGCCCACATCGGCGTATATGAAAGCGACAGATACGCGCCACCAAGGCCCGCCATCGCCCCGCCAAACATGGTGGCAAGATAGCGGATCTTGATCACCGAATAGCCAATCGCATGCGCCGAATGATGGGAATCCCCAACGGCCTTAAGAATGAGACCCGCGCGCGATTTGGACAGGAACCAAGCAATCCCGATCACAGCCGCGATTGACAGATAAACCAGGAAATCCTGCCCAAACAGGATAGGACCGATGATCGGAATGGCACTGATGCCCGGGATCGAAAGGGCTGGCAGCGGATCAATCGCAAAGCCGACAAAGCCCGATCCGACAAGGGCTGAAAAACCAACCCCGAAGATCGTCAGCGCAAGACCCGTCGCCACCTGATTGGCCATCAGAGTCAGGGTCAAAAATGCAAAGATCAGCGACATCAATGTGCCCGCCACAACAGCGGCCAGAATACCCAGAGAGGCCGAGCCGCTTGATGCCGTCACCGCAAAACCGGCAATCGCGCCGACCAGCATCATGCCTTCAACACCAAGGTTAAGCACACCAGATTTCTCGGTAATCAGCTCACCCGATGCCGCCAGCAAAAGCGGGGTCGAGGCGGTGATCACGGTCAAGATAAAGGGAACAATCCATTCCATTATGCGGTTCTCCCTTTTGCCGCGATGGAGCCGAAACGAATGCGGTATTTGGTCAAGACATCACTGGCCAGCAGGAAGAACAACAAGATCCCCTGGAAAAGCCCAGTCACAGCATTCGGCAGGCCGAGTGTAATCTGCGCCAGTTCGCCACCCAAATAGGTCAGCGCCATAATCAAACCACCAAACAAAATACCAACCGGATGCAAACGCCCAAGGAAGGCCACGATAATCGCGGTAAAGCCATAACCGGGCGAGATCGATGGCTGAAGCTGCCCGATGGGGCCGGACACCTCAAACAAACCGGCCAAACCGGCCAGCGCACCGCCCAGAAGAAGGGTAAACCAGACCATGCGTTTCTGACGGAACCCGACATGGCGGGCGGCCTGCGGGGCCTTGCCGACAACGCGCAACTGGAACCCGATCACCGATTTCGACAGCAACAACCAACCGGCGATTACGACAAACACGGCAACGGCCGTACCAAGATGCACACGCGATCCTTCAAAGATGATCGGAAGCAAACCGGCATCCGGGAACGGACGTGATTCCGGGAAGTTGAACCCTTCCGGGTTACGCCAAGGACCATGCACCAGAAAGCTTAGAAACAGCGTCGCGACATAGGTCAGCATCAGACTGGTCAGGATTTCATTGGCGTTAAAGCGCGTGCGCAGCAATGCCGGGATCGCCCCCCAAAACGCACCGCCCAGCGCGCCCAGCACAAACATGGCCGGCAGCAAAAGCACGCTGTCGCTGTCATGGAAATAAAGCGCCAGCCCCCCGCCAAAGATCGCCCCCATGGTCAACTGGCCTTCAGCCCCGATGTTCCAGACATTGGCCCGGAACCCCATGGCAAGACCGACCGCAATGATGACAAGCGGGGTCGCCTTCACGAACAGCTCGGAAATGCCATAGCTGTTATTGATCGGCAAAATGAAGAACGTATAAAGCGCGTCAAACGGGTTCTTGCCCATAAAGGCAAAGATGATCCCGCCGACGACAAGCGTCATAAGGATTGCCAGAACCGGCGACAGATAAACCATCGCCTGTGAATGCTGGCGACGGGGTTCAAGCCTGACCAACGCGACCTCCCTCTACTTGCGTGTTGTTCGCCGGGGTCGCGTTGCCTTCAAGATCATGAAGTCCCCCCATCAACAGACCAATTTCCTCGATGCTGACATCGGCCATCGGACGCGGCTTGGACATTTTGCCCTCCGCCATCACGACCACCGAGTCACAGATGGCATAAATCTCGTCGAGATCCTGCGAAATCACCAGAACCGCCGTGCCCTTGGCGGCCAGATCCAGCAATGCCTGATGAATGGCACTGGCCGCCCCGGCATCAACGCCCCAGGTCGGCTGGGAAATCACCAGAACACCCGGGTCCTGCAAAATCTCGCGCCCGACGATAAATTTCTGAAGGTTGCCGCCCGAAAGCGATCCGGCCTCGGCCCCCGAACCGGTGGTGCGCACATCAAAAGTCTTGATGATGTTATCGGCAAATGACTTGGTCGGGACTTCGCGGATTAGACCACGGGCCGAAAGCGCCATGCGCCGGAATGCGGTCAAGAACCCGTTTTCCGAAAGGCTCATGTCCGGCACAGCCCCATGGCCGTTGCGTTCTTCGGGAACGAACGTTGCGCCCAGACGACGACGACGGCGCGGGCCGAAATGCGCAACCGACTTGCCATCAATCTTGATGCTATCCGGGGCGGCTTGCTGTTCGGTTTCTCCGGCAAGGGCGCGGAACAATTCGTTCTGACCGTTGCCAGCAACCCCGGCAACGCCCATGATTTCACCACCGCGCACCTCAAGATTAATCCCCTTAAGGTCGGTACCGAACTGTTCATCACTTTCAAGCGACAGGTTGGAAACCGCAAGCCGCACATCGCCAAATTCGCGGGATTTACCCCGATCCGGCGCGGTCAGTTTCTGGCCGATCATCATTTCGGCCATCGATTTTGCGGTTTCTTCGCGCGGGTCACAGCCGCCAACAACCTTGCCGCCGCGCAGCACAGTTGCCTTCTGGCACAGGGCCTTCACTTCATGCAGCTTGTGGCTGATATAAAGGATCGCACAGCCTTCATCGGCCAAACGACGCAACGTCTCAAACAGCTTTTCGACTTCTTGCGGCGTCAGGACCGAGGTCGGCTCGTCCAGGATCAGAAGTTTGGGATTCTGCAACAGGCAACGCACAATCTCGATGCGCTGACGCTCCCCAACCGACAGCGTGTAAACATGACGATCCGGATCAAGCGGCAGACCATAGGTCTTTTCGACCTCAAGCACCTGCTTGCGCAGCGCGTCCATATCGCGCACGTCATTCATCGCCAGCGCAATGTTTTCAAGCACCGTCATGGTTTCAAACAGCGAGAAATGCTGGAACACCAGACCGATCCCCATTTCGCGCGCATCATGCGGGCTCGCGATCGTGACCGGCTTGCCTTCCCAGATCAGCTCGCCCTCATCGGCCTGCAGCACGCCATAGATGATTTTGACAAGCGTACTTTTGCCAGCACCGTTTTCCCCCAACAGCGCATGGATTTCACCTGGCTCAATACGGAAACTGATATCGTCATTGGCCAGACAGCCCGGAAAGGCCTTGGTCACGCCGCGCACTTCCAATTGCGCAGGCCCACCAGCCCCCTTCACGGTATTTGCCCCGGCTTCACCGGTCGTTGACGTCACTGTTGCCACCCCCATTTAGCGATATGTCTTGCATCCAGCACGCGGTTTTACCGCATAACGCATTGCAGTCAAACGGTCTCAATATTCGATCTTGTCGGCTTTGGCATCCCAGGCGGCAAACACTTCGCGCGCTTCGGGCAAATCGACATGCACAATTGGCAATGAACGATCTTCGATCGGCTTTGCCACCTCATCATACAGAAACTGATCATCAAATCCGATGGCAGCAGCATCTTCGCGGCCATTGGCGTAATAGATCTTGTCAAGACGGGCCCAATAAATCGCAGACAGGCACATCGGGCAAGGTTCGCAACTGGTATAGATTTCACAGCCTGACAGATTGAACGTGCCAAGCTTGGCACAGGCCGCGCGAATGGCACTGACCTCGGCATGGGCGGTCGGGTCGTTCTGGGATGTTACATTGTTCCATCCTTCTGCAATCACTTCGCCATTGCGAACAATGATTGCCCCGAACGGACCACCGCATCCCTCATCCATCTTTTGCCGCGACAAATCCACGGCATGGCGCATATGGCCCTTGGCGTCACACACAGCCAAACTCTCCTCTACGAAACCTCTGGTCCGGTTGCCCGAACCACCTGACAGGCCGTCATTGCGCGGCCCTTTATCATTAATATTGCCCTCAAAGAAGGCCTTAAGCGTCGCCCAACCCGTCTGATGCGGATTTCGGCATTTGCGTTTGCGTCATCTGTGCTTCACGCACCGATAGCACCTGTGCGGCAACCGATGCCGCAATCACCACCGGCTGTTTGCCGGTAATGCCTTGAATTCCAATCGGAGTGGTCAGACGACCGATTTCAACCGGGCTCAACCCCCGATCAGCAAGACGTCGGATAAAGCGTGCGCGCTTGGTTTGGCTGCCGATCATGCCAACAAATCCAAGATCATCGCGCACCAAAGCCGCCCGGCAGATCTCGAAATCAAGCGCATGGTTGTGCGTTAAGATCAAAACATGCGCCCCGGCCGGGATATCGGCGACCTCAGACTCAGGCTTATCACTTTGACAAACCTGAACATTTTCACCTTCAACACCCGCCAGAAACTCATCACGCGAATCGATCAGGTGAATATCAAACGGCAAAGGCGCCAGGGCCTGCACAACCGCCTTGCCAACATGCCCGGCACCAAAAATCCACATTGGCGTGCGCGCGTCATCAAGGCGCAAACAAAGCGTTTCCACCCCGTTTAACGTAACAATCCCGCCGCGGGCCGCACCAAAACTGCCCGAGAGCATCTTGGCATGCGCGCCACTTACGCGCCCGATGTCGCTGCAATCGGTCGGAACCGTCACCCAATGGCCATCGGCACGGATCGGTGCGGTTTCGATTTCGTGCAAAACCGTGCGCAGCGTTTCTTTGGCGACCCCGCGCAACAGATGAAAACCAACCTCGACCGATCCACCACAACATTGCCCAAGACCGGGACCAAGCGGGAACCGGGCGATCTCGGCAACGGCCATCTCGTCGGCACCCGCGTCAAAACCTTCGCGCACCCGGCGTGTGACCTGATGTTCAAGGTTGCCACCACCAATCGTGCCCGAAATCGAATCCGGCGTTATCAGCATGAAGGCCCCAACTTCCCGCGGGGTTGATCCGCGAATGGCCGCAACACTGACCAGCATCACCAGACCGGGTTCAGACAACAGCCTGATATGATCGCGCCGCGACAGGGTCATGTCCTATTCCCCCGCCATCGATTGTGCTGAATGAACCTTTTCGATCATGTGCTTGGCGCAATCGGCCACGGCATGCAAGACCGCCTCGGGCGTTGCCGGGGTATCAAGGGCCGGGACAACCTTGTGATTGGCGACCGAGGCCACCGCATCGGCAATCGCCCGATGCACGGAAATCGCCAGCATCAAGGGCGGCTCGCCAACCGCCTTGGATCGGTGAATGGTTTTTTCAACGTTTCGTCCGGACGACCACAGCTCCATACGGAAATCTTCCGGTCGATCCGAACATGCCGGGATTTTATAGGTCGACGGCGCATGGGTGCGCAGGCTGCCTTTATCATCCCACCAAAGTTCCTCGGATGTCAGCCAGCCCATCCCCTGAATGAAGCCACCTTCAATCTGGCCAAGGTCAATCGCCGGGTTCAACGACCGGCCAACATCATGAATGATATCAACCCGCGTCACCTTGTATTCGCCAGTCAGGGTATCAATCAAAACTTCGGAGCACGCCATGCCATAGGCAAAGTAATAAAATGGACGGCCCGATGCGCTTTCGCGGTCATAATGGATTTTCGGCGTGGCGTAATAGCCGGTGGCCGACAGCGACACACGCGCCAGATAGGCCTGCTTGATCAGATCGGCAAAGGCGAGCTTTTCCTTGTCACCGACAATGACCTTGCCCGGCACAAAGCGCACAGTACTTTCCGCCACACCATATTTCTCGGCGGCAAAGGCAATCAGGCGGTTCTTGATCGTCATCGCCGCATCACGTGCGGCCATGCCGTTCATGTCTGCCCCGCTTGAGGCCGCGGTTGCCGATGTGTTGGGAACCTTGCCGGTATTGGTGGGCGTGATCTTGATCTGATCGAGATCGATCTGGAATTCCTCGGCCACAACTTGGGCGACCTTGATAAACAGGCCCTGGCCCATTTCCGTCCCACCATGGTTCAGATGCACCGACCCATCCTGATAGACATGGATCAGCGCGCCCGCCTGGTTCAGGAAGGTCGTGGTAAAGGAAATCCCGAATTTCACGGGCGTCAGGGAAAGGCCCTTTTTCAAAACCGGGCTTTCGGCATTGAACGCCGTAATCTCTTCGCGGCGCTTGCGATAGTCGCTGGCTTTCAGGATATCGTCGGTCAATTCCGAAAGGACATTGTCTTCGACCACCATGTGGTATGGCGTCGTATTGCGATCCTTGGTGTCGTAATAGTTGGCAATGCGCACATCCAATGGATCACGCCCGACGGTCATCGCGATTTCATCAATGATGCGCTCAATCGCAACCATCCCCTGAGGCCCGCCAAATCCACGAAACGCGGTGTTGGACACAAGATTGGTTTTGCAGCGATACGACCGGATTTCAACATCGCCAAGGTAATAGGCATTGTCGGTATGGAACATCGCCCGGTCGGCAATTGCGGCTGACAAATCGGCCGAAAAACCGCAATTGGCCGCGTATTGAAGATCAAGGCCGCAAATCCGCCCGTCATCATCAAAGCCGACATCATAATCGACAATGAAATCATGACGCTTGCCGGTCATGACCATGTCATCATCACGATCCAGACGGAACTTGGCCGGACGTCCGGTTTTGGTTGCAACGATGGCCGCCAGCGCCGCCCATTGCATCGCCTGCGTTTCCTTGCCGCCAAACCCGCCACCCATGCGGCGCACCTCGACCGTCACCGCATTGGCCGGACGGCCCAGCACATTGGCAATATTGTGCTGCACCTCGGACGGATGCTGCGTGGAGCAATGCAGCAACACATCGCCATCCTCGCCCGGAATGGCAAAGCTGATATGGCCTTCCAGGTAAAAATGGTCCTGCCCGCCAATCTCCATCCGACCAGTTTGGCGATGCTTGGCGCGGGCCAATGCCGATTTGGCATCGCCCTGCTTCATCACATGCGGGGGCGCAACAAAATGCTGCTTTTCCAGTGCCTCGGTCACATCAAGAACCGCTGGCAGTTCTTCATATTCGATCTCGGCCAGTTGGGCCGCGGCACGGGCCTGCGCACGCGTTTCGGCGGCGACACAAAAGACCGGCTGGCCATAAAACTGCACGATGCCATCGGGCAGAACCGGCTCGTCATGGGTGTGGGCAGGCGAAACATCATTCACGCCGGGAATATCATCGGCGGTCAGAACGCAAACCACGCCGGGGGCCGAGCGGACCTTCGACAGGTCCAGTTTGGTAATCTTGCCATGTGCAATGTTTGACGCGCCCGGTGCCAGATGAAGCGTTCCAAACGGCTCATTGATGTCATCAATATAGACCGCCTCGCCCGCCACATGTTTCGGGCCGCTATCATGTTTGGAACTTGATCGCACCCCACCGCTCAGTCCCGCGGTCGGTGCAACAACCTCGTCCATATCGGCTTTCAAACCCTGATCAGACATGGGCCGCCTCCTTGCCGACAAGGCGGGTGGCAATATCCGGCGCATTGGTTTCGATAAACAGCTTGGTCAAAAGGTTCTGTGCGACCAGCATGCGATATTCCTTCGATGCCCGCATGTCGGTCATCGGTTCAAACTCGCTGGCCAGTGCCATTTGCGCCGCATTGAGATTGGCTTCATTCCAATCCTTGCCGATCAGGGCCGCTTCGCATTTTTTCGCCCGCATCGGGGTGCCTGCCATACCGCCAAAGGCCGCACGGAATTCGGAAACCTTGCCGTTATCATCAACCTTGATGGCAAAGGCCCCGAGAACGGCCGTGATATCCTGATCAAATCGTTTGGAGATTTTATAGGCCTTGAACACCAGTCCGCTGTGCGGTTTGGACACAATCACGCTTTCAACAAATTCGCCCGCAACCCGGTCCTGCTTGCCATAGCTGATAAAGAATTCTTCGAGCGGCACTTCACGACGCACATCGCCCATGCGCAGAACGATCTTCGCCCCCAGGGCAATCAAGGCCGGCGGCGTATCGCCAATTGGTGATCCGTTGGCGA
Organism: Thalassospira sp. CH_XMU1458; assembly: GCF_037027205.1. NCBI lineage: Bacteria > Pseudomonadati > Pseudomonadota > Alphaproteobacteria > Rhodospirillales > Thalassospiraceae > Thalassospira > Thalassospira sp. CH_XMU1458. The sequence continues at coordinate 707,264 of NZ_JAYMDW010000001.1, read as the reverse complement.
TATTGCCGCCCACGGTCCCGGCATTGCGGATTTGTCTTGAGCCAATCCGGCGGACCAGCTCGCCAATATCGGCAGCCACCCGCCCCAGCGCCTCATGCGCCCGGCTATAGGTGACACCGGCCCCGATAATCAGCGCATCTTCGGTTTCATAAACCGATTGGATATCGGCGACATCGCCAATGTAAATGATCGGATCCAGACGCTTGAGCATCTTGGTCACCCAAAGACCAACATCCGTCCCCCCGGCCAGAACCGTGGCATCCGGGTGCGCCACCAAAAGGGCCGCTAATTCATCAGACGTGCGCGGCGCAAAATAACGCCCTGCCGGATGTTCAAGCGCAAGCGTGCCTTCGCCTTCGACCATCGCGGTCAGTTTGGCGGCAATATCCGCACGGCGTTTTTGCTCCGCACTGTCGTTGGCTGCCACACCACCGGCCTTTCGCGCAGCCTCGATAATCGGGCCATAGCCCGTGCAACGGCAAAGGTTCCCGGCCAGCGCATCATTGATCGCACCGCGGTCATCTTCGCCACCATCCAGCCAAAGCTGATACAGGCTCATGACAAAGCCCGGCGTACAGAAACCGCATTGCGATCCGTGGGTATCGACCATCGCCTGCTGAACCGGATGCAGGGTACCGTCCGTCGATTTAAGATGCTCGACAGTTAAAAGCTGCTTGCCATCAAGGGTCGGGACAAACTGGATACAGGCATTCACCGTGCGATACGCCATGCCACCCTTGCCATCGGGTTCGCCCAGCACAACCGTGCAGGCCCCGCAATCGCCCTCGGCACAGCCTTCCTTGGTGCCTGATTTGCGCTCGGAAAGGCGCAGATATTCAAGAACCGTCATCTGCGGATCAATATCGCGCAGGCTGCGTTCCTCGTCGCCGAGCAAAAAACGGATATCAGAACGGAAGGATCCGGTCGCACTTGCCATGTCTGTCCTCAGCTACCGCGATAGGTGGAATAGCCGAACGGCGACAGTAACAGCGGCACATGGTAATGCGCCTGCCCATCAGAAATGCCAAACCGGATCACGACCTGATCGAGGAATTTCGGATCGGGAAGCTCTGTCCCGCTGGCATCAAAGTAATCACCGGCATGGAAAACAAGCTGATACTGGCCGGGTTTGAAAGAGGCACCCTCAAGCATCGGGCCTTCGGTGCGGCCATCGGCATTGGTCACGGCTTCGGCAACCAAGTCATCATGGCCGTTGCCAAAGCGATGCAGCTCAATGCGGATTCCGGCGGCCGGGCAGCCTTTTGCCGTATCCAGTACATGGGTGGTCAGTCGTCCCATGCCGGGCCTCCTCTCTCGTTCTTTAATTTTATGAGCGGTCGCTTCTCCCCGGGAACGGCATTCTGTTTATGAAGTTTTGTGCCGAACCATTTTTAAGCGATCTAAAATCGTCGCATTACACCCCGTCCGGGGGAAAGAGGCGATAACGTGAAACTATATCAACAAATCTTTGAAAAACGAATAGAACCGTTTCAGGCATTATGAACGGAAACACAGGCAAAACGCTGTGAAAGACCGCGAAAAACGTGGCCCCGATCTGATCCCGTCCAGGAACATTATCAAAACAGCCTTGATAGTGCGGCACGTCGTTGGCTTCGCATCCGCAGGTTTCTTTCTTGCTGCGCTGCGGCCGATGGTTAATGCTACACCAAACAGGCCCGACAACAAAGCCGGGCGTACGGGATCAATCCCACAGAATTCAGGAGAAGGTTCGCATGAACGACCAGACATATGCGCGTGATTTGATTGGTTATGGTGAAAACCCGCCCAAGGCCAACTGGCCGAACAAGGCGCGCGTTGCTGTTCAGTTCGTGCTGAATTACGAAGAAGGCGGTGAAAACTGCATCCTGCATGGCGATCGCGCATCCGAAGCCTTCTTGTCTGAAATCATCGGTGCTGACATGCGCGAAGGCGTCCGCCACATGAGCATGGAGTCGATCTATGAATATGGCTCGCGCGTTGGCGTCTGGCGTATTCTGAACCTGTTTCGCGAACGCCAGATCCCGATCACCATCTTTGCCGTCGCCATGGCGCTGGCCCGCCACCCCAAAGTCGGCGAAGTCGCCATGAAGGATGGTCACGAGATCTGCTCGCACGGCTATCGCTGGATTGATTATCAATACATGCCAGAAGATCAGGAACGCGAACATCTTCACAAGGCGATCGAGATCATCAAGAACGTCACCGGCGAACGTCCGCTGGGTTGGTATACTGGCCGCACCAGCCCCAATACCCGGCGCCTGGTGGCTGAGGAAGGTGGCTTCCTCTATGACGCCGATGATTACAGTGACGAACTCCCGTTCTGGAGCACCCAGACCGACACCCCGCACCTGATCGTGCCCTACACCCTTGATGCCAACGACATGCGCTTTGCCGCCATGCAGGGCTTTAATTCCGGTGAACAATATTTCCAGTATCTCAAGGACAGCTTCGACACCCTTTACGAAGAAGGGACCGAAACCCCGCGCATGATGTCGATCGGTCTGCATTGCCGTCTGGTCGGACGTCCGGGCCGGTTCGCGGCCCTCAAGCGCTTTGTCGATTATGTCCAGAGCCACGACAATGTCTGGTTTGCCCGCCGGATTGATATCGCCCGTCACTGGCGCGAACATCACCCGTTTGGCGGCGAATAAGGAAACACAAGGTCCCAATGACAGAAACCACCCAATCCCTGTTTGAAACCCGCCCGCCCAGCACACTCGCCGAAAGCGCGTTCGTGTCGCTTTATGGCTGGGTTTACGAACATTCACCGTGGGTTGCCCATCAGCTTTATGAACGCGGCATCACGAAAAACCTCGATAACCCTGCGGCCCTTGCCGATGCCATGGCGGCCATCGTCAATGGCGCGGTTGATGATGATAAACTCTCGCTTCTGCGCGCCCACCCGGATCTGGCCGGTAAGCTTGCGCTAGCTGATTTGACCGAGTCATCACAAAGCGAACAAAAGGGCGCCGGGCTTGATCAATGCACACCGGGTGAACTTGCCCGCTTTACCGAACTTAATGATCTCTATAAACAGAAGTTCGGCTTTCCGTTCATCTTTGCGGTCAAGGGTTTCCATCGCACCGATATCCTCGAAGCGTTCGAGCGGCGCGTGAAAAACGACCCGGAAACCGAATTCAATGAGGCGATTGCACAGGTTCACCGCATTGCCAAATTGCGGCTCGAAGCGCTGTAGGGTTAACCACAGCACCACGAGCAGCAAGCACCTGTGACCGCCAGATAATAAACGACCATTTCAGGATAAAAAGACCATGAGCCATCAGGAAAACACCGACGCGCCGGAATTTGCACGGCGCTTTGTCAATCTGGCCGACGAACGTCTGGGCGCAGAAGCAATCTTTGCGACCGACGATTTCTTCGCCGACAAGCAGCGCATGCTGCAAACCGCCGACGCGGTGTTTTACCCTGACCGCTATGACGATCACGGCAAATGGATGGATGGCTGGGAAAGCCGCCGCAAACGCGTCGAAGGCCATGATTACTGTGTCGTCCGTCTGGCGACATCGGGCCGAATTTACGGTGTCGATATCGATACCAGCCACTTCACCGGCAACTTCCCGCCGGCCGCATCGCTTGAAGGCTGCTATTGCCCAAGTGGCGATCCGACCGAAGACACCAAATGGCATGAAATCGTTGCCCCACTGGGCCTTGGCGCCAGTGCGCATCACTATGCCGATGTCACGTCCGAGGCGATCTATACCCATGTGCGCCTGCACATCTATCCCGATGGCGGTGTCGCGCGCCTGCGCGTTTATGGTCGCCCGAACCGCGACTGGACGGAAATGGCCGCCAAGGGCGAACAGGTCGATCTCGCCGCGATGATCAATGGCGGTGTGGTTGTTGGCTGGTCGGATGCCCATTACGGTAATCCCAATGCCATTCTGGCCCCGGGTCGCGGGGCCAATATGGGCGATGGCTGGGAAACCCGCCGCCGTCGCGAACCGGGCAATGAATGGCTGATTGTTGAGCTCGGCAATCCCGGAGAGATCGAAAAAATCATCGTCGATACCTGCCACTTCAAGGGCAACTATCCCGACCGTGTTTCGATTCAGGGCGCGTTTGTCGACGGTGAAAAGGACAAGTCACTGCGTGCACGTTCGATGTTCTGGTCGACCATCCTGCCGGAAAGCAAAATGCAGGCGGACCACATCCACGAATTCGATGTATCCGCACTTACCGTCAATGGTCCGGTCACCCATCTTCGGGTCAACTCGATCCCCGATGGCGGCATCAGCCGTTTGCGCATTCTTGGCAAACCGACCAAGTAACGGGGCAGGGTCATGCAGCTTCCCATCGAATATCTGACCCCGGATGCCTTTGCGCCATTTGGCGAGGTGATTTCGACTACCACCGCACGTGACACCTACAAGATCAATCAGGGCACCACGACCCGGTTCCATGATATCTCGCGCGTCGATGTCGGTGACGAAGGTGGCGCCCCGATCATCAGCATCTTTCGCGGCACGCCGCGTCCCAAGCCGATTGAAATCAAGATGATGGAACGCCATCCGCTGGGATCGCAGGCCTTCATCCCGCTTGCAGGTCAGAAGTTCCTGATTGTCGTCGCGTCGGGCACTGAAACGCCAAAACCCGAAGACCTGCGCGCGTTTCTTTCTGATGGCACCCAAGGTGTTACCTACGCCAAAAACGTCTGGCATCACCCGTTGCTCGTGCTTGAAGAAGACAGCGACTTTTTGATCGTGGATCGCACAGGTCCGGGCAACAACCTCAATGAAGTCGACCTGCCACTGGTAGACGGCGAAGTCATCACGCTTGATTGGGCATAACGCAGCAAAGTGACGAAATAACAAAGGCCGGGAATTCCCGGCCTTTTTCTTTTCCTGTTGCAGATACTTCTTACTGCGCCGGGGCCGCCGCCCCGCCATTCAGGTCCAATGCCAACAAGCGCTTCTGAATTGTCTGGGACAGTACCGGACCAGCCCCCGCCTCCAACGCGCGCTGATAGGCCGCGCGTGCCATTTCAGTCTTGCCCATCGCCAGCGCATTATCGGCGAAATGCGCGATATGCTCGGCCGTTGGCATTGCCTTGTTGGCACGGATAAACACTTCTTCGGCTTCCTGATATCGCCCTTGGCGATACAGGATCAACCCATAGGTATCAAGCGCACCGGGATCATCCGGGGCCACCTGCAAGGCCTGCTTTGACAGGCGTTCGGCCTCCTGCAGGTTTTCGCCGCGCACCGCATAATGATAGGCCAGCCAGTTCGCCGCCCCCATATTGCCCTGCCCTGCCGCCTGATAGGCCTCGGCCGTCATGGTATCGCGGTAAGATGTGATCACGCTTTCAATCGCACTTTGATCAAGTCCATCCACCCAGGTCAGCCCGACCCGCACCGCCTTGCAGCCTTGTGCATTGGCCTGTTGGCACATGGCAACCGCTTCCTCGACCGCGCCAATCACGGTGGCGTTCGGACCAGCGGCATATTCCTTGCCCGCCGCATCGCGCGCCATGGCCTTGAAATCAATCATCGCCCGATAGCGGTCATCAACCTTTTGCTCGGTGGGCGCAGCAAACATATCCTGCGCTTCCCACTTCGGGGCAGTTTCCCCGCAGGCGGCAAGGCCAAGCATCATGCCGGCAACCATTGCGAAACGCGTTGATCTGAAATGAAACGGGTGGCGGTCAATCAAGGTTGTCATTCCCATACTGGTGCAGAAAGCCAGACGCCATCATAGCGCATTTGGGTAATTGTGGGGTTAACATCATGCGACCAAAAGAAAAAGCCGCCGGGATCATTGATCCTCGGCGGCTTTAACAAGCTGGCGCTAAACGCCAATATCAGGGCAACAAGCCTGCGGCTTTACGCGCGGCGTTCCGCGATCATCTTTTTGATTTCGGTGATCGCAAGGGCCGGGTTCAGGCCTTTCGGGCAGGTGTTGGTGCAGTTCATGATCGTGTGGCAACGATACAGGCGGAACGGATCTTCGAGCGCATCGAGACGTTCACCGGTATATTCGTCACGCGAGTCAGCCAACCAGCGATATGCCTGCAACAGAACAGCCGGGCCGAGGTAACGGTCGGAGTTCCACCAATAAGACGGGCACGCGGTCGAGCAGGAGAAGCACAAAATGCATTCCCACAGACCATCAAGCTTGGCACGCTCTTCACGCGACTGCAGACGTTCGCCATCCGGCGGGGTCGGGCTGTCGGCCTTAAGCCACGGCTCGATGGATGCGAGCTGCGCATAAGGCTGGGACAGATCCGGCACCAGATCCTTGACCACCGGCATATGCGGCAGCGGATAGATCTTTACTTCGCCCTTGATGTCTTCGATCGGCTTGAGACACGCAAGCGTGTTACGGCCATCGATGTTCATCGCGCACGAACCGCAAATGCCTTCACGGCAAGAACGGCGGAAAGTCAGGGTCGCGTCGATCTCGTTCTTGATCTTGATCAGCGCGTCCAAAACCATCGGCCCGCATTTGTCGAGGTCGATGTCATAGGTGTCGGTACGCGGGTTATCGCCACTGTCCGGGTCAAAACGGTAAATCTTGAACGCACGGACATTCTTCGCGTCAGCCGGCGCAGAGAACGTTTTGCCCTCTTTGACGACCGAATTGGCGGGAAGATTGAATTCTACCATCTCTCAAATCCTCTCTTGCCGCGCCTTAATAGACGCGCTCTTTCGGCTCGATATACGACACTTCATCGGTGAGCGTGAAGTTGTTGACCGGACGATAGGTCAGATCAACGCCATAGCCCTTCTCGGTGTCAACCGTCGCAATCGTGTGCTTCATCCAGACTTCGTCATCACGCTTCGGGAAATCTTCGTGGGCATGTGCACCACGCGATTCATGACGCGCTTCTGCCGAATTCATGGTTGCAGCGGCACAGGTCATCAGGTTCTCAAGCTCGAGGGTCTCGACCAGGTCCGAGTTCCAGATAAGGGATCGATCCGAAACACCGACGTCGGGAAGCGTCTTGGCGGTTTCAGAAAGCTTGTCCTTGCCTTCTTTAAGGATTTCCGAGGTCCGGAACACGCCGCAGTTACCCTGCATGACGCGCTGCATTTCCAAACGGATATCAGCCGTCGGACGCGAACCTTTTGCCCAACGCAGACGGTCAAAGCGTGCAATCGCCTCGTCGCCATCGGTGGTTTTAAGCTCCTTGAAGGATGCCTTGGAATCGACCACTTCAGCGGCGTGCATACCGCACGCACGGCCAAACACAACAAGATCAAGCAGCGAGTTCGTACCCAGACGGTTTGCACCGTGGACCGAAACGCAGGCTGCTTCACCAGCCGCCATCAGGCCCGGAACAATCGCGTTCGGGTCTTTGGCGGTCGGGCGCAGAACCTCGCCCTTATAGTTGGTCGGAATACCGCCCATGTTGTAATGGACCGTCGGCAGGACCGGGATCGGTTCCTTGGTCGCATCAACACCGGCAAAGATTTTCGCGGTTTCGGTAATACCCGGCAGACGTTCCCACAGCACTTCCGAACCAAGATGTTCAAGATGCAGGTGGATGTATTCGCCGTGTTCGCCAACACCACGACCATCACGGATTTCCTGTGCCATACCGCGCGAAACAACGTCACGCGATGCAAGGTCCTTAACGGTCGGCGCATAACGTTCCATGAAACGCTCGCCTTCGGAGTTGGTCAGATAACCACCTTCACCACGGGCACCTTCGGTAATCAGGCAGCCTGAACCGTAAATGCCGGTCGGGTGGAACTGAACGAATTCCATATCCTGCAAACCAAGACCTGCACGGGCCACCATGCCATGACCGTCACCGGTACAGGTATGGGCCGAGGTGCAGCTAAAGAACGCACGGCCATAACCGCCAGATGCCAGAATGACCATCTTGGCGTTGAAGCGATGCAGCTCACCGGTATCGAGATCCCAGGCGACCAGACCTTTACACGAACCGTCTTCGTCCATGATCAGATCAAGGGCGATATATTCGACAAAGAATTCTGCTTTGTGCTTCAGGCACTGCTGATAGAGGGTGTGCAGCATGGCATGACCGGTACGGTCAGCTGCGGCACAGGCACGTTCAACCGGCGCCTTGCCGTGGTCACGGGTGTGACCACCGAACGGACGCTGATAGATTTTGCCATCTTCGGTCCGCGAGAACGGCATGCCGTAATGTTCAAGTTCATGAACCGCCGGAACGGCGTTACGGCACATATATTCGATCGCGTCCTGGTCACCGAGCCAGTCCGAACCCTTGACGGTGTCATACATATGCCACTGCCAGTGATCCTCGGACATGTTGCCAAGCGATGCACCGATACCGCCCTGGGCAGCAACGGTGTGCGAACGGGTCGGGAAGACCTTGGTGATACATGCGGTTTTCAGGCCGGCTTCAACCGTACCCAGTGTCGCGCGCAAACCCGCGCCACCCGCACCCATAACAACGACGTCGTAGTTATGGTCGATAATTTTATAAGATTCACTCATTGGCTCAGGCTCCGGCAAAAACGATACGCAGGACTGATACGATGGCCGCCACAGACAAGAACGCTGCGACCGCCTTGATCAGCATCAGCGAGATCACTTCTGCTTTACGGTTATGCACATAATCTTCGATCACAACCTGCAGGCCGTGCGTGAAATGCACGGCAACGCTGACGATCATCAAGATCATCATGGTTGAATGGAAATACGAGCTCAACCAAGCGTGAACGGCATCGTAATTCGCCGTGTGCCCGGCAAGTATAGAAACAATGAACCAGATGCCGAGCGGAAGGTTTGCAGCAGCCGTAACGCGCTGGGTCCACCAGTGCGAAGAGCCACTTTTGGCAGAACCGAGACCGCGGACACGGCCCAGATCGGATTGCATCTTCATGACAAGTTGTCCCCTCTTGCCCGGCCTTAGGCCAGACCGATGATCCAGGTGAGAATGGTCAGCACGACTGCCGCGCCAAGGACGATCGGGTTGCCTTTGGCAGCACCCTCATTCGTCAGGCCGCGACCGGTATCCCAGACAAGGTGACGGATCCCGTTGCAGGCGTGGTAATAAAACGCCGCCGTCCAACCGAACAGCAGCAGCAGACCAAACCACGAGGTGAAAAATCCGTGATAGCCGTTAAAGGCTTCACGACCAGCGCCGGCACCAATCAGCCAGGACGCCAAAAATACGAAACCAATGGCAAGGCCGACACCCATCACGCGGAAGGAGATGGACATCTTTGCCGTCATCGGAAGCCGGTACACCTGCAAGTGCGGAGACAGCGGCCGATTGGCTTTGCTCATAGCGGAATTGCCTCTTCTCAAAGTAGCTGGCGGGAAAGCAGGGTTTATTTACCCATGCAGCGGGTTTGAGTCAATCTGAACCCCTTTGTAAACCAAAGAAATCAGTGACAAAACGCCTCAACTGCCTCCGTTAAACTACGTAGGTTGACCTCTCAGACACCGTAAACACCCTGCGGGAAGGGTGCTGCGAAGGACACGGGTCATTCACTTACGGCGTAACGTGCTTTTAGCAATCGCACAATTAGACCTTCTTACGCAAGGAAACTGCCAGCGGATCGGGTCTTATTTATTGCAAACACATATGAATGCGCCCGCACCCGATCAAGACCGGGCCCAGGCGCGCGGCGAAATTACCCTGGCGCAGCCAAACGAAAAGTTAAGCCACCCCAGGATTTATGACGAGTCAGCGCGCGATCAGCACCGTGTAGTCGAAATCAAGCAACACATCAGACTGGTATTTGCCATCCGCGTCTTTCAGCGGGAAGTCACTGGCCTGACGATCGCGGACCGCGACAAGACGCAGGCGAAGCGCGCCAAGATCACGACGACCGGGCATCTCGAACTTGCCCAGAACTTCCGACCAGGCAAAAATCGTATCCCCGGCAAAGGCCGGATTGGCGTGTGCCCCGGCATTGATCGCGGCAATCCGGAACGCATTGCCAAGCCCGTTGAATGAAAGGGCCCGGCACAGCGAAATGATATGCCCGCCATAAATCAACCGCTTGCCAAATCGCCCGCCATTGGCCGCGACCTGATCGAAATGAACCTTGGCGGTGTTTTGATAAAGCCTTGTTGCGATCTGATGTTCGGCTTCTTCCAGGGTCATGCCATCGACATGATCGATCTTCTCGCCGACATAATAATCATCCCAACGATGCGGTGATCCGGAAAGCTCGGTCGAGTAGCCCGATACATCAAGGCCGACCGGGATCTGAAATGCCTCGGGCGCGACGACGCCGGGCAATTCCGGCAGGACCGTTTCCGGGGCCGGGGCACTTTCATCGCGTTTGCGCACCATGACCCAGCGATTGTAATCAAGCACCATCTCGCCGCGCTGATTGCGCCCGACGGAATTGACATAAACCACACCGGTCTTGCCGTTGGAATTTTCCTTGATCCCGGTGACGGTGGAAACCGAACTGACCGTATCGCCGGGATAGACCGGAACGCCAAACACCCCCCCGGCATACCCAAGATTGGCCACGGCATTGAGCGACACATCGGGTACCGTTTTGCCGAACACCATGTGAAACGCCAACAGGTCATCGACGGGTGCGGCCTTATAGCCGATGCTTTGGGCAAACTCGTCAGACGACTGCACGGCAAAGCGCGGGCCATAAAGCCCGGTATAAAGTGCCACATCCCCGCTTGTGATCGTACGCGGGGTGGCATGGCGGATTTCCTGTCCGATCTGGAAATCCTCAAAATAATTGCCCGGGTTGGTCTTTGACATTCGATTGCCTCCCTGAAAGGCCGGATTTTCTGTAAAACACCGGTGCGCGCCAGTTTGGCTGTCTTGAATGCAGCCATTTTCATTATTCGGCGCGACCCGTTTTGTCTGATGCTGATGCTGCGCTTAGGCGGCGTCCATTTCCGCGATCAAATCGGCCATCGCGACCAGTTTCTTGGCCGACACCACATGCAGATTTTCAATCAGTTTGCCATCGACCACAACCACACCCTTGCCCGCCGCACTGGCTTCTTCGTGCGCAGCTATGATTTTACGCGCCCATTCGATCTCGGCCTCTGCCGGGGCAAAGGCTTCGTTGGCCGCTGCAATGGTTTTGGGATGAATAAGCGTCTTGCCGTCAAAGCCAAACTCGCGCCCCTGCTTGCAGGATGCGGCAAACCCGGCATCGTCCGACAGATCAAGATGCACACCATCAAGGATCGCAAGCCCATAGGCGCGTGCCGCCAACAGGCAAAGACCAAGGCTGGTCACCATCGGCAGACGATCCGGCGTATGCGCACAGTTCAGATCCTTGGCAAGATCCGACGTCCCCATGACAAACCCGCCCAAACGCGGATGCGCCCCGGCTATTTCCTTGGCATTGAGCATCGCAAGCGGCGTTTCCATCATGCACCAGATGGTCATGCCCGCATGCGCGCCTTCGGCCTCCATGATATTGGCGACCTGTCGCACCGTATCGGCACTTTCGACCTTGGGCAGCAGGATGGCATCGGCCGATGTTTTGGCGGCCGCAACAATATCTGCATACCCCCACGGCGTGTTCAGGCCATTGGTCCTGATCTGGATTTCGCGTTTGCCATAGCCGCCCTCGGAAAGCGCACTCACAATCTGATCGCGCGCCGTATCCTTGGCATCGGGTGCCACCGCATCCTCAAGATCCAGAATAAGCCCGTCGGCCGGAAGGCTTTTGCCCTTCTCAAGGGCGCGGGCGTTCGATCCCGGCATATACAAAACAGAACGGCGCGGACGTGGGGCAGCAGCCATCAGGAATCTCCCGTTTGATAATATTCGTACAATATTTGATATTTATTTTTACGAAAATTACCCAAACTCGCTTTTCACTGCAAGCCACTTTTTTGCGGTGCGGCATAGTGAGCCCGCCGCAGGCAGGGAATCATTAGCAACGCAGCGAGGTGGCCCTATTCCGGCTTGCCGAACAAACCGGTCATCAGCATGCTGGTCACGGACGGCACTTCATTGAGCGCCCGGCCATTGGCGAGAAACACCACCACCGTGTCCTGTTCCGGGAACCAGGAAAACTCCGCGGAATAGCCAAAATAGATCCCGTCATGCCCCCAGACCGGTCCCCAGTCGCTTGAACCGATCATAAGCCCATAGCCATAAGACCCGTCACCGGCAAAAACGGTATCGGTCGTTGCCCGCTCAATCGCGTTCGGGCCCAGAAGCACTCCCTCGACAAAAAGCGCACGGGCAAATTTGACCAAGTCCTCGGTCGTTGAAATCACCCCGCCATCGGCCAGCTGATCACCCACATCATAATCGGTGACGTCTTCAAGTTGCCCGTCGCCATTGGCATCATCAAAGCCGCGCGCCAGTGATGCGGGCCGGGGAACCCGACCAAAGGATGTGTTGATCATCTCGGCCGGTTCGAAAATCCGGCGATTGAACACTGCCTCGATATGGTCACCCTCGACCGCCTCGATCATCACGCCAAGCAGGATGAAATTGCTGTTGGACGGCGCATAGTTTGTTCCCGGCGCAAAATAGGCTTCCCGATCGGCAATCAGCGGCAACAGCTCGACATTGCGCCAGCCATGCTGCGGGTCACGCCCCACCAGCTCGAAAAAGAACTCGCCATCCAGATAATCGGGAATACCCGAACTGTTGCGCAGCAAATCACGAATGGTCGCACGATCCGCGTTGGCAATGCGATCACGGAAGGCTTCAGGCAGGTATTTGCCAATCGGATCGGCCAGATCAATCCGCTTTTCGGATGCCAGTTGCAAGGTCACAACCGCTGTCATCATTTTGGTCAGCGATCCGATATAAAACTGCCGATCCCGCGTCATGCCGGTTTCGGGTCGGACACTGGCATAACCGGTCGCGGCATAGCGCACATTGCCCCCGCCATACCCAATCGCCACCACGGCGCCGGGAAGTCCGGCATGTTCGACATATTGATGCAGGAATTTTTCCAACGGATCAGACGGCGCGTCCTTGCCACCGCCGCTTTGCGCCAATGCGGGATGGCTCGCGGACATGACAAATGCCACCGCCAATATCACCATCGCACATGCGGGAATACGCCAGAATGCCGGGTTCAAATCGCTTTACTCATCCTGTCCAACCACGCCCAGCTTCGGGCAAATTGCTTTCCGCCCGGTTAATCCGGACTTTCCGAGAGCTTTGATATCCATGCCCTCAGCGCCGCCTCAAGGTCATCGGTGCGGACCGTCACCGGGCTTTCACCCGCTTCATCATAAACCGGCGCGATCTCGGTCGTGTCCGACCCGACATTCAAGATGTAGGCATTCATCGCCATTTCCCAAGAGGGTTCAAGACCTTGGCGCACCTTGCCAACCTGCAAAAGCACCTCACCCGCCCATTGTGCAGCACGCCCGATATCCATCACAAGACAAGCCGCGATCCGCTCATGCCCCGGATCATCGTCAACCTTGCCCGGCCAATCGGGCAGCGGGAAATCACCGGTTGTCATTATAAAAGTCTTTCATCACCTGCCGTTTGCCACCCTTGATCAATACAGCGGAAAGGCCGTGTTGATATTGCCTGCATTCGCCCCGTGACTGAGTGTGGCAAAGGCGATGTAAAACCGAACGTCCTCCGATGGGCCAACGCAATATCCCGCCCCCGCCACCGATCCGCCTTCGGGTCGGTTAAACCCGCAAGATGCCCAACGCGGCGCGCCGGTCGGACACGCCACCTGATGGTCATAGGCATAGATAATGGATTTCTCGATCTCTGCCTGACTGCAACTGTCCGGGTACATGGTCGAAAACTTCGATGGGTTGGGTCCAGCGGGGTTCACCAGTGTGATGGTCGCGCCGTAAACGCCACTGGCATTTGGTTCTTGCGTGATTTTTACATCCGCAACGCTTGCCGGATTGATACCGTCCGGGCGGGAATGGAAACCCTTGGCCCGATTGCCATCGACCTCGCCGCAAAAGACATGTTCGATATTGATCGGCGGTGTGGTGTTACTCCAATGCGGATTGGCGGGGCAGGCAACCTGTGCCTGCGCAAACGCAATTGCGGGCAACACCATCCCGGCAAAAAAGCAGAGGCAAAACCTTAAAAGCCCAGTCATCAGAGACCTCCTTCCCCACGCGCCACACATCAAAGCTGCGAAAATTCAAGTCCGATGCGAAGGGCCAGCACACTGGCCGGCTCAAAGCGCATCGGCACCCCGCCAAGCTTCCCGCCATGCCATTGTGCCTTGGTCAGGACAAACGCGCCGAGCGGCAGGGCATGACTGCCCCGGAAATTGACCAGGGCGCGGATTTCCTTTGGCTTGCGGATCGCCTCATCGCGCCACAGGCAGTGATAGGCAAAAAGCGGCGTACCCGACCGACGATCAAGGAACACAAACGGCACCTCATATTGCCCCCAACGCGCGTAATACAGGCTTTCCATCCCGACACTTGACGTCAGGAACTGGGTCTGGATCGCGGTTTCCGCCAACCGTGTGATGGTGGCACTATCAGACGCCCGAACGCCAATCAAACCAGTGCGCAAGCCCGGATGAATAAGGTGCACCTTGAACGCCACCGCGCGCTGAAACGGTTTGGCATCCTGATCGACACGTTCAAGACGGCGCACCAGCCAGGCACTTTCAAGATATTCAAGATACCGCCGCAGCGTATTCTTGGCGATATCAAGCTCGCGCGCCAGCCCCTCGATCGAAAATTCCGAACCGGTGTTGTAGGCCAAAAGCGCAAACAACCGATGCAAATCCGACGGGCTTGAAATGCCATGCAGGCCCGGCAAATCCGAATGAAGTGATCGGTGAATGGCCCCGGCCTCGCCATTGGCGGCATGAAAACCGCCTTCATTGATATAGTCTTCAAACAGGTCGTTGAGTGCCACCAAGCCGTCTGGCACATCCGCCGTATAGCGCCCGACATTTGGCGTTTCGGGCAAGACATCACTGGGTGCGATGCCCTTTTGCTCAAGATATTCGGCAAAGCTGAAAGGCGGTAAAAACAGGCTCTGGATATATTCCGCATTATCCCCGGCTGGCGCCAATGCACTGACCGCCACCACGCGCAACATTGGATCAGCCGCCAGCAGTTTGACCAGGCTGGCCTCCCAGTCGCGCTGATAGGATACCTCGTCGATAAACAGCCAAAGCGGATGATCGGCCGAAATACCGCGCATGGAGCGCAGCAGCTTCGGCAAACGCGGCAGGTCGACCTCAAGAAACAGCGGATGTTCAAGCGAGATATAGCAAACATGGCGCCGCGGCGTTTCGGCATTCAAAAGCTCTGCCACGGCCTGACGCATCATCACGGTCTTGCCCACCCCGCGCGAGCCGGTCAGAACAACCGCCTTTTGGCCATCATTCTTTTCAATCGCCGCCCAGAACCGCTTGAAAAACGCCCGCTGCGGCAGGCCCTGCACCTGATCATCGGTAACACCATCCCACCACGGGTTATCAAGCATCAAACGATGCAGAAAATCCTGTTCGCCGGGATGCTCGATCATGGTCGTCATATGGTGCTCCCCAAAAGCTGCCTGCCCTATAGCGCACTATATGGGCAATTTTTCCGACTTTGCCGGAAAAACCTTTAAATTAGGTATAGTGATAAACGCTATTTGGGGGTTTTGCCGCAAGAACCTGCAAACAAAAGAAAAACCGGACCTCCTGAGAAGTCCGGTTTAACTGTTTGACGACGGTTCTTCGGGTCAAGACCCGTGCTAACGCGAGGGGGGATTTGGGGTAGCTGGTAAAACCGCCGTCAATCTCGTCAAAATGCTCTGCTCGTGCTTAGGCCTTCGGCCCATCCGTTTTGGTATCGTCCGACTTGCTGCCTTCATCGGCTTTACCGGCTTCGTCATCCTCTTTCATCTTTTTGAATTCGGATGCCATACGGTAATCGCCAGATGCGACAAAGCCTTCCATCGAACCGGTGCGCCGTTCCAGATCGTCAAACTGCTCGCGCAGGTCTTCCATCCAGCTTTCTTCATAATCAACACCAACCGTCGGGCGCTCGTTTGCGGCATCCGCCGTGCTGTTGTTCTGGCGGGCGGCACGTCCGGCCGATGTGCTTTGGCCGGCACCGCGCACTTTACCGCGCAAAGCATCAAACCACTGCGGATGATGGACATAGGCCCATGCCAGACCAAACAGCATCAAGCCGACCGGGAAGCTGAAGATCAGAACCAGAATGAAGGCAATCAGCACCCCTTTGCGCGGAATGCCAAAGGCTTCTGAAATGCCGCGCGTGGTACGGCCGATCACACCATGACGCCTGGATCCGTCCGGGTTGTGCCGTGAGCCACATCCACAGCGCGAGCGTCTTTTGTGACTGCGCCCAAAACCGTCTCCGGCAGTAGCTTGCTGAGCAGTCATATCCTGTTCCTCCATTCGGCAACCTCGGCATCTAACAGGCGTTCAAGTGTTTCGACACGGCTTTCGAGTCGCTCTGCCCGTTTTTTCAGGCCCGCCACCATCTCTTTTTCGCGGGCCGTCTGTTCCGGGCTTTGCGGGCGTTGTTCTGCCTTCAGGCGTTTCCACACCGTGATGTAATGAAACACCACCCAGACCGGGCCAACAACGGCGATCAAAACGATAAGAGGTACGGCAATCGCCCACATATTCGACATCTCGTTCTTTCAAACAGACCTGTCGTCAGAAACACACAAGCCCGTTACTTATTTGTCTTTTTTCGCGTCGCTTTTTACGCGTGCTTTCAGTTCCTTAAGATCATCCTCGATCCCGAGCTCGGCCTCAAGGTCTTCGAACTGTTCCTCAAGGCTCTGTCCGCGACCAAGGTCCCAGGAGTCCGCACTCGCTTCAAGTTCGTCAATCCGGCGTTCCATCTGCTCATAACGCAGAAGCGCTTCGTCGATCTGACCGGAATGCAGCTTTTCTTTCATTTTGACACGCTTTTCAGCCGTCTGCATGCGGATTTCAACCGTACGCTGTTTCGCCTTGGCTTCGTTCAGCTTGTTCTGAAGCTTATTGAGGTCCTCGTCATACTTGCCAAGGGTTTCCTCGATCACTTCCAGTTCACGCTCCAGCACAAGGCTCTGATCGGCCAGACGACGGCGCGCCATCAGTGCGCCCTTGGCCAGATCATCGCGGCCCTTGGAAACAGCAAACTCTGCCTTGGTGTCCCATTCGACCTGACCGTCATGAAGTTTCTTAAGCTTGCGCTCGACTTCCTTCTTGTCGGCAATCGCTTTGACGGCGGCGGAACGCACCTCAACCAGGGTGTCTTCCATTTCCTGGATCATCAACCGCACCATTTTCTCCGGATCTTCGGCACGATCCAGAAGCGAGTTGATGTTGGCATTTACGATATCGGACAAACGCGAAAACACGCCCATTGTCTGATCTCCTTAATTAATCGGGGACGCTACAAATTCTGCACTCTGTATTTCAAATGCCGTGCCAGTTTTGAAATCCCATAAAATCAATAACTTAATTAATCATCAGACTTTTTATTTAACTTTTATCGCGACAATAATGGCGTTTTTCGATAACGTTTTTCGCGAAATGGATAGCTTGCAACCGATATTGGGCGAAGACCCCGTTTTTCTGGCCGCCCTTGAGCATGTTTCACGTCTGGCGCCGATTGAGCGCCCGTGTCTGGTGATTGGCGAACGCGGTTCGGGCAAGGAACTGATTGCCGCCCGCCTGCACTATCTTTCGCGCCGCTGGGGCGGTCCACTGGTCAAGGTCAACTGCGCCGCCCTGTCTGAAACCCTGCTTGATACCGAACTTTTCGGGCACGAGGCCGGGGCGTTTACCGGGGCGACCAAACGCCATATCGGGCGGTTCGAACGCGCGCACGGTGGCACCATCATCCTGGATGAAATCGCCACCGCCAGCCCGGTGGTGCAGGAAAAGCTTCTGCGTGTTGTGGAGTATGGCGAGATCGAGCGTGTCGGTGGCTCCGAAGTCATTGAAGTCGACACCCGCGTCATTGGTGTGACAAATGAAAATCTGCGCGAACTGGCCAAAACCAACAGGTTCCGCGCCGATCTGCTGGACCGCCTCGCCTTTGACGTCATCGCCGTACCGCCGCTCCGCCAAAGGTCTGATGATATCCTGTTACTCGCCGAACAGTTCGCGCTTGAGATGACAAAACGTCTGGGCCGCAGCGTCTTTCCGGGCTTCTCACGCAATGCCGCCGAACAATTGCTTCGCTACCCTTGGCCCGGCAACATCCGCGAACTGCGCAACGCGGTTGAACGCAGCATTTACCTGTCCGAGGACGACGAAACCCCGCTGGCCAATATCACCATCGATCCGTTCGAGGACATCTGGTCCGAGACCGACCGTGACACGCCGGCACCTGCGCCAGAAGTCGACACCCCTGAACTAGACACAAATATCGACTTCAAATCACAGGTCGCGAATTTCGAAATCAAACTGCTTGAACAGGCCCTGCGCCAAAACGCCAACAATCAGACCGAGGCTGCAAAGGCACTTCACCTGAACTATCACCAGTTCAGAAGATTGCTTGAGAAGCATGACTTACTACCCGCGAAGTAACCGCCCCACCGAAGAACGCAAAGCGCCCGCCACCCATGTGCCCCAAATCCCGCTCAGTACTGTTTGCGGCAACGGCCGCCTTTTCCGTGCCCTCACACCAGTAGAGCACAGGTGCGCCCAATCACCAGCAAAACATTACAGCACTCAAGACCTAGAGACTTGACCTGATTCGATTGAGAAGTCGTTACGGAACTCAAGACCAAAATCACAGACAGGTCTTGGCCTTACCTGGAGAATTAATTAAACCACTCTTGCGCCTTAGCCTTGGCCTTTGCACTGATTTCAGTAGTGACAGAACTCGACAAAGCCGACAGAGCCGCAACTAAAACCCCCAGATCATCTGCGTAGCCTACACCGACAATAATATCAGGAATAGCATCCACTGGGCTGATGAAATACCCCAAAGCAGCCAGCGCAATCATCTTATTCTTAACCGAAGTATTTTCATCAGTCATAACATAGTAAAGAAGCAGAGCTTTCTCTACGATTTCCTGACCAGCAGACTTAGCGTGGTTGGACAATTTACCCCAAAAGTCACGCTCAGCATATGCTTCTTTATAATCCTTGGGCAGCTCGCCAGAAGCCGTATTATCCTCAATAATATCTGTCATTCCACACTCCGTGATAAATTTTAAATAATTTACCCACAAAACAAAACTACTATTGGTTGATAAATGTAGCATCGCAATTTCTCCGAAGTCAATCACCATGGATATTCATGCTTCAGACCAAAAACTACTCTGGATTTTGATGGGTTATTTCTGACGTATCAGAGAAGCTGCGCAAGGAGATCAGCCTATATGCCGCATGCTACTTCAATGGATTTGTGCAAACGTTTAATTTCTGGGGTAGATGGCGGTGGCAATGACATATCAAGCTCAATCACCGGCGGCATGCGTCTGGCCACGACCATGGAATTGTCAGGCCCCGTCGCCCATGAACTGGCAGGTCCCAACACGAATGCCAATAAACCGCTTACCATCGCCCACCCGTCCGGGACGCTGGCCCTGGATGCCGATATCAGCGGCAGCATGATCGATGATTTCACCGTCAACGCCGTCACGGTGTTTCGCACCGCGCGACACCTGATGCAAGGCGAGGCCATGATGCCCCGCCACCGCATTTCAGAGGACGCAGAGGGTTAATCCGCCAGCGCCCGGGCAATCACCATCCGCTGGATATCAGACGTACCCTCATAGATCTGGCAAACCCGGACATCGCGATAAATCCGCTCGACCGGGAAGTCCTTGAGGTAGCCGTATCCGCCATGGATCTGAATGGCGCTTGAACACACTTCTTCGGCAATTTCAGAGGCGTACATTTTCGCCATGCAGGCCTCGGTCAGACACGGTTTGTGATCATCGCGCAAGACAGCGGCGCGATGCACCAGCAACCGGGCGGCATCGATCTTGGTCGCCATATCGGCCAGCCGGAACGCCACCGCCTGATGTTCAATGATCTTTCTGCCAAAGGTTTCGCGTTCGTTGGCGTAATCGCGGGCCGCCTCGAACGCCGCGCGCGCCATGCCGACCGATTGGGCGGCAATGCCGATGCGACCGCCTTCAAGGTTGGCAAGCGCGATTTTGTAGCCCTGCCCTTCCTCGCCCAGCATGTTCTCGGCTGGCACCCGGCATTCAACAAACGTGATCTGGCAGGTGTCCGAGGCATTCTGACCAAGCTTTTCCTCAACCCGGGATACGACATATCCCGGCGTGTCGGTCGGCACGATAAAGGCCGAAATGCCACGTTTACTCGCTTCCGGGTCGGTCACGGCAAAGACGATGGCAACATCGCCCTCGGACCCTGATGTGATGAATTGCTTGGCGCCATTCAGAACCCAGTGATCGCCATCGCGGACCGCCCGGGTGCGCAGCGCACTGGCATCTGATCCCGCCTGCGGTTCGGTCAGGCAGAACGCCCCGATCTTTTCGCCGCGCGCCATCGGGATCAGAAATTCCTGCTTTTGGGCCTCTGTCCCGAATTTCAGGATCGGCATGCAACCAACAGAGTTATGCACCGACATGATGGTCGAGGTCGCCCCGTCACCAGCGGCAATTTCTTCGAGTGCGAGGGCATAGGCGACATGATCCATGCCCGCCCCGCCATATTCATCGGGCACCAGCATGCCCAAAAAGCCGAGCTCGCCCAGGCCTGCAATCGCCTCGGCCGGGAAGGTATGGTGGATGTCCCATTTTGCGGCATTGGGTTTGAGTTCGTTTTCGGCAAACTCGCGCGCGGTATCGCGCACCATGATCTGATGTTCTTCCAACCGCATGACGGCCACCCTCCCACGTTACGTTTCATGGGCGATGTCCGGTCCTGCGATCAGAAGATCGTTGTCATCAGACCGGGCTTACTCTTCGCCCTGAACAAATTTGTCCTGCCCGGCGTCAAAGCGCCACAGGATCCCTTCTTTCATGCCGTACCACCAGCCATGCAGCGCAAGGCTTCCGGCCTCGACCCGTTCGCTGATGAACGGAAACGTCATCAGGTTTTTCAACGAATTTCGGACCGAATGGCGCGACACCTTGTCGGCATCCGTGCCATGTTCAAGGCAGCATTTCGCAATGCTGACCCATTCGCCGATAAAATCACGATCCGGCACTTTGCCGGTTTCGCCATGCTCGACCAGGGCCTGAATGCCGCCGCACGCCGAATGTCCCAGAATGACGATATCCTTGACGTTCAGATCCCTGACCGCGAACTCGATGGCCGCCGACGTGCCGTGATAATTTTCATCCGGCTCATAGGGCGGCACAAGGTTCGCCACGTTGCGAATAACAAACATCTCGCCCGGTTCGGCATTGGTCAGAATGGCGGGATCAACACGCGAATCAGAACAGGCAATCAGAAGAACTTCCGGCCTCTGACCCATATTGACCAGATCCTGAACGCGTTCCGGGCGCTGATCGTAATACATCGCCTTGAAGCTTTTGAATCCGGCCAGCATCCGATCAACGGTTGGCTTTGGCATCTCGCGAAGTTCCTTATTCAATCAACAAGTCTGCCGACAAAATAGGACCAAACCGCGCGCGTTGATAGCCCTCATTCAAACCCTTGGAATCACTCTGAACTACGACCCTCCTCAACAGCAAAGAACCGCACCTGCGGGCAGGCTAGAAACGATCCGCGCGCAGCACCTGACAGTCACTGATTGTCACCACACCGATATGGCGATCAACCACCTCAAAGGCGGCTTCAAGCATCGCATCAAGTTTTGACGGGCGAATGATGCAGATCACCTGCACCATGCCCCCGCCACGGGTAAAGGTGTCATCGCGGCTCCAGCTTCCGGAACGGCCCGACCCGCCAAGAACTGGCAAGACCGAAAACCCGGTTACCCCTGCCCCCTCAAGCGCCTTGCGCAGGCGGCCTTCCATAACGGCTTCAATGATGATCGCGACCCGTTTGGCATCATGTTTTTCCATGGGTTAACCTCCGTGAAGGGCGTTGGCCATCGCCAGATAAAGCGGAATACCAAGCGTCAGGTTAAAGGGGAAGGTCACGCCAAGCGACAGCGTAAGATAGACCGACGGATTGGCCTCTGGCAGTGCGACACGCATCGCGGCCGGCACCGCGATATAACTTGCCGAGGCCGCCAGCACCATCAGCAACACCGCCCCGCCAAGCGACAATCCGATCACCATTGCACAGGCCAGACCAAGACAGGACCCGATCACCGGCATCAGCATGCCAAACACCAGCGGCCCCGGGCGCAGCACCGCCCGCCCCTGTTTGAGGCCACGTCCCGCCACCAGCCCCATATCAAGCAGGAACAGGCACAGAACCCCCTGGAAGGGCGACACAATCAGGGCCTCGATCTTGGCCATGCCCTCGGCCCCGGTGATCCAGCCGATAAAGAAACTGCCGACCAAAAGCACGATAGAACCATTGAGCAGGATTTCACGGATCAGCGCCCCATCGAGCCGCCCCTTGCCGCCAGTCGAAACCAACAACAAGGCAGCAAAAATCGCCGGTGCCTCCATCGCGGCGGCAACCGCCACCATATAGCCTTCTGCCGCGATACCCGAACTTTGCAGGACCGAGGTGGCCGCGACAAATGTCACGATCGAGATCGAGCCATAATGCCCCGCGACTGCGGCGGCGTCGGTGCGGCTCAGTTGCGATATTGCGCGCAACAGCGCAAAGGCAATGAACGGCAACACGAATGACAGGATCACACCGGCCATCAATGTCATGCCAAGTGTCAGGTCGATCCCGTTATTTGAGACCGCCACCCCGCCCTTGAAGCCAATGGCAAACAGAAGATAAAGCGAAATGCCTTTGGCGACGGCTTCCGGGATCGTCAGATCCGATCGCGCTAGGGCAGCCCCCACCCCCAGAACAAAGAAAAGAACGATGGGCGACAGAAGATTTTGCGCCGCCAGGCTCAACACATCTTGCATGGCTGTCCCTTGACTATGATACCCCGGTGTTGGTGTCGCGCAAGCAGCCTCGCCCCTGCGCCAAAACCGCAATTCCGATAACAGGATCGCGGTTTTCTGTCATCAGAAAGCCGAACCCTCAGATCACAGGGGCGTAACTTCGTTCACATAATTTACCAAAAACTTAAAGCAGCTCGATGGCAACCGCCGTGGCCTCACCGCCACCAATGCAAAGCGACGCCACGCCCTTATGCCCGCCATGGGTCTTAAGCGCATGGATCAGGGTGACCAGCAACCGCGCACCTGTGGCACCAATCGGATGGCCGAGTGCACAGGCCCCGCCATGGACATTGACCTTGCCGTGATCAAGTTCCAGATCACGGATCGCGGCCATCGCCACCACGGCAAAGGCTTCGTTGATTTCCCAAAGATCAACATCGTCCTTGGACCAACCGGTTTTGCCCAGCACCTTTTTGATCGCATCAATCGGGGCCGTCGTGAACCAGCAGGGTTCCTGGGCGTGGGTCGATTGACCAACGATCTTGGCAAGCGGCTTAAGCCCGCGCTTTTCGGCTTCCGACGCGCGCATCATCACAAGGGCCGCGGCGCCATCAGAAATCGATGCCGAATGGGCGGCAGTGACCGTGCCATCCTTGGCAAAGGCCGGGCGCAGGGTGGGGATTTTTTCTGGTTTGGCCTTGGGCGGCTGTTCGTCGGCATCAATCGTGACTTCGCCCTTGCGGGTGTTAAAGGTCACCGGGGTAATTTCATCGGCAAAATGGCCGGACGTGGCGGCGTTTTGCGCCCGCGTCAGGGATGTGATAGCGTAGTCATCCTGTTCTTTGCGGGTGAAGCCGTATTTCTCGGCGGTCGCCTCGGCAAAGGTGCCCATCGAACGTCCCTTGTCATAGGCATCTTCCAGACCATCAAGCGCCATGTGGTCATAGACCATGTCATGACCGTATTTGTGGCCCGACCGCATTTTCGGAAGCAGGAACGGCGCATTGGTCATGCTTTCCATGCCGCCCACCACCATGACATTGGCGCCACCGGCGACCAGCGTATCATGGGCAAACATCACGGCCTTCATGCCTGATCCGCACATCTTGTTGATCGTGGTCGCCCCCGCCGCACGCGGGATGCCTGCATGCCAGGCAGCCTGACGGGCCGGTGCCTGCCCCTGACCGGCGGGCAGGACATTGCCCATGATGACTTCATCAATATCATCGGCGCTCATACCACCACGTTCAAGCGCTGCCTTGATGGCAACACCGCCCAGCTCGGCGGCAGTCACGCTGGCGAAATCCCCCTGCAATCCGCCCATCGCGGTGCGGGCGCAGGAAACAATGACGATCGGATCAGAAGTGCTCATGATATGGGTCCGTTTGTTCGTGGGACGAAGTTTCGGGTTTCAGCTCAGAATTCAGGCGGTTTCGCCAAACAGTTCGCGGCCAATCAGCATGCGGCGGATTTCACTGGTGCCGGCACCAATTTCATACAGCTTGGCATCGCGCAGCAACCGGCCGGTTGGGTATTCATTGATATAGCCATTTCCGCCAAGCGCCTGAATGGCTTCAAGCGCCATCCAGGTTGCCTTTTCGGCAGCATACAGGATCACACCCGCCGCATCCTTGCGCGAGGTTTCCCCGCGATCGCACGCCTTGGCGACTTCGTAAACATAGGCACGGCAGGCATTCATCGTGGTGTACATATCCGCGATCTTGCCCTGCATCAGCTGGAACTCGCCAATCGCCTTACCGAATTGTTTGCGTTCATGAATATAGGGCACGACCACATCCATGCAGGCGCGCATGATCCCGGTGGGACCCGCGGCCAGAACCGCGCGTTCGTAATCAAGGCCGCTCATCAAAACGCGAACACCGCCATTCAGCTGGCCCAGAATGTTTTCCTCGGGCACTTCGCAATCCTGGAATACGAGTTCGCAGGTGTTCGACCCGCGCATCCCCAGTTTGTCGAGCTTTTGGGCCGTCGAGAACCCCTTGAACGTCTTTTCAATGATAAAGGCGGTAATGCCCTTGGGCCCGGCATCGGGATCGGTTTTGGCATAGACGACCAGCGTATGGGCATCCGGGCCGTTGGTGATCCACATCTTGTTGCCATTGAGGATGTAACGATCCCCCTTTTTCTCGGCCTTAAGCTTCATCGATACAACGTCTGATCCTGCACCCGGCTCGCTCATCGCCAGCGCCCCGATATGCTCGCCACTGATCAGTTTTGGCAGGTATTTGGCCTTTTGCTCGGGCGTAGCGTTGCGCTTGATCTGGTTGACGCACAGGTTGGAATGCGCGCCATAGGACAGCGCGACCGAGGCCGAAGCACGGCTGATTTCTTCCATGGCGATCACGTGCTCAAGGTATCCAAGACCGGTGCCGCCGTCTTCTTCGGACACGGTCATGCCAAGCAGGCCAAGATCACCGAATTTGCGCCACAGATCATTGGGGAACTGGTTACTGGCATCAATCTCGGCCGCGCGAGGGGCGATTTCGGCCTCGGCAAAAGACGAGACGGTTTCACGGATTGCCTCCGCAGTTTCGCCAAGATCGAATTTCAGTCCGGGGAAGTCGAAAAATGCCATGTTACTGTTCCTGCCCTGCGCAATTTGGTTATTTGATAAAAGTGAATAATCAGCCCGATTATGCGGCGCTGGTGAGTAATTCCGGCGGAAGCTTCATCACCTTGAGCGTCTGAAGCGATGTCGCACAGAGGACCGTTTCTGTATTCCTCATACCAAAGACATCGATGCGGGTGACAATGATCGACCGACCGCGTGAAACCACCTCGCCGACCGCGCGCAACTGATCGCCCATGCCGGGTGCGACGATGTTTAGCTTGTATTCGATGGTCAGCATTCCCTGATCAGCTTCAACCAGGCTCCACCCGGCAAAACCACCGGCGATATCGGCAAGCCCCGCGATCAGACCGCCATGGAAATAGCCGTTATGCTGCAACAAATCGGGCCGCGTTGGCACAATCACCTCGACCCGACCCGGTTTGACATCTGAAACCTCCGCCCCGATCGACAGATTGTAGGGCTGCTGGGCGAAACGCCGGCGCACTTCGGCGACGTAATCGGGATTTTGCGGTTCAAACGAGGCCATGTCGCGATCCTGTGATGAAACCGGCGCGATGAGGATCAAGCACACCGGGATATGACGCGACTCTGTTTTAGTTGACGTTAACGTTAACGTCAAATTAAATCCGCATAGCTATACCGGTTTTTTGATGCGGCGGGCAGCATCGAGACCAAATCGGCGTCAAACTGCGGACATTCAATGGGTTTGGATTGCAGTCCGCGTGTGGCGCGGCGACAAGCTCCGGCTGTTCTGACCCTAGTTTGTCTGACCCCAGTTTGCCTGACCCGAGTTGGTTTGACCCTGGTTGGTCTGGCCCCAGTTGGCCTGACACCTAGCTTGTCTGGCCTCAGTTAGTCTGGCCCAGTTGGTCTGGCTCTAGCTTGTCTGACCTTAGTTGGTCTGGGCTCAGTTGGTCTGGTCGCCCCATTCCTGGATGCTGGCTTCGAGCATTTCGGTCATCACATTGCGGGAGACGAGATCGAAGACGGCACGCGACAGGCGGCCGCGCAGTTCGCCGGTGTTGCATTCCGATTTGTGCGACATGGTCAGATAGAGGTTTTCGGTGCTGACCGGGGTGTCGTAACTGCGGATATTGGTGATGTTTTCGCGGGCGGCCACGGCCTTGCCGGGGAATTCTTCGTAGATCAGGTATTCCGCCCGACCAAGCGAGAGCATCTGCAAGCCTTGTTCGAGGCTTGGTACTTCGCTGATGGTCAGATTGTGGCGGGCATAGGTGTCAAACGCCTGTCCGAAACTGTTATTGATCACGGTCAGGCCATCGATCCCGACCAGATCGGACCACTGGCTGTAGCGCAGATCAAGATTGTCATGCGTCCAGATCACGGTGCGCGTCCCCTGAAAGGCCGGATAGAAGTAATCCATATATTCGAGACGCGGCAGGGTCAGGAAGGCACCGGCGATCAGATCGATCGTTCCGTCGCGCATATGTTGCTGCACCCGGCCCCAGTTGCCCGAATAGACGACGTCGACTTCAACACCAGCCAGTTCACCGGCCCGTTTGATGAAGTCGGCAGCAGCACCTTGCAGGGTATGGCCATCCTTGGCCACCCAGAGATAGGGCGGGTAATCCGGATTGCCCGACGCAACCAGACGCGAACAATCGCGCTGCCCGTCGGCATCGGAAACAGATCCGCTTTTGCCCGACTGTGCACGCACAGATCCCGAGCCAACAACGGTCGCCAAAAGCACGGCCAGAAATGCAATTCTGATGCTCATCATTACCACTCTTCCTCTGCCTGCATTTCGGAGCCCTGAGGCACACAGGACAGATACCTTACGCTTAGGTTTAGTAAATTTAGACCAATTCCCCACTTCAGGATAGGTCTAAACAGATTAATGCTCCAAACCCGTGCGCGAAACACAGGCCAAAATAGCGAGGGACCAGCTGTTTCCAGCCGGTCCCCCTTTAACAATGTCCCTGTGAAGTGCTGCGCACCGGCATGACGTAAACGTCTATGCCGTTCCCCGGCGCAGCCCCCATACAGTACCCGCAATACAGCGGGGCAGAATTATGCCGAACGGCGTTTCATGCCCTGGTTGCCGCCGCGACCTTCGCTGCGACCACCTTCGGCACGACGCGGACGGTCGTTGAAGTCACGACGGGCACCGTCGCGCGCACCGGCACCATCACGGGCACCATCGCGACCGCGGAAGTTACCACCACGATCACCGCGAGGCTTGTCCGCAAAGCGACGTTCGTCACGGTTGCCGCCTTCACCACGGGGGCGGAAGTTGCCACCGCGGCCGCCACTGCGCTCTTCACGATCGCCGCGCGGTGCACGGTCATCATTATCAAAGCGCGGCTTGCGGTCATTGCGGAAATCACCGCCATCACGACGCGGACGATCATTGAAGTCACGACGTGCGCCATCACGGCCACCATCGCGTGCCTCATCACGACCACCGAAACCGCGTGCTGCGCGATCACCCTGGAAACCGCCATCGCGGGCACCATCACGGGCACCGTCACGCGGGCCGCCGAAACCACGACCGCGACCACCGTCACGATTGTCTCCACGAGCACCATCGCGGCCGCCATCACGACCACCGCCGAAGCCACCACGGCCCCGGCCACCATCGCGACCGCCGAAACCACCGCGACCGCCGCCGCCAAAGCCACGACCACCGTCACGGCCACCGCGACCACCACGACCGCCAGCACCCGCACCGGCACCGAACGAACGGGGCGGCGGGGCAGCATGGAATTCGTGATCTTCGTCGATATTAACGTCCTGTTTGATCAGGCGTTCGATGTTGCGAAGCAGGCGAATGTCGCGCGGCTCACAGAATGAAATCGCAATACCTTCGGCACTGCCACGACCGGTACGACCGATACGGTGGACATAGCTTTCGGCATCTTGCGGCAGATCATAGTTCACAACGTGGGTAATACCCGGAACGTCGATACCACGTGCAGCAACATCGGTCGCAATCAGGACCGGGAAACTGCCATTGCGGAAGTTCCGCAGGATTTTCTGACGGATGCGCTGTTGTTTGTCGCCATGGATGGCATCGCTGTCGATGCCTTCATCGCGCAGCTGGAACGACAGTTCGTCGGCATCTGCCTTGGTTTTGGTAAACACCAGAACGCGTTCGGATTCGTCACGTTTCAGCAGCTGAACCAGAAGCTTGGTCTTGTCGTGACGTTTCACGAACATGCCAACCTGGGTTACGCGCTCGGTGACGCTGGACTGCGGTGCGGTTTCAACCTTGACCGGGTCTTTAAGCAGACGGTCGGTCAGGTGTTTGACTTCCGGCGGCATGGTTGCCGAGAACATCACGGTCTGATGCGCATTCGGAAGCAGTTCAGCAACGGTCAGAACGTCTTCGGAGAAGCCCATGTCAAGCATACGGTCGGCTTCATCAAGGATGAAGACTTCGACATCGTCGAACCGCACAGTATTGCGCGACATATGGTCAAGCAGACGACCCGGGGTCGCAACCAGGATATCAACGCCACGGCGCAGTTCCTGAATCTGCGGGCCCATCGGGGAACCACCAAAGACAACAGAGGAAAACAGGCGGATGCCTTTTTTGAAATCACGCAGGCACTGGCCGATCTGGGTCGCCAGTTCGCGGGTCGGTGCCAGAATAACCGCACGCGGCTGACCCGGTTTCGGGCGCTGCGGGTTTTCGGCAAGACGCTGCAGCAACGGCAGGCAGAATGCAGCGGTTTTACCGCCACCCGTATGGGAAATACCCATAAGGTCCTTGCCTTCGAGAAGTGCAGGAATCGTCGCGGCCTGAATTTCGGTCGGCGCGGAGAAACCGGCAGCTTCAACATTGCGCAGCAGGGGCTCGATCAGGTTGAGCCCATTAAAATTCGTCATAAAGGAAAGTCCTTCGTTTATCCGGTCGGCGCCATGTTAACGCCTGTGGGTGCCTGCCCAAACGAAGTCATGACCGGTGCGCGGCAAAGAGCAGCCACTGCGTCGGACCCTGCATGAGAGGCAAATGATGTGAGGCATCGACGTCATCACGCCGAACCCGCCCTCGCCTTTTCATACAGTTCCTGACAGCTCATTCTGTCTTTGCAAGCGAAGGAATGAGCCGGGTGATACAGGGCATTTGACCATAAGTCAATCAATCCCCGCGCCGATCAGCCATGCAAAAACGCATTCCCCCGGTTATTGGGGTTTGTGACCGTCATAACCATGTAACAAATATCGCACGCAATATTAATCATTTGGTTCTCAAATCATGTGCATATAGTGCGATCACTACAATCGCTTGGAAGGGGATAATCATGCGATTTCGGGTCGTCACGGGGATATTTTCCATTCCCGCCATCTGCCTTTTGGTGCTGCTGGCAATTATCGCCACAGTCGCCCTGAACTATCAAACCAGTCTTCGAAATGCGAAATTTGAACAGATTTCGAATTTGACCGAGGGTGCGGTCACGATCGTCAATAATTATATCGCCAAAGCCAAAAGCGGCGAGATGACCGAAGACGAAGCCAAGGCTGCGGCCCTGGATGTGCTTAATGCATACCGGTTTGACGGGCAGAACTATATCTATGCCACCGATTATAATTACTGCATGCAGCTTGATCCGCTGAGCCCGGAAGATGTTGGCAAGTGCAATCCCGACAGCAAGGTGCGCAACATGATTGTTGCCGCAGCCAAAGCAGGCGGCGATGTGATCCTGTATGAAACCAAGAAGCCGGGTGAAGGTGACAAACTGATCGAGAAGGCCGCCTATGTGCGCCCGATCAAGGAATGGAACTGGGCCCTTGGCGCTGGCGTCTATATGGACGATGTTCAGGCAGAATTCATTTCTGTCATGCAGCGCATTGCGATCATTTCCGTCATCGCGATCATCATTGCCGGTGTTTTGTCCTGGCTTGTCGGCACGCGGATCACGCGCAGCATCGTCGGCCTGAACAGCAGCATTCGCACGATTGCCGATGGCGATTACAAGGCACCGGTCGAAACCGAATCCCGGTTCGTTGAA
The DNA here is from genome assembly GCF_037027205.1 of Thalassospira sp. CH_XMU1458. Taxonomy (NCBI): domain Bacteria; kingdom Pseudomonadati; phylum Pseudomonadota; class Alphaproteobacteria; order Rhodospirillales; family Thalassospiraceae; genus Thalassospira; species Thalassospira sp. CH_XMU1458. Next base: position 676,894 of record NZ_JAYMDW010000001.1, on the reverse strand, counting down.
ATTGGCGACATGGCAGCCGGTGTTCTGGCACTGCGTGACAAGTCGGCACAGGCCCAGCAGCTTGAAGCCGATGCCGCGGTTCAGAAACAAAAAGCCGAAGAAGAACGCCGCAGCAATATCCGCGCAATCGCCGAAAAGCTTGAAAGCGAAGTCGGTGGTATCGCCAAGGCCGTTGATCGTTCGGTTCAACGCAGTGCCGATCTTGCGGTGAGCATGTCACAGAGTGCGGATGGCATTCTGGGCCAGAGCCAGCAGGTGGCATCCGCCGCCGGTGAAGTTTCCCAGAACGTCGATGCGGTTGCCGCAGCGACCGAGGAACTTTCGTCCTCGATCACCGAAATCAACGTTCAGATTTCGCAGATGTCGAACACTGTGGAACGGGCAACCGATGAAAGCCAGAGCGCGTCAAATGACGTTGCCGGCCTGTCCGAGACCGTTGAGAAGATCAAAGAGATCATTGGCCTGATCAACGATATTGCCGGTCAGACCAACCTTCTGGCGCTGAACGCCACCATCGAGGCTGCGCGTGCGGGTGAAGCGGGCAAAGGCTTTGCGGTTGTGGCAAACGAGGTCAAAAACCTTGCCACCCAGACGGCCAAGGCGACGGATGAAATCGCCGCCCAGATCAATGACATTGTTGACGGCACCGAACGTGCGGTGACCGGCATTTCGCGGGTTTCGGAAACCATCGAACAGGTCCGAAGCGCATCAACCGCAATTGCGGCGGCCATTGAAGAACAGGGTGCGGCAACGCAGGAAATCTCGGGCAATGCCAACCGCAGTGCGGATGGCGTGAAACAGATTTCCCAGAGCGTTGACGAAACCATGAAGAATGCCCAGGGCACGACCAACGATGCCGATGAACTGAAATCAGCCTCTGCCGAGCTTTCTGATCGCTCGGCTGAACTGAGCCAGATCATTCATCGTTTCTCGACCGATCTGAAGAACCAAGCCGGGTCGTAAGAACCTGATTTCAAAAAAAGGGCCGGACATTGATTTGTCCGGCCCTTTTTGTTTTGCGAATTCTTTTTTCCGTTTATTCCGCCGGAAGGTTGTTTTCCTTGCGGAAGGAGTGCGCCGGATAAACACCCAGAATGCGGACTTCGTGCGAGAAGAATTGCAGTTCTTCAAGCGCATGACGCAGGCCGAGCTGTTCGGGGTGGGCTTCGACCTCGGCAAAGAACTGGGTCGCGGTGAAGTGGCCTTCGACCATGTAGCTTTCAAGCTTGGTCATGTTAATCCCGTTGGTGGCAAAACCACCGAGTGCCTTATAAAGGGCTGCCGCGACGTTGCGCACGCGGAAGACAAAGCTTGTCACCACCGGAGTGCCGTCATTGGGAATATCGAGCGGTTCACGCGCCAGAATGATGAAGCGCGTGGTGTTGTGTTCGGCGTCTTCGACCTCGGTCCGGAGCACATCAAGACCATAAATCTCGGCGGCCAAAACCGGTGCGATGGCGGCAATCGATTTATCGCCGCGATCAGCGACTTCCTTGGCACAGCCCGCGGTATCCGGCCCGACCACGGCATTCACACCGAGTTCCTTGCGCAGTTTGCGGCATTGGCCAAGCGCGTGAACGTGGCTGTGGATTTCCTTGATGTCTTCGATCTTCGTGCCCGGTACGCCAACCAGCGCATGGTTAATGCGCAGGAAGGTTTCACCGATGATATGCACACCGGATTCAGGCAGGATGTGGTGCACGTCGGCGACACGCCCGGCCAGTGTGTTATCAATCGGGATCACGGCCAGATCGACATCGCCATCCTCGAGTGCGCTAAAGGCGCCTTCAAAGGTCCTGTACGGTACTGTCGTTGCACCCGGAAAGGCGCGACGGGCTGCCTGATCTGAATAGGCACCGTGCATTCCCTGAAAAGCGATCCTTTGTTGCGCAGTCATCTGGCTGTTTCCTGAAGTGGTCATGTATTTTGATTATGAACTTAAAGCACTTGGTGGCTGGTTCCGCAACTATGCACCCAGCACTTCGCGCGCGCGTTCAAGGTCTTCTTGTGTATCGACACCCAAAGGCACGCCATCAACAAGGGCAACCGCGATCACCATGCCGTTTTCAAGCGCGCGCAGCTGTTCAAGCTTTTCACGTTGTTCGAGTTCTGCCGGAGGCAGGGAGACGAACCGATCAAGGGCGGCACGGCGATAGGTATAAAGACCGATGTGATGATAAAGCGGCCCGTCACCATAAGGTGCGGTTGCCCGGGTGAAATAAAGCGCGCGGGCGACACGCCCGGTGCCAAAGGCCGCGACCGCCTTGACCACATTGGGGTTGGTGCGTTCTTCATCACGTTTGATTTCAGCGGCCAAAGTCGCGATATCAACATTCGGGTCGGTAAGCGGATCAAACACCGCGCGGATATCGGCGGCATCAATGGTCGGCAGATCCCCCTGCACATTGACCACCGCGTCAAACTTGCCTTCGGGGTCGAATGTCTGGAGCGCCTGATGGACGCGGTCCGATCCGCTGGGCAGGTCGGGATCGGTCAGAACGGCAATACCCCCGGCGGCAGTGACCGCATCGGCAATTTCCTGTTCGGCGCAGGCGACCAGAACCGGACCGATTCCGGCCTCCGTCGCGCGACGCCAGACCTGAACGATCATGGGTTCGCCACAGATATCGGCCAGCGGTTTATTGGGCAAACGCGTGGACGCCATGCGGGCGGGAATTACAACAACAGGATTGCGCGGGGTCGACATTTCTTCACTCCGGCCGGGCATAAGTTATGGGGCACAAATCACCTGTTCTTTGATCTTGCGCAAAGCGTGGTGTGAACAAGCAATGGCAGAACACAGGTTCTTAATCGGCGCGACATTAGCCGGTTTTGGTGCGGCGACGAAAGACGGAATCGCGTTTTGCGGAACACTAGACGAAAGTTCTAAGGCAAGCTTGTTCACCTTGGTGTTTAAGAAAGGTTGATGCAAATCGCTGAAACGTATAGTTTCCCACCGACCAGTTTTGCCTGCGGTTACACGTGTGTTTCTCTTGATCGAGGATTGCCGGGGACGCATGGGTAGAACATAAAGATAAAACCTGAGAGTGATTAGGCTGTAACGGGGTCCCGTCATGAACACGATGGAAATCAACAAGATCGTCGCCGGCGTTATTTGTGCTGTGCTTCTGGTAGTGGTTGTCGGCAAGGTCGGCAGCGCACTGGTCAGTCCTGAAGAACTGGAAGCACCGGTATATCCGTTCTCCGAAGATGTGATGGCGGGCGCAAATGCCCCTGCTGCTGCACCGGCAGAACCGGCAGGCCCGGAACCGATTCTTGCCATGCTGGCCTCGGCCGACATGGGTGAAGGCGAGAAAGTCTTCAAAAAATGCGCATCCTGCCATGACGTCGAAAAAGGCGGCCCGAACAAAACCGGCCCGAACCTTTATGGCATCGTTGGTGCCGCGTTCGCGCACAAGGATGACTTCTCCTATTCTGACGGGATGGCCAACCATGGTGGTTCCTGGGGCTTTGAGGAGCTGAACGAGTTCCTGTACAAGCCGCGCGATTACATCGATGGCACCAAAATGAGCTTTGGCGGTCTGAAAAAGGCCGAAGATCGTGCCGCGGTTATCGCCTGGTTGAACACCAAGTCTGACAACCCGGTCGCCCTGCCCGATCCGGCAGCGGTTGAAGCCGCCCAGGCCGCAGAAGAAGCCGTTGACGAAGCCGCCGAAGCGGTTGAAGAAACCGTTGATGATGCCGCAGCCGCCGTTGAAGGCGCTGCCGAGGAAGCCGGCGAGGCTGTTGACGCGGCCACCGCGCAGTAAAGCTTTCGTCTGACCGGATATTTCAGGTCAGCACCGATTTCGCAGGGGACAGGAAACTGTCCCCTGTTTGCGTTTGGGGGTTTGTCGTTTGGGACTTTATATATGGCGTCCTTGCCTTCTGGGCCCAAAGCGGAAATAGTACCGGCCATAACCATACCCCGCCGCCAGACATCAACCGCCTGCAGGAATGCCTTTATGGAAAATCTCGATCCGTTTTTGGAAATCGCCCACAAACTGGCCGATGCCGCACGCCCGGTCGTGCGCAAATATTACCGCACCCCGGTCGCGGTCGATGTAAAGGCCGATGACAGCCCGGTGACGATTGCCGACCGCGAGGTTGAACGCACCATGCGCGATATCCTGAATGCCGAACTGCCCGATCACGGCATTCTGGGCGAGGAGCATGGCCGGGAAAATACCGATGCGGAATATGTCTGGGTGCTCGATCCGATTGACGGCACCAAATCGTTCATTTCCGGCAAGCCGAGCTTTGCAACCCTGATTGCACTTTGCCACAAGGGCACCCCGGTTCTGGGCATTATCGATCAGGCGATTACCGATGAACGCTGGGTCGGCGTCATGGGACAGGCCAGCACGATGAATGGCGTTGAGATCAGTGCGCGCGAATGCGAAGACCTGAAGAGTGCGACGTTCTTTACCACCGCGCCCGAACTGTTCAAGGGCGATGCCGCCAAGGCCTATCAGGCGGTTTCGAAAAACTGCCGGGTGCCGATGTATGGCGTTGATGCCTATGCCTATGGCCTGACAGCACTCGGTCTGGCCGATACGGTGGTTGAGATCGGCCTTCAGGCGTATGATTTTTGTGCGTTGGTACCAGTCGTCGAAGGGGCTGGTGGTGTGATGACCGACTGGGCCGGCAAGCCGCTTCATATCGATAGTTCCGGTGATGTGGTTGCCAGTGGCGATGCACGTTGCCATCAGGATGTTCTGGCGACGATCAAGGCCGCGAAGGCCTGATCGCATTTACCGTTTGACCGCGCTGCCACCAAACTGACCTTGCCGAATACTGGAAATCCGATGACCAACAATGCCCCGTTTCTCGATATGGCCCACAAGCTTGCCGATGCGGCGCGCCCGGTGCTGCAAAGCTATTACCGCAAGCCGCTTTCTATCGATGAAAAGGGTGATGCCAGCCTTGTGACCGATGCCGACCGCGCGATCGAGCGCACCATGCGCGATCTGATCAATGCGGAGCTGCCCGACCATGGCATTCTGGGCGAGGAATACGGGCCGGAAAACCTTGATGCCCAATATGTCTGGATCCTTGATCCGATTGACGGCACCAAGTCGTTTATCACCGGCAAGCCCAGCTTCAACACCCTGATTGCGCTGTGTCGCAATGGCAAGCCGGTGCTGGGTGTGATTGATCAGGCTATTTTGGATGAACGCTGGATCGGGGTCGAAGGGCAACCAACGACATTGAATGGTAATGTGGTCAAGGCACGCGAATGTGCGCACCTGAAAGATGCCACCATTTTCACCACCGGGCCGGACCTTTTCGTTGAGCCAAAGGCAATTGCCGGATATGAGGCGGTCTTTGGCGCGGCCAAGCAGCCGATTTACGGCATCGATTCATATGGGTATGGCCTGATTGCCATGGGGCTTGGCGATGTGTTGGTGGAATCCAACCTGCAACCCTATGATTTCTGTGCTGCCGTGCCGGTGATCGAGGGTGCGGGCGGGATCATTACCGATTGGGAAGGCAATGCCCTTACCATCAACAGTGGCGATCTGGTGATTGCCAGTGGTGACAGCCGCGCCCATGCCGAAGGGTTGGCGGTTTTGCAAAAGGCCATCGCGTAAGGCCGTGTGATGCCTTAAACATTTGGCGATCCGCGACCTTTGGGGCAGACTACCCCGGATCAGGGCAACAGGTTGGGCAGCGCCATGTTTGAATGGGTGATCATTCTTTTTCTCGGCTCCGGGCTGGTTTACGGCCTGCAATCGCGCCGCCTGCAACGTCGCAATATTTCATCACCGATGATGATGGTCCTGACCGGGATGCTGGTCGCCTTGCCGCTGGGCATCTGGCACAGCGCACCGATGGATGCGCTTTCGGGCAGCATTCATTTTGCCACTGGCTTTGCCGAGATGACGCTTGCGATCATTCTGTTTCTCGATGCGGCGGTGCTTGATTACCGCAAGGAAAGTGCGGCGCGCAATATCGCGATCCGGCTGCTGTTGATCGGGTTGCCGCTGACCATCGGGGTGACGTGGGCGTTTATTGTCGGGCTTGATGCCTCTATCGGGTTGGTGCCGGCCCTGATCCTTGCCCTTATTGTCAGCCCGACCGATGCCGCCCTTGGCCGCCCCGTCCTTGAAAACAAGGGCGTGCCCGAACCGGTGCGCCAGGGCATCAATATTGAAAGCGGGCTTAATGACGGCTTGGTCCTGCCGGTCTTTACCACGGCGGTTTTGCTGGAAGCCAATCTTCTGAGCAACGGACATCAGGGCTGGGTCGCCGAGGCGCTGCTTGAGATTTCAATCGGGGCGGTGATCGGGGTGGTCAGTGGCTATGTCATTGGTCAGGTGGTCAATCACGCGGTCAAGAACAGGACCATCGTTGCGCGGTTTGAGAGGTTGCTCGGCGTTCTGGCCGCCCTTTTCATATTCCTTCTGGCCGAGGAATTGGGCGGCAATGGTTTTGTCGCGGCCTTTGCCGGCGGGCTTGCGCTGAATATTTCGAGTGACAAGGTCAAGGACGCGATTGAAAGCTTTGGCGAGGCCGAGTCAGAGCTTCTGACCATGCTGACATTCTTTGTCTTTGGCCTGATCGTTGTGCCGGCACTTTATGAAAGCTGGACCTGGACGATGCTGGTGTTTTCGATTGCAAGCCTTGCTGTCCTGCGCCCGATTTGTGTGTGGATCTGCATGATCGGCAGCCCCTATAGCCTGGGCGAGAAGCTTTATATCGGCTGGTTCGGGCCGCGCGGGATCGCATCGGTGATTTACATGCTGATCATGGCAACCATGATTGATCCGGGCGCGTTCAAACCGCTGTTTGCCGCTGGTACCATGATTGTTTGCATCAGCGTGGTTGCCCATGGCATTACCGCTGCCCCGGCATCGCGTGCGTTGGTCACCTATCTGGCGCGGAAATCCTAAGCAAGGCTGATTATTTCAAGCTATTGCTGGGAGATGGCAAGACGGATGCCAAGGGCGATGAACATGCCGCCAAGGGCGCGGTTCAACCAGGCGCCGAGCTTGCGGCTGCCCTTGATCCGGCCCGCAGCCGAGGCCACCGCCAAAACCAGCATGCCCTCAACCACAAAGGCGATCAGAAGCACCATCAGGCCGAGTACGAGAAACTGCACCGCGCCATTGCCACGGCTTGGATCAATGAATTGCGGCAGGAAGGCCATGAAGAAAATCGCCACCTTGGGATTGAGCACATCAATCATCACCCCCTGACGCCAGGCGCCAAAGGCGGTCATCGGTTTGGTCGAAATCGGGGCAGCCGGTTCAGCCGATTGCGCATCACTTTCGGATTTGGCAAAGCTGCTGCGCAGTGCACCGATGCCCAGCCACACCAGATAGGCAACGCCAATCCATTTAACGATGGCAAAGGCCAGCGCCGAGGTGGCAAGAATGGCCGAAAGACCAAAGGTTGCCGCCAAAACATGGACAAAGGCACCGGAAATCACGCCAAGTGACGAAAACAGGCCGATCTTGCGGCCATGCACCGCGGTTTGCCCGACAATATAGGCCATGTCCGGCCCCGGAGAGATATTGAGCAACAGGGCGGCGATCAGAAACGGCGTATAGGCAACGAGAAGTTCGATCATCCCAACTGATCCCGGGCGAAAAAGACCAGATCAATCTCAAGCGGGCCCAATCCGGCCTCAATCAACATATTGGACAGCTGTCCACGGTGATGGGTCTGATGATTGAACATATGCGCCAAAACCAGATCGCGCGGCATGGTATAGGCATCGCCCGCGACCGAGTGATAGGTAAGATCGGCGGTTACTTCGGCATCGGTCAGGCCGTTGGTGAACTCAATGATCGCCTGATCTTCGGCCACGCGGGCGTGGTGGAGTTCATCGAAGTTTTCATAAAGCACCGTATTGAGCGGCATGGCCACGGGACTGCCAAGCAGGCGGCTCATCCAGATGCGATCAGCCACCAGGATATGATTGAGCGTGCGCAGGATCGACGGGAAGAAGGCCGTGCGCGGGGCATCGAGTTCGGCCGCTGGCAATTTCGCGCAAAGCCCGTAGGCACGCGAATTGGCCCAGAGATTATATTGCGCCATGCGTTCGAAATAGGCCGCACCGTTCATCTTGTTACTCCGTCTTCAGGCATCGCGATCAGGGCTTCGCTGTCGGGTTTGTTGCACAAGTTGGTTGTACTGGTGCGACCTTTTCGAGAACCTTGGTCGCCGGTTTGGGAACCCGTTTGGTCAGAATAACCACGTTGCCGACCAATGTCAGCGCGACACCCCAGATAATATTGCCAGACCAGTGGAAATCCTCAAACCAGGTCGACAACAACAGCGCAACAATCGGAAACATCACCGAACTATAGGCCGCCCGATCCGGCCCGATCTTGCCCAAAAGTGTCAGATAGAAGCCAAAGCCCAGAACCGATCCGAACAGGGCGAGATAGACCAAAGCGGCCAAGAAGCTGGCACTGGTATCAAAGGTCACCGGGATTCCGGCAAGGGCGATATAGCCAAACAGCAAGACCGTGCCATAAAGCATGCCGTACGCATTGGCCTGCATGACCGGCACGCCGCGCGCATGGTTGCGTGCGGACGCCATATTGCCAAGCGATGCGATGTAAGCCCCCGCAAGGGAGACCAGAAGCCCGATGCTGCCGCCTGTGGTCAGATCGAAGGCGGCCAGATCATTGGCAAAGACCATGGCAATGCCGGTAAGGCCGATCCCGGCCCCGATCAATGTGCGGGTTTCGGGACGGCGGCGGAAAAAGATCACGCCATTAATCATATTCATGATGACGATGGTTGAAAACACCACCGCCAGAAGCCCGGACGTCAGATGGATACTGGCGACATAGATCAGGACATAGTTCAGCGAAAACAGACAGACGCCCAGAACCGCCATGAAGAAATGATCGCGGAGCGTAAAGCGCATCGGCAAGCGGCGTAGGCCACACCAGGCCATCAAAATCAGCGTTGCCAAGGCAAAGCGATAAGCCACGGCCACTTCGGGGGCGACCGAAAGCTGATACTGAATGGCGATCCAGGTCGATCCCCAGATCAAGACAACTGCTGCGTAAAGACCGAACATGGCCCAAGGACTCCAAAAGAATTGAAGCCACAATTTAGGGCAGTTCAGAACCGGCGCCAAACCAGCTTTTTTGATCCTGCCATTAGCCAAACTAATCCAAAAACCAGAAATCTAATGCATAGCCAATCAGGATTTTTTCGACCGGCCTGCTTTGCCGGCCTTTTTGCCGCTGTCTTCTTCTGGTTCGGGGGTTTCAGCACCATCTTCGGGCGTGTCACCAGCCGTGTCGTCAGCCATATCTTCGATATTGTCATCGGATGCGTCCGGCACGTCGGGTGCCTCAGTCACATCGGCCTCGTCTGTGCCATGTTCGATCTGCTTGGCCGTTGATGATGTCTGATCGCTCAGCGCTGCGTTCTTTTCGGCGCGTTTGCGTTTCTGCCAGTCTTTCCAGATTGCCAGCAATTCGCTACGCGACTGGAAGATCGGAATACGGCGTTTGGGTTTGGCTTTTTGTTGTTCGACCGCCAAGCCGACCTCGAGCACGTCGTGCTCATCATCGGTGCGGCGCACGATCAGCTCCACCGTGCCATAGGGCATGCGATCACCGAGTTCGAGATCGCCGGGCAGATCACGTTCGAGGATTTCGGCCACGGTGAGTTCGGTGTCATCAGTGTCGACGGCAAAGCCATACAGACGACCAATATCGGCAATTCGGGTATCGGCCGGGAAGCTGAAATCGCCAAACAGTTCGACGTCATTGGCCCCCTCGGCCGGGCCGGCAAAGAGCTGATCGAGCAGGTCGACATGCTTGGGCGGGGTAATGATATAGACCTGATCACCGCCCTGAACCGGCCCGGCGGAATGCGGGCGCAATGACGCGCCATCGCGCAGGATCAGGCTTGGCCGTGCCCAGCGCGGAATACGATGGCCGGTGGCAACCGCACTGGCTTCGTGGACGCGATAGACAACGATTTCCTGATTGGCATTGCCGGGCAGTTCAAGATCAATACGGTCCACCGGACCGTGGCGGGCCGGCACAATGATGCCCAGCCAATGCGCCATCCGCCGGATCGTCCAGCCCTGCAACAAAAGCGACGTGATCACGACGATGAAGGCGGTGTTAAACAACAGCTGCCCTTCGGGCACGCCTTCGACCATCGGCACAATGGCCAGCAGGATGGAGACCGCGCCGCGCAAGCCGACCCATGAAATAAAGGCAGTGTCATTGCGCGAGAAGTTAAAGAACATCAGGCACAGCCAGACCGCCACCGGACGGGCGACAAACACCAGAACCAGCGCCAGAATGACGCCCGGAAGGACAACCGTGCCAAATTCGGACGGGGTGGCCAGCAGGCCCAAGGTGACAAACATCGCGATCTGGGCAAGCCAGGTGGTGACATGCTGAAAACGCCGGACGCCGACGCTCATTTTCATGTTGCTGTTCCCGGCATAAAGACCCGCGACATAGACCGCCAAAAAGCCACTGCCGCCGAGAATACTGGTCGCGCCAAACAGGCTGAGGGCAAGCGCCATGGTAATGATCGGCACCAGTCCCGGTTCAAGTTTGACCCGGTTGATCATCCAGACCAGCGCATAACCGCCGGCAAGGCCGAAGATCGCGCCAAGGCCGATCTGAAGGATGAAGCGTTGCAGGAGTTCAAGCGCGATATTCTCGCCACCACCCAGAATGATCAGCTCGACAAGCGAAATGGTCAGAAACACCGCCATCGGATCGTTCGAACCCGATTCAACTTCAAGCGTGCTGCGCGTACGATCACGCAGATTGATGCCGCCCACACGCAGCAGGAAAAACACCGCCGCCGCATCGGTTGAACTAACAATCGCACCAAATAGAAGTGCGACCAGCCAAGGCACATCGAGCACCAGCCAGGTTACCCCGCCAATCACCCCGGTGGTGATCAACACCCCGAAAGTGGCCAGAACAAGCGATGGACCGGCGGCGATTTTTAACGTTCGGAGCTGGGTTTCAAAGCCACTGTCAAACAGGATCAGGGCGAGCGCGATGGAGCCGATGAAATAGGCGAGCGGCGCATTGTCGAACATGATGCCGCCAATGCCATCCTCGCCCGCCGCCAGACCGACAAACAGAAACACCAGAAGCAACGGGGCGCCAACCCGGAAGCTGACCAGACTGGTGAAAACAGCCACCACCACCAGAATCGATGCAATCAGGATCACCAGATTCATCGATTCAATCATTTCGGGGGCTCCTATGTCGGGACATCAGAATGGGTTTGGCGGGTTACGCGCGCAGTACTATCACATAGTGATACTTAGGAAATGATGACCGGCAATGCCATCACCCCCCGATGACTGATCAAAATTATCCTGAAACTGTAAAGTCAGGCACGGCACCCTATTCGTGGTCGGCCTGCGCCGGAACAAATAGGGTTTCCTTGGCCGTCGACAAGGCAATTTCCGGCAGAACTTCGACGACGCCGGGCATTTCCTTGATCGTGTCGGAAATAAACGATTCCAGATGGCCGGTATCGCGCAGGCGCAGTTTGACGAGAAAATCAAAGCGCCCGGTCATGTGATGGCATTCCAGCACTTCATCGGCCTTGATCAGGGATTTGACCAGTTTCTTGTTGCCCTTGGCCGGATCGGTACGCAGCCAGACCATTGCGGTCAAGGCACGGCCAATGGCGTGCGGATCGACCGAAATGCGATAGGCCTGAATAATCCCCTGTTCGCGCAGCTTGCGCACACGATCATTCACCGCAGAAACAGACAGCCCGACCTTTGTTCCCAAAACCGAATAGGACAGTGATGCGTCTTCCTGCAGGATGTCGATCAGTTTGCGATCAATTGCATCCATTTATCTTCCCCCTGAATGGATTTTGCTGATTGCCTTGATCTTACACGAAAAACGGGTGTGCGCGAACTGTTCGCCAAATTTGCCGGGTCTGCCATGCGCCGCTGCCATGCGATACCCCGTTCGCGAGACTGGATTTTTTCCGGATAGCTGCGTAGGGTCAAAACTCATGTCCATGACCGACCCGGCAACTGATATGAGAGAAAAAGCTAGGAAAATGCCGCAGAGCGGGGTGAACCCCGGTCAAGGGGTTTGACGCAGAGGCTTTCTCCCATATCAGTTGTCCTTCGGATCACCCGGATTTGCACGGGCTATTTTGTCGCAAAATCTTGAAAGATATTGATCTTCCGGCGATTTTGCTCCGCATATCCGCACAAATCCGGGAGACCGGGACGATCATGGACATGGGTTTTGACCCTAACCTTTACTTGTAATGATTTTACATCGCCCCGCCTCTGACAATGCAGCCCTGATGGGCGCCCTTCTTATGATCAGTGCTGCAATGTGTTTTGCGGTAATGGCGGTTTTTATCCGCTATGTCACAGCCGACCTGCATCCGTTCGAGGCATCGTTTTTCCGTAACCTGTTCGGATTGCTGCCAATGGTGCCGTGGATGGTGCGCCATGGCGCGAGCGGATTAAAGACCGAGCGGTTCAAGTTACATTTTCTGCGCGGGGTGCTTGGTTTCGGGGCGATGTCGTGCATTTTTACCGCCCTTTCGCTATCACCCGCGGCACAGGTCATTGCGATCAACTTTACCCTGCCGATCCTGACCACGGTGCTGGCCGCCGTGGTGGTGCGCGAAACGGTACGCGCGCGCCGCTGGAGCGCGATTGCAATCGGCTTTGTCGGGGCGATGATCGTGATCCGTCCGTTTGGCCAAAGTTTTGAGACCGGTGCGATCCTGGCACTTGGCGCGACGGTTTTCATGGCGTGTGCGATGACCACGGTCAAGATGCTGTCACGGACCGAAAGTGCCAATGCCATCGTGACCTGGATGGGCCTGATCATGACGCCGCTGTCGCTGATCCCGGCGCTGATATACTGGCAGGGGCCGACCATCTGGCAATTGTTCATCCTGTTGATCATTGCCGTGACCGGAACGGCGGGGCAGCAATTGCTGGTGCGCGCCTATCGCACGGCGGACCAGTCCTATGTCATGATTTTTGATTTCCTGCGCCTGCCATTTGTTGCGGCCTTGGCCTATGTGATGTTTGGCGAGGTGGTTGATTTCTGGACCTGGGCCGGGGCAGCCTTGATCATTGGATCAGCACTTTATATCGCGCGGCGTGAGGCGGTTCTGGCCAAACGGGCCAAGAGGGAAGCCAGCCTGCCGACCACAGCACCCGCCGATCCGCAAGCCATCCCGGTGACCCGCGCTGATCGGAATGCCAGCGCAAAGGACAAGCCCGATGCGTGAATGGTTTAACGGACTTCCGCCCTATTTACAGGCAACCGCCTTTGGCCTGATGGCATCGATCAGTGCGGCGATCTTTTCAGTGTTTGTCCGCCTTGCGACCGAGCATATCGATCCGTTGCAGGCGGTGTTTTTGCGCAATTTCTTTGGGCTTTTGTTCATCGCACCGATTGCGTTGCGGGCGGGATTAACACCGCTTAAGACCAAGCGTTTTCCGATGTTCTGCCTGCGTGCGGTTCTGTCGATGGGGGCGATGAGTTTCTGGTTTTCGGCGATTGCCTATATGCCGCTGGCCGAGGCAACGGCGCTTAATTTCACCGTGCCGCTGTTTGGCACCATCCTTGCCGCGATTTTTTTGGGTGAGAAAGTTCGCAAATACCGGATTGCGGCCTTGCTGGTCGGTTTTGGCGGGGTGCTGGTGATCATCCGGCCGGGCAGTGAAACCGTGCAACTGGCAAGCCTGTTTCCGATTGCCGCCGCCATTTGCATGGCCAGTGCAGGATTGACGATCAAGTCACTTTCGCGGACCGAAAACCCGACCGCCATCATCCTTTACATGATGATGCTGACCACGCCCCTGACCCTGATCCCGGCATTGTTTGTCTGGGAGACACCGAGCCTTGAGGTGCTTGGTCTGATGGTGGCGGGCGCGTTCATGGCCAACATCACCCAGCTTTGTAATACCAACGCCTTTCGGGTTTATGATTATAGCTTTGTGATCGGGTTTAATTACCTGCGCCTGCCCTTTGTTGTCGGTATCGCCCTGGTGATGTTTGGCGAGGTTCCGGAAATCTGGCTGGTGCCGGGTGCCGCCCTGATTATCGGGTCCGCACTTTATATCGCGCGGCGCGAGGCGAAATTGAACCGCGAAGCCAACCGGATCAAGCGCGGGCTTTCGGCCACGGCAAGCGATCTTGACCCGCCGCCGTCCAACAGGAAGTCGTGACGGCATGCGGACATGGTTCAACACCCAGTCCGATGTGATGCGGGCAAGCTTTTTTGCACTGTTTGCGGCCATTCTGGCGGCGTGTTTTACCCTGACGATCCGCTATGCCACCGAGGAACTGCATCCCTATCAGGCGGTGTTTTTACGCTTTGCCTTTGGCCTGATCCTGATTTTGCCGATGGTGATGAAGCGCGGGATTGGCAGCCTTGCCACCAAGCGCCTGCCTTTGTTTGGCTTGCGCGGGGTGTTGTCGGCAGCAGAGATGTGTTTGTGGTTTATGGCGGTGTTGTATTTGCCACTGGCAGAGGCGACGACGCTTAATTTCACGGTGCCCCTGTTTGGCACCATTCTGGCCGCGGTGATTTTGCGCGAACAGGTGCGCATTCACCGCTGGCTTGCGATTGTCATCGGGTTTGTCGGTGTGGCGCTGATCATTCAGCCCGGGACTGATACCATGCAAGCGGCCAGCATTTTGCCAATTGCGGCGGCGATCTGCATGGCTAGTGCCGGGTTGATCACAAAGCGGTTGGTGGCAACCGAGTCCACCACATCGCTTTTGTTTTATCTGATGATCATCACCACACCGGTCTCCCTGATCCCGGCATTATTCGTCTGGCAGACGCCAAGCTGGTCTGCACTTGGCCTTATGGCGGTTGCCGCGTTGATGATGAATGTGATGCAGGTTTGCAATGTCAAAGCCCTGCAACTGGCCGATTACAGTTTCTTTGTCGGGTTTTCCTATTTGCGTTTGCCGATCATTGCGGTGCTGGCGCTGATCCTGTTTGGCGAAGTGCCCGATATCTGGATATTGCCCGGCGGGGTGATGATTATCGGGGCAGCACTTTATGTCGCACTTCGTGAGCGCAAGCTTGCCAAGGCCAGATAAGGGTCGACGGCGCGTCACCCTTCACCCGTCATAACCCCGCAAACTGTTATAGCGCGCGATTTGATCGGGGCTCAGGATTTCCGGGGTCTTGAGGTGGGTCGAAAGATGGACAAAGCGCAACCGGCCGAGACTTTGGGTGATGGTGTTTATCAGCCCTTCCAGTTCTTCTGCGCTCAGTCCCCCGGCCCTGAATGCCGCGTCCAAGGCGATTTCTGCCTCGATCAATCTGTTGCCGGCAATGATCGCGTTTTCTTTCATGTCGGCATAAAGGGCGGTGACGGCGGCATGCTGGTCTGAGGATAACGGGATCTGATCAGACAGTTCGAGTAAATGGGCCGGCCCCGGCACGCCATTCAGTTCGGCGGCCTTGGCCAATCCCCAGCCACCGCCCTTTTGCAATTCAGCCATATCGTCGGCCGACAGGCTTTTGATCGGGCGATGTTGTTGGCCGACATAGGGGGATGGCGTGTTTTCATCCTCTGTCCTGCTACCCCCGTGCTGAGCATTGTCGGTGCCATGCATATGGGCATTCCCCTGTGCGTGGGCGGTTAACGGGATGGTCAGTCCAAGCAGGATCAACGCGGCAAATGCGACCCGGAATGCTGTTTGCGACAGGCGGGGGAGAATAAACATGGCAACACCTTTTGGTTTGAATGGACGCCAAGCTTGAAACAGGCCTGCCATTTCCCACATGATAGATATCATGTCGGTATCAATCTTTGATCTTCTCAACCGTTTTCATGGCAGGTTGTATGATTACAGCCCGCCCAAGGTCCTGTTTCGCAAAGGCGACCCGGTCGAGCATCTTTTCCTTATTCTCAGCGGGGAAGTGCGACTGGCGCGGTTTCTGGAAAACGGTGACGAGATTGTTTTGCAACGTGCGGGGCCAAACAGTGTTTTGGCAGAGGCATCGTTGTTTTCGCATTACTACCATTGCGATGCTGTCTGCCATCAGGATGCGCAGGTCAAAATGATCCGCAAACATGATGTAGAAGCCCATCTTGCCGATAACAATCAGATGGCACTATCGCTTGCCGCCCATCTGGCGCGCGAGGTGCAGGCAACCCGCCAACGGGCGGAGATTTTGCAGCTTCGGACAGTGGCTGAACGGCTTGATGCCTGGATCGCCTGGCATGACGGGGTGCTGCCTGAAAAGGGTAATTGGCGGGTGATTGCCCTTGAAATCGGTGTCAGTCCCGAAGCGCTTTATCGCGAGATCGCGCAGCGCCGTTAGCCCCGATCTGATGGCCCGGGCTTGGGCATCCAACAGCCTGAAATCGACGCTTGCTCGTTAAAGATATAATTTGGTATACAAATACCAAATTAATCAAAATAGCGCACGTCGGGAGGCTTCACGTCATGCAAATCAAGGGTTCGATTGCCATTGTTACCGGGGCTGCGTCCGGTCTTGGTGCGGCAACCGCCGAGACACTGGCGAGTGCCGGGGCACGGATTGCGGCATTTGATCTGAATGAAGATGGTGCCAAGTCAACAGCCGAGAAATTGGGTGGTGTTGGCTATGGCGTTGATGTTTCCAATGCCGAAAGTGTCGAGCAGGCGGTTGCAAAGGTGCAGGCGGATATCGGCACGCCATCGATCCTTGTGAACTGTGCCGGGATCGTGCATGGCGAACGGATTGTCGGGCGCGATGGCCCAGCCGATCTTGCGGCGTTTTCCAAGGTGATCACGGTCAATCTGATTGGCACATTTAACATGATGCGGGTTGCCGCCAATGCGATGAGCCAGAATGACCCGAATGATGCCGGCGAACGCGGGGTGATTATCAACACCGCATCGATCGCGGCCTTTGAAGGCCAGATCGGACAGGCGGCCTATGCCGCGTCCAAGGGCGGGGTGGCATCCCTTACCCTGCCGGCTGCACGTGAGTTGGCCCGCCATGGCATTCGGGTGGTGTCAATCGCGCCGGGCCTGTTTGGCACGCCGATGTTAAAGGGCCTGCCGGATGAGGTTCAGGAAAGCCTGGCTGCCAATACGCCATTCCCGAAACGCCTTGGCGATCCGTATGAATATGGCCGTCTGGCGATGCATATCTGTGAAAATGAAATGATCAATGGCGAGACCATTCGCATTGATGGCGCGGTCCGGCTGGAACCGAAATAGTCCCACACGATTTCGATTCTTTATCCGCAGCCAATGCGCCCTGCCGTCCCCCAGCGGCAGGGCGCAATTCATTTGGCAGTGCTTATTGCTTATTGACCAGAAGCCGTTTGGCAGAAGGTTGCCAGATCAATGTCCTTTTGCGTCACACCCCCGGCGTCGTGGGTGGTCAGCGTCATTTCGACCTTGTTATAGACATTGAACCATTCGGGATGGTGATCCATCTTTTCAGCCATGAGTGCCACCCGCGTCATGAAGCCAAACGCGGCATTGAAATCGCCAAACTTGTAGACGCGCTTGATCGAAAGCCCGTCATCGGCAAGCGCCCAACCCGAAAGATCGGTCAGCGCCTTTTCGATGGTGGATTTTTCAAGTTTGCTCATATCTTGTGCCTCCTTATGTTGGCCACTGGTCTTATGGACGCGGTCTTCTGGGCGCATTGGAACATAAAATCCAGCACAACCCAAATCGGTCTATGTCAGCAAGCCTTGCACGCGTGATTGCAGCACCGGCAACAGGTCGGCTTCAAACCACGGATTCTTTTTCATCCAGGCGGTGTTGCGCCAGCTTGGATGGGGCATGGGCAGAATGCCGTCGGGCAGGAAATCGGCAAACCGATTCACGGTTTCGGTCATGGTTTTGGCCCGGCGCGGACCAAGATAGCGTTCTTGTGCATATTGTCCGATCAAAAGGGTCAGGCCGATATCGGGTAAATGGCGCATAAGGGCATCATGCCATGTCGGCGCGCATTCCGGACGGGGCGGCAGATCCCCACCACGATCAAACCGGCCAGGATAACAAAAGCCCATCGGCATGATGGCAAGTTTGCCCGGATCATAAAAATCATCGACCGAAAGTCCCAGCCAATCGCGCAAGCGATCCCCGGATGCATCATTCCATGGCAGACCGGTTTCATGCACGCGTGTGCCCGGTGCCTGCCCGATCACAAGGATGCGCGCCGATTTCGCCATGCGCACCACCGGGCGCGGCCCAAGTGGCAAGTGTTCGGCACAAATCCGGCACGCCCGGACCTCGGACAGCAACCGATCAAGGGCGGCGTCCCCGCCCATCGGATCAATTTCAGGCAGTTTTCCGGTCAAACCCGGCATGGGTTATTTCACCTCAGCGTCGTCAATCACCCATTCCTCGGTTGCGGCATCGGCGTACCATTCCTTCATTTCCGGCAGGGCAAGGATGGTTTCCATATAGGCATTGCCGATCGGATCAAGGCTGACGCCATAGGTTTTGAACCGCGTTACTACCGGGGCATACATGGCATCGGCAATCGAGAAATGCCCAAACAGGAAATCGCCACCCTGACCATATTGGGTGCGGCACATCTTGAAGATTTCAGTGATGCGGGTGATGTCCTTGTCCACGCCTTCATTGCGCCCCAGACCGGGCAGGCTTTTGCGGCAATTCATCGGCATGGAGCTTCGCAAAGGCCCAAACCCGCCATGCATTTCAAGCGAGACGGCGCGCGCGATTGCCCGCACATCGATATCAAGCGGCCAGAGCATGGTGTCAGGCTGGCTGTCGGCGATGTATTCGAGAATGCCGAGCGCCTCCCAGATGGTTTTGGTGCCATCAAAGTAGGCCGGGACCTTGGCCGTGGGCGAAAAGACCGGCGCCTTGGCATGCCATTCTTCGGAGCGGAGCGGGACCAGTTTTTCCTCGAACGCCACGCCGGCAACGCGCAGGCCAAGCCAGGCGCGCAGCGACCAGGAGGAATAGTTTTTATTGCCGATATAAAGCACAGGAAGGTTTTGCATGCTGGGACCTTTGGCGATTGGCGCGATGGGCACATTTGATGACAGCGGCGAATACTATCTGGCCTTTGGGTGCTGTGTTCAAGCCAGACGTTCAAGCGTGGCCTTAAGCAAAAAGCAGTGTTCGATTATGTGAATGAGTTTTGACCGCGGGGGATGGCAGCCGTAAGATCGGGTCACATATCTTGTGAACACATATTGCCGGTGCGTCTTGGTTGGGCAGTTGGTCTTTGGCCGCTGCCCTTTCAGTCGACCGTCACGTATTACCAATCACTCGTCACCCGTCACCAGCAGGGATGCCTTAAATTGTACGACCACATCATCGCCAACGATCCTTCTGCCAATCCGACCCCGATCACCCCGATTGCCGAAAGCGGTTTTGAAAGCTGGCTAGCCGAGCAGCCGGACGCCACCAAGGCGTGGATTGCCGCTAACAGCTTTGAGGGCAAGCGCGGCACGCAGCTTTTGCTTCCCGGGGCGGACGGCGCGGTTGGCAGCGTTCTGGTGGGCTACGTTGATGATGCCAAGGCGATCTGGGATTTTGCCGGTTTGCCAAATGCCCTTCCGGCCGGGACCTATGCGCTTTCCGATGATCTGACGGACAAGGATGATCTTTATGAAAAGGCCGCCCTTGGACTTTATCTGGGCGGCTATCGGTTTGATCGCTATCGCAAGGATGACGGTAAAAAGGACAAGCGCGCCAAAATCGCCCTGCATGACATTGACGCCGCCAAGCGGGCCGAAAACATTGCACGCGGCATCGGCCTTGCGCGTGATCTGATCAATGTGCCGGCCAATGACATGGGCCCGGCCGAGCTTGAAGAAGCCGCCAGAGGGCTTGGTGCCGAATTTGGTGCCAATGTCAGTGCGATTGTCGGCATGGATCTTTTGGCCCACAACTATCCGGCCATTCACACGGTCGGCCATGGCAGTGATCGCGACCCGCGCCTGATCGATCTTACGTGGGGCGATGAAAGTGCGCCGAAAATCACGCTGGTCGGTAAGGGTGTGTGTTTTGACACCGGCGGCTATGACCTTAAACCATCGAGCAACATGCTTTTGATGAAAAAGGACATGGGCGGTTCGGCACAGGTTCTTGGCCTGGCACGCATGATCATGGCGGCCGACCTTCCGGTGCGGTTGCGCGTTCTGATCCCGGCGGTCGAAAACATGGTGTCGGGTCGTGCCTATCGCCCGAGTGATATTTTGCAAACCCGCAAGGGTATCACGGTTGAGGTCGGCAATACCGATGCCGAGGGCCGCATCGTTCTTTCCGATGCCCTGACCGAGGCGGCCTCGGAAGACCCGGACATGCTGCTTGATTTCGCGACCCTGACGGGTGCGGCACGTGTGGCACTTGGTCTTGGCCTGCCGGCCCTGTTTTCCAATGATGATGATCTCGCCAACGGATTGATGGAAACGGGCTTGGCCGAAAACGATCCGCTGTGGCGTTTGCCGCTGTGGGATGATTATCGCAGCCAGCTTGATAGCAAGGCGGCTGACATGAACAACATTTCCGGTAGCCCGTTTGGCGGGGCGATCATTGCCGCCCTGTTCCTCGATCGCTTTGCCGAAGGCGCCAAAAGCTGGGCGCATATCGATCTGATGGCCTGGAACCCGTCTGACCGTCCCGGTCGCCCGATCGGTGGCGAAGCACAGGGCATCCGGGCCGCCTTCAAGCTGATCAAGGATCGTTACGGTAAGTAAACTAACCGTAAATTCAATTTTTTGGTAATTAGGCCTTTGACATCATGGCGGGGGTCAGGTAGAGATTACGTATTCGTAACAAATAAATTGTTGGGCACGAACATGTCGATCGAGATCAAACCGTCTCAGGCGCTTGACCTTTGGCGTATCGCGATTGTTGAGAGTGTGCGTCGGGACTCCCCCGACCTGTCGGCCCGACAGATGGCCTTGTTGCTGAGCGTTTACCTGACCCCGGCGCCGCATACGGTGCGCGGCCTTTCCGAGGCGCTTAATATCTCCAAACCGGCCATTACCCGTGCGCTTGATCGCCTGAGCTCGCTTGGCATGGTCAAACGCAAGGTCGATGAAGAAGATCGCCGCTCGGTTCTGGTTCAGCGTACCGTGAAGGGATCGGTCTTCCTGCGTGAATTTGGCGACATCATCGTCGGCGCCGGTCTCGAGAGCGAATAATCCGACCCCAAAAACAACCAAAAACAAATCGACAAGCGTCTGACCCCAGACCACAATTGACGCCCAAAGCCCGTTTCCAAGGCCACGTTTCGCAAAATCGGCCAATTAGGGCAGCAAAACTTCCCCATTTTAAATGCAGCAAATCTGATATGGCAAAAAATTGCTATATACAGACCAGTTGGTTTGTATTCGCTCCAATCTGCGCGTTATACGCGTGCGATTTTCCATTATTAAATCAATGATTTATCAGAGATTCTAATACAAAAGACCGGGCAAAACGACGTTATGGTGCCGATGGCTGGTTTATCGCCTGTACCGGGAGCGGATGCGTGTTCGCCATGGTTTCGGGCACCTCAATCAGCGCCAAAAGCCCCGCAGCAACGATCAAAACGCCACCTGACAGCCGTGCGATGACGTTATTGCCGCCGCGGCGCACCAGCCACGGCATCAGTTTTGCAGCCCCCATCGCGTAAATCATTACGAAACTGTAATCAAATATCACGAAGGTGACGCCAAGGATCAGCAATTGCGGTGCGAGCGGTTGAGCTGGATCCACAAATTGCGGAAACAAGGCCCCGAAAAAGGCAATCGCCTTGGGATTTCCAGCCGCGACCAGAAAGCCTTCGCGGAACAGGCGCAGCCCGTTTGCCGGCTCAAACACCACCTGATTATTCGTTTCGATACCGGTCCTGATACTGATTTCCTTGGGCTTGCGAAGGAATGACATCAGCCCGATGACGAGCAGAAAACCAACGCCACACCATTTGACGATGGTAAAGGCGGTTGCCGATGTCGCCAGGACAGCCCCCAAACCAAGGGCTGCAATCAGCATCTGGATCATGTTGGCGGTGACATCACCCAAGGCCGTCATCAAGGTCGGGCGCGCACCATAACGCAGCGCATGCGACATGCCGATCAGGATGCTAGGTCCGGGCGACATCACGACCAGAAAGACAAGCAGGGTGAAACTGAGCCAAATTTCAAACGACATGGCGGGGCAACTTTAGTGGCAACTCTGATGATGGTGGCCACCGGATATCACAGCAGCAAGGATCGACAAGTGCCCGTTTGACAATGGCCCATGCGCAGGCTGCGACGCATGAGCATCGATACGCACATCACGGGAGGATTTTGGTTATTTGCGCGGCTTGGCGTCACCCGGCCAGAAGTCATAAAACATGCGGATCTGAACCGAACGCAGGGTATCAGGCGGGAGAACGCCCTGACCGGTGCGCAGAAGTTTGTTTTGCAGGGCCGCGAAATAGCGGTTTGAAACCGGCTGGAACGGGCTGAAGGGTGGTTCCTTGGCAATTTCCTCGCCATTTTCTTCGGCCAGTTTGGCGGCTTCGGCCTCGGCGGCGAGTTCTTCCTCGGTCTTTGGGGGCGGCGGCGGCAAAAGGCCGGGGGCTGTGTATTTAAAGCCGCGCTTGCCCGGTTCGCGGTTTTCAAAGCGTTGCTCGGTATCGCGATACATCAGGCGTTGCAGATCGACCAGAAAGGCGTTGATGACCTTGGGCAGGCGTTGCTCAATGACGTCCACAGCCTGCCTGTTGGTGGCTTCCAGCCAGATGTTGAACACGATCTGACGAATGGTGCCGCTGTTGCGCAAGACAATCGTCAGCGACACCGGATCAGGCACAACAACCGTATCGGGTATTTCAGGAACAGCAGGTTCTTTGGGTTCTTCGGTATTGGCTTTATCCGCAGAGGCCGTGCTAGCACGGGCCGCGGGGATCGCCATTGAAAATACAGCAAAGCACAGAGCCATGATCAGTACATGGCCGCAAAGACGATGTCCGGTTCGATTTTTGATCGCACGTGACAACATATTCAACCTTAAACCTGCCTTTATAGTCCTGTTATTATTGCCTTTTCATATGTTGTACCCGATCTCGATCAGGAATGCTGCCCCTAGTTTCTGACAAATTCCTTACCGGCTGCTTTGAGATCAAGGGCCGCGGCCAGCAGCGCCTTGGTATAGGGCTGTTGCGGGTTATCAAACACATCGGCAGCCGCCCCGCTTTCGACCAGTTTACCGTTCTTCATGACCATGACGCGGTGCGACAATGCACGTACAACGCGCAGGTCATGACTGATGAACAAGTATGCCATCTTATGGCGCGCCTGCAAATCACGCAGCAGTTCGACGATCTGGGCCTGTACCGACATATCAAGAGCCGATGTCGGCTCATCGAGTACGATAAAGCGGGGTTTTAAGACCAATGCACGGGCAATCGAAATGCGTTGACGCTGCCCGCCGGAAAATTCATGCGGATAACGATCCATGGCATTTTGCGGCAGGTCGACTTCGTCAAGCGCCTCGGCAATGCGGGCTTCGCGTTCGGCCTGGGAAAGTTCGGGCGCGTGGATCTCAAGGCCCTCGCCAACGATCTGGGCGATGGACATGCGCGGGCTGAGCGAGCCGAACGGATCCTGAAACACCACCTGCATATCGCGGCGGAGCTTGCGCAAATCAGCACCGGAAAAATCGCGAATGTCTTGGCCTGCAAAGCGGATGTCACCGGTTGATTTCAGAAGCCTGAGGATCGCCATGGCGAGCGTGGTTTTACCCGATCCGCTTTCGCCGACGATGCCAAGTGTTTCACCCTGCTTAAGGGTCAGCGAAATCTGATCAACCGCGTGCAAATAATGATCGGGCCGCCCAAGGATACCCTTGCGGCCAATCGGGAACTGCACATGGATATTGCTGGTTTCAAGCAGCTCGGTGGCGTTTTCGGGCAATGCCGGGGCTTCGCCACTGGGCACGGCCGACAGCAGCTTTTTGGTGTAATCGTGTTTGGGATCGTCAAACAGCGCGCGCGCCTGCCCGGCCTCGACAATTTCGCCGTCCTTCATGACACAAACGGTCTGCGCCATTTTCTGCACGATCTGCAGATCGTGTGTGATCAAGAGCAGCGCCATGCCAAGCTTGCTTTGCAGATCCTTGAGCAGTTCAAGAATTTGCGCCTGAATGGTGACATCAAGGGCCGTGGTCGGTTCGTCGGCAATCAGCAGTTCCGGTTCGTTGGCAAGCGCCATGGCGATCATCACGCGCTGGCGCTGGCCGCCGGAAAGTTCATGCGGCAGGGCTTTCAGCCGTGACGCCGGATCGGGAATACCGACAAGTTCAAGCAATTCAAGGATGCGGGCACGCGCCTTGGCACCGCGTAGGCCCTTGTGGAGCAACAACACCTCGCCCACCTGCTTTTCGATATTGTGCAGCGGGTTCAGCGATGTCATCGGTTCCTGAAAGATCATGGAAATCCGATTACCGCGGATCTTGCGGAGCGTGCGTTCCTTGGCCCCGACCATTTCCTGCCCGTCAAAGATGATCGATCCTGACGGGTGGCTGGCGCGCGGATAGGGCAGCAATTGCAAAATCGACAGGGCCGTGACCGATTTGCCAGAACCACTTTCCCCGACAAGCGCCATGGTTTCACCGCGATCAAGGGTAAAGGACACATCCTTTACCGCCGTGACGTCGGCGAATTTGACCGCGAGGTCGCGAATGGCAAGGAGCGGCTGATGGGCGGATTGCGCTGTCATTGTCCTACTCCTTAAAACGTTTTACGCGGATCAAAGGCATCACGCACCGCTTCGCCGATAAAGATCAGAAGGCTGAGCATGGTTGCGATGGCAAAGAAGGCGGTAAAGCCAAGCCATGGCGCCTGAAGGTTGTTCTTGCCCTGTGACAGCAGCTCGCCCAAGGACGGGGAGCCGGGCGGCATGCCAAGCGACAGGAAGTCGAGGGATGTGAGTGCGACAATCGAGCCATTCAACACGAACGGCAGGAAGGTAATGGTTGCGACCATCGCATTGGGCAGAACATGGCGATACATGATCCGGGTGTCGGTCATGCCAAGGGCGCGCGCAGCCCGGACATATTCGAAATTACGTGCGCGCAGGAACTCGGCACGGACAAGCCCCGTCAAACTCATCCAGCTAAACAGCACCAGAATGAACAGAAGCGTCCAGAAACCCGGCGCAAACAGGCTGGCCAGAATGATCAGGATGAAGAGTTGCGGCAGGCCTGACCAGATTTCAATCACGCGCTGGAAGCCAAGATCGACCCAGCCGCCGAAATAGCCCTGCACCGCACCAGCCGCAATGCCGATCACGGAACTGACTGCGGTCAGTGCCAGACCAAACAGGATGGAAATCCGGAAACCGTAGATCAGGCGTGCGAGAACGTCGCGGCCCAGCTCATCCGTGCCCAGCAAATGGCGCATTGAGGGCGGGGCCGGTTGCGGTTCGCGCATTTCAAAATCGATGGTGTCATAGGAAAACGGGATCAAAGGCCAGATGGCAAAGCCGTTTTCGGCGATCTTGCCCTGAATATAGGGGTCATAGAAATCGGTCTCGACATCGAAATCGCCGCCATAGGCCGTTTCGGGATGGTCGGAGATGATCGGCACGTACCAGTCATCGCCATATTTGACGAAGATCGGTTTGTCATTGGCGACCAGTTCGGCCACGAGGCAAATGACAAACAGGATGGTAAAGATCACAAGCGACCAATAGCCGCGCTTGTTGGATTTGAAGTTTGACAGGCGACGACGGTTGAGCGGTGAGAGAACAGCATTGAACATGATCAATTCCCCCGCCCTTCGAAGTCGATCCGTGGATCCACCAGATGATAACTAAGGTCACTGATCAGGTTCATGATCAGGCCAAACAGCGTGAAGAAATAAAGGGTCGCAAACATCACCGGATAGTCACGCGTCATCACCGCGTTAAAACCAAGCAGCCCCAGACCATCAAGCGAGAAGATCACCTCGATCAGGACCGAGCCGGTAAACAGCATGCCAACCAGCGCACTGGGGAACCCGGCAATGATCAAAAGCATGGCGTTGCGGAAAACGTGACCATAAAGCACACGCTTTTCAGTCAGGCCCTTGGCACGGGCAGTCACGACATATTGCTTGTTAATCTCATCAAGGAACGAGTTCTTGGTCAGCATGGTCAGCGTGGCAAACCCCGAAATCGTCAGGGCTATGATCGGCAGGGTCAGATGCCAGAAATAATCAACGATCTTGCCCCATAGGGACAACTGTTCCCAGTTTGACGATGTCAGCCCGCGTAACGGGAACCAGTCAAGATAGGCCCCACCGGCAAACACCACGATCAGCATGACGGCAAACAGGAAGCCCGGAATGGCAAAGCCGACAATGATCGCGGCTGATGACCAGATATCGAAGTTCGAGCCATCGCGCACCGCCTTGGTAATGCCAAGCGGTATCGAGATGATGTAAATGATCAGCGTTGACCAGATGCCCAGTGAGATCGAAACCGGCATCTTGTCGATCACAAGATCGACCACGTCGCGGTCCTGAAAATAGCTTTGGCCGAAATCGAAGGTCAGATAGTTCTTCATCATCATCCAGAAGCGTTCATGGGCCGGCTTGTCAAAACCGAACTGTACTTCGAGCTGTCTGATGACTTCGGGATCAAGCCCCTGTGCCCCGCGATAGTTGGATGTCGATGAGAAGTTGTTACCAGATGCCGAGGATGAAGCAGTACTTCCACCGCCGCTATCGCCGCCCTGATTGGTGATGCGGGCGGTTGAAGAAACAGCCGTTCCCTGAAGCTGGGCAATCACCTGTTCAACCGGGCCGCCGGGGGCAAACTGAATGATCGCAAAGTTCAACAACATGATGCCAAACAGCGTGACCGGAATCAGAAGCAAACGCCGAATGATATAGTTCAGCATGGCCTAGAATCCCCCCATCTGCAGTTTGGTGGCCTTTTCCGGGTCAATCCACCAACGCATTATCGACATTCCCTTAAGCGGCACCGTGTCCGGGCGACCAAAGATGTTCCACCAGACCATGCGGTCCCCACCCAGATACCATTGCGGAATGACGTAATTCCCCCACAGAAGCACGCGATCCAGTGCGCGGGTCGCAGCCACCAGTTCTTCCCAGCTGTCGGCAGATGCAACATTTTCGATCATCGCATCGACCACCGGATCCTTGATGCCGGCAAAGTTACGAGAACCGGGTTGATCAGCGGCCTCGGAGCTCCAGAACACGCGCTGTTCGTTGCCCGGCGTCAGGGATTGCGTCCACCAATGGGTGGTAACTTCGAAATCAAAGGCCTGAATACGATTGACCCACTGGCCGGTATCAATCAGGCGAATATCCATCTCCACGCCAAGCTGTTTGAGGCGCGATTTGACCACCAGCGCGATCTTTTCAAGCCCCGGCTGGCGAATGATCAGCTCGAACCGGAAGGGCTGCCCGGTTTCCTTGTTGACCAGAACCTTGTCGCGTACTTCCCAACCCGCTTCGTTCAGAAGCGTCATGGATTCACGCAGGGCCTCACGGCGGCCGTTCGGGGCATCAAAGTTTGGCAACTTATAGGGTTCGGTGAACAACCTTTCGGGCAATTGATCGCGATAGGGTTCAAGCAGTGCCAGTTCAGCACCGGTCGGAATACCTGTCGCCGCCAGTTCGGAGTTGGCAAAGAAACTGTCGGTGCGGTGATAGGCCCCATAGAACATTGCACGATTAAGCCACTGGAAATCGAGCCCGTATTGCAGCGCGCGGCGCACGCGCTTGTCGGCAAACAGCGGATTGCGCGCGTTCAGAACATAGGCCTGCATGCCTGTTGGCAAATGATCAGGCATGAATTCCTTCTGGATGTCACCACGCTGGACCGCAGGCGTGTTATAGGCCGTGTTCCAATCACGTGATGAATGCTCGGACCGGATCATGTATTCACCAGCCAGAAATGCCTGACGCTGCACTTCCATATCAAGATAGGTGTCATAGCGGATGGTATTGAAATTGTTCTGCCCGCGATTGACCGGAAGGTCGGCGGCCCAGTAATCCTTGACCCGTTCATAGGTGATGCGTCGGCCGGCTTCGATGCTGGCAACCTTATAGGCCCCGCTGCCAACCGGGATTTCAAAGGTGGTTTTGGCGAAGTCCTTACCTTCCCAGAACTTTTTCGGCATGATCGAAATGCCCGCCACAGTCATCGGTGTTTCGCGATTGTTGCCCGGCTTGAAGGTGAATTTGACGGTCAGTTCGTCAATCACCTCGGCCCCTTCGATCTGGGAAAAATACTGGCGGTAGACGGGACTTCCCTTTTCGACCAGCACCTCATAGGAAAACACCACGTCTTCGGCGGTGATGTCGCTGCCGTCCTGGAAACGCGCACGCGGATCAAGATGGAAGATGGCATAGGATCGGTCGTCCGGCACCTCGATCGAATGGGCAATAAGGCCATACATGGCGTATGGCTCGTCCGCGCTGGAAACCATCAGGCTGTCATAGATCAAACCAAGGCCCGCAGCCGGATTGCCCTTGAGCGTAAAGGGATTAAGGGTATCAAAGGCAACGATGGAGGATTGCACCAGCGTGCCGCCCTTCGGCGCATCGGGGTTCACATAATCAAAATGGTGGAAATCCGGACCGTATTTAAGATCGCCATACAGCGAAATACCGTGTGAGCGGGTGGTCAGCGGTGCCAGATCGGTCTCGTCAACAGCCACCGTCGGAGCCGGGTTCATCACCGGCTTGTCAGCACCTTGGGCAATTGCGTTATGTGAAGGCAGTGCGACCGAAAGCAGGGTCAGTGCACTGGCAAAAAGGATGGATGTCATGGCGCCCCCGCGCCGCTTCCTGCCCGGCATTGTCATGCTGGCTGCATACGAAATCATGTGATTGTCGTCTTTCCCTGATGCAAGCTGATCACTGTTCTATTATGTGGACTTAATCCATGCGGCGCAATCGACGGTCACTTCGCGATGCCCCCTGCCCGCGTTGTCTGTGAATGATGCCACACTAGAACCACCTGATAGTCACCGTTAAATCGTTCAATTTCAAGGCACCATCACGTGAGTTTGGTTTATCGCGCATCTTTTTGCGTCAGTTTTCGCCGCGCAGTTTCAAGCTTGATCTCGGACATCAACCAGTCACGGAACGCCTTGACCTTGCGCCGTTCCAGACGCCCGCGCGGATAACACAGCGAATAGGCATAAGGACTGTCAACCGGCAGATCAAACGGCACGGTCAGGCGATTGGTCACAACATATTCACCGATCATGGCTGGATCGGACACCACAACACCAAAGCCACTTGCCGCGGCCTCCATCGCCATATCAAGGGTGGCAAAAACCGGCCCCTTGGTGCCGTCCACCCCCTTGATACCGGTTCCTTCAAGCCAGATGCGCCAGTCTTCGCGTTGGGCGGAGCAGTGCAGAAGTGTCACACCCGCCAGGTCTTCGGGGGTTTTGAGTTGCTTGGCCAGATCGGGATGACAGACCGGCAATAGCCGCTCACCGGTCAGAAATTCATGCACCAGCTGTTCGTTGCCATGATCGGCAAAGCGGATGGCGATATCGACCTCGTTGAAGTCAACCGATGCCAGATCATCGTTATAGGTGCCCAACTGGACCTGAAAATCGGGATATTCCATCTGAAACCGCCCCAGCCGCGGCACGATCCAGCGCATGGAAAATGTCAGCGGTGCCGAAACAGAAAGGTGGGTGTCATCAGCACGGTCTTCGACCTTGGCCACCGCGTCTTCGATGGCATCAAAAGCTGGCGTAAGCGCTTCAAGAAGATTGCGACCGGCACGCGTCAACCGCAGGCTTCTGTGGTGGCGTTCAAACAGCTGGCGACCCAGAACTTCTTCAAGATGCTGCACCTGCCGACTGACCGCCCCTTGGGTCACGTTAAGCTCATGTGACGCTTTGGTGAAACTTTCGAGACGACCGGCCACTTCGAAGGCACGGAGCGCATTTAGCGGCAATGGACGGCGTTTCATGACAGTGACTTTGCATGATGAAAACTCATGCAATGATGACAAAAGGTGGTTTGAGCGCAAGTATTTTTTCGGGTAACTCTGGGTTTAACGAGATTAGTACAAACGCATCGTGGATGCGCGGGCCGCTGAATCGCTGAGAGCAGGCCTGATTTAAAGAGGATTAGAATCATGGTTGCTATCACCAAAGAAGCAGGCGCATTTGTCGCCACCCGCCGTAACCACACTGCCACCAGCCTTCTGGACTTGGCGCGCACTTGGCTTAAACGCCACGACCTGCGCCAGAAGCTGGCCGACATGGACGCACACATGCTGCGCGATATCGGCTGGACCGTCTATGACGCAAAACGCGAAGCCGCCAAGCCGTTCTGGAAAGCTTAACCCGCGCAACAGCGCACCAACTGAGTATTCTGTCATGCAGAACAATGTATCGCCGCTTCACAGCGCAATTACCTTCCCGCTTCAGGTTCTGATTGAAGCCCTGATGGACGCGTGGAAAGGCATCAGCCTTAAATAAGGCGTTGCACCCAAGATCCCTGAGCGCAATTCCAGCTCCCCCCGCTGGAAAGTGCGTATTTAAATGTCGGTCACACCCCCTGTGACCGACATTTTTTTTGCTTTGGGCTATTTCTTTTCGGGGTGGCGCAGATACATCAGGTTTGCGGCATTGAGTACCGAATACATCACAGCAAACTGGGCATTGAATTCGAACTTTTCCGGCTTGGGATCAAAAAGTTCGTAGATTTCACCGATCGATCGTTTGCCATCAATCCGCGACAGGATCGCAGGCGATGCCGAGGGCATGGTGCGGGTCACTGAAAGGCCGGTAAAGGTGATCTTGATATTGCCGGTCTTGGCGACGGATCGGGCGAGTGTCGCCCCCTCGATCCGGGTAAAAGTCGGGATCAGCTCCGGCGACGGGACCGGTGGTTTGACCTTGTTCTTGGCCTTGACGACATAAAAGATATGCTTGGTGATGTTGCCCGCCATCAGTTCGGCCAGGGCCGCGCGTTCGCGAAACGGCACGTGCATCGCCTTATCAAGTACATCATGGCGCGAACAATAGGTGGTCGGATCATAGCGCATTGGTTCGATAAAGTTTTGCAGCCTAAGGCCGGCGGCCTCGACAAAATCAAACACCTCGTCGACGCGATAGGCGCGGTCCTGTTGATGCAACAACAGGTCATAGAACCCGGCATCGCCGCCATGGATGTGATCCCCGACAAACGGGTTGCGTTTGAGCCAGTTGGTCCCGGGCAGTGAGTTAAACAGCGCCTTGCCGAAATTCAGGCGCTTGGCCCCGCCGGCCTCGGCATTGAGACGTTCCATCATTTCCTGCATGTGATAGACGCCTTGGCGGCCCAACTCGCCATAGACCATCAGGCCCATACCGCCATTGGGTTTCAGTGCATCGGCAAGTGCCTTGAGCCCGGCATCGGGATCAGGCAGGTGATGAAGCACCCCACAACAATCAATATAGTCAAACGGGCCGTACTCAGATGCCAGATCGACAAAGGATCCGGTGACGAAGGTGACGTTCTTTTCCAGACTGCGGCGCTTGATACGCGCCTCGGCAATGGCGCGCGAGCTTTCGGACAGATCGATATAGACGATCTCGGCCTTGGCCTTGCGGTCACGGGCCTGCTGGGCCAGCATCACCAGCGCATCGCCGGTGCCACCACCCGCGACAAGGATTTTGATTTTGCCACTTTTGGTCTGCGCCGATGGATCGCGCCCGCCAAAGACAAAATGCACGACCTCGTCCCAGTTGCCCGGTGATCCGGTGATCAGGCGCTTGTCCTCATCCTCGGGATTGCGGGCCGGATAGGGATAGGTTTCATACTGATCACGGGTCTTTGCAGAAGACTGGACGTGATCGGGCCTGTTTTTGTCGTCGGGCATTCGGCGATTTCCGGCAGAGAAGTGGTTGGGACGAGCTCATCCTATACCAGCAATGTGCGTATTGAAATCCGCCTATTTACCTGTTTGGGCGGCAATCAATCACAAGCTTGCCGGTCGCCGTGCGTTCGCGAATGGCCGTCAGGGCATCCATTGCATCTTCAAGACGATAAACCGCGGAGATCATCGGCCGGATCGCCCCGGATTTCAGGCGCTCCAAAAGCTCTGCCATGCCCGCTTGCGCAATATCGGGATTTTGTTCGAGATAGGCGCCAAAATAAAAGCCGATTGCGGTGACATTCTTGACCAGCAGGATATTGGCCGGGATTTGCGGCACGGTGCCGCTGGCAAAGCCGATCAAAAGCATGCGCGCACCGGGCGCAACGCAGCGCAGGCTTTGATCAAAGACATCACCGCCAACTGGATCATAAACAACATCGACGCCCTTTGGCTGCCCAAGGCTTGCGGTGATTTCGCGCACCCGGTCGCGGATGTTTTCCGATTTATAATCAATGACATGATCCGCACCATGGTCGCGCGCGATCTGGCATTTATCCTCCCCACCGGCCGTGGCAATGACGGTTGCGCCCAAAAGCTTGGCACATTCGACCGCGGTCAGGCCAACCCCGCCAGCCGCCCCATGCACCAGAACGACCTCGCCCGGCTTGACATCGGCGCGATACTTCAACGCAAACCAGCTTGTGCCATAGGCGATCTGAAAGGCTGCCGCGCTTTTGAAATCGACACCATTCGGAAGCGGCATTACAAGGCTACCGTCGGCCACGACCTGTTCGGCGTAACCGCCCCAATCGGGCATGGCCATGACGGCATCACCGGGTTTGACATGACTGACACCATTGCCAACTGCGCGAACCGTGCCGCTGACTTCAAAGCCGGGGGAAAAGGGGCCCTCGGGACGTTTTTGATATTTGCCCTGCAGGATCAGGGTATCGGCGAAATTGACTCCGCAGGCGGCAACATCAATCAGGACCTGACCGGGTTGGACGACCGGGTCCGGAGCATCCACCCATTGCGGTACTTCGCCAAATGCGTTGCAAATCCACGCCTTCATCCCGGTTCCTGCCTGCTGCCATGTTGATTGCTGGCAGTGTGCCGCCTGCACCGCGTGCAGACAAGGCGACAAAGGACTAAACCGGACAACAGTTAAGTGAAGAGCTCTGGCGAACGGGAGATCAGAAAATGCGCTGACGCTTGCGCTTGCGGGTCAGCAGAAGAAGGATGGCGGACGGCACAAACAAGACGACCAGGGCCGGTGCCAGCAGGATCGGCACAAAGATGGTGTCCCATGCCCAAACGGAAATGTAGCGCTGGATCACGGATTGCAACAGGTTCAGGCTGCCGGTATCAAGGCGATACCAGAGCTCGCCGGCGGCGACCAGACGAAAACTTCCTGTTTGAAGCGCGGTAATGGAATCATCGACCAGCACAGCAATGCTGGCAAAAAGCAGTAACCATCCCAACGCCCGGAAAAACCACATTATCCGCTCCAAGCGACCTGTCAGGGTCGGTATATTAGAAAAACAACAACAAGCCTAATGGTTTGCAGATAAAGGGTAAAGGGATGCATTTGTATAACAAAACATTACCCATGAGTTGCAAACACCTGACACCAAACCTTACGGATCAGACATCAACAAGAAGTAAAGATGCCGACAACGCCCCGTTTACCAAGGGTTTGCGGCGATTAAATGTCAGAAACACAGGCCATTTTACAGGCAAATCAGTGGGATTTGCGCAAAGTGAAAAAAGAGGCTGATTGGGCCTTGTCAAGCGCGGGCGTCTCGGCTAATGTCCGCCCGCTTTCGCGATATATCAAAGATCGCATGTGGAGAGGTGGCCGAGTGGTTTAAGGCGCACGCCTGGAAAGCGTGTTGGGGTGTAAGCCCCTCAGGGGTTCGAATCCCCTCCTCTCTGCCACTGACTAAATCCCATCGTAAGACATTGATATTATTGGAATTTTTGGGAAAGCCAAAATGGCTTGGTACCACGTTCCAGAACCACGTATCAGTATCACGCTAGCAACTTACCAACGCGACACAGGCACAGCATCAGCCGCACGATAAACGCTGGCTCGATAAACTCCCCTGTTGCCAGCCCCCTCAAGCACATCGGCAACTCTGTCGAGCGCCTCTTGCAGCTTGGATATATTCCGCGTCCCACCTGCCCACTCTTGCTGGCCGCACACTTCGATTGCAACTCGCCCAATAGGGTTCAGCACCACAGGCCCGCGCAAAGGCTCGCATTGCTCCCCACCCGAAAGACTGAACACCACCTGATCAGCTTTAACTTGGGACGCAAGCCCAGACTCAACCAGCATTCTCCACAATTGGCCGGCACCATCGCCACCAAACACCGCCGACGGGCCACCCTGGACACGTTCAGCCCAGTTCATGGTTATTTTGCGCCCGCAGACAACCCGACGCCACAAACTATAAAGCTTAGTTCCTGCGAGATGCTGGCGCTCTGAAATCTTACCGCGCCGAAAATAGGCATCCAACGGGCATGCATCGAGCTCTCGGCGCGAATAGGTAGTTCGGTTTTCGTCCACAGGGTCTTCCACCTCAACCATTTGGATGCAGCCCTTTTGCAAACGTTCTTCCGTCGGGTAGTTGCCGCTCGCCGCTGCAACGATTGCCTTTCGCGCGTTTGCCTCACGTTGCGCTCGGGTCATTCGATTACGCTTTGCCATCCGGGCACCTTTATTTTGCCTGCAATGAACCGCAGCTAAGGGAGCTCCCCGCAACGCGGCAGTAGAGAGAACTCGCCCTAATCGTAAAGGGCAGCGTCAGCCGCGTCCTTTTCAGCGTCACGCCTGAGCTCAAGAGCACGCTCTACGGCGAGCTCTATTTCGCGGGCGACAGCTTGCCCGTCTTCTTTGCTAACAGGACCGTTGAAAGTGACAGGCATGTGGATTTCGACCTTCGCCCCGGAACCTCGTCCCATGAACGCCTTAGACATGGTATCGGAAGACGCTGTCGGACTTAGCGGGGTTGCTTCACTCGGCATCGCAGCCATCGCCGGAGCAGCAAGCATTGAACTGGCAACTGCTGCGGAAGCACCAATCCTGGCTGGGCGCGACACAGTAGACTGAGCACCCAACATTCCATCAGGGCCTGAGATACCAAGCTTTTCACGAGCCCAGTCTGGCAACCAATCAACAAGGCCGGTAAACGCTTCTGAAATCCAAGACGTCAAACTTGCCCACGCATCTTTGATGCCTGCTCCCAAGCTATCAATCCAGCTCGCACCTATAGTGCGCAGGTCTACACCGGTCGCCCACTCAACGAGTCCATAAAACGCGTCAGATAGGATTGCCACGGGATTAAACGCTTGGAGTACAGACACGATGCCTGACAATAAACCGTCTGAGAAAGCCGATCTGATAGCATCGAACTTTGCTGTGAAGTAGGAGACTATATTCTCCCAATTATCGTAAAGGACATAAACTGCGGCACCGATGGCGGCGATAGCCGCTATAATGGGGTTAGCCGCCATGATCGCACCAAGAGACGAGAAAACTGCTGCTATCGTCGGCACCAAAGCGGCAACCTGAACGCCAAGCTGAATGATGGAAGCTATCAACCCCGCATTCATGATAGCAACAAAGCCAATCAGCGCATTTTCCCATCCTCCGATCTTCTGAACGAAGGACTGCACCCCTGCGACAAAGCTTTGCAGTCCATCCCACGCCCCCTGCCAATCAATATTATCGAAGAAGCTCTCAATCTTGCTGAAAACAGCAATCATGCCGTCAGAAATCCGCTGCGCCCATTCGCTCAGCCGACCATCAGCGGCCATCTTGTTAATGGTATTAAGCAGCGACTGAAGCTTGCTTTTGGCGAAATCAAACACACCTGCATCGGCGATGCGCTTCTGGAAGTTAGTCCAGATGTCAGCAAGGTTGGAAACCATACCACCCCACGTCTTCATCTGGTTTTTCATACCTCCCTCAAAACCCATTGCCTTAAAGGCGTTTAGAATTGCAGCGCGGGTATCAGCGGCATTTCCCTTGATCGCAGAGAAGGTCCGTTGAACGCCGTTTCGGTCGGTGAAATTGAAGTTCGCCATGTCGCCGTCAGTCGTCCCCCGGATGTTGAACTCTTTGAGGCGTTCGAACTCACCAGTCTGGGCATCCGCAAGCATCTCGACAGCTGCGTTCAGGTCTTTTCCCAGCGCACTAGAGGCATCACCGAGCACTGATAGTGTTCCGTCAGTAGGATCAATTCCGTAAGCACGGAGCTTCACAAAACTATCGGTGACTTGGTCGAGTTGGTAAGGCGTGCGGGTCGTAAAATCCGTAATCCAAGCCATAGATGCCTTGGCTTTATCGGCCGATCCGGTAATCGTCGTGAGAGTGGTCTGATACTTCTCGAAGGCGCTGGCTGTATCGATAACTCCTCGCGCCAGCATACCTGTACCAGCCATGATACCTACGCCGGTCAATCCAGCGATCCCAGCAGTAAGACCGGACACCCTACTGGTTACATTACCTACTGCCCCGCCGAGAT
The DNA here is from genome assembly GCF_037027205.1 of Thalassospira sp. CH_XMU1458. Lineage (NCBI taxonomy): Bacteria > Pseudomonadati > Pseudomonadota > Alphaproteobacteria > Rhodospirillales > Thalassospiraceae > Thalassospira > Thalassospira sp. CH_XMU1458. The sequence continues at coordinate 640,579 of NZ_JAYMDW010000001.1, read as the reverse complement.
TTCGCATTTGCCGCGTTAGGCGGTTCACACCTGACACCCGCCCAAGCTCGCCTACTGCGCGGCTAGCCCGCTTGGCCGGTGCGGTCAGCTTGTCCAGGCGACCCTGCATCTTAGTAACAGGCTTGGTCAACCGATCTACAGCTGAGATGACAATATTCGCGCTACGTTCAACCAAAGTTTGCACCCCTTAGCTTGAGACGGGGCAGGCTCACCCACCCCGGCAAGGATCATTCACTCTCGGCCAATGCGCGACCAAGAGCTTCGTCAGATGCAAGCACCACATCGGGGGCCACATCGGGGCGACGTATCACAGACCTTCCCGCGATTTCCAATGCGCGAACGGCCTGCTCTTCGGAGACTTCAAGCTTGAAAATTGCATCGTCAATTCTTGCAAGTTCAGTCGCTTTGTCAGCTTCAGAATAACGGACCTGCCCGGTGACAGTCCGCTCATACGAAGCTATGAGGTTAGCGACAAGCTGCTCTGGGTTTTGCCAAGCTTGCAGCCCTAAAGGGTTTGCTGTTCCTTTTTCGGCTACATCTAGCTTAACGGAAGTAAGGTCCTGAGGAGTCCGGACAACGATGCTCTGGCCGAAGGTTTCTGCGAGCCCCTCGACTTGCTGACGAATCATCTTCGCTGCGTCAGCCTTCGGCATGGGAGATGCTGAGACTTTCTCACGTTCTACTACCAGATCACCAAGGCTCTCACGCATACAGGCAAGCTGCTGCTCGGCCTCGCGGACAATGTGGTGAAGTTCGCTGATGTTTTTGGTAAGTGCGTTCATTGTTTTCAGCCCTCCACTTCAATGCCGTTGGCTTTGGCAAAGGCTAGCGCCCGTTGATGAAGGTCACGTGCTGGGGCTAGGCGTGCCAGAACGTTTTTTCGCTCTGCAGCGATGCTATTGCGTTTAGCTTTGAGGTGGACAATTTCGGCTTCGATCTTTGCCAAGGCGCCGTTCTCCTTAACACCAGATCGATAAAATTCATCTCTGGATCGGTCCAACCGTCTTTCGGCTTCGGAAACAGCCTTTCGCGCTTCTTCAAACCGGGTGGCCAAACCATCGGCCTCAGTTTCCACTTGTTCAAAGTTCGCGCTCAGGCTTTTAAGGCGCTCTGGAAGATAGGAACCGTCGGGAAAGCGGGACCGACCAGTGTTTCGCTGCGAAGCCCCGCTTTGATAGGGGCTCATTTTCTGATCAGAACCACCAGATTTGCTGAACGCCACACCCCAGCCCGATTTATCAGCCGCAGCTGATCCGATAGCATTGAGTTCACCGGACGCGGACGAAGAGGGTGATGCCTGCGCTGGAAGAGTAGGCACCTGAGCGGCTTTCGGGTTCACTCCCTTACGAGCAAGCTCCGCTAGCGCGTCTTGGCCCGCGTTACGGTAAGTACGTTCTGCAAGTTCGACGTCACCGCCGAAACGCGCCTTGATCTTATTGAAGATACTCATGGCATTTCCTTGTCGAGATATACAGGTGAGCTCAAACGGTCGCCGCCATCCGCGAGCAGAGCCGATTATACTACAACCTGCAACCCCGACAAAGAACAAACAAGGAAAATATAGGATTTAATTCCTTCTATACAGGACACATCCTGTAAAACTATTTTGCTTCCTGCTTCTTCGCCATTTTCTTTGCGTCTTTCCCTGACATTTCAAGCATTGTGCCATCTGGCCCGTGCTGAACTTTGGCTGAGCCACTTAGCAACGCTGTCCACGCCTCCATAGGAGTGATCTCAGCATTTTCTTGTTCACTTGTTTGAAACAGGCCATGGCAAACGCCTTCAACCCATGGATCAGGTAGCTGACGCCCTTCAACCTCGGTAACCTCTAGGATCGTCTCAATGGCCCAGCTGGCACGGTTTGTATCGAGGAGATACTTTTGTAGCTCCTGCCTTTGCTTAACCTGATCGAGGTATGTTCGACGCATCCAACTAATTGTGTAAAGCAACAACCCAACGGCACCCAATGACGCTAAAACACCCCGGATGAACTCAGCCCCCATCAGGTATCCAACGCTGGTGATCCCCGCCTTTTCGGCTGCTGCAGCGGTCAACACCCCTTGGAAGCCTTCGAAGCTCTGGACAGCGATGTAACAAGAGAAAAATACCCCAATGAGCGATAGTAAAATGATAGCACTGCTTTCGAGCTTCAAGGCGGGCGGAATTAGTGAATCGCGCATACGATGCTGTAGGTCAGAATTGATGTGTTCCCTCAGCGCTCTTCGAGCATGCATGTGTTTCCGGTCATCCAGAGACTTTCGGTCTTCTTCAACCTTCTGCTCGAGCTTTTCCAACCTTTCGGTTTCCGCATCGACATGAGCCTGGTGTTCGTCTTGCAGCTTTTTCGCCGCGTCCGAAACTTCTTTGAGTTGCGCGATGCGATCCTGTTCGGTCTGATGGCGAAGCTTTGCAGCATCCTCAAGCATTTGAGTATGGATTGACGCCACACGGGCCAGCTCGGCCTCAAGAACATCGACCGCCGTTTCGGCACCTTTTTCGTCGCCCCTAGGTTGACGCTCGATTATGTGGGCTGAGATTAGGCCTTCAAGGCCCTTGATCTGCTCAGGGCTCGGAGCAGCTTGCTTCATACCCGGAAGCACGATTACTTCGTCATAATAAGGAGACGGAGCTCGCTGATTATGGTCGTACTGCCCTTGTTGATTTCGAGCAGAGACACCGCGCTTGAACCATACTCGAAACTCATTCCCCGGCGTATGCATGTAGCACTGACTGATGATATAGCCTTTTGATCTCGAGAAATGGCTATTAGCCTGATCCTCCGTCAACTCTAATTCACCGTAATTATACGTAACTTCTGAGTCTTCAAAAGAATCAGCAAGTGCTTTCATTAATTTAACTATCTGAGAATCATTAAGCTTGCCTGTTGTATGTATTATTTCTCTCGCCATCGGCCACCTAGCAGCTGCGTTGAACACTGAATGAACATTAGCATTTACTTTCAGTTGTTGCACTACATGCATCTACACGTTTGCTAATCGGCTGTTAAGCTAGCTGTCAAGTCGATGAAGTTAAGGCCTTGCTGTGGAGAAGGCTGGATCGGCAACAGCGACACATCCAGTTGAATTTGTTAAGGATAACAATCTCTACCTATAGCGAAAGCCCGCGCTGCAGCGCCACCCGTACAGCAGGGGGGGCGCTCGGAAGTACCTTTGAAAAGCCGGCGCCTCCACAACTCAACCGCATCATACATCAGTACTTTGGCATTTAGGCATCGACCCAGCAGTCACACTGTGATTACCTTAGATTGTTGAAAGATAATAATGCTCTCTTACTGGAGGAATTACTCATGCCTATGAGCGGCGCAGAAAAGGTAATGCTCGGTCTCCTTGCCGATATCCATAAAGCGACGGTAAAATCTGGCGAAATAGACGCGGACTTTGTGCACAAGGCACTTTTCAACAACGCAGAGTGGGCGTTTTCTTGGGAACTTTCCGGCATGGTGTCGGACGAGGACTTCCCTACACCAGACTACGTCTATGAAACCGCCTCAATACTGTCTGCATGGAGGCACATAGAAGCTAGCTATAAACATCTCGATGACGCAGACAAAGCTACCGTTCGTGATGCCATTGGCTCTGAACCAGAATTCCAGGGCTTTGATGGGAACAATGAAACAGAGCACTTCTCGGCTGCCCTTGTAATGATACAGGACTTAAAACGGTTTGATGAATTTGCAGGCAGGTCTTGCAATTCGCACAGTCCATCGCTCCACCGCCATAGACAGGTGGTCGAACGCACAAAAGAAAAGCAAGATTTGAGACAAGGCGAGCTGCTAGACAAAGATGATCTGATCGACATCCTTAAGCGCTAAACACATTCACCCCGGCAGCACTGACCGCTAGGCGTCATGGGCATGGTCTCTGCCGGGGTTAATTCTTACCCTAGCCCCGCTTTCCCACTTTCCCACTTCCGTCAAAATCCAGCCAAAATACATAGGGCTCATTAGCCCATGAGCCTTATTGGGCAGTATTTAGGCAAGTGACTGACCCAAAACGTAGTTCTTTATCCTATTTTATATACAAAGTGGGAAAGTGGGATACTCACTTACTATCTATCTGAAAAATAAACAAATATTGCGCTTCCCACTTTACTCTAAGAAGTGGGTCATAAGTGGGATGTGGCAAAATGAAGTGGGACTACCACGATTGCAATTCCGTCCCACTTATTCGGCAATCCGGAAAGTGGGACGCCAAAACTGACAAGTGGGACGGCCTCCAATTGCGGGCCCCCGCACACGAGCTGAGCGCTCTCACAGGCAAAAACCCGGTACAGTGCAAAAAAAAATTCCCTCGAAATGCTCAACCTTTGGCACCCAGAAATCATAATATGAATATGTAAACTTCACGCAATTATTGGCTGAATATCTATACTCACAAATACAGGACGCGTCCCCAATACAGTATTCATGATAAGAATAAAACAAAAGGGACGAATAGTCCCTTGGTATTAACACAACACAATACTGTATCTATTTACAGTATATTTCTCTCAATATAATATCATATAGCAACTTGGGTAATGAATTGGGAAATCACCCAATTCGTGGGGAAAGACCAGAATACGCTCAAACACATACTAAGGCCCATAAATCCGGGAAAACAAAAGCCCGGTCGGTTGGGAGCCGATCCGGGCCTTAGTATTCTAGTAATTGGAAATTTATTATGGGACACGCGCCAGAAGACTTCAAGGGCTATTTTGCTGGGCTTTCCAAGTACGACGAATTCAAGACTGAACTACTTCCCATCATTCCAGTCGACGCGAGTTTGTCGAAGAAATCAAAAGTATCGGATGCTAATCGCGGCAAAGTTCCCGGACTAGCCAACGGCTCGGAATGGTCCGGTTTTCCGAAATGGCAGGATATCTGTGCGAACGATAGCCATATCGAATATTGGAAGCAGCTAGAACGAGAGCAAAATTGCGGTATCGGCCTGCAAGCACGAAGCTTTCCGGCGATCGATATCGATGTCAGAGACGCAACAATCTCCGACGCAATAAAAACCCTAGCTCATCAAATCCTAGGAGAAGCACCGGAGCGGGTCGGTCGCGCACCCAAACGACTACTTCCCTATCGGCTGGATAAAACATCATCACCTATCAGAAAACGCCGCATCGACTTTGAAGCGCCGAACGGCACCAAACACGCAATCGAGGTGCTTGGTCAGGGCCAGCAGTATGTAATTCACGGAACACACCCGAAGAGCCAAAATCCCTATCAGTGGGAAAACAATAAAACACTTGCGGAGATCGGCCCCGGAGGCCTCGACCCTGTTGACACCCAAAAGGTTGATCAGTTCATCTCAGCAGCAAAACAAATGCTGGAAAACATGAGCTGCACACTCATGTCAGAAACCCGGAATAGTGCTACCTCCAAAGCATTGACTGCAAATCAGTCAAACCTTGAGGGTGACGTAGACAAGATCAAGGAAGCCCTGGACGCTCTCGGCAACGATCTTTCCTATGACGAATGGATCACCATGACCGCTGCCGTTAAAGCGGCTATCGGTAATGACCCGCAGGGCTATGATATCTATGAAGCATGGTGCCTTGAGTACCCCGGGAATGACGCCGCCGTAGCACGGGCTAAGTGGGACAGCGTTCACCCGCCGTTCAAGGTCGGCGCCGAACATGTTTACCGGGCCGCTGCGGCTAAGGGCTGGGGCGGATACGGCGCGGCGGTAGGGTTTACCCCTATCGGAACCCTTCCTGCTGCGGGCGATGATGATGATGACGATACTTGGACACCCTCCATCCCGCCGGATGCCTCTGGCAATATCCCCAAGCACTTCGATGACTACATCTTTGTTGAAGAAACTTGCCGGTTCTACTGCGTTTCTGAAAGACGCGAACTTCAGGATAAAGCCTTCGCCAGTCGATTTGGCTACATTGCAGGTATACGGTCGCCAAAGAACCCGCTTCAGGCCTACCACCTAGAACCCGGCGCAAGGCGCGCTGCCGACTATGCTTTCCGTATCGGTGAAGGTCATTTTCCAATTGTTGGCGGTGAGCGCCACATCAATCTGTGGCACAAACTGCCAATCACTGTCGAAGCAGAACAGAATAGAGGCCTTGTCACCAACGCTGATATCAAGCCTTGGCTTGATCACTGCGAAAAAATCGTACCGGACAACCGCGAACGTGAACTTCTGTTTAATTGGCTGGCATGGTGCATTCAGCACCCTGCCACCCGCCCGAACTGGGGTGTATTTCTCGGCGGCAAACAGGGCATCGGAAAAGACATGCTGTTTGAGCCTTTCCTTCGTCTTCACGGAGAAGGCGAAGGGCAGTTTGACTACGTGACGCGGGTTTCCAACAACGAACTGTGTAGCAACTTCACAGGCTGGGCTGACAAAGCACGAGTGATCCTCCTTGAGGAAATCAACAGCATTTCAAAGGACAGAATAGATACCCTTAAAACACTGATCACCAGCGACCATATCCGCATCGTTCGCAAAGGAAAGGATGGCGAGAACTCAAGGGACAACCGGGCGGCATTCATTGCAATGTCCAATCGCCAAGATGGTCTACCTATCGAACCAGATGATCGCCGCTTTTTTGCGCTCTGGTCGGAAATTTCGAAATCAGCCTTCGCACAAGACTACTTTGAAAAGCTGGTCGCCTGGTACCAACAGCCCGGCGCAATCGCCAAGATCGGCGCATGGCTGATGGATCGAAATCTGGGCGCCTTTTCCGCTACTGGAAATGCTCCTGATACCGCTGCAAAGGCCGAGATTACGAACGCTGGGCTGGAAGACTGGGAGCGAGCAATCGCTGACGCGATAGAGCAGGAAGAGCGCCCATTTAACAACGACATTGTGCTTTCAAAAGATGTTGAGAACTTCCTTGCTCAAAAGTTCGGCCGAAAAGCCCCTTCAATGCACGCCGCCGGTCGGTTCCTAAAGGACAACGGCGCTGAGAAGCTAGAAACCCGCATTGACATGACAGACGCAGGAGGTGCGAGGCGGTCGCGCGTTTGGCTGCTGCGCAACAAGGATAGTTATGAACCTCTCAGCGCCTCTGACCTCAAAGCGGCTTACCTTGCACAAGAAGAAGATTGCCCGAGCGCAATCTTCCAGCCATCACGCGCTACACATCTGGAGAGCACTGAGCCGAACCAAGCAGGAAAGCCAATACAGATCCCTGACAACGAGGCCGAAGCAGCCCGGGCAACAGGACACCTAAAGGCAAACCAGTCAAAGCTCCATTTTATCATGCACCGTCAAGCCACACATCGGCCGGCATCTAGTGGCTCGGTCAACCATGAAGCTGAATGGCCGTGCCCTTCACCTGAGGACACCCCTGTAATAGACGCACGACGCTACTTTACAGAGCGTTGCGCCCAACCACACGGGCAGCCTGAAGACGGAGAACAAAGCCATGCTTGAAATTTCACTCCATGACAACATTGAAGAGTGCAAACCGTTCCCGGCAGACCACTTACTGCCGCAAGATTTCAGCAACCTTGTTTGGATTGGAACAGAAAAGAAGTTTCTCGAGATGTCTTCGGGGAAGCTTCTTGCGAGAGACCAAATCAATTGGCCCGACAACGCACATAGCTACTTTAACGATACAGCTCATAGACGGATCGTTTCTGATGCCGTTTTTCTGCCGGGCAAAGCTAGATTTGTCACAGTGAACAAACGGCTATGCGTCAACCTTTGGTGCACACCTCCCGGAATTAACAAAGCAAAGCAGCGCTCAAATGCTGTGACAGAGTTCAACATCATTCCTTGGCTTGGTTATCTAGAGTCACGCATCGAATGCCCAACCACCAGAGAAGTGTTTTTGGATTGGATGGCCAATGTCCTACAAAAGTCCGAACGCCCTAGCTGGGGACTAGCACTTGCCGCAAGCCATGAAGAAGGAAAGATTCTGTTCGGGCCGCTGCTCCAAGCCTTCGGAGGCGAGAGCACCCCTGCTAGGCCCACACAGTTGCTTTCGACGCGTTCCGCCCCCACAAAGAACGTCTATGCGCGGCAGCAAAGAGCGTTCATGCGAAAGACGTCAACGCTAACCCTAATAGAAGGCCGAGGCGCCCAGTCAAAGCTTTACAACCCGACCAAAGGCCGAATGTGTAATGACATGCGATCCCCACACCCTCAGCACGCGTATATCGCCATCCTGGACGACACGGACACCTTCAAACGCTATGAATCCAGCAGGCGCTTCATCTCCTACAGGCTTCCCCCCAATAAACTCGGGATTGCTAGCGACGAGGCGCACAAGGTAATACCCGATGTTGCTGCTTGGCTGATCAAACGTGACCTTAACGCTTTTGATCCGCGTCGAAGGCCCGCATTAACACCCTGAATACTCATACCCACACCAAACAAATAAAGCCCGCCAAAATCTGGCGGGCTTTTGTACGCAGCAAGCGCAACCGAGTTACGTCTGCTTTGGTGGAACTCGACCGGCCTCCACCCATGCCCGAAGGTCAGCAAGTGCATAGAGCACCTTTGCGTTGCTTCCTGCATTGGGCTTTGAATACACGGGCCCCATTTTGCGAGCACGTAACTGCCTAAGATACTCGGCCGTTACACCAAGAAAGCCAGCTGCGGCACGCTCGCCAACATACTCGGGCTCGATTTCCGCTACATCAAGCACTCTGTGAGTTGGATAATTGGGATTTGGCGTCATTTGCATTCTGGGTTCTTTCGTTGAGATTGTTGCGCAACTCGAGCTAGCGCTCGGTGAAGCGCATAAAGAGAAGCATGGCTGAGCTTCCGCCCCACCTCCTGAGCGTCGACAGATTCCGGGACAGTGCGCGAGGGTACGGTTACATCAAATATCCGCTCACTCATGGCTCTGCTCCTCTTCCGCACCTTCAAAGATGGGCACAATTTTTCTCGCAATAGTGCTTTCATTCTGCTCCATCCACCTGCGGTGCAGCTCCAACACTTGGCAAGCCTTGAAGTAATACAAATGCTCTACCGTCAAATAGGGGTGCGCATCCTTTACCACTTGGCGCGCCTCGTTCGGGCTAACACCGAGAAAACCCGGTATCTCAAAAGGCAGCAACAAAGACTCATTGCAGGCAACCACCCTGCGGCGGCTAAGATCATAAGCTGCGATCTGCTCGCTCTGCTTCTTCCATGCGTCTGTGAATGTGTAGATTTTGGCGCCTGAATTTTCATCATGATCAGTCATGCTCAGCACTCCGCAAGGAGGGTTGATGCGGATAGCGCCCAATCGCGCTGCATGCCGGTTTCAGATGTGATAGCGCTATATCTCTCTGACCTACGAAAAATGCGGTCTGCAGCGCTCCGCTGCTTGCTCTCCCACACCCTCAAATCCCCAATCCTAAACATCGGGAGGTTTGTTTTTGAGCAATGGCGTCCGGTGGTCGGAATTGATCCAGAATCAATTAGCTCAGAGAATTCAGACACAGACATTCCGATCTGACGAGCCGCATCGAAGAAACGCAGAATGTCATCGTCTCTGTATTTGAAATGGTTCTTTGAAGTCATGTCGGGCTCCTTAACAATAGAAATTCACAACAAGGCTGACCCCCTTTTTGAAAAAGGATGCAGGCGGGACTGTTGCTCTACTTTCTCCTGATCGGAGCCGAACAACCAAATAACCAGCTTAGGCGCACAAGCCTTTGGTGTCCGACATTTAAATATATAATATAGTATAAACTAACAATCCAGATATTTAATCTATTAAAACGAAAATAATTACCGATAGCAATTCAAGGACGCGTCCTGAAAACACCAAGTTAAACTGATATAAATTTCTTTTTTTATTTGACTTTAATTGGAAATCAGATCAACATTGAGACTCTGGTATGCCCATACCAGCATCTCCTTGTCGACCCCCTCCTCGTCAGGTGTCGGGCTTTAAATTTGAAGCTCTGACAGGAGGGGGATCGATTTGAGACCTCCCAATACCCTGACAGTTTCGTGGGTAACCCAGCCGGACAGTAAAATCCTTTTCACCGCAAGATTTACACTTCATGCGGCGAACTAAGGTCCAGATTCCGGTCTCGGGTGAAGAAAGAGCTAAAAGCTCCGCCGGAGTGGCGCTCACGTGTCGATGACAAGTACGGCAGTAGAAGTTCACGGCCTCGTAATCGTGAGCGACTATTTCACTCAGCGGTATACCCTCTTCGGCAACGTCCATATGGCCTCTCAAGCATGGTCATCACCTGCCCCACCATCAAATTAAGATGCCTGAGAACCCATTTCAAGACGCTGCCGTTTAGCATATTGGCCCAATTAAAATCAGGGCTTAAGCCCCGGATACCTGACTTTACTGATCGCCTGGATAAGCGTTTTCAACTGCGCTCCGTGCCCGTAAAGCCCATAAGTTAGCCCAAGCTTGGAACTGTGCCCGACGAGCTTCGCAGTGTGAAACTCAGGAACACCAGCGTCCTCCATCATCGTATTGAAAGTGTGACGCATACTGTGAAAGTCTTGCCCAGCCCCGAAGCCAAGCCTTGTCTTCAACCTGCTGAATGCATGCCCTATCGCATTTGAGCGCACACCGTACTTGGTTTTTGGAAGCCCGGGCATCAAATAGCCTTCTGCGTCATTTGCCTTAAGCAGTCGGCGAACAACAGGCCTCAAGTCTTCATGCACGGGGACAACACGTGCAGCATTTCGGGTTTTACCCTTCTGAATTACAAAGCGTTCTTCGTTGCAGTCGTCAGCGCGCAAGCTGCAGATTTCCTCTCTCCGCATCCCCGTATAAGCTCCGATTGCAATAAGGTCTGCGAGCAGCTGGTCACCATCCCTTTTTGCGGCTTCATGCAACCCTACAACCTGCTCCGGCTTCCACGCTCGGCGAGGCTTCAAGACTTCATCCTTTGGCAGCAAAACCCTTTTGAACGGGTCCAAATCATCAGGGATAATTTCTGTAAGCTGGAGCCACTTCCAGAACCCCCTAACAGCACTAAACTTTCGCCTGATTGTTTTTGGAGCGCTACCTCCCAACTTTAGGGAATCAATCCACTCTTGCAGAGCCTTACGAGTTACCTGCGAACTCAGCGGGTGAGCTGACGAGAAATCTGATACTTCCTTGATGATCATCGAAACCGATTTTGGCGCAACTTGGAGAGAACTTCTGTAATCTTCCAAATGCTCTCGCAATGGAACTGAACGCCCCGTAGCTTGGTCGAACCAATTGCGGGCTGATGTGGTCAGCTGACCTTCTAGCTGCCCATCTGACAACTGCTCGACCTGAGATCGAATTTCTGCTTCATCAGCAATAATGACCTCAACTTCCTTGCGGTCGTATTCTGTCTCAGCAACCGCCAACTGCGACCGCCAGTACCCCACATTCCCTCTGGTCGCCTCTCCCGCAATCGCAGCCTCGAGAAATGCCCTCTCTGCCGAGGAAGTCGCATCCGCAAGCTGCTGCTCCCAAAAAGCACGGGCGCTCCCCACCTCACCCCGGCCGGCACTGGAACGAGCTTCCTCAATTGCCGCCCGCCACTTTGGCTTAATGACAGCAGCTCTGAGCTCTGCCACTGCCAAATCGGCTGTGCGAAGCGATTGAATGAGTTTCGTTTTATTGAAATGCGACTGCACATCCTTGGGGAGAGAATGGACAAGGTAGTATTTTTGACGCCGCTTCTGAATATGCATTCTAGCCCCTAAACTCATGTTTGGTACCACGTTACGGTACCACGTTTAAGAACCAAGTACATAAATTATGCTTGTAATAATAGTATTTTAGCCAAATTTTATCATTTGGCGCAGAATCCCCTCCTCTCTGCCACTGACACAAAAAGCATTTTTCCAAGACATACCGGCAAGATCAACCAGCACATATCCACGTGTCAGGTTCTGATTTGTCGCGCGTTTTGCACGGCTCCTGACAACAGGCTGTCAGGGCGTCTTGATCATGATGTCCTTTTGCAAGGAAGCATGATGATCAAATACCTTTATCCAGACGGCAGCCACTGTTACCGCGCCCTGCATACCGCACACGCAGTCTTTCGCAATGCGGATGGCAAGCTGATCGCCCGCGCCGAAAAGGCGGACGGATCGGGCATGTATGAGTTTGAAATCGCAGGTTTTGAGCTTTTAAGCCCAGGGATCGTTTATGACTGACCTAGCTGTCTTCTGAATTCTCGGCGGAATTCATTGCCGCCAGCCATTTGCGCAGCAGACCATCAAGCTGTTCGAGTTCCTCCGCGCTCAGTGCTTCGAGCATCTGATGCTGGTTGGCGACATGCTCGGTAACGGCAGCATCAATCAGCTCAAACCCCTTATCCGTCAGGGCGATGACAAAACCACGCCCGTCTTCCGGATTACGCTGGCGGGTGATCAGCCCGGCCTTTTCGAGCCGGTCAAGACGGTTGGTCATGGTGCCCGATGTCACCATGGTCCAGTCAATCAGCTCTGATGGGCTCAGCGCATAGGGCGGTCCGGACCGGCGCAAGGTCGCCAGTACGTCAAAACTTGCCAGCGACAGATCGTATTTTTTGAAAACACGTTCATGTGCAGCACTCAGATGGCTGCGCAGTCGTCCTATACGGCCAATGACGCCCATTTGGGTGACATCAAGGTCGGGTCTTTCACGGCGCCACTGCGCAAGAATGCGGTCAACTTTATCCATGGTTCGGATTCTTTTCAGAATTTTATCTTGACGTCAAGATTTCTGAATATATCTTGATGTCAAGATAAATGGAGATGCCACCATGAACCGAACAACCGATTTATGCCTGACTGCTCTTGCCCCGATCATCTGGGGCAGCAGCTATATCGTCACCACGGAAATGCTGCCCGATGGCTTTCCGCTGACCGTGGCCCTTCTGCGTGCTTTGCCAGCCGGCTTGATCCTGTTGCTTGTTGTGCGGCAATTGCCGCCTGCGGGCTGGCGCGCCCGCGTGTTTATTCTGGGCGCGCTGAACTTTGCGGTTTTCTGGTCGATGCTGTTTGTCGCGGCCTATCGCCTGCCGGGCGGGGTGGCGGCAACACTTGGCGCGATCCAGCCGTTGCTGGTGCTGTTTCTGGCGCGCTTTGCGCTTGGATCCGGGATAACCATGCTGGGCATTATTGCCGCCATTTCCGGCTTGATCGGGGTGGCGATGCTGGTCCTTGGGCCGACCAGCAGCCTTGATCCGATTGGCATTGCCGCCGCCCTTTTTGGTGCCGCATCCATGGCAGCTGGCACGGTGATGACCCGCAAGTGGCAGCCGCCGGTATCTCCACTGACCTTTACCGCCTGGCAATTAACCGCAGGCGGGATCCTGATGATCCCGGTGGCCCTGATCCTTGAGCCCGGCTTCCCGGTCCCGACCGTAACCAATCTGGCTGGTCTGGTGTGGCTCGGTCTGATCGGGGCGGCCCTGACCTATTACCTGTGGTTCCGGGGCATTGCGCGCCTTGGCCCGACGACGGTGACAAGCTTTGGCTTTTTAAGCCCGACCAGTGCGGTTTTACTGGGCTGGATCATTCTGGGCGAGGCCCTGAGCCCGCTTCAGATGGCAGGCGTGATTGTTGTACTGGCCAGCATCTGGCTGGGTCAGCGCGCGGCGCGTCCCGCGCCTGCACCATTGGCGGAACCAGCACCAGCCGCGATCAACGAACCTGCCCCGCGCACCACATAAAAACAAAACGCCCCACAGATATAAAGGAAACGTCCAATGAAGATTGTTCTGTTTGGTGCCACCGGTGATGTCGGTACCGCCACCCTGCATGAAGCCTTAAAACGCGGCCATAGTGTTACCGCGATTGCGCGCAATATCCACAAACTGGCCGATGTGCCAGACAGCGTGGCATGCGAAAGCGTTGATGTGCTGGCCAAGCCGGGCCGCGTTGCCGAGCTGATGGCAAGCCATGACGTGGCGATCAGCGCACTTCGCCCGATCAGTGGATCAGAAAGTTTGCTGGTCGAGATGAGCCGGGTGTTGCTGGATGCGGCGCGTAAAACCAAGGCCCCGATTTACCTGACCGGTGGGGCCGCGACCCTGAAACTGGCCGATGACAGCGGGCATACGGTCCTGAGCGCGCCGGACTTCCTGCCCGATGCCGTGCGGCCGATTGCCGAGGCCTGTGCGAAGCAGGATGCGCTGTTTGATCAATATGAGGATGTGCAATGGACCTACCTGCGCCCACCGGCGATGCTGATCGAGGGGCCGCTGACCGGGCAATATGTGCGCGGCACCGATACGCTGATCCCCGATCATGACGGGGTTGCCCGGATTTCCTATGCCGATTTCGGCTATGCCATGGTTGATCTGATCGAAACGGGCAATGGCGGGCAGCAACGCCTGACAGTGGGATATCAGAACAGGGCGGCGGCCTGAGAGCTCAGCACATATTATATAAACAACAGAAAAACGGGCGGCCTTGTTGGTCGCCCGTTTTGCGTTGCCTGATGGTGATTACGCAGATGCCTTGATCCGGGCAAAGACTTCATCAAGGGCGGTATGAAGCGCATCTGTGCCCTTTTCGCGGATGAAGGTTTGCGCGACCTGTTCGTTCAGGCCACCGGCGGTGATGTGGCCTTCATAAAGATCGGCAAAGCTTTGATCGGGAGATTTGTCGGTGTTCTCGGCAAGGCCGGAAAACAGGGCGGCAAGGTAACGCCTGGCATCGGCATAGTCGGATCCCTGTTTGACCATCCATTGTGCTGCACTTTCAAGCACGGTGAAATAGGTCGCCATCAATGCACTGCCCGTCGCGTAGCCATCAAAGGCATCGATGGTTTCGGCTGCCACCGCCCCGCCCAGCTTTTCAAACAGAGCCATGACATCGGGTGAGCCGGGATAGACCGCCGTGACACAGGCATGATGTTCGACCGGTGGCAAGGGAATGGCTCGATCACATTGCGCGTTGGTGCCAAGCCAGACTTTGAGATCAGAAATCGGGATGGTGGCGATCAGACTGACAATCTGTTTGTCATCAGGCACGCGAAGTGCGGACAGCACATCACCGGCAATCTGCGGCAGAACAGCGAGAAAGATCATATCGGATTGATCAATGATCGCCTGATTGTCGTCTTCGACCCGGACCCGGTCAAAGTCGGCGGCGAGCTTTGCCGAGATATGTTCGCTTCGCCGTGAAACGATGATTTCATCTACGCGATAGTCAGATGTCAAAAGACCACGAATGACCGCATCGCTGATCGCACCGGTTCCGATAAAGCCAAGTTTCATTGAAAATCCTCTGTGACAAAGGCGTCAGTCAGGTCCGGCTCCTTGATCGGGCCGTCCTTGCCATCATAGGCGGCGATCACGCGAAATTCGGGACCGTCAACTGTGGAATGACTTTCATACAAACAGAAACGATCAACGGTGAACACCCGTGATGACAGATCGCCATGATCGACAATCGCCTGTTCGATGGACGTGCGCGCCGCATCGCGGTTACGCCCCAGTGTGATATGCGGGGTAAATTTGCGCATATCCATATCCGGGCATTCATCAAGCGCAAGAAGCGCGTTTTCCACCCGGTTGGCAAGCGTGCGCAAAGCTGGTTGATCCTTTACCCCGGCCCAGAAAATGCGGACCTTGCGGTTGGATGCAAACATATCGAGGCCGGATACCTGCAGATCAAAGGGCTCAAACACCACTTGTGACAGGGCCCGATCGATTTCGCTGGCAAGGCCTGGATCAACATTGCCGATGAATTTCAGGGTGATGTGCATGTTTTCCGAGGTCTGGGCATCAAGCCCCTTGATCGCACGCCCCAGCGGATAAAGGTCGGTCGCAATATCGTGGGGAATTTCCACACCAACAAACAAACGCATGTCTTCAATCCAATTCTGATGCGGTAATTAGCCGGTCGAACGTTCAGGCAGCGGCAAAGCATCCTCTTCGCCGTCAATCTGCGGGAACTTTCCCGCGGCCCAATCGGATTTGGCCGCCTCGATCCGTTCCTTGGTGCTGGCGACAAAGTTCCACCAGATATAGCGCCGACCGACCGGCAGGCCGCCCAGCAACATCACCCGGCAATCGGTTTTGGCAACGATATCGGGGATTTCTTCGGGCGCGACATAGATAAAGCTTTCAGGCTTATAGCTTTCGCCGTCAATCAGAAGCGTGCCCGATACGACGTAAATCGCCCCTTCCTGATTTTCACCGGGCAGAAGGAGCTGCGCGCCTTCGTCCATTTCGACATCAAGGTAATAAAGCTTGGATTTGACCGGGACCGGGGCGGTTTTGCCAAAGGCCTCACCGGCGATCAGGCGCATGTGAAGTCCGGCATCCTCGATCACCGGCAGGTCATTTTTGGGCACGTGATAAAAGGCGGGATCTGATTCCTCTGCCTCATCGGGCAGCGCGACCCAAAGCTGCAAACCATCGAGTTGATGAACGGAATTGCGGACCTCATCGGTTTCGCGTTCGGAATGGGTAATGCCGCGCCCGGCACTCATCCAATTGAGATCGCCCGGCGTGATTTCCAGATCACTGCCCAAACTGTCGCGATGCAGGATCGCACCCTTGAACAGGTAGGTCACGGTCGCCAAGCACGTATGGGGATGCGGCGGTACATCAATGCCCTGACCGGATTGGAATTCGACCGGCCCCATATGATCGAAGAATACGAACGGACCGACAGAACGCACATCGCGATGGGGTAAAACGCGACGGACAGAAATACCCCCCAGATCGGATTCCTTGCCAAAGATCAGCTTAACCATTTGTCGCCTCCGTTCTGGTGGTGGGAAAAGCGGCGGAATAAACCGCCGCCTTTCATAAGTCTTTGGTCAAATTCTGCGAGCAAAATCTGACCATCCTGTGACCTTACGGGCAGGGATAGGTGTAGACCTGATGGATGTTTTCGATTTCTTCGAGAACGCTGTCCGACAGGGTGATGTTGGCCGACCCGATATTGGATTTCAGCTGTTCCATGCTGGTCGCGCCAATGATGTTGGACGTCAGGAACGGGCGCGAATTGACATAGGCCAGCGCCATCTGGGCCGGATCAAGACCATTGTCCTTGGCAAGCTTCACATAGGCTTCGGTTGCCTTTACGCCGTTTTCGGTCAGGTAGCGGCCAAAATATTGCGGCCAGACTGAGGAACGCGCACCTTCGGGACGCGCACCGCCCAAATATTTGCCCGACAGCGCCCCGCCGCCCAGCGGCGAATAGGCCAGAAGACCGGCATCTTCGCGGATCGAACATTCCGCCAGACCAACTTCATATTGCCGGGTCAGAAGACTATAGGGGTTTTGAACCGAGACCACGCGCGGCCAGCCGTTCTTTTCAGCCAGTTCAAGGAACTTCATCAGGCCCCACGGGCTTTCATTCGAAAGGCCGATATGGCGAACCTTACCGGCCTTGACCAGCTCATCAAGTGCTTCGAGGCTTTCCTCGATCGGGGTGAATTCCTCGTCCGGCTCGTGGGTATAGCCAAGCTTGGAGAAGAAGTTGGAATTCCGATCCGGCCAGTGAAGCTGATAAAGATCGACATAATCGGTTTTAAGGCGACCAAGTGATGCGTCAATCGCCTCAAAGATCTGCCCGCGGGTCAGACGCGGCCCGCCACGCACATACGGGAAACGATCGGCCGGACCGACAATCTTGGTGGCGATCACCAGATCATCGCGTTTTCCGCGCTTTTCAAGCCAGTTGCCGATGATGGTTTCGGTCGCGGTAAAGGTCTCTTCCATCGCCGGGACCGGATACATTTCGGCGGTATCGATGAAATTGACTTCGTTGGCAGTGGCGTAATCAAGCTGTTCAAAAGCTTCTTCCTGGGTGTTCTGCTGGCCCCAGGTCATGGTGCCAAGGCAGATGACGCTGACATCAATGTCTGTACGCCCCAGTCGACGATATTCCATGTGAAATTCCCCTGTCTTATGCCGCCCGCACTGTTGGATCGGGGCGGGACATGATTTTGCAATGGTATGAATATATCCGCTTGGCCGCGCGATGAAACCGTTTGCGGGCAAATTTCTTATGATTTGAAATTTCGCGGCCTTAGATAAACAGGGTCAAAACCCCGGTATAGCCATAGAACCGGTCATTGCAGATTTCGCCATTGCCGTAAAAACCGGTCAGTGGCAAATCACCCAATTCATCACGGATGATCATCATTTCGCGGCTTTCGGTGCCAAACAGATGCGGGCCACGGGCGACACAGCTGCAATAAAGCGCCCCGCGTGGCTTGCCCGGCAGACGTTTTTGCAAATCGCTTAGCATGCGACGCAAATCCTGTTCGGCGGCGGCCCCGTCACGGCGGACAAAACGGATGGCGTCCCCCGCCTGCACATCGCCACTGATCGCGATCATATTGTTATGGGGATCAATCCCCATCAGATTGCGCACGACAAAGTCGCCGGTATCGGACCCGGGCACCATCAGTGCCGCGTGATAGCGCCCGGATGCCATGGATTGTTCACCGCCGTCTGCTTCGAGTTCTTGCTTAAGCACATCAAGGGCGGGGCGATCATCAAGGGTGGAAATGATGCCTTCGCGTCCCTCGGTCACGCGGTGGACCGGGCCGATTGGCGTGCAGGCCTGACTGATGCCGACCTGAACACTGGTTTTGCCATCAAACAAAACGCCCGACAGGCCCCCATTCACAACCCGGTCGGCAATCTGCGGCGCGCCGCGTTCCCCCGATGCGATGCCGCCCACCAGATAGGTCGAGCCCAGTCTTGCCAGCTCGGCCAGTTGGGCAAGGCTTTCGGGGGCAGCGGGATCGCCATGAACAAGGCCAAAGATCGGCTGCAGGCGATCAATCGCGCTTTGCAGATCGCGCGCATCCAGATCGGCCTCGGTCTTGAGCGGCTCAAAAATATGGAATTCATCACGGGCAAAGGGGGCCACCATGACAGAGGCCGCTGGAACGCCGAAATAGGCCCGGCCCGATCCGCAGACGCCAACGCCGGATGTTCCGATCCAGTGTTCAATCGACAGACGGGAGCGCAGGAAGGTCAGGATACTGCCAAGATCATCGGCCAGCGGTTCGGAGACATACAAAAAGGCCAGCGCCTGTTTGGGCAGTGGTTCTTTTTCGAGAAGTTCTGCAAGCTCGGATGCGACCGAAGCCCAGTTTTCGCCGCTGGCATGTGCCGCCCGAAATTCCGCCGTCATGCTGTCTCCCGTTGCTGACTGGTCAGGATGCCCGGGTCTTGTGCCCGGTCGATAACCAGAAATCTGATGCCTACATCCAAGCCCAGATAAATCTAAGCCCAGTTACATCTAAGCATTGGCCCACCCCTTCGACAAGGGCTTGGGCGGCGGTTCGTGATTCGGATCGATCCAACCGATCAGGAAACATGTTTGCGCAGGATCTCCATCGCGGCGTTCAGCTGCGTCATGCGCTGGTGGGAGCCATAATTGCTGTCGGGGTGGTGGATGGCGGCGAGAACACGGTATTTGGCGCGGATGGCGCGCAAATCAGGTCGCGCACTTGGCGCAAAGCCCATGACATGCAGGGCCTCGTTAAAGGTGGTCACCCCGCGATCAAGCGGATCAAAGGCAAGGTTATCAACAATCTGACGCAGACGTTCAAGTTCTTCACGCGATTGCAGAAGTTCAACAGGTGGCTCTGCCTGACGTTTTTTGAGTGCGCGGGCTTCTTCAAGGGCTGCACGTTCGGCGGCGAGAACGTCGGATTTCTCAACCCGCATATTGACATCCCCCGCATCAAAATCGATCGCCATCTGAAGCGCCTTGCGCACGGTGATCACCGAAAATCCCGGTGGCAGGCGCAATTGCAGGCGGGGTTTACGCCGCCAGGGGCGCCCCTCGGCCGGGCCGGACTTCAAGACAATGGTTTCGCGATCGCCCTTGGGCGGGTCGCCGGGGTCCTGATAATCCTCAATCGCCTTTTCGGGCACAATCAGCATCACCGACCGCGCCAGATCGGCGGCATTCACCCCGCGCCGTTCTGCCAGTTGCAGCACAGCGTCACGAAAGATCGAAGAACAGGGAATGGTGTAGGACTGTTTGACGGTGGAAGAAGACGACACTGAACAATCCCTTTAAGGCATTGAAGTATTTAGCTTAAATCCGAAATCGCCGGACACCGAAAGCGCAGATCAAACGCACCTTTCCGCCCGATGGCATGAAGTGTATCGACGGATTTCGCCCCCTGCAACTGCATTTGCAGTCAAAATTGAATCGCTTCCGATTCATTCACAGGCCTGTCGGCGACTCGTTGGGAATCCAAGGAGTCCCCAGAACAATTCCAACACATTGATATGACGGGATATTTGTTTGAAGGCGTGCATTTCAGGCACCCAGGACACCTGTTTGGTTTCCCAAGAGTTATCCACAGGCCATAAGTGTCACCTGATTTCGGGGAATTCAATTAAGTTATTGATATTAAATGATTTATCACATAGTGCACTTGCGATGCCCCACCCCTGCCGGAAAGGCAAAAAGGATCAGAAACCCGATAATTGGATAACAGCGTTGGAAGAGGCGTTTTGAAAAACAACATACGCAGTAGCAGAAACACTGTTCGAAACAGAACCGAAAGTAAATGAGGCGTTAATTTTACACCAAACAGCGTGTTTTGGTCCCCAAATCAGGGTTTTCAGGCGAAATTCACGGTGTTCGCAAGACACTCGAAACTCACTTAACGTATTGATGTATATGAAGTTGTATTCTTATCGCCGCGTTGACTGCGCCTTCTGAAGGTCCGGCGACTTAATCATTTCGGGTTGTTGACGTTTTCTATCTACATACGTAGTTTTTTATGCGTCACATACGTCGAAATTGCGCCAATCTGTGCCTTTGTGAAATTTTATAACCTGCCGGGAAGCGCACAACCCCTTGGAAAACCGACGGTTTTGCGCCCCAGATCATGAAGCGTCCGGCATATGCCGAGGCAGGCCCTTCGCGCTTAGCTGGCGTCAGAGGTTTGCAGCAGGTCGACGACATCGGGCAGGATGCGCTTGACGATCACGTCCACGCCATCGGCATTGGGATGCATGCCATCATCCTGATTGAGCTCAGGCTCGGCGGCGACTCCTTCAAGGAAAAACGGATAAAAATCAACCTGATAGCGGCTGGCGAGGTCGGGATAAATGCTGTTAAATTCATCGCCGTAGGCCGTCCCCATATTGGGCGGGGCCATCATACCGGCCAGCAGGACATCGACATCCATGCCGCGTAGCTTTTCAAGGATTTCTGCCAGGTTTTCACGGGTCTGGGATGGCTCTATCCCGCGAAGCGCATCATTGGCACCAAGTTCGAGCAAGACCGCATCGGGTTTTTCAACCAGCGCCCAGTCGAGACGCGCCAGTCCGGCCGCCGTGGTATCGCCCGAGACGGAGCTATTGATCACCCGGACATCGTGGCCTGCTTCCTTCAGGGCGGCTTCAAGTTTGGGCGCAAAGCCGTTTTCATGATCAAGGCCATAGCCCGCCATCAGGCTATCGCCAAACAAAACAAGGGTTTTTGGCGTTTGGTCGCTATCTTGTGCCTTGGTTTCATAAGCAAACCCGGTCATCCCGAGGGTCGCAAGGGCAAGCGTGGCAAGGGCCAAACCGGCGGATTTGCGAAGGCGTGATACCAACTTATGCGTGAACTTGATTACAGTGCGACCTTGCCCAAACGCCAAATTCATTACAAATCTCACCTTTACATGCTGCGAACTTGCCGGAGCGGTTTCCGACCGTTTACCCTTAAAGAAGTTATTCAGATCAAAAGAAGTCTGAACCAGAAACGTCCTGATCCGTAAGCTTATGTAGCCTGCTTTGTTGATCTTGCAACGGACAACCCGATAGGACCCGAAATGAGTGTGACCGAAACCACCACGATACCGGAACAAAATGTCGCCGCGTCTGGTGAAGCGCCAAAACAGACAATTGATGTGCAAAACCTGAAGCTGCGGCTGCAGGGTCCGGCCGGGGTTGTCGAGATCCTTAAGGGGGTTGATCTTGCGATTGGTGCGGGCGAGCGCGTCTCGCTGGTCGGTCCGTCGGGGTCGGGCAAAACATCACTTTTGATGGTGATCGCCGGACTGGAACAAGCCCAGGAAGGTGTGGTGAAGGTGTGCGGCAAGGACCTGCGCGCCCTTGATGAAGATGGCTTGGCGCTTTATCGCCGCCATCATGTCGGCATCGTGTTTCAGGACTTCCACCTGATCCCGACCATGAGCGCGTTGGAGAACGTTGCGCTTCCGATGGAATTCGCCGGACGTGCGGATGCGTTTGAAAAGGCACGCGAAGAATTGGAGCTTGTCGGGCTGGGTCATCGCACAGATCACTATCCCGGACAGCTATCAGGCGGGGAGCAACAGCGTGTTGCACTTGCACGTGCACTTGCCACCGACCCGGAGCTTTTGCTGGCCGATGAGCCGACCGGCAACCTTGATGGCACGACCGGTGAAACGATTATCGAATTGTTGTTTGATCTGACCAAACGTCGTGGGTCGACCCTGCTTTTGATTACCCATGATCCCGCCCTTGCCAAGCGGTGCGACCGCACGGTGATGCTACGCGACGGCGAAATCGTTTCGCATCTGGAATCGCAGTCATGAGCACATCTGTTTCCCCCACTGACGGTGCGGACCGCCTGTGGTCCATCGCCTGGCGGGTCTGCCGGCGCGAGTTGCGCGGCGGGCTTTCGGGCTTTCGTATTTTTCTGGCGTGTCTGGCGCTTGGCGTCGGGTCGATTGCAGCGGTTGGAAACGTTTCGGAATCCGTTCTATCGGCACTTGAGCGTGACGGGCGGAAGCTTTTGGGTGGCGATGTTGAACTGCGCCTGACCCATCAGGAAGCCACCGGCGATCAGATCGAATGGCTAACCGCGAACACTGAACGTGTGGCCGAACTGGCCACCATGCGCACCACGGCCTATGGCCCGGACCAGCGCCGTCTGGTGGAGCTTAAGGCGGTTGATGATGCCTATCCGCTGTTTGGCGAGATGGAGCTTGCCGATGGGGTTCCCTTCGACGGGATTCTTGATCAGAAGGATGGCGTCTGGGGGGCTGTGACCGAGGCCGGATTGCTGGAACGGCTTCGCATCGATGTCGGGGACACGGTTGCCCTTGGCGATATTGATGTTCAGATCCGTGGTGTGATCAAGACCGAGCCCGACAAGGCAGTTGGCTTTTTCAACTTTGGCCCACGCCTGATGGTGTCGATGGACGGGTTGATGGAGACCGGGCTGGTGCAGCCGGGCAGTCTGATCCGCTATTATTACGCATTGGATATCAACGACAATGAAACCCCGACCGCCTTTCGCGAACGGCTTGAAGAGCAGTTCGAAGATGCGGGCTGGCGTATTCGTGATACGGCCAATGCCAACCCGGGACTGAAACGCTTTATCGAGCGCCTGACCCTGTTCCTGACGCTTGTTGGCCTTTCCGCCCTTTTGGTTGGCGGCATCGGGGTTGCCAATGCGGTGCGCAGCCATATCGAAAGCAAAACATCCGTCATCGCCACGCTTAAATCCATCGGGGCGTCGCATGGCTTGGTGCTTCGGATTTACTTCCTGCAGATCCTTGTTCTGGCCCTGATCGGGATTGCCATCGGGCTTCTGATCGGTGCTGTGACACCAGCGTTGATTGCTCCGCTCTTGTCCGGGCGGTTGCCGATTGATGTGACGCTTGGTCCGGCATTGCCGTCGCTTGTCATTGCGACCAGCTTTGGGGTTTTGACCACACTGGTCTTTGCGCTGCCATCCTTGCTGCGCGCACGCGAAATCCCGGCAGCACGATTGTTCCGTGCCAGTGCCGGCCTGTTTAGTGGTAGTCCGGTGCGCAAGCGTGACCTGCCCTATATCGGGGTGCCGCTGGTGCTGTTGTTGATTCTGACGGTGCTGACCGCGACCGATAAGGCGATCGCGCTTGGCTTTATTGGCGGGTCGGCAGCGGCCGTGGTGATTTTCACCTTTGCCGGACAGGGCATCGTATCCCTTTCGAAACGGTTGATTACGGGCCGCAGTGCCTTTTCCAGACTGGCGCTGGCCAACCTGCACCGTCCGGGCGCAAGTACCGTCCCGGTTGCGTTATCGCTTGGGCTGGGCCTCACACTTCTGGTGACGATTTCCGGGATCGAGGGCAACCTTGATAACGAGATTAACGAGAACCTGCCGGACTCTGCCCCGGCCTTCTTCTTCCTTGATATTCGCCCCGATCAGATCGAGCAGTTCCGAGGCCAGCTTCTGGCACAGGACAACGTTTCGGATATCGAACAAACACCGATGCTGCGTGGCCGGGTAACGGCGGTTGACGGGGTTAATTCCAACGATGTCGGACCGGGTGATGATCGCTGGTTCCTGCGTGGGGACCGCGGACTTACCTTTGCCGCCACCCCGCCGCCGGAAACCAAACTGGTGCGCGGCGAATGGTGGCCGGCTGACTACAATGATGCGTCCAAGCCGCTGGTGTCGATCAGTGCCGATATCGGCAATGCGTTTGATCTGGAGCCGGGCGATACATTGACCGTCAATGTGCTGGGCCGCGATATCACCGCCGAGATCGCCAACTGGCGCGAGATCGAATGGCAAAGCCTGCGTATGAATTTCGCGATGGTGTTTTCGCCGGGCCTGATCGACAAGGCGCCCTATAGCCTGATCGCTACTGCCCATATGCCGCGCGAAATGGAAGAACCGGTTGATCGCATGATCGGCGTGGACTTCCCGAATGTCTCGGCCATCCGGGTACGTGAAGCGCTGGAAGCGGCCAATGCCATTCTGGCGGGGATCGGAACGGCGCTTAACGCCACCAGCATGATTGCGATTGTTGCCGGTGTACTTGTGCTTGGCGGGGCGGTTGCGGCCGGTCGGCGCAAGCGCATCTATGACGCCGTGGTGCTCAAGACCCTGGGCGCAACACGGGCCAACATCCTTTATGCCTATGCGCTGGAATACGGCATCCTTGGCCTTGCCACCGGGGTGATTGCGGCCGTCGTCGGGTCGGTTGCCGCCTGGTCGGTGCTGGTGCTGATCATGGAAGCCAACTGGGTGCTGTTACCGATGACCATTCTGGGTCCGATTGCCATTGGTCTGTTTGCCACGCTGGCGGCTGGCTTTATCGGCACTTGGCAGGCATTGCGCAGCCCGGCAGCACCGTTGTTGCGCAACGAATAAGCCCCCAGCAACCAGCAGCCTTAAACAGACAAGGCCAGATCCAGATGGACCCGGCCTTGTTTTTTGCGAAAACCGTTTCGAAAACGATCTGAATTGACTGATTGAGGATCAGGCGATGTCGCGCAGTGCCCGCCTGACGACCTTGCCGGTGGTTGTCATCGGCAGCTGATCGAGGAAGGCGATCTCGCGCGGGTATTCGTGTGCGGCCAAGCGGGTTTTAACGAAGTCCTTGATTTCGCTCTCAAGCGCCGGGCTTTGGGCAAAGCCATCGGCCAGCACGACAAAGGCCTTTACGATCTGGCCGCGCTGTTCGTCGGGTTTGCCAATCACACCGGCCATGCGCACAGCCGGATGTCCAATCAGACAATCCTCGATCTCGCCCGGGCCGATGCGATATCCCGCCGAGCTGATCAGATCATCGTCCCGCCCGACAAAGCGGATATAGCCATCAGCATCAATACACCCCATATCGCCGGTCAAAAGCCATTCGCCGACAAACTTGTCACGGGTGGCTTCGGGATTGCGCCAATATTCCAGGAACATCACCGGATCTGGCGCACGCACGGCAATGCGGCCCATTTCACCGGGTTCAAGCACCTTGCCACTCAGATCAATCACCGCGACATCGTGGCCGGGCACCGGACGACCCATCACACCGGGTTTGGGTTCCATGATCGACTGACAGGAACTGACCACCATGTTGCATTCGGTCTGCCCATAGAACTCGTTGATGGTGAGGCCAAACACCCGACGCCCCCAATCAAGAAGTTCCGCACCCAATGTTTCGCCACCGCTTGCAATGGAGCGGAGTTTAAAATTGAACCTTTGCGCCATATCGTCACCAGCCGCGCGCATCATCTTGAGCGCAGTTGGCGGCAGGAAGGTATTGCGCACGCCATATTCGGCCATCAGGCGAAAGGCATCCTCGGGCGTGAATTTTTCAAACCGGTGGGCGACGACAGGCACGCCGTGATGCCAGGCCGGCAACAAAACATCCAAAAGCCCGCCAATCCAGGCCCAGTCAGCCGGGGTCCACATGACATCCCCGTCTTCGGGGAAGAAGTCATGCGACATTTCAACACCAGGCAAATGGCCAAGCAACACCCGGTGCGCATGCAGCGCGCCTTTCGGCTGACCGGTGGTGCCGGATGTGTAAATGATCAGGGCCGGTTCATCGGCACGGGTATTGACCGGCTCAAACTCGTCACTGGCTTCTGATGACAGGGCCTTGAAATCAAAACATTGATCAGGCGCGCCATCAATCACATAGACATATTCAAGGGCGGGCAGAAGATCGCGGATTTCGGCAATCTTGGCGGCCCCTTCGCGGTCTGTCACCAAGGCCTTGGCCGCGCAGTTACCCAGCCGGTATTCCAGCGCATCGACCCCAAACAGGGTAAAGAGCGGCACAGCAATGCCGCCCATCTTGTAGGTCGCAACGTGGGCAATCGCCGTTTCCGGGCTTTGTGGCAAAAGAATCCCGACCCGGTCACCACGCCTTATGCCATGACGGCGCATGACATTGGCAAAGCGGTTCGACAGGCGTTTGATCTGCGCAAATGTGTAGTCGCGGCGCGATCCATCGCGCCGACGATGCATCAATGCCAGACGATCCGGGTCATCCGCCCATTTGTCGCAAACATCGACACCGATATTAAAGTGGGTTGGCACGTTCCAGGCAAAGCGTGAACGTACCGCCGCATAGTCTGAACGACTGCCCAGCATGTTTCCTCCCTGAATTCGCCGCTGTTCTTTGTTTTTGGGTGCGGCAAATGTTGCGGAGCATGCTAGTGGCAATCGGTGGAAATTGGAAGGTCTGTCTGCGCGGTCCCGATGGCTGGTATTTAGCTGCCCGGATCAAGCAGGAAGGTGAAGTTGGCGTTCTGTCCGACGTCGGTCGTTGCACGGGCATGACAGCCAAGGCAGGTGGCATCAGACTGATCCTGCATGAAGCTTTCAAGCGTGCTGTTGGTCAAAAAGCGCGGTACTTCGCCAATACCAAACGGTTCACCGCCGGGATTGCCGATCCATTGCGTGCCGAGCAGCATATAATTTGCAAGGACGCTGTCGTTCAGTTTGGTCTGCCAGACAAAGTTGCTTTCAGCCGTACCGGAGAATAGCCGCCAGCAACGTACAATATCTGGCGGGGTCGGATGCCCCCCGGACGCAAGGCGCGCATAAGGCGGGTTATCTGCCCATTTCAGAATCTCGGATACCGGTTGATTGGCCGGACTGCCGGTTGGTAGTCGGCCGCCATAAAAGGCGAATTCCCCTTCGACCGCTTCGGGCACGAGACAGCCGTTTTCAAACGGTTGCTTGGTGATGATGCTGTTGGGACGCCGTGCATTGGCGGCCAAGGGCACATTATCGATATGTTCGAAGCTCGACCAGATCCAGCGATCCCCGTTGCCACTGGCGACCCGCTGGACAAGATGCATGCCCACCAAGCCGACCGTGACATCAAGACATTTCGCCCGGCCATCAATTGTCTGATCACCCGCAAGCGATATTCGCGCCGGGCGGGTAAAATAACGATCCCGACTTGTCTCATCCGCAGTTGGCAGAATACGCCAGGAAAACTTCAGAAGCTGTGCCCCCATCATACCGGGGGCGGAGGCTGGAATGGCAGGGCCGGACGCGTTTGCGGCATCATTGGCAACCGCATCAGCAGAAGCGAGTTTTACCTTCGTTGCGACATTGGCCTGCAGATGGCCGGTGGGGAAATCGATGTTTTTCCCGGACGTGGCAAAGGCGGCACGCCCGGCTGGCGTTTGCAGGTTGTTTGCGATGATATAGTCGGCAGCGACCGGATTAATGCGGGTTTCGAAAAGAACGAAATTGCCTGCCTGATCAATCAGCACATCACCGGTAGATTGCAGATAACTTGCCAGCAGCAAATGCCCGTCGGGAAGATCATCGGCACAGGCCGGATTCGGATAGGTCACCTCGGAAAACAGGTCGCGCCGGGTCGGGAAGCTTTCCCATAAGGCGGACTGATCGGGATGATCAAGCGGCGCCATAAGCGACGTGAATGCCTGCCAGGAGAACCGGTCAAACGGGCGCTGGGCGTGATAGGCAAGGAAACGATAAACGAAGCTGGCGTCGAATTCCGGCACATCAACCGGCGCAATAGCGCACGGCCCCGTGCCATTGCCATCGGCACAGAATTCTGCATTGTCATAGGTGTCGGTAAAGACCGGAATATCGCCATCACCGGCTGCACGTTTCAAACTGGCATTTTGCGCTTGCCCGACCGTCGCGGCAGTCATCATGCACACAATAACCAAAACTAGTTTTGCCACGGCATGCGCCAACACCCCGACAGGGGTCAATATGGGCATATCGAGTGCGATGGAACGTGACATGATCCAGGGCCTGTGTACGTTTCACGACGGTTTTGTTCATCCCGTAAGGGCACCATCATAGACCGGTTTACAGAACGTGTCGCCAATATGCGATTTCACGATAGCGTCACATCCAGGGTGAACAAGTTCACATCTGACGGCGGCCCGGAGTTGCACAATCTGTCAAAACG
Organism: Thalassospira sp. CH_XMU1458; assembly: GCF_037027205.1. Lineage (NCBI taxonomy): Bacteria > Pseudomonadati > Pseudomonadota > Alphaproteobacteria > Rhodospirillales > Thalassospiraceae > Thalassospira > Thalassospira sp. CH_XMU1458. Next base: position 612,073 of record NZ_JAYMDW010000001.1, on the reverse strand, counting down.
TTGCTTTTCCCGGAAATCCTGCCATATTTTGATCATCGCAGAATTGTATACCTATGTTCTGCTCACAATTGGATCAAAGAGGGATTTCAATGGCTTTTGAAACGCGTCAACGCGGCTATGACGTCTCGGTTGGCCGGTCGGCGGCCGAGATCGATGAAGGTCTCCGCGCCTATATGCTGCGTGTCTATAACTACATGGCATCCGCACTTGCCCTGACCGGTATCGTGGCAATGGCTGTGTCGACCAGCCCGACCCTGATGCAGGCTATTTTCGGCACCGGACTGCACTGGATTGTCATGCTGGCCCCGATCGGGCTTGTGTTCTTCCTGAGCGCGCGCATCCACAAGATGAGCTTTGGTGCCGCACAGGCGACATTCTGGATCTACGCCGCAATGATGGGTCTGTCCCTTGCGTCGATCTTCCTGGTTTATACCGGTGAGTCGATCGCGCGCACGTTCTTCATCACCGCGGGTACCTTTGGTGCGATGAGCCTGTTTGGCTATACCACCAAGAAGGACCTTTCGGGCTGGGGCAGCTTCCTGTTCATGGGCCTGATCGGTATCATCATCGCAATGGTGGTGAACATCTTCCTTGCCAGCACGATGCTGCAGTTCGTCATTTCGGCGGCTGGTGTTCTGATCTTTACGGGCCTTACCGCCTATGACACCCAGCGCATCAAGGAAGAATATCACGAGCATGACGATGCAACGACCGCAGGCAAAAAAGCCCTGTTTGGCGCGCTGCGTCTGTATCTCGACTTCGTGAACCTGTTCATCATGCTGCTGCACTTCTTTGGCAATCGCGAATAGAAGTTGCCCGGCAGTCGCAGTCAAAACCCCCGCAGCATCCGCTGCGGGGGTTTCTTTTTGTCTTGTCTTTGCTCAGGATGGGCTCAGGACGCGTTTGCCGTGTCTTTGCCAAGGCCACCGGTTGCGTCCATAAGCGTCTTGCGATGTCCAAGCTGCGACAGGAAGTTTTCCGAGCGGGTAAAGCCACCCGAAGCAGCACGCGCAGCCCCCTTTGCACCGGCTTCGTTAAATGCCTCATAGGCCTGTGAATAGCTCATCCGGGCGTGGGTGAGCATTTCGATATCCTTGTGCAGATTGCCGTTGGTCAGATAGACGGTGGCAAGTGCGAACATGATCCGACCCCAGATATAGGGATGATCGCGCCGTGTGCAGACTTTAAGGGCGGCCTGAAAAACCGGGACAACCTGCGTATCGGGGATGGTCACGTCGCGAATGGTGGCAGACGATACAATCGCATCCGCCAGACCATAGGCGATCAACGCATAAAGCGGGCCGTGAACGCGTGCATTGATCATGCCGAGCGCCCGGCGGTAATGCCCAGCACCCTTATCGACGATCTGGGCATTTTCCTTGTCCTTGCCGGTCAAGACCATGGCCTCGCCGAGTTTGCAGATTGAAAGGGCACGATCGACCGGCGAGCCCATCGAAAGTTCGATCCTGCGTTCCAGCATGCGCCAGATCGCAATCGACAACTCGCCAGAGCGCGCCTTGAGGTTTGCGATCAGTGACCAGTTCACAAGTGATCCATAAAGGGCGAGTGCCGCCGTGGTGCGGGGATCCACCTTGGAAAAATCCGTGACACGATCAAGCAATTCCGAAAGCTGGCTGGTCGGCGCGGCCGGATCATTTTCCGCCAAGGCTTCGCCTTTGAGACCGGTTGGTGCAGCGGTTTTTCCGGTGGCGGCCACTGGTTTTTCGGCAATATCGGCCACCATCTGGCGGATATAGGGTTCCATGACACGAAGCGCACTTGCGCAATAGGAACGATCACCGGTTTCCGACAGGACAAACGCCCCGAACCCATAGGCCAGCGCCGCACCGGCACCAGCGTGCGAAAAGACTTCTCCGCCCAGAACGCGGTCCTGAAGGTCTTCCATGATCGCCGCCAGACGCGCAATCTGAAGGGCACGCTGTTCGCCGCCCCGGGATGTCAGGACAAGCTGCGCGTTCAACAGCACCCGCAATGCCTCGGCAACGTCGGAATGGGTCGGCTGACGGAAGATATAAGTCTGGGGCAGCATCAGGTCATAAAGCGACGATGTCAGGGCATCGCTGACCAGATAGAGGTTGAGATACCCGGTGCTGGCATCCTGACGCCCCCAGAAGACCGTATCGGCATCCTTGCGATGCGCCATATTAAGAACGCTTAGCTGTGCTTCGCGTATGGCCTGAAACGGATCGGCTGCATCGGGATTTGGTGTAAAGAACTGATCAATCCGAATCCCTTCGCTTTCGGGGACGGACGAGACAGCAGCTGTCACGATATCTGAAATATCATCAACGGAACTTGCACCGATATGGGCGTTGGTATCGGCAGGCGTGAAGCGGGCGATGGCATATCGGCACAGGACATCATCTGTCGCCAGAATATCTCTGGGAGCACCCCCCGTATCATCGACAGTATCGGCACCTGTGATCAAAGATTTGAACACAAGGCCAACCATTGACCAGAAACCAGCCATTCTTGTCCTTATCTGTTCCCTGCTTCTCGGAGCCTGAACAGCAGGGATCTCAAGACTTTAGTAGGGACATTTTCGTCCTACAAATCAGGTTGGTCAATGGCGTGGGTTGTCATTTCACTCATACCGAAGAATAGGGTGCACGATCCCAAAAAGGGTGAAATGACATCCAACAAAACAGTGTTTTACCGGGTTCAGGACTCCCAGGGCCGTTTGCGCTGTCGCGATGCGTTGGGCGTGGAAGAAGCGGATTTTGATGAATTTCGGCCCCAAGGACCGCGGGATCGTGCCGCCTTGGCAACACCGGCCCCCTGCCCTGCCGGACGGCCCGATGCATTGCTTGCAGACGTGCCTGACATTTCCTTCAGGCGCGCGATGCGGTTGGCCATGTTGGGGTGGGTTGAAAACAAATTATCAACACCTTTGCCCGACAGCGGGTTGGCAATGTACATGTGGGCCATCGCCGGGTTGCGTTCGGCATCCATGTTCGGGATGGCGTGAACACCCTTATCGAGTTTGTTCAGCGCACTGGCCAGCCACATCGGATGGCCACAGATTTCAGCCCCGATCTTGTCGGCTTCATATTCGCGGGTGCGCGAAATTGCCATTTGCACGATCATCGCACCCAAGGGTGCCAGAATGGCAATCAGGATCATTCCGATCCCGCCCAGCGGATTGTTGTTGTCGCGGTTGCCGCCAAACATGCCGGCAAACATTGCGAAGTTGGCCAACGCGGAAATCGCCCCGGCAATGGTCGCGGTGATGGTCATGGTCAGGGTATCGCGGTTTTTGACATGGGCCAGTTCATGGGCCATGACGCCAGCGATTTCGTTGCGATCAAGCAGTTTGAGCAACCCTGTGGTCGCCGCCACCGCTGCGTTTTCCGGGTTACGGCCCGTGGCAAAGGCGTTTGGTTGCGGGTTTTCAATCACATAGACCTTGGGCATCGGCAGATCGGCATTGCGCGCAAGGTCGCGCACCATCGCCACCAGTTCGGGTGCTGTTTTGTCATCGACCTGCCGGGCACTGCGCATGCGCAGCAGCATCGCGTCCGAATTCCAATAGGCGAACACATTCATGGCCGCTGCAAACAGCAGCGCGATAATCATGCCCTGTTGGCCGCCAATCATCATGCCGACCGCGCCAAACAGCGCCGTCAATCCGGCCAGCAACAAACCTGTACGCACATAGTTCATGGTCGAAAACCCTTATCGACAAACATTCCGACCGAAAGATAAGGCGAAGTCCGGCCAAGGCAAGGGCCATCAGACCAAACTGAGATATGGCTCACATCAGAAAAACCAAAACGGGGCCGACTTGCGTCAGCCCCGTTCGGGAATTTAAAACAGCCGGACCGGCGGGGTCGGGGGAAAAAGACGGTCCGGCTGTTTATGCAACGATATCGGTCACTCCGCAGGCTGGTGTGTTTCAGCCTCATCAAGTGAACGAACGTCGTTGCGCCGGCCAATCATGCGTACAAGAACATAAAAGACCGGGGTCAGAATCAGGCCAAATATCGTCACGCCCAGCATGCCCGAGAACACGGCAATACCAATCGCGTGGCGCATCTCGGCACCGGCACCACTGGACAGAACCAGCGGGACGACACCCATGATAAAGGCCAGAGAAGTCATCAGGATCGGGCGCAGACGAAGGCGGCTGGCCTCGATCGCGGCCTGAACGGTGCTGCGGCCCTGATGTTCAAGTTCTCGGGCGAACTCGACAATCAGGATGGCGTTCTTTGATGCCAGTCCGGCCAGCACAAACAGGCTGATCTGGGTGAAGATATTATTGTCACCCCCGAACAGATAGACGCCAAAGATGGCTGACAGGATGCTCATCGGGACGATCAGGATCACCGCCAATGGCATGGTCAGGCTTTCATATTGCGCCGCCAGCACCAGGAACACGAGCAGGATACAGATCGGGAAAACAAAGATCGCTGTATTGCCTGCCAGGATCTGCTGATAGGTCAGCTCCGTCCATTCATAGGACATGCCCGGTGGCAAGGTTTCATCAAGGATCTTGGTGATCGCCGCCTGTGCATCGCCACTGGAATATCCCGGTGCCGCGTTACCATTCAGATCGGCAGAACGGAACGCGTTATAGCGCATTGCCGTATCCGGCCCGAATGTTTCGGAGACCGACAGCACAGAACCAAGCGGCACCATGTCGCCGTCCGCGTTGCGGGTTTGCAGGCGCAGGATGTCATCGGGGCTTGAACGATATGGCTTGTCTGCCTGTGCGATCACCTGATAGGTGCGGCCAAAGGCATTGAAGTCATTAACATACATCGACCCCAGATAGACCTGCATGGTCCGGAAGATTTCATCAACCGGGATGCCAAGCTGCTGGACCTTGGTACGGTCAAGCGTTGCCTGAAGCTGCGGCACGTTGATGTTGTAGCTTGAAAACACACCGGTCAGTTCCGGTGCGGCCCATGCCTTGGCAAGGACCTGTTTCATCGCATCATCAAGCGCACGATAGCCCTGATCGGAGCGATCCTGTACCTGAAGCTTGAACCCGCCAACGGTACCAAGCCCCTGTACCGGCGGTGCCGGGAAGATGGCGACAAAGGCCTCGTCAATCGCGCCAAATTTCTGCTGGAGCTTGCCGGCGATAGCAAGACCCGACAGATCATCGCTTTTGCGTTCGGCAAAATCCGTCAGCGTGACAAAGACGATGCCCGCACTTGAGCTGTTTACAAAGCCGTTAATTGAAAGCCCCGGGAAGGCCACAGCACTTTCAACACCGGGTTCGCGAAGCGCGATGTCAGACATTTCACGAATGACGTCTTCGGTCCGGTCCAGTGTCGCGCCCTGCGGAAGCTGGGCGAAGCTGACAAGATACTGCTTGTCCTGAAGCGGCACGAAGCCTGTCGGCAGGATCTGGAAGCCCTGATAGGTCAATGCCAGAAGACCGACATAAAGCACCATCATAATGGCCTTTACACCCAGCAGGCGTTTCACACCACCGGCGTAAAGATCGGTGCTGCGATTAAAGAATCGGTTGAAGGCGCGGAAGAACCAGCCAAAGACAAAGTCCATACCGCGTGTCAGCCAATCTTTTGGCGCGTCGTGACTGCGCAGAAGCACAGCCGACAAGGCCGGGCTCAGCGTCAGTGAGTTGACGGTGGAAATGATCGTGGCAATCGCGATGGTTAGGGCAAATTGCTGATAGAACTGGCCGGTCAGGCCGGAAATAAAGGCAATCGGCACAAACACACCGGTGATGACAAGCGAGGTCGCAATGATCGGCCCGGTCACTTCGCGCATGGCAGCAACCGTTGCATCGCGCGGCGAAAGACCACGTTCGATGTTTCGTTCAACGTTTTCGACGACGACAATCGCATCATCGACCACGATCCCGATGGCCAGGATCAAGCCAAACAGCGACAGCACGTTGATCGAAAAGCCCATCAAAAGCATCAGCGCAAAGGTACCGATGATCGATACCGGCACGGCCAGCAACGGAATGATCGAGGCACGCCATGTCTGCAAGAACACTGTCACCACGACAACCACAAGGGCGACCGCCTCAAGCAATGTCATGATGACCGACTTGATCGAACCACGGACAAACACGGTCGGGTCATAGACAATCGAGTAATCGAGATCGTCCGGGAAGTTCTGTTTGAGTTCTTCCATGGTGGCGCGGACGTTGCTGGAAATATCAAGTGCGTTCGAGCCCGGCGATGCAAAGATCGGGATCGCCACCGCCGGTTTGTTATCAAGCAGGGAACGCAGCGCATATTGCTGGGCTTCCATTTCGATGCGCGCAACATCGCCCAAACGCGTAATCGTGCCATCAGTTTCGCGTTTGATGATGATGTTTTCGAACTCTTCGGGGCTTTCCAGACGACCGCTGATATTGATCGGCAACTGGAACTGCACACCAGTGTCATAAGGTGCACCACCAATGATGCCGGCTGCGACCTGAACGTTCTGGCTTTGAATGGCCGAAACCACCTCGCCCGCGGTCAGGTTACGTTCGGCAACCTTGTCGGGGTTAAGCCAGACACGCATGGCATAATCGCCCGAGCCAAACAGCCCGACCTGTCCGACACCGGTGATACGCGCCAGACGGTCACGGACATTCAGCGTCGCGTAGTTCCGCAAATACAGCATGTCATAGCGTTCATTGGGTGAACGCAAATGCACGACCATCGTCAAATCCGGCGAACGTTTGGACACTGTAACGCCAAGCTGGCGAACAATATCAGGCAGGCGTGGTTCAGCCTGCGAGACGCGGTTCTGGACTTTCTGCTGGGCAAGATCCGGGTCGGTACCAATTTCAAACGTCACGGTCAGGGACAGATTGCCATCGGTGGTGGCCAGTGAGTTGATATAAAGCATCCCCTCAACCCCGTTGATCTGCTCTTCAAGCGGGGAGGCAACGGTTTCGGAAATCTCGGCCGGGTTTGCACCGGGGAATTTGGCTTCGACCACGATCGAGGGCGGCACGACTTCCGGATATTCGGAAATCGGCAAACGCCACATGGCAATCAGGCCCGCCAACAAGATCAGGACGGACAGGACGCCAGCAAAGATCGGGCGATCCACAAAAAAGCGGGAAAGATTCTGCATGTTTTTCAGCCTTGCTTTAAAGCGCAGTCACACATCGATTACGATGCGGAGGCCTGCAGAATTTCCGGCGCGACAGGCATACCCGGCCGAACCTTCATGATGCCGTTGACGATCACCAGATCACCTTCGTTCAGACCCGACGTCACAATGCGCATGCCATTGATTTCCGAACCCAGCGTTACCTGACGATAGGCAACCGTATTGTCGGGTTCGACAACATAGACAAACTTGCGGTCCTGATCGGTGCTGACAGCTTCTGGCGAGACCATGATGACGTTGCTTTTGGCCAATGTGCCGACCTCAAGGCTGGCAAAGGTGCCGGGCAGAAGACTGCCATCAAGGTTATCAAACAGCGCACGGGTCCGGATGGTACCGGTCCGCGGATCAATGCGGTTGTCAAAGCTGTGCACGTGACCGGACACATGACGACCATTCGACAGCGTCATATTGACCGGAATGGTTTGGGCAGCAGCATCGACTTTGCCGCTGTCGCCAAGACTTGCAAAGAAGGTCTGCTCATCCAGGTCGAAGTCGGCATAGATTTTACCGGTGGAGACAATCGTGGTCAGGACCGGGGCATTGGGGCCGGCATTGACCTGGTTGCCGACGGTCAGCTCAACCCGGCTGACACGGCCATTGATCGGCGCTTTGACATAGGCGTGATCGAGCTGGATTTCGGCCAGTTCAAGCTTGGCTTTGGCGCGGCTGACGTCACTTTGGGCAACCTGATGGGTGCTGAGACGTTCGTCATAGACGCGCTTGGAAACCGTGCCGTTGGAAACGAGTTTCTCGGCCCGTTCCTTTTCCTTTTTCGCCAGCGACAGGTTCTGCTGGGCAGCCGCCAGTTCGGCGCGGGCTTCGTCGACCGCGGCCTGATAACTGCGCGGGTCAATCACGGCAAGGATATCGCCCTCGTTGACCAATTCACCGTCTTCAAAAAGGATTTCGACAATCGCACCACTGACCTGCGGGCGCAGTTGCACTTCCTCGACCGCACTCAGACGGCCGGAAAAGTTGCTCCAGAGGCGGACAGATTGAGTTTTGACACCCGATACGGTGACCGGGGTTGCCGGAGGGGCTGCTTGTTCGGTTTGAACCGCGACCTCATCAGCGGCGGATCCGGTGATATGCAGACCATATCCACCGGCGGCAGCAACCAGCGCCAAGGCGGCAGCTGGCAGCAAAATTTTGCGTTTTGATCGAGACTGCATCATTCCATCTTCCAAATAGGTTACGCCGCGCACAGGCAGCACGTTTGGAAGAAAAATGGATACCGATCGGTATGTTTGCAAGTGAATTTAGAGAAAAAAGTGAACTATTTTCTCTGGACAACGAAACTTACAGAGGATTTACGCGGCTGTTTCCGCGTCTACATCCCTGTATTTGCACTGCAAATTAAGGATTCGGCAGATGCCGTTGCGAATGTCAGACCGAACGGTATCAAGATCATTGAAAACCTGGCCATAGGTCAGCAAACCGTGAACATACTGGAAAATCAATCGCGCCAAAGTTGTGGCGTCGCCATCTTCACCCAGCATGCCCTCGCCCTTCAGGCCGCGCACCATGGACGCCAGATATTTGATCTGCTCTTCGGCAAGTTCGCGTGAACAGGCCTGGATCGGCTCATCTTCCGGGCCGACCTGGCCACCGGCGGTGAAAATCGGGCAGACACAGACTTCGTTTTCCCCGGGAACGGCATAGCGTTCCTGCTTGTTGCAAATGAGTTCGATATAGCTGTTAAGCTGTTCAAGCGGCGGAACATCCGGGGAAAAGATAGCGCGAAGCTCGTCCTTGCCCTTTTCCCAGTGATGGCGGGCGGCTGCGGCAAACAGCTCCGCCTTGCTGTCAAAGTGATGATAGAACGCACCCTTTGTTACCCCGGCATGCTTGCATACATCACTGACGCCAACGTCGTGGTAACTGCGTGTTGCCAATAGCTCCATCGCCGTTTCAAGCAGCTTGATCCGGGTTTCTGTAGCGTTCCTCATAACATTAACCTGTTTTGTTTATATGTCTCAGATATACATACCGGTTGGTATTTTTCAAGGAATACACCGGCAATATTTTGATCCCATCATATAATAATGGCAGCAGAATGACAGGATTTCCCATTGATTTCCGTGATCTAGCGCAAATCGCGCTGCATCGCCTTTTTTGCCAATCGGCGGTATGTTTTCTCAACGACGCGCTATGAGCACAGGCCATTGATTAAGAATAAAAGAAGGGCGCCCGTTGCAGGCGCCCCTCCAGTTTTTAAAACAAGGTCTTTCGACCTGTCAGACGTCAGGCCCCGATCAGGGCCCGGATCTGACGGTTGGCCACCGTGATCATGGCAAGATCGATCTGACCGGCTGAACGCAGTTCATTGATCAGATCATCACAGCGGGCACAGCCACGCTGACGATCTTGCACCCAAATATCGACAAGGTCGGAGCCGGACGAGCCTTTTTTGCCCGCAGCCAGAACCGAACGGGTCAGTTCGCGCTGATGCCCGAACAGATCGTCGATCACTGCCGCACGTGCCAGTTTCTGCCAATGGGTATCGGCTTCGATCGACTCGGCGGCGGAGCGCATCAGGCCCAACTGGAAACGTGCGCCGACTGCAAAGTAGGTGGCGGACACTTCGATCACATCGCGACCGGTTGCCTCGGCGATACGAACCACGTCACAGATCGCCACCAACTGGGTCGCAGAGGCCACACGCCAGGCGAGGTCTTCGGGGACACCTTGGGCGACCAGCGATTTGGCCTTTTGTTCCAGCGCCTTGCGTGCAGCAGCATCCTCGGGGACGATTTCATCAAAGCTTTCGATCACCTTGGAAACCGCCGGGCGGAACATCTCGATCTTTGCGCCGACATTAAGCTCCTCGCAATTGCGCAGGAACCACTGGGTAACATCGTTCACCATGCGATTGATTTCGCGGAACATGCTGGTCTGAAGTTTCGCCAGCACGACGTTATCAAGCGCTTCGATGCCTTCCCACATTTCGCGCAGCCCAAAGACAGACCGCGTGATCAGATAACCGCGTGACACATCAACTGCCGACATGCCGGTAGCTTCCATCATGTCATGGACGAACGTGCCGCCGACCCGGTTGACCAGACTGTTGGTCGCCACGGTTGCAATGATTTCGCGTCTCAGGCGGTGGTTTGAAATCGCGTTTGCGTATTTCTTGCGAAGCGGTGTCGGGAAGTAGCGCACCAGTTCCTCGACCAGAACCGGATCATCGGGCAAGTCGGACTCAAGAATTTCGTCATAAAGCCACAGCTTTGCATATGGCATCAGAACCGAGACTTCCGGACGGGTCAGGCCTTCATGCGCGTTGGCACGACGGGTGAGTTCCTCGTCATCGGGAAGGTATTCAATCTCGCGGTTCAGGCGCCCCTCGCGTTCGAGCATGCGGATCAAACGGACCTGTGCATCAAGAATATCGGCCTTTTCGGCGTCGGCATTCGAGATGGCCTGGCTTTGCAGATAGTTATCGCGCAGCACCAGTTCGCCGACCTCGTCAGTCATGTCGACAAGCAGCTTGTTGCGTTGCTTTTCGGTCATGTCGCCGGCTGCAACCACTTCGCCCACGAGGATCTTGATATTGACCTCGTGGTCCGAGCAGTTAACACCCGCCGCGTTATCAATCGCATCAGTGTTAAGGCGACCACCGGCGTGGGCGTATTCGATACGGCCCCGCTGGGTCGCACCAAGGTTTGCCCCCTCGCCAATGACCTTTGCGTGGACTTCGCGACCATTGATGCGGATGGCATCGTTGGCACGGTCACCGGCATCGGCATTGGTTTCAAGACTGGACTTGATATAGGTCCCGATCCCGCCAAACCACAAAAGTTCGACATCGGATTTCAGGATGGCCTTCATCATGTCAGCCGGGGTGACCTTGCCACTATCCAGTCCGAGGACTTTACGAACCTCGGGTGACGGATCAAGGGTCTTGGCCTTGCGATCAAAGATGTCGCCACCCTTGGACAGGACCTTTTTGTCATAATCGGTCCAGCTTGAACGCGGCATGTCAAACAGGCGTTTGCGTTCCGCAAAGCTTTTGGCCGGGTCCGGATCCGGATCGACAAAGATGTGCATGTGGTTGAAGGCCGCAACGAGTTTGATCTGCTCTGACAGCAGCATGCCATTGCCAAACACGTCACCCGACATATCGCCGACACCGGCAACGGTAAACGGCGTGGTCTGGATATTCTTGCCCATTTCGCGGAAGTGACGTTTGACCGACTCCCACGCACCCCGGGCGGTAATGCCCATTTTCTTATGGTCATAGCCCTGTGAGCCGCCCGAAGCGAAGGCATCGTCAAGCCAGAAGCCGTAATCACGGGCGACGCCATTTGCGATGTCCGAGAAGGTCGCCGTGCCCTTGTCAGCCGCAACAACCAGATAGGGATCATCATCATCAAGACGTACAACGCGTTTTGGCGGCACGATTTCACCGGCAACGATATTGTCGGTGATATCAAGCATCCCGCTCATCAGTGTTTTGTAGCAGGCAATGCCTTCCTCAAGGAACGCTTCACGCGTGCCATCGACCGGCGGACGCTTAACAACAAAGCCGCCCTTGGAGCCGACCGGGACGATAACCGCATTCTTGACCATCTGGGCTTTGACCAGACCGAGGATTTCGGTACGGAAATCTTCCTGACGGTCCGACCAGCGAATGCCGCCGCGGGCCACCGGACCACCACGCAAATGGACGGCCTCAACCCGCGGGGAATAGACAAAGATTTCACGCCACGGACGCGGCAGTGGCAAATCTTCAATCACGGCCGAGTTAAATTTGACCGACAGATAGGATTTCGGATTTCCATCCGCATCGTGCTGGAAGAAGTTGGTGCGAAGGGTCGACTGCACCAGATTGAGGAAGGCGCGCAAAATGCGGTCTTCATCCGGGTTCATCACGTCTTCGAGGCGGCTGATGATGTCAGCCTCAATCGCTGCGACCTCTTCGCCCTTGGCCGGATCGCGATCCGGATCAAAGCGCGCAATAAACAGCGACACCAGGGCGGATGCCAGAGCCGGATTGTTGGCGAGCGTCTTGGCCATATAAGCCTGCGAGAAAGCCGATCCGGTCTGGCGGGTATAACGGGCATAGGCCCGCAGAATCACCACTTCGCGCCAGTTCAGATTGCCCAGCAGCACAAGGCGGTTAAACGCATCATTTTCAACTTCACCATGCCAGATGCGGACAAACAGTTCTTGGAACTTGTTGCGCACATCATGGAGGCTGAACTCGCCGTCAACCTCGACCCCGAAATCATGAATGCGAACATCAATCCCGACATCACGCGGACTGACAGTGAAGGGATTTTCGGTAATGACCTTAAGCCCCATGTTTTCCAGCATGGGCAGGACATCCGAAAGCGGTACTGGCGCACCGGGATTGTAGATCTTGAAGCGCAGTTCGTTTTCGGCAGCTTCGATCGGGCGATAAAGATTTACCCGCAGGTCATTGGCATTAATGACCTCCTCAATGCGTTCGATATCAAGCTCTGCACTTTCGACCGTGAAGCGTTCACGATATTCCGTCGAGAAGCTTTCGCCATAGCGACGATGCAGCGCCAGGCCGCGCTCCTCGCCCAGTTCACGTACAAGGACCTGACGCAGGGTATCGGACCAGTCACGCGCCACCTCGACCAGTTGGCGTTCGATATCGGCCACACTGTATTCGGGCAGCTCGCCGGGGTTGGTTTTGACCAACAGGTGCAAACGCGCAAGCGGGCTGTCGCCGATCAGGGTGTAGTGCGCCGTGACCTTGCCATCAAAGGCGTTTTCAATCACGGTCTGGAACTTCAGGCGCAGCTTGGTTGTAAAGCGATCGCGCGGGCAGAACAGCTGACAGGAGACAAACCGTTCAAACGCATCGCGGCGCACGAACAACGCGATGCGTTGACGTTCCTGCAAATGCAGGATGCCCATGCAGGTGTGATAAAGATCGTCCAGATCGACCTGGAACAGCTCGTCACGCGGATAGGTTTCCAGAATGTTGACCAGCGCCTTGCCATCGTGACTAGCCGGCGGGAAACCGGCACGTTTGACGGTTTCGGCAAGCTTCATGCGCAGAAGCGGGATCAGACGCGGGGACAGGTTGTAGGCGACTGAAGTAAACAGGCCGACGAACAGGTGCTGACCAACGACCTTGCCCTTGGCATCGAACTGTTTGACGACAATCGTATCAAGATGCACTGGACGGTGAACCGTCGATTGTTTGTTGGCCTTGGTCACCATCAGAAGGTTCGGCTTGGCGACGAAATCCTGCACCTCGGCTGAAAGGTTGCCAATCTGGCGCAACTCATCAAAGACGTGGGTTCCTTCGCGCGACAGAATGCCGAGCTGATTTTTGACCTCGACATCCACCGGGCCCTTTTTGCCAGCATTTTTAAAGCTGTATTCCCGGTAACCTAGGAAGGTGAAGTGGTCATTGTGCAGCCATCCAAGGAAGTCCTGCACTTCTCGGCGGTCCTCGTCTGGCGCGCCTGCCTTGACATCGCCAATCTCATCAAGAACTTCGGTGACCTTTTTAAGCATCGGCTGCCAGTCGCGCACAGCAAGTGCAACGTCGGTCAGACTGTTTTCAAGTGCTTCATGGACCTTGGCCAGAACGTCCTTGTCGGTCTGCTCGTCGATTTCGACATGCATGACCGATTCACGCGGATCGTTGGTTTCTTCAACGCTGGCAACGCTTTGCAATTCACCCTTGTCATCACGGGCAATGCGCATGATCGGGTGGATGACAAGATGAACGGTCAGATCAAGCTCATGCAGGGCGGCTGTCACCGAGTCCACCAGGAACGGCATATCGGTATTGTTGATTTCGATCACTGTGTGATCAGACGTCCAGCCATGTTCTTCGAGATCGGGGTTATAGACCCTGATTTTGGCCGTATCGGCAGAGGGGCGCTTTTGCGCGAATTTGTAAAGTGTAAGTGCCGCGCCATAAAGCGAGTCGACCGAGCGACCCGCCATGTCGTCAGGCGGAACATCCTTATAAAAAAGGCGAACGAATGCTTCTGCACCCTTCGCCGTTTCACCAGACATTCGTTGATGGATCTTTTCGACAACCTTGTCGATGACTTCCCGCTTTGGGTCGCCGTTTCGGGCTTTCATGACCAATTTCCCTTTTTCCCGGCTCTGTTTGCCAGAACCGAAACACCGATCTTTGCGACCGGTGCAACACACCACTGATTTGTCTCGTTATTTGGGAAGGGAAACAGGAATTTCCACCATAGACCCACCTGGAAACCCCTTGTGTCCCTTCACGCTTACACATAACGGATCATCTGCCTAAAAACTATGCTTCTGCACAAAAAAAATTCATTTAACCAATAAGCTAGCCTTTGGTTGCCAGATCGTCGGCGGACGTGAACTGTCACAGAATTTTGCACTTTTTTGCGACGCAAAACCCGCTACACTTTGAAATACGCCCCTATTTGAGAATTTCTTCGCACTCGCACATGATCCGAAAGGAACCACGGCATGCTTGAAGGCAAAAAAGGGCTAATCGTCGGAATTGCCAATGAAATGTCCATCGCCTGGGGCTGTGCGCGCGTTTTCAAGCGCGAAGGTGCCGACATCGCAGTGACCTATTTGAACGACAAGGCCAAACGCTTTGTCGAACCATTGGCCTCCCAAATCAATGCCCCGATCTTCGCCCCACTTGATGTCCGCAATGAGGCACAGGCAGACGCGCTGTTTGCCGAGATCGAACAAAAGTGGGGAAAACTTGATTTCGTGCTGCATTCGATCGCCTTTGCCCCGGCAGATGACCTGCACGGTCGGGTAACCGATTGTTCTCGCGACGGGTTTCTGGCGGCGATGGATATATCGTGCCATTCGTTTGCGAGGCTCGCCAAACGGGCGGAGCCATTGATGCGGGGTGGCGGTGCGCTTTTGACCGTGACCTATATGGGATCAGAGCGCGTGATTGATCATTACGGGGTCATGGGGCCGGTCAAGGCAGCCCTTGAAAGCACGACTCGCTATATGGCGGCCGAACTGGGCCCGAAAGGCATTCGCTGCCATGCAATTTCACCCGGACCGCTTTTAACCCGCGCGGCTTCGGGGATTGCCGAATTTCAACATCTGATGGACCAGGCTACTGATCGCGCGCCGTCCCGTCGCCTGGTGACAATTGATGAAATTGGTGAATTGGCCGCGTTTTTGGCCAGTGACCGGGCAAAATCACTGACCGGTGATGTGGTGCATATTGATGGTGGCTATAACATCATGGGCTGAGCCACGGGTTAGCATCGCCGACTAGCGTCGCTTGATCGCGTCCTCGGCCTTGGGGGCGACGCGCTTGATCTGGCGCGCCAATGCCAGTTTGGCTTCTGCATCCGGGTCGGGTGCGGCGGCAGCAAACAGATCGGGGACATCCCCACCATTGATTGCGATCATGCGGGCATCGGTTTCC
Organism: Thalassospira sp. CH_XMU1458; assembly: GCF_037027205.1. Taxonomy (NCBI): domain Bacteria; kingdom Pseudomonadati; phylum Pseudomonadota; class Alphaproteobacteria; order Rhodospirillales; family Thalassospiraceae; genus Thalassospira; species Thalassospira sp. CH_XMU1458. The sequence continues at coordinate 596,574 of NZ_JAYMDW010000001.1, read as the reverse complement.
GCCTGACTTTCGACCCGACCATCGACCAGATGGCAAAGATCAAACCCGGCATCTTTCAGGGCTGGCGCAATCAGAAGCGTGCGATGGCAGTCCAGCGGGTCCTTTTCGGCACACATCAGGCAGATGCGATATTTTTCCGCCCCCGAAACCAGCCGGTCGATCCCCGATTTAAAATCAGGCCGATCTGCCATCAGGCCATAATCAAGCTGTCCGTCAGGATAAAGTTCGGGAATTTGCGGTTTTCCGCCCATCACATCGCCCATGAACACATAGGCGATACCGTTTTCCCGAAGGAACGGCCCGAAGCTGTCAGAGTCGAATGCCGTCCAATAACTTGATCGTTTGAAGGTCCGGATATCCGCCACCGCCGTGATGCGGTGGGCCTTGAAAAGCGCAAGCAGGCTTTCACGGTCATGGCCCGCATAGCCGACTGTGTATATCAGGCACCCTGATGACGTGGATTTTGCATTATTCGGATCAGACATCACAGAAGCACACGACAATTCGCATTTGCTTGCAAGCGCGAAACAGTCGACAGCCTTGGCCCAAATGCAAAAAGACCGCCCCGAAGGACGGCCTTTTATAACTTTCATCATGGAGCGGGCGAAGAGATTCGAACTCTCGACCCTAACCTTGGCAAGGTTATGCTCTACCCCTGAGCTACGCCCGCATCATCATGAAAGCGATGATATGTGAAACCGGTCTGATGGAGCGGGCGAAGAGATTCGAACTCTCGACCCTAACCTTGGCAAGGTTATGCTCTACCCCTGAGCTACGCCCGCGTTCATCAGATTGTTTCTGCCCCTGTGGAGCGGCGCGGATAATAGCCCAACAAAGAGCGATTGCAACCCTTTTTTCTTTGAAATCGCGACATCAGGAATTTTGGCGGTTTTCCTTGACTTTAAGCGTCCCAATTGTCGAAATCCGACCCGATTTATGCAAATTTGCGTCCGGTTTTGAACTTGGTTATCTTTTGGCGCACAGCCACAAGGGAAAGAGCATGAGTGATCCATCAACCCCGCTTTTCGATCATCTGGCCAAATTGGGTATCGAAACGAAAACACATGAACACGAACCGTTGTTTACGGTTGAGGATTCGCAGGCACTGCGTGGCGACCTGCCAGGGCTTCATTCCAAGAACCTGTTTGTCAAAGACAAGAAGGGCGCATTGTGGCTGGTGGTTGCCGAAGAAGAGACCGAAATCCGCATGAACCACCTGCACAAGCGGCTGGGATGCGCGCGCCTGTCGTTTGGCAAGCCGGAGCTTCTGATCGAAACGCTTGGCATAAAACCGGGGGCCGTCACCCCCTTTGCGTTGCTCAATGATCGGGACCGCAAGGTCAACTTGGCCCTTGATGCCAAGCTTGCCAACGGGGACCTGTTGAACTTTCACCCCTTGCGAAATGACCGCACCACGACAATTTCCTCGGCAGACCTGTTAACCTTCATCGGCTCGCTTGGTTATGAGGCGATGATCATTGATTTTGATGCCGAACCCGCCACGGCCAATGATAAATGAACCACGGACATCTGAGGTAAGCCCTTAAATCTTCTTATATTCAAGTATAAGTGACACGCAATATCACATGGCTGCCTCTTGTCGTCCGGGCATGGCGGTATCATCTAGAATTCAGAATTAGCGAGTGAACAATAATGTCGATCATTCTTGATGCGAATGCGCCGGATGGCGCCACCACCCAAAATCAGAATTCTGACCTGATCAAGGACAGCAGTGTTGAAACCTTCGTCCAGGACGTTATCGAGCCGTCGATGGAAGTGCCGGTGGTTGTCGATTTCTGGGCGCCATGGTGCGGTCCGTGCAAAAGTCTGACGCCGGTGATCGAAAAAGTCACCCGTGAGGCTGGCGGGCGCGTGAAACTGGTCAAGGTCAATATCGACGAGAACCAGGAACTGGCGATGCAGCTTCGCATCCAGTCGGTACCGACCGTGTACGCCTTCAAGGGCGGCCGCCCGGTCGATGGTTTTCAGGGTGCGCAGCCCGAAAGCGAAGTGCGCGCGTTCTATGAAAAACTCGCTGGTGGTCCGATTGAAAGCCCGATTGAGGGACTGCTTGAACAGGCAAGTGCCGCACTTGCAGAGGAAAACTTTGAAGCAGCCCATGGTCTTTATGTCAGCGTACTTGAGCGCGAACAGGACAATGAAACCGCAATTGGCGGCATGATCCGTTGCATGGTGGGCATGGATGAAGTTGAAGAAGCCCGCCACTTCGTTGACAACATGTCCGATGTTGATCGCCTGAAGGCACCGATTGCAGCCGCCATCAGCGCGCTTGAACTGGCCGAGACCGGGGTTTCGGGTGAAGACCTTGAAGCTGCGCGCGCCAAGGCGGAAGCCAACCCGAACGACCCGCAGGCGCTTTATGATTACGGCATGGCCTGTTTTGCCAAGAACAAGCGCGAAGAAGCGGTCAACGCCATGATCACCATCATTCGCACCAACCGCGAATGGAACGAGGACGCAGGACGCACCCAGCTCCTGAAGTTTTTTGAAGCCTGGGGTCCGATGGACCCTGCCAGCGTCGCCGGACGCCGTGCATTATCGACGGTATTGTTCTCATGAGCATATGCGGCCCCTTTGATCCTGAACTTTCGGACCTTCCGGAAACCATGCCGGTATTCCCGCTAAGCGGTGCACTTTTACTGCCGCGCGGGCATTTGCCGCTCAATATCTTTGAGCCGCGCTACATGAATATGATCACGGATGCGCTTGGACAGGACCGGATGATCGGGATGATTCAACCCCGGCCGGATCAGCGTAACGCTTATTTCATGGACCCGGATCGCCCGGAGATCTTTTCGACAGGATGTGCGGGCCGCATTACCGCCTTTAGCGAAACCGACGATGGACGTTTTCTGATCACCCTGACCGGTGTCTGCCGATTTACCGTCATCGAGGAATTGCCCGAAAATTCCGGCGGATATCGCCGGGTGCGTGGTGATTTCGCGCCGTGGAAGAAGGATCTGACCACGCCCAAGGATGATGATACGCCGATCAATCGTGATCGCCTGCGCATGGCGCTTGACGCCTATTTCGCACAACACTCGCTGCAATCATGCTGGGACACACTGGCAGATAGCGATGATGAAATGCTGATCACCACCATTTCCATGGGCTGTCGCCTCAGTCCGCTTGAAAAACAGGCTTTGCTCGAATGCACAACGCTGTATGATCGCGGCGATATGCTAACGTCGTTGCTTGAAATGGCGGTCCATGCCGATCCCAAGCACGCACACAGCAATGCCAACTGAACATACTTGCCGCCGCACACGGCAAATCCAACCCGAAGGCTGAATTGATGACCGCGACCCATAGCCCGGTAGACCCGAAACTTCTTGAAATCCTTGTCTGTCCGGTGACCAAACAGGCGTTGGAATATGATCGTGAAAATAACGAACTGATCAGCCCGAAGGCCGGTCTTGCCTATCCGATCCGCGACGGCATTCCGATCATGCTGCCCGACGAAGCCCGTGCCATCGAAGACTAAGGCAAAGGTTGCCTGCCACCATGCCCAGCGACGGTTTTACGCCCGCTTTCACTCCGGTTGAAATCAATTATCTGCGTGATGACCGCATTCTGGAAATCATCTGGGATGACGGTGTTCAAACACGCCTTGGCGCCGAGTTGCTTCGGGTGGAAAGCCCGTCCGCCGAAGTTCAAGGCCATCATCCCTCAGAAAAGAAGATCATCGCCGGCCGCCGGCATGTCGGCATCATCGATATTGTGCCGGTCGGGAATTATGCCGTGCGCATTACCTTCGACGATTTGCACGATAGCGGCCTGTTTAGCTGGCAATATCTGCGCGAACTGCACGGCAATCAGGACAAGCTCTGGAACGACTATCTCGCCGCACTCAAAGCACGCGGCCTGTCACGCGATCCTGCCAAACGCTGACGCTCCCCCCTTCTTTCTAAAAGTCCCAAAACAAAAACGGCCCTGCCAAAGACAGGACCGTTTTTAGTGTCTTGCTGTGCGGGGAAGTTATCCTCGGACGCACAATTTATTAGAAGCGATAGCCAATACCGACACCGAACAACCACGGATCAATATTCGCATCCGCTTTGACCGCACCGTTGTTCACAGAAACGTCGGTATCCAGATAGATTTTCTTCACATCAACGTTCAGCGACCACGGACCCGAAATCGCATAGTCGAAGCCAGCCTGGAAGGCATATCCAAAGCCGTCATCATAGTCGACGGAGCTAAACTGGCCTGGTTTGGAGTCATAGAAGAAGGTGTAGTTGATACCTGCACCGATATACGGGCTCCAGCGGCTTTCCGGCATAAAGTGATACTGCAGGGTCAGGGTCGGCGGCAGCAGACGGACGCTCCCCAGATCCTTGCCGTCGCTCCAGGTCACATCATGCTTCGAGGTACCCGCGATCAGCTCAAGCGCGATGTTGTCAGTCACGAAGTAGGAAAAGTCGACTTCCGGAATGACGTCATTGTCAATTTCGCCTTTACCCGCAAGGGTATTGCTATCGACGTCTTCGTCAGGAACGACACCAACGACACGGCCACGAATCAAAATGTCGCCAGCCTGTTTGGTTTTGAATTCGGCGGTCTGCGCGGAAGCCGGATTGGCAGCAACAAACGAAGCGGCCATAATGCCACCCAACAATGCGGCACCAAGGAGTTTGGATTTGAATGACATTATCTGTCCCCTGTTAGTTTGATCAACTCGAGGGGGACATTGCGCTTTTCTGTTTGCTGACTTGTTGACACAAATCAACAATCACTCACAAAAAACGACATGTTTTTGAATGGTTTTAAATGACCTTTGATCACCTATCGCAATTTTTCGACCGGAAGATCTGGCTATATTCCCCGGTTGCGGCAAAAGGCAATCCGGTTACAGCGGCTTGCCCTGCATCAGTTTTGGCAAGGTACCGGCATAGCCCATCGCATGCGACATGAAGGTCTTTTTTAGGGGCGGGATTTTCTCGACAATTGCCAATCCGATATCACGCGCCCAACGGATCGGTGCAATATCGTTCGAGAACAGGCGCGTGGTGATATCGGTTACCGCCAGCATCACCGTGTTATCGAAACGGCGCCATTGTTCATATTCTGCGAGCACATCGGCACTGCCGATATCACGACCAAGACGACGGGCATTGACCAGAATTTCTGCCAGAACCGCAACATCGCGGATCCCCATATTCAGGCCCTGGCCAGCAATCGGGTGCATGCCGTGCGCCGCATCACCAATCAACGCCAAGCGATCCTGGGTGTAGTGATAGGCGTGCTGCAGCCCAAGCGGATAGCAGAAGCGTGGCCCGATAACTTCAAGATCACCAAGATAGCCGTCAAACCGGCGATGCAATTCATCAAGGAAGGTCTGATCATCAAGATTGACCAGATAATTGGCCTGATCCGTGCCCTCGGTCCAGACAATCGAGCAACGGCTATCGGTCATCGGCAGGATTGCAAACGGGCCTGCCGGCAGGAAATGCTCGACCGCCAGCCCATTGTGGGGCTGCTGATGCTTGACGGTGCAAACCACCGCACTTTGCTTATAACTCCAGTTATAGGTCTTGATACCGGCCCATTCGCGCAACATGGATTTGCGCCCCTCGGCCCCGATGGCAAGTGGTGCGCGCACGACTTGTCCGCCGGCCAGCGTAATGGTCATGGCACCCTGATCACGTACAATCGTTTCGACCTTGGCCGGTGCAATCATTTTGATCAGATCGTTTTTTTCGATGGCACGATAAAGCGCACTGCGCGTGACAAGGTTTTCGACAATGTAGCCAAGTGGCTCATCACCGACATCATGATGGTCGTAATGCAGGAAAAGCGGGCTTTGACCGTCGGCAATGCGGATATCAAGGATCGGCTCCGCACCATCGGCCATGTTTTCCCAGGCTCCGATCACTTCCAAAACCGATTTGGAGGCAGCGGCAATCGCACAGGTACGGCCATCGTAATTGGCCGTCAGGATTGTTTTGGGGTCTGCATAATCAATCACCACCGACTTGATGCCGCCATGGGCCAGCGCCAAGGCCATAGAGGCACCGTTCAAGCCGCCCCCAAGAATAATGACATCGGTTTGAAGTGGCTGCTGATCATGCATATCGCAATTTCCTGTGTCGTTTGGCCTTGGCCAGTGATGCCGGTTTACAGTGCAGCTTGGCATCCTGCGTTGACCTGACGCAATAGGGCGTCGTGAAAGCGTTGTTTGCACATCTTTACCCTGCCCGATACGCAGCCACAACCCGCACCGATCATCGACGCGCAGTTATCACGACCTTTGCCAGCACAACATCGGGGCAAAACCATCTTTGAAAGCCGTGAATGCGCCATCGCCACCTGCCAAGGCATATCACCCCTTGGTTGCGACAAGTCCCGCGGAACCAGAATGCCAATTGCCACAGAGCCTTGAGCTGTAAGCGCTTTTCAATTACGCGACAGGTTGATTAAAAAATATGCATATTTTTTGAACAGCCACAGATTTTGTGCAGATTTTAATCCGGTCATGACAGAACGAAGTCATAATTTCGTCGGATCGATTCATCATTTTGTGCAACAAAAACAGTAATTTAAGATTTTTATTCTGAGTCTGGCACGATTCTTGGTTTGGAGACTGCGACTGCGAAATCGTGATTACCACGTTGGTACTCAACGGATATGCCGGGAGGTCGCATTATTATGAAACTTGTTACTGCTGTCATTAAGCCGTTCAAACTGGACGAAGTCCGTGAAGCGCTTAGCGCACTGGGCGTCCAGGGTTTGACGGTCACCGAAGTTAAAGGTTTTGGTCGCCAGAAAGGTCAGACCGAAATTTATCGTGGTGCTGAATACATGGTCAGCTTCCTGCCGAAGGTGAAGCTGGAAGTCGCCATCACGGATAATCTGGTTGATCAGGTTGTCGAAGCCATCACCAAAACTGCTCAAACCGGGAAAATCGGGGACGGTAAGATTTTCGTTCTTGATGTGAATCAGGCGGTTCGTATCCGTACTGGTGAAACCGGCGACGACGCCCTGTAAGTCCAGAGACAAGGGGAGACATTATGACTATTTCCATGAAGAAAACCGGCCTTGCTGCGGCTGCAGCTACCGCCCTTCTGGCAATCGCTTCTCCGGCTTTTGCTCAGGACGCAGGCGTTCCGGCTGAAACCCAGTTCATTCTCAACAGCTTTAGCTTCCTGTTCAGTGGCGCAATCGTCATGTTCATGGCGGCTGGCTTTGCTATGCTTGAGAGCGGCCTGGTTCGTACCAAAAACGTTACCACCATCCTGCTGAAGAACATTTCGCTCTTCGCAATCGCGGGCATCATGTACTACCTCATCGGTTACAACCTGATGTACATGGATGTATCTGGCTGGATCGGCTCGCTGAGCCTGTGGAGCGCAGATGACTCCGCTGCCCTTGGTGGTGATTTCTCTGGCGGTTATTCCGCAACGTCCGACTGGTTCTTCCAGATGGTCTTCGTTGCAACCGCAGCTTCGATCGTATCGGGTACTGTTGCCGAGCGTATCAAACTGTGGCCGTTCCTGATCTTCGTCGTTGTTCTGACTGGCGTTCTGTATCCGATCACCGGTGCATGGACCTGGGGCGGCGGCTGGCTGTCGGAAATGGGCTTCTCTGACTTTGCCGGTTCCACCATTGTTCACTCGGTCGGCGGCTGGGCTGCTCTGACCGGTGCGATCATCCTTGGTGCACGTAAAGGCAAGTACGGCGAAGACGGTTCCGTTCACCCGATGCCGGGTTCGAACCTTCCGCTTGCAACGCTTGGTACCTTCGTCCTGTGGCTCGGCTGGTTCGGCTTCAACGGTGGTTCTCAGCTTGCTATGGGTACCGGTGCTGACGTCATCGCCATTGCCAACATCTATGGCAACACCACCATGGCAGCTGCCGGCGGTGTGGTTGCAGCAATGATCCTGACCCAGATCCTTTACAAAAAGGTCGACCTCACCATGGCACTTAACGGTGCACTGGCTGGTCTGGTTTCGATCACGGCTGCTCCGGACACCCCGACCATTGGCTCGGCGATCATCATCGGTGCCATCGGTGGTATCCTGGTTGTTGTTGCAGTTCCGTTGCTCGACAAACTGAAAATCGACGACGTTGTCGGCGCTGTTTCGGTTCACCTTGTTTGCGGTATCTGGGGCACGCTTGCTGTTCCGTTCACCAATGACGGTGCTTCCTTCGGCACGCAGATCACCGGTATCGTTGCAATGGGTGCCTTCACCATCGTTGCCTCGTCGATCGTGTGGCTGGCTCTGAAGTTCACTGTTGGTATTCGCCTCTCCGAGGAAGAAGAAGCCAACGGTGCGGACGCAACCGAACTTGGCATGGAAGCCTATCCGGAATTCGGTAAGGGTTCCCAGCGCTTCTAAAAATGACTTTCTGACAGGTGCCGTGTTCGCACGGCACCTGATCGATCAGATCAAAAGCCCGTCCGGGGAAAACCGGGCGGGCCTTTTTTTGTTCCATGCTGCCTTTTTGGGCAGCGTTTTGATCACTTGGAAGGCAAAGGCGTTTTTTGCCCCTAAAACCGAATGCCTCACCCCGACAGTCAAATACCGAGCAACAGCCTTGGCATTTTACGCTTTGCTGCCCGGTTTTGCGGCATTGGCACGAAAATTGATCTTGGCTGCCCCGAACCAGAGTCCGGCTGCCCCGACAAGACCGGACCGAGAGGAAACGCTATTTGAAAAGGGGACGCCTTATGGGGGCCTTCCAGACTGCCTCGGACGTATTTTTCGTCCTGATGGGCGCTATTATGGTGCTCGCGATGCACGCCGGTTTTGCCTTTCTTGAAGTCGGCACGGTTCGCAAAAAGAATCAGGTTAACGCACTGGTTAAGATCATTGTTGATTTCGCTGTTTCGACCATTGCCTATTTCCTTGTCGGCTACAGCGTTGCATATGGCGTTGATTTCTTTGCCAATGCTGGCGTTCTGAGCGGTCAGATCACCCCCGAAAACAGCCCAGCCTTTGCTGATAGCGGCTATGATCTGGTCAAATTCTTCTTCCTTTTGACGTTTGCAGCTGCGATCCCGGCCATTATTTCTGGCGGTATTGCAGAACGCGCGCGTTTCTATCCGCAGCTGTTTGCCACCGCTATTCTGGTGGGTGTTTGCTATCCCCTGTTTGAAGGCATGGTCTGGAACAACAATTTCGGTTTCCAGGACATGATCGAAGCCACTTTTGGCGCACCGTTCCATGATTTTGCCGGTTCCATCGTCGTTCATGCCGTTGGCGGCTGGATCGCCCTTGGTGCTGTGATCAATCTCGGCGTTCGTCGCGGGCGATACACCAAAACCGGTGGCCTCGTCGGTATTCCGCCGTCAAACATTCCCTTCCTGGCTTTGGGGTCTTGGGTTCTTTGTGTTGGCTGGTTTGGCTTTAACGTCATGTCCGCACAATCAATAAGCGGTATTACCGGACTGGTTGCGGTTAACTCGCTGATGGCGATGGTCGGCGGCATTCTGACGGCATTGATTGCCGGTCGAAATGATCCCGGTTTTGTCCATAACGGCGCACTTGCCGGACTGGTTGCCGTTTGCGCCGGATCAGATGTCATGCATCCGTTGGGTGCACTTGTGACCGGCGGTCTTGCCGGTGCGCTGTTTGTCTGGGGCTTTAATCAGTGTCAGGCAAAATGGAAAATCGATGATGTCCTCGGCGTTTGGCCGCTGCACGGCATGTGCGGTCTTCTTGGCGGGATTGCCTGTGGCATCTTTGGCCTTGAGGCCCTTGGCGGTATGGGCGGCGTTTCGTTCAGCGCACAGCTGGCAGGGTCGCTGATTGGTGTCGTTTTTGCGACCGTGGTCGGCTTTGTTGTCTATGGCGCCCTAAAAGCCACCATTGGCATCCGTCTGTCCGAAGAAGCCGAGTTTGATGGTGCGGATATCTCGATCCACAACATCGGCGCATATCCAGAGGACGATCTCCGCGCGAGCTAGGTTGCGCGACCAGCAACAGAGTTAATACTCTTTCAAGCCCGGAAAGCGCATCTTTCCGGGCTTTTTGCGTTGGCTTACCCGTGCTCTTAAATGTTTCTTTGCACTTTTGGCATAGGGGTAAAGTCAGGGGATTTTACCCATCTTCCGAATAACGGGACCGCGAACGGCGGACCACAGATCATGCTGGATTGACGACGACCATGTTTAACGCGCGCCTGGATCAATTGCCTGCCTATCCGTTTCCGCGATTGGCAACCCTGCTTGACGGGATCGAACCCGGTCAGCCGCCGCTTGTTATGTCGATCGGCGAGCCACAGCACGAACCGCCCGCCATGATCACCGAGGCAATGGTCAAACATGCCAGCCTTTGGCACAAATACCCGCCCGGCACCGGTACGCCGGAATTGCGCGACGCCATCAAAAACTGGCTTGATCGCCGCTATAACCTGCCCAAAGACATGATCGACCGTGATGATCACGTCCTGCCGGTCGCAGGCACGCGCGAGGCACTTTATCTGATTGCCACCACCGTCATTCCACAGGATCAACCGGGTCCTAAACCCAAGGTCTTGCTGCCCAACCCGTTCTATCAGGTCTATTGCGGCGCAGCGGTTTTGAATGACGCGGAAATGGTGCCGCTGGCAGCAGAGCCGGAAAACGGGTTCCTGCCCGATCTTGATCAGATTGATGCCAAGGATCTTGATGCCTGCGCGCTGTTCTTCCTTTGCTCGCCGGCCAACCCGCAAGGGGCGATTGCATCACGTGCGTACCTCGAACAGATCATTGCATTGGCGCGCAAGCATGACTTCGTGCTGGCCATGGATGAGTGCTATGCCGATATCTATGACAGCACCGCACCGACCGGCGCGCTTGAAATCTGTACCGCACAGGGTGGAAACATGGACAATATTCTTGTCTTCCACAGTCTTTCGAAACGATCCAGTGCGCCGGGTTTGCGTTCAGGCTTCGTTGCCGGTGATGCAAAGATCATCAAACGCTTTACCGCACTGCGCAGCTATTGCTCGGCCACCATTCCGATGCCGGTCATGGCCGCATCCACCGCACTTTGGAACGATGATGCCCATGCGGAGGCCAACCGGGATATCTATCGAGCCAAAATCGACATCGCCGAGGAAGTCTTTGGCAACCGGTTTGGCTTCTATCGCCCGCCCGGCGGATTTTTCCTGTGGCTTGATGTCGGCGATGATGAGGCCGCCACCCGAAAAATCTGGAAAGAATCCGGGGTAAAGGTCATTCCGGGCAGTTACCTGTCATTGACCGATGCCAATGGCGACAATCCGGGCAAACGGTTCATCCGCATTGCCTTGGTGCATGATCTTGAAACCACGCGGGAAGGACTGACCCGCATCGCTAAGGCATTGGAAAGCTAAACCGACGCTTCGCCCGACCAGAACAGCAGGACTTAACCAGAACGGATACCCAGATGAGCAGCCAGTCAAACACTCTTGGAACCGCATTCATGCCCGGCAGTCTCGTGACACTGCTCAAGCGCAGTGGTTTGCGGTTTTGCGGCCTGGGGCTGGTATTGCTGGCCATGGCCCTGTTCATCATGCTGATCGGTTTTCATCCCGGCGACCCATCGTTTAACCATGCCACGGACCGCACGACGATTTTTAATCCGTTGGGGATTGTCGGGGCCTATGGCGCGGATTTGATGCTGCGGACCCTTGGTCTGGCATCCGCACTGATTACCGTTTTGCTTGTCGCCTGGGGCCTGCGCCTGATTGCGGTCAAACCGTTCCGTTGGATGTGGGCACGTTTCCTTGTCTTGCCGCTGGCACTGCTTCTTGTCGCGGTTTCGGCAGCCGCCATTCAGCCGGGCATGCATTGGCCGCTGACGGTTGGTCTGGGCGGCTTTGCCGGTGATTTGCTGCTGGGCAAGCTTCAGGCCGGTTTTGCGATGATTGGGGTTCCCGGCGCACGGGCCCTGATCGCATTGGCATCCATGATGCTTGGTCTGGCACTGACGATCTTTTGTATGGCCTATTCCCTGTCTGAATGGGGACGGTTGGGCACGGCGCTGTCCTTTGCCGGCGGCAAGGTGATTGCAGGCATTCGTGCCATTATCCCGACTGGCAGCAACGATGAGCCGCTTGCCAAGCGTGCCCCGGGCTCGCGTCAGGAACCGTCGATGGACACAGGCAAGTCCAAGCTTGGCACGGCCATTTCAACCCGGAAATCTGAACCGGATGTTGCCGCGGATGATTATGACGAGTTTGACGACGATGACGATCACGAACCGCCGGTTCATATTGTCGCCGCGCCAGCCGCCAAGCTGCAACCAAGCCAGAAGGCCGCAGCGCAGCGTCAGGCATCGTTTGATCTGGGCTCGGATGAGTATCGTTTCCCACCGCTTGATCTGCTTGGTGAACCTGATCCGGCCGATGCCAACCAGATCGATCAGGAAGCCTTGGCACAGAATGCCCGTTTGCTTGAAACCGTGCTTCAGGACTTTGGCGTTAAGGGCGAGATCGTTCAGGTTCGCCCGGGCCCGGTTGTCACCCTTTATGAGCTCGAGCCCGCCGCAGGCGTCAAATCATCGCGCGTGATTGGCCTGGCAGATGATATTGCGCGTTCCATGAGTGCGATTGCCGCCCGTGTTGCCGTGGTGCCCGGACGCAACGTCATCGGGATCGAACTGCCAAACTCGCGCCGTGAAACCGTTCATCTGCATGAAATTCTGGCATCGAGTGATTTTGAAAAGAATACCGGCAAGCTCAATATGAGCCTCGGTAAGGATATCGGCGGCACACCGGTAATTGCCGATCTGTCCAAAATGCCGCACTTGCTGATTGCCGGTACCACCGGTTCGGGTAAATCGGTGGGTGTGAACGCGATGATCCTGTCATTGCTCTATCGCCTAAAGCCTGAAGAATGCCGCTTCATCATGATCGATCCCAAGATGCTTGAATTGTCGATCTATGACGGCATTCCGCATCTTCTGACCCCGGTCGTGACCGACCCGCACAAGGCGGTTGTTGCCCTGAAATGGGCCGTGCGCGAGATGGAAGACCGTTATCGCGCCATGAGCCAGGTCGGTGTGCGTAACATTGCGGGCTATAACAAACGCATCAAGGAAGCCGCCGCCAAGGGCGAACAGCTTACCCGACGTGTTCAGACCGGCTTTGATCCGGAAACCGGCAAACCGATCTTTGAAGATCAGGAACTGCCGATGGAGCCGCTGCCATTTATCGTCATCATCGTCGACGAAATGGCCGACCTGATGCTGGTTGCCGGCAAGGATGTTGAGGCCTCGATCCAGCGATTGGCACAGATGGCCCGTGCGGCTGGTCTGCACCTGATCATGGCGACCCAGCGTCCGTCAGTCGACGTGATCACCGGTACGATCAAGGCCAACTTCCCGACGCGTATTTCCTATTCCGTGACCTCGAAAATCGACTCGCGCACCATTCTGGGTGAAATGGGCGCCGAGCAGCTTTTGGGTCAGGGGGATATGCTTTACATGGGTCAGGGCGGCCGTTTGCAGCGTGTCCACGGCCCGTTTGTTTCCGATGAAGAAGTCGAAAGCATCGTCAAGCATCTGCGCGATCAGGGCGACCCGGCCTATCTTGAAACCGTTACCGAAGAACCCGAAGAAGACCCGGTCGCGGCCTATATGGCCGGTGGCAATGCCGGGGCTGGTGGGGGCGGATCAGATGATGATCTCTACAATCAGGCAGTTGGTATTGTCCTTCGCGAGAAGAAGGCATCGACCAGCTTCATCCAACGCAAGCTTTCAATCGGCTATAACCGCGCAGCCCGCATTATCGAGCAGATGGAAGAAAACGGCGTCGTTTCGGCCGCCAACCATGTCGGCAAGCGTGAAGTGCTTATGGAAAATATGGATGGGACCCCATACGAGTATTAGGGAAGCGTGCTTTAAACCGGGCAAAGAAAAAGGCGGGCTGAAATTCAGCCCGCCTTTTTAATTCAATGATCCGATGAAGATCAGATCGACTGGTTGATCCAGTCGACAAGAGCGCTTTTCGGAAGTGCGCCGACTTTCATCGCAGCGACTTCACCACCCTTGAAGATCATCAGGGTCGGGATGCCACGAACACCGTATTTCGCCGGGGTGTTCGGGTTTTCATCGATATTCACCTTGGCGATCTTGAGCTTGCCGCCCAGTTCACCGGCGATTTCATCGAGATATGGGGCAATCTGTTTGCACGGACCGCACCACTCAGCCCAGAAATCGACCAAAACCGGGTCGTTGGAACCCAGAACGTCGGTATCGAACGAACCGTCGGAAACTTTAATCGTGGTCATACTTTCAGATCCTAGTTGTTACGAGGCAAGGCGGGCGAACCCGCAAACCTCGATCCGCTTTATGAGGCCAAGGTAGGCAGCACTGACGCAAACGTCAAGCGCATTGGGCGATCCGCGCGAAAGCGATCTGCGTCAAAGCAGGCGTTCTGCAGAGTCGGTTCCCTAACCAAATGTCAGAATGTGATCGGGCAACTCTACCATCCACGGTCCATTGGTCCAGAGAATGAAACACCTGACCTTTTTGCCGGGATACATTTGCGCCAAGGCCGCACGATAGATCGACATCTGGCGACGATAGGCACGCGGCGTGTCTTCGACATCGCGGGGCGGCGGACGGTTGGTTTTGTAATCGACAATCATCACTTCATCGTCGCGAACGACAAGCCGGTCAATCTGGGCCGAAACCACATCCCCGCCGACAATGCCGACAAGCGGCACCTCTGCCCGGGATCCGGGCGCAAAGACCGGGGCAAAGGCCGGATTATCGAAAATACCCAGCGTTTCATTGGCGATTTCAACCTGGAGATCGGGATCAAGCGCATGAACCGGTTGGGCAAGGAAGCGTTCGGCTGCCTTCAGGCGGGCCTGCTCCGGCAGATCTGGCAACAGTTCCAAAAGCTTATGGATCAGAAGACCACGTTTGAAGCTTTGTCCCTGATCGCCACCCAGCGGTGATTGAACAGCCGGTTCGTCTTCAAGCGGCCGACTGGGCGCCAGTGGCTTGGGCGGGAAGGATTCTTCTGGCGCAACGGCCCGAATTAACTGGCGTTTTATAGATTGTTTTGAATCCGAAATATCATCGGCGCGGTCCGGTTTGGGCGCCTGACTTTGATCGGTTTCCCAGACCCAGCCTTCCCCTTCCCATCCTGATCCGGAATAGGTCGAAAGATCAATCTGCGCCGGTTTGGCGTAGCCTTCCATCGCTTGGCTACACAGATTGTACCAGCAATGCTCTGGCGCCTTGCGCCGCCCCTGCCAGCCACAAATGTAAAGCCGGTCTTCGGCGCGTGTCAGGGCGACATACAGCAGGCGGTTATATTCCTGATCGCGTTTAAGTGCGATGTCATCGCGCAGGCGGGCAACAAGATCGGTTTCAAGCGCCACACGCGGCAACCAGAACATCAGATTGCGGTCTTCCTGCCAGAACAGGTTCGGGGCCTGTGTCGGCACCTGCATGGTATCGGGCAGGAACACAATGGGGGCCTGAAGCCCCTTGGCACCATGCACGGTCATGATGCGGACTTCATCACGCCCGCTTTGTTCAAGGTCACGCTTGATCTCGGCATCGCCCGCCATCAGCCAGTGCAGGAAGCCCTGAAGCGTCGGAGCATGATCAGCTTCATAGCCCATCGCGAGGTTGAGGAATTCGTCAATGGGGTCGTTGGCCTCGATCCCCAGACGACCAACCAGACGGGCACGGACTCCACGCGCTTCCTCCCCGCGACCGCCCAGCAATTCGGCATAAAGTTCAAACGGGCGTTCGTAATCAACCCGGCCCAGCCACTTGAACAGGAAGGCATAGGCGCGCGCAAACGGTGATCCGTCTTCAACCAAAGCCGCCTTTTCACGCAGCGCATGCCAAAGAGTTCTGGGGCGGTTATGGGCAATTTCAAACAACTGATCGTCATCAAGACCGATCAGCGGACTTTTAAGCACCTCGGCCAGTGTCAGGTCATCTTCGGGCATTAACAGGAACCGCCCGAACGCCACCAGATCCATCACCGCAAGCTGATCGGTGATCTGCATGCGGTCGACCCCGGCGACGGGAACGTTGCGTTCCTTAAGTGCCTTGACGACCTCATCGACAAAGGCGGTACGCCGCCGCACAAGGATCATGAAGTCACCTGCGCGCACCGGACGGCCACGCGATGTCAGGATTTCCTTTTCATCAATCGCATGACGGATGCGCCCGGCAATGACGCGGGCAAGGCGGATTTCCGGATCTTCAAGGCGGACAATGCGGATCGGTGGTGTCCAGGGGTCTTCGGGTGCGCGCTCTTCGGGCTCGACGGCCGGCCAAAGTTCAATCCGCCCGGCCTGCCCGACCCGAAACGGGCTGTGAAGCACATCAGCACCATCATCGCCTACACCCTGCTTGGCGACCGGACCGGCAAAGACACGATCCACCGTGCCCAGAACGGCATCGGTGGATCGGAACGAGATGTTCATCGGTACTTCACGCCAGTCGGCGGCGATTTCACGCGCCCGTTCGCGGAAGTAGCGGCGCATTTCGGCGAATTTTTCGGGATCGGCGCGCTGGAAGCTATAGATCGATTGTTTGGCATCGCCGACGGCAAAGATTGTACGCGGCTTATCGGCATGGCGCCCGGCATCGATAAAGAATTCCTCGGCCAGAATACGCACAACTTCCCACTGTTCGGGGTTGGTATCCTGCGCCTCGTCAATCAGGACGTGATCAAGGCCCTCGTCCAGTTTGAACAACACCCAGCCGGCAATCCCGGCCTGGCGTTGCAAAAGCTGCAAACTGGTCAAGATCAGGTCATCATAATCAAGGCGGGCATGCAGGGCCTTTTTGGTGGCATAGCGATCAAGCATCGCATTGCCGATGGTGATTAGCGCCGATGTCGCCCCGGCCATTGCGGCGGCCTTGCGTTGGCGGTCGACCTCGACCAGACGCGCGCATTCCTGTTCAAGCGCATCGGCCCCCATCGGGTGATTTTCTGCTGCCCCCTTGGTGATCAGTTTGGCGCGCGGTTCACCCGCCGTGGTGAAGAAGACGCTGCGATATTCGCTAAACACCGCCAGACGGTCTTCGACATTCGTCTTTTCAAGAAATTGCGCCAATGCCGGCACGCGTGCGGTATCGGTTTTGGTTCCGGCCTCGAGCGCTGCCAACCCGCGCATCAAGCCATCGCGATCAAAGGCATCATCGGAAAGGGCCTTGGTCAGGATGGTTTCATCATCAAGTCCGACCGGCACACCAAGCGCCTTATAGACCGCATCACGCATGCGATTGGCCCCGCCCAGATTGGCTAGCATGCGCTTCAGGCGACCACGTTCGCGGGCAAGCTCGCTCATGACCTCACCAAAGGCACCTTCGCGGACTTGACCGGTGACGACAGACAGGGCATGGGCGAGATCATCATCGCGTCCGGTTCGGGCGAATGCCAGAACCTCTTCCTGCACATCGGCCATGGTTTCAGCGGCCGTGCGATCATCCATGATTTCAAAATGCGGCGCCAGACCGGCTTCCAGCGGGAAACGGCGCAACAGCGACTGACAGAAGGCATGAATGGTCTGGATCTTCATACCGCCCGGCGCATCCAGCACACGGGCAAAAAGCTGGCGCGCGCGGATGGTTTCATCGGCACTCGGTGCTGCACCGGCAAGGTTGGCGAGATCGGCCTGAAGGTCGCGATCCTCCATGGTGGCCCACAGACCCAATCGTTCATTCACACGGTTGGCCATTTCCGCCGCCGCGGCCTTGGTAAAGGTCAGACACAGGATACGATGTGGCTCGGTGCCCGAAAGCATCAGGCGCAAGACGCGATCTGACAGCACCTTGGTCTTGCCCGCGCCTGCCGAAGCCGACACCCAGACCGATGCTGTCGGATCGGATGCATTGCGTTGCAGGACGTTGGGATCAGTTCCGCGCATGTCGGTCATGATATATCCCCTTCACCAACATCCTGTTTTTCATCGATGTTAGCGCTATCATCCACATCCTCGCTGCCCATCCATTCACGCAGGCGGGCAAGATGGACATAGTCGGAATATTTCGGCGCGTGATCGGGATGCGGCACACTGAGATAGGGCGTTGCAGGATCGGCAAAGGCGGCGGCCAGACCATTCACACCCTCCACCGCCGCATGGGCAAGTTCCGCTGGCGTGGTTTTCATCCGGCCTGTGTTGATTTCAACGATCTCACCTGCCGGGTCCCCGCCCGAAAGCTTCCAAAATGCCATGCTGGCCGGGGGACCTGCGGGCACATCGCCAAAACCGCCCTTTTCGGCGATGGCGGCTTCAAGGGGTAATTGCGGGGCAAAGCCGTTGGCAACATCGCCCTGACTGGGTGGTGCGCCGGTTTTATAATCAATGATCGCAATCCCGCCATCGCGCAGCTGATCAATGCGGTCGGCACGGGCATAGACCTGAAAACCGCTGCTGGTATCAAGGGTTCCGGATTGTTCGGTATAGGATTTGCGCACCGCATCGCGCCGCGCTGCTTCGGTCTGGATGAACCATTTGGCGATGCGCTCGAACCGTGGCCACCAGAAGGCCCAAAGACCGGGACGTGCCGCAAGCGGTTCGAACACTTCGCGACCAATGATCAGCAATTCATGTTCGCCATCCGGTGGCAAATGTTCGGGATGGCGGGCAATGAACTGATCAAGGGCGTCGTGAATCAGGTTGCCGTAATCCGCGGCACCGGGATCTTCGTCGATCCCGTCAAGCTTGCGCAGGCCAAGGATATGACGGGCATAGATAGCGTAAGGATCACGCATCCACGTTTCGATCTGGGTCACCGACAGGCGATCCGGCCTCGCCGATGCAGGCGGTTTGGGGGCCGGGCGTCCGATCTTGATCCGCATGCTTGAGGCCGGTTCATCAATAAGATCAGCCAACGCACGCCACTCGGCCGCATCGGGCTTTTCCATCGACACGCCCGATTTGCGTAGAATGTTTTCAATCCGTAACAACCAGCGTGACGGCACGGTTGGCGTGCCTTCGATACGCAGCGCACGGGTCATCACCACGTCGGGCGAACAAAACAGTTGCTGAAAATCATGGGCCGATTGCCCGACCCGGTGTTCGGGGGCGGGCAAGCCGAAATTACGGCGCATCGGGCGGCTCATCCACGGATCGGCACCGGCTTCGGGCGGCCAGACACCTTCATTAAGCCCGCCAAGTATGGTCAGATCGGCCTGCTGCATCTGGGCTTCGACCGTGCCCCAGATAAACAGGCGCGGATGTTTACCGTAGCGCGGACGCACCGCGCGATCCGCCATAAGGGCATCAAGAAACGCGCTATACCGATTGCCCGGCATCGGCGCAAAATCCGTCAGCGCATTCAGCAATTCATGGACGAAATCCGCCAATGCCTCGCCCGCTTCGCCGCGCCACAGGCGATCCGCGCCGGTTTGGGTATCACTGGCCGCCAGTGCCTCAGCCGCCGTAACATGACTGCGCAGCAGATGAACTGGCGCGTGCGTTTTATCGCTGGTCAGATCATCAATCGGATCAAGGCAGGTTTTAATGCGGGCGACCAGATCACTAAGGCGCGCATGATCATCGCGGATGCGTTCAATCCGGCCAATGGCGCTGTTTGCCCCGGATGTGCTGAGGCGGGCGACCGTATCCTCGCACCAGCCATCAAGAGCCGTTTGCAACCCATCCAGCCCCGGACCCGGACGCGCACCGCGCAGGACTTCCTTTTCCAGAAGGCGGGTCAGGACGCGGAATTTCTCCGGTGACAGACCCGCCGCCGAGAGCGGATGTTTCAGAAGTTCCAGCAATGGGACAGGCGCAAATTCCTCCTGCACGGCACGCACCACAAGGCGCAGATAAATCGCCGGTGCGGTGTCATGCAGCGGGATACCGGCCGAGTCATCAATTTCGACCTCCCACCGACGCAGTTCGGTGGCGACACGCCGGGCAAGGCCGCGATCCGGGGTGACCAGCGCGCAGGTTTTTTCGGGATGCTCCAGCGCCTCGCGCATCATAAGGGCAATCGTGGTTGCCTCTTCACGCGCACCCGAACAATCCACACGCAAAACGCCATCCATCACATCCGGGATAAATCCGGTGATGTGACGCCAGTGATGGGTGGTCTTGGCCGGTCGTAACGCTTCGCGGGCCAGACGTCGGCGCTCAATCGTGGCATCGTTTTCGGGATCAAGGGCGGGCCAAGGCAGAACACTGTCAGCATGACGTCCGATATGGCCGAGAGTCTTGCCCAGAAGATGTTGTGGATGGGCGGCATCATCGGCAATCGCCGCCCAGTCTTCGTGGCTAAGCCCTGTCATAAGGCCGGGCAAAACCACACGGCCCTGCGGCATTCTAAGCACCGCCGCCATCAAATCGCGCAAGGCGGGGAACGGGCCGGTTGAGCCGACAATCAGCACCGGCGTTTCTGGCGGGTTTTCTTCCCATAGATCAATCTGTGCGGCAATCAGGGCATTGCGCCGCATGGCACGGTCACTGACATCCTGAGAAGCCAAAATACCTGGCCAGTGAATGGTCAGGATTTGCAGGAATTCAAGGGTGAGCTGCCAGTGTTCGGCGAATTCTTCGGGGACCAGGCCCTTAAGATCGTCAAAGGCGCAGTTTTCAGTTTGCACCTGATCCAGAAAGCGTGCGAGTTCGCCGGCAAGACGGGCGGCCTGATCGGCAGTTGGTTTTTCACCGCGATGATCGGGGCGGCCCATGATCAGCTGGGTTAACAGCAATTTGCGCTGCAGATCGGGGATGGCGGGCGGCAGATCAAGGGCGGCCTGTTCACCACCCGCACCATAAATCGCCAATTCATCCTCATCCGCCTCGCCCAAGGGACGAATGGTCGGAAGCAGGGTCACCGCGCCTTGCGACTGCCGCAAAAAGGCATCGCGCATCACCTTGGCGGATCGGCGATTGGGCACCATCAGGACATAGTCGGGCAATGTATCTGGCTGATCGGCAGTTTCCGCCATCAGTTGTTTGGCGATCAAATCGGCAAAGGCAACGCCGGGCGGAATGAAAAACAGGTTTGAGGGCGGCGTTGCCTCCCCCGCGAAGGAAGCTTCGTCATATTCGGGCGCGTCCATGTAATCAAACAGGTCGGCCATCAAACTCCCCCGGATGCGGCTTTCTTGGTACGCTCAGTTTCAAGCGCCTTTGCGATGACGGGTTTGGACTTCTTGAGCGCCTCTGGCGTGCCGATATGGAAATATCCGCCATCATGTACCAGACCATAACACCGACCAGCGGCAAGCGCCTTGTCATAAACGACATTCAGTGACCAGGCGCCATCGGGCGTATCTTCAAACAGGTGCGGTGCCAATATTTGCACCCCGGTAAAAAAATACGGGGCCTCGGGTGCTTCACCGCGCCGTTTCAGCCGCCCATCCACCTGCCAAAAGAAATCCCCTGCCCCATCATAGCCATAGCCATCTGCCACCGGATAGAGGGCCAGAAGCGCATCCATGTGATCGGGGTCAAAGGCATTGATCAGGCGATCAAACAGCGGTTCTGCCCCCTCGGTCCAAAAAACATCGGCATTGGCAATCAGGACCGCGTCTTCGGCGAGTTTCGAGAGCGCATTTTTTACCCCGCCGCCGGTTTCAAGCAGGTCTTCCTCGGGCGAGGTGATGATGGTGGGTGCAGTTCTGGTGGCGACATGATCAATGATCTGTTGCCCAAGATAATGGGAATTGACCACCGCCTGCGTGACACCGGCGTTTGCCAGTTTATCAAGCACATGATCAAGCATCGGCTTACCCACGACCGATATCAACGGCTTTGGCATGATATCGGTGATCGGGCGCATGCGTTTGCCAAGCCCAGCTGCCAGAACCATGGCCTGTGCCTTTGCGTTTGGTGCGCTCATGATTGTGCCTCTTTGCCTGACAGGTTCTGGGTTTTGCCGATTGCCGGGGCGCTGCGCGCATCGGACGGAATATGGACATCCACCCAATCCTGAAGGGCTGGCAGTTTTTCTGCCGCCCCGCGCAGGATTATGTCCCAGCAGCGCGGGATGTATTCGAAATAGCGCGTCTTTCCGGCCTTGATCGCAAGCCAGCCAAACCGGCCAAGGATGCGGAAATTGCGTAGCATAGAGGTCGCGATATAAGCCGTTTCGAAATCAGAACGATCGATGTTGGAGAACGCAGCGAGATAGAATTCCTTCATCCGCGCTTCAAGGTCCGGGCCGATATCATGGCGCACATCGCGCAGAAGCGACGCCAGATCATAGGGCCGCGGCGCAATCGCCGCGTCCTGAAAATCAATGATGCCGCAATCATCGCCGCCATCACCATTTTCAACCAGCATCAGGTTATCAACGTGATAATCACGGTGAATGATCACCTCACCCACCTGCCAGCAAAGTGGCAGCACGATTTCAAGAAGCTGATCAAAGGCGATGCTTGCCGCATCACGCTTGGCCGCGTCCGGGATGATGAGTGGCAAGTAATCGGCCTTGAAGCTGGCCAGCATCCGGCGCAGGTTTTCCGGGCCATAGCGCACCAGACCGCAATCATTCATCCCGCCCCCGTCGCAGAAGCGATGCAGGGTGATCAGCTGTTCGATAGCACGCAGATAAAGCGTATCCTGCGTTGTGCCATCCAGCATCGCACTGCCCATGAGCGCCTCGGTAAAGGTGATGTCACCAAAATCCTCGATCAGGACCAAGCCGCGCTTTTCATCCGCCTCATAGATTTCGGGTACCCGCCAACCGGCCTGTTTGAACAGATTTGTGGTTTGCAGAACTGGTGAAACAGAGGCCGGACGTTCGGGATTGTCATAAATGCCATGCGGATCGACATGAATGGCCGT
This sequence comes from Thalassospira sp. CH_XMU1458, assembly GCF_037027205.1. Taxonomy (NCBI): domain Bacteria; kingdom Pseudomonadati; phylum Pseudomonadota; class Alphaproteobacteria; order Rhodospirillales; family Thalassospiraceae; genus Thalassospira; species Thalassospira sp. CH_XMU1458. The sequence continues at coordinate 573,860 of NZ_JAYMDW010000001.1, read as the reverse complement.
CGGCGGAAAATCCATCAGAAGGGCGGTGTCATGGCGCCGTTCAAGGCGGAAATATTTCCGCGCCGAGGCATCATCGACAAGTGGCATGACCTGCGCGGTCTGCCAGCCACAGGTGACGAGAAAATCCTGCCGTTCAGCGTTGCGGCGTTCCTGATCGGGGCTTGCGCGGTTCATGACGGGCTTACCACCAGATCATTGATCCGTGCATCCCAGTCTTCACCATGCGGCTCAAGCTTGAACACACGGCCATCAGGGCTCGATCCGGGTTCGACATGAATATCAAGACGATTTTCCGGGGTCAGATATTCCAACCGATCCGGCCATTCGATCAGGCTGACGGCATCGGAAAAGGCGTCCTCGATATCAAGTTCGTGGACTTCTTCGGGATCAGACAAGCGATACAGGTCAAAATGCCAGACCGGCACACGATCAAGTTCATAGATCTGAACCAGTGTGAAAGTCGGACTGGGGACTTCTTCGTTCGGGTTATCGGCCACCGCGCGAATGAAGGCACGGCAAAACGCACTTTTGCCCATGCCGAGTGTCCCATGCATCAAAATCACGTCCCCTGCCCTGGCAACAGCGGCAAGTTTGGCGGCAAGGGCTTCGGTCCCGTTCTGATCGCTGACAGTGACTGTCCTGGTCATGATGTCCGTCTTTTGAATGGCTCTTGCCTTCTGTTTTAGGGGGTTGATGCGGCACTTCGCAATGATTTTGCGAAGCCGATTGGGACGTGTGGTTCAAATCACGGCGCAAACCCGGAAAAAGGCCGGTTTACATTGCGATATCGTGTTCCAGATGCTATCTGGCTGCATAAGAAATCCCGCACACCGCCGGGCTTGGGGGCAGCCCCCTACCCAAATTTGATTTTATTTGGATGGAATAAGTATGTCAGACGCATCGCATAGCACAGATATTGCCATTATTGGCGCAGGCCCGGTCGGGCTTTTTGCGGTTTTCGAAGCCGGTATGCTGGGGCTTAAATCCCATGTGATTGACGCGCTTGATATGGTCGGCGGCCAGTGCAGCGCACTTTATCCGGAAAAGCCGATTTTCGACATTCCGGCCCATCCGCAAATTGCCGGTCAGGATCTTATTCACGAGCTTGCCAAACAGGCTGACCCGTTCGAGCCGACCTATCATCTGGGTCAGCAGGTCACCAAGCTTGAGAAACGCGATGATGGCCGTTTCACGCTGGTCACCACGAAGGGCACGGTCATTGATGCTGGTGCGGTTGTGATTGCGGCTGGTTGCGGTGCCTTTGGCCCGAACAAACCGCCGATGGATGGCCTTGAAGAGTATGAAGGATCGGGTGGTGTTCAGTATTACGTCAAACGTCGTGCCGACTTCGCTGGCAAGAACGTCGTGATTGCCGGTGGCGGTGACTCGGCTGTCGACTGGGCCCTGTCGCTTCATGACATCGCCGCGAAGGTGATGGTGGTTCATCGTCGCCCGAAATTCCGTGCGGCCCCTGACAGCAGTGCAAAACTGCAGGCGCTCGCCGAGGCGGGCAAGATCGAGATGGTCATCCCCTATCAGCTTAAGGGGCTTAAGGGTGAAAATGGCATCCTGTCGCACGTGGTTGTCGCGACGCTCAAGGGCGAAGAGCGCGAGCTTGAAGCCGATCACCTTCTGCCGTTCTTTGGCCTTGCCATGGAACTCGGTCCGATTGCCGATTGGGGCCTTAATCTTGAGAAAAACCATATCGGCGTGAAACAGGCGACGATGGAAACATCCGTCCCCGGCATCTTTGCCATCGGCGATATCGCGACCTATGAGCACAAGCTTAAACTGATCCTGTCGGGCTTTGCCGAAGGTGCAAGTGCGATCCATGCTGCACGCGCCTATATGTTCCCGGACAAGGAATTCCATTTCGAATATTCGACCACGACGGGTGTTCCGAACGAATAACCCGACATTTGGTCAAAGTTTTCAAGGAAGCGCACCATGGCCACAAAACATCCCGAACATCCTGGGGGTTGTCTTTGTGGCGCGGTGCGCTTTGTTGCGTCCGGGGAGCCGATTGGCGGCAATCACTGCCATTGCGGCATGTGTCGCAAGGATAGCGGTTCGGGTGTTTCGACCTTTGTCGCGTTCCCGACCAATGCCATCACATGGGATGGCAAGCCGCGCGAATATGAAAGCTCGCCTGGCAAATATCGCGGATTTTGCCCAACATGCGGATCGAGCATCACCTGGTGCAAGGGCGATGATGACAGCTTCATCGATTTCCGATTGGGCACCTTTGATGACCCACGCCCGTTCAAGGCCAAAAAGCATCTTTGGATGAGCTCGGCACTGCCGAGCTTTGCTGTCATTGATCCGGAGATCGAGCATTTCGATTAAGCGCGACGATCCCTGGCCCTTTTTAAAGTACTGAAGCTTGTTCCTGCCAAACTGGTGACATCACAGGTACCGGACAAAAGAAACTTGTCTCTGGCCCTCGGGGCTCAATCATGACAGGCTGCAAAATTCTACCAAGAGTAGAATTCGCACAGATCATCATCAGGGGAACGAAATGAGCGACCAGAATGAGGGCGACCAACCGAACAGCCGCTGAAAGATGAATATGCGCAAACTGATGCTGTTTGGTTCAGGTACGCTTCTGCTTGGCACGTTACTGATGATGGTGACATTCCAAACCACCTTTCAGATGATGATGCATGGACGCTCTGCTGGCAGCTTCATCATTGTCATTGGTACAGCCGTTGCGATCGGCCTTTTGGTCGCCGGTTCGACCATCATATCAAAATGGGTATCCCGCAAGGTTGAGGCTATTCTCGAGGAGTAAGCCTGGCCTCTTGCGCGGCTTCGCCGTTTGACGTCAAGTATCTCACAAATATAGCGTCTAGAAGTTCGGCTGTGTCTTAGAGCTTCACCGACACGCCAAGGTGCTCGGCCAAAACGCTCACGATCATGCCGTGATCTTCGTGCGATGCGAGTCCGGATACTGTAATCGCGCCAATCACGCCGACACCGGCGACACGGACCGGGAAGCTGCCGCCGTGATCGGCATAGTCGGCAAAATCGATCCCATGATCGGCAAGGGTTTTGCCCTTGGCTTTCAGTTCCGCACCAAAAAGCATCGAGCTTTGATGTTCGCGCAGCACCAGATTGCTTTTGCGGCGCGCCCACGCATCATTTGCCGGTTTCGCACCGGCAAGGGATGCGTGAAACAGGGTACGGTCCGGGGTGCGGATATTGACCGCGACCGGGGCATTTTTCGCCTGCGCGACGCCCACCAACTTGGAGCCGATTGACCAGGCGGTGTCTTCATCAAAGCGGTCAAACACCAGAATTTCTTCCTGCTTGGCGAGCAATTCCAGATCCATCGGGGCCTCCTTGGGCAATTGGTTGGGCTGCGTCCATCCATAGCGCAGCAGGTTAGCCTCTGAAAACAGCAAAGAAAAAAGGCTGCATCAACAATGTGATACAGCCTTTGTTTAGAAATCGTAATTTCGACTTACTTGTCGTCGCCCATCTTGAGCGCGTTAATAAAGGCCGATTGCGGAATTTCGACCTTGCCGAACTGACGCATCTTTTTCTTACCGGCCTTCTGTTTTTCAAGAAGCTTACGCTTACGCGAAACGTCACCGCCGTAACATTTTGCCGTCACGTCTTTGCGCAGCGCCGATACGGTTTCACGGGCAATCACCTTGCCACCAATGGCGGCCTGAATGGCGATGCGGAACATCTGGCGCGGGATCAGGTCCTTAAGACGCTTACAAATCTCACGACCGCGATATTCAGCCGCCGAACGGTGCACCATCAGGGCCAGTGCATCGACCGGCTCTTCGTTCACAAGGATGGAAACCTTGACCAGATCGCTTTCATCGTAACCCGCGATCTCGTAATCGAAGCTGGCATAGCCGCGAGAAATCGACTTCAGACGGTCATAGAAATCAAACACCACTTCGTTGAGTGGCAGTTTATAAACCGCCATCGCGCGGTTACCAACATAGGTCAGGTCAAGCTGAACACCACGGCGTTCGGTGCAAAGGGTCAGGATACCGCCAAGATATTCGTCCGGCACCATGATCGATGCCTTGATCCATGGTTCTTCAATGGCCTTGATCTTGGTAACGTCCGGGAAATCAGCCGGGTTATGCAACAGGATTTCTTCGCCCTTGCTCAGCGTGATCTTGTAGGACACCGACGGTGCAGTGGTGATCAGATCAAGCTCGAACTCGCGCTCAAGACGTTCCTGAATGATTTCAAGGTGCAAAAGACCCAGGAAACCACAACGGAAACCAAGACCAAGTGCGGTCGAGTTTTCCGGTTCGAACTGGAAGGACGCGTCATTGAGATGCAGCTTTTCAAGCGCATCGCGCAGCACTTCATATTCACTGGTATCAACCGGGAAAATACCACAGAACACAACCGGGATGGACGGCTTAAAGCCGGCCAGCGGCTTGGCGCAGGGGCGTTTTTCCTCGGTAATCGTGTCACCGACTTCACATTCGGCCACGGTTTTCATACCGCAGTTGATAAAGCCGATTTCACCCGGCCCCATTTCATCAATCGCAAGCGGCTTTGGCGTGAACACACCAACGCGTTCGATCTGATGGGTGACCTTGGCGTTCATGAAGCGGACTTTCTGACCCTTTTTCAGGGTGCCTTCCTTCACGCGGACCAGAATCATCACACCGAGATAGGTGTCATACCAGCTATCAACCAGAAGCACTTCAAGCGGTGCGTTCGCATCACCTGTCGGCGCCGGAAGACGGTGCACCAGTGCTTCAAGCACGTCAGGCACGCCCAAGCCGGTTTTGGCCGAGATCATCACAGCATCAGACGCATCGATGCCAATCACTTCTTCGATCTGTTCCTTGACCTGATCGGGTTCGGCTGCTGGAAGGTCAACCTTGTTCAGGACCGGTACGATTTCGTGATTGTTTTCAATCGCCTGATAGACGTTGGCGAGGGTCTGGGCTTCCACACCCTGTGCGGCATCAACCACCAGAAGCGACCCTTCGCAGGCCGCGAGAGAGCGTGACACTTCATAGGCAAAGTCAACGTGACCCGGCGTGTCCATCAGGTTGAGCGTATATTCCTGCCCATCCTTGGCGGTGTATTTCAGTCGCACGGCCTGGGATTTGATGGTGATGCCACGTTCACGTTCGATATCCATCGAATCGAGAACCTGATCGGCCATTTCACGTTCGGTCAGGCCACCGGTCAACTGGATCAAGCGGTCGGCCAGGGTCGATTTACCGTGGTCGATATGGGCGATGATCGAAAAGTTACGAATGTTCTTAAGGTCAGTCATTTTTGGCTGCTTCTGGCAATAAAATTGGCTGGCATTTCGCCGCGTGGCACATTGTTTCGAAACGGTGTGATCACCAGATACCCGGTTGATACATAACGCGCAAATCGCATTCTTTCCAATATCCCCTGCCCCGTCAGCCAGCCAATTTCGGCAGCGACATCAGGCCTTATCGCATCACGGATGCGAAGGGCATGATCGGAAAAACCTGCATTGCGTGATCATTGCATCGTTCGGGAAATCGGTTCTGATATATCCCGGATCAATCACCAGCGGGTTTATAGGGGTTTTTGCACGGAATTAGAAGTGTTGTGTTATGTTCACGGCGTCTGTGAAGAACCCGCAGTCTGGCACGGCCATCACATGTCGGAACGTGATCACATTAAGGGCCTTGGTCACGAGATGTCGGGTGCATCACAAAACAGGCCTTTAACGCTTACATTCATTTGTTTGCATCCTTTTCAACCGCGCGAAAAGGTCTTAAATTTCAAGGTTGAGGAAACCATAACTCTGTCTGGCAGGGGCACGCCAATAACATGTTCATAATGTCAATCGAGCCATCCCTGTCCCGGCGCAGTCTTGTCAAGCTCCGCAAACGGCTTGCCGCCTTGACGCTGACGGGTGTGTTTGTCCTTCTGTTTTCCTTCTTTTTCATTCAGAAAACGCTTTATGACAGCGCGGTCGAGCACGCCAGTGCCCAACTTGAAGCAACCGCCTTTCGGTTGGGATCGATGTTGTTGCTTCATAATGATGTCGACCTGCAAAAGATCGTGGCGGACAATTCCGACATTACCGTTGGGCTGCTTGATAACCAGCTTAACCAGATCAAGGGCTTTATCCCGCCGCATCTGATCGGCGATCTGGGCGACTATATCAGCACCCAACAAACTGATCGCGATTCCCTGGTCTGTGTTCACAGCAGCGAAGTCATGGTTCTGGCTTATAGCAAACTGCCACAAATCGACCGGATCGTGGTGGCCTATACGCCGCGCAGCGCGCTTTTGAATAACTGGCGCGATGCTTTTATCCTGCATGCGCTGATGTTTGTCATGGCGATGACCATTCTTTGTGGCCTGGCGGTCTGGTTATGGCATCGCCTCAAACGACAGCACATGCGTGCTGCCCATCTTGCCGAACATTTCAGCGACACGGAAAATACCCTGGCGGAATGCGGCTGTGCCGTGATCAGCTGGCCGGTGGAGACCACCGACGGAAAACTGACAGCGCAACTGAACTGGCCGGAAATCCTTGGTCCGACAGCCGAAAACATCGAACCAACCATGACGGATTTTCTTGACCGGTTGTCATCGGAATCCCGCACAAAGCTTCGCGGACCGCTGATTGACAATGTCTGGCAGGATGCCCGGATTGGCACCATGGTCGATATCCACACTGCCAAAAACCAGATGCAGCGTTTCTATCTGATGGCGCATCGCTATAGCGAAGACAATCGGGAATTTATTTCGGTTTTGCTTCTGGAAACTGCGGCCCAACAGGAACTGTGCCATCCGTTTGAAACCTACCTTCGCCATACGCCGGAACCGGCCATTGTGGTCAATCAGGACGGCATCCTTAAGGGGTTTAGCCCTGCCTTGGAAGAGCTGATGGGGTTGCCGGTGCATGACATCGTCAACAAACCTTTCTTTATGCTGTTTGTTCCCGAGGACCAACAAACCGCGATGACGGCGATGCGCCAGAAAAACGGTACTGCGACGATCAGTGATGGCAAATCAATCCTGCGCGTACTCGACCGCAAGGGCAATGTTCGCTGGCTGGCGTGGCATTGCGTGGGCCCGTTTGACGAGATGATCTTTTGCAGCGCGCGTGATGTGACGGAGTTTGTCGAAAATGCCAACAAGCTGCGCGATACACTTGATCAGCTCAAGCGCAGCAACGAAGACCTCGAACAATTTGCCTATGTGGCGTCCCACGATCTGCAGCAGCCGCTGCGCATGGTTGCCAGCTATACGCAACTTCTCAAGCAGCGTTACAGTGGCAGCCTCGATCAGGAAGCCGATGAATATATCGATTTTGCCGTCGATGGTGCCAAGCGCATGCACAAGCTGATCAGCCACCTGCTTGAATATGCCAAGACCGGAACGCGCGAAGATTTCGCACCGATTGACTGCAATCAGGTGCTCAACGAGGCGCAAGCGGACCTCAAGGACGTGATTGGCCGTGAACATGCCACCATCACCCATGACGATCTTCCGACGGTCAAAGGTGACCGGATTGCCCTGTCGCGGCTGTTCCAGAACCTTTTATCCAATGCCATCAAGTATCGCCGACCCGGCGTATCACCGCATATATCCATCACGGTCGAACCAGACCCGGTGATGCGCGACTATTGGCGTTTTTCGGTCCGCGATAACGGCATTGGCATTCACCCCGAGCATGCACAACGGATTTTCCGCCTGTTCCAGCGCCTGCATAAGGACGAGTTTTCCGGAACGGGACTTGGCCTGTCTCTGTGCCGCAAGATCGTTGAACAGCATGGCGGCCGCATCTGGCTTGATACCAGCCGACCGCTCAGTGACCCGGGCACGACCATCATCTTTACGCTTCGGGTTTACCACGCCGAGGCATCACGCATTGGGCAAAACAATCCTTAAACGTCTCAGCACATGGGAGCATGGCAAGCATATTGCTTGAGACTGAGAGTTAGACGGGCAGACAGGTAAAAGCTGCCCTGTGCCTGTTATGGAGCGTTAGATGTTCAAAACCATGATCCTGTCCCGCCCTGTATTCAAATCTGTTCCGGTGATGCTGGGCCTTTTGGCGCTCAGCGCATGTGGATCGGATATGCGCACCATGAATGACAGCCACATGCAGAAACTGGCTTATTACTTCGCCGAACATGAACCGGGCGAACCGCTGCCGCGGGGTTGGCGCCGGCTGGATGGGGCAGAAATCAATTACCGTTTTGCAAACGAAACATATGCCGTCTATTCAATTGACGAGGACGAGCAGATTCTGGTCATGCATCTTTATGACGATGGTACAGGTCGACTGGAAGCCGATGATGATCGTGAACGTTGTGAATGGAACAGCATGGTCGATCAGCTGACCATCGAATGCGACGACACCGATATGGAATGGCATGTCTTTACCAATGGGCCGGATCTGATCGCGCTTGATCTGGATGAGGACGAATACGCCATCCTGCGCAAACGCCCCGGTCGGTAAATTTGACCGATACCCCAAAAACAAAACGGGCTGCACCAATGTTGGGCAGCCCGTTTTTATTTCGTATCTTTGGCGAAAGATCAGGCGCGCAGAGAGCCACCTGTGGCTTTCTCAACCGCTTCGACAACCTTTTTGCAGACCGCTTCAATTTCTTCTTCGGTCAGGGTTGCCTTGGTCGGCTGCAGCGTGATCGAGAAGGCGAGTGACTTCTTGCCATCCTCAATCCCCTTGCCGGCATAAAGATCAAAGATCGTCACATCAGTGATCAGATTACGATCGGCACCTTTGGCGGCCTTGATGATCGCCTCGGCCTTCACGCCTTCATCAAGCAGGAAGGCAAAGTCGCGTTCGACCGACTGGAAGCTTGAAGCGTTCAAAGCCGGACGGGCCGTGCCCTTTTTCTTGGGGCTAGGAACATTTTCAACAAACAGTTCAAACGCCACAACGCTGCCTTTGACGCCAAGTGCCTTAAGCACTTTTGGATGCAATTCGCCGAAATAGCCCAGAACATTTTTCGGACCCAGCTGCAGGGCTGCCGAACGGCCCGGGTGATACCATTCCGGCGCACCATCGGTATTGACCTGAACATTGGCGGCACTGGTACCCAGTGCTTCGATCAGGGCTTCGGCATCGGCCTTAACATCAAACACGTCGACATCACGGCGTGAACCGGTCCAGCTGCGCGGAGTTGTTGCACCGGAACGCAAGCCTGCGGCCACCAGACGCTGATCGCCCGGCTGATCGCCAAAGAATTCCGGACCAACTTCAAACAGCGCCAGATCGGAAAAACCACGGGCCTGGTTACGACCGGCCGCCGCAATCATGTTGATCAGGGCGTTCGGACGCATGATATCCAGATCGGAACTGATCGGGTTGGCCAGATACAGACCGTCTTTGAGTTCACCAAACAGTTTGGCCCAACGCGAGTCGGTAAATGACCAAGTCACGGTTTCATAAAGACCGCGCGATGCCAGAACGCGGCGGGTCAGACCAACGCGTTTCTGGAACGGCGACAAGGCCGGAACCGGCAAGCTGGTTTCACGTTCCAGCGGGACAGTCGGGATTTTGTCATAACCGACAATGCGCAGGACTTCCTCGACCAGATCGGCTTCACCGATGATGTCCGGACGCCAGGTCGGTGCGACGGCGTTAATAACCGGTGCAGAACCACTAACCTCGAAGCCCAGAGATTTCAGGATTTCAATCGCACGATCTGCTTCAACTGCAACGCCGCCCAGCTCACGAATACGATCAATGCGCAGATCAAAGGCGTTGCGCGGATTTGGTACTTCGCCCGCCTTGACGACATGGGATACTTCACCCCCGCAGATCTCGGTGATCAGATGGGTGGCAACTTCCATGCCCCAGGCAACCGACTGCGGATCAACGCCACGCTCAAACCGATAGCGCGCATCCGAATTGATCTGAAGCTTACGACCGGTCTTGGCAATGCTGATCGGATCGAACAGCGCGCATTCGACAAACACATTGGTCGTTTCTTCAAGGCAACCAGTTTCTTCGCCACCGATAATACCACCAATGCCCAGTGCCTTTGCCTGATCGGCAATCACCACCATGGAGTCGGAAAGTTCGTACTCCTTGTTATCAAGGGCTGCGATCTTTTCACCACTGGTCGCATAACGCACATTGATATCACCTGACAGTTTGTCGGCATCAAACACATGCAGTGGACGACCAAGGTCATGAGTTACTAGGTTGGTGATATCCACCAGTGCGGAAATCGGACGCAGACCGATGGCTTCCAGACGGGCTTTCAGCCATTCCGGGCTTTCAGCATTTTTCACACCACGGATGTAACGGCCATAGAAGGCCGGAACCGCATTATTGGTGGCAATATCGCTGCTGATCGTAACGCCAATCGGGCTGTCAAACGCACCAGTGACCGGCTCTTGGCGCGGATCGGCCTTAAGCGTTCCGATGCCCGCAGCCGCCAGATCGCGGGCGATCCCGCGAACACCGGTACAATCCGGGCGGTTCGGCGTCAGGCCGATTTCAAGGATCGGATCATCCGCACCAAGGACAGACGCAACCGGCGCACCGATTTCGGCATCTTCAGGCAGTTCGATGATGCCGTCATGGTCTTCACCAAGGCAGAGCTCACGGGTGGAGCACATCATGCCCTGACTTTCGACACCACGGATTTTGCCAGGCTTGAGTTTTGAGCCATCAATCGGAATGATCGCGCCCGGCTGTGCCAGTGCGACCTTAAGTCCCGTACGGGCATTCGGCGCACCACAAACGACCTGAATGATCTTCTCGCCGGTATTAACGCGGCAAAGCTTCAGGCGATCAGCATCGGGATGCTGGCCGGCTTCTTCAATGTGGGCGACACGGATGTCGGCAAGGGCTGCCGCGCGGTCGGTCACGCCTTCGATTTCAAGACCGATATCGGTCAGTTTTTCTGCAACCACCTCAATCGACACATCGGTATCAAGGTGCTGTTTCAGCCAATTCAGTGTGAATTTCATAATCTCAGCCCCTTACCATGTTCGGTACATCCAGCGGCACGAAACCATAATGTTTCAGCCAGCGCAGATCGGTATCGAAGAAGGTGCGAAGATCAGGAATACCGTATTTCAGCATGGCGATACGTTCGATCCCCATACCAAAGGCAAAGCCCTGATATTCTTCGGGGTCAAGGCCACAGGCGCTAAGCACGCGCGGATGAACCATGCCGCAGCCAAGAATTTCCAGCCAGTCGTCGCCTTCACCAATCTTGAGCTCCCCACCTTTGCGCGAACAACCGATATCCATTTCGGCACTCGGCTCGGTGAACGGGAAGAAGCTTGGACGATAGCGGACCGGCACATCATCAAGTTCGAAATAGGTTTTGACGAACTCAAGCAGACAGCCCTTGAGGTGACCCATGTGTGTCTTCTTGTCGATCACCAGACCTTCGACCTGGTGGAACATCGGCGTATGGGTCATATCGCTGTCAGATCGATAGGTACGACCCGGCGCAATGATGCGGATCGGCGGGGTTTTCGACTGCATGGTCCGAATCTGCACCGGCGAGGTGTGCGTTCTCAGCACAAGGCGCGAACCATCTTCCTGTTCGGGCAGATAGAAGGTGTCCTGCATTTCACGCGCGGGATGTTCCGGCGGAATGTTCAGTGCGGTAAAGTTATGGAAGTCGTCTTCAACATCCGGGCCTTCGGCCAGTGCAAATCCCATTTCGCCAAAGATCGAGACGATTTCATCAATCGTCTGGCTGATCGGGTGAATGCGGCCCGCGGTTTCATCCGGACGCGAGGACAGGGTGACGTCAATCCGCTCGCCCGACAGACGCGCCTCGAGGGCATCATCCTCAAGGGCAGTTTTACGGGTTTCGATTGCGCCAGCGACCTGGTCCTTGACGGCATTAAGCGTCTGACCAAATTCACGACGCTGGTCAGGGTCCATCTTGCCAAGGTTTTTCATCAGGCCGGTAATGCGGCCTTTCTTGCCAAGGGCGCTGATGCGGACGTCTTCAAGCGCGGTCAGATCCGCTGCCTTTTCGACTTCCGCCAGAACCTCTTCGCGCAATGCTTCGATGTTTTCCATAACTTCCGACGCTTTGGCTTGGGTTTAAAAATCACAAAAAGAAAAGGGACGGCCAATATGGCCGCCCCTGATCAAATCAGGCAAGTGCCGATGAAACCTTTTTACAAAGGTTTATCAGTCCAGTGCAGCCTGCGCCTGGGTGACCAGAGCTTTGAAAGCTTCCGGCTCACGCACTGCGATGTCGGCAAGAACCTTACGGTCCAGTTCAACACCAGCCTTTTTCAGGCCATTCATGAACTGGGAATAGCTCAGACCGTTCTCACGTGCGCCAGCGTTGATACGCTGAATCCAGAGCGAACGGAACTGGCGTTTCTTAACGCGACGATCGCGGTATGCATACTGCAGACCTTTTTCCACAGCCTGAACGGCGGTGCGGAAAGTATTGTTGCGGCGACCGCGGTAACCCTTGGCAGCCTTAATAACCTTGCGGTGACGAGCGTGTGAAGACACGCCCCCTTTTACACGAGCCATTTAACTCTCCTTCAACCTTAACCGTACGGCAGGAATTTTTTGACGATGCGGGCATCTGCGTCACAGAGGATCTCCGTGCCACGTGCCTGGCGCTTCATCTTGGTCGGTTTCGCAGTCAGAAGGTGGCGCTTGTTTGCCACGTTGTGACGGACTTTCCCGCTGGCGGTCAGGCGAAAGCGTTTTTTCGCACTCGCTTTGGTCTTCATCTTGGGCATTTTTCTATCCTTGCAAAAGCAATGAAAACGAAATCCCCTACGGCGGCTGGGCATGCCCTGAAGGATCTATATAAACCTTCCAGCCTCACCACCTGTTTTGGGGACGGGTGGTTATAGACTCCGACTTTACCTTTTTCAAGGGCCAATTCAGCCCTTTCCCCTTGCTTTTTGGGACATTGAGCCGCCATTGTGCGCAGGCACCACTTTTTCAGACCTAATCCATCATCGCGCATTTTGCCATCTGACTGATCACATGTCGCAAATCACATCAATCATTTTGCCATTCTTTGCACTGATCGGCCTTGGCTGGATTGGCGGTAAGTTCAAGATCGTATCACCCGACGGGATGCGCGGCATCAACGGGTTTGTGTTCTATTTTGCGCTGCCCGCCCTGTTGTTCAAGGCACTTGCAACCCGAAGCCCGTCAGAGATTTGGCAGCCTGACATCATCCTCGCCTATGGCGGTGGTACTCTTGTGGTTTATGGCATTTCGCGGCTCATCGCCTCGCGCGTGTTCCATCTTGATACGGCCAGCCAGACGCTGTTTTCCTTTGCCGGAACCATGGGCAATGTCGGCTTCATGGGGCTTCCGCTGATCATCGGGCTGCTTGGCCCTCTGGCGACTGTGCCGCTGATTGTCGCGCTTGCAGTTGATTTGATTGTGATGTTGCCGCTCTCGCTTTTGTTGCTGGAAGGGACAAAGCACGCCAAGGGCAGCAATCCGACAGGCAAGATCATAAGAGGTACCCTGACGAACCCGGTTGTCCTTGCAATTATCATCGGTGTGCTTGCAAGTTTGCTTGATCTTGATTGGCCCGACGGCGTTGACTACTTGCTGGACTTGTTGGGGCAAAGTGCTGGCCCGGCGGCATTGTTTGCCATTGGCGTTGCGCTGGTTGGGCGACCGATTGCCGAAAAGCGCGCCGAACTTGCCACCATGTCGGTTGCCAAACTGATTGTGCATCCGATTGCGGTATTTATCGGGTTTTGGATTGTTGGCTCAGCAAGCGGACTTGAAACAAAGGCCGTCTTGTTACTGGCAGCTCTTCCGACAGCGGGAAATGTGTTCGTGATAGCAACGACCTATGACCGTTATATCGTGCGAAGTTCCTCGATCGTGCTGGTGACCACCGCACTTGGCGTGGTCAGCTTTTCTATCTTCTCGGTCTATATCGAGACGGTTGTCGGGTGGCTTGGCCATTGAAAGGGCCATAGCGGCCTGAGATCAGAAAGAATGGCCAAAACACAATTAGGCTCTCAGCCGCAGTCAGATTGCTGTCTTGATGGTATGCGCCCGACCGATCCATTTTTCGATTCGGCTCATCAGTTTTTCGCGATTGATCGGTTTCAGGACGAAATCATTGCCGCCGGCGGCAACACCACCCCGCAGATCCTCTTCACCCTGTCGCGCCGTGACATAAATGATTGCACAGGCCAGATCGGGGAACTGGGTCCGGACATTGATCGCGGTCTCGAACCCGTTCATGTCAGGCATCATGATATCCATCAGGATGATGCGCGGACGTTTGGTCTTGAGAAGTTTAAGAAGATCCTTGCCAGAGGAAACACCCTGAAACGTGAACCCGCCGCTTTCGACGATTCGTTTCAGAAGAACCAGACTTTTGGGGTCATCATCGACGCCCACGATCAAAAGATCATTTCCGACTGGCATGGCATTCCCTCTTTGGCTTGAACCTTGGGGTAAAAAGGCAAAACGCCGCGTCTTAACGCGGCGCCAGTACCATAATCATAACACGGCCTTCCATCTTTGGCATCATCTCCGGTTTTGCGAGGTCCTCAAGGTCCCCCGAAAAACGCTGAAGCATGCCAAGACCGAGGTCCTGGTGAGCCATCTCACGTCCGCGGAAACGCAACGTGACTTTCACCTTGTCTCCACCGCCAAGAAACTTCTGCGCAGCACGCAGTTTGACGTTGTAGTCATGGATATCGATGTTCGGACGGAGTTTGATCTCCTTGACCTCGATAACCTTCTGTTTCTTTTTGGCCTCGTTCTGCTTCTTGCTTTGTTCGTATTTGAACTTGCCGTAATCAATCAGCTTGCAAACTGGCGGCTCGGCATTCGGAGCGACTTCGACAAGATCAAGTCCAGCTTCCGCTGCCATTTCAATGCCTTCACGCACCGTCATCGGGTCGGACATGTTGCCTTCAGAGTCAACAACACAGATGGAACGGGCTTTGATATCCTCATTGACGCGCGGACCTTCCTTGGTCGGCTGCATCGGTTTGCGTGGTCGTGCTATGGATAATCTCCTATGGTCATCAAACAAATCGGTTAGAAACAGAAAAACACGCAAGGACGTTCAGGGATGTTTTCCTTGAAACCTGACCTAGCATATCCACGTGCGTTCAGAAAGCAATGATTTTAGGCAATTACAGCGCCCTCAAAGCGCCATTTTCCGCGCCTTTGTCCGAGATCGCCAAATCAAACAAATCCTGCAATCCTAGTCGGTGAGATCAAGGCGCTCACGAATGACATCCATCACCCGGTTTACCGTCAATTCTCGCAGATCACTCTCGCGTATAATACTGACTGCATTAGGAGCGTGCCCGCGGGGTGCACAGCGCTTTGGATCGGACTCACGTGAAAACAAAACCACTGACGGTGCACCGGCCGCGGCGGCGATATGCATCGGACCGGTATCATTGCCGATTGCCAGAACCGAACGCGCTGCAAGCGATGCAATATCAAGAAACCCGGTACGCCCCATCAGATTGCGTGCCTTGGGGCACATCTGATCAATCCGGTTCAGAACATCTGCTTCACTATCGGTTCCGATCAGAACCGGGGTCAACCGATAGTCTGCCAGTTTCTTGGCAAGAAGACCGAACCGCTCAGCCGGCCAGCGTTTCGCCGGACGGTGTGGTGCGCCACCTGGGCAGATCAGAACAAACGGGCTTCGAATGCCAAATCGGTCTAGGTCTATATCGGGCCCTGAAATGTATGGTGCTGGAACATCCTTGATACCGGCATCAGCGAGCTGGTCCGCATGCCGATCAATCGTATGCATATTTGAGCGCTCAGGATTGGCATGTGGATGAGAGCACCCACTCGCAATCCCTGACCATTCCGGCTTGGGTCCTGGCCAAAACAGTTTATAATAAAAGCCGGTCCGGTCGGACGTCTGCAGATCATAAACCCGGTCAAAATTACCGTTCCGAAGAAAGCGTCGCAGCGCCAAGACTTCACGCACTTGAATCAGTTTTGGGCGACGGTCGATAGCGATCGAATCAAAAAATCCGCTGGCCTTCATCAGATCAACATAAGGCCGCGTGGTCAGCACCGTGATATGCGCATCTGGATGGGCGGCACGGATGGCCGCAAACGGACCCATCGCCAAGACAACGTCGCCAAGCGCAGAAAGTTTGATGACAAGTATGCGTTTGCGCTTGGACTCTTCCGTCCCTTCCACAGGCTGTTCATCAACCCAGAAATCATCAGGATTCACGGACATGCTTTCGGTTTTATTGTCGGTCATGCGGCGTTCCCGATGACCCGTTTCAGCGCCTTGGCATAGACATTTAGTGTCCGCTCAGCCATTTGTTCCAAAGAGAATTCTGCAATCACATGATCCCGTCCCTTTATCGCCAACTTGGCGCGCTTTTCAGGTGTCAGGCTAAGAACCTGAACCAAAGCACGGGACAGTTGATCAACCTTGCCTGGACTTACGAGCCAACCAGTTTCGCCGGGCAGTACAGTTTCCATCGCCCCGCCATGCGCCGTAGAAACAACTGGCCGCCCCATTGCCTGCGCTTCAGAGGGGATACGACCAAAAGCCTCCGGCTGAGTTGACGGACAGGCCACGACATCAGCAAGCATGTATGCTGCTGGCATATCGTTGCAGTGGTCTACAATGTGCACAACATCCTCAAGACCCAGCTTATGCGTGATCTGCAAGACCTCTTCGCGATAGCCTGTGCGGCCCTGATCGGATCCAACAATCAAACAGCGAACCTTCCGGTGTCCAAGTGCCTCAAGAACGGCCGGCAGTGCCTTTATCAGGAAACCATGCCCCTTCCAGCGCGTGATACGCCCCGGCAACATGATGACATATTCCTCACCATTCAAACGCCATTGGTTGGAAAGCGCAATCAGGCGTTCCTGACTGACATTTTCCGGATTGAACAAATCAACATTCGTCCCACGCGGGACGATATTGAGACGATCCGGATCGACCTTGTAATATTTGTTGATGTGATTGGCGATGTGCTTGGAAATCGCAATCACCTGATCACCCATGGTCATGATCGCGTTATAGCGACGCTTGAACGGGTTGTTGTATCCTGAATAGGTGCCGTGGAAGGTCGTCACAAACGGAATGCCGGTCTTGCGCGCCGCAAAATACGCACTCCAGGCCGGGGCACGCGATCGGGCATGAATGATATCAACACCCTCTTCACGGATCAGCTTGACCAAAGCATCGATATTCTTGCGCATGGTCAGAATATTCTTTGATTTAAGCGGCAGGGTGATGTGCTTGGCACCAAACCGATCAAGTTCGCGTTCGAGCCGACCGCCTTGGGATGCGACAAGTGCCTTGCCACCGCCATCGACAATAGCGCGCGCGATATCAACCGTGCCGCGCTCCACACCACCTGCATCAAGTTCGGGAAGCACCTGTAAAATAACGGCAGGCCGATAGTCCCCACCTTGCGCTTGGGGCTCTGATCGATAGACTGTTTCTGTCATTACTTCTGACGCGCTCATGCAACTCCAACCATCAACACCCAAGGACATACGCCCCGGATGACCCATGACCTGCCAACGCCACAGCCTGAAAAGCCCGAATATCTCAACCGTCCAGATGGTTTAAAAATCGCATACCATCACGTGCCGGGCAAGCCATCTGACGTACAGGTGCACAATACACCCGGTGTAATGTTTCTCGGCGGGTTCATGTCAGACATGACCGGCACCAAGGCAACCCACCTTGAGGCGCACTGCATTCGGCAGGGGGTGGCTTATACCCGCTTTGATTACACTGGTCACGGACAATCGTCGGGCAAATTTGCCGATGGCACCATCGGTCAGTGGGCACGTGATGCCATTGCAGTTCTTGATGAAATCACCTCCGGCCCACAGATTCTTGTCGGTTCTTCGATGGGCGGCTGGATCATGCTTCTCGCAGCCCTCGCCCGACCGGAACGCATTGCCGGATTGGTTGGCATCGCCGCTGCTCCTGACTTTACCGAAGACCTGATGTGGGCGCAGTTCAGCGAAGAACAGAAAAACACGATTATGGATGAAGGAGCGCTGATCGAACCGACCGAATACGGTGATGATCCTTATACGATCACTCGCGATCTGATTGAGGATGGCCGCAATCAGCTTTTATTGCGCAAGCGGATTGATCTGAAATGCCCGGTCCAGCTGGTTCAGGGTATGCAGGACCCGGATGTGCCATGGCAGACAGCGATCCGCCTGACCGAGGCGCTGGTATCTGAGGATGTCCGCGTGGATTTGATCAAGACCGGCGATCATCGGCTTTCGAAGCCAGATCAGCTTGACGTGATCACCAAGCATATCGACGAAGTGATCGCAAAGACGGTAAGGTAAGTCGCCGTCTTTGCATCAATTTCGGGTACGGCAGACGATCAGGCCAGAACGACCTGATCGCCTTTTATTTTCACCGCAACCGGTTCAAGCGCATCGCCCGTGCACGGACCTGAAACGCATTCGCCATCCTCGATGCGAAAGCGTGCGCCATGAGTTGAACAGATGATTTCATCGCCAAAGTCGCTGATGAATTCATCCGGTTCCATATCCAACGGCACACCGATATGCGGGCAGCTGTTGATATAGCCAAAGACCTCGTCACCACTGCGGACAACGAAAATACCGGTACCACCGAGATTAAGACCCTTGGCACCAGTAGCATCGAGATCGCTGAGCGCACAAAGCACCGTGCCGGGCGCAGGCAAATCACTCATGGATCGACCCCGCCCATCTCGCA
This sequence comes from Thalassospira sp. CH_XMU1458, assembly GCF_037027205.1. NCBI lineage: Bacteria > Pseudomonadati > Pseudomonadota > Alphaproteobacteria > Rhodospirillales > Thalassospiraceae > Thalassospira > Thalassospira sp. CH_XMU1458. Next base: position 555,186 of record NZ_JAYMDW010000001.1, on the reverse strand, counting down.
GATCGCCGCCCAAGACGCGTCATCAATCGGCATGACAGACAATCGTGATTGTTTGAGCAGGGCGAGATCGGCAAAGCGCGGATCAGCCTTGATATCGGCAAGGTTCACTGGCGTTTTCAACGGTTTGACCGTTTCGAAATCAACCTGAACAAACTTGCCCTTTTCGTCGGTCGGATCCGGGTAATATTCGCGCACCACTTTAACAATCCCGACAATGCGTTTTTCATTCACCGAGTGATAAAAGAACGCCTTGTCGCCGATTTTCATCGCGCGCAGGTTCTTCGCTGCCTGATGGTTACGCACACCATCCCAGCCTTCGACACCCTTCTTGACCTGATCGTCCCACGACCAGCTTCCCGGTTCGGTTTTGACCAGCCAATACGCCATGGATCAGAAGACCTTCTTGAACGGACGAATAACAACGGATTCGAACAGGCCAGCCTTGGAATAAGGATCATTGGCAGCAAATTCGCGCGCATCTTCGATGGCATCAAACTCGATGATAAAGACCGAGCCGTTCATGCCTTCCATGTCGGGATCAAGGGTCGGACCAGCTGCGACAATGCGATCAGCAAAACCGCCTTTGATATAGGCCAGATGGTCTTCGCGATTGGCCTTGCGCACATCAAGGTGGCCGGGCTTGTCAACACAACGGATGTAGAAATGCATGAACGGTTTCCTGCTTCTTTATGGGTTCAATATCCATAAATTGACAGAAGCCCCGCGCATTCTCAAGCCGAACTGCGCGGTCAACAACCACAAGGCCAGAATTTAATCGGCGTTTTCAAGCTCATCACGGAACGGGCGCTGCAACAGGGCATTGATCGTGCTACGCAGATCCGCATCGTGATTGGCGACCTGATCAACCGCCGCACAGATCGGCATTTCCACACCATATTTGCTGGCGACGGCGGTGATGGATGCCGCGGTATGCACGCCTTCGGTCACGGACCGGCGTTCGGCCAGAATGTCCTGTGCCTTGCGGCCTTCGCCCAGCGCAACACCAAAGGTGTAATTGCGTGATAACGTCCCGGTACAGGTCAGGGTCAAGTCACCAAGGCCGGCCAAGCCCAGCATGGTTTCAACCCGGCCACCCATGGCAACCGCCAGACGCGACATTTCGGCAATACCACGGGTAATCAGGGCTGCACGAGCGTTATCACCCAATTTCAGTCCGGCCACCACGCCACTGGCAATCGCCAGAACGTTCTTGATCGCACCAGCCACCTCAACACCAGCGACATCGGTACTGAAATAGGGACGGAATTCCGGCGTGCCGATCAACTCGACCAGGCGTTTACCCAGGGCACGATCTTCACAGGCCAGCGTGATTGCGGCTGGCAGGCCGATTGCAACCTCCTTGGCAAAAGTCGGCCCCGAAAGGACCGCCACCGGCACGTTTCCAAGGGTTTCAGAAACGACCTGTGCCATCAGCGCACCAGTTTCCTTTTCAATCCCCTTGCAGCAAATTACCGCCGGAAGCTGATCTGGCCAATGCGATGACAATTTGATCAGGGTTTCGCGCAAATGCTGCGCAGGTGTCACCAGCAAAACCGCATCAGAATCACGCAGGCCTTCGTAATGTGTGGTTGCGCGCAAGGCTCCCGGAAGCTCGACACCCGGCAGGTAAAGATCGTTCTCACCTTTGGTGTTGATCCGGTCGGCCAGTTCTTCGTTGCGCAAAATCAGTTCAACGTCTTCACCGGCCCGCACAGCCTGAACAGCCAGAGCCGTTCCCCAAGCACCGCCACCCACAACTGTAATGCGCTTTTTCATGATGTTTGTCCGGCAAAAATGAAGTTGTTTCGAGGATCGGCAAATACGTCAAACACGCTGGATGGGCCTTACGCCTTGACCCCGGCACCCGGGCGTTTGGGGGCCTCAGGATCCAGTGGCCAGCGCGGACGCGGCTTGAAATCAAGATCATCGCGCTCACCCAAACGAAACCGCTCCAGACCGGCCCATGCAATCATCGCTGCATTGTCGGTGCAAAGATGAAGCGGCGGTGCGACCAGTTCCATCCCGGCCTGATCGGTCAGTTCCACAAGACGCCCACGCAGATACTTGTTGGCCGCAACCCCACCGGCAAGCACCAGCGTTTTGCCACCGGGGTAATCGCGCATGAATTCAAACACGGCATTGCGCGCGCGATCAATCAGGGTATCACCCACCGCGCGCTGGAAAGATGCGGCAAGGTCGGCTTTGACCTCATCTGTTTGTTGTTCGACCGGAAAGCCATCAAGATAAGTCCGAACAGCTGTCTTTAGACCCGAGAAGGAGAAATCGCACCCCGGCCTTCCACGTAATGGGCGCGGCAAACCGAACCGGTTCGGATCACCCTTGGCGGCAATCTTTTCAAGCGCCGGACCACCGGGATAACCAAGCCCCATCATCTTGGCGGTTTTGTCAAACGCCTCGCCGACCGCGTCATCAATGGTGGTGCCGATGCGCTTGTATTTGCCAACACCCTCGACAATCAGGACCTGACAATGACCACCGGACACCAGCAACAGCAGATAGGGAAATGCGACGTCGTCGGTCAAACGCACAGTCAGCGCGTGACCTTCCAGATGATTGACGGCAAGGAACGGTTTTTGGGCGGCAAAGGCAATCGCCTTGGCCGTCATGGTACCAACCATCACGCCACCGATCAGCCCCGGCCCCCCGGTGCAGGCAACGGCATCAAGATCATCAAAATCAACACCGGCATCATCCATGGCCTCGGCCACCAGACGATCAAGATGTTCAAGGTGGGCACGTGCCGCAATTTCCGGCACCACCCCGCCATAGGGTCGATGATCGTCAAGCTGGGACAACACACGGTTTGCCAGAATTTCGCGCTTGTCGTTCACGACAGCAGCGGCCGTTTCATCACAGCTTGTTTCGATACCCAGAACGATCATGATCCTGATCCGTTTTACCAACTCTGCCGACACGGACGGCAATCGGAATCCTATTACAGGTGTGACGATGATGTAGCGGAAAGTTCCTGCGCTTTCCACCCCCGTGCAGCGCAAGTGCCATATGCAGTTATCGCGCTTCACCAAGGCAGCGAAGATTTTGAACCGCGACCTAAATCAATGCAGCCCAGTTTCGAGCGATTACAATAACCGAAAATTCAGCCTTTTGCCGGTGGTAATAGGCTGCCCGCAGACCTTGTTTTTAAACAGTTTTAAGACTAAGACTTCACTCATGACAGATACAGCAAAACTTCGCATCGGTACCCGCGGTTCGCCCCTCGCTTTGGCACAGGCGCATGAGGTCCGTGACAAACTGGCAAATGCCCATCCGGAACTTGCCGAAGAAGGCGCAATTGCCGTCACCGTGATCACCACAACCGGCGACAAGATCCTGGATCGTGCCTTGTCGGAAATCGGCGGCAAGGGACTGTTTACCAAGGAAATCGATGATGCCCTTCTGGGTGGCGAGATCGACCTTGCTGTTCACAGCATGAAGGATGTGCCAACTGTTCTGCCCGATGGCATGATCCTGCCAACCATTTTGCCACGCGAAGATGTTCGTGATGCATTTATTTCGCTGAAATATAAAAGCTTTGCCGAAATGCCCGCCGGGTCCGTGATCGGATCGGCCAGCCTTCGTCGTCAGGCCATGATCCTGAACAAATATCCCGACCTCAAGGTCGTGACATTCCGCGGGAATGTGCAAACCCGTTTGCGCAAACTCAGCGAAGAACAGGTTGATGCCACGCTTCTGGCAATGGCGGGCCTGAACCGTTTGGGGCAGCCTGACATCGCCACAGCCCCGATTTCAGAAGACGATATGTTGCCAGCGGTTGCGCAAGGCGCCATCGGCATTACCGTCCGCGAAGATGATGCACAGTGCAAAAACTGGCTTGCTGCACTTCATTGCGAAACCTCTGCCATTCGCGTGGCAGCAGAACGTGCAGCGCTTAAGGCACTTGATGGATCATGCCGCACCCCGATTGCAGCACTGGCCGAGTTTCAGGATGATGGCAGCCTGCGCCTGCGTGTATCGATTGTGCGCCCGGACGGCAGCGAACGCCTTGATACCGAGCGCATGATCGCCAAACCGGATATCGCAACAGCGATGGCGGCTGGCACGGACGCCGGTGAAGAACTCAAGCAACGTGGCGGACCGGACTTCATTTCCGCCTGATCTTGGTAACAGACTGGGACGCAGATGGGACCCTTGGTGCTAAATACCCGGCCCGATACCGACTCTGCCGACCTTTTGGCAGCACTTGATAAGCGCGGCTATCGTCACCTGTCGGCGCCAATGCTGAATATTACCTTTCCGGTGCCGACAAGCCCGCTTGATATCAAGAAATACCAAGCAGTAATTTTCACATCGGCGAACGGGGCCCGGGCATTTGCCAAACTGACCGGGGATCGGTCGCTTCCGGCCTATTGTGTTGGCGACGCGACAGCCAGAACGTGCGCCACATTTGGCTTTGATGATGTTTGTTCGGCAAATGGTGACATCAACGATCTGGCAGCGTTAATTCGCAAAAAAGTTGATCCCGCACATGGACCACTATTCCATCCAGCCGCGCGTAAAACGGCGGGTGATCTTGGCCAGATGCTTTTGGCTGATGGATATGACGTCGATCGGCAAACCGTTTATGAAGCACGCGAAAGCAATTCGTTCCCAGAAGACGTTTTAGAGGCGCTTCGCAATCATCATATTGAAGCTGTTTTATTTTTCTCTCCCCGCACTGCGGAAACCTTTGTTAAGCTGGTCCGCAGCTATAAGCTGGAAAGAGACTTTTCCGGAACAAGCGCGATTTGCCTAAGTCCGGCGGTGCAATCGAAGATATCCGATCTTACATGGTATAGAACACGCGTTGCATCACAACCGACACAAGAATACCTTCTTTCCGAGCTAGGGTCCCTGTCGTAATGGCTTCCTGCGCCTGACGCCGTCTTGGGAATAACCGCAAACTGCAATGGTCTGATCGTGAAAACACCAGAAACGCCAAAAACCAATGCTTCCGCAAAATCGGCCGACACCAAAGAGTCGTCCGACACCATTTCCGTAGATAGCAAAGGCAATGCGAAATCGTCGGCCAAAGCGGCCGATACCGGCACAAATGCCAAATCCAGCGTGCCAAACTCAGGTACGGTCAAATCTGGTGACACCACCGCGAAAAAGGACGGCAGCCCTGCGGACAAAACCGCAAGCAGCACAACTACCGCAGCAACTGGCACGTCAAAATCCGACACCAAACCCGGTGACGATAAAAAGTCATCGGCAGCGAAATCGAGCGCGCCCGCAAAACAGAAAAGCGGCGGTGGCAAAGCGCTGTTTTTGTTTGTGATCATTATCGTCGGTGCCCTGGCAGCAGGCTGGCTGACACGCGCAATCTGGTGGCGCGATGCAGAACCGGTTCTGACCCAGTATGTACCAAGCGACATTCTTGCCGAAATCGCACCTGAGGGCTACGGCCCGGATGCGACCAATGGCAGCGAGATTACAGTCAACAACACCCCGTCAGACAATGGTTCATCTGATGGTACAACGCCTCCGGCCCCCAACGAAGATGCCGCCATGGCCGAAAAGGATGACGGCGTGTTGGCGACCGAGGGGATGCTTCCGACTGTTACGGATGAAAGCGCCTCGACCGCGAACTCCCAGCCCATCCCGGATGGATCTGTTGTCATTGATCCGGACCTGACCGAACGCCTGTCGCGTTTGGAAGGGACGATTGATGCTCTGCGCGAACGTCTGAACAACGAACGCGGCGATACGCTGAACAACACGGTTGCACGTCGCATGGCAGAGATCGAAACCCGTACCGCCCCGATTGAGGAGCTGGCACGGGTCGAAAGCGAACTGGCTGGTGTTGCCAATGAAATGCGCGAGCTGTCTGCCCGCCTGTCGACCATGGAGGAAGAAATCCGCGCGACCAGCGGCCTGCGGGTTGAAAGCCGCGGTCAGGCCATTGCCATGGCCGTGACCATTCTGCGTGATGCCCTTCAGCGTGGCGGCCCGTTTGTCATTGCGCTGAACCAGCTTGAACGTAGTGCAGGCGATGACGCAGTCATTGCAGAACAGATCGCAACCCTGAAACCGTTGGCAGATCAAGGTGCACCGACCCTTGAAAAACTGCGTCAGTCTTTCCCGGTGATGGCACAGGAAGCAGTTGCGGCCGCCACCGATGATCATTCGGGCAGTGTCCTTGATGCAACTTGGGCGAACATCAAAAAGCTGGTCCCGATCCGGCGTGTTGATGCCGCAGGCGAAGAGTCGCTTGAAGGTCGTCTGGTTCTGGCGGAAAACGCGTTGGCGCAGGATGATCTTGATGCCGCTGTTGCCGCCCTTCAGGGTATAGAAGGCGATCACGCTGCGGCCGCGGTAAGTGACTGGCTTGAGGCTGCCGAAAACCGTCAGACCCTTAATCAGGCAATTGCGACTCTGAGTTCACACGCGATTACCATTCTGACCAGTACCAGTTCGGAGGGCAGTCAATGATCCGCCTTCTGATATTTATCCTTATTACGGCAGCACTGGTTTTCTGCACCGTCTGGTTTGCCGATAATCCGGGCCGCATGACGATTGTCTGGCTAGGATATCGCTTTGATGGATCGATCGGCATGGTCGCGCTGGGCCTTTTGGCGCTAACCGCCGTGCTCGTCCTGCTGTGGCGCGGCTGGACAATCATTGCCAATTCGCCGGGCTGGCTTGGCCGTCTGCTGGGCAGCCGCCGCCGCAAGAAAGGCCAGCAAGCCCTGACCATGGGATTGCTGGAACTGGCGTCAGGAGACGTGCGCCAGGCGCTGAAACATACCCGTGCGGTCGACCGGTATCTTGAAGACGATACCCTGACCCGGCTTTTGACAGCACAGGCGGCAGAATTGGACGGCAATAATGACGCCGCCAAGCGCCAGTTTGAAGCCATGCTGGAAAAACCCGACTCCGCATTCTTTGGGCTGAGGGGCCTTTTGCAATTGGCGTTGAAGTCCAATGACCGCGAAGCCGCCCTTGATTATGCCGAACGGGCACACCGTCTGCGTCCACGCAATCCGGCGGTCATCGTTACACTGTTTGACTTGCTGCTGACCTCAAGACGCTGGGACCGGGCGCTTAGCCTGTTGGTTGATGCAGAAAAGGCCGCCGTCTTTAGCGAAAACGAACTGACACATCGCCGGGCGCTTTTGATCACGGCCAAGGCAGAAGACGCGATTGCCGAGGGCGAAAACGCAGAAGCCACCAAGCTTTTGCGCAAGGCGCTGAATTCTGCACCCGATTTCACCGGTGCGGCAGTGCTTCTGGCCGGGCTCTATCGTGATCTGAAACAGGATAGCAAGGCACGCGACGTTGTGATGCAAAGCTGGCGCACAGCCCCGTCGGCGGCATTGGGTGCGATTTTCCGTGAAACGCTGACCGGCGATCCGTTGGCAAAAGTCAAAGCGGTCGAAAAACTCGTCGCGACCAACCCCGGTCATGTCGAAAGCCAGATTGTTCTGGCCGAAGCAGCGCTTGAAGCCGATCTTTGGGGTATTGCGCGCGGCAACCTTGAAAAGGCCAAGGCCACCAAGGCCGAAGCCCGGCATTACCGGCTGTTGGCCGATCTTGAATTGCGTGAAAATCAGGATGGCGCGAAGGCCCGTGAGTTGCTGATCAAGGCAAGCCACGCCAACCCGGATCCGGATTGGCGTTGCGGGGCCTGTGGAGCCGAAACTGACCGCTGGGTTGTTTCCTGCCCGTCCTGTCATTCGTTTGGCAGTGTCGACTGGCGCGCACCGCTTCGTGTTCATCAAGATGACGCCGCCAAGGAAACCGCAAAACCGGAAACCGCAAAACCATCTGCGATTACACAAACTGGCGTCCTGATTGATCAGGATACAGACTCGGATGACGCCAAAGATGGCAAGGCAACCGTCCAAGCCTGATGTTTCGTTCTGATGCTATCAACACAAAACCCCGCAGGGCATCCCTGCGGGGTTTTGCTTTTAAAGTCCGAAACGCCTAGTGGCGGAAATGACGCATGCCGGTAAAGACCATGGCAATGTCATTTTCATCGGCTGCGGCGATGACTTCTTCGTCACGCATAGAACCACCTGGCTGGATCACAGCGGTCGCACCCGCCTTGACGGCTGCCAGAAGGCCGTCGGCAAACGGGAAGAACGCATCAGACGACACGACTGAGCCCTGGGTGCGCAGATCGCTCTCTCCAGCATTCTTTCCAGCTTCTTCGGCTTTCCACGCGGCAATGCGCGAGCTGTCGACACGGCTCATCTGACCAGCACCGATACCGACGGTCTTGCCGTCTTTGACATAGACAATGGCGTTTGATTTGACGTGCTTGCCAACGCGGAAGGCAAACAGAAGGTCATCAAGCTCTGCCTCGGACGGCTTGCGCTTGGTCACGACCTTAAGCTCTTCGCGTTTCACACGACCAGCATCGCGGTTCTGAAGCAGGTAACCGCCTGCCAGCGAACGCAGGGTCATGTCTTCACCTTCCGGATCGGCCATGCCACCGGTGACCAGAAGACGCAGGTTTTTCTTCGCTGCCAGAACTTCCTTGGCCGCGTCATCTGCATCCGGGCAAATCACGACTTCGGCAAACAGTTTGGCGATTTCTTCGGCCGTCTGTTTATCAAGCGTACGGTTGACAGCGATGATGCCACCAAAGGCCGATACCGGATCACAGGACAGTGCCTTGTGATAGGCATCAATCAGGCTATCACCCTCGGCAACGCCGCACGGGTTGGCATGCTTGATGATCGCAACAGCCGGCTTTTCATCGAACTCGGATACCAGTTCGAACGCGGCGTCGGTGTCGTTCAGGTTGTTAAACGACAGTTCCTTGCCCTGCAGCTGGGTCGCGGTGGCCACACCCGGGCGGTTTTTGCCGTTGGTATAGAACGCAGCCTGCTGATGCGGGTTTTCACCGTAACGCAGCGTCTGTTTCAGTTCGGCAGAAACATTCAGGCGCTGCGGGAAGGTTTCACCAAGTTCACCAGCAAACCAGCTGGAAATTGCCGAGTCATAAGCACCGGTGCGGGCGAACGCCTTGGCGGCGAGAACGCGGCGGGTTTCAGCAGTGGTGGCACCTTGATTGCCCTTCATCTCGGCAACGACGCGGTCATAATCAGACGGATCAACAACCACAGTCACGGACTCGTGGTTCTTGGCCGCAGAGCGGATCATGCTTGGGCCACCGATATCGATATTTTCGATGCAGGTGTCGAAATCGGCACCCTTTGCAACGGTTTCCTCAAACGGATACAGGTTCACACAAACCAGATCAATCGGGGAAATGTCGTTATCTTCCATGGCCTGCATATGGCTGGAAAGAGAACGGCGGCCCAGAAGGCCACCGTGAATCTTCGGATGAAGAGTCTTGACACGACCGTCCATGATTTCGGGAAAACCGGTGTGATCGGCAACTTCCTTGACCGGCACGCTAGCAGCTTCGATCGCCTTGGCAGAGCCACCGGTTGACAGGATTTCAACGCCCTGTGCGTGGAGGGATTTGGCAAATTCGACCAGACCGGTCTTGTCGGAAACGGAAATAAGCGCGCGCGCAATACGAGCAGTCATTGGGTTCGCTTTCATGCATCAATGTGATGAAGGTTGCGGACCCATTGATGATATATCGGCCCACAAAATCAGGAATGCGCATGGCTGCTCGTGCATGCGAAATGAAAGTGTGCGGGCAAACCGGCCTTTATAAGGGATCGGAAAAAGGTTTATCCAATCCGGGCCGACACATGATCAATGAGTCCGAACCATGTTTCGCGCGGAGCTTTAGCATGTGCGACGCAAAATGTGGACCCCGAATTCTTGCATGGCGGCTTTTAACAATCAGGCCAGCAAACCTTGTCGTCCAGCAAAAAACGGGACGGCATCGCTGCCGCCCCGTTCCGATTTTACCAAGTGTCGGATCAGGCAACGTTTTTACGCACGCCCAGTGTTTTGAGCGCATCAGCAAGTGAGGCGTGCTCAAGCCCGGCATAAAGCGCAAGTTCGTCACGAACCGGCGCACCAAGGCATTGCTCGAACACATCCTGGTTGGATTGTTCGGAATAGTTTTTCTGCTCGTCACTACCAAGATTCGATTGGAAAATCCCTGCAGCACTGACCGGCAGGAAGTCCTCGTAGATGATCGGATCGGCGCGCAGATAGCCCTGATCGACCAGTTCATTGATCGCAGTTACCGGATCAAGATCGCCTTTCTTGGCCGCATTCAGACCAGCCTTGGTCGGGCTATAGCGGAAGAAGGCCAGCTTTTCGACGCGCAAGGTCTCATAATCATCCGGGAAAGCGCGGAAACGCTCTGCCAGTTCTGTTTCGTAATCACGTGCGTTGGATCCACCGGCATTGATCTGCACCGCATGACGGGTCGCGGCCAAGAGCGTGTCATAAAGCTTGCGACCCTCGGCGGTCAGGGCAATCCCGCGCTGCTCGATTTCGCCAAAGCGGGCGGTATGGGTGCCAACCGTTTCATCACGACGACCACCGATAAAGTTCACCCGTTCTTCAAGCGCCTTGAAGCTGGTCTGGCGCAGCAGGATCGGGCAAGACCGTGCGGGCGGGCCTTCGACAATTGCCTTTGGCGTGATGCCGCGTTTGGGCATGTCTTGCTGCACCGCATCGATATCCAGGGTGCGCGGCGTCAGGTGATTGATATGCGGCCCCTTGAAGCAGACCACATCGGCAATCAGGCGATGGGCGTCATGAAGCTTCTGGTAGGTTTCAAGCGTGACGGTCGCATCGCTATGCCAACGGAAAGTTTCCAGTGCCTCGGCAACGAACTGTTCGGCCTGTATACGGGTCAGGCCGCCGTTTTTCTCTGCCAGATAAATCAGCTTAGTGGCATCCGCGGTAAAGATGTTGCGCTTGGCAAGGATGCTTTCGGCTTGATGACGCAAATCCTCGTCCTCGATCAATTCAAGACGCAGGAGCGAGGTAAAGACACGGAACGGATTGCGTTTAAGCGCTTCCTCGTCTATCGGGCGGAAGGCCGTTGAATGTACCGGCACACCGGCAACAGACAGATCATAATAGCCCACCGGATGCATGCCCATGACCGCAAACAGGCGGCGCATATTAAAAAGCTCTTCTGGTTTGCCGAGCCGGATCGCGCCGTGGCGTTCAAGGTCGATACGCTCAAGCTCGCCATTATATTCAAGGCTGTCGGCAAGTTTGGGATTGGCTTCCAGTTTGTTCTGATTGATCTCGTAAACCAGCTCCATCAGGGTGCCGTATTGTGGCACTTCACTGCGATACATGTCGGACATCGCGCTTGAAAACATCGAACGGATTTCATCGGGATGGACAAAGGCGTCTGTCGACATGGGGCCTCCAAAAGACGGAATCACATTGAACCTGTGGAATGGCCTTACTCGGCAAAATCATTCCCATTCATCATCAGGATGGCAAAATATGATCCGGTTTCGGGCATGACAAACGACAATTTGGCACGAATTCATTCCATCAAAGAATGAACGTGCAGATCATTGAAACAACAATTGGAAATGCAGTGAGAAGCAGCTTTTAAGAGGCTGCCTCGGTTTCACTGCCGTTGCTACCTGCAAAGATCGACTTCACACCGATCTCGGGCGGCTGGAATTCCGGCACCAATTGGCTGATCAGCTCCAGCGTTTTGGAAGTGTTGCGGTTGGTGGCACTGTCTTCCAAAGCATCAAAGACCTGCTTGATCAGGCCATAATCCACCACACGCGGGGCAGCCAAAAGCACCCCATCGGTCTCGGTCTGGACAGGCGGTTCGGAATCGTGGAAAAGCTCTTCATAAAGCTTCTCACCCGGGCGCAAACCGGTGACCTTGATTTCCACGTCCTTGTCCGGCTGTAAGCCAGACAGCAGGATCATCTGTCGCGCCAGATCGATGATTTTGACCGGGCGGCCCATATCAAGGACGAAGATCTTCCCGCCCTCGGTCACCCCGTGGCGCCCAAGTTCAGCTGATTGCAAAACAAGTTCCACCGCCTCGGCAATGGTCATGAAGTATCGGGTGATGCCTTCATGCGTGACAGTCAGCGGCCCACCCGCCTCAAGCTGGCGCTTGAACAGGGGCACCACAGACCCGGTAGAACCCAGAACGTTGCCAAAGCGCACGGTGACAAACCGGGTCGACCCGCGCTGATCAAGCGGCAGGGTCTCCAGCGCCTGACAATAACATTCCGCCAGCCGCTTTGATGCGCCCATGACATTGGCGGGGTTCACCGCCTTGTCGGTTGAAATCAGAACCATTGTGCCCACACCGGCGGCACGACAGGCCTCAGCCACATTACGCGTGCCCAGCGTGTTGGTCAGAATGCCTTCATTGGGGTTGTGTTCGACCAGCGGCACATGCTTGTAAGCCGCCGCATGGAACACTATTTCGGGCTTGTAGAGATCAAAAACCTGACCGATGCGGGTTTGATCGCGGACATCCCCTAGGATGCTCTCACGCGGCAAATCCGGATATTTTTCCGCCATTTCCATATCGATGGCGTAAAGCTGGAATTCCCCGGCATCCAATAAGGTCAGGCTGTCCGGGCCATAAGATGCGATCTGACGCACCAGTTCCGAACCAATTGATCCGCCGGCACCAGTCACCAATACCCGCTTACCAGCAATCATTTCTCGCACACGATCGCGATCCAGTCGCGCCTGCGGGCGACCGAGCAAATCTTCAATCGCCACCGGGCGGATTTGCAGCGGATCGGCCAAGCCTTCACGCAGATCGCCCAGCTTGGGCAAACGGGCCAGGGTCATGCCATAGCGATCAGCAATCTCGACCCACTTGGCATTGTCTTCATGACGCAGTGCATCACCACTCAGCACCAATCGGCGCGGCAAGCCATGCCTGCCCTTTTGTAATTTCTGAATGACATCTTCAAGCTGATCGACAGTCGCCAGAACGTCAACACCATGCATGTTGCGACCAACCCGGCCCTGAGTCAGCGAGACGATACCAATGACCTTGAACGGAGTATTAGCAGATCGTTCGGTTTCACGGATGAAGGCTTCTGCCTCATCGCCCGCGCCGATCAACAAGACCGAAACACGTGCTGTTCCCTGACGCACCAGTGCGCGTGCGGTCGATTTGTCCTTGGTAATCCGATAGGTCAGGCGTGCCCCGCCAAGCAAGGCCATCAGAAGGAACCACTGAATGATTGGCGCCGAACGTGGCATCCAGTCCAGACGTGTGGTCAGAAACAGAACAATAAAAAGAACCGCGACAGCAACCGATACGGCCTTGGCAATACGGATCACATCGTTGAGCGATGCATAGCGCCAAATGCCACGATACAGACCGAAATACCAGAAGGACACGGCTGCGATCAGCGTGAAAATGCCAGACGAAAACAGAATATTTTGCGTCGCATAGTAGACCACACCGTCCCCCACCCGAAGATAGAGCGCCAACGGGAAGGAAAGTGCCGCCATGATGATGTCATGGACAAAGGCAATATGGCTTCGCTGAAATAATCGCAGCATGCGGTCCCTTACCGGCAGATTTCTGTTTTTATAAGGATATACCCGCTTGGCGACAGACGGATAAGGGTTTCTTTTCGCGCTCTGCTCACATCAAGTCAAGCAATGCACGTAATAGTCTGATCGATCAGGTGCCGGGTGTTTCGCGAACCGGCATTCTCACCATCATACCGACAAGCCCCAACACAACGATCAGTGCTGCAATCACCCGCATCCAGTCCGGCGTATCACTTTGGGCAAAGCAAACAGCAATCAGAATAAGGTTGCTGGCAAGGATCATGATCGACACCCGGGCATGCGAAAACCCACGCTGGGTGGCTTTCTGATAGAAATGTTCGCGATGCGCTTGCCAGATTTTCTCGCGCCGCAAGGCGCGTTTGATCAGGGTAAATGTTGCATCAAACAGATAATAGGATGGCAAGATCAGTGCGATGGCCCATGCCCCTTCGGAGGCGACCTTTAACAACAGCCATCCCAGAATAAAGCCAAGCGGGATTGATCCGACATCTCCGAGAAACAGCTTCGCCGGATGCCAGTTCCAGATCAGGAACCCGATCATGATCGCAAGAATGCCAAGCCCGATATAGCCAAGCCCGATGAATTGCGGCAACGGCACAAAAAGCGCGAGCACAAAAATCCCAAGGCCGATTGACCCGGCCTCGACCCCGGTAATCCCGTCAATCCCGTCCATGAAATTGAACAGATTAATGAACCACACCCAAGCCAACACCACCAACACGTGATCCAGCCAGATCGGCACCAGTCCACCCAGAACCGGCTTATCAAGGGCCAATATGCCAATGATCACCGCAATAAATTGCACAGCAAAACGCTTGGCCGCGGAGAGGTCATGACGATCATCAAGCCAACTGAGCAACGCGAGCCCGGCACAGGCCCCCAGCATCAGCCATTCACCAATAGCCGAAACACCGGTAAAGGCAAAAACGACCGCAACCAGCACAATCAAAAGCGGCGTCACCGCAAGCCCGCCGCCACGCGGGGTCGGTACAGCGTGACTGGAACGGTGATTTGGCATATCAAGGATCGCCTTGCGCCGCAGATAGTTCAGAACCACCCACGTCAGCAACATCGAGCCGATCAGAAAGATGCTTGCAAAGGTCGCAAGTCCGGCAAAAGTCATCGTTGGATCGCCCTTGTCCCTGTCCCCATCAGATTGATCCGTCTGGATTAGCCGGACCCATTCCCTATCGCAAGGCTTTTCACCCTGCCCCGCACCATCCTGCCACCATTCCCGACACAGCCGCACAGAGCAGCCATGCCACGCAAAACCATGGTTGATGCTTTACAGTTTGCCATGCTGCGCTTAACTACAGCACATAAACTAAAACCGGAGATATCCCTTTGGCAGAACGTCGTTCCCGTCCATCCCAGCGCAATGCCCCCCGCAAACAGGCGGTTGAGGCACCCGATCCGCGTATGCTTGCGCTTAAAACCCTGCAGGAATTGCGCGGCGGTGAAGTGACGTTGGACGAACTTCTGTCAAAGCATGGCTATGGCCTGCCGTCGCTTGATCGCAATTTCCTGCGTCAATTGCTTGGCACCACGCTGCGCCATCTGGGCGAAATTGATGCCGTACTTGCCCCGCGTTATCAACCACCACAGGACCGGGTCGCAGCACGCTTGACCAACATCCTGCGGCTTGGTGTAGCGCAGCTGTTCTTTATGGATACGCCTGACTACGGTGCGGTCGACAGTACGGTCAATCTGGCGCGTGATGCGGGTTTGCATAAATACACCAAACTGATCAATGCCATTCTGCGTGGCTTGCAGCGTGATGGCTTTGAATGGCCGGAAGGCGTTGAGGACTGGCAGCTCAACATCCCGGCATGGCTGCGCGGATCCTGGAAAAAGGCCTATGGCGCCGAGATCGCCCAAGGCATTGCCGAAGCAAGCCTTGGCCACGCGATGCTGGATCTGTCGATCAAGGATCGCAGCCAGACCGCCGAGTGGGCCGAAAAGATGGATGGCATTGTCCTGCCGACCGGATCGGTGCGACTTGAACCGGGTCGCCGTATCCGTGATCTTCCGGGTTACAAGGATGGCGACTGGTGGGTGCAGGACGCAGCAGCAGCCATTCCGGCAACGCTGTTTTCGGCTTACAAGGACAAAACCATCTATGACCTGTGCGCGGCACCGGGTGGCAAGACCATGCAGCTTGCATCCCTTGGTGCGAGTGCAATTGCGGTCGATAAATCCGAAGGTCGCCTGAAACGCGTGTTTGAAAACCTAGAGCGTGTATCGCTTGGTGCGGCTGTCGTAACCGGCGATGCCACCGATCTTGCGCCTGATACGCCGCGCGCCGATGCGGTTCTTTTGGACGCACCCTGTTCAGCCACAGGCACCATTCGCCGCCATCCGGACATTCTGCTGCGTCAGAATGACAAGCTGATGCAATCGCTTCTGCCGATTCAGACCAAGCTGCTTAATCAGGCGGACAAGCTTTTGAATGTCGGTGGCGAGCTGATCTATTGCACCTGTTCGCTGCAACCCGAAGAAGGTGAATATCAGGTCAAATCGTTCCTGGCGGATCATCCGAACTATGAACGCAAAGCCATCACCGCCGACGAACTGGGTGGCTGGGATGAGGCAATCAACGATGCGGGTGAATTGCGCATTCTGCCCATTCACATGGCCGATTTTGGCGGCATGGATGGCTTTTTCTGTGCGCGACTTGTCAAAAAATCCTGATTTCCGGACAGAAGACTCGGGTTTGGCGCACACAGAGCTGCCATGAGTCCCATTCGGGTGACATGTGGGGTAATCTGGGGTATGAGAAGCCCGAATTTCCCGTATCCCATATCGCTTCAGGACCTGTGACGCATGACCACGTCAAATATTAAAATCGCACCTTCGATCCTTTCGGCTGATTTCGCCCAGCTTGGCGTTGACGTCCGCGCTGTTGACGAAGCCGGTGCTGACTATATCCATATCGATGTGATGGATGGCCACTATGTACCGAACATCACAATTGGCCCGGACGTGGTCAAGGCTCTGCGCCCGCACAGCGACAAGGTCTTTGACGTGCATCTGATGATCGCGCCGGTCGATCCTTATATCGAGGCATTTGCCAATGCCGGTTCTGACATCATCACCATCCACGCCGAGGCCGGCCCGCACCTGCATCGCTCGCTTCAGTTGATCAAGTCACTGGGCAAGAAAGCCGGTGTCTCGCTCAACCCGTCGACCCCGGAAAGTGTCATTGAGTATGTCATGGACATGGTTGATCTGGTTCTGGTCATGACCGTGAACCCGGGCTTTGGTGGCCAGAAATTCATCCCGAGCCAGCTTGAGAAAATCAAACGCATCCGCAAGATGATTGATGCCACCGGCCGTGATATCGACCTTGAAGTCGATGGTGGCGTAAACCCGGAAATCGCCCCACAGGTAATCAAAGCCGGTGCGAACGTCCTGGTGGCTGGTTCCGCCACCTTCAAGGGTGGCCCGTCTGAATATGCCAACAACATCAAGGCCATCCGCAGCGCGTAACGCGCTGCCTTGCTGATCGCAAAAACAAAAAAGGCCGGGGCACAATGCTCCGGCCTTTTTCGTATCTGCTTTAAGCGCGCTCAGATCAGAAATCGATGCAGCGGCCCTTGTTTTCCCAATCGCCAAAACGGGTCGGCTCAGGGCCCTTGGGACCACCAATCTCGCGGGCCTTGGCGGCAGCTTCGTTGGCGGCCTTGGCTTCGGCAAGCGCATTGATCGCGTCCTGAGAAAGTTGTGGAGCGGCTTCTGCCCCCGCAATCTCGTCAGATGCCGTATTTGTTTCGGGCTGCGGCTCTGCCTTTTCCTTGGGAACTTCGTGGATGACGGTTTCGCGGAATTTTCCAGCCATCTTTCCTTATCCTGCAATGCTTCTGAGTTTGGAGTTTAGTGCAGCCAGTCTGTTCTGCACACCATACGGAAGCAATTTCACGATAGACTTCCGGAGCTTGAAGATCGGAGGTGCAATATCCGGAATTTTAGCATTCGCATCGACCTTGGTTGCCTTGATGGCTTCCGGCAATTTGTTAGCAACTGTCTGCTTCACATATAGAACGATGTTGTAGCGATACCAAAATGAAACATCGTGAAAGCCCTTCAATTTCGGGCGGATACAATCATATGCTTCATAGCCTTCGTCACGGAAGAACGAGCGCCACTCGTCATACTCCCGCTCGTTCATATGAAATTCCCCTCCCTGCCCAGGGGGAGCGGCCGAGAAAATCACAACATCGGAGTGGCGGGTCAGGGATTGCACGAATTGGCGAGAGCTCTCAGGGCTGAGATGCTCAGCAACCTCCAGACTGCACGCCACATCGAAACGGCGCCCAAGATCAACTGCTTCATCCAGATTGCGTGCAAAAAACGCCTCTTTGGAAATGTGAAGAGCCTCAGTATTGACGTAATCACCATCAACACCGACAACATCTTCAACACCATTTAGTAACCAGCATTTCAGCCAAACGCCCTCAGCACAGCCAAAATCGGCAACACTTTTACAAAACGGCAGAAGTTCTCTGAAAACCGGAACAACCTTTTGTGCTGATTTCCATGAGATCCCTGATGTATAGGCGAAGAAATCATCGTCATATACGTTTTTGTAGTTCTCGGTGCCCGACATTAACTGTTCACCTTATTTTTGGCGTTAGTGCAAAGCACAGGAATAGCGCCCCGATGCAAAATCGGCAAGCTTCAAGCTGATCAGTACGACATGCGCAAACCCACATGACTTCAGGCCTTTGGAATCAAACAGTGGATGCGGACAAAAATTTGGGAAAAACAGACTCTTTCCCGGCGCGCCCAAAGCCGCTATTCCAAGCGTACGAGCAAAACAAGGAGAAACCATGCGTCCAATTCCCCAGCGTATCGCCGAAGAACTTTCGGTCCGTCCGGAACAGGTCATTGCCACCATCGAGATGCTTAATGAAGGCTCCACCGTTCCGTTCATCGCCCGTTACCGTAAAGAAAAAACCGGCGGGCTTGATGACACCCAACTTCGTACGCTGGAAGAACGCCTGCGCTATCTGACCGAGCTTGAAGAACGCCGCGCATCCGTGCTTGAGAGCATCCGCGAACAGGAAAAGCTGACGCCGGAACTTGAGGCCGCAATCAACGAGGCAGACACCAAGACTCGCCTTGAAGATCTTTACCTGCCTTACAAGAAAAAGCGCCGCACCAAGGCCCAGATTGCCCGCGAAGCTGGGTTGGAGCCGCTGGCCGATAGCCTGTTTAACGACCCGACGCTTGATCCGGAAACCGAAGCCGCCAAATTCGTTGATGCCGAAAAAGGCGTTGAGGACACCAAGGCTGCCCTTGATGGTGCGCGCCAGATCCTGATGGAACGCTTTGCCGAAGATGCCGACCTTGTCGCCAAGCTGCGTGACCACTTGTGGAATGAAGGTGAAATCACCGCATCGGTGATCGAGGGCAAACAGGCAGAAGGTGCCAAGTTCTCGGACTATTTCGAGCATTCCGAAAAAATCAAAACCTGCCCCTCACACCGTGCGCTGGCCCTTTTCCGGGGTCGCAACGAGGATATCCTTCAGCTTAAACTGACCCTTGGCAAAGAAGACGAAGACCGTCCGCGCAGCCAGCCGGGTCGGGCCGAGGTGATGATTGCCGCCCATGTCGGTATTGCCGACAAGGGACGGGCAGCGGATAAATGGCTGATGGATACCGTGCGCTGGACCTGGCGCGTCAAACTGTCTTTGTCGATTGAGCTTGATCTGTTTGGCACCCTTCGTGACTCCGCCGAGGAAGGTGCGATCAAGGTCTTTGCCGACAACCTGAAAGACCTGTTGCTGGCGGCCCCTGCGGGGCAAAAAGCGACCATGGGTCTTGATCCGGGTGTACGTACCGGGGTCAAGGTCGCGGTGGTTGATGCCACCGGAAAGCTGGTCGATACCGCAACGGTTTATCCCTTCCAGCCGCGCAATGACGTCGAAGGCGCGATCAACACCATGGCCGCGCTTGCGGCCCGCCATCAGATCGAACTGATCGCGATTGGCAACGGGACGTTTTCACGTGAAACCGACGAACTTGCCGGTCAGATGCTTAAACGCTTCCCGGCGCTTAAGGCGACCAAGGTGATCGTCAACGAAGCCGGTGCGTCTGTTTATTCCGCATCGCAGTTCGCAGCCGAAGAATTCCCCGATCTTGATGTGTCGCTCCGTGGGGCGGCATCAATTGCGCGCCGCCTGCAAGACCCGCTGGCAGAACTGGTGAAGATCGAACCGAAATCCATCGGTGTCGGACAGTACCAGCATGATGTATCGGAAACCAAACTGGCCCGGTCGCTTGATGCCGTGGTTGAGGATTGCGTGAACGGTGTTGGGGTTGACCTTAACACCGCCTCCATCCCGCTTTTGACCCGTGTGGCAGGCCTGACCGAGACGCTGGCGCGCAATATCGTTGGGTATCGCGACTCCAACGGGGCGTTCCAGTCCCGTGCGGATCTTAAAAAGGTCGAGCGTCTTGGACCAAAGGCGTTCGAGCAATGCGCGGGCTTCTTGCGTATTCGCGGTGCCAACAATCCTCTTGATGCATCGGCCGTGCACCCGGAAGCCTATCCGCTGGTCGAAAAAATCAGCGCCAAGGCCGCCAAGCCGTTGGCAGAACTGATCGGCGATTCGGCCTTTATCAAGACACTCCGCCCCGAAGATTTCGCCGATGACACATTTGGTGTCCCGACCATCCGCGACATCATCGCCGAGCTCGATAAGCCCGGCCGTGACCCGCGCCCGGAATTCAAGACCGCCAAATTCACCGAAGGTGTGAATGAGATCAAGGATCTGCGCACCGGCATGAAGCTTGAAGGCACGGTCACCAACGTCACCAACTTTGGGGCGTTCGTTGATATCGGCGTGCATCAGGATGGCCTGGTTCATATTTCCCAGCTTGCTGACAAGTTCGTCGAAGATCCCCGTCAGGTGGTCAAGGCCGGTCAAATCGTTTCCGTTACCGTGATGGAAGTCGACGCACCGCGCAAACGTATCGGCCTTTCGATGAAATCCGCACCGGATTACGAAGCCACGCGTGAAAAGCGTGCCGAAAATCACGGCGATGCACCGCGCGGCAACCGTCCGCAGCATTCATCAGGCCCGCGCCATCAGGGCGGCCAAGGTCGTGGCAATGCCGGTGGTAACGC
Source organism: Thalassospira sp. CH_XMU1458 (assembly GCF_037027205.1). Taxonomy (NCBI): domain Bacteria; kingdom Pseudomonadati; phylum Pseudomonadota; class Alphaproteobacteria; order Rhodospirillales; family Thalassospiraceae; genus Thalassospira; species Thalassospira sp. CH_XMU1458. The sequence goes on along the minus strand of NZ_JAYMDW010000001.1, from coordinate 534,605 downwards.
TGGCGGCGATGGCGGTGCGATGGCTGCCGCACTCAAGGCCGCGATGGAACGTCGCAAGTAACCTATCGCAAAAAGGCTTCGAAACGGCGGGATGGCATATACCATTCCGCCGTTTTTCTTTTGCCCAATCATGCCGATCGGATGAATTGACAGAAGACAGTTTAAAACCCATGTTGAGCACTCACCAAGGGGAGCCCCGACAAGGGGGCTGAGAAACTGCCGCGCAGTGACCCTTTGAACCTGATCCAGTTCATACTGGCGTAGGGACGGTGCGAACGCGGATTACGACGTTCTCCATCATTCCGACTTCGAACTGGGTCTCCATACGCAAAGTTTCTGCATTGGAGCCTCGACATGACGACCGAAATTTCCCGGACCGCGACTGATCTTTTTGAACGCATGCGTGCGACCAATCCGTTGGTCCAGTGCATCACCAACTATGTTGCGATGAACTATGCCGCCAATGTTTTACTGGCCGCTGGCGCCTCACCAGCGATGGTTCACACACCAGAAGAATCCGGTGAATTTGCCGCGATTGCCGGTGCGCTGACGGTCAATATCGGCACCCTTTCGCCCAACTGGGTCGAAGGCATGATTGCCGCGGCCAAGTCGGCCAATGCTGCGGGCAAACCTTGGGTGCTTGATCCAGTGGCGCATTTTGCCACCGGGTATCGCCGCGATGCCGTGGCAGCGCTTTTGAAATTCAAACCCACCGTCATTCGCGGCAACGCATCGGAAATCATTGCGCTTGGTGGCGGTCAAAGTGCCGGTCAGGGTGTTGATAGCGGCGATCCGGTCGAACAGGCCGAAGAGGCCGCACGCGGCCTTGCCATCGCACAAGGTGCCATTGTTGCCGTTACAGGCGAGGTTGATTTTGTCACCGATGGCAAACGATCCGTGCGCATTGCCGGTGGATCGGACCTGATGCCGAAAGTCACCGCCACAGGCTGTTCGCTGACGGCGCTTGTTGGCGGCTATCTTGCGGTTGCACCGGATCAGGCGTTTGAAGCCACCGTTGCCGCCCTTGGCAATTTTGCCGTGGCGGGCGAAATCGCCGCCAATACGGCAAACGGCCCGGCATCCTTCATGACAGCCTTTATCGATGGCCTGCATCGCCTTGATGCCACGACTTATGCCAAGAACCTTCGGATCAATGTTCTATGAAGTCGTTTGATCTGTCGCTTTATCTCGTGCTTGATCCCGATCTGTGTCGCGACCATTCGATGGTGGAAACCACGATGGCCGCGATTGCAGGCGGTGCCACCCTCATTCAGCTGCGCGATAAAAAGGCCGGGACCGAGGGCCTCATTCGCGTTGGTCGGGAATTGATGAAGGCGATGGAAGGCACAAACGTGCCACTGATCGTGAATGACGACATTGATGCCGCCATTGCCATTGGCGCACATGGCCTGCATGTCGGTCAGGATGATCTGCCTTCGCAGATTGCCCGCGACCGCCTTGGCCCGGACAAGATCATCGGCCTGTCGATTGAAAGCGAAGATGTCGCGCAAAAGGTGGACCGCACGATTGTCGATTATGTCGGCATCGGCCCGATATTTGCCACCGCGACCAAGCCCGACCATAAACCGGCAATCGGATTTGACGGGCTTGAAAAGCTGGTGCGGATGGTCGGATTGCCATCGGTTGCGATTGGCGGGCTTAAGGGTGAACACGCCTTGCCGGCACTTGAAAGCGGTGCGAACGGTATTGCCGTTGTCTCGGCGATTTGTGGTCAGCCCGATCCAAAACAGGCCACCGCATATATCGCCCAAAAACTCAAATCAGCGCGGGCTTATCTGTCGCAGTAACCTTGGGCTTTCGCGGTTCCGATCTGCAATGATCAGGGCTGTTATAGGGCGCAAAACGCATGGCTGTTGCGCCCAAACAACAATGACCGGCACGGAAATGCCCCATTTGCGCCGTTAATTTTTCGGCTTCGTAGCGCAAGTTATCAGACATCAACCAAGAACAACCGCGCGAGGAAGCCATGCTGAGATCTCTGCGTAGTAAGCCGGTTGCCATTGCCCTGATTGGGCTTATGACGATCACGACAGCCGGGCTGGCTGCAATCAAGGTCGCACCCAAACCGACCACCGACAGCGTTACTATCCATTCCGAAATGGTTCGCGGTGAAGTGACGCTGCGCCACCCGGATGGCACCATCGCCATCAGGCGTGATTGCGTCCGGTTCCCGTGCAAGATTGACATCTCGTCGCTTAAACGCGGGGACTACGATGTCACACTGACAAATGGCGACGAAAGCCAGAAGATGGTAGGACTCTACAAAGAGTAGGCATCCCGCCTGCCCCACGACCCAAACCGTTCAAATTTTTCCGGAAAATCCGGGAACGTTTTGATGGCCTGAATGTTCATCATATATCGAACCATTCAAAGGTAATGTGGCGATGCGTTGCATAAACGCTCGTGCGTGCTAGATAAAGTAGCACGGGTAACGACCCGGATGCGCCAGTCGGCCCGGCAACAAAGGTTTCCAAGATGTTGCACGGGATTTTCACTTTTATCGACGGCGCAAAAAGGGATATGTTGCGTTACCGCACAGATTAATAATGAAAGTCGAGGAACTGTATCATGGCATTTGAACTCCCAGCACTTCCGTATGCATATGACGCGCTTGCGCCGGTCATGTCCGCTGAAACCCTTGAGTTTCACCATGACAAACATCACAACGCCTATGTTGTGAACGGCAACAAGCTGCTCGAAGGTTCGGGCCTTGAAGGCAAGTCGCTTGAAGAAGTTGTTGTTGCATCTTACGGCGACGCTTCCAAAGCAGGCCTGTTCAACAACGCTGCTCAGCACTGGAACCACATTGAGTTCTGGCAGATGATGAAGGGCAATGGCGGCGGCGCCATCCCGGGTGAACTCGAAAAGAAAATCGTTGAAGATTTCGGCTCTGTCGATGCCTTCAAAGAAGCCTTCATTCAGGCTGGCGTAACCCAGTTCGGTTCTGGCTGGTGCTGGCTTGCGATGGACAAGTCCGGTAAACTGGTTGTCACCAAGACCCCGAACGCGGAAAACCCGCTTGTTCACGGTCAGACCCCGCTGCTCGGTTGTGATGTTTGGGAACACTCCTACTACATCGATTACCGCAACGCGCGTCCGGACTATGTCAAAGCCTTCCTCGACAGCCTGGTTAACTGGGAATATGTTGCAGAGCGTTTCTCCAAAGCTGGCTAATCAGCCGACGCTTTGAGACTTAATTACAAAAGCGGCTCCTTCGGGGGCCGCTTTTTTGTGCGCGCAACACAAACAAAGAAAAACCCCGCCAGCGAGCCGGCGGGGTTTGGATCGAAACCGATCAGACGCGTGATCAGATGTCGAATTTGATGCCCTGAGCGAGCGGCAGCTCGCGGGAATAGTTGATGGTGTTGGTTGCGCGGCGCATGTAGCCTTTCCATGCATCCGAACCGGATTCTCGACCGCCACCGGTTTCTTTTTCACCACCGAAGGCACCACCGATTTCCGCACCGGACGGACCGATATTGACGTTGGCAATACCGCAATCGGACCCAACCGAGGACAGGAACAGTTCGGTTTCGCGCAGATCGGTCGAGAAGATGCACGATGACAGACCCTGCGGGACGTCATTCTGAAGCGCGATGGCTTCTTCAAGGGTCTCGTAGGTCATGACGTACAGGATCGGTGCGAAGGTCTCGTGCTTCACGGTCTCGGTCTGGCCCGGCATTTCAACCACTGACGGGGTAACATAGAACGCATTCGGGTATTCCGGTTCCAGGGTACGTTCTCCGCCATGCACAGTGCCGCCGTCTTTCTTGGCATTGGCAAGGGCGGCCTGCATGTTGGTAAAGGCTTCTTCGTCGATCAGCGGACCAACCAGAACACCATCGGCCAGCGGATCGCCAATTTTCACAGACTTGTAAGCCGCAATGATTTTCGGCAGCAGCTGATCCTTGACGTCCTTGTGAACGATCAGGCGACGAAGCGACGTGCAACGCTGACCACAGGTGCCAACAGCGGAGAACACAACCGCACGCACGGTCATGTCCAGATCGGCCGACGGGGTGACGATCATGGCGTTGTTGCCGCCAAGCTCAAGAATGGTGCGGCCAAAGCGCTGCGCAACACGCGGGGCAACTTCGCGGCCCATGCGGGTAGAACCGGTGGCTGAAATCAGCGCGACGTCACGGCTGTCGGTCATGATTTCACCGATGGCGCGATCACCCACAACGACCTGATGCAGGTTGGCCGGTGCATCACCGAATTTGGCAATCGCCTTTTCGAGGATCTTCTGGCAGGCAAGGGCAGTGACCGGCGTTTTTTCCGACGGTTTCCAGATCACGGCATTGCCGCAAGCCAGTGCAAGCGCTGTGTTCCATGCCCACGGCGCAACCGGGAAGTTAAAGGCGGTGATCAGGCCAACAACACCCAGCGGATGCCAGTTTTCCATCATCTTGTGGCCTGGACGTTCGGACGCGATGGTCAGACCGTAAAGCTGGCGCGACAGACCGACTGCGAAGTCGCAGATGTCGATCATTTCCTGAACTTCGCCAAGACCTTCCTGATAGATCTTGCCGCATTCAAGCGACACCAGACGGCCCAGCGGTTCCTTGGCTGCGCGCAGTTCTTCACCCAGAAGACGGACCAGTTCGCCACGACGCGGACCGGGAACCTGACGCCATGCGCCAAATGCCTTTTTGGCGTTGCCGATAACATCGGTCATCTCGGCCGGGGTGGTTTCGGTGACACTTGCGAATTCCGAACCGTCAACCGGGGTCTGGACACTGAGGGTGCCATTGGCAATCTCTGCTTCGGACAGACCAAGTTCGGTCAGAATGGATTTGTAGCTCACAGTAAAACTCCCTTCGTTTTAAACTTTCCGGCGCGGATCACCGGCAAATTCGATCTCTGTTCAATCCCTGATATCCGCCACCTTGGGCAGCTGTTTGGCGATGATGGCAAAGGCCTCATCAACCTGATCAAACGGAATGGTCAAAGGTGCCAGCAGGCGCACCACATTGGCGTGCTCACCACTTGGCATTAACAATAGCCCGTCATCACGGGCCAGTTGCAACAAGCATTGCAGACGTTTGGGTGACGGCTTGCCGTCATCTGCAATCAATTCAAAGGCACGCATTGCCCCGATCCCGCGCATGTTGCCGATCACATGCCCGCCGGGCAGATCGCGCAGCCATGCGATATGGGTGGCGTATTTTTCACCAAGCTGTTTGGCACGGGCGGTCAGCTTGTCGGCCTCGAGCACCTCAAATACGCCGGTTGCCGCGGCACAGGCTACAGGATTGCCGGAATAGGTGCCGCCAAGCCCGCCCGGCGCCAGCGCATTCATGACATCCTCGGCACCGGTGATTGCGGCCAACGGAAAGCCCCCGCCAATGCCTTTGCCCATAACAAGGATATCGGGCGCAATACCGGCATGCTCAATGGCAAACATCTTACCGGTCCGGGCAAAGCCCGACTGGATTTCATCGGCAATCAGAACCAAGCCGTTTTCATCACACAGGCGACGCAGGGCGACAAGAAATTCCCCATCCGCGGCACGAAAACCGCCTTCGCCCTGAACAGGTTCAATCACCACCGCCCCGACCGACGCCGGATCGGCGGAAACAGCAAACAGCTTGGCGATGGCGGCCATCGCATCATCAACCGGTACACCGGTTTCGGGGCAAGGATATGGCAGATGCCATACAGGCCCCGGCAATGGGCCGAGCCCGGTTTTATAGGGTTTGGTTTTGCCCGTCAGCGCAAGGGTTGCAAGCGTCCTGCCATGGAAACCACCGTCAAAGGCGATCACCCCGGTGCGGCCGGTAAAGGCGCGCGCAAGCTTCAGCGCGTTTTCCATCGCCTCGGCCCCGGAATTGGTCAGCATTGATTTCGCCGGACCTTCAATCGGGCAATTTGCTGCCAGCCACTCCGTTACCGCGACATAGGGCTCGTGGGGCAACGCATTATAACAGCTGTGGGTAAATCGTTCGCACTGGGCGGCGACGCGTTCCATCACCACCGGGTTGCGATGCCCGACATTCAAAACACCGATCCCGCCAATGAAATCGATATAGCGTTTGCCTTCGACGTCCCATGCCTCGGCATTGAGTGCGCGATCAAGATAGACCGGATGCACATTGCGCACCCCGGCCGATACCGACGCAATTGCGCGCTCACGCATCTGCGTGCTGTCCTGGGCTGGTTTGGTGTTTTCGTCACGGGGCATGTGGGGCTGCTCCGACCTTTTTATTGATGATTTAAATGACGTTCAGTTCAAGCACCGGCGCATTATCGCGAATGCGCTCATAGCCAAACACCGACAGATCAAGGGTTTCATAGCCGTTTGTCGCGATCAGTTCGGCAATGCCACGACCGACCGCCGGGCTTTGTTGCAGGCCATGGCCCGAGAACCCGTTGGCAAAGATGAAGTTTTTAACATCCGTGTGACGGCCCAAAATCGCGTTCTGATCGAGCAGGTTATAGGAATAATGACCCGCCCAGGCATTGACGACCTTGATCGCCTCAAACCGTTCACACCGCTCATACAGGCCCGGCCAGATGATGTCGTCAAACAGGCTATGATCGACGTCGAAATCCCAGCATTCCGGGTCGCGATCCTTGGGCGGTGCGATACCGGTAATAAAGAACTCGCCTTCCGGACGGACATAAAGGCCGCTTGGATCAATCAGCATCGGGCAGGATGCGCTGATGTCTTCCGCGTCCCGGCAGTTGAATACAAAGATGCAGCGTTTGCGTGGCTCGACCGGAATTTCAAGGCCGGCCATCCGGGCGACCTTTGATCCGCCGGTGCCCGCCGCATTGACAAGCTGGCCACAGCCGAACCGACGACCGTCCTTTAGAACCACACCGGTGACCTGATCACCATTACGCAGGACCTCGACCACTTCGCCGTCAATGTAATCGGCACCACGACGGCGGGCCTGTTTGCGAAACGACTGCATCAGGCAATAGGCATCAAACCAGCCTTCGCCCGTGCGTCCCCAGCAACCAGCCGCCAGATCGGATGTATTCATCCATGGGTATTTCTGGGCCAAGTCATCGGGCTCCATCCAGATGATGTCGCCGCCAAATTCGGTTTGCGTCGCATGGTTCTGACGCAGGATATCGCGCCCCTGATCGGTGGCCAGAATGAGATAGCCCTTTTCATGCAGGGCAATGTCGACGTCGGGATCAAGGTCGCGGTTCAGATTACGCAGGAACTGAATGCCATAGGCCGACATTTCAATATTGATCGGGGTCGAGAATTGCTGGCGGATCGACGCCGCCGAAAGTGCGGTCGAGCAGAACTCGTAGGTCGAGTCTTTCTCGATCACCAGAACCCGGCCCTTGAAATCATCACGGCCCGTCAAATGCCATGCGATGGAACTGCCGATAACCGCACCACCGACGATGATCACATCATAATTTTCGTCAACAGAACCCATTCTTGCCTTCTACCCGATGCAAATTGTTACTTTCCGGCCATTGATGAACCGGCATTTTGCGGTGGTGCGCTGGAAACCGTTACCCGAATGAAGGGGGAGCCTTCCTTCCAAAACATTCCAAAGTAACAGCATTCCAGCACGGTTGGCTTTCAGCCCAAACGCTTCTTGGGGTGGCGCGAGGGGACTTTGAACCGTTTAAAACCGTACGCCTTGGCTGCAAAGCAAACAAACGATATATTCGCACCATATCATTCCGTTTTGTTATGAACTGGTTTTGCCATGCGTCGCGTCCTGCCATCCCTTACTGCCCTGCAATTCTTTGAAAGTTCGGCCCGTCATCTGTCTTTCACCCGCGCGGCAGAGGAACTGAATGTCACGCAAAGCGCAATCAGCCGTCAGATCCGTGCGCTTGAGGAATATCTCGGACGAGATCTTTTTCGCCGCGTGAAGAAACGCCTGAAACTGACCGCGGCCGGTGAAGCCTATGCCGCACAGGTCCGTGACCTTCTGGATCGGGCAGAGGCCGCCACACTTCAGGTCATGGCTTATTCCGATGCGGGCGGGATGCTTAATGTCGGGACGCTACCAACTTTTGGCGCGCGCTGGCTTGTGCCGCGCCTTGGTGATTTCAAGGCAACCTGGCCGGACATTCAGCTCAATCTCATTACCCAGACGCGGGAATTTAATTTCGACCGCGAAGGTATTGATATTGCCATTCACTTTGGTGAAGACAACCTGCCGGGCTGCGTGACGCACCGTTTGATGGGGGAAACCTTGATTGCAGTCTGTGCGCCCAAGCTGCTTAAGGAAAATGACGATCTGCCGATTGCCCGCGAACGCGTGCGCAACTGTACTTTGTTGCAGCATTCCACCCGCCCGCGTGCCTGGCAGGACTGGCTGGCGGCCACCGGCGTTGCCGTGGTCGATGAACTGGCTGGTCCCCGGTTTGAGCATTTCCACATGGTCATTCAGGCCGCTGTCGCAGGCCTTGGGCTGGCACTTCTGCCGGAATTTCTGGTACGTGAAGAGCTTGAAAACGGGCGTCTGGTCGCACCCTTTGATGTATCGATCCCCAACCAGCACGCCTATTACGTGGTTTATCCCAAGGAAAAGGAAAACAACTTTGCAGTCCGCGCATTTCGCGACTGGCTGATTGCGACCTGTCGCACCGAACAGGATGACCGTGCCATCCCGTCGGGCACCGCTGCCTGACCCTTACCGAATTTAGTTAAACGGTTGGCGACCTAGTCCGCGCCAATCTTTGCGGACGATCCTGCACGCATCGCTGCACAAAGTTGCACCGCCACAACAACAAACAGGAAGTAGAGTGCCACTTGCCAGTCGCCCAGAAGGTCATGCAAGGCCCCGAACAAAACTGGCCCAATGGCCGCAAACAGATAGCCCACCGATTGCGCCATGCCCGACAGTCGTGCCGACGTTTGCGGATCTGCTACGCGCATGCCGACAAGGGTCAGGGCAATACTGATCATGCTGCCTTGTCCAAGCCCCATGCATACTGCCCAGACATACGGCAATTCGGTGGTGGCAAAGACGAAGCCCGGAATGGCGATGATCAACGGAATATGCAGCACCAGCATCGCCAGTTTCTTGTTGGCAATCCTCGAATAAATCAGCGGCGCACCAAAGGCGGCCGGAATGCCAAATACGTTAAACAGAGTCAGAAGGGTCGCGGCTTCGGCCTCGGAAATGCCGTGATCAATGAACACTTTGGCGACCCAGGCCGTGCCGGTATAGAACATCAGCGACTGACAACCAAAGAACAGCGCCAGCCACCAGGCTTCGACGTTTTTCCAAAGCGAAATGTGCGCAACCGGTGTCGGCGCCGCTCCGACATGGCGATAACGCAACATCGGCAGCCAGCAGACAAAGGCAATCGCGGCAAACACCGCCCAAACACCAAGCGACCAGCGCCAATCGCCGTCCGCCGCATTTCGGATCGGGATCGAAACAAATGCCGCAGTCGTCGCGCCACTGGACATGGTAAAGGTGTAAAGGGCAGTCACCAATGCCACATGGGTCGGAAAACTGCGCCGTACCAGTGATGGGGTCAAAACATTCAGAACCGCAATTGCCGCCCCCAAAATGATGGTCCCGACCACCATGATGTCATAGGCCCCGCTGGCGCGAAGCCCCTGCCCGATGGCGATGAACAGCAACATCGTCAGAAGGGTCGCTTCGAGACCGAATTTCTGCCCCAGACGCGGTGCAAACATTGAAAGCACGCCAAAGCTCAGCACTGGCAGCGTTGTCAACAAACCAAGCTGGGTCCCTGAAAGCGACAGATCTGTACCAATGATTTCCGCCAACGGCCCCAAACCGACAATGCTGCCGCGCATGTTCGCCGCCAAAAGCAAGATCGCCAGCAAAAATCCGATATGCGCCCCCAAATGATGGAAGCCACGCCCGGCATTAGATGCCGCATTCTTTCCCGGCGTTGTCTTCTCGGAAGGATTGGTGTGTGGGGCCGTCTTGTCAGTCATCTGGATGATCCATGTTGTGTCGCGATGGTGGCGCGGACAGAAATTTAGGTGAGCATAAATTCAAAAATCGGGCTTTCAGACCGCAACAACACCCCACAATACCCGGAGCGCAACCAGCACAAACAGGATGGCAATGATCCGCTCAATCCAGGCAGCGTGATCGCGCAACCATGGCAACACCGCCCCGTGCGACAATCCAACGGCGACAAGGCAATACCACGCCCCGTCGATTACAGCGGCGGTGAACGCCAGAAGGAACTTGCCGCCCCATTCAAACTCGGGCGAAACAAACTGGCTGAAAAGGGCCAGGAAAAACAGGGCGATCTTGGGATTGAGAAACGCAATCATGAACCCGTCGCGGGCGGCCTGCAGGATCGATCCTGATACCTTGCCTGCACTATCGACATCAAACTTCGCACCCGCCTTGGAACCACGCCACGCCTTGATTGCAAGCCAGATCAGATAAAGCGCACCCAGGATACTGACCGCATTGTGAAAGACCGGTACCGTCTGAAACAGAATGCCAAGTCCGGTCATGGTGATCACAGCATAAAAGCCGATACCCAGTGCATGCGCCAAGGCGCAGGCAAATCCGGCCTGGCGGGAATGACCAACGGAATAGCGCAATACAACGGCCAGACTTGGACCCGGTGTCATTGCGCCAAGTACACAGATGGTTGCAACCGACAACCAGGCGGCGAAGCTCATAACGTTTCCTTTGGGTGACGCAGGTTTATTCCCGCTTGGTTTTATCGAAAGCTATCTGCTTGCCAGAACCGTTTCAACGGAAATGAACTGTCGCTATGATGCGCATCCGCGCCAACCCGCCACCTGAACACAGCATTTCGTAAAATACGGTTTTAAAACATGTTTCTGTTGCTCAAGAATGCCAACGTCTTCGCCCCGACGCCGCTTGGCATCAATGATATCCTGATCTGTGACGAGAAAATCGTCGCCATTGCCCCGGATCTGGTGGTTTCTGTTCCGGCCGAAATCAAGACCATCGACCTTGGCGGCAAGATGACCGTACCAGGCTTTATCGACGGACATGTCCATCTGATCGGGGGCGGTGGCGAAGGCGGATTTGCCACGCGTACGCCAGAAGTTGCGGTCGGCAAACTGATCGAAGCTGGCATTACATCCGTTTGTGGATTGTTGGGCACAGACGCCGCAACACGGCACATCGCATCGCTGTATGCCAAGACCAAGGCGCTTCGAACCGAAGGTATCTCTGCATGGTTCTTCACAGGTGGTTATCGCGTACCGTCACCAACCCTGACCGGCAACATCGGGGATGACGTGACGTTTCTGGATGCCTGTATCGGTTTGAAAACGGCGATTTCAGATCACCGCAGCAGCCAAAGCACGGTTGAGGAGCTGGCCCGCATCGCATCCCAATCGCGCATTGGCGGCATGACATCGGGCAAGGCCGGATCGGTTGTCGTGCATCTGGGCGATGGTGACGGGCACTTTGATCCCCTGATTGCTGTGATCGAGCAGACCGAAATCCCGATCGGCCAGTTCATCCCGACCCACGTCAACCGCAAGCGCGCCTTGCTTGATGCGGCCAAGCTCTGGGCAAAGCGTGGCGGCAATATCGATTTCACCACCGGGATTGATGCCGAACCCGATCCCAAGGAGGCCACCAAAACATCGACCAGCATTGCCGAATGCCTGGCCGATGGCGTTCCGCTAGACCGCATTTCAATGACATCGGATGGCAACGGGTCACTGCCGGATTTTGATACTGATGGCAATATGATCGGGCTTTCAGTGGCTGGCTTTGAGACCGTACCGCGCGAATTTGCCGATCTGGTCGAAGTTGAAAAGCTTGATATCCCGACCGCCTTGGCCCCGATTACGATCAATCCGGCACGCATGCTGGGCCTTGTGGCACGCAAAGGGCAGCTCAAAGTCGGTTATGATGCCGATATCCTGGTTTTCGATGATGCTTTAACCCCCGATAGCGTCATTGCCCGCGGAAAACCGGCCATGATTGGCAAGGAACGACTGCTCCGCGGCACTTTCGAAGATTAATCTGGTCTTTGGACCGGAATGCGGCAGGTAAAAAGGCACCAGAAACCAATAATTTGCGGATTTGGTGCCTTTTTATCGTCATATCTGCCCCAAAGAGCCCCCAATACAGCCAAACCTCGTGCCTATTTCCCCGGCAAGCTTTGCGATCAGACACAGGTCCACGAATGACCTGTGCCCAAAAACCTTGGAAAGGACACGAGAGATGCGACAGACAGCCATGATTTTGGCCGTTGCAAGCGCATTGGGGCTTTCGGCTTGTAGCGGATTGAATGACCGAGACCAAAAAATGCTGAGTGGCGGCGCGATTGGTGCCGGTGTGGGTGCTGTTGGCACCGTGATCACCGGTGGCTGTGTTACCTGTGGCGCGGTAATTGGCGGCGCGGTGGGTACCGGTGCGGGCTATATCATGCACGAGAATGAGAAGGCCCGGAAATGATGAAACGGATCATTCTTCTGGTCGCTGCATTTGGCCTAACCCTGCCTTTCGCGGCACCTGCGCCGGTTAAGGCCGACCCGCCGTCATGGGCACCTGCCCATGGCTATCGTGCCAAGCAGCACAAAGGGCACAAACGCAATTATAGCCGCCACGGTAACGAGCTTTTTGTCTCCGACGGTGGTTTCCTGCGCTGTAACCGTGATGTGGTTGGCGCCATCATTGGTGGTGGCACAGGCGCGGTTCTTGGTTCAACCATCGGCAAGGGAAGAGGCCGGGATGCGGCCATGATTGGTGGTGCCATTCTTGGCATGCTCAGTGGCTACTCGATTGGCCAGAGCCTTGATCAGGGTGATCTGGCTTGTACCGGCTATGCCTTGCAGCGCGCCCCTGATGGGCAGGCCGTCCGGTGGCAGAACCCCGATTCGGGCCGCAGCTATAATGTTGTTCCGACCAACAGTTGGCAGAACGCCGACGGACGCTATTGCCGCGAATATAGCGCAACAGCCCGTATTGGTGGAGAACTGCGGAAAACATACGGTACGGCATGCCGCCAGGCTGATGGTTCCTGGCAGATCGTGTCCTGAGAACCAAAACGCGCCAAGCATATTTCAATCTGGGGCCATGCCCCGCAAAAGGCCCGGCACTGCCGGGCTTTTTTTGTGCGTTATCTGATACGCAGCGCATCTTAAATTATTTCAATTCAATGTCTTATAGGTGGCTATACTCTCGCATCCGTTATTTGTTTTACGTTAACGTCACTTTGGGTTACAGTCCTGTCATAATCAAAACAAAATACCTGCTGACTGAGGGAGGCCTTCGTGGATGACATCCTCGAAACCGTAAAAGAAAAACTGCCGCAACTGCGCGGTCTGAATGCTGTCGTCGCCTTCGACTGTGGCGATGATGGACACATCGTGATTGATGCTACCGGCGATGAGCCGGAAATCAGTGATGATGATCTGTCCGATGCCGATTGCATTCTCAAGATCAAGAAAGCCAACCTCGAAAAGCTGATCGCCGGAAAGCTTGACCCGATGCTTGCCTTTACCATGGGCAAACTGAAGATCAAGGGCTCAATGGGTGTGGCAGCAAAGCTGTCATCAATGCTCGACTAGCTTTGTTGGTATGGTCTGTTTGACGAGGGAAACATGCGTAATCGCATCGCAAAAGGCAGCATATCGGCCCTGATTGCCGGCTTTACGATTCAATATGCCACCGCGTCGCTGGCATCCGGATCGGAAATGCTCAATTTTCGCGTCCTCAAGGACGGGGAGCCGATCGGTTATGAAACCGTCGAAATTACACCAACAGCAACCGGTCAAACCGTCACGGTCAAAACCCTGACCGATGTGCGGGTTTTGTTTTTGAAGTTCCATTACGACCATCAGCGCACCGAACAATGGCAGGACGGAAAGCTGGTCTCGGTCGAAACCACCACCAATGATGACGGCACACACTACACCTGGCAGGCCAGCTATGACGAAGATTGTTATGCGCTGGCGGGCAAAGGTGTCGGGAAACGCGACGCCTGTGATGCGGCCTGGCCGCTGACCCTGTGGCATGAGGATGTCACGGGTAAAACCGATCTCTTTAGCGTCATCAATGCCGAACCCTACACTGTGCACACGCAATGGGTTGGCGAAGAAAGCGTCATGGTCGAAAGCCGGGAAACGCCGGCAGTCCATTACGAAATGTCTGGCGATGTCGAACGGCACCTCTGGTACGGCACCGACGGAAAACTGCTTAAAACGAGTTTTAAAAGGAAGGGTTACGACATCGATTTTATCAGGGTCGATGCGATAAACCCTCAGCAATAAAAGCGGGCGTTTTAAATCAAAGATTTGAAACGTTTAAAGATTAGGGAGAAACAGATGTCCTACTTCAAGAAGAGCTGCCTTTGGGGTGCAGCTTCGGGTACTGCACTTCTATGCGCACTCGCTAGTGTTGGCACCGCGCAAGCGTCCGGTTTTCAAGTCCGTGAAACCAGCGGCACCCTTCAGGGTTCAAGCTTTGCCGGCATGACCACACTGTCAACCGACGCATCGACGATGTCCTACAACCCAGGCACAGTTGGGCAGTACAAAGAAACCAGCTATAGCGCAGGTATTACGGTCATTCGCCCGGTGGCGAAAGCGACCAACACCGTTGCAACCAATGGCGCACGAACGGTGATCGCACAAACCGGCGGTGGCTACAAGGATATGGCACAGGATGCTGCGGTACCAAACGCACATGCTGTCTGGAAGCTAAACGATCAGATCAATCTCGGTGTTTCGATTACGGCACCTTGGGGTCTCGTGACCGACAACGATTCAGATTTCGCCGGACGCTTTTTTGGTACGACATCAAAAATCAAGACAGTAAATATCAAACCAGTTGTTGCCTATCGTTTCGACAATGGGCTGAGCATTGGTGCGGGACCGCAGGTTCAAAGATTCGAGGCCGCCCTTAGTAAAGCCGTTCCGTCGCTTGGTGGCGCCGTTGCAGAGGGTAACTCTACGATTGAAGGCGACGACATCGGCTACGGCTGGACAGCCGGGATGAACTGGGAAGTCACGAAAACCACCCGTGTTGGTCTTTCTTATATCTCCGAGGTTGAACATAAACTCAAAGGCGATATCACCTTCGACAATGCCGCAAAAAACTTGGCCACGCCCTACACGGACCGAGATGCAAATGCCAAGATCACCACGCCGGAGTCTATTGCTTTCGGTATTTCTCACGACCTGTCTGATAAGTGGACTGTCATGGGTGACGTGCAATGGACCAACTGGAACTCAGTTGGCGATCTAGTCTTTAACTACAGCGGCCTGATTAACTCCGCCTCGACTGCCACTGGTAGTACAACTGAAAATTATCAGTGGGGAACGTCGTGGTTTGGTGCCCTCGGTGCACGTTACCAGTATGACGAAAAATGGTCGTTTACCGGTGGCGTGGCCTATGATGAGACCCCGATCCAAACCCGTAACCGCAATGTGCGCTTGCCGGATTCAGATCGATACTGGGTCTCATTTGGCGCAACATACAAGGCTGCTGATTGGGCTGATGTGACACTGGGTTATACTCATATCTTTGCTGATGAAGCACGCGTAGATCACGCGTCTTCGCTCGTTGGTAATTATGCTGCCGACTACGAAGCCAAAGTCGACATCATCGCGTTGCAGGCGAATTTCAAGTTCTGATTTGCTATACTGTCCGATGCGAGGTGCTATGGCGCACCGCATCGGGCTCCCTTTTTTTGCCCGCAAAGTGACGTTAACGTAATGGAGTTAACGCAAGTGAACAAAGTAAACGTCCAAGAATCCCCGATCCTGCGCGATGGCGTTGATATCAGCTCGCCGGTAAGAACCTGCCCGGTCCATGAGATTTTCGACAAAGCGGCGGCACGGTTTCCGTTGCGCCCGTGTCTGGATTTCCTCGGTAGGGTCTATGATTACAAGACAATTTCCGAGCAAATCGACCGTGCTGCCGAAGGCTTCAAACAGCTTGGCGTGCGCAAGGGTGACAAGGTCGGGCTGTGCCTGCCCAATACGCCCTATTACGTGGTTTGCTATTACGCGATCCTGAAATGTGGCGGTGTGGTTGTGAATTTCAATCCGCTCTATGCCAAGCGCGAGATCGCCTATCAGATCGAAGATTCAGGCTGTCGCCTGATGGTGACGCTGAACCTCAAACAGATCTATCCAAAGGTCGCGGCATGCCTTGATGAAACCTGCCTCAAGCGGATCGTGGTCTGCGAAATGAGCGGCATCTTGCCGCCGGTTAAAAGCGTTCTGTTTTCGCTGTTCAAGCGCAGCGAACTGGCCGATGTGCCAACAGATCTGCGTCACATCCCCTATTCCCGCGTCATCGGATGCAAACCGATTGATCGCGTGCTGGATATCGACGTGAACGATCTGGCGGTTCTGCAATATACCGGCGGCACGACCGGGCGCCCGAAGGGTGCGATGCTGACCCATGCCAATCTGAGTGCAAACGTTGATCAGCTAACCCGCTGGATGCCAGACGCCAAACCGGGCCACGAAGTGACCCTGTGCGTTTTGCCATTCTTCCATGTTTTTGCGATGACCGTGGCGCTCAACACATCGGTCAACCTTGGTGCGGAAATGGTGTTGCAGCCCCGCTTTGAGTTAGGTTCCCTGATCAAGGCGCTGGACAAGAAAAAGGCCACCATCTTCCCGGGTGTTCCGACGATCTATACGGCGATCAACAATTCGCCGGAAACACTCAAATACGACCTGTCACACATCCGTTGCTGCATTTCGGGCGGTGCGCCGCTGCCGGTTGAAGTCAAACACCGGTTCGAAGAGATTACCGGCTCCAAGGTGGTTGAGGGATATGGCCTGTCAGAGGCCAGCCCGGTCTGTACTTGCAACCCGCTTAAGGGTGAGAACAAGGAAGGCTCGATCGGGCGGCCGTTGCCCGGAACCAAGATCGAAATCAGGTCTCTTGATCGGCCGGATACGGTCGTAGCGCTTGGCGAAAAGGGTGAGGTCTGTATTCGTGGCCCGCAAGTCATGCCTTGCTACTGGCAAAACGAAACGGCCACCAACGAGACATTTGTCGATGGTTGGTTGCGGACCGGTGATGTCGGTTATCAGGATGAGGATGGCTACACCTTCCTGGTTGATCGTCTTAAGGATGTCATCCTGTGCAGTGGTTACAACGTTTATCCGCGTGCCATCGAAGAGGCACTTTATCTGCATGACAAGGTTGCCGAGGTCACCTGCATCGGGATCCCCGATCAATATCGTGGTCAGGCGCCAAAGGCGTTTGTTCGCCTGAAAGACGGTGTCACCGATGTGACCGCCGAAGATCTGCGGGCATTTCTTGATGACAAGATTTCAAGAATCGAAATGCCGCGCGAAATCGAAATTCGCGAAGAACTTCCCAAAACCATGGTCGGCAAGCTGTCGAAAAAGGAGCTGGTCGAAGAAGAACGACAAAAGAGAGAAGGAAATACGGTTTAGTTACAATGCGTTGGCGTCACCATACACACACTGAAAAAACTTAAGTGACGTTAACGTAAACTAATTGACGTATACTGAAAAATAGATACCATAAGGGGCGAACAATGACAAAAATTGACGAACGGTTTTATACCGTTCCCGAACTGGCCGACGATCTTGGCATCACGCCGCGCACCATCCGGTTTTACGAGCAAAAGGGGCTTTTGAACCCGCAGCGTGCCGGCACCACCCGGGTCTATACCCGACAAGATCGCGCCAAACTGCTCCTCATTTTACGGGGCAAGCGACTGGGCTTCAGCTTAAGAGAGATCGCGGACTACCTTGATCTTTACGGCGCAGACCCAACCCAGGCAGAGCAGATCAAAATGCTGCTGGAACGCGTTCGGGAACGGATTACTGACCTGGAAGAACAGCGTCAGGCACTGGACGTCACTTTGGATGAACTGCGTGATATCGAACAGCAATCAGTTGATGCACTTAAAGAAAAGGGACTCGATCCGGTATCGTAACAAGTTGCCCGGATCAGAGGACAGCTCAGGAAGGAAGACATAGCCATGACCAACGCCGTAATTGCCGGATATGTCCGGTCGCCCTTTACCCCGGCCCGCAAAGGGGCTCTCGCAAAGGTCCGCGCTGACGACCTTGCGGCACAGGTCGTCAAAGGTCTGGTCGAAAAGACCGGCATTGATCCCAACGCGATCGAGGACCTGATCCTTGGTTGTGCCTTCCCGGAAGGCGAACAGGGCTTGAACGTTGCCCGCCTGATCACCTTTATCGCCGGTCTGCCGCGTTCTGTTGGTGGCGTGACGGTCAACCGTTTCTGCGGTTCTTCGATGCAGTCGATCCATCAGGCGGCTGGTGCAATTGCGATCGGGGCTGGTGATGTCTTTATCTGTGCCGGCGTCGAAAGCATGACCCGGGTTCCGATGATGGGCTTTAACCCCCTGCCCAACCCAGAACTTTATAAAGTCATGCCCGAAGCCTATATGGGCATGGGCGATACGGCCGAAAATGTTGCTGCCAAATACAGCCTGACCCGTGCCGATCAGGAAGCCTTTGCAGTTGAAAGCCACAAACGCGCCGCAAGCGCACAAGCCGCTGGCAAGTTCACCGATGAAATCATTCCGATCCAGACCAAGGATGGTGTTGTTTCCGAAGATGGCTGCATCCGCGCAGAAACAACTGCCGAAGGCCTGGCCGACCTCAAACCCGCCTTCAAGGCAGACGGTGTTGTTACTGCGGGGACCTCTTCCCCGCTGACCGATGGTGCGTCGGCTGTTCTGGTCTGTTCCGAAGACTATGCCGCCAAAAACGGCCTGACACCGATTGCACGTATCAAGTCGGTTGCAGTTGATGGCTGTCTCCCGGAAATCATGGGCATTGGCCCGATTGGCGCTTCGAAAAAGGCGCTTTCGCGGGCAGGCCTGACCTCGGCCGATATTGATGTCACCGAACTTAACGAGGCCTTCTCGTCCCAGGCCATGGCAAGCATTTCCGATCTGGGTCTGGATGGTACCAAGGTCAATATCGATGGTGGCGCGTTGGCGATTGGTCACCCGCTTGGCGCGACAGGTGCGCGTATCGTTGGCAAGGCCGCAAGCATCCTCAAACGTGATGGCGGCAAATATGCGCTAGCATCCCAGTGCATTGGCGGGGGTCAGGGGATCGCGACCATTCTGGAGGCGATGTAATGACCACCATTAAACAGGTCGCCGTTATTGGCGCCGGTGTTATGGGGGCTGCGATCGCGGCCCATATCGCCAACTCCGGGACACCCGTCCTGCTGCTTGATATTGTGCCCGAAGGTGCGAAAAACCGTAATTCGGTTGCCGAGGGTGCGGTTGCCAAGATGCTGAAAACCGACCCGGCACCGTTCATGTCCAAACGGGTCGCCAAGTTGATCACGTGTGGCAATATCGAGGATGACCTTGATAAAATCGCCAAATGTGACTGGGTGATCGAGGCCGTTATTGAACGCCTTGATATCAAGCAGGATCTGTATCGCAAGATTGATGCGGTCCGTGCCAAGGGATCGGTGGTGTCATCAAACACATCGACCATTCCGCTCGCCACCCTGATTGACGGGATGGACGAAAGCTTCGCACAGGACTTCATCATTACCCACTTCTTCAACCCGCCACGCTATATGCGCCTGCTGGAGCTGGTTGGATCGGGTGTTACCCGCGATGGTGTGATTGATGGGGTTGCCGATTTTGCTGATCGCAAACTGGGCAAGACCTGTGTCACCTGTCATGACGAACCGGGCTTTATCGCCAACCGTCTGGGTGTCTACTGGATTCAGGCCGCCATGGTTGAGGCCATGGACCGCAAACTGACTGTCGAAGAAGCCGACAGCGTCATTGGCCGGCCGTTCGGTATTCCCAAAACGGGGGTATTTGGCCTGATGGATCTGGTGGGTCTTGATCTGATGCCCCATGTGCAATCAAGCATGGCTGGTCTTCTGGACAAATCCGATCCGTTCCACGCGATCTACCGCGAAAGCGATCTGGTCAGCAAACTGATTGCCGATGGCTATACCGGACGCAAGGGCAAGGGTGGTTTCTATCGCCTGAACCGTGATGGCGGCCAGAAAGTTAAGGAATCGGTGGATCTGCAAACTGGTAAATTTGCCAAATCCGAAAAGGCCCGTTTGGGCAGTGTCCGGGCCGCAGGCAAAGATCCGCGCAAGATGATGGAAGCGTCTGACAAGGGTGGCCAATATGGCCGCGCTGTCATGGGCAAGACACTGGCCTATGCGGCCTTTATTGCCGAGGCGGCTTCGAATTCCATTGTCGATGTCGATGATGCGATGAAGCTGGGTTATGCTTGGAAAACCGGGCCGTTTGAGCTGATTGATGCCATTGGCGTCGATGTCCTGATTTCGATGCTCGAAGAAGACGGCGTTGAAGTCCCGGCATTGCTGAAAAAGGCCGCAGGCAAGTCGTTCTACAAGGTCGAAGACGGTGATCTTTATTACCTTGGCTTTGATGGCGAATATGCCAAGGTCACCCGCCCGGATGGCGTCATCCTGCTTGAAGATATCAAACGCATATCCGAACGGATTGCCGGCAACCGCGCCGCATCGCTTTGGGATATCGGTGATGGCGTTGCCTGCCTTGAATTCCATACCAAGATGAATGCGCTTGATGCCGATGTGCTTGGTGCGATCAAGACATCCATCCGGACTGTCAAAAAGCAGTTCAAGGCGATGGTCATCTATAACGAAGCAAGCAACTTCTCAGCCGGGGCAAACCTTGGACTGGCGCTGTTTGCCGCCAATATCGCGGCATGGTCCGAGATCGAAAACCTCGTTGAAACCGGTCAGGAAACCTACAAGGCGCTTAAATACTCGCCGTTCCCGGTCGTCGGTGCCCCAAGTGGCCTTGCCCTTGGTGGCGGCTGTGAAGTTCTGCTGCATTGTGATGCGGTTCAGGCGCACGGGGAAACCTATATCGGGCTGGTTGAACCCGGTGTGGGTCTGATTCCGGCCTGGGGCGGATGTAAGGAAATGATCCGTCGCTGGGCGGAAAATCCGAAGTTTGTCAAAGGCCCGATGGCCCCAAGTGCCAAGGCGTTTGAGATCATCTCGGTCGCGACCGTCGCCAAATCGGCGATGGAGGCCAAGGAAAACCTGTTCTTCCGCGAAACTGACGGCATCACCATGAACCGCAACCGTTTGCTGGCCGATGCCAAGGAACGCGCGCTTTCGATGGTCGATGGTTACGAAGCACCCGAAGAATTTACCTATCGACTGCCGGGCGAAGCGGCCCGGGTTGCCTTTGAAATGGCGGTCGATGGTTTCCATCGCCTTGGCAAGGCCACAGATTATGACCGCGTGGTCGCCGGTGAATTGGCAAAGGTTCTGGCCGGTGGCGATACCGACGTGACCGAGGAACTTTCCGAAGACGATATTCTTGAACTGGAACGCGAAGGCTTCATGCGTCTGGTCCGCAATGAAGGCACCATGGCCCGGGTTGAGCATATGCTGCTGACCGGCAAGCCGCTGCGCAACTGACCGGTCCGGGAGGAAAAGTAAAATGGCTGAATATAAAGCACCCCTGCGCGACATGCGCTTCGTCCTGACCGAGCTGTTTGATTTCAACGATATCAATCAGATGCCCGGTTGCGAGGATTTTACCCCCGATGTGGTCGATGCGGTTCTCGAAGAAGCTGCCAAAGTCTGCGAAGAAGTCCTGTTCCCGATCAACCGGTCGGGCGACGAGGAAGGCTGCGCTTGGGATGACGGGGTTGTCACAACCCCCAAAGGTTTCAAGGAAGCCTACCAGACCTTTGCCGAAGGTGGCTGGACCGGGATTGCCTGTGACCCGAAATATGGCGGTCAGGGCGCGCCGAAATCCATCAATGCCCTGGTCGAGGAAATGATTTGTTCGACCAACCTTTCCTTTGGCATGTATCCGGGCCTGTCCTTTGGCGCCTATGCCGCCCTTCACAGCCACGCATCGGACGAACTCAAGGACAAATTCCTGCCCAAGATGGTCGAAGGCACCTGGTCAGGGACCATGTGCCTGACCGAACCGCATTGCGGTACCGATCTTGGCATCATCAAGACCAAGGCCGAACCCCTTGACGACGGGTCCTATGCGATTTCCGGTACCAAGATCTTTATCTCGGCCGGGGAACATGACCTGACGGAAAACATCATCCACCTGGTTCTGGCCAAACTGCCTGACGCCCCAAGCGGCACCAAGGGCATTTCACTGTTCCTTGTGCCAAAATTCATGGTCAGTGATGACGGATCACTTGCGGATCGCAACGCGGTCAAATGCGGTTCCATCGAACACAAGATGGGCATCAAGGCATCATCGACCTGTGTCATGAACTTTGATGGCGCGGTCGGTTATCTGGTGGGTGAACCCCATCAGGGCATGCCCGCCATGTTCACCATGATGAACCAGGAACGCCTTTCGGTTGGCATTCAGGGTCTTGGCCTTGGCGAAGCGGCCTATCAGGGTGCGCGGGCCTATGCCAAGGATCGCCTGCAGGGCCGCGCCCTGACCGGTGCGAAATCCCCCAACCAACCCGCCGATTCCATCATCGTGCATCCCGATGTGCGCCGCATGTTACTGACTGCCAAGGCGACCAACGAAGGCTGCCGGGCGATGGGCATGTGGGTGGCACGCGCACTTGATACCGCCAAACACCACGAAGATCCGGTCAAACGCGAAGAGGCCGACGAGTTCGTTCAACTGATGACCCCGATCGTCAAGGCGCTGTTCACTGACTGGGGCTTTGATAACACCAACCTTGGTGTTCAGGTCTTTGGCGGGCATGGCTATATCCGCGAATGGGGCATGGAGCAGTATGTTCGTGATGCCCGTATTGCCCAGATTTACGAAGGCACCAACGGCATTCAGGCGCTTGACCTTGTCGGGCGCAAAATGCCGAGCAAAGCCGGTCGTTACCTGCGTCGTTTCTTCCATCCTGTGAAGGAATATATCGATGCCAATGTCTCGAACGGCGAGCTTGGTGAGTTTGTTCAGCCGCTGGCGAAGGCCTTCATGCGCCTGCAACAGGCGACCGGCGAACTTGCTCAGCGGGGCATGAAAAACCCCGATGAAGCCGGGGCCGCCGCCACCGAATTCCTGCATCTGTTTGGTCTGGTTGCCGTCGGCTTCATGTGGGCCCGGATGGCGGAAATCGCACTCGCCAAACAGGGTGATGACGAAGACGGTTTCTACAAGGGCAAGCTGATCACGGCCAAGTTCTATATGGAACGTGTTCTTCCGCAATCAGGTGCCCTGTTCAGCCAGATCATGTCGGGGTCTTCGACCATGATGGCGCTTGACGAGGAGCTGTTCTGATCATGGCTGTGGGCCGCATGCATAAAGACCTGTCACCCGGATACGGAGCCTTGTCGTGAACCTGATTTTCCGACTGATCCGTGTGGTGATCCTGTCCTTGTTGCGGCCCCGCCTGCACCCGCTTGATCCATCGACCCTGCATTTCCGGGCATGGCCGCTGGATATTGATATCAATGTGCACATGACCAATTCACGCTATTTCGCGCTGATGGATCTGGGCCGAACCGAACTGATCATGCGCAATGGCATTGCCAAGCAGATGCTGAAACGCAAATGGCAGCCGGTGGTGTCCGGATCGACCATGCGGTTCAAACGCGCGATCAAACCGTTTCAGAAATTCGCACTCGAAACGCAGGCTTTGTATTGGGATGAAAAGGGCTTCTATCTTGAGCAACGCTTTGTGGCCAAAGGAAAGACGCTGGCCCTTGGCGTGGTAAAGGCGGTTTTCGTCGGCCCGGATGGCATTGTTGCGCCTGAGGAAGTCTGTCGGATGGTCGGCGCAGATGAGACGTCGCCATCCATGCCCGACTGGCTTTCTGGGTGGCCCGATATGGAAACCGCGATTGAAGCGCGACTGGCGATTTAACACACACGAACAACCGGAAAACCGGGAGAATTGCGGAAAAACACCGCGCAGGAGGAAACATCATGGCATCCGATGACGCCGTATTGCTCAACATCACTGATGCGGTCGCAACGATTACGCTGAACCGCCCGGATCGCATGAACGCCCTTGATCAGGCGATGGTCAGTGGCTTGGCAGCTGCCATGGACAAGATCGAAGCCAACCTTCCCGATATCGGAGCCGTCATCATCGAAGGATCGGGCGGTACTTTCATGGCCGGTGGCGATGTAAAATTCTTCCATCAGGTATCAAAAGGCCCGGTCGAAGACGCCCGCTCCTCAATCGAAGCATTGATTGATCGGGTTCACGAAATTGTTTTGCGCATCAACGCTCTGCCCCGCCCGGTCATCGCCAAACTTGAAGGCGCGGTTGCCGGATTTGGCATTAGTCTGATGAATGCCTGCGACCTTGCCATTGCGGCTGAGGAAACCGTTTTCACCCTGGCCTATATCCATATCGGCACTTCGCCCGATGGCGGGGCGACGCATTCTTTGACTCGGTTGGTCGGCATGAAAAAGGCCAAGGAAATCGCCCTGCTTGGCGATCGGTTCGGGGCCGATGAAGCCCATGATTGCGGCCTGATCAACAAGGTCGTCCCGGCAGATCTGCTGGCATCTGCAACCGCGAAATACGCCACCCGTTTGTCAAACGGGCCCCGCGATGCGATCGCCCGTACCAAGGCGTTGCTGAATGCCGCCCCAGAGGCCGATCTGCAAACACAACTGAAGGCCGAGGCCAAATCATTCGCTGATTGCACCGTAAGTGCCGATTTCCGCGAGGGCGTTACTGCTTTTGTGGAAAAACGCACGCCGCGTTTTGGCAAATCATAAAAAGAATTCAGGGAAGAATTTGATGACGAGTCTTAAAGGCAAAACACTGTTCATCACCGGCGCATCGCGCGGCATCGGAAAGGAAATTGCCCTGCGTGCAGCGCGCGATGGGGCCAATGTTGCGATCATTGCCAAAACCGATGAACCACACCCGAAGCTGCCCGGCACCATCCATAGTGCCGCCGCCGAGATCGAGGAAGTTGGTGGCAAGGCACTGGCCCTTAAGACTGATATCCGCGACGAAGACCAGATTGCCGAGGCTGTCGCAAAGACCGTCAAAACCTTTGGCGGGATCGACATCCTGATCAACAATGCCAGCGCAATCAATCTGACCCCAACGTTGCAAACACCGATGAAGCGGTTTGACCTGATGCATCAGGTCAATACGCGTGCGAGCTTTGCCTGTGCACAGGCCTGCCTGCCGCATCTTCTGAAGTCGGACAACCCACATATCCTGACCATGTCACCACCGCCCAACCTGTCGCCGCAGTGGTTTGCCAATCATACGGCCTATACGATTTCAAAATACGGCATGAGCCTGATCACGCTTGGTCTGGCCGCCGAGTTTGCCGATGAAGGGGTGGCCGTCAATTCGCTTTGGCCGGTCACGGTGATTGAAACTGCCGCGCTCAACATGATCCCCGGTCTGGAGCAGGGCCGTGCACGCACACCGCAAATTCTGGCCGATGCGGCGCATGCCATCCTGACAGCACCATCGCGCGAAATTACCGGGGGCTTCTTTACCGATGAAAGTGTGCTTGAGGCCATCGGTGTCACCGATTTCGAACAATACAACCTGACCCCGGGCAAGCCGCCCTATCCGGACTTCTTCCTGGAGCTTGATCGCAACGGCAAGAACGACCCGCAGGTTGCAAAACTTCTTACGAAACTGGGCCGCTTTCACAAAGCAGCCTGACCGTTATGGCGCCGGGGAAGTGTGTGCCTCGGCGTCTCGTAGGGGCCTGATTTTACGGCTGTGGATGATCTGCACTGGAAATCGGGCTCTCTCGCCCGCTGAACTAAACCCGCCCTTTGTGGCGGGTTCTTTTTTGTGACATACGCACATAAAGGCACCGCCACGGGGAGAATGGCGGTGCCGCCTTCGCATTAAACGCTAGACGTTGAGGGATATGATGAAAAAGCGTGAAGCGAAGGAGTAGTTATAAGTAAGCTTCAGGAAGCGCGGCGTTCCAGTGACTGACGCGGCATTTCACAAGCAACAAGACCTGGTGTTGGCAACATCATCTGTACCGAAAGTGCCATGCCAAGGTCGCGGTGATCGCGTTTGGCATCGAGGAAATGCTCCGACCAGATGCCGTCACGGTTGGCTGACAGAAACGCACAACGCAGCATCGAAAAACGGCTTGATCCATGACAGTTATGCTCCCCCGTCACCTGTGCAAGCCAGTCGGCGATTGCATCATGGGCAGCCTGATCAAGGATATCCTGCATGCTGGCCCGATCACTGGCTGCAATGCTGTCTTCGGCCAGCGCATCGCGAAGGGCGTTGATCATACGCTGACTGGCCTGCGGAGAGTTGACACCGAATGAACGCAACCACGCACGTGCCGTATCTTCGATCAAACGCGTCATCGCAGCCGATTCAAACGCGGCGTAGGTGAAACCCTTTGATGCAATGGTCATGTCAGTCATTCGTCTGGCCCTCCGGGCGGTGAACAATCAGCGGGACTTAACGCTTCGTTAAGGATGAATATCGCTGAAAAAACGCGGGATAATTTGCTCGAATCTGGGCGTTTTTGTGGCGTCGAGAATCTTTTGAAAACAAACCACTAACTTGCTGGCTTCGGACCTTCGGCCGTGATGTGATCGCGCCCTGCCATGATCTGATCAAGCGGTTTGACCGGCCAAGACAGAATTAGAAGCTTTTCATCGCGCGTCAGGCTTTCAACACCAAGCCGGGCAAGCTTTTCATAGATGATCCCGATTTCTATCGCGGTACGCGCATCAGGCTTGCGCACCGGCAACAAGGCCGAATGCAGTGCATTGGCGTAAGGATCTTCGATCAGGCGCAGCAACCCGTCTTTGACATCATCATCACCGCTCTCGGCATTGATCCGTGCCAACGCGCGAAGCTCTTCGGGGCTGTCATATTCTTCGGGGGTCACAAAAAGCTTCATCCGGCGCGCAGCCTTTCCGATGGCAAGGCTGCTGGAATAATGGGTCAGCCAAGGCGAAAGCACCAAACCGGCCAGAATGGGCGACAACCACCAGAAGAATGCCGTATCCACAAAGACAGCAATCGCGCCCCAGACAACACCAATCACAATAATCGTGCGATGGGTTTTAAGGGCGGCCTTGAACGGTACCCCGGCATCGTCGCGTTCCTGCGCGTCCCAACCCACCTGATTACCGGTCAGGACCGAAAACACGAACTGGGAATGGAGCATCATCATGATCGGGGCCTGCAAGGCAGAATACAGGGTTTCAAGAAGGCCACTGGCCAATACCATTACCCCGCCATACTGTTTGCGGTCGCGGCCAAGACAGACCATCAGGATCGAGATGATCTTGGGCAGCACCAGCATGCCGATGGTAAAGATCAGCAACACCAGCATTTCAAACGACCGATCCACCGGCCATTGCGGAAACATGGTGAACTGACCGGGGAAGAAGCTATAGGTCAGCTGGGTGTTCTGAAGGGTCGCAATCGTCGAGCTCAGCAACAGCAAAAGCCACAGTGGCGATGACACAAAGCTCATCACCCCCATAAAGAAATGCAGACGGCTTAGCGGTTTAAAGCCCGGCGCAACCATCAGCCGCGCATGCTGCATATTGCCCTGACACCAGCGCCGGTCACGGATGGCAAAATCAATCAGGTTGGGCGGCAATTCTTCCCAACTGCCTTCAAGCTGCGGGATCAACCAGCACCGCCAGCCTGCCTTGCGCATAAAGGCGGCTTCAACGAAATCGTGACTGAGGATATGACCACCCATCGGCGGTTTGCCCGACAGAACCGGCAGGCCACAGCATTCGATAAACGCCTTGGTGCGAATGATCGCGTTATGGCCCCAATAGTTCGAACTGCCCATGCACCAGAATGACAGACCCGCCGACATGGTCGGGCCATGCACGCGCGAAATGAATTGCAGGATACGGGCAAAAAGGGTCTGGCGGCCGGTCGGTTGCGGCGGGCTTTGAATGATCCCGGCATCCGGGTTGTTTTCCATCAGATAGGCCATATTGACCATGGCCTCGCCGGACATGACGCTATCGGCGTCAAAGACGATCATGTGATCGTAATTGGCGGCATAGGTCTCGCAGAATTCCTTGAGGTTGCCGGACTTGCGTTCGGTGTTCTCTGCCCGGCGGCGGAAGAAAATCTTGCCACGTGCATTCAGATCCGAGCAAGCCTTGGCCCATGCCATTTCCTCGGCAATCCAGATATCGGGATCGCGGGTATCAGACAGCACAAAGAAATGAAACGCATCAAGTTCGCCGGTCGCAGCGAGGCTTTCATAGCTCGCGCGCAAGCCCGCAAAGACACGGTTGGGGTCTTCGTTATAAACCGGGATCACCACCACATTCTTGGATCGCAGCCGGCCTTTGCGCACAATCGGCTTCAGGCGTTTGAGCGTGATGGCATCAAGTTTCAGCCCGCGCAAAACCAGCCCGACAATCCCGGTAAAGAACGACAACGAAATCCAGGCAAAGTTGATGGTAAAGAACGCCACAACCACCATTTCCATGATGGTCAGCTGATCCGCGCCCAGAACATCGGTCATCAGCCACGCCGCATAGGCAGTCGCCGCAATCGATGCCCCAAACAGGAAAATCCGCCGCGATCCGACACCGGGCCCGCGCAGTTTGACCGTCGGATCACAAAATGCGTCCTCTGATCGCTCTGCGGGTATGGTCCCTTTTCTGGGTGTGTTGGCGGCTTCTGTCATCTGGCTCTTCTGGGGTTATCTGTTTCTGGCAATTGAGGCGCTTGATCCCAGAGGATCAGAAGGCCCACGGCATGGTCCAGGTCTCGCTCAGGACCTTGTTTTGATACAGCAAGAAGACCCTGAGATTGCTTGATGTCGCATCCCCGGCATTGACCAGGTCAAAGAACACACGCACACCTCCATTTTCCGGATCGGGCAGGATGCGGATGTTACGGACCTCGCCCTTTGATGCGCTGATATCAGCCTGCAAATTATTGGCATCCTTGATGAAATAATCCAGATCGCCACCGGCAAAGTTCAGCACAAAACGCGTACCGGTCCGATCTTCATCACCTTGGCTGGCCAAACGCTGGATACGGGTATCGGTTGCTTGCGCCATGCCATGCAAACCTGTGCCATCGCGGGTCGCGGTAACACTGAATTCGACCTGCATTTCACCGCCGGCCGCCGGCTTGGTTTCCGGCACCCAATAAGCAACGATATTGTCGTTTGTTTCCGACGGACTCGGGATTTCGACCAGTTCGATATGGCCCTTGCCCCATTTGCCCTTCGGCGTCACCCAATAGCCCGGCTGCTGGTCAAAGCGTTTTTCCAGATCCTGATAGTGATCGAAATTGCGGTCACGCTGCAAAAGACCGAAACCGATGGGGTTTTCATCCAGAAACGAGCTCATCTGCAGGTGCTGGGGATTGTCCAGCGGACGCCACAACCATTCACCGCGGCCATTATTGATCAAAAGCCCGTCGCTTGAATGGACTTCACCGCGATAATCATCAAAGAACCGGCGGCGCTGTTCGCCAAACAGGAACATACCATTCAGCGGCGCAATGCCAATCTTCTCCACCCCATCGCGGAAGAACAGGTGGGCCTTGATGTCGGCCTGGCTCCGGTTGCCAGGCGTAATATCAAACTGATAGGCACCGGTTATCCGTTCACTGTCGAGCAACGCGAACACCGTGATGGTATTTGCGCCATCCTTTGGCTCGACAATCCAGAATTCACGAAAGACCGGGATTTCCTCGCCGGTCGGACCGGCAAGATCCACCGCAAGGCCCCGCGCCATCTGACCGATTGACTGGCCCTGACCCTGAAGGCGGAAATAGGACGCGCCCAGAAAACGGGTCAGCTCATCATTGCTGGTGACATCAGAAAGCGGATAGCGCAGGCGGAACCCGGCATAGTTCTGCGTCGAAAAATCGTTGCCCGACAGGCCAGTCTTGCCGAAATCAAACAGTCCGGCCGAGTAAGGAATGACCTGAACTTCACCGTCGCGCACCAGATTGATGGTTACCGGCACGTCATACATGGTGCCCGGATGAAACAGCTCCAGACTGAAATCCGTCTCGGCCGGATTAAAGAAGGCACGCTGCGACTTGAAGCGGATCTGTGCGTAATCTTCTGCGCTCAGGGCTGAAAGTGCCTCGGGCAGTTCGCGATGCGGATTAACGAACGGCTGTTTGGCCAGATTGCGCGCAAGGTTGGTCACCATTGCCGGATCGAACATCACCGGTTTGGAGACGTTTGGCTGTTTTTCGGCATCAGACACCGCATTCTCAACCGTATCTTCCGGTTGTGCTGCGGTGTCGGCTGTCTGTTCGGCCGGTGCAGTTTGCCCGGAAGCTGGAACTGGTGCTGAAACTGGCGCAGACGCATTTTCCTCGGCACTCTGTGGGACAGGTGCCGGATCACTTTCCTGTGCATGGATGGCCGCAGGCCCGCCGATCATGATCATCGCGGACGCGGCAGCCCCCAAAAGAACACGTCTGAGGGGCAGCTTGCTATGCTGCTGAAAATGTTGCGTCATGCTCTTATATGCTACCAACCGTTGGATTTTTCCGAATTTATTGGTTGCTGTTGTGCACAGAAAACAGGGCAGGAATGTGTCGTCATCAGGGTAAGAATCCGCAAAGCCACAACCGATCTGCTGCCCGAAAGGATTGCTTTAATCCCGGACATGTCATTGGCAAAGCGTCATTTTTGCATGGGCAGCAACGGAAAAACGCTGCAAAGAACCGCTTGACGGAAACGCAAAACCGTTTGTCAAACCGCTGATTGAAACGCGCTGTTTTCCGCGCTGGAATCGGCGTGCAATTCACGGGGTGAAATGTTGTGGCGCTGCTGGATGGCACGTGCCAGTGCCGTTGTGCTGCGATAACCGACTTGCCCTGCCACCGCCTGCAGCCTTTTGCCATCGCGCAACAACCCAAACGCCAGATCAAGGCGAATGGTTTGCAGGAAATCACCGGGCGATGTGCCCAGCAAATCGCGAAACCGGGCTGCAAAACTCGCCCGCGACATACCGGCAATTTCGGCCTGTCGTTCAACCGACCAGTTTTCGCCGGGTTTCTGATGAAGTTCACCCACCACGCGCGCAATCCGCGGATCACGCATGGCGGCCAGAATGCCCGGACGGACAAGGTTCTTGGCCTGACAATGGCGCAACACCATCAACAACAGCAGATCAACTAGAAGATTGATTGCCGTGCGTTGCCCGGGCTGCCCGCCCTTTGATTCCAAGAACAGCTGATCGGTGATGGCCTCAAGCCCGGGAAGCTCTTCAAAAGGCAAGAAAAGATATTCCGGCAAACCCAGTTTAGCGGGGCTTAGACCAATATCGGGGAAATCGAGATTGGCACAGACCATTGCAGCGCCACCTATGGGCGTCTCGATATCATGGGGAACCGGACATCCGAAAAGCACCACGCCGGGGCGATCCAGTATCGCCTTTTCGCGGCCGTCAAAAAGGACCCGCATCGTGCCACTTTGCAAAACATGCAGCATGCCTTGCTGTTGCGATGGAAGATCCGCTCGCCCCTGGTGATGGCTGCTGCCGCAATGGGTTCCGGCAAAAATCACATCACCACGCGGATGGTTTCCGGCAAACAGATCGGACAGGACATCCTTCTCAGACGAATTGCGCGCTTCCTCAGACAACAAGTCACTTCTCCGACGATAGGCTGTTTTCAGATTTCAAGACGCCCTCTTGATGAACCAGTTCCGTGATCGCCTGCCAGTAAAGACCCGGTGATCACCCCGTGAAGGAGATGAAAAAGATGACCAAACGTTCCAGTTTCATGCGTTCCGCAGCCCTCGCCGCCGTCCTGGGTATTTCTGCAGTTGGCAGCATTGTCGCCATCAGCGCACCGGCATCAGCCGCACAGGAAGTCCACATTGTTGAAGGCTACGCCCTGCAGGGTTTTGACCCGGTTGCATACTTCACCGTAGGTGCCCCGACCCCGGGCAACTCCGAGTTCAAGGCCGAGCACGGCGGCGCGACCTATCGCTTTGCCAGCGCTGAAAACCGTGACCTGTTCAATGCTAACCCGGAAAAATACGCACC
The DNA here is from genome assembly GCF_037027205.1 of Thalassospira sp. CH_XMU1458. Classification (NCBI taxonomy): domain Bacteria; kingdom Pseudomonadati; phylum Pseudomonadota; class Alphaproteobacteria; order Rhodospirillales; family Thalassospiraceae; genus Thalassospira; species Thalassospira sp. CH_XMU1458. The sequence continues at coordinate 502,712 of NZ_JAYMDW010000001.1, read as the reverse complement.
GCAGTATGGCGGGTTCTGTGCCTTTGGTGCGGCAATGGGTCGTAAATTCGGTGCCGATCCGCAGGCATGGCGCATCGTTGACGACAAACTTTATCTGAACCTGAACAAGGAAATCCAGCAGCGCTGGGTTGCCGATATCCCCGGCTTCATTCGCGGTGCTGATCACAATTGGGAAATCATCGAAACGATCGAAGACGCCAAACTCGCTGATGAGAAAATGGCCCCCAAAGGCCTGACCATCGGCGCACAATAATCCCGGGCGCGGAATGCCCTGATCCGGGTTCCTCCCTGGCTCCCTGTTGCCCGGTATGACAATGGCCGGCCCGAATGAACGGGCCGGCCATTTGTTTTTTTTTGATCTGTAAATGGTGCGATCAGTATCCGACCGCACAACCATCCTTGCGCGGATCCGAACCCGCAACGTACCCGGCATCGGTCTTGGCAATCAGCTGCGCGCCGCCAAATCCGAAATTGGTGCTGTCGGGCGTTTCGACCTTGATGACATGGCCCTTGGCCTTAAGCGCATCAATCACCTCAGCACCGACAGATGTTTCCACGGCAACATTCAGCCCCGAAAGCGCCTGCCAACGCGGCGCATCGACCGCGGTTTGCGGGTCCTGCCCCCAAAGCTGGGTACGGAGCGTCATCTGCAAATGGCCCTGTGCCTGCATCGGGCCGCCCATGACGCCAAAGCTCATGACCGGATTGCCATCAAGGCCCATCAGGAAGGCCGGAATGATCGTCTGGAACGGACGCTTGCCGCCCTTGACCAGATTGGGATGACCGTCTTTGAGGCTAAAGCCGTGACCACGGTTCTGCAGGCTGATCGAGGTGCCCGGCACCACGACACCAGACCCAAAGCCCATATAGTTCGACTGGATGAACGACACCATCATGCCGTTTTCATCAGCCGTAGTGACATAAACCGTGCCACCATGTTTGGGGGCACCTGCCTTGAAATCCTGTGCCTTGTTGGCATCAATCAATGCCGCCCGCGATTTCAGGTAATCATCGGACAAAAGATGTTCGACCGTAACATCGGTCATATAATCAAGGTCGGCAACGAATTCGCGCATATCGGCAAAGGCCAGTTTCATGGCCTCGATCTCAAGATGAAGCGCCTCGACCGAGTCCGGCTCATAATCGGTAATGTTGGTATGGCGCAAAATGCCCAGCGCGATCAGGGCCGAAATCCCCTGCCCGTTTGGCGGGATTTCATGCAGCTTCACATTGCCAAAGCTTTGCGAAATCGTACCAACCCAATCGGCCTTGTGATTGCCAAGGTCTTCCTCAGACAGGGCCGCACCATGTTCCTTGGCAAAGGCGGCAATCTTGCTGGCCAGTTTGCCGCGATAGAAACTCTCGCCCTTGGTTTCGGCGATATCAATCAGGCTTTCGGCCGCGTCCTTGTTGACAAACAGCTCGCCCGCCTTGGGGGCCTTGCCACCCGGCAGGAACGCCTCGGCAAAGCCAGGCTGCTTGCCAAGCAAATCGCCGCCCTTTTCCCACAGGGTGGCGATGATTGGCGATACGGCAAAGCCGCGGGTCGCGTATTCAATCGCTGGCTCGAACAGTTTTTCGAACGGCAGCTTGCCGAACTTCTCTGAAATTTCACGCCAAGACGATACCGCACCCGGTGTGGTGACCGATTCCCAGCCGCGCTGTGGCATGGTGTCAGAACCGGCAAAGCGTTCCGGGTTCCAAGCCGCAGGCGCACGGCCCGATGCATTCAGACCATGCAGTTCCTTGCCATCCCAGATAATGGCATAGGCATCCGATCCAAGGCCGTTACCGGTCGGTTCAACCACGGCAAGCGCAATCGCGGATGCAAGTGCAGCATCGGCGGCATTACCACCGGCCCACAGCATGCGCAAACCGGCCTGGGCTGCAAGCGGCTGGGATGTTGAAACCATATTGCGCGCCAGCACCGGGGACCGGCGTGAAGCATAAAGCGCGTCGTGACGAAGTTTCATGGAAGTCTCCTAATCCTTAATCGCCGTCTTGTTCATCGGTGGCAGGACGGACTTTTTTGCGCATCTTCAGAACCGAACGGACACTGAAGATGACTGAAAGAAGGGCCGCCGCCAGCAGGACTGCGGAAATCGGACGGGTAAAGAACACCGTCCAGTCGGCATCACTCATCAGCGCGCGGCGCAGGTTGGTCTCGGCAATCGGCCCCAGAATGACACCCAGCACCAGCGGCGCCAGCGGATAATCAAGCGACTTCAATCCATAGCCGACAAGTCCAATCGCGCCGAGCAGATAAAGATCCGTCACCCGGTTATTGAGCGCAAAGGCCCCGATCACGCAACAGATCATGACAGTCGGCACGATGAACTGTTTGGGAATGTCGGTCACGCGCAGGAACAGGCGCATCGACAGCACGCAAACCACCAGCATCATGAGCGATGCCACAACCATGGCAACGAACATTCCATAGGCCAGATCGGCATTGTCCATGATCAGACGCGGACCCACCGAAATGCCATGCACCATAAGGGCCGCCATCAGGATGGCATCGACTGCTGATCCCGGAATACCCAGTGCAATCATCGGAATAAGGCCGCCACCGGCCGTGGCAGAGTTCCCGGCTTCGGACGCAATCACGCCATCGGGATTGCCCTTGCCAAATTCATCGGGATTTTTGGAACTGCGCTTGGCCTGATCATAGGCCAGAAGGTTCGCGATCGAACCACCGGCACCCGGAAGAGCCCCAATAAACACACCAATAAGCGAGGAACGCACCAGATTGACCGGATGCATCAGAACTTCACGCATGACCGCCCAAGTCTTGAATTCGATGACATCGGGAATAAGCGCATCGCTGCTTGGGCCTTTGCCATGATCCTCAAGCTCGCCCATCAGCTGACTGATGGCAAAGATCCCGATCAAAACCACAAGGAACGGCAGACCCGGCATGAGGATCGACGACTCAAATGTCAGACGCGGCTGGCCCATCATCGGGTCGGGGCCAATGGTCGCAAGACCAAGGCCAATCACCCCGGCAATCAGACCGCGCATCAGCGAATTGCCCACAAGGCTTGCGACAATGGTCAACGCAAAGACGATCAGCGAGAAATATTCCCAAGGGCCAAGCTTGACCGCAATCATCGCAAGCGGCGGAGCCGCAATGATCAGAACGATGGTCGAAATGACAGTCCCGAAGAAGGACGACCAGACACCAAGCGAAAGGGCGCGTCCCGGTTCACCACCGCGCGCCATCGGATAGGCATCAAAGGTGGTTGCGACTGAACTTGGCGTGCCCGGAATCCCCAAAAGTGCGGCACTGATCAGGCCACCGGTATACCCGCCGACATAAACCGACAGCATCACCGAAACGCCCTGCAACGGACCCATGGTAAAGGTCAGCGGCAAGGTCAGAATGATCGCCATGGTCACGGTGAAGCCCGGAATTGCGGCTGCGACGATCCCGGCAACGGAACCGATCAGCATGTAAATCAGGGTATCGAATGCGAAAACCTGATGTGCACCGGCAAGAAATGCATCCAACATCATCGTAAAACTTTACCTAGCCCGCAAACAGCACGCCGCGCGGGAGGAACACGTTAAAGACTTCTGCAAACAGCATGTTCAAGCCGACCGAGAAAATCACGGCGGCGATCAGTGACTGTAAGAGGGTCTTTTTGGAAATACCTGCGATCATCAATTGCGCGATCAGCAGAAACACAAAGGTGGTCAGCGAAAAGCCACCAAGCGGCAGCAACAGCAGATAGACCACCAGAAGCCCGAACAGCGCAAAGGAATAGCGCCGGGCAACAAGCCATGCACCCAATGACGACCCAAGACGGTTTGCACCCCCGGCCTTGCGGATATCAATCACCGCACGCACCGCTGCGATCAGGCATAAAACCGCAAGCACGCCGAAAACCAGTTCCGGGAAGGAACCCGCCCCAAGCGGCTCCCAGCGTGAGGTCGGCAAGGTGCTGGCACGCAGGCTCAGAAACGCAGCACCCAAACCGATAACGATATAGGAAATCAGCCGTGCGACTTCAGTTCTTGCACGAAGAGCAGCGGACGCACCTGCGTCCGCTGCTGCTGCTTTCGCAGTCGACTGACTCATCCCTGAAGTTTGCCGACAACTTTGTCGACTTCACCGTCAAGTTTATCGAGATAGGCTTTGTATGCCTCGTGACCGAGATAGATGTCAGCCGAACCGGCATTGGTCATCTTTTCGCGGATATCAGGCAGGGACATTGCCTTTTCAAGCGCAGCATCAAGAGCCTCGACGATCTCGTCCGGGGTACCGGCCGGAAGAACAACACCACGGGTCACCGCCATCGAAAGATCATAACCCTGTTCGGCCATGGTCGGCACGTCCGGCTCTTCGGAGGTACGTTCTTCGGTGCCGACACCAGCAAAGATCAGGTCGCCGTTTTTCACAAACTCGCTGGCCGATGCAACGTCACCGATCACGATGTCAACATTGCCGCCAACAGCCGCACGGATACGCTCGCCAGTGTCGCGGAAACCCACATAGCTGAACTGAACGCCAAGGGCTTCTTCGATCATTGCCATGTGAAGATGCGGAACACCGCCAAGGGTCACACCGGCGCGCACGGCCCCCGGGTTTGCTGCGGCATATGCCTTCAGCTCTTCCAGGTTGGAGAAGTTGTCATTCTTCGACAGCACCAGATACTGCGGCGACGACGTCACCAGAGCCACCGGAATGAAGTTTTTGTAGCTGAGCTCGGTGATGCCAAGCTTGTTGGCGGTGTAAAGGCCTTCGTGGATCTGCGAAATGGTATAGCCATCTGCCGGACGTTTGGCGAATTCGGCCAGACCAACGGTGCCACCAACACCCGGCATATTGACGATCGGCACGGCCTGACCAGTGACTTCCGACAGACCCATGGCGACGATGCGCATCAGCGTGTCACTGCCGCCACCCGGGCCCCAAGGCACGATGAATTCGATCGGTTTTTCTGGATAGTCCTGCGCCTGCGCCGGACCTGCGATGGCTGCGGCCAACAAACCGGCAGCGACTGCAATCTTGCGGAACATGTATCTTGCCTCCTGATATCTCGCCTGAAATTCGTGAACCATTACTACTTTGGTTCAATCTATTTGTCGGGACATTGTTGGCAGCAACAAACCAATTTCGCAAGCGCAAAAATAATATTTGGCTTTAAACAAGGATTATGTTGCAGATTTTTACCAAAGATGGATAGTACCACTTATTAATTGATATCATAATTGGTACGGATTGGTTCGAATGTTTGAAATGGATGGCGCCATGAGCCTCTATCTCGTCTGGGGCGCAGCCATGCTGTTTGCTGGCGTCCTTGGCGGGATCATGGCCGGGCTTCTCGGTGTTGGCGGCGGGATTGTGATTGTCCCGGTGCTTTATCATTTTCTGACCACCATGGGCGTCGATGAAAGCCTTCGCATGCAGGTCGCTGTTGCCACATCGCTGACCACAATCATTGCCACAGCAATCTCATCAACGCGCAGCCACTATAAAAAGGGCTCGGTCGATACAGCGCTTCTCAAACATTGGGGCCCGGCGATCATAGTTGGCGTGATCCTTGGCACAGCAATCGGCGGATTGGCCGATGGCCGGGTTCTGACCATCGTGTTTGCCGTTGTCGCCCTGATCGTGGCTGGCAACATGATCCTTGTGAAAGACCGCGAAACCAACGAGACCAAAAACCCGCCAAAATCCGTCTGGGCGGTACTTGGGGTGATTGCCGGCAGTCTTTCGGCCATGATGGGAATTGGCGGCGGCACCATTTGCGTGCCGGTCCTGAATTTCCTGGGTTACGACATCCGCCGCGCGGTTGGCACTTCGGCCGCGATTGGCCTTATCATCGCCCTTCCCGGTACCATCGGCTATGCGATGTCCGGCATTGGTGTCGATGGTCGCCCGCCATTTTCAATTGGCTATGTCAATGTTCTGGCGGCGGCCCTGCTTATTCCGATGACGGTACTGTGTGCACCGATCGGGGCACGCATAGCCCACACCATTCCGCGCCGGGCATTGCGCATGTGCTTTGGCCTGTTTCTGGCGATCACGTCTGCGCGGATGTTCTATGACCTTCTGAGCTAGGCATCCTTGCAAACATCTGGGAACAAACAGGAATTGTATATGCTTGTTCTTAGATAAACCAATGGCTTACAATGATAGGTGCGCATTGGTTCGCCAATAGAAACGCATTCGGAAACGTCGATAGAAACGCCATAAAAAATGACCAAAAACCATGACTGAATTCGCGACCCAGGCGCTGGCAGAAAAGCTCAAGACCGGCTTTGCACAGGGGGACTTTGTCAAGGACGGGCGTGTGATCGCCGAACGCACCCTTGCCGAAAAGCTTGATGTCGGTCGCCGGGCGCTTCGCAAGGCGCTTGATCAGCTTGAATCAGAAGGCCTCATCTGGCGTCGCCAGGGTCAGGGCACCTTTGTTGGAACCCCGCCGACCCCGCGCCTGCGCAAGCTTGAAGGACTGGCCACCAAAACCAGCCCGTTTGAAATCATGGAAGTCCGTCAGGAAATCGAACCATCGATGGCCCGGTTCGCTGCCCTTCGCGCCTCACAAGGCGATATCGACGCCATGCGCAGCATGGTCGAAAAGGCCGCCCGTGCGACCACACAGGCCGAATACGAAAAATGGGATGCGGCCTTTCATCAGCGCCTGGCCGAATCGGTCAAGAACACGCTGTTTCTGGCGGTGTTTGAGGCCGTCAATGCGGTCCGCCGCGAAGCGGCATGGGCTCGCCTGCGTGAAAGCAGCCATTCAGACACATTGATCGAAGAACTCAGCGCCCAGCATCGCGACATCATCAACGCGATTGAGCAACGCGACCCCAAACGCGCCGAAGACGCCATGCGCCGCCACCTGTCCGAGGTGGAACACGCACTGAAACAAACCTGATCTGATAACGATTTTTTTGCGGTCAGCCCTGCGGCGCAAAGTCCGCAAACATGCCGTGGTACGCCTTAAGCGGCGGCTTGGCATAGGCGCCTGCCTTGCTTGTGCGAAGCCCCAGAAACGCCATGGCCTCGATCATCTTGACCGCGGCACTGACCCCGTCAATCACCGGTACGCCAAGCTCCTCGGTCAGGCGATCGGCGATATCGGTCATTCCCGCACAGCCCAGAACAATCGCCTCGGCATAATCATCAGCAAGGCAAATCTCCGCCTGCTTTTTAAGTGCAGCGTATGCCGCCTTGGCGTTAGCCCCTTCGAAATCCAGCGTCCGCACACCGGCCGCCCGGACGACACATTGCGATGACGCCCCGTATTTCGACACCAGATGTTCAAGCGGCCGGACCGAAACCGGCATCGGGGTAACAATCGCAAAGCGCGATGACACGGCCGCCGCCATACGCAGGGCCGCCTCACATAGCCCCAGCACTGGCGCACCGGTCAGACAGCGCGCAGCATCGACCCCGGTATCATCAAAGCACGCCACCACATAGCCGCCAATTGGATCAGATTCCTGTTCGGGTGCAGCTTCGAGTTCGCGAATGACCGAAAGCAATCCGACACTGGCAAAGGCCTCGTCGTAATAGCCCTCAATACTATCCGGTCCGAAAGTCGGGTTGAGTGCTAAAACCTGTGTTGTCGGCCCAACAATCCTTTGCGCCTGTTCGCCGACCTTTTTGGTAAAGCCGGTCGACAAGTTGGGATTGATAACGGCAATGCGGCTCATGCTTTTTGTCCTTTGCGGCGGCGCATGATGGCAACCGTGCCCAATGCCAGTGCAATCACCAGGAAGGAGAACCCGGTGGTCACCGTGCCCAGCGCATAAAGTACCGGTGTGGTGACGTTGGTTGTCATGCCATAGATCTCAAGCGGCAGGGTATTGAGTGCGCCAGCCGTCATCAGGGTGCGGGCAAATTCATCGTAGGACAGGGTGAACGAGAACATCGCAACCCCGATCAGGCTTGGCCCCACCATCGGCAAAACAACATATTGAATGGTTTGCCAGTTGCTTGCGCCCAAATCGCGTGCGGCTTCCTCATAAGACGGATCAAACCGGTTAAACACCGCAAACATGATCAGAAGACCGAACGGGAACGTCCATGTCAGATGCGCACCAAGGGCGGAAGTAAACCATTGCGGCTGCCATTCAACGATATTGAACAGCAAACCGATGCCCAGCGAAATCAGGATCGACGGTACAATCAGGCTGGCAATCGCAAGATAAAAAATCACGCTGTCGCCCCGGAACCGCTTGCGGAACGCAAGACCGGCCATGAAGGACACTACAACCGTTACAACCATGACAATCAGGCCAAGCTTAAGCGATCTGCTGAACGATCCGCCAAAGTCACCAACGGCCTGTTGTTCAAACAGATTGCCAAACCAATGGAACGAGAACCCGTTCATCGGGAAGGTCAGACCGCCATTCTCCCCCTGAAAGGACAGAATGAAAATCGTCAGCATCGGGCCATAAAGAAACAGCACGAACAGCGTAAAAAATGCCGCAAGGAAATAGAAGCTGGTCGGACGGCGTTCACGGGTTTTGGTGAGTAATGCCATGATCACAGCTCCTTGCGGATATCAACAAGACGCAACAACGCGGTCACGATCAGCAAAACCGTGATCAGCAACACCACCGCACTGGCGGCTGCGGCCGGATATTGCAGAAGTCCGATTTCATTGGAAATCTGCAAACCGACCGAGGCACTCTGCCCGCCACTCATCAAACGGACCGTGATGAAATCACCCATCACCACCGTAATGACAAAGATCGATCCAATGGCAATGCCCGGCTTGGACAGCGGGACGATGACGGATTTTAGGGTCTCGAACCCGCTGGCACCTGCATCGCGCGCCGCCTCGATCAAGGACCGGTCAATGCGCATCATGGAATTGAAGATCGGAACCACCATGAACAGGGTGTAGAGGTGAACATCTGCCAACACGACTGCGAAATCGGAAAACAGAAGGAATTCAAGCGGCTGATCGACAATCCCCAGATTGATCAGAGCAGAGTTCAAAAGCCCGTTACGCCCAAGGAACGGGATCCACGAAATCATGCGAATGATGTTCGACGTCCAGAACGGAATGGTGCACAGCATGAACAAAACGATCTGCCAGGTCAGACTGCGCACATGAAACGCCAGGAAATAGGCCACCGTAAATCCGATCAGCAGGGTAAAGACCCAGGTCAGAGCAGCATATTTCAGGGTATTGAGATAGATGCTCCAGGTGACCGAGGAGCCCAGCAGGTACTTGTAATTCTCTAAAATGAAGTCCGGCAGTATGCGATATTCGTCATAGTCCCAGAAACTGACCACAACAATGGTCAGAAGCGGGATGACAAGAAACACCGCAAAGATCAGCGCCATCGGCGAGATCAGGAAATAGGACGATCTTTTTGACGTATCAGAAGCCATGCTCTGTCCTTGAAACCCTGCCAGAAAACCAAAAAGTAAAAACGAATAAATGGGCCCGACATGCTGTCGGAAAATTGAAAATGTAAAATCAGAAAGTCGAGATGACGGGCGCGACCAAAGCCGCGCCCACCAGATATCTGTCGCAAATTATGCTGCGATGAATTCGTTCCACTTGCGGACCATGTGCTTGTTCTCGTCCATGACAGAGTTCCAGCACGCGACCGAGCCCATACGCTCTTCGTAGGAACCGCCATCGCGAACCGCACCAGCTTTTTCCATGACCTTGCCTTCCGGGCTGAGGATGTCACCTTCGGCGGCTTTGCCTTCCATCCAGAAGCCCCACTCGTCTTCGGACATGAACTTCTTCGCGGTTTCCGGTGCTGCGCTGTAGTAACCCTGACGGTTAAGATACGCACCAACCCAGCCCGACAGGTACCAGTCGATATACTCGTAGGCTGCTTCAAGCTCGAGACCAGAAAGGTGCTTGGCAAGACCGATGCCGCCACCCCATGCACGATACCCTTCCTTAAGCGGCTGGTATTTGCAGGCGATGCCTTTGGAACGCACGGCCGCAACGGCCGGCGACCACATGGACTGAATGACGACTTCGCCAGATGCCATCAGGTTGACCGACTCATCGAAGCTCTTCCAGAAGGCGCGGAACTGACCGGCTTTCTTGGCGTCGATCATGACCGCGATGGTCTTGTCGATTTCTTCCTGGGTCATGTTGCCCTTATCGCCATAGGTGACTTCGCCCATGGCTTCGCACACCATCGCCGCATCCATGATGCCAATAGACGGAATGTTCAGGATCGATGCCTTGCCCTTGAATGCCGGATCAAGCAGATCGGCCCAGCTGGTGATTTCGCGATCAATCAGGTCAGGACGAATACCAAGGGTATCTGCGTTATAAATGGTCGGGATCAGGGTCATCCACTGGGTCGGGGCAGATGCAAACTCGACACTGTCGGCACCTTCAACGAAACCAACCGTATGCGGCGCGGTACCTTGCGCGATTTCTGAATCCGGGGTCAGTTTGCCATCAATGAACAGCTTGGAGATGTACTGATAGTTTTTCAGCTTGGTGGTATCCATCGGCTGCATGGTGCCGGCCGGGAAGACCTTCTTACAGATCCAGTATTCGATATCGGCAATATCAAACGAGTTCGGCTGGGTCACGGCGCGCTGGGCAACCGCATCCGAATCAAGGGCAGTCATCTGAAGGGTAAAGCCAAGATCTTCTTTGACCTTGTCCGCAACGGCGTTGATGTTCGAAACACCAGTACCGAACTGACGCAGGGTAACGTCCTTGATGTTCTGCGCCCAGATGGTCGGGAAGCCGGTGATGGCACCCGAACCGATAGCCGCACCGGTTACAACCGCTGCACCCTTAACGAAGCCACGGCGTGAAACGCCGGTTTCCGTCTCGATTGTTTTCTTCGAAATTTTCTTTTCGATCGTCATGTGAAGCACTCCTGATAGCTTGTTGGTTTATTTCATTCAGGCCAGAACATGGGCATGTTCCGGCTTCCAATAGGCGATGAATTTGTCCAGTCGCCTGACCGGTGCCTGCCGAAATTCGCTTTCGGTCTTCATTAGGGTTATTTCCTTGCCGTCGGCTGTCGTTGCGACAATCCTGACCCACAGGCCGAGATACTCGACCGTGGTAATTTCGACAGGGATCTGACCGTTCTTGCTGTCTGCTGGTGGCGTTTCGTCCAGACCGATCAGGTCGGTACGAATGGTGAATTCGATATCCTCGCCCGCCTTGCCGTCAGCAAAACCGGGCAGGAAGAAACTGTCCGGACCGCGCGCAAGCAACGTGCCTGCCGGGCCGGATTCCGAAACGGTGCCTTTGAAGATGTTCTGGCCGCCCATGAAATTCGCGATGAAGCGCGATTTGGGCTGGTTAAAGATTTCGTGCGGGGTGCCTTTCTGGCGAATGATCCCGTCTTCCATCACAACCACCATGTCCGAAAGGGCCAATGCCTCGTCCTGTGCATGCGTGACGTGAACGAATGTAATGCCCAATTCCTGCTGAAGGCGGCGCAATTCATCACGCATGCGCGCCCGCAGGAACGGATCAAGGGCCGAAAGCGGCTCATCAAGCAACAGCACGGACGGCTCGGTAATCAGGGAACGCGCCAAAGCAATACGCTGTTGCTGCCCGCCAGAGAGCTGGTCGGGCTTGCGATCTGCAAATTGCTCCATATGGACCCGGGCCAACATCTCTTTGGCCCGATCTTTACGATCCGATGGGGAGACACCTTGCATCTTGAGGCCAAAGGCAACGTTCTCCGCACAGGTCATGTGCGGGAAAAGTGCGTAATTCTGAAACATCATTGCCGTGCCGCGTTTGACCGGCGGCAGTTCGGTCACATTGCGATCCCCGATCAGAAGATCGCCCTCGCTGATCACTTCATGACCGGCGATCATGCGCAGCGTGGTTGACTTGCCGCACCCGGACGGACCAATCAAACAGCAATACGCCCCTGCCGGAATTTGCAGATCAATCGATTTCACTGCCTGTGTGCTGCCGTAGAATTTACTGACAGCAATCAATTCAATGGCCCCGTTGCCCGTCATCCGCTCACCCGTCGCTGCATGCAAAATTGTTAACAATCATGTCAGCGATCTAAGGCAAGATGCGTGCCACTTGATTTCATTGGCAGTTTTTCAACGAGTCCCGCCAAGCTGTCAAAACTGGCGCGTTTGTTAGGGCTCTCATTCTGCCCGTTTTATGTCCACTTTATGCATATTTATTAATCATCGTGATTTATATGCGAAAATTATAATCATCTTCGTCCCTGTACGGAAAATAAAGAACCATTTTATGTTGTGCAAATCGTCAACAATTTTGTAGAAATAGAGAACCACCCAACGAACATGAACGATGGAAAGTATCGTCACGATGGCCAAGGCCGAACAGACCGGCAGCTATAAAGGCAGCGAAAAGCTGCGCCCGGAGGAAATGATCTATCACGAGATGCTCGACGCGATCCTGGATCGCCGTCTGGAGCCGGGCATGAAGCTCATCGAGGAAGATCTTGCCAAAACCTTTGGGGTCAGTCGTGCACGCATCCGTGCGACTTTCCTGCAGCTCGCCCATGACAAGCTGATCAATCTGGTGCCCAATCGCGGCGCCTTTGTCGCTGAACCGACCATTGACGAAGCCATCGAAGTCTTTTCCGCGCGCCGCATGATCGAAGATGGCGTTGCGCGCAAGGTCGCCACCAGCATGACCCCCGAACGCGCCGAACAGATCAAGGCGCATCTGGATCGCGAACATGATGCCCATCATCGCGGGGATCATCGGGCTGCCATCATTCTGTCGGGTGAATTCCACCTGTTGCTGGCACGGCTTAGCGGCAATCTGGTGATCGAGGAATTCCTTGAACGCCTGATCCTGCGCACGTCGCTGATTATTGCCATGTATGAAAGCCCGCAACCGGTCGATTGCTCCCACACAGAACATGACCAGCTGCTCAATGCTCTGCTTAGTGGCGATCCCGATGTCGCGGCGGCTGAAATGTCGCGCCACCTTGATGCCATCCGCGATCGCCTGCAATTGCAGCGGCCCAAGCCGGGCAAAACCGATTTTGCCAGCATCTTTGGCCGAATCCCGACCTCGGAAGCCAGCTAAGCCTCTTGGCAATTTCCGGTAACGCGCGCCATTCGCTACCCGCGCATATTCCGTTCACGCATCACGCGGAACCCCGCTTGGATCCTCGCTACCGCGGTGATATTTGAACGTGCCCGTCGATGTGCCGATTACATTGCCATTCGCGTCATAGGCGGTTGCCTCGGTGAACACCACCTTGCGTCCGCCGCCCTGCTTGCGGGCAACAACCCGGACCAAACCATCCCTTGCCATCCCAAGGAAATTGGTGGTCAATGACAGGGTCAGGGATTTGCGCACATTGCCCGGCACAGGGCAGAAACACACAGAATAGCCAGACGCTGTATCCATAAGGGTTGTCAGCACGCCACCATGCAGAATCCCGGCGCGGTTGCAGTGATGGTTTTGCACGTCAAGTTCGACCACCGCGTGGTCTTCCGCCCATTCCACCAGGCGATAGCCAAGATGATCCTGCAATCCGCTGCCATGGGCCTGTTCATAGGCCAGATTATCGTGCGTGCCGGTCATGTATAAACCATCCCTATCGTAAAACTCACCAAGCTATAGCAGAAATCGCTGAGCGCCGAAAACCGCGATGAGTCGCATGCCTTGGCCGGCCACGACACCGCTCCCAACACAGCGCAAAACCGGCTGGAAAACCGCATTCCTTAATCAATGTTAGGCGATGCAACATGAAATAACGATTTTATTTCAAAGCGATAACAACACCGTTCTCCAACCAAGAACGGGATAGCGGTGAAACGAGAATAGTCGTTCGAACCGGCTGTCGGTATATCTGTAGTCACCCCAGACACAAACGGTTCTACAAGGATCAAAGCCATGACGACAATTGCTTACAAAGACACCACCAGCATCGAACGCGAAGTCCGTATCGGTTGGTTCACCAGCTTTGTTCGTGCCCTTCAGGTTGCCGTGATCATGAAAGCATCCCAGGCCAAAAACCACGCAGAACTGACTGCGGACTGGAACAAGGCATGGCGTCAGGTTGAAGGTTAAGGCACCTGCCTTTACGTATCGTTTGAGGATGGTGCGACGGTCCTTACATCATCGCGCCCTCAAACTGCTTGACGCTTCGGGTTGAACCACCGACAACGGTTCCATGCAAAAGTTTGATATCGTGACCATCCGGCTTTTTGTCGCCATCGTGCGCGCCGGAAGTATCAATGAAGCTGCCCGGCGCGAACATATCGCGACTTCGGCAGTTTCGCGCCGTATTGGCGAACTTGAAGCCATGTTGGGCGTCAAACTTTTGCGCCGCCTGCCACGCGGGGTCGAGCCGACCGAAGAAGGCACGATCTTTGCCCGTTATGGCGAAAAGCTTCTGGGCGATCTGAACCATCTTTCCAACGAATTGCGCGATTTCAACGCCGGTGAAAAGGGCAAGATCTATCTTGCCGCAGTCACTTCGGCGATTTTGACCGGCCTGCCATCCTTCTTGGCCGATTTTGAACGAGATTTCCCCCACATCACAGTTGATGTCCGTGAACTGACGTCACGCGAAAGTGCCGAGGCCGTCCGTGAAGGCCGCGCTGATCTGGCAATTCTGGCCGATAACAGCCCGCTTGGCGATCTGTCCCATGATGTGTTCTGTGATGATCCGATCTGGGTTGTAACGCCCAAGGGGCATCCGTTGATCCCAAATGCCGATAATCCAAAACCGGTGAAATTTTCCGAAGCCGCCAAATACGACATCATCTCACTGCATGAAGGCGGCGTGATTGATGATCTGATTTCCGAGGCCGCATCGAAAATCAAACTCGACATGCATCCACATATCAAGGTCGTGCGATTTGGCTCTTTGCGGCAAATGATTGCGGCGGGTCTCGGGATTGGTTTCCTGCGCAAAAGCTCGGTCGCGGGCTATATCGGGCACATGAACATCGCTGGCGCGCCGATTGCCGATGACTGGGCCAAACGCCAATTACTGATCGCCCACGAAGGCAACGCCAATCTGACCAGTGCCGCACGCCTGTTTCGTGATTATCTTCTGCGCAAATCGGCGGAAACTCAGTTCAAACCGGTTTTGGGCTGATCCTGCTCGTCAGGCAGAACGCTGTGCGCGTTCCGCCCAAAGGTCCTGTCCACTCGGGCCCAACGGCACTGCCATGCCGCCAAAACGCGCCACATGACGTTCGGCTTCTGCCAGAACAAGACCGGGCAATTCAGACCACTGACCGATCGGTGCCAGCACCTCGACACGTTCATCTGATTTAACATCAAGCAGTTCAGGCAGATCTTCACGCGCGTGCGTTCCACCACCTGCAAGCATAGGCACAATAATCGCCTGCCTGTGGGCGGCGATGTCGCGCCAATCGCCAAGCGATGGCGATCCTTCGATATTGCCAATGCAGATTTCAGCACCAACGCAAATCCGCCCCAGACGATCTGCAAGTTTGACTGTTTCGGGAAGCGGATCGGTCAGGGTTTTCAAGCCGTGCGGAACAAGAAAGACAGATGTTTCAGAAAGGCTCCAGCCACGATTGCGTGCTGATGCATGAACATGCGCCGCAATCATTTCACAAAAACCCGGAAGGTTGATGGCCGGTGGCAGGATGACAGCATCGCCGAGCCCCGCCTCGTGCAATTTGGCTGGCAGTTCTTCGAACACCAGATAGCCTTCACTGAAGAATAGCGGGAAAACAATCAGACGATTGGCATCAGCCGTTTCCTTTAGGTTTTCAAGCTGATCACTGACAGAGGGTTGGCTTCGCATATATCCGTGGCTGACACGGCCATTCCAGTCAGGTGCAATTGTCCGCGCAAGGTCCCCTGCCGGATCACCGCCATTACCGCTGTTGCCATGGGACACCATCATGAGTGTCGGCATTTCGAAATGTGGCATGCATCTCACCATAGTCTGCATTGTCTAAAGCGTAGTTTCATATACGCATCATGCAACCATCTGGATCGCCGGACGGGCAAAAACCCCTGTTTTGGCGCGAAAATTTCATTGCACCAGATCCCATCGCGGCTGATCGCCAAAGCGGTCCTGGATGAATTCAACCAGCAACCTGATACGCGCAGCAAGCTGACGGCTGGGCGGATACAAAAGATACAGGGACAAAGGACCCGGCGCATAATCGCAAAGAACACTGACCAGTCGCCCGGTCTGCAATTCCGGCCCGGCGATAAATGTCGGTAATTCGGCAATGCCCAGCCCGGCAAGGGCCGCATCACGCAACACTTCCGCGTTGTTGCAGCAAAACACGCCATTGACCTGTACCGCGACCGGCCCGTCCGGACCGGTCATTTTCCAGCGCGCCCCGGATGGCAGGTTGCCGTAATGCAGACAGGGTAACCGCGCCAGATCACGAATGTCGGCCGGTTCCCCATGCATTCGAATAAACTCGGGCGACGCGCACAGCACGCGACGCATCGGCACGATTTCATGATCGATCAGGGCAAGGGTTTCTGTCGGGCGGCTGATACGCACGGTCATGTCAAAGCCATCTGCCACCGGATCAATAAAGTGATCATCAAGCGACAGTTCGACCCGGATATCAGGATAGGTCCGGGCAAAATCGACCAATGCCGGCCCCAGATGCAACGTGCCAAAAGACATTGGCGCATTGATCCGGATATCCCCGGAAGGGTGATCGCGATGTTCGCGGATGGAGTCTTCTGCGTCCCCCAGATCGGACAGAATGGCTTTGGCCCGCTGATAAAAGGCCTGTCCGCTTGGCGTGACCGAAACTTTGCGCGTTGTCCGGTTCAGCAATTGAACGCCAAGATCATCTTCAAGTGCCGCCACCGCACGGTTGACCTGCGAACGTGATTGTCCGATCGCACGCGCGGCAGAAGCAAAACTTCCTTCTTCAACCACGCGCACGAAACTCTTGAGGCTGGCCAGTTTGTCCATGGTGCGTCTTCCTGTTTATCGCCCCGGTTGGTTCAGATTGTCGCATAATATGCAACACAATGGCGATAATTACACGAATTGTCTCCTCAGTTGAAAAGGGTATTCTGCCTTCAACAACAGACAACCTCATGGAGGTAGAAGATGCTTATTAAAGTTGATGCTGATACCCGCGGCCGTGCCCAGTTTGGCTGGCTTGATTCCAATCACACATTCTCGTTCGGGCACTACTACGATCCGAACCGCATGGGTTGGGGTCCGCTTCGCGTGATCAACGAAGACCGGGTTATTCCCGGTGCCGGTTTTGACACGCATGGTCACAAGGATATGGAAATCATTTCCTATGTTCTTGATGGTGCCCTTGAACACAAGGACAGCATCGGCACCGGATCTGTCATCCGTCCGGGCCGCCTGCAACGCATGACCGCCGGGACCGGCATTCGCCATTCGGAATACAACCATTCCAAAACCGATCCGGTGCATTTCCTGCAAATCTGGATCATCCCCGAAGCGGCCGGTCTGGAACCGGGTTACGAGGAAAAGGAAATCGCACGCCGCGATACCGGCTCTGGCCTGACCCTGATCGGCAGCCGCGATGGCCGCGAAGACTCGATCACCATTCATCAGAATGTCGATCTTTATGTCGCCCATCTCAGTGATGGCGAAAGTGCCCAGCACAAGATCGGCAAAGGTCGCATTGCCTGGGTACAGGTCGCGCGCGGCAGCCTGACGGTGAACGGTGAAACCCTTAATGCTGGTGATGGCGCTGCGATCAAGGATGAAGACGAACTTGTCTTCTCGGACGCGGACAACGCCGAAGCCCTTGTTTTTGACATGGCGGCCTGAAGCGCGAAACCCGCGTGCCCCATGGTTAGGAGAACGACCATGACTTCGTATAACGCAAACACCCGTTCGATCATCCCTGCCCTTGGCAATGTATGGTCAACCCTGCAACCGCTTTCGCCTGTCATTGTCCGTGTGACCACCGGCATTCTGTTGGTCCCGCACGGTGCCCAGAAACTGTTTGGTGCCTTTGGTGGTTATGGCCTCGAAGGAACCGCAGGCTGGCTGGAAAGCATCGGCTTTGTTCCGGGCTTCCTGTTTGCGCTTGCTATTGGCCTTCTGGAATTTGTCGGCGGCCTTATGCTGACGATTGGCCTTTTGACCCGTCCGGTGGCAGCGGCAGTTCTTGTTTTCATGGCGATTGCTGTTTCAACCCATCTTCCAGCTGGTTATTTCTGGAACGAGGGTGGTTTTGAAATGCCTCTGATGTGGGGGCTTCTTGCCCTGTCGGTGCTTATTCAGGGCGGGGGAAAATTCTCTGTCGATCACAAGATCGGCCGTGAATTCTGATCATACCGCCAAATTCGCGCGTGTTTTCAACGGGCTGCCATAAGTGCAGCCCGTTTTTCGTTTGCTCCCCAAATGGGGATATTGCCCGCCCCGGAAAATGGCGAAGATGGTGACCAAGCTACTGATCCAACCATTGCAAAGTGATCCGGAACGAAGCCATGAACATCGCATCGCCCAGAAACAGTCAGAATGATATCGAAATCGCCGACGGTTTGCGCCGCTGCAAAGGGGATAACGCATACCGCAAACCGAATGCCGAAAAGCGTTTCCTGCTGGTCGATGACAGTATCGAAGTGCGCTTCTCCGTTCGCCGTGTCCTGCGCAGTGCCGGTGCCACTCACATAGACGTCGCTGAAAACGGCGAAATCGCGTTGCAGATGCTGGCCCAGGCGGGCCGCAAACAAACGCCTTATGACGTGGTGATTCTTGATTATATGATGCCCGGAATGTCAGGCATCGAATTGCTTTATGAGATCGAGCGCCGTGAAATCAAGAATGCCGAAGGTACACGCAAAATCATGTTGACCGGTTTCTATGACGCCAAGGTCAATGAAGAAGCCAAATCTGTCGGCGCGACCTTCGTTCTGAGCAAACCCTGTGATGCCGCCAGCCTGTCTGCAGCAATCGCTTAGAGAGCCATACAAGCAATGCCGCATAATGCCTCGATCATATTTGTTGATGATGACCTCAACGTTCTCAGAGGTTTACGGCGGCGTATGTTATCAATGCGTCCGAACTGGAAGATGCGCTTTTACGAAGGTGCGGAACAGGCGTTGATCGGACTGGAAGAACAGCCTGCAGACGTCGTCATTTCCGACATGCGCATGCCGTCCATGGACGGGGCGGAGTTCCTTCGGATCGTTGCAACACGCTGGCCGCAAACATCCCGCATTCTGTTGTCCGGCTATGCCGATGAAATCGCCATCCAGAATGGTGCTGCCGCCACCCATCATTTTTTGGCCAAACCCTGCACCGATAGCGACATCATCCACGCAGCCGAGCGCGGCCTGATCATGAACAGATATCTGCGCGACCCGTTTCTGGTTGATTTGCTTTCCATCGTTCCGGGCGATCTGATGTGGCCAATAACCTTTCGTCGCCTGCATTCCATACTGCAATTCAGCGGTCCCAGTAGCCATGCCGAACTTACTGATTTCGCAAACGATCACCCGGCGTTAACGAACCTTGTCCATGAGCTTGCCCTGCGTGAGCAACTCATACCCGGGGACTGTCATCCTGACTTCATCAAGCTTCTTAAAATCTTGGGTATCGAGACCATCAAAGCACTGTGCGTGCTTTGGTGCGAACTGGGACAACCCAGCCAGTTTGATGGCGAGCGGATCAGTGTCGACCTTCATCGTCCCCTTGTCCTGGGTCAGATGGCGGCCGAGATCGCACGACTTCGCAACCTTGAACCGGAATCTGTCGATCAGATCCGTGCCGCTGCTCTTCTGTGTCACATCGGCGATATTTTCACTGCTCGCGTTGTGCCTGAAAAACATGCAGCCAGCCGCCATCGTGCAGACGTAGATAATTGCGACATCATATCAGCTGAAATCAGTGAAATGGGCTTTGCTCATCCGGCTGTATCAGCGTGCCTGTGTGCCTGCTGGGGTTTTTCCCATCAGATCATTGAAAACATCGCATTTCATCATCGTCCGGAATCCGCACCAACCGACAGGTCGGAAAGCTTGCTGATTGTCTATGCAGCACAGCATTTTGCGCGCAAGGCAGGTGTTGATGGTGTGACACGCGCAGAAAAATATGACCTCGCGCGTGGATTTATCACCCGATGTGGTGCTGCGGCTGATTGGCAGATTTGGGAACGCGCCTGCATTGGCAAGCACATCCCGCTGGAAGCAACCAAGCCTCATAATTTCTGAAACACTGCCTTCTGATCAAAGACCTGCCTGATTACCGAAGCAAACTATTAAGGTCACTTGGCCCTTCAAGGAGATCCGTGTTGGCGTCAGTGGCGGCGTTTTGATCGGGTTTCGGCAACCGGATCACAAATTCCGCCCCGTCGATATAGTCCGCGGACAAAGTCAGATCCCCGTTGAAATCATCCTGAATAAGTTTGCGACAGATCGGCAATCCCTGACCGGTGCCAACACCCCGTTCCTTGGTGGTAAAGAAGTAATCAAAGATGCGTTCCCGGATATTTTCGGGAACGCCCGCGCCATTATCACGCAAGCGGATATAGACATTGTCTTCATCAGACGTCACCAGAAGATCAATGCGCCCGCGGCGCTGACCTGTTTCACGGATGGCTTGTGACGCATTGACGATCAGGTTGATCAGCGCTTGCGACAAGTGGTTTCTGCGCCCACTGACTTCGGTGACATCGGACTGCATGACAACGTCCAGATCGGCGATATGTTTGACCTGGTTGCGCGTCAGGGTAACGGCGGTATCGATTTCCTCGGTAATCGAAATCGGCTCCACGGCATCGGTTGTCGGATGGGCAAATTTGCGAATACCACGGACAATCTCGGCAATCCGGTTCAGGCCCTGAATGCTCTCGTCAATCGCCATCGGGACTTCTTCTGTGATGAAGTCGATCTTGGGTTTATCAAGATTAAGCCGTGCCGGTTCATCGGGATTCTTGCGGTCAATCGCGCCAACCAGATCGGCGAAGCTGTCGGACAAGAATTCAAGATTGTTCTGGATATATTGTGCCGGCGTGTTGATTTCATGCGCAACCCCGCCGGCCAAGGTGCCAAGCGCATGCATCTTGGCGTAATCGGCGGCTTCCTCGATCACTTCCTGTTCCTGGCGCGCTTTTTGGGCGGCCATATCGGCGGCAAAAATCTTTTGGCGCTGGCGAATCATGAAAGTAGCAAGAACTGCCATGACAATCACACCGACGAAAAACAGATAGGACAGGATCTGAATATCGGTTTTCACGACCGAGATATTGTTGGCGTTGTAAATCGAAACAAAGTTCGTTGTACGCACCACCGCCTGTTGCAAAGAGTCGTTCATCGGCTCAAGCAAGCGATACAACGCGCTCAGCTTTTCCTCAGGATCGGTGATGGTCGCCAACGCCGCGTCGATCTTCTCGATCTGACGTTCAAGCTGTTTTATTGTTTCGGCGACTTCCGGCACAGTAAACAGCACCTCGAACCCGTCACCATCACGCAGCAGGTAGACACGGCTGACCAGAATTTCATATTCCAGCAGGACGCGGTCAACCACATCCTCAGACAAACCAAACCGGCCGATTGCAGCCTCAATGTCACGCTGCACGACAAGAAACTGACGCTGCACCTGAAAAACCGCCCAGACGAAATTTTCGCGGTACTTGAACCGCTCATCGTCAAGCTGGTGGACAATCGCTGCCGACAGAAATCCGTAAAGCACGACAAACAGGACCAATGCGATAAACATGGCCCTGCCTGACTGCTTGAACAGGAACGACTTAATTTGCTGCATCAACAGACTTTACCTGCCAGACGGAATAAGCCCAATAGGTATCAGTCTGAAACCGCGCGTCGGCGTCATAAGGGAAGATGACCCAGAACGGCCCCTTTTCACGCACCGACATTTCGGCATCGTTGAGGTGATAGGCCAGAATGGCACCATCGTTGCGCAGAACATCCGCAGGCACCATCACGTTATAGTCGTTGAGTGCTGAAACACGCACGGTTTCCGCTGTCAAACCATAGGTGTCAAACAACGTATCAAAGGCAACACCACGGAACTTCTGTACCCCGTCAGTCCACTGGGTCGACGTACTGATTTCGGTGGCCTGCAGCTTCATCAGTTCCTCAAGCGAAACATGGACAGTTTCACCATCAATCCTGGTCATGGACAATGTGCCACCCGCCAAAGACGGGGCGACATGAAATCCAATCAGTGCGATCACCATCGCAACCAGTTTAAAGGCGCTTTTCATCATTTTTTTCATGCTCCATCACACGATTATACACAGTGGTTGCCAGCAATTGTTTTTCAATGCCTGTACCGGGAATTTTGACGCGATTTCAATCAGCCAGATGCCTGAAGGGGTATGATTGCGGTTTCTTCCCACTCTTCGAGTGACACCGGTACACCAAGGTGGAAACCTTGCAGTTCTGTAATCCCGTAAACCCGCAGCCTTTCGACGACACCCGGGTTTTCGATACCCTTGGCGGAAATCGAAAGACCCATTTTCGAGCAGACCTGTGCAATCCATTCAACAAAGGCATCATCGAGAAAATCGGTCATGGTGCCACGCACCAGATCGCGATCAAGCTTGATGCCGGCAAAGACTTCCTGACGCAGCAGATCAAGCGAATTGTTCCCCGATCCGAAATCATCAATCAGAAGCGCTATACCGCGTTCGCGCAAACGCGTGGCATTGGCCAGCATCTCAAGATCGTTGGACAGCAATTGGCGTTCGGGAATTTCGTAGGACACGGTCACCCCGCGCATCCGCATCTTTTCATAGAAGCGAATGAGCAGCTCAAAGAATTGCGGTGTCTTCAGAGAGAACAGCGACAGATTGACCGCAAGGTTGGCCTGATCACCCATAAGCGCACGATAGCGCGGCGCCTGATCAATCATGATAGCCATCAACTGACTGCCAAGGCGGTTGATCACCGGATTGTCCTGAGAGGCTTCGATGATCTCGTCGATACCAAATTCCTTTTCAAGAGATGGCATGCGACACAGGACCTCTGCCCCGCACAGGCCAAGGTCGCTTGCACGAAAACGCGGCTGCAGGACGGTGTGGAAGTCTGCCCGGTCAATGGCGCTATTGACCATCAGGGCCGTTGGGCCCGAAGAAACCTTTTTAACCACCACGCCGGTATTGAGAATACGGTCAATCGCTTCCTTAAGGACCGCGACCGATACCGGCTTGGCCAGAACGCGTGTCACCATGGCCTGATTGATCGCCTCACGCAGCGACAGGCTGGAGACGTTACCAGACAACAACATCCGGTTGATACCGGGCGCCATGCGCGCTGACTGTTTGAGAAAGGAAATGCCGTCAATATTCGGCATCACCAGATCGGCAATGATCAGGTCGGTCCGGTCGCGGTTTTGCGCCAGCCAATCCAGTGCAGCCTGCCCGTCTGTATGGGTGACGAATTCAAAGCAGCCCGACAGGGTACGACGTACCGCAGCCAGCAACTTTTCATCATCATCGACCATCAGAATGACGGGCCGTTGTTTATCAACCTGATCCATAAATGGACATCTCCGGAACGCGATCACCGCGGTAATCTTCTCAAGACAGCCCCGCCTAAATGCGTGCTATACAAATAGCGGAGCTTTGAACGTTCGCAGATTAGTGTCAGACTACCTTTCTCCAATATCCCCATTTGTGGAGGGCGCTTTTGATGACGGCCAAAAAGACGGTCCGGATTGCCTTTGTCGATGATGACGAAAATCTTCTGTCGTCTCATCGCCGCAATTTTGCCCGCCTGCGCCCGGACTGGGAGGGGGTCTTTGTCAATGACCCGATTGCCGCGCGTGACGCCATCATCGCTGATCCGGATGTTTCGGCAGTCATCCTTGATATCCACATGCCGGGCATGACCGGCCTTGAACTTGCCGCCGAACTGCGCAAGGCCCGCAAGGAATTGATCATTGTGATGCTGACGGGTTATGCCGATCTGCAATCAGCACTGATGGCGGTCAATGAAATCGGCGTCTTTCGCTTCTATCCCAAACCAACCATGCTTGAGACGATGCTTGATGACATCGAAACCGAGATCAAAAGCCGTCTCGGCCAAAGCGAAGATACCCTGCCGACCGAGTTTCTCGACCTGTTTGAGCTGGGCGTGATTGCGGTTGACGAGACCCTGACCATCTTGCATCTCAATTCACAGGGTGCCGAGGTTCTCAGGCGGTCCTCACTGGTGCGGTCCGGCCCGCAAGGACGCCTGATCATTGACCCAAGCCCGGAAGGACTGACGAAATTTCTTGTGCCGCCGGGCAAAACCGTTCCCCGCAGCCATCAGAGCTTCTCGCTTGAACGTGACGGTGAAAAGCTGTCGCTTCTTATTCGCCGGGTCCCCAAAAAAGCCGATGGCAAACAAAGCTTCATGATCATTCTGGTTGATCCGGCCCAGCAGCGCCCGCCTGCGGTTGACGACCTGATGGATCTGTTTGGCCTGACCCGATCCGAAGCCAAACTGACTCAAAAACTGGCCGAGGGATTGGCCCTTGATCAGGCCGCAGAACTGGTCGGAATCTCGCATTCTTCAGCACGGACGTATCTTAAGACCATCTTCTCGAAAACCGGTGTGAACCGGCAGCCGCAACTGATGAAAACGGTACTTTCAAGTATTCCGTCCTTGCGCTAACGCACTGTAAATTAGTGCTTAAACAACGTCATCCGACCAAAGATCGACACCATAAAAACTTGAAAACGCCGCCAATACATCTACCCTGAGTTAAGAAACATCAGGGTCTTGAATGCTGGGGTGGGGCACAGGAGTTGACTGGAGATAGCGACACATCAGAACCGTCGTCAAAACCGTCCTGGGCCTGTCATCGGTCGATGTTCGACCATAACCGATCTGTCAAACGGGCATGCGATATTCTGTTTGCCGGGATCGGGTTGCTGGTGCTTTTCCCTGTTCTGATGATCATCGCGGTCTTGCTGTTCGGATCTGGCTTTCACAATCCTCTGTTTTTGCAAAAGCGGGTTGGTTTTGAGGGTCGGATCTTTGTTATTTTCAAGTTCCGAACTATACGCGATCGCACCTGCCGCCCGCTTTCTCCACGCGGCCTGCGATTTGCAGAAACGCTCAGTTCGATTTTGCGTATCACCGGACTTGATGAATTGCCGCAATTCATCAATGTGCTGCGCGGCGACATGTCACTGGTCGGGCCGCGCCCGCACAGCCTTGCCGATCACCATCGATTTGCCAAACATATTCCCGACTATACCGCCCGGCTTGCGATAAAACCGGGCATGACCGGATGGGCGCAAATTCAGGGCTGGCGCGGCCCGGTCTGCAGCGATGATCACTTGCAGGCGCGTATTGCCTGCGATCTTGAATATATCCGCCGCCAGACCCCTCTGTTTGATTGCGCCATTCTGATCCGCACGGTTGCCCTGCCCTTCAGGACGCTTACGCGATATCGGCCGCAACGCCAGCCCCAACGCGCGCTCAAACCCTGTCTTGGTCGCGACCGGCGGCTGGTGTAATGCGTAAATTCGTGATGTCCACCGCACTGCTCTTTGCAAATGTCGTGGCCCCCGCCGCCGCAATGGAAAATCCCGATGACGCTGGTGGCATTCGTCTCGGCCGAATTCTGGCAACCCCGTTGGTTGAATTCGGCACGCGATATGACAGCAACATCTTCCAAAGCGATGCCAATCCGACCGCAGATGTCATCACAACCTTGACCCCGCGCCTGACCCTGCAGGGCGACTGGCGGATTTTTCGCCTACATCTGGCAGCCGGTGGCGAGCTTGGCTTTTTTGCCGGCTCATCAAGCGATGATTATCAGGACCTTGAACTCAGTACTGCCGGCAGTCTTGATCTCGGTGCGACATCCGTTGAAGGCGGGGTTCAGCTTAAACGCGCCCATGACCGGCGCGGCAGCAATGATGTCCCGACCAGTGCCACAGAGCCCGTGATTTATCGTGATGTCAGCGCCCAGATTGGCGGACGCCATATTACCAACGGTCTGCATTACGAATCACAGTTTGCACTTCGCCGTCTTGATTTTGACGACAGCACCGCGCGCAACGGATCACTCATCCGCAATGATGATCGTGATCGCCTTGAACTGCGCGAGACGCTCCGTATTCTGTGGCCGCTTGATCTTGGGCGTGAGGCTTACGGCGAAGTCACGTTTAACCAGCGACAATATGACCGCACCCCCGATGATGGTGGACGCATCCGCGATTCTGCGGGCTATCAGATGCTGGGCGGCCTTCGCCTTGATCTGACCGATCTGATTACGGCCGATCTGGCGGCGGGCTGGATGAACCAGACTTATGCCGACCCGGCCTTTGGCGATATCGGGGATTATACCTTGCGCGGCGATTTCGACTGGTCGGTCACCCGCCTGACCAATATCACGTTCAATGCTGCCCGAACTGTGCGCGAAACGACCCAGACCGGCGCCAGTGGCATTCTGGCCTTTGAGGCAGGAGCAGGTATTTCCCATGAACTGCGACGTCGACTGACCGTTTCACTCAGTGCTGACTACAGCGCAGAAACCTTCCAACAAACCACGCGGCGTGACAACACCAGTCGGTTCGGGGTTGGCGTTCGCTATGAGCTTAATCGCCTTGCCCGGATCGAGGGTGGCCTCGCTTATGACCAGCGAAACTCAAATAGCGCGGGTGAGGATTATGAACGCCTGCAAAGCCACATCCGCCTCAAGCTGGAGATGTAAATGACAACACCAAAGCCACGCTTGTTCAATGGCTTGCGCACGGTCCTGATCACGCTGCTCGCCTTGATCGTGATGACGATGACGGCAAAAGCCCAGACCATCTATGTCATGGATAGTGGCGATACGGTGCGGGTCACGGTGTTTGGTGAACCGGACCTGTCAGGCGAATTCAAGGTCGATGCCATGGGCAGGCTGAACCTTGCGCTGATCGGGCCGGTAAGCGTGCGCAACCTCACCACAGATCAGGCGCGCCAGAAAATCCATGACGCCTATCTGGATGGTTATTTGCGGCACCCCGATATTGCGGTCGAAATCATCGCCTTTCGCCCGTTCTTCATCATGGGGGAGGTCAATCAACCCGGATCCTATGATTATGTGCCGGGAATGAATGTGCTCAATGCCATCGCAGTCGGCGGCGGGCTGACCTATCGCGGGGATGAGGATGACATCGAAATCCTGCGTGGTCATGATGCATCGCGCGTCATTATCCCGGCAACGCTCGCCACCATCGTTATGCCCGGCGACATCGTGCGCGTGGCCGAAAGGTACTTCTAAATCACTGCAAAATAGCGGATTTCCAGCACAATCCACTATACATTTTCGATCAGAACGCTGGGGTTTTAGAACTGCTCCACATATCGTCGGATTTTCCGCTGTTTTCTGGATCAACCATCTTTACCTGCGCCCGTTTTCCATGATGAAATCGCGCTCACGCCATCACCAGATGGCAAACAGATAAAAACTAAAACGATTTTGCCCCACGCAACGGAGTTCACGAAACATGTCCGGGAAAACAGAAACGCGCCATGGCGGACGCATTCTGGTCGATCAACTGGCCCTGCACGGGGCTGAACGCGTCTTTCTTGTCCCGGGCGAAAGCTATCTCGCCGTGCTTGATGGCCTTGTCGATCATCCGGGCATCGATCCGATCATTTGCCGTCAGGAAGGCGGGGCCGCCATCATGGCAGAGGCCTATGGCAAGCTGACCAATAAACCCGGCATCTGCATGGTCACCCGTGGTCCCGGTGCCACCAACGCATCGGCCGGCGTTCATGTCGCCCATCAGGACAGCACACCAATGATCCTGCTGGTCGGGCAGATCGGGCGTGACATGGTTGATCGCGAAGCGTTTCAGGAAGTCGATTACCGCAAAATGTTCGACCCATTGGCAAAGTGGGTCGGGCAGATTGATGACATCAACCGCATTCCGGAATATATCAGCCACGCCTATCACATCGCGACATCCGGTCGCCCCGGCCCTGTGGTTCTGGCGCTTCCCGAAGACATGCTGTCTTCAAGCACAGATGTTGCCGATGCCAAACCCTACGTCCCGGTTGAGGCCAAAACAGCGCCTGAAGATGTCTCTCGCTTCCGTGACGCTCTTGCGAAATCCGCAAAGCCGGTCATGATCGTTGGTGGGGGTGGCTGGACCCGCGAAGCGACTGAAAACCTTAAATCGTTTGCAGTTCGTAACAATGTGCCGATTGCGACAAGCTTCCGCTGTCAGGACTATATCCCCAACACGCACAGCCACTTCATTGGTGATGTCGGGATCGGCATCAACCCGAAGCTGGCCGAGCTCATCAAGGACAGTGATCTTGTGATCCTTGTCGGATCGCGCATGGGGGAAATGACCAGCAGCGGCTATAGCCTGCTTGATATCCCCTGCCCGAAACAGAAACTGGTCCATGTTTACAGCGGCCCGGATGAGTTGGGCCGGGTTTATCGCCCCGATGTTGCAATCAATGCGTCCCAGCGATCTTTCCTGCGCGCCATCGCCATGATGGAGCCGGTGGATGGATCGGCCCGCGATGACATGATCGAAACCGCACACGCCAACTACATCGCCTTTTCCACCCCGGTTGAAACCCCGGGCGATGTCAAAATGGCCCATGTGGTGGCGGAACTGCGTGAAAAACTGCCCGACAATGCGATTGTCACCAATGGGGCGGGCAACTACGCCGCCTTTTTGCATCGTTTCTTCCGCTACCGGGAATACCGCACCGAACTGGCCCCGACATCGGGCTCGATGGGGTATGGGCTTCCGGCCTCGGTCTCGGCCAAGCTCGCTCATCCGGATCGCCCGGTCGTCTGTCTTGCCGGCGACGGATGCTTTTTGATGCACGGACAGGAATTTGCCACCGCCGTGCAATATGGCGCGAATATCATCACGCTGGTGGTCAATAACGGTATGTTTGGCACCATCCGCATGCATCAGGAACGCAACTATCCCGGCCGTGTGTCTGGCACCGAACTGCATAACCCGGATTTCGCCGCCTACGCCAAGGCCTTTGGCGGATACGGTGAAACCGTCACAAGGACCGAGGATTTCGGCCCGGCCTTCGACCGCGCAGTTGCCTCCGGCAAACCGGCCATCCTTGAAATCCAGGTGGACCCACAAGCGCTTACCCCGATCAAAACCCTTGATCAGATCCGTGCGGGCACCTAAGTCGACTTAATTGTTTCGAAAATGCAATAAGCGGGATCAGCGTCTGGGAATGCTGATCTCGCCGCTTTCAAGGCCAGCTTTCAGCGCATCGACCGCAACGGCAAGTTTCTCATCAACCACATGCAGATAGGCCGTCCAGTCCGACAGCTTGGAAAGCTCTTCCTTGCCGTCGGAAATGCCGCGCAAACCAATCAGCGGCACGCCAAACTTGTGGCACGCACGCAGGATGGCAAAGCTTTCCATATCGACCATGTCGGCATCAATCACGTCATAGGCCGCACCCGACACCACATTGGCCCCGGTCGACAAACGCGCTTCGGGGATACCGGGAATGCGTAACGCCATCTCGATCTCGGCAGGCAGATCAACAAACGGCGTGCAGCCCTTCTCAAAGCCCAGAACCGATGCATCCATATCCCGATACGATACCGAAACGGCCTGATAAACCTCGGCCTGTTCCAGCGTACGCGATCCGGCTGATCCCAATGTCACGACAAGATCGGGCAAATCATCCGACAGCTTCAATTCGGTCAATGCCGCGGTCAGATTGATCGCAGCCTCCACCGGCCCAACCCCGATCATCAAGGGCGTAAACCGCTCCTTGAGGTGGTCGCCATATTCCGCCGGTGCCGCCATTGCGAACAACACGTTATGGCCTGCGACATCATGAAGGTATCCGCGCATCTTTGACTTTCCACATTCTTGAAATCAGAACCCGCAGCATAAAGGCCGGGCAACATTTCCGCAGCCCCAAAATCACGGCATCACTGTCAGTGTAACGTGATCGCATCAGGCGGCGACAGAACGGGTCGGAGCGAACAGTTTGGCGAGATAACCAAAGCCCACAACAAGCGCGATCACGTCAAACAAAGCCATGGTCGATACGCCAATCGCGGCAAACCCGGTATTTTCAAGCAGTGGCTCGAAGCACTGGTCATTGATTTCCATAAACAGCCCGATGATGAGCAGGTAGGCGCCATAACGCTCTGAAAGTTCGTTGAGATCATGCTGTTTCTCGGCAATCTCTTCGCCATAAGCTCGTTTCGCCAACATTTCGCGCATCTCAAGGAACACGCCAAAGGCAACCAGAATGACGGCGACATCTTCTTCAAGCGTCACATCAGCATCGAATATGCCAGCCTCAAACGCAAAGGTCAGCGTGGCAAGGTGTGCCCAGCCGGTCATCACCACCATTGCCATCACAACAAAGGTCCAGATCGCCAACGAAACCGGATGAATGGTGAAAAGGAAAAACAGCTTTGTCATTGGTTCGCCCCAACAAATGCAAAAACGCACCCCTGCCGGTTTCGGCATGGTAAAAATCATCCTTACGCGCACTATCCGCGGATGCCAACTGACAAAGCAATTTTGGGAGAAAATTGGCGCACCCGACAGGATTCGAACCTGTGGCCTTTGCCTTCGGAGGGCAACGCTCTATCCAGCTGAGCTACGGGTGCGCAATATGTCGGACCGTGACTGGAATATGTGGCCCGAGTGCGATGGGTGATACAGGTTTTGGCCTGAACGGGCAAGGGTTTTCGAACCCCGATACCCGCTCAATCATCCCCGATACCGGTTAAGGTAACCTTGGCAGGTTGTGGCTGCAATCAGCTTTCGACATCACGGCGTTCATACGGGTCACGCACCACCCAGGTGCCATCCCATTCGCGGTCCTGTTCGCGCCGCTCAAGGCGCTCCATGCGGTTCATCATCAGCTGTGCGGCAAAGTCGCTGTCATCAAACGCGATGACTTCTTCATAAAGCGGCCGGGCCGCATCGAAATTGCCATCGCGGTAATGCGCCATGGCGGTTTCGTACTTGCTGCGCCATTCACGCCGTTCTTCAGAAAGCTGTCCGCCTTGCGCCAGAACTTCGTAAAGGAAGACGACCTTTTCAGTACCCAGCAGCACCACATGATCAAGGTCGCGCATTTCGACCTCACCCGACGCCATGCTGGCCGTTTCGTGCGAAGCCAGAATTTGCGTGCCATAGACCCGGTTGGCCTTTTCCAGACGGTTGGCATAGTTCACGCAATCGCCAACCACGGTATAGGCGCGTGATTTGTCCGTACCAATGGACCCGACAACGACCTCGCCGGTCGCAATGCCAACACGGATTTCAAGACCATGATCGCCAATCAGTTCGGCATATTTGGTCTTAAGCGCGTTAAAGCGCGCAACCTGTTCAAGGGCCGCCTGACAGGCATGTTTGGCATGGGCCCCTTCGCCGCAGAAGGGAGGGCCCCAGAAGCCGATCACCCGGTCACCAACAAAGTTGTCGATAATCCCGCTTTGATTGGCAATCGGTTCAGTCATCGCTGTCAGATAGTCATTCAGGAAGTCGACAAGCTTTTCTGGCGGCGTATGTTCCGCCAGCCAGTCAAACCCGGTCAGGTTGACGACACTAACGGTCATCACGCGCTTTTCGGAGTTCTCAAGCGCGGTTTCCTGATTGATCAGATTATTGATGACTTTCGGATCGACATATTTGCCAAACCGTTCGCGCATCCGAAACCGCACGCGGAGTTCGCGCGTCATGCGGTTAAAGGCATCTGCCAACCGGCCAAAGTCACCCTTGGAGCTGAATTCAAGCTTGGTATCAAGCTTGCCCGACTGAATGGAATTCAATGCACTCGTGGTTTTGCGCACAGCAACCACCACCGCATGCGCCATATAATAGGCCAGCGAAATGCCGATAATGACGGCGGCCAGCATCATGATGAATTCGGCCTGAATCAGGAAATCTTCGCGCTTGGAAACGTTTTCAACCGTTTGGGCCGCGTAGTCTTCGAGAAGCCGGATTTCATTGCGCAGGTTCAGCACGATAATCCGATGCAGGCCGCGCACGGTGTTTTCCTGTGACCGGGCATCGGCAAGATTTCCTGCCCGCACCTGATCAAGCAACCGTTCAACGCCCAAGGAAAACTGTGCCGATACATCGGCAAATTCCCGCATGCGCACATCAAGATCAAACAGCACACCCTCGTCAAAGTGACCGGATGCCTGCGCCCGACCAAGGGCAGCAAAGGTAAAGGATTTGCGGAAGGCCTGTTCGATCTGGGTTTGTTTGGCTTCGATTTCGATCTCGATGCCATTTAGAAGCGATGTCTGCGGTCCGTCACTTTCGACCACCCGCATGTAACGATCAATCAGCGAAATCTGTTCAAGCTGGCGCGCACGCACGTCCGAAAGCGAGTCCTTAACCGGCGTGACGTAGCGCGACACCGCCTCAAGATCACCATTGATGCCAAGGGACTGGATCACGGAGAACCCGGTGGCCACAACGAGCCACACGACAAAAAAGGCCGCGACACCCAGGAACTTCGCCCGAATGGTCCTTAGCATGCCGGTCCTGATCCTCCGGTTAAGTGATGTTGCATCATCAATTGCTGCTTGGCATATCGGAACGAAACAGCGGTTCGACAACCTGCATAATGCCTTGCAACTATTTAAAAAAGGCTACCTGATCATTGATTGAGGGTCAAAAAGCAATCAGTTGTTGGTGCAGGAATAATTTTTCCGATCTGTGCGATCCGTGACCCAGCGCCGGATATCCTCGATCACCACCGGCCCGTTCAGATCCCGCAACAACATGTGATACCCCTCCGAATAAAGGCAGCGGTGATAGTCGGGCAAACCAAGACTGGACAGTTGATCATCAAGCGCCGCAACTGCCTTGGGCGGGATCACCTGATCTTGCATCCCCGACAGCAAAAGTGTTGGCACAGATATATCCCCGGCCCGAACGCGCGCCAGATCCATGATATCGGCAACACCGGCAAGCAAATCGACCCGGACTGAAGACATCATGTGCGGGTCACGCGACAGCCGACGCAGCATTTCGATATTGTCCGACGGCCAGATATCAAGTCCCCGCCCGGTCAGCGGCAACCATGGCAGGCTGTACGACAGGATCGAAAGCGGTGCGGTCTGGTACCACGGCATCATGTTCCGGTTCCAAACTGCCGGTGCCACCAAAACCAAGCCATCCATCAGATGCCCGCGCGTGGCAGCGGTGATGATCGCCACCGCCCCGCCCATCGAATTCCCCAGAAGGTAAATCGGTGTGTCAGGATAGCGGGCGCGCAACAGCGTCAATGCGTCACTAGCATCATTGACCAGACTGCCCGTGCCGGCCCAGAATGGACGTGTAGCCGTACGGCCAAAGCCACGCTGATCATAAGCATAGATCGCGATGCCCTTCGGGCCGACCTGTTCACCCAGTTCCATGAAGGCATTGGCATAATCACCCATCCCGTGCAGACCAAGGATCACTGCATCGGGATCTTCAAGATTGCCCCAGCTTTGCAACGGTAGCGCAGTACCATCGGCCGCAACAAAAACGTCTGGCCCAAGCACGGTCTGGGCAATCGGTAGCCCCGCCGGGCGAACAGTTGGCGCACAGGCGCTTACCATCCCGGCAAACAACAACATCGCACAAAGGCGGACAACGGGGCGCAATAAACACGGTGACAAAGTGGTGACCAACCCTACGCAGGAAACAGAGACACTCAATGAAGATTATAATGCGTTCGCCCGCAAGGTATTGTCACACATTACATATTCCAAGCGGGCAGTCGGGTTATTGAGGAAATTCTGGTTTAAGGTTTAACCAATCGGCCCAATCTAGTAGAACTACAGCAGGTTCAGCGGGTTTTTTAATCCAATGACAGACGCAGACATTGGGTATTTTGCCTTGTTGCCATATCGATCGTTCCACACGTTTTCCAACGAAAGGATACGACCATGAGCATGAAAGAAGCTTACGAGAAAAAACTGGAAGCCCAACTCAATGAGTGGAGTGCCCAGATTGACAAGCTTAAGGCGCAGGCTGAGTTGGCAGAAGCCGATGCACAAATACAGTATCAGAAACAAGTCAAAGAGCTCCGCGCCATGCAAGACGAGGCCGAGCAGAAGCTTAGAGAATTGCAAAAATCAAGCGATACCGCCTGGCAGGACCTGAAAGCTGGCATGGATAACGCTTGGGACTCGATTGAAGCTGCGATGAAAATGGCTACCAGCAGATTCAAGTGATCGAGCGGATCAAAACGCAATAACACAAAACCCCGCAAGAAAACTTGCGGGGTTTTGTACATGATTACGAAAACGCAACGAATTAGGCAGCCTTGCCGGCACCTGCGCGTTGCTTGTTATTATCGCGGGTCAGCATCAAGAAGATGTCTTCAAGATCGCCTTCCTCGGTCGACAGATCCTTGATCGCAAGACCACAGCCATGGATCGCCTCAAGGATTTCCGCCATCTGGGTGTTGCTTGGGCGGTAATGAAGCGCGATCTGGTTTTCCGATTTAAGCTCTGCCCCCCAGGGCGACAGGGCATCGGGTACTGCGTTCAGTTCGTTGTTCACGGTCAGAACCAGCGTCTTGTGATCAATCCGGCGCAGCAAGCTGCGCTTGTCTTCATGGGCAATGACATTGCCCTGATTGATGATCGCGATCTCGTCACAAAGTTCTTCGGCTTCTTCAAGGTAATGCGTGGTCAGAACAATCGTGACGCCCGCTTTGTTCAACTCCTTGACGTAAGCCCAAAGCTGCTGACGCAGTTCGATATCCACACCGGCGGTCGGTTCATCAAGAACCAGAACGGGCGGCGTATGGACCATCGCCTTGCCGACCAGAAGACGGCGACGCATCCCGCCCGAAAGCGACCTTGCATACGAGTCTGCCTTGTCGGCGAGTCCGATGGCGGCAAGAATCTCGTCCGTGCGGCGTTCGGATTTCGGCACGCCATAGAGGCCCGCCTGCAATTCCATCACCTGACGCGGGGTGAAAAATGCATCCAGATTGAGTTCCTGGGGCACGATCCCGATGGAGCAGCGTGCGGCCCGCATCTGGGCTTCGATATCGTTGCCCCAGATTTTTGCCGTACCGCTGGTCTTGGTAACAAGACCGGCCAAGATGTTGATAAATGTAGACTTTCCGGCGCCGTTCGGGCCCAGCAGGGCAAAAAACGAGCCGCGCGGAATCTTGAGCGAAACGTTATCAAGGGCGAGTTTTTCGCCGTTTGATCCCTTATAGACCTTTGTCAGCCCCTCGACTTCGATGGCATAGTCGGGCATTGCAGTCATATGTCCGTGATCTCCACTCTTTTCCGCGTCGCTTGTTTGCGCTAAGACCATGAGGCGCCATGAGCACGCGGAAGTATTGATTGAATATGCCCAATCGGTATCATTCCCGGGAAACCGGGGTCAATGCTGTCCACAGTGCGCGGCCAATCCCGATGGTCATACAAGCCTGAAAAAGGCAAACTTGGAACTGGATATATGAAGATCACCGAAGAAATCAAAGTCGGCACGCTAAATGTTGCCTGCGACGGCGGAAAAGGTCACCTTGGGCACCCGACCGTTTACCTTAATCTTGAGGAAAAAGGCGAGGTGGTCTGCCCGTATTGCTCGAAAAAATATATCTTCGACAAATCCTTGGCCGAGCACGCAGCCCACTAATCCAATACGCACCTTTTTAGGTACAGTATGGGGCCAGACCCTGCCGGTGCTTGCGCACAGATGGTCTGGCAGACCATATATTGTCACCTGCCTATGCTGTCGTGAACGCCATCACGGCCAATCCACGGGGAACTTCCATGACGTCTTCTGCACCTAACAGCTTCCGCGCTCTGCCCGATCCGGACGGGCATTTCGGCAATTTCGGCGGACGCTTTGTCGCCGAAACCCTGATGCCGCTGATCCTTGAGCTGGAACAGGCCTACAAGGACGCCAAGGCAGACCCTGCGTTTAAAAAAGAGATGGATTACTATCTCCGTCACTATGTTGGCCGTGAAAACCCGCTCTATTTCGCCGAACGCCTGACCGAGGAACTCGGCGGTGCAAAGATCTATTTCAAGCGCGAGGACCTTAACCATACCGGCGCGCACAAGATCAATAACTGCATCGGTCAGATCCTGTTGGCCAAGCGCATGGGCAAAACCCGTATCATCGCCGAAACCGGCGCTGGTCAGCATGGCGTTGCGACCGCGACCGTTTGTGCACGCTTTGGCCTGCCCTGCACGGTCTATATGGGTTCCAAGGATATCGAACGTCAGTCGCCAAATGTGTTCCGCATGCGCCTTCTCGGTGCAGAGGTCAAACCGGTCGTTTCCGGTTCGAACTCGCTGAAAGATGCGATGAACGAAGCCCTGCGTGACTGGGTCACCAACGTCGAAGATACCTTCTACATCATCGGTACCGCGGCTGGCCCGCACCCCTATCCGGAAATGGTCCGTGATTTCCAGTCGGTCATCGGCAATGAAGCCCGCCGACAGATCATGGAAGCCGAAAATCGCCTCCCCGATCAGGTGATCGCATCGGTTGGCGGCGGGTCCAACGCCATTGGCCTGTTCCACCCGTTCCTTGATGACAAGGGTGTCGAAGTTGTCGGTGTCGAAGCCGCCGGTCACGGCGTTCATACCGGCAAACATGCCGCAAGCCTTTCGGCGGGCAAGCCGGGCGTTCTGCACGGCAACCGTACCTATCTGCTGATGGATGATGACGGCCAGATCAAGGAAGCCGATTCGATTTCGGCCGGTCTGGATTATCCCGGCATCGGGCCAGAGCACAGCTGGCTTAAGGATATCGGTCGCGCGCGTTATGAACCGATCACCGACAAGGAAGCCCTTGCGGCCTTCAAACTCTGTTCGGAACTCGAAGGCATCATTCCCGCACTGGAATGCAGCCATGCGATCGCGCAGATCATGAAAGAGGCCCCGAAAATGGGCAAGGACAAGATCATCCTCATGTGTCTGAGTGGCCGGGGTGACAAGGACATCTTTACCGTGGCCGAAGCACTGGGAGTAGAATTGTGAGCGACGCTATCATCGGCGGCCAGGACCGCATCGCCAAACGTTTTGCCAAGCTCAAGGAAGAAGGCCGTGCCGGTCTGGTAACCTTTATCACCGCAGGCGATCCCGACCCGGAAACCTCGTTTGAAATCCTCAAACAGCTGCCAGAAGCCGGTGCCGACATCATCGAACTGGGCATGCCGTTTACCGATCCGATGGCCGATGGCCCCGCCATTCAGGAAGCATCGCTGCGCGCGCTTGCCGCTGGCATGCATATGCGCAAGACGCTGTCGATTGTGCGCGGTTTCCGCGATCAGGATCATGATACGCCGATCATCCTGATGGGCTATTACAACCCGATCTATATCTATGGCGTCGCCGAATTCCTTGAAGATGCGCGCAATGCCGGGGTTGATGGCCTGATCGTTGTTGATCTGCCGCCCGAAGAAGATGCAGAGCTTTGCATTCCGACCGTGGAAAAGGGCCTGTCCTTCATTCGCCTGACCACGCCGACCTCTGATGACAAGCGTCTTCCGAAACTTGTTCAGAATACCTCGGGCTTTGTTTACTATGTCTCGGTTGCCGGTGTGACCGGTGCCGGATCTGCCAGCAACGAGCAGATCGTCGAAGCAATGGGACGCCTGCGTCGCCATACCGATCTGCCGATTGCGGTCGGGTTTGGCATCAAGACCGCAGCCCAGGCAGCCGACGTGGCAAAACAGGCCGATGCCGCTGTCGTCGGATCGGCAATCGTATCAAAAGTTGCCGAAAGTCTTGACGAAAACGGCAAGGCCACCGATAAGACCGCCTCTATGGTTACCGGCCTTGTAAGTGAACTTGCGAACGGGGTCCGAAACGCGCGCAAATAGATGGCGCTGCGTTTGAAAGAACCGATATAGACAGAACCAAGGATCAGTATCCGATATGTCGTGGCTGACTGAATTCGTCCGTCCAAAGATTCAGAAACTTGTTCGCCGCACTGATGTGCCCGAAAACCTCTGGCACAAATGCAAATCCTGCGAACAGATGATCTTCCATCGCGATCTGGCAAAGAACAATCATGTTTGCCAGCATTGCGGTCATCACATGCGCATTTCCGCCAAGGAACGTCTCGAAACCCTGTTTGATGATGGCAAGTACCAGACCATTGAACTGCCGAATGTTCCGGTCGATCCGCTGAAATTCCGCGATCAGAAGAAATATACCGACCGCCTCAAGGCGGCCCAGGCCAAAGCAACCTTCAAAGATGCGCTGGCTGTGGCCCATGGCGAAGTCGGTGGTCATCCGACCGTGATTGCCGTTTTCGATTTCTCCTTCATGGGTGGATCGATGGGCATCGCCGTTGGCGAAGGCATCGTTGCAGCAGCTGAACTTGCCTGTGTGCAGGATGCCGCCCTGATCGTCGTTCCGGCATCGGGTGGCGCGCGCATGCAGGAAGGCATTCTCAGCCTGATGCAGATGGCACGCACCACGGCTGCGATCGAAAAGGTCAAGGAAAAGGGCCTCCCCTATTTCGTGCTCCTGACCGATCCGACCACCGGCGGTGTTTCGGCATCCTTTGCCATGCTGGGTGATATCCAGATCGCAGAACCGGGCGCACAGATCGGCTTTGCTGGGCGCCGCGTGATCGAAAGCACCATCCGCGAAAAACTGCCAGATGACTTCCAGACGGCTGAATACCTTCTGGAACACGGCATGGTGGATATGGTCGTGCCGCGTTCGGAACTGAATGCGACCTTTGGCCGCCTGATCGATATGATCCGTCGCACCAAACCGGGTGCGGCTGTGGTGCCGATCAAGGACGCCAAGGCCAAATCGACCAAATCCAAAACTCCGAGTGCGGATAAATAACTTGGCGGGCAGCGACGCAATCCTTGCTCGCCTTGGCAAGCTGCACCCGAAAGTCATCGACCTTTCGTTAGGGCGGATTACCCGGCTGCTTGAAAAGCTGGGCAATCCGCACCTTTCACTCCCCCCCGTCATTCATATCGCCGGCACCAATGGCAAGGGATCGACCCTTGCCTATCTGCGCGCGATCTATGAGGCGGCGGGACTTCGGGTGCATTGCTCCACATCCCCGCATCTGGTGCGTTTTCATGAAC
Source organism: Thalassospira sp. CH_XMU1458 (assembly GCF_037027205.1). Taxonomy (NCBI): domain Bacteria; kingdom Pseudomonadati; phylum Pseudomonadota; class Alphaproteobacteria; order Rhodospirillales; family Thalassospiraceae; genus Thalassospira; species Thalassospira sp. CH_XMU1458. The sequence continues at coordinate 463,809 of NZ_JAYMDW010000001.1, read as the reverse complement.
GCATCACCCTCGCCGGCCAGATGATTTCAGAAGAAGCCCTGTGTGATCTTCTCGAAGAAGTTGAGGCGGTTAATGCCGGGGACTCGATTACCTTCTTTGAAATTACCCAGGCCGCGGCGTTCCTGGCGTTTTCGCGGGTTCCGGCCGATGTCCTGTTGCTTGAAACCGGGCTGGGTGGACGTGTTGATGCATCCAACGTCATCGATAAACCTGCCGCGACCGTGATCACGCCAATCTCGCTAGATCATCAGGGCTTCCTTGGTGACACGATTGCCAAAATCGCGTTCGAGAAGGCCGGGATCATGAAAACCGGCGTTCCATGCATTACCGCACTACAAAGCCTTGAGGCGTTTAATACGCTGGCCTGTCACGCCAACCGCATTTCGGCCCCGATCTTCAATGATTTCGAGGTGACTGAGGAACGCGAAGACGACTTTACGATCCGCATCGGGACCGAGCAGATCGATCTCCCGCACCCGGCCCTGCCGGGACGCCATCAATACACCAATGCTGCCACTGCGATTGCCTCGGTGCGCAAGGCCGGCATTCCCGGCTTTGACGGAAAGGACATCAATATCCTTGCCCGTGGTCTTGAAACCGCAAGCTGGCCCGCACGGCTTCAGAAACTTACCAAAGGCCCGCTGTGTGACGCCTTGCCCGATGGCTGCGATCTGATTTTGGATGGTGGCCACAACATTGCCGCGGCCGAGGCGATTGCCGACTGGCTGTCGCGCCAACCCGCTGGCGACACCGTTGTCATCATGGGCATGCTTGATAACCGCGATGCGGAAGCCTTCCTGAAACCTTTGGCAACGCATATCACCGCCTTGGCTGGTGTACCGATCCCTGGCGAACATCAGGCACATCTGCCAGAAACCCTGCGCGACGCGGCAATTGCCTGTGGCATTTCCCCGGCATTTTCCTGTGACGGCTTCGAAGCGGCCATTACCCCGCTTCTTGATGCCTGCCGCACCCCGAAACGGGTGCTTATTCTGGGATCCCTCTATCTTGCGGGTCTGGTTCTGGAAAAACACAGCTCCTGAACGAAGCTTTAATGCGGCAATTATACGTCAGGCAGTTCGATCTTGCGCCGCGCTGAGCCCCGTGCCGGACCATCACCGCCATCTGTACGGCGCAGACGCAGATTGCCCGCCGTATTCTGGCGACGACGATCGCCCTGGACCAGCGGTGGCAAAGTTCTGTCACCCGCAGCATCGCCATCATTTACAACTTGGGCCGGATCACCGTGTTTGGCCGCTTCGCGTTTGACCTTGCGCCCGGTAATCCAGGTATAGCCCAGAATATAGAGCAAAAATCCACCCACCCCGACGGTCAGGGTCAGGAACTGCAACACCGGTAGGAAACTGCCAAAAATCTGTCCGCCACCATAGATCATGAAGATGCAAAGGGCGGCCACGGGTGCCAAGGCCAGAAAGAAGATGCCACGCACCTTGTGGCGGATCGGGCCGTAATGCATCAGCATCGCGTAGAACAGGTACATCAGCGCGACAAACACCACGAGTTTGATCAACAAGACGAAGTGATCAAAGTTGGCGAGGCGTTGATTGCGTTCATAAATGCCAAAAACAACGAACAGGCCATGAACGATCAGGCCAAAAGTACCAAAGGTCAGGATAAAGCGCAGCCATGCAGTGACGCTAAAAAAGCTGCGCCATCCACCACCGTTCGCGTTGCGACGGTCTTTCTGCTTTTTGCCTTTCCGGGTGGCGAGCTTCATGTCATCTGAAAGCTCACGCGCCGGACCTGCAGTTTCGACGCCGATGCCTTTTGGCAAAAATTCCGGCTTGCTCGTTTTCCGGGCCACGAACCCGCTCTCCCATGTCCCTTGGGATGAAGTAATCCGCTACCATAGCAATCCCGGGGCAAGCTGATAAGCACAAAGAAGAATGATGCCAAAAAACCCGGAAAATGAGGGTTTTAGTGATATTGTTATGATTTCGAAATGATATCTGAGCCACGCAAGCTTACCCTTGGCATTCGCAAGCGCAAAACTGTCAGCAGCCTTGGGTGTTTTTGCCTCTTTAAGGCAGGCGGCACTCGACTTACAGGCCGGGATCGGGCATTCTTCCGGCCAATCTTTTAACGAGTATAAGAGCACGAGACGCATGACAGATTCCGCCCCGTCCAGCACCGGTTCGTCCGCCGACAAATCCCCGCGTCGCGTCGTTCTGGTTGACGGTTCCGGCTTTATTTTCCGCGCCTTCCACGCCCTGCCACCGATGACGAGCCCCGATGGCACGCCGGTGAATGCGGTTTATGGTTTCTGCACCATGCTGATGAAGCTGCGCGAAGATACCAAACCAGACCATATGGCGGTGATCTTTGACACCAAAGGCAAGTCGTTCCGCAACGACTTCTATCCCGACTACAAGGCCCATCGTCCACCGCCCCCCGAAGAACTGGTACCGCAGTTTGGCCTGATCCGTGATGCGACCCGTGCATTTAATCTGCCATCGATCGAGCTTGAAGGTTTTGAGGCCGACGATCTGATCGCGACCTATGCCCGCCAGGCCGAGGCAGAAGGTTCTGACGTGATTATCGTGTCTTCGGACAAGGACCTCATGCAGTTGGTCACCGATCGGGTGCAAATGTTTGATGCGATGAAGAATCGCACCATCGGTGCTGCCGAAGTTCTGGAAAAATTCGGTGTTTCCCCGGACAAGGTCATTGATATTCAGGCACTTGCAGGCGATTCCGTCGATAATGTCCCGGGTGTGCCTGGTATTGGTATTAAAACCGCCGCTCAACTTATTGATGAATATGGCGATCTTGATTCTCTACTGGAGCGCGCTGGCGAAATCAAACAGCCCAAGCGCCGTGAAAAGCTGATTGAAAATGCCCAGCTTGCCCGTATTTCGCGCGATCTGGTGACGCTGAAAACCGATGTGCCGGTGGTCGAACCACTGGGTGATTTCGAATTACGTGAACCCGATCCGGAAGTTCTTTTAAGCTTCATCGCAAGTCACGGCTTTAAATCATTGCTTTCTAAAGTAAAGTCGAAATTCGGCGGCGATGTTGAATTTGAAAGCCCGACAGCGGCCGGTGTTGGTGTCAATGATATCAAAGTCGAAAAGGCCGAATATGAACTGGTGCAGGATGAAGACCGCCTAAAGCACTGGATTTCCGAGGCCGAATATCTTGGCACCGTCGCGGTCGATACCGAAACCACATCGCTTGATGCCCATCAGGCCAAACTGGTCGGCGTTTCACTTTCGACCGAGCCCGGCAATGGCTGCTACATCCCGCTTGGTCATGTCAGTGGCGAAGCACAGGGCGGCTTTGATTTTGGCGACAATCCCGCCGACAGCCCAAGCAACAGCAAGGACGCGCCAAAGCAAATCAAGCTCGAACGCGCGATTGAGCTGCTCAAACCGCTGTTGGAAGACCCCGGTGTTCTTAAGGTCGGTCAGAACCTGAAATACGATATGATCGTTCTGGCCCGCCATGGCATCAAGGTTGCCCCGATGGATGACACCATGGTGCTGTCCTATGTGCTTGATGGCACCAGCCACGGGCACGGCATGGATGAATTGGCCGAGCTGCATCTGGATTACAAACCGATTTCCTTCAAGGATGTTTGTGGCATTGGCAAGACCCAGATCACCTTCGATCAGGTCCCGCTCGACAAGGCGCTTGATTACGCGGCCGAGGACGCCGATATCACGCTGCGCCTGCATCGGTTGCTCAAACCCCGCATCGCGCAGGAACATATGGCCAGCGTCTATGAGACGCTTGATCGTCCGCTGGTGGCAGTTCTGGCCGAAATGGAAGGCCTTGGGGTCAAGGTCGATGCCGAGATCCTTAAAAACCTGTCCGAAGACTTCGCCAAACGCATGGCCGCCCTTGAAGAAACCATTCACGAAATGGCGGGCGAGCCGTTCAACCTTGGCAGCCCCAAGCAGCTGGGTGAAATCCTGTTTGATAAGATGAGCCTGCCCGGCGGTAAAAAGACCAAAACCGGCGCCTGGCAGACCGGGGCAGACGTGCTTGAAGCGTTGGCCGCCCAAGGTCACGACCTTCCGGCCAAGCTTCTGGAATGGCGTCAGCTTTCCAAGCTTAAAAGCACCTATACCGACGCGCTGGCCCACCATATCAACCCCAATACGGGCCGCGTGCACACCAGTTACGGACAAACCAACGTCAATACCGGGCGTTTGTCATCGAATGACCCGAACCTGCAAAACATCCCGATCCGAAGTGAGGAAGGCCGGAAAATCCGTACAGCCTTTATCGCCGAGCCCGGTCACAAACTGATTTCTGCCGACTATTCGCAGATCGAACTGCGCCTTTTGGCCCACGTGGCCGAGATCGATGCCCTGCGCGAGGCGTTTAAAAACGGCGAGGACATCCACGCCGCAACCGCATCGAAGGTGTTTGGCGTCCCGATCGAGGGCATGGACCCGATGGTCCGTCGCAAGGCCAAGGCGATCAACTTCGGCATCATTTATGGCATCTCGGCCTTTGGTCTCGCCAACCAGCTTGGCATCGCCCAGAAGGAAGCCAAGGAATTCATCGAAGCCTATTTCGAGATTTATCCAGGCATCCGCGATTACATGGACGAGGCCAAGGAATTCGCCAAAAAGCACGGCTTTGTCCGCACCCTGTTTGGCCGCCATATCCATATCAACGGCATCAACGACAAAAACGGCATGCGCCGAAGCTTTGGCGAACGTGCCGCGATCAACGCGCCCATTCAGGGCGGTGCAGCCGACATCATCAAACGCGCGATGATTGCGGTGCCAGGTGCCTTGGTTGATGCGGGACTCAAAACCCGCATGCTGCTTCAGGTCCACGATGAATTGATCTTTGAGGCCCCGGAAGACGAAGCCGAAAAGGCGATCAAAACCATCCGCGAAGTCATGGAAAACGCCGCCCACCTGTCCGTACCGCTGATTGCCGATGCCGGCATCGGGGATAGCTGGGCCGACGCGCATTAACTGAAGCCAAGTGCTAACCGAGATATTTGCTCAAAACTTCTCGGCTAGTGCCTGAGCATCATTTACAATCTTCGCTATGCCTTGATGACAGTCGAGGAGAGCACTTATGAATATGGATCTTCGCTCAAATAGTCTTCAAGAGGTCGACTACATCGCTTTTGCCGAACTTTCAAAGTCCGCCAAGGGCGAGGTATCAAGAGAATTTTGCCGTCACTACAGGCTTCGGGAAGATTTGGTGCTTCAACGCACAGAGCTTCCCATAAGCCGAGCTTTAACCAAACAGTCCGGGTACCGTTTCCAAATTTGGTCGGAGTGCCTACGAGATGGCATGAGCGTCCGTGAAGCAAATCAGGCAATCAAAGATGGGAAATACAACAACCCAGAACTTGATGCTGATATCGTGCTTGCAGTTTATCGCGGCTATCTGAGGCTCGCTAGTCCGCAGAACTAGATTAAAGCCCCAAAACTTCACGCATGGAATAAAGCCCCGGCGCCTTGCCTTCGGCCCATTTGGCGGCGCGAACCGCGCCCTTGGCAAAGACTTCTCGTGAGGATGCCTTGTGGGTGATCTCGATCCGCTCGCCCTCGCAGGCAAAAACAACCGTGTGATCGCCAACCACGTCACCACCGCGAAGCGTTGCAAAGCCGATGGTGCCGTCTTCACGCGCACCTGTGTGGCCATCACGCGATCGGACCGCAACATCATCCAGATTAACCCCACGCCCCTTGGCGGCGGCTTCACCAAGGCCAAGCGCGGTACCTGACGGGGCATCGACCTTGTGTTTGTGGTGCATCTCAACGATTTCGATGTCGGCCACATCCTTGTCAAGGACGCTCGCCACCTTCTCGACCAGTGCGAAGGCAAGGTTCACACCGACACTCATATTGGGCGCAAAGATGATCGGGGCCTTTTTGGCAGCGACCTTCAACTCGTCCTTCTGATCGTTGGAAAGCCCTGTGGTGCCGATAACAAGGATGGTGCCGGTTTCGGCGGCCAGTTTCGCGTGTTTCATCGTCGCTGCCGGTGCGGTGAAATCGATCACCGCATCAACCGCTTCAAACAGTGCCTTGGGATCATCGCCAACCACAACGCCACTTTCTTCAAGACCGGCGATCAGGGTTATGTCCTTGCCGATGAACGGGCTTCCGGGCAGATCGGTGCCACCACCAACTTCACAGCCCTTGGTCTTGGCCGTTTCATTGACCAACATCCGCCCCATACGGCCAGCACATCCAACAATCCCGATCTTCATTTCCGGTCTCCTCCGGGCAAGCAAATTCAAACTCGTAATTGCTTTAACACACGGCTCCGACAGCGCAAAACAAAACCCCCGGCAAAGCGGCCGGGGGTTTGAGATATTGATCTTTTAAGCGCAAGCCGATCAGTCGGTCAGGTCTTTCCAGATTTCCTTCATCTTGGAAAAGAACCCTTCGCTTTCCGGGCTGGACCCCTGTTCGCGCGAAATCTCGTCGAATTCCTCAAGCAGTTCTTTCTGACGGTCTGTCAGATTAACCGGAGTTTCGACGCTGACTTCGACAAACATGTCACCGCGCGCCTGCGAGCGCAGGATGCTCATCCCCTTGCCGCGCAGACGAAGCTGCTGACCGGACTGGGTACCGGCCGGGATATTGATCCGGGTGCGCGTGCCTTCGATGGTCGGCACCTCGATGGTGCCACCAAGGGCGGCTTTGCCCATCGGGATCGGAATCCGGCAATACAGGTTGGCCCCTTCGCGCTGGAAGAAGCGGTGATGCCCGATATCGAGGAAGATATACAAATCCCCGGGAGGCGCACCATTGGTGCCTGCCTCGCCCTCGCCCGCCAGGCGAATGCGCGTGCCATCTTCGACACCGGCCGGAATGGTGACCTGAAGGGTCTTTTCCTTTTCGACGCGACCAACACCGTGGCAGGATTTGCACGGGTTCTTGATGATCTTGCCTTTGCCATGGCAGCTCGGGCAGGTGCGTTCAATGGTAAAGAAGCCCTGCTGCGCGCGGACCTTGCCGTGACCATTACAGGTCGGGCAATTGACCGGCTGCGAACCGGCTTCGGCACCGGTGCCATCACAGCTGTCGCACGATACGGACCCCGGAATGGTAATTTCGGCCTTTTTGCCTTCGAACGCTTCTTCAAGCGTGATCGCCATGTTGTAGCGCAGATCCGCCCCACGGGACGATCCACCGCCACCGCGGCGTCCGCCGCCCATGGCGCCAAAGATCTCGTCAAAGACGTCGGCAAAACCACCGCCGCCAAATCCACCGCCGAAGCCACCACCAAAGCCGCCACCACCGGGGCCGCCCTGTTCAAAGGCAGCATGGCCAAAACGGTCATAGGCCGCGCGCTTTTCCTGATCCTTCAGGACCTCGTAAGCTTCGCTGACCTGTTTGAATTTGACTTCAGCTTCGGTATCGCCCGGATTTTTGTCCGGGTGGTATTTCATCGCTTGCTTGCGATAGGCGCTTTTCAGCTCGGCTGCACTGGCATCTTTACTGACACCCAACAGCTCGTAATAATCTTCTTTCGCCATCTGTAACTCCGAAATACGGTCGGGCCGTTCCAGCAAATTCTTGCGTCCGGAACGGCCCGATTTTTCTTTACAGGGCGTCGTTCAAGACGACCTCTGCGGTCGCCTTACTTGTCTTTTTTGTTGTCATCGACTTCTTCGAAGTCGGCGTCAACAACACCGTCGTCGGCCTGTGCAGAGGCATCAGCGTCCGCCGCGTCACCAGCGCCAGCTTCTTCCTGCTGGGCCTGATACATGGCTTCGCCAAGTTTCATCGAGGCCTGCTGCAGTTCGTTCAGCTTGGTGGTGATGGCTTCGGCATCTTCACCGTCCTTGGCTTCTTTCAAAGCCGACAGGGCGTTTTCGATTTCCGACTTGGTCGCGTCGTCAACCTTGTCACCATGCTCCGAAAGGTTCTTTTCGGTGGCGTGGATGATGGCTTCTGCCTGGTTGCGGGCTTCGACAAGGGCCTTACGCTTTTTATCAGCTTCGGCATTGCTTTCCGCATCCTTGACCATGTTTTCGATCTCGTCATCGGAAAGACCACCAGATGCCTGGATACGGATCTGCTGTTCCTTGTTGGTCGCCTTGTCTTTGGCAGACACGTTGACGATACCGTTGGCGTCGATGTCAAAAGTCACTTCAATCTGCGGAACACCGCGCGGTGCCGGCGGGATACCAACCAGATCGAACTGGCCAAGCATCTTGTTGTCAGCCGCCATTTCACGTTCACCCTGGAAGACGCGGATGGTCACGGCCGTCTGATTGTCTTCAGCGGTCGAGAAGGTCTGCGACTTACGGGTCGGGATCGTGGTGTTACGGTCGATCAGGCGGGTGAAGACACCACCAAGCGTCTCGATACCAAGCGACAGCGGGGTCACATCCAGCAGAAGAACGTCTTTGACGTCACCCTGCAGAACACCACCCTGAATCGCGGCACCAAGGGCAACAACCTCATCCGGGTTCACACCTTTGTGCGGGTCACGGCCAAAGAACTCTTTAACGCGTTCCTGAACCTTCGGCATACGGGTCATGCCGCCGACCAGGATAACGTCATCGATTTCACCAGCGGTGATGCCGGCATCTTTCAGCGCTGCCTTGCACGGGGTCATGGTGCGTTCGATCAGATCGCCAACCAGACCTTCAAGCTTCGCACGCGACAGCTTGATGTTAAGGTGTTTCGGACCAGAGGCGTCTGCGGTGATGAACGGCAGGTTGACATCGGTCTGCATCGACGAGGAAAGCTCGATCTTGGCTTTCTCGGCAGCTTCTTTCAGACGCTGCAGGGCCAGACGGTCTTTACGCAGGTCGATCTGCTGTTCTTTTTTGAACTCGTCAGCAAGGTAATCGATGATCTGTTTGTCGAAGTCTTCACCACCAAGGAAGGTATCACCGTTGGTCGATTTAACTTCGAAAACGCCATCGCCGATTTCCAGAACCGACACGTCAAAGGTGCCACCACCAAGGTCATAAACGACCACGGTGCCGCCGTCTTTCTTGTCCAGACCATAGGCCAGTGCTGCTGCGGTCGGCTCGTTGATGATACGTTTGACTTCAAGACCCGCAATCTTGCCGGCGTCTTTGGTTGCCTGGCGCTGGGAGTCGTTGAAGTATGCCGGAACGGTAATCACGGCTTCGGTTACCGGCTCACCCAGATGGGCTTCTGCAGTTTCCTTCATTTTCTGAAGCACCATGGCTGCGATCTGGCTCGGGGCCATTTTCTCGCCATTGACTTCAACCCATGCATCGCCGTTTTCGCCCGATACGATTTTGTACGGAACGAGATCCTTGTCCTTTTCGACTTCCGGATCGCCGTAACGACGACCGATCAGACGTTTAATGGCAAACAGGGTGTTTTCCGGGTTGGTGACTGCCTGGCGTTTCGCCGGCTGACCGACAAGGCGTTCACCATCATCGGTGAAAGCGACCATTGACGGAGTGGTACGAGCACCTTCGCTGTTTTCAATCACACGGCCTTCTTTGCCGTCCATGACTGCTACGCACGAGTTGGTGGTGCCAAGGTCGATACCAATAATCTTACCCATAGTAAGTTCCTCTTTTAGCGGCCGGTCCGTCCCGCAGCCTCCAAAATGAAGCGCCGCGCAGGACCTCCTGGGACCAATGGTTGTAATACACGTAATTTTTCTGGGGCTTCTTCGTTACCCCGCGAACCTATATATGAAAGTCGCCACAAAGTCGCAAGCGGTCAAAGTGGGGAATCTTGGCTGTTTTTTGCCTTCAAACCGCATTTTTGATCCGATCAACTGCATTTCAGGCCCGATAAACTGGCGCAATGGGCAAAAAAAGCCGGTTTTTAAGGCACAAAACCCGGCTTTCGAATTGCTTCATAACCGGGTTGCAAAACACTCAGATCACGGGCCTCAGATCGGAATATCGGCAGGATTACAGCGGGTTTGGCGCAACACGGTCTCAAGCTTGTTTGCCAGATTTTCCTTTTCATCTGCGCCCAGAAAACGCGCAATTTCCAGACTTTTGCCGTGCGTGCGCAAAAACAGTGCGGCTTGTTCATCCTCGCCGCGCTCCAACACCACGCGCAGCCAATAGGGCTGAAAATCAAACTCCTCGCGTTCGCCACGCACAGAAATCCGTGTCACCCGAAGGTTGCCTGCTGCAAGCTCGATCCGTTCTTCCTGACGGGCGGAACGAAAACTGAAATAAAAGGCCAGCGACAGCAACACAACATCAAGCCCCAAAAACCCGATCACCGGCCACGCGCCCACCGACCAGAAGATAAACCCGATGGTCGTGGTGAGTGCTGCAATGAACAGCACAATATTGCGGGCAGCGCGACGCGACAGCGATCGCGGCGGAAACAGATCCACCCGAAAGATCGGTTTGGCTGAACGCGGCACGTTTGGCATGTAAGTTACCTGTTGCTGGATATCCGATTGTGCGTCGGGGCACAGGACAGCTGCAATCAAAATTCGATTTTTCACCCCTCACAGTTTATATAGTTTGCAACACTTAAATCGGATCAGGGGATGCGCATCAACGCCACCCCGAGCCCCAAATATCGATACATAAAAAGAGATCGCAGCCCATGGCCCGCCCGATGAACCAAGCCGCCATCGAAGAGTTTTTCCAGCGTCTGTCTGATGCGGACCCGGAACCGAAAGGGGAGCTTGATTACACCAACCCCTATACCCTTCTGGTCGCGGTTGCCCTGTCGGCACAGGCGACAGATGTCGGGGTCAACAAGGCAACCAAAAAACTGTTTCAGATCGTTTCAACCCCGCAGGACATGCTTGATCTTGGCGAAGAAGCATTGATCGAGCACATCAAGACTATCGGGCTTTATCGTGGCAAGGCCAAGAACGTGATGGCAGCGGCCAAAATCCTTGTCGAAAAGCATGGCGGCATTGTCCCCAACGATCAGGAAGCCCTCGAAGAACTACCCGGTGTTGGTCGCAAGACCGCCAATGTGGTGCGCAACATCGCCTGGGGTGAGCACACCATGGCGGTTGATACCCATATTTTCCGGCTCGGCAATCGTACCGGCATGGCCAATGGCAAAACGGTTCTGGCGGTTGAAAAGGCGCTGCTGAAAAAGGTTCCGGCCCGCTTCATGACCCATGCGCATCACTGGCTGATCCTGCATGGGCGCTATATCTGCAAGGCGCGCAAGCCGCGCTGTGGCGACTGCATCGTCAATGATCTGTGCAATTACAAAGACAAAACGCCTGCCGGGGCTTGATCCGACAGGCGTTTAAAAAGGTCTGGGCTTATCAAGTCGTGATCAGAAGACCTGATCGAAACTTGCCGGGGCGGGTGCAATTACCTTTGCGCCATCGGGCTGGACTTGCATGATGGCATAGCCACGTTCTGACTGACCATCCGGGGTCAGACGGAAGATACCGTCCACACCGACAAATCCGCTTGGATTGGTCAGCGTCTGCTGGCTCATATTGTTTTCATCACGCGCCATAAGGGCCGCCAAAGCCGTGCTGTCATAGGCAAGGCTTGAAATGCGGGGCGGCTGGCTGCCAAAGGTACGCTCAAAACGGGCAGCAAACAGTTCCCAGTTTTCCGGATTGGGGGCGGCAAAAATCCCGCCCTTAAGCGCCGGTTCGGCAAACAGACCCGGATCGTTCCAGCCGAACGTTCCGATAAACTGCACCACCGATGGATCAACATCGAAATAGGCCAGAAGCGAGGAAACCTGACGCAATTCACCGCCGGTGGCCGGCAGGATCAGGGCATCAAAATCAAGCTCGCCAAAGGTATCGACCCCTTCAAGACGTCGCAGCGCGCGTTTGGAACCGGCACTGCCATCGGCTTCAAGCTGTGCCTTGTGTGCGCGCAGGTTCGCACGCCGCGCGTCATAATTGGCAAAGTCCCGAATGGTTTGCTGCAAGTCTTCCGAACCGGGCTGATAGAACGCCACCCGGCCAAGGGTCCCGCCAACGCGCGAGACAACGGTATTAAGTCCGCTTGCGATCTGGCGGCCATAATCGTTTTGCGGCAGAAGGGCTGCGAAACGGTAACGCCCTTGCGTCGTGGCATAGCCAGCCGCACGAGCAATCTGGTCTTCGGGGATCAGGCCATTGACCCAAACACCGCTTTCCGCCACCCGACGATTGTTGGAAAAGGCCACCACCGGCACATTTGCCGATTTGGCAACTTCGCTCGCCCCACTGACCGATTCGGCAAATAGCGGGCCAAGGATCATCTTGGCACCGGCATCGACGGCTTCGCGCGCGGCATTCTGCCCGCCCTGATAGGTGCCAGCAGTATCGATCGGCATCAGGATGAAGTCATCACCGGCAATGTCAAACATGGCGAGTTCAGCAGCGTGGCGCATCGCCCGGCCCAGTTCGCCATGCTGACCTGACAGCGGCAACAACAACGCGACCCGCTTTTCAAAAACAGCCGCATCGTCATTATAAAGCAACGGCAGCTCAGCGCCCTCACCCTCGGGCAGGGCAGCATCGCTTGGCCATGGGCTGGCATCGGGGATCAGGCCCTGATTGGGGGCACTGTTGGGATCAACGGTATTGCCGCCCGGCTGATTGGCACTTTCAACCGACGCCCCATCACGTTGCATGCCGAAAAGGTCCGTGATACTCGTGGTCGCATTACAAGCGGTCAGCCCGAAAGAGAGGACAACCACAGATGCCGTCCGGCGCGCAATCCGGCCCCAAGCCGGAAATAGATCCGAAAACCGATCCCGATCTGACAACGCCTGACACGGCAGCGCCTCTTTCTGCATCCGATTCTGTGACGGATGACGTTTCGGACAACCCACTCTCACCTCCAGATAAGTCGTTTCGTCCGCAGGGTAATGCGGGCGAGGGTGCAAGTAAACATGATGAAAGCCATTTGCCGCTTTCAGCTGGTCTTTATCTTGTCGCTACTCCAATCGGAAATTTGGGCGATATTACGTTCAGGGCGCTTGAAATCCTCAAACGTGCCGATGTTATCCTGTGTGAAGACACCAGAACGTCGGGGAAATTGCTGTCGCGATATGGCGTGAAAACCAAGCGAATCGCCTATCACGAACATAACGCAGCCAAAATGCGTCCCGAAATCATGGACCGTCTGGGCAAGGGACAGGGGCTTGCCCTTATTTCCGATGCCGGAACACCCTTGATCAATGATCCGGGCTACAAACTTGTACGCGACTGCAAGGCAGAAGGTTTCACTGTCACCGCCGCCCCGGGTGCGGCGTCACCGATTGTTGCCCTGATCCTGTCTGGCCTGCCGAGCGATCATTTCTTTTATGCCGGCTTCCTGCCGCCCAAATCGATGGCGCGCAAAAAGGAACTGGCGCGCTTTGCCCCGATCCCGGGCAGCCTGATCTTTCTTGAAAGTCCCAAGCGACTGGCCGCCAGCCTAACCGATATGGCCGAAATGCTGGGCGGTACACGCGAAGCCGCGGTAACCCGCGAACTAACCAAAATGTTTGAAGAAGTCCGCAATGGCACACTTGCTGATCTGGCGGCGCATTATAATGAGGCCGGCGCCCCCAAAGGCGAGATCGTGGTGATTGTCGGTCCGACCGATGCCCGCGAAAACGAACCAAGTGCCGAGGATATCGACGCGCGCCTGAGCGATCTGATCAAAACCCACCGCACCAAGGATGCCGCCGATATCCTGGCCCGCGAAACCGGCCTTAAGAAGCGCGACCTTTATAATCGTGCCCTTGAACTTGCCAAGTCGGACCCGGATTGACCATGGCCCGATCCCGTCCTGTGCATGATGAAACATCAAGCCGCAAGCGGGCGGAAAAGGCCGGACGCCGGGCGGAAAAACTTTGTGAATTCTGGTTACGCCTGAAGGGCTATCGCATTCTGGCCATCCGCCACAAAAGCCCGGTCGGTGAAATCGACATCATTGCCAGACGCGGAAATGTCATGGTCGCGATTGAGGTCAAAAATCGCACCGATCGCGCAACCGCCCTGCATGCCATTACCCCAAGGCAACAAAGCCGCATCGCCCGTGCCCTTGAATCTTACGCAGGCAAGATCGGCCATACGGGTGATCTTCGCCTTGATCTGATGATTGTTCGAAATTGGGGCAGGACCGAGCATCTCAGGAATGCCTGGCAGGTTTCATAGCAGGCATTCCCGCAGTTTGTTGGGCTTAGGGATGCATTTTCGCACCCTTGGTGATCTTATCCACACTGCGTTTATCGGCATGAATGCCAATGCCAACAAACTTTGCCGTTTCAGGATCCGCGTTGGCAAAAACATCCCGATTGGCCGCATCGTGGCCAGTGGCAAACATTTCCTCGATATAGGCCGATACCCGGACACCGCGATTTAAGGCGCGCTGATGGATTTTCGCGATGGTATCGCCATCGGCGGCCAGAACGATGGCGGGCTGGCGTGACAACGGGTTATAGATATTCTGGTTGGCGTCGATATAAGGCTCGCCGATGATATCGGGGGTTTGGGCAACAATGCCGCTCATCAGGAAGGCCGTCACATTCAGGGATTGCCAAGTTTCAAGGTCATTGCGCAAAATCAGGGCGACTTTGGTATCAAACATTCACTTCCTCCAATCGGTCGGATGATCCGGTAATGAAAGAAGCAATAGAACAGGCAGATGATCGCGGTATTGAACGTTTGTGCAAAAAGCGCGAACGCTTCGTTGCGGCCCCGACTGCACCGGGGATCGAGCGGATCGAAGCCCTGTTCTATGGCAATATGTTCACCCCGCATCGCCACGATACCTATGCGCTGGGCATCACCTTGAAAGGTGTCCAGACTTTTAATTATCGCGGGGAATTTCGCGCCAGTAATCCGGGCAATATCATCATCCTGCATCCTGACGAGCTGCATGATGGCGGCGCTGGGACCGAAGACGGCTTGCAATATCGCATGCTGTATCTTGAACCCGCCTTGTTGCGATCGGGCCTTGATCACGAAGCCGATCCCCTGCCCTTTGTCGGTGAACCGGTTATTCAGGACCCGGTTTTGTGGTCGATCATGGCATCGGCTTTGGGGGAACTTGAAAGCGACATGGATCCGCTTTTGCGCGATCAGTTTGTCAGCGACATCGCCCGGCGCCTGTCCTTACATGCCAAGGCACCACTGAAACGCCCGCGCTTTACGGCCAGCCAAAGCATGGATCAGGTGCGCGCCTTTCTGGAAGATAACTTTGACCGCCCGGTACAATCTGACGAGCTTGAACAGGTTGCCGGTATGGACCGTTTTCGCCTGATCCGGCATTTCCGTGCGCGGTTCGGAACCACACCCTATCGATATCTGATGATGCGTCGCCTGCAAAAGGCGCGGGCATTGATGATGGTTGGGCAACCCCTGGCCGGAATCGCCGCCGAGACCGGGTTTGCCGATCAAAGCCATTTCAACCGCCATTTCCGCCAGACTTATGGTGTGTCACCCGGACGTTGGGCGGAATTGTTCACCAGCAACAACCTGTGATCGTCGCCCTGCGACATCGATTTTAGGCACGAATTTGCAGAAAAATGCATTTTTGCTGATAAACCGGCCAGTGTTTTAAGTCTCTTTAACCCCCGCGGGCCATGATGGGTGATGTAAGACTTGGGGGAACTGGACGAGACATCCGTTAATGTCACCAATAAGAATGGTCAATCGGCCACTTGGCTTTGCCAGGGCACTTCTGCTGACGGGTATGTGCATTTTGCCGCTTTCGGGATGCACGCCCACATCCGTTGTGCTCGGAGCTGGCGCAACCGCCGGTGTTGCCGCCTTTCAGGAGCGCGGCTTTAACGGTGCTGTCAGTGATACGGCGATCACCGCCCAAATCTGGCAGAAGTTTCTGGCACAGGACGAAAAGCTGTTTCTCGATATCGAGATTGAAGTGGTTGAAGGCGAAGTTCTTTTGGCCGGTCAGGTGCCCACCGTGGCTGATCAACTTGAAGCTGTTCGCCTAAGCTGGCAGGTTAGCGGGGTCAAAAGTGTTCATAACGAGATTGAGATCGGTGACGGCCTGACGCTTGTTGATAATGCAAGCGACCTGTTGATCACCACCAAGATCAAGACTGCATTGATGTTTGATGGTGATGTTTTTGCCATCAATTACAGCGTCGAGACCGTCAATGGCACCGTCCATCTGATGGGAATTGCCCAGGACGACCATGAACGCAGTCGCGTGATTTCACATGCCCGGGACACCAGCTATGTCAAACGGGTTGTCAGTCATATCCGTCTGAAAGACGATGCCATCCGACAAGGAACCTGAGCCATCAGTACCGTAAGCCACATAACAGCACCGACCGATCCGGATCGCCAATGGCTTGTCGATTATGGCAAGGGCCTGAAACCTGACGCCAGCGTGGCGGAGGCGGCCCTGCATTTTGCCCGCCTGAACCAATCAAACGGCACCCATAAACGCGATGTCGCGCCGTTCATTACGATTTTGGATGATCTCGCCGATCAGGTCCGTGCCGAGTTGGCCGGTCTGACCTTGCAGCCCGATCTTGCCACCGATGGCGCGGATCAGCAGGCCCTGCCGGTTGATGACAAGGAAGCCGAGCCGACCATTGATCAGGTCGTGCGCGCCTTGCAGACCGTGATTGCCGAACGCAATGGCTTTCAAGGGGATGCGGAAAACTATGATGACATTGCCAATGCCGATCTGATGCAGGTGATTGAGCGCAAGCGTGGCCTGCCAGTTGCCCTTGGCATGCTCTATATCCACGCGGCCATGCGGTGCGGCATTGCCGTCACCGGCATTGATTTTCCCGGTCATTTCCTGCTGCGCGTGCAGGCCAATGGCAAACGCAAGATGATCGACCCGTTCCATGGCGCGATCAGTCTCGGTCCGGCAGAACTACGTGAATTGCTAAAGTCATTCAGCGGCCTTGATGCCGAACTGGCACCCCATCATTACCGGCCGTCATCCGACATCGATATTTTGTTACGGCTTCAAAACAACATAAAGGTACGGGCGCTTCGCGCCGGTGAACTGGAGCTCGCAACCCGTGTTGTCGAACACAGTTTGCTGATCGCGCCGGACCATGAAGGGCTTTGGCATCAGCTTGGCGCGCTCTATGCCCGCCTTGACCAGGACCATATGGCGCTTGGTGCGTTTGAACAGTTCGTCAAACGCTGTGAAGACCCGCTTCATCGCGCCCGGATCGAAGCAGTGATCGAAGAATTGTATGAAAGGGTCCGTCATGAAGCGGGCCCCGGAACGGCACACACTGAAAAGAACAGGGTCGTTGCGGATTACACCGACAAGGACGACACCGGATCGGCAGACGACAATGCGCCGATCCCGCTTTTCCCCGATAAATAACCCCGAAATAGCGCCCAAAAATCCTGTGCTGCGTGCCAGAAATGTCGCATTTGGCGAGATGTGCCAGATCAACATCGCGCCAACCCGTATGGCTACAAAGTAGCGATTTTCCGCATTTAGGATTAAATAAAGTTATTTATAGTTTACATTATAGCATTTGTTATTTGCATCTATCCAAAGACAAACCGGTTTGTCTTGAAACCTCTCCGTCGCAAAACCGGTCGAATTGGCCCTTCAAAATCATATAAATCTTCTTGTTTCGGTATTTTTGCGGGGTTTTCGCGCGATTTGCGCGCTGTTACCTGCGCAAAACCTAAACAAAGCCCGAACCGTTGATTTCCGGGGCTTTGCGCCCGGCCGTTTTTGCCAATGCCCGTTCAAAATCGATTTTTGCAGTCGTGACCCGGAAATTCGAACCGGATCCAGATCGAATTTCACCGATCAACACCTAAAAAAACATCTTTTGCAGTTTTTTGGCGAAGTTAAGGACAGGTTAAACGACCGGGCACGAAACAGTTGCAAAGCTTGCACCGAAAATCGCATTCCCTATACTCCGCAACAGTCAGTATCAGGCACACTGAAAATGATCAGGCCAACGCACGCGCGGCGTGGCTTGCCGGTTTTTTACTGTGCCGTATGAATCAGGGTCTGAGCCCACATAACCGCAGGAATTTACTATATGAACGACACCAAATTCGACGTCGTCGGGATCGGCAACGCCATTGTCGACGTCCTTGCCCACTGCAAGGAAGAAGACCTTGCGCGTCTTGAGCTTGTCAAAAACGCCATGACCCTGATTGATGCCGACCGGGCCGATGCGCTGTATGACCAGATGGGTCCGGGCCTTGAAATGTCGGGCGGATCGGCTGGCAATACGATGGCTGGCATCGCAGCCCTTGGCGGCAAGGGTGCCTATATCGGCAAGGTGCGTGATGATCAGCTGGGCCAGGTTTTCCGCCATGACATCCGTGCGATTGGTGTCGCGTTTGATTCTGCGGCTGCGACCGAGGGTTCCCCGACCGCGCGTTGCCTGATCTTCGTCACCCCCGATGGTCACCGTACCATGAACACCTTCCTCGGTGCCTGCACCGAGCTTGGCCCGGATGATATTGATGAAGATCTGATCAAATCAGCCAAGGTCACCTACATGGAAGGCTATCTGTGGGATCGCCCCGAAGCCAAGGATGCCTTCGTCAAGGCCGCCAAGGTTGCCCATGATGCCGGTCGTCAGGTTTCGATCAGCCTGTCTGATTCCTTCTGCGTTGATCGCCACCGCGAATCTTTCCGCGAACTGGTCGACGACCATATCGACGTCCTGTTTGCCAATGAGGAAGAGATCAAGTCGCTTTACGAAGTCGAGACCTTTGAAGAAGCCCTGGCCGAAGTCCGCAAGCATTGCCGTGTTGCAGCCCTGACCCGCAGTGAAAAGGGTGCTGTCATCGTAAGCCAGAACGAACTTTATGAAATCAGTGCCGAACCGGTCGCCAAAGTGGTCGACACCACGGGTGCCGGCGATCTGTTCGCGTCGGGCTTCCTGTATGGCTACACCCAGGGTCACACCCTTGAGATTTGTGGTCAGCTGGGTGCGATCTGTGCTGCCGAGGTGATTTCGCATATGGGTGCGCGCCCGGATGCGGATCTCAAGGAACTGATCGCAAAGGCACTCTGATCGCTCTTTTATATAAAGAGTACGGATGTTTGAAAGATTTCACGGGACGGCAACATTTCATTGCCGTCCCGTTTTTTCTGTCGCGAAGGCCGGGTTTGCATGGCGCTGCAGCGCAACACAATCATTGACTTTGTCCAGAGTTTGGCGCAAACAGCCCGCATTGCAGAATAATCAACCCGACATGGCGCTTACAACGCTGGCCTTTCGCCTTAACATTGGCTATGACAGGGCGGCCTTCGGGTATATCTGCACGATTACGATCCGGGCCAGTAAACATTCAGCACATACGTTGATGTGGGTTTCCCACCGGTGATACCGGCGGCGGCAACCATCGCGCTTGTTGCTGAATATCTACTGGCCTTGAAACACTTACTTACTGACCGATGCGCATGGGCATGACCCGGCGCGCGGCATTTTTATTTCTGGAGTCCGCGCCCATGAGCTTGCGCAATATCGCCATCATCGCCCACGTTGACCACGGCAAAACCACGCTGGTCGATTCCATGTTCCGCCAGTCCGGTGTCTATCGTGACAACCAGCGTGTTGACGAACGCGCCATGGACAGCAACGACCTGGAACGTGAACGTGGCATCACCATCGTCGCGAAACCGACGGCCGTTCAGTGGGGCGAAACCCGCGTAAACATCGTCGATACCCCGGGCCACGCCGATTTCGGTGGTGAAGTCGAACGTATCCTGTCCATGGTTGAAGGTGTTGTCCTGCTGGTTGACTCGGCCGAAGGCCCGATGCCGCAGACCAAATTCGTTCTGGGCAAGGCGCTTAAACTCGGTCTGAAGCCGATTGTGATCATCAACAAGATCGACCGTCCGGACCAGCGCGCCGAGGAAGTCCTCGACGAGATTTTCGATCTGTTCGTGTCGCTCGAAGCATCCGAAGAACAGCTCGACTTCCCGGTTCTGTACGCATCCGGCCGTGACGGCTGGGCAGCTGAAAACCCGGAAGGCCCGAAAGAAAACCTGACCCCGCTGATGGAACTGGTTCTGAGCCACGTTCCGGCACCGGACGTTGATGAAAAAGCACCGTTTGCCATGCTGGCAACCATGCTGCATGCCGATAACTTCCTTGGTCGTATTCTGACCGGTCGTGTTTATCAGGGCCGTGCGAAACTCAACATGCCGGTGAAGGTTATTCGTGGCGATGGCACGGTTGAAACCGGCCGTCTGTCGAAACTGATGGGCTTCCGCGGTCTGGAACGTGTCCCGCAGGAAGAAGCCGTCGCCGGTGACATCATCGCGATTGCCGGTCTGACCGAGGCAACCGTGGCTGACACCATCTGCTCCACCGAAGTTACCACCGCCATCGAAAGCCAGCCGATCGATCCGCCGACCCTAGCGATGACCTTCTCGGTCAACAACTCGCCGCTGGCCGGTCAGGAAGGTGACAAGGTTACCTCGCGCATGATCCGTGCCCGTCTGGAACGCGAAGCCGAAGGCAACATCGCGATCAAGATCGGTGAAACCGAAGACAAGGACGCATTCGAGGTTGCCGGTCGTGGCGAACTTCAGCTGGGCGTTCTGGTGGAAACCATGCGTCGTGAAGGCTTCGAACTGTCGATATCGCGTCCGCGCGTTCTGTTCAAGGAAATCGACGGCGTTCTGTCCGAACCGTTCGAAGAAGTCCAGGTTGACGTTGACGAGGAATATTCCGGCGTCGTGGTCGAGAAAATGAGCCTGCGCAAGGCTGAGATGACCGACATGCGTTCTTCTGGTGGCGGCAAGACCCGTATCATCTTTATTGCGCCGTCGCGTGGCCTGATCGGTTATCACGGTGAATTCCTGACCGATACCCGCGGTACCGGCGTTATGAACCGCGTGTTCCATTCCTATGGCCCGGTCAAGGGCTCTATCGCTGGCCGTCGTAACGGTGCGCTGATTTCCAACGATCAGGGCGAAGCAGTGGCCTACGCCCTGTTTAACCTTGAAGATCGTGGCATCATGTTCATCGAACATGGCGAACGCGTCTATCAGGGCATGATCATTGGTGAACACAACCGTGACAACGACCTTGAAGTCAATGTGCTCAAGGGCAAGAAGCTGACCAACGTTCGTGCATCGGGCAAGGACGAAGCTGTTACGCTGACACCGCCGCGTCGTATGTCGCTTGAAGAAGCGCTGTCTTACATTCAGGACGATGAACTGGTCGAAGTGACCCCGAAAAGCGTTCGTATCCGTAAGCTGCACCTTGATCCGAACGTGCGTAAGCGCGAAAGCCGCAAGAAAGAAGGCTAAGCCTTTCTCTTGCCAAGCCGAATTCAAAAAGGCCGGTCCATATGGATCGGCCTTTTTGCTGTTCGCGTTTTCGCCATACAGCCCGATGTTTCGGCTTTCCTTAACCTGTTTGCCCTAGCTTCATGACAGCATGCTTCAAGTTGGGGGAAATCGATGCACAGCGCAGAAAAACGAAGCTGGGGCGAGGCCTTTGGGGCCTTTATTCATCCGCGCGTGATCACGATGCTGTTTCTGGGACTGTCGGCCGGCATTCCCATCCTTCTGATTTTCTCCACCCTGTCGATATGGCTGCGCGAAGCAGGTGTGGATCGTTCCACTGTTACCTATTTCAGTTGGGCGGCACTTGGCTATTCCTTCAAGTTTGTCTGGGCGCCACTGATTGACCGTCTGCCCTTGCCAGTTTTGCACGGCATTCTGGGCCGTCGGCGCAGCTGGCTGATCATTGCCCAGGGCGGCATCATCGCCGCCATCCTGTGGATGGGACTGACCGACCCGGCAGAAAACCTGACCATGATGGCCTTTGCCGCGGTTGCCCTTGGTTTTGCCTCGGCCACCCAGGACATTGTTATTGACGCCTATCGCATCGAGGCCGCCGATGCCGACCTTCAGGCGATGATGAGCTCGGCCTATATCGGCGGTTATCGCATTGGCATGATCGTCGCTGGTGCCGGGGCCCTGACCATTGCCGGATTGTTTGAAGCCGAAGGTACCTATCAACACCATGCATGGACGGTAGCCTATGCCTGCATGGCGCTTGCGATGTGTGTGGGTGTGATCACCACCTTACTTGTCAGCGAGCCCAAGGTCGTAAAGCTCGACAGCAAATATTTCCACGAAACATCGGACTATGTCCGGTTTCTGGCGATGTTCGCGCTTACCGTGGTCGCCTTCATCCTTGCCAATGTCTATGCCGGGGAGATCACCAATCCGCTGAAAACCGCCCTGACTGACGGCGGCATGATCAGCGAGCTGTCAGGCTTCATTGCCGGTACCGTCAAACTGGCCATTTCGGTCGGATTTGCCATCCTTGTTGCCTGGCTCACCACCCGGGTTGGCCTGACACCGACCGGCATGGTTCAGGAAACCTACATCTCGCCGGTCAAGGACTTCATTGACCGCTATGGCAAGGCGGCCATCGTCATCCTGGCCCTGATCGGGGTGTATCGCATCGCCGATATCGTCATGGGCGTGATGGCCAACGTGTTTTACACCGACCTTGGTTATTCCAAGGAAGAAATCGCCGCCGTTTCCAAGACATTCGGCCTGTTCATGACCATTGGTGGCAGTTTCCTGGGTGGGGTTCTGTCGGTCCGCTATGGCGTGGTGCGGATCCTGTTTCTTGGCGCGTTGTTATCGGCGATCACCAATGTCCTGTTTGCCTTCATGGCACAGCTTGGCCCCGACACCACGATGTTTGTCGTTGTCATCATGGCCGATAACCTGTCGGGTGGTCTCGCAACGGCGGCCTTCATCGCCTATCTGTCGGGCTTGACCAATATCTCGTTCACCGCGATGCAGTACGCGATCTTCAGTTCGATCATGACCCTGTTCCCGAAAATCCTTGCCGGCTTCTCGGGCACGGTGGTTGATGCGGTCGGATATAGCTGGTTCTTTATCGGCACAGCTGTGATCGGCATTCCGGTGCTTTATCTCGTTGTTCTGGCCGCCCGCCTGACAGACGTAAAGGACCCCGAAGAACCCAAGACTGCCGAAGCCTGATCAGATCAGAAACCAAATCCGGCCCACCGACGGGTCCACTATTCCAAAACAAAACCGGACGCCAATCAGGCGTCCGGTTTTTTAAATCTTGTGTCTGTTACGGGGGTTACCCGCCACTCACTGACCTTTTCAGGCGGCCTGTTCGGCCTCGTCCTGGGTCAGCAATGCGTAGATCGCATCTGCAGATCCGGCACCGCGGAGCTTGTCGCACATGCCCTGATTGCGCAGCAGACGGGAAATCCGTGCCAGTGCCTTCAGGTGATCAGCACCGGCTTCTTCGGGCGCAATCAGCATGCAGAAAAGGTCGACCGGGTGTTCATCAACCGCGTCAAACTCGATCGGATTGCCTGCACGGGCAAAAACCATATACAGGCGGTCCAGATCATTGAGCTTGCCATGCGGAATCGCGACACCGCCACCGACACCGGTACTGCCAAGCTTTTCACGGTCAAGCAGGACA
The DNA here is from genome assembly GCF_037027205.1 of Thalassospira sp. CH_XMU1458. Classification (NCBI taxonomy): domain Bacteria; kingdom Pseudomonadati; phylum Pseudomonadota; class Alphaproteobacteria; order Rhodospirillales; family Thalassospiraceae; genus Thalassospira; species Thalassospira sp. CH_XMU1458. The sequence goes on along the minus strand of NZ_JAYMDW010000001.1, from coordinate 440,503 downwards.
GAGAAAATCTCGCTTGCAGGGCGGCCGGTAACTTCGGCGGCCTTTTCGGCAAGTTCCTCAAGCACAGCCTTCTTCGCACCGGCACGCAGTGCCGGAATAACTCCGGACGGAGTAAGAATAGATGATATGTCCATTTTTCGCGTTGCGTTGTTTGGCTCGGAATCTGTGTCTGTCACGCGCCACTCGCTTCATTATCGTTTGGGTCCAACCAGCCGATATTTCCGTCCGAGCGACGGTAGACAACGTTCAGTCCGCCATGTTTGCCATTCCGGAACATCAGTGCCGGAATGTCCCCCAAGTCGAGCCGCATGACAGCTTCCCCGACGGAAAGCGTATCGATGCGATCGGGTGTCTCGGCAACAATCACAGGCTCGAAGCCATTTGTGTGATTATCGTCCGTTTGATCTTCATCTTCCTGTGCGATCACATAGTGGATCGCCTCCAGGCGAGCCTCCTCATAGTGGTCACGGGTTGCGTGATGATCACGCAGGCGCCGTTTATAACGCCGCAACTGTTTGGCCACTCTGTCACAGGCGGCATCAAACGCAGGATAAACCTCGTTCGCTGATGCCTTGGCCTGAACCATCATGCCCTTGCCGACATGGACCGAAATCTGCGCGTGATAGAGATGTGCCTGTTTGGTGACGGTCACCGTGGCTTCAATCGCGTGATCGAAATACTTCTCTACTGCAGGGTCCAAGGTCTCGACGACGTGCTGGCGAAAAGCATCGCCAACGTCAAGTTGCTTACCGATAACCGTAATTTGCATGGATCGCCTATCCCCGGTTGAGTGACATACCAGTTTGGTGCCCCTCTCGTAGGTGGGCGCACCATATTCCCTCGTCATTACCAAGTCAAGATATGGGTATGTTCCCTTGAATTACAGCACCTTAAGGTGCGTTTTTTCGATAAATTCGTGCTAGGAAGCACGTGATTTTTTCTCGCGCCGACGCTGCACTGACGATGGGATGCGCATCGCTTCGCGGTATTTTGCCACTGTTCGACGCGCGATGTCGATCCCTTCCTTGCCCAGAAGCTCAACCAGTTTGTCATCCGACAAAATCTTCTTGGGTTCTTCATTGTCGATCAAGGACTTGATCCGGTGACGTACCGCTTCGGACGAATAGGCGTCCCCACCGTCTGAAGATGAAATTGCCGTGGTGAAGAAATATTTCAGCTCGAACATGCCGCGCGGCGTCGACATGAACTTGCCATTGGTCACACGTGAAACCGTACTTTCATGCATGCCGATTGCTTCGGCGATGTCGCGCAAGATCAGGGGCCGCAGATGCGCAACCCCGTGGGTAAAGAACCCGTCCTGCTGACGCACGATTTCGCTAGCCACCTTCATGATCGTGGTCGCACGCTGATGCAGCGCCTTGACCAGCCAGTTGGCACTTTGCAGCTTCTCGCTCATGAAGCCACGCTCTTCGCGATCGCGCAGGCCCGACCCGATTTGGGCGACATAGTCTTCATTGACCAGAACCCGCGGCAGGGCTTCGGAATTCAGTTCCAGGTGCCAGTTGCCATTGCCTGCCGCACGCATCAAAACATCCGGGATCACCGGGGTTGCAATTTCGCCATCGGCGGTCTTGCCCGGGCGCGGATCAAGGGTTTTGATCTCGGCGATCATGTCATGGAGATCATCCGAATCGACGCCGCATACCCGACGCAGGCGATCAAAGTCCCGCTTGGCCAGCAAATCAAGATTGGCCAGAAGGGCCGCCATCGCTGGATCAAACCGGTTGAGTTCGCGCAGTTGCAATTCCAGACATTCCGCCAGATCGCGGGCAAAAATGCCAACCGGGTCAAAGCCCTGCATGACCTTCAGAACGCGTTCAACATCCGCGATATCGCATTCAAGGGATTCGGAAACTTCATCAAGATCGCCGCTGATATAGCCATTTTCATCAAGCATATCGATCAGGTAACTGCCGATCATACGCGACGTGGCATCGGCAAAGGCGATATTGAGCTGATCATCAAGGGTCTGGCGCAATGTCGCTTCATCGGCCAGCGTCTGTTCAAGTCCCGGAAGGTCATCTCCACCTGCGGCCGAACCGCCAGAACCGCCACCCGCACCCCCGCTATAGGGCGCGGAATAATCGTGACTGCCTGAAACCGGTTCGCCGTTGCGGGTGATTTCACCCTCGCCGCCATAAAGCGCGTCACTTGAAACATCTAGGGGGCCGTCATCACTGCCCATGGTTTCGCTCGACGTCAGGCGATCCGTGCCGAACCGGTCATCGCGGTCAGTGAAATTGTCGTTTGATCGGCTATCAAGGCCTTCATCGCCATTGCCAACCGCACCATCACCGGCCTCAGCATAGGTCTGGCCGGGATCGGCCCGCTCCAACAGCGGGTTTTCCATCAGTTCACTGTCGATGAAATTGGAAAGCTCAATATTATTGAATTGCAGCAGTTTGATTGCCTGCTGCAGCTGGGGAGTCATGACAAGTGACTGGGACTGGCGTAGATCCAGACGCGCCTTCAGGGCCATTTATGCACTACCCCGTGTCAATCCGAACTCCCCCTAGACTTGGTTGACGGTCTGGTGGGTGTTATCAAAGGCTGAAACGATCGCCCAGATAAACCCTTCGTACATCGTCGTTTCTGACGATTTCCTCAGGACCACCTTCCATCAGAACCCGACCATCATGCAAGATATATGCCCGGTCGATAATGTCTAGAGTCTCGCGCACATTGTGGTCAGTAATCAAGACCCCAATGCCACGATCTTTCAGATGACGTACAAGATCGCGAATATCCCCCACTGCAATCGGGTCAATCCCGGCAAGTGGTTCATCAAGCAGAACAAAGTTCGGATGGGCTGCCAAGGCACGCGCGATCTCGCAACGCCTGCGTTCCCCGCCCGAAAGGGCCAGGGCCGGTGTGCGGCGCAAATGTTCGATGGCAAACTCTGCCAGAAGGTCTTCAAGCGACTGTTCGCGCTTGATGCGATCATCCTCGACCACTTCAAGCACGGCCATGATGTTCTGTTCAACCGTCATCCCCCGGAAGATCGAGGCTTCCTGCGGCAAATAGCCGATTCCCATGCGCGCACGCTGATACATCGGCATCATGGTGATATCGCGCCCATCAAGAGAAATCGTGCCACGATCTGCGGCAATCAGGCCGGTAATGATATAAAAACTGGTGGTCTTGCCGGCCCCGTTCGGACCCAGAAGGCCAACCGCCTCGCCGCGCTGCACCGAAACCGAGACATCTTTCAGCACCGGGCGCTTTTTAAAGCTTTTGCCCAGATTATGCGCCACAAGACCCTTGTTGGTGGTGATCAGGCGCGGGCCGCTTGCCCCGCCGTCAGTTGGCTGTGCGCTGCCAGATACAGCTGTCGCCTTTGCCTTGTCGGATTTTACGCTTTTGCGCGACCAGAACAAATGACCGACCTTTCTCAGTTACCGGTCCCGGCATCGGCCGGGCTGTTGTTTTCGTCTTTTTGCGGAACCAGAAGGCCCCGAACGCGGGTTTTGCCATCGCCATTACCGTCAGCCGTCAGACGACTGATCCCGGTATTCAGATCGACCACGGCACGATCCCCGTTCAACTGGTTCTCCCCGCGGGTGATCTTAACCGATCCGATAAGGGTGGCGATACCTGTTTTCGCATCATAAACACCCTGATCGCCGACAACAAACTCTGTTGCTGTGCGAATATTCACATTGCCCTGCCCGTCAATGCGGCGCAATTCATTTGCGCCATCCGAACCGGCCTCAAAGCGCGCGGTCAAAACATCACCGCGCAGCGTGCGATCTTCGGACACCGCAACCGCATCACCGCGTGCAACCGCGACACGCTCCGTCTCCCAATATTCAAGGCTGTCGCGCGCGGTCAGGGTTTCATTGGGCGTGCTGTATTTAAGGTTATCACCGGTCAGAACAACCACGGCCTCGTCAATGTCATAGACCGCTCGATCACCGACCGCGACATCGGTATCGGACGACAATTTGACATTGCCAACCGCAATGATGCGGTAAATCTCGCTATTGCCGTCGCGATCACGATAGAGCGCCTGCAACTCGTCGGCATCGACGCGCGAGGAACCCCGTTTGGCCACCGCATTGCCACGGGCAATCAGGATCTGTTCATTGCGGCGCCATTCGATGCCGTTATCAGACTCGACTTCAAGTCCGCCACTGCCGTTCTGGGCCAAACCCAACGGATTGGCCGCAGCATCCTTTGCCATGGCCGACAGGCCAAGCGCGGCCGCACCCAGCATAAGGCCCCCCAGCAAAAGGGGTGTCAGCAGCGTTCCAGTCTTGCGGGCGAGATGCGGCATCGCAATCATGACTTCCCTCTCATTGCTCCGTCGAATTCAATGCACTGTCGAAAACCACCAGCCGGGATTTCCCCAAAAAGCGGATCACCGCCCCCTTGTCTTCAAGCTCAAACCCGGAATCCGATGCAATGGTGCCAAACGGCCCCTGCCCGTCAACCGGCACATCACCGCTGGCACTGCCGGAATTCATGGCGATTTCAGCTTCCTCGGTGTGAATTTCAAAACCGTTGTCGTGGTACATATTGACCGTACCCACCAGATCAAGCATCCCGTCGGTTTCGGTATAGAAGCCTTCGTTGGCGGTCATCGCAATCCACGATCCGTCATTCAGCGTGATGTCGGCCTGCGGACCGGACAGATAGACATGATCGGGCCGTGTTTCGGTTGCGTCAGTTTCCACCGCTTCGCTGGCGGTCACCGTGAAGGGCTGGCGATTGCCATCCACGCCAAAGAAGCGCGGATTGCTCATCGCAACATTTTCCATCAGATCCTCGGGCGAGGTCGAAAAGCCAAGCCGAAAACCACTATCCTGAACCTGTTCGATCTGCGGCCACAAAACCACCAGCGCCATGATCGTCATTGCGATCAGCGGCAGCACGAATTTCAGCATATTGACGATGACACGCCGGAACGGATTGATCCGCACATTGCGCCGGGCCGAGGGCATGCGATCACGCGAAAAGCCACGCTCTTGGCGCGCCTGACGTTCGTCATGCGCTGCTGCCTTCTGGCTTTTTTCGCGGTCTTCGAACTGTGGCGTGCCCTCTATGCTCATGCGTTATGCCACCCCAACGCGCAACAGATCATGGATATGAACAAGGCCCACCGGCACACCACCGTCATCCAAGACAAACAGGGATGTAATCGAACGATCATTCATGATGGCTAGTGCCTCAACCGCCAGGGCATCAGCACTGGTCACTTTCGGCCCAGTGGTCATGACATCACCCACCTTCATCGCCACCAGATTATCGGCCATGTGACGACGCAAGTCGCCATCGGTCACGATCCCGGCCAGAACACCGGCATCATCAACCACACCGACACAACCAAACGAATGGCTGGTCATGGTTACAAGCGCCTCGGCCATCAGGGCATCGGGCGAAATCAGCGGCAGGGTATCAACCCCGTGCATCACATCATGGACATGCAGCAACCGCTGACCCAGCTTGCCACCGGGGTGGAACGTGCGGAAATCTTCGGATGAAAAGCCGCGCCGCTCCATCAATGTCACCGCCAGCGCATCGGCAAGGGCCAGCATGGCGGTGGTTGATGTCGTCGGTGCCTGCTTGTTCGGGCAGGCTTCCGGGCTTGCCGGCAGGACCAGCGGGCAATCGGACTGCTTGGCAAGCGAGCTTTCCGGTTTGCGGGTCATGCCAATCAACGGCACGTTAAAGCGCCGGGTAAAGGCAATGATATCGGACAGTTCCGGGGTTTCGCCCGAATTGGACAGGGCCAGAACCGCATCATCCTTGCCAATCATGCCCAGATCACCGTGGCTGGCCTCGGCCGGATGCACGAAAAAGGACGGGGTACCGGTCGAGGCAAAGGTCGCGGCAATTTTCTTGGCAATATGGCCGCTTTTGCCCATGCCGGTGACAACCAGACGGCCTTTCAGGCCCTCGATCAGGTTGATAACGTTGCAGAACTCACCATTAAGCGAGTCTGCAAGCTCGCGCAGCGCATTGGCCTCGATATCAAGAACACGGCGCGCGATGGCAAGATCGGCGTCACTCGCCGGTGCTGGCACTTTGGGGGACTCGTTTGAGATGTCTTTTGAGACTGGGGTCACTGTCATCTGTTTCTTGTTAGCGTTTCCCGCCCGGAGGTAGGCTATTTGACCCATCTTGCAAGATCATTGGGCCAAAACTATGAACCCGGTTGGCGTGGGGGTCAATTCTATTGCATCCCCCATACACCGCCAATCTTCACAGATGGTTAACCGACCCTATGCCGAACTTATGAATGGGCAAAAATATCGGTTTCTTCCCAGCCCGCCAGATCAAGCGTCGCTCGGGTCGGCAGGAAGTCAAAACAGGCCTGCGCGATCTCGGTGCGCCCTTCGCGCGCCAGACGACGATCCAGCTCTTCCTTGGCCTTGTGCAGATACAAAACGTCCGAGGCCGCGTAATCGATCTGTTCCTTGGAAAGCTCAGCCGCACCCCAGTCGGAGCTCTGCTGCTGCTTGGAAATCTCGACCCCGACGGTCTCGCGCAGCACATCCTTCAGACCATGACGGTCGGTATAGGTGCGCACCAATTTGGAGGCAATCTTGGTGCAATAGACCGGCGCGCAACGCACGCCGAGATATTTGTCCATTACTGCGATGTCAAAACGCCCGAAATGAAACAACTTCAACACAGACGGATCAGCCAGAAGCTTTTTCAGGTTCGGCGCGCTGTAATCTTCCCCATCAAACTTGACCAGATGGGCATTGCCATCCCCGCTTGAAAGCTGCACGACACACAAACGGTCGCGGTGCGGGTTAAGGCCCATGGTCTCACTGTCAATGGCTACGACCTTTCCAAGATCAAGGTCACCCGGCAGATCTCCGAGATGGAGGAAATTGGTCATCGCGGTTCTCCAAATGTCAAAATTTGCCTGTTCTTAACACAGCAAACCGCGCATCGCACCGCAAAAGTCGAAGGATTTACTCTCAAATTTTTCCCTAAACGCAAGCAGCAGACTCATTTTTGAGTGCCCACCGGTTAAAAGCGCGATCTCACAACTACAAGGTAAAAACTTAATTTAACTTTTAACATCTATTGTCTCAAAAATAGACTGCAATCCTGCGCAAAAATGAAGGTACCGCGATGTCAATTTCGGAAATGCCGGTCTTCACGGCCCACAATGTTCGTCTTGATAACGGACAGGAAACAAAACCGGACGAGTCCAATACAGTCGATCAGTTCCCTTGGTTCGTTAGCACCGGGAAACTTATCGATACTGTTTTCCCCGGAAGCAAAAAAGGCGTCAGCGTCGTAGATCTTGGCTGTCTTGAAGGTGGTTACACGGCGGAATTTGCCCGCATGGGAATGGATAGCCTCGGCATTGAAGTTCGTGAAACAAACTTTGCATGCTGTGAGTATGTCAGGGAGCACACAGATCTTCCCAATTTGCGGTTTGCAAAAGATACGGTTCTCAATATCGAAAAGTATGGTGAGTTTGATATCAGCTTTTGTTGTGGCCTTCTTTATCACCTCGACCAACCAAGAGCATTTCTGGAAAAACTGGCAAAACAGACCCGCAAGCTTCTAATCTTGCAAACCCATGTTTCACTGGCAGAAGACGGCAAACGAGAATTCCCACTATCCGAAAACACCACGAACGAGGGCCTGCCGGGTCGCTGGTACGGTGAGTTCTCACCACAAACCAGCGCAGAGCAACTTGAGCAATTGCGCTGGGCGTCTTGGGAAAACAACAAATCGTTCTGGGTACGTCGCGAATACTTGCTGGAACTGATTCACAAAATCGGGTTTGACCTCGTTTTTGAACAGTTCGACTCACTTGCACCAAACATCGCGGCAAGCCTTGAAGCCAGCAAAACGATGTCCCAACGCGTTACGTTCATTGGGATCAAGTCCTGAATATTTTTTAGCCCAAAACGACAATACCCCAGCACATCAAAAATGTGCTGGGGTATGGTGCCCAGGAGAAGACTCGAACTTCCACGGCCTAATGGCCACTGGCACCTGAAGCCAGCGCGTCTACCAATTCCGCCACCTGGGCATAGGGGCTTGTGGTATTTGTTCGGGCGGCGTCCGCCGGAACGGGGCGGAATATACGCGGTCAGGCTTAAGTGTCAACCAACTTTTTGATGGTTTGGTGAAACTTCCTGCGTCCGGTTGCGGGTACGCGCCAATCGCCCGGTTTTTGTCGGCGTTTTGCCGGTTTCGGGCTTACACCGCGTGGTCGAACAAATAGGCGAGAACTCCGTTCAAACGGTTTCTGCCCTGATCGGTGGCGCGCAGCCCCGAAGAATCACAGATCAGATCACCGGACTCGATCAGGGTTTCGAGACGATCAAGTGCCAGAACATCACGCGGTCCCTTGCCGATAATGCGGTTAAAGCGTTCCGTCGGGATGGTTTCATTGAGCCGAAGGCCCATCATCACCATTTCAAGCAGACGTTCATCGGCCTCGAGCGCGGTTTCTTCCTGCGTGCCATGGCCATGCTTTTCCACCCGGTCCAGCCAGATATCAGGCGCACGGTGACGGCGTACTGCCATCGGTGTCGTGTTGCCATCGGCATCAACCACCGCCTCGCGGCCATGCGCGCCCGGTCCGATACCAAGATAATCGCCATAGCGCCAGTAAACGAGGTTATGGCGGCTCTCCTGCCCCGGTTTGGCATGGTTGGACACCTCATAGCAGCGATAGCCCGCACGTTCGGTTTCTTCCTGGGTGATCTCGTAAAGTTCGGTCGCAAGGTCTTCGTCCGGCACCACAAGATCGCCGCGCTGATGCAGGGTATAGAACTGTGTACCCGGCTCGATGGTCAGCTGATAAAGCGAGATATGCCCATTGGCGATGCCAAGCCCTTCGCGCAGTTCCGCGCGCCAGGCCTTGGGATCATGATCGGGCCGGGCGTAGATCAGATCAAAGGAAAAACGATCAAACACCGATGTCGCCACATCCAAGGCCCGCATCGCTTCCTCGGCACTGTGCAGGCGACCAAGGAATTTCAGGTCGCGGTCATTGAGCGCCTGAATGCCGATCGAAACCCGGTTGATCCCGTTGGCGGCAAAGGCCGAAAAACGGTCAATCTCGACTGTGCCCGGATTGGCTTCGAGCGTGATTTCCAGATCATCCGTTACCGGCCAGAAGGATTTGATGTCCTCGATCAAGGCCCCGGCGGTTTCCGGGTCCATCAAGGATGGCGTGCCGCCGCCAAAAAACACCGATCCCACTGTCCGTCCCGGATGACGGGCCGCACCGTGTGCAAGCTCCGCCCGGAGCGCCTTGCGCCAGCGCACATGATCAACACTGTTCGCCACATGGCTGTTGAAATCGCAATACGGGCATTTCGACAGGCAGAACGGCCAGTGGATATAAATGCCAAACGGCACGGTTTCACTTGAGGCTGCGGACACGCGGGACTCTTTTCAAACGCGGGAATGTTGGCCGATAAACTAACACGCACCGCCGATGATGACATCCGCGATGCGTGCATAAGTTCAATGCAGGTGGTTAAACCTGAAATCAGTCTTCGAAGCAGGCCTTGACCAACTGGCGGAAGGCATCGGCGCGGTGGCTCATTTCATGCTTTTTCGCCGGGTCCATTTCGCCAAAGGTTTCCCCGTAACCCTTGGGCTGGAAAATCGGGTCATAGCCAAAGCCGTGCGGGCCACGTTTGGGCCAGACGATCTCGCCTTCAACCCGGCCTTCGAAATTCTCAACATGTCCGTCCGGCCAAGCGAGCGACAGGGCACAGATGAACGATGCCCGGCGATCCGGATGATCACCAATACCGTTCTTGACCTTTTCCATCGCCATGTCGAAATCCTTGTCCGGCCCGGCCCAGCGCGCGGAATAAATCCCCGGCGCCCCATCAAGGGCCGAAACCGCCAAACCGCTGTCATCGGCAAGGGCCGGAAGATTGGCTCCATTGGCCGCCGCCGTTGATTTCAGCTGCGCATTGCCAATGAAGGTTTTTTCGGTTTCTTCGGGTTCGGGCAGGTCAAGCTCACCGGCCGAGAAGACCTCGATGCCAAACGGTTCAAGAAGTTCGGCGATTTCCTTGATCTTGCCTTTGTTGTGGCTGGCGATGACGAGTTTTTTTTCCGTGAAACGACGGGCCATGGTCTTGCCTGAAACTGCGATATCCAACTGATGCGAAAAAACGGCAGGCCCGATGCCCGCCGTTAATATTACGGTACCTTAGAGCCCAAGCGCCTCACGCTGCTTGGCGAACAATTCCTTGCAGCCTTTTTCCGCCAACGCGAACATCTGATCATAGGATGCGCGATCAAACGGCACGTCTTCGGCGGTTGCCTGGACTTCGACGATGCCGCCATTACCCGCCAGCACGAAGTTGGCGTCAGCCCCGGCATTGCTGTCTTCGGCATAATCAAGATCAAGCACCGCTTCACCTTCATAGATGCCGCATGAAATGGCAGCAACCGGCTGGGTCAGCGGGATTTCCTTGATCAGGCCAAGGCGACGCACGCCCTGAAACGCCAGATGGGCCGCAACATAGGCACCGGTGATTGATGCGGTGCGCGTACCGCCATCGGCCTGAATGACATCGCAATCAAGGCGCATCTGCATTTCGCCCATGGCCTTCATATCGGCAACCGCACGGATCGAACGCCCGATCAGACGCTGAATTTCCTGGGTACGGCCAGACTGACCACCGCGCGCGGCTTCGCGCTGCATGCGGCTATCGGTTGCGCGCGGCAGCATGCCGTATTCGGCAGTGATCCAGCCCTTGCCGGAATTGCGCATCCAGCCCGGTACCTTGTCTTCGACCGTGGCGGTACAGATCACATGCGTGTCGCCGAATTTGATAAGGCAGGAACCTTCGGCATATTTGGAAACACCGGTTTCAATCGTTACATCGCGAAGCTGATCGGGGGTACGGCCGGAAGGGCGCATGAGAAGGAACCTCTTGGTTGTCTGGGCTTGCATTCTTGGCGACTTGAGTGCCCGCGCACGAAGCAAAACTGTCCTGAAAAATTTGGCCCAAAGTAAGATGTGACCCACCAAACGTCCAGCAGTTTCCCCGGATGTTTTTATCTGTTCTGGTGCAATCCTGGCGCAAAGCAGTTAAACCAACAACTTCGACCAAATTTACAAGCTTGGCTTAGCAATAGGCCGTGCAATTGACGCAATGCGTTTGCCTGACTAAATTCTCCTCACGTTTTACGCTTCATCCATCTGGATCAATTGGCACGCAACACATGGCGCATTTTGACGATACATTACTGGGCGACATGAATGCGCGGTCACGTGAAGTGTTCCGCCAGATTGTCGATGCCTATGTCGAAACCGGCGAACCGATCGGTTCGCGGTCAATTGCGCGTCGCATGTCCGAAAACCTTTCGGCTGCGACCATTCGCAATGTCATGTCCGATCTTGAGGAAATGGGTCTTCTGGTCGCGCCGCACATTTCGGCCGGGCGCCTGCCCAGTGAAAAGGGCCTGCGCCTGTTTGTGAATGCCCTGATGGAAGTCGGTGACCTTCCCAATGCCGAGCGCGACCAACTGACCAAGAACTGCGAACAGGCGGGCTATTCACTCGATCAGATGCTGGGCGAAGCAACCACGATGTTATCTGGCCTGTCGCGCTGTGCCGGACTTGTGGTTGCACCCAAGACAGATGGCATTCGCCTCAAACAGATCGAATTCGTTGCCCTGTCGCCGGGCAAGGTTCTGGCGGTGCTGGTGGCACATAATGGCAGTGTTGAGAACCGAATCCTTGATGTTCCGCCTGATTTGCCCGCATCGGCATTGACAGAAGCGGCAAACTATCTAAATACCCGGTTGGCTGGAAAGACGCTTGATGATGCGCGCCTTTTGATGACGAAGGAGCGTGATCGTCTCAAGCAGGAGCTTGATGAACTTTCCGCCAATCTGATTGATGCGGGCCTGGCAACATGGGCCGGCGGGGTCAAGGGATCGTCCCTGATTGTGAAGGGGCAATCCCAGCTGTTGGAAAATATCGATACGATTGAACAGCTTGAGACCGTCCGCCGCCTGTTTAACGTGCTGGAAGCCCGCGATCAGATGATTGAATTGCTCGATGTGACGACGGATGCCCAAGGCGTTCAGATTTTCATCGGGTCGGAGAATAAACTGTTCGGCGGATCGGGTCTTTCGATGGTGATTTCGCCCTATCAGAATGCTGAAGGCAGCATTGTGGGTGCAATCGGGGTTGTCGGACCGACCCGGATCAATTATGCCCGGATCATTCCGCTGGTCGATTACACCGCCAAGCTGGTCGGTCGACTGATTGGATAAATCGCGGCGCTGCGTGTCAGGCCGCATAACGTGAAAGTAGCAAGGTTAGCCATGTCGGAAACCGCAAAGAACACTCCGGAAGATCTGCAGGACGTCAATGCAGAGGAAACCGCTTCGGAAGAGGTCGCAGCAGAGGCGACTGAGGAAGTTGTTGAGGACGCCGCACCCCAAGACCCGATCGCCGCACTTGAAGCCGAAGTCGCGGAGCTCAAAGACCGTCTGCTACGCCAGGCCGCCGAGGTGGAAAACACCCGCCGCCGCGCCAAAAAAGACGTCGAGGATGCCGGCAACTACGCCATCACCAAATTCGCCCGCGACCTTTTGGATGTCAGCGACAACCTGCGCCGCGCGCTTGATGCTGCGGGCGATACGTCCAATGCCGATCCGGCGATGAAAACCCTGTTTGACGGGGTTGAAATGACCGAACAGGCCCTGCAAAAGGCGCTTGAAAAGAATGGCATCGAAAAGCTTGAACCGCTTGGTGAAAAGCTTGACCCGAACAAACATCAGGCCGTGTTTGAACTACCGCATCCGGAATATCCGGACGGCCACGTCGCACAGGTTATGCAGGCCGGTTACGTGCTTAAGGGCCGTTTGCTGCGCCCGGCCATGGTCGGTGTGACCAAAAATCCGGGCGGTGAAAAACCAAGCCAGACCGACAACCCGGGCGGCAACGTTGATACCTCTGCCTGAGGCCATCAAAGAAGATAAACCGGTTTTAGCGGATCGGGTTTAAAAACAGCCTCGCCAGACATACTTGGCGAGGCTGTTTTATTTGCATTAGGCTACCGGTACTGATCACCAGCACAGGACCGCACACCATGCCGCTTCGCCCCGACCTGATCGAAATCCTGCGCGATGAAAAAGCCACGATTGTCATTCTGACCGGGGCTGGCATTTCCAAGGAAAGCGGCCTGCATACCTTTCGCGATCCCGATGGCATCTGGGCGAGATACGATATTTCCGAGGTTGCAACGCCCGGGGCCTTCGTGAGTAATCCCGATCTGGTGCATCATTTTTATAATGACCGCCGCGCTGGCTTGCATGACCCGGATGTTCAACCCAATGCCGCCCATCTGGCCCTGGCACGGCTAGAGGCCGAATGGCCCGGTGATGTGTTGCTGGTAACCCAGAACATTGATGACCTGCATGGCCGGGCCGGGTCCAAAAACCTCATCCACATGCATGGTGAACTTCTGAAAATCCGCTGCAATCACTGTGATCTGCTGACCGAGTGGCCGGGCGACCTTGCCAAGGAAACCCCGTGCCCCAGTTGCGGCAAGGCCGGTGGATTGCGCCCGCATGTGGTGTGGTTTGGCGAAATGCCCCTTGAGATGGAACGCATTTACGCTGCCCTTGGCGATTGCGGGCTTTTCATCTCGATCGGGACATCGGGCAATGTCTACCCGGCAGCCGGGTTCGTTCAGGTCGCCCATGAAGAAGCCGGGGCTGAAACGGTTGAGCTCAATCTCGAACCCAGTTCGGGTGCCACACTGTTTGATCACAGCTGCTACGGCCCCGCCACCGAACTGGTCCCGACCTTTGTTTCTGCCCTGCTCGGTGATTGATAGCTGGCCTTAAGGATTGATCAAATCACGGAATGATTTTTCGCCGGCATTGCTGAACCGTACAACGCGCGACTCCGGCATCCGTCGGGCCCAACCCAAATCATAGAACCGGTCGAGCAAGGCCGCCCCGAAAGAGCCCGCCAGATGCGACTGTCGGGCACTCCAATCAAGGCATTCCCGACACAGCGGTCGGCGCTTGGCCCGCAATCCATCCAGATCAATGCCAAACGTGTTGGCAAAATCGATCCCGGCCGGTGTCAGGGCAACACCATTCACATCGCTTGCAATCAGCTTGCGTTTGGCAAGGCCATCAAACAGCGCAACCCCCATATCCCCGGCCAGATGGTCATAACAAACCCGTGCCTTGCGCAGCTCCGGATCCTTGGGCCCGGTGCGCACGCGGTTATGCCCGACCCGATTGGCAATCCCCATCAGGACTTCCAGTGCCTCGACAATATCGGGGCCCGAAAGCGTGAAATAACGATGTCGCCCCTGTTTGCGCGGCACAACAATCTGACCGGCTTCAAGCTTTGCCAGATGCGAGCTTGCGGTTTGTGGCGTCACACCGGCTTCTTGCGCCAATTCGGCCGCAGTTAACGCACGGCCACTCATAAGTGCTGTCAGCATATTTGCGCGCGCCGGATCGCCAAGCAATGCGGCCACGCGGGCGATATCGGGTCCTTCTTTCATAGTTCGATGCTAATCGAAGCATTAATGCGCAGCAATCAGGATAATGGGCCGCGTCACCCAACAAGATGTTTCTCCTGAAAGGACGCTGTCATGATTACCTGCTTCATTCGCTATGAAATCGATCCTTATAAAAAGGATGCCTTCATCGAATATGCCCGAAACTGGGGGCAGGCCATTCCGCGTTGCGGGGCTGACCTTGTCGGTTATTTCGTCCCGCACGAAGGATCGGTCTCGACCGCCTATGGTATCTATCATTTGCCCGATCTGGCATCATATGAAGCCTATCGCGCGCGTCTGAAAGATGATCCCTTGGGCCGCGAGAACTATGAATTTTCCCAGCGCGAGAAATTCATCCTGCGCGAAGAACGCCAGTTTCTGAAAATTGCCTCCACCCCGCATAAGGGTCAGGACCTATGAATTTAGTTAGAATGGTCGCTCAGATCTGTGCGGATACGCGAAGCGAAACCGCAGGAAGATATCCATCTTTCAAGGTTTTGCGACAAAGTAGTCCGTGCATATCTGAGGGATCCGACGGACAGGGTTTATATTTGCAAACTCCCGCGTCAAATCCCTTGCACGGGATACCAACCCGCCCGGCGGGATTTTTCTTGGATTTCACAAATATAAACCCTGCCATTCGAACCAAATTCATAGGTCCTGACCCTGAGGAGCTTATAAAACCATGATTGCCGTCATTTTCGAGGTCACACCGCACGATGGACGCTATGACGATTACCTTGCGATTGCCGGTGATCTCAAACCCGTGCTTGAAACCATGGATGGCTTTATTTCAATCGAACGGTTTCAAAGCCTGACAAATCCCGGCAAGGTTCTATCGCTGTCCTTCTGGCGCGATGAGGACGCAATTGTCGCCTGGCGCAATCTGGGCGAGCATCGCACCGCCCAAATCAAGGGACGGCACACGATTTTTGAGGATTACCGTTTACGGGTGGCTGGCGTGATCCGTGATTACGGCCTTCATGACCGCGATCAGGCGCCGGATGACTCCCGCGCACAACATGATCGCTGATCTGTAACGTCGGTCATCGGGGCTCAGGCCTTTGCCGGTTTCGGGGATGCTTCTTCATCCCCGATTTCGCTACTCTCGGCAAATTCGGCAAATTCTTCTTCCACGGCATCCTCGACCGCTTTGGCACCGCCCTTGTAATCAAGCAGCATCACGGCCAGCACGACAATGCCTGCCCCGATGAAAATCACCGGCACCGGCAGCATGTCGAAAAAGATCAGGTCCATCGCGACCGAAAATGGCAGGGCGGTGTATGCCGCAGGCGACACCACACTGGCATCCGCAACCCGCACGGCGCGCAACACCATATAGTTGGTCAGCATGGCAAAGAAACCGGCACCTGATGAATAAAGCCAATCGGCCAATGACGCCGGATACCAGGTAATCATCGCAATCGGCACCCAGATCGCAACCGCGATGATCTGAGGCCAGAACAGCATGGAAAAATTGGTTTCGGTCCGGGTCAGCACCTTGGCAAACAGAGTCTGGGCCGAAAAACAGAACGCCCCGATAAGGGCCGCAGCCACACCCAGAGGCACGCCAAAGCCATCCATCCGCGGGAAACACATCACCCACACGCCAACAAGGCCCAGAAGGGTTGCGATGATTTTGCGCGGGGTCAGTTTCTCGCCCAAAATCACCACCGCCAACATCACGGTCAGCAAGGCTTCGATAAACAGATAGGCGTTGACCTCGGCGATGCTCATCTGGCGCAGCGCAAAGAACACAAAGAACAGCGACCCGTACCACAAAACACCACGCGCAATATGCGCCACCGGGCGGCGCGTACGGATCTGGCGCGTGCCGATAAACATGATGATGACCAGGAACACCGCAACGGTGGTCAGGGCACGCATCGCAAGGATCTGCGAGGTTGGCACATCATGCGAGACGAGCTTGGCACAAACATCGACAAAAACGCCCGATGCCATGGCAGCCGTCATCCACAGGACACCGCGGAAATTTCCGCTCAGTCGCGTTGCGGTCATGGTCAATCCCGGTTTCGAAAGGAGTGTTGGGGTTTCCGGCAGTTGGGGGGAGGCTGCTTACGTGGTGGCGCAAGGAGGCATAAGTCATTACGGCCGGAAACCCTGTATGACGATGATATTGCCTGCTTGTTTGGAAAAATACGAATGAAGCTTTTTCAGCCATTGTTGAGATTTTTTTGGCCCACTTTTCGATCAGGCCTGATAGACAGAATAAAAGACAGTAATGCTCTCCGGATGGAAACCCACGATGCGCAGAAAGCTCCCACCGTTGCGCGCCCTTGTCGCCTTTGAAGCCACTGCACGCCATCAAAGCGTGAAGGGGGCCGCAGAAGAATTGCATGTCACGCAAAGTGCGATCAGTCATCAGCTCCGCCAGCTTGAAGAGAACCTTGGAGTGGTACTCTTTACCCGCAAGGGCCGTGGATTGACCCTGACCAAGTCGGCCGAGCTCCTTTTGCCCCGCCTGACCGAGGCGCTTGATGGCATTGCCGATATCACTGGTGAAGTCGGCCCGGACAAGGGCAAGGCGATCCGCATCGGGGCGCTGGCGACCCCGGCCCTAACCGTGCTGTTGTATGAGCTTGATAACCTGCGCGACCGGCTGCCCGCCGATATTCCGGTACAATTTCGCAAGATCGAATTTGATGACGGTCTTGATCCGCTTGAAATTGATCTCGCCCTTCAGATCGCGCCAAAGGACCTGCCCGGTCCCGAAGACTGGATTACCGAGCTTCTGACCCCTGAAGTCTATACCGCCTTTGCCGCCCCGGAATGGCTCGCCAAGCGCGGCTATGATGCCAGCAATGTTGACGTCGCGACACTCGGGCCGCGCGATATCCTGTTGATCGACAGTGACAGCGAACAGTTCTCCCAGATCGAACAATGGTTCAAGGATGCCAGCTTCTCGCTGGCAGATTGCTGGACCTTTAGCCACCATATCTGGGCGCTTGAGGCCGCACGTGCCGGTCAGGGCATCGTTGCCAGCACCGATGTTGTTGCGCGCAATTACGTTGAGCGCGGTGAACTGGTGCCACTTAATTTCCCGGATTTCATTTCGCACTGGTGGTATCGCCTGCTGATCCGCCCGGCCCGCGAAAAAGACCCGATCGTGATCGAAGCCGCCAACTGGATCCGCGAACTCATCAACCCGAAAACCGCATCACTTGCGCGCAAAAAGGTGATGTGAGCATATTTTTTGCTGCGGTTTCTCTCACCCGGCTCAGGAACAAAGTAGTAATCCCATTTCATGCAAAACATTTTGATAACAGGCGGTGCGGGATATATCGGATCGCACATTTGCATCAAGCTTTGCGAAAGTGGCTACCAACCGGTTGTGTTTGATAACCTTTCAAATGGTCACCGCGATGCTGTTTCCCCAGATGTTCCGTTTATCCACGCCGATATTCGCGACTGTGCTGCCTTGAATAAGGCCTTTGACGATTTCAAGCCTGCTGCCGTCATTCACATGGCCGCTCTGATTGAAGCTGGCGCTTCGATGGTCGAACCGGCCAGGTTTTATGAAGTCAACACTGCCGGGGCGCTGAACCTGTTCGAAGCGATGCGGCGCAATGGCTGCAACCACATTGTGTTTTCGTCAACGGCTGCTGTCTATGGCAATCGGGATGATGGGCTGCTGTCCGAGACGCTCGAGGTCCGGGCGGAAAATCCCTATGGTCGCTCAAAAGCCATGGTCGAAACCATGCTTAGGGACTACGCCGACATATACGGCTTTCACGCCATTGCCCTTCGCTACTTCAATGCTGCGGGCGCCGACCCGGAAGGTCGAATGGGCGAAAGGCATGATCCGGAAACCCATCTTATCCCGCTGGTTTTGCAAACTGCTGCCGGTCAACGCGACCATATCAAGATTTATGGCACGAACTATAACACGCCCGATGGAACCTGCATTCGCGACTATATTCACGTTGATGATCTTGCCAGCGCGCACGTCAAGGCGCTTTCGCATGTCATCGCGTCCGAGAATGCTGCTTTCGATGCCGTCAATATCGGCACAGGCGAAGGCTGTTCCGTCAAAGAGATCATCGAACTTTGCAAAGAGATCACCGGTCGCGATTTCAGCGTGATAGAAGATGCACGTCGCCCCGGAGACCCCGCCAAACTGGTTGCAAACCCGGCCAAGGCGCAAGACATGTTTGGATGGCGCGCAAACTATCCTTCCCCACGCCAGATCATCGCGCATGCCTGGGCCTATTATCAGAAAAACATGACGAAAACCCGGTAAGCCAGACGCTCAGTGATCTTTACAGGCGCGTGACAGTATCAATTCTGTATTGATCGTCAGAGCAGTCGGAAATACTGTCTGCTCACACTGACTTGGTGCTTCCAGAAGCGGACACCACAAGCAACATTTAGGGGTATTTTAGTGCATAAGGTCTCAGTCATCGTTTCGACCTATAATTGGCCGGAGGCGCTGGAAATGGTTTTGCAATCGCTGATCGACCAGAAGGACGATAACTTCGAGGTGATCGTTGCCGATGATGGCTCAGGGCCGGAAACCGCGCAGACCATTGCCAAGATGCAAAAAAAATCCCCGGTGCCGATCAAACATTTCTGGCAGGAAGATCAGGGATACCGGCTGTCGCGCGTGCGCAACGGCGCCATCGCGATGTCCGAGGGTGACATCATTGTGTTTACCGACGGTGATTGCTGCCTGATGTCGAACTTTGTTTCAAGCCACCGCAAAGCGGCCGAAGCAAACTGCTTTGTCACAGGCAAACGTGTCTTCCTAAAGGAACGCTTTACCAAGCTTGCGATGAAGAACCGTCTCCGGTTCCACAAATGGCCACGTGCGATCCTCTTCATGCTGGGCCTGACGGGCAACTGCAATCGCCCATTTCAGTTCATTCCGATCCCGCAAAGCCAGAAAAGCCTGTGGGAGCACGCCAATTGCTGGAAGAAAGCACAGGGGTGCAATATTGCGGCCTTCAAGGATGATATCTTAAAGATTGGTGGCTTTGACGAAGCCTACGAAGGCCATGGATTGGAAGACTCTGATTTCGTACTCCGCATGATCCGGGCAGGTATCCGGCGCAAAAATGTTGAATATACCTCTCCTGTCTTGCACCTCTTCCACGGTCGTTCGATGCCAAGCCGTCATGCAAACGCATCAAAGAACCCGGGTTATTTCAATAATCTTGAGGCAGAAACAGACCGCTTCACGCCTGTGAAAAGTTCTTTGCTGCCGGTTGCCGAAACCGCCTAGCGTTTCTGATCAAAAGTATCATTTCCTGCCCCCTTGGAAGCGACGGCGTTTCGCGATAAAAGGTCGGCATCATTTTCCTTCGGATGCGTCTTTGCATCTTAGAAGCTCATATCAGCCGCCCTGGTGATCGGGGCATGCGTTCAAAAAGCGAAAGGGATTTTCCCAGATGGATCTCAGCAAGATTGCCGTTGGCAAGGATGTTCCGTGGGACGTAAACGTCGTCATCGAAATTCCGCAGGGCGGACCGGTCAAGTATGAAGTCGATAAAGACTCCGGTGCTGTCTTTGTGGATCGTTTCCTGCACACCTCGATGTATTACCCGGTCAACTATGGCTTCATCCCCAACACGCTTGGTGAAGACGGTGATCCGGTTGATGCCATGGTCATGTTCCGCGAGCCGGTCGTTGCCGGTTCGGTGATCCGTGCGCGTCCGATCGGTGTTCTGATCATGGAAGACGAAGCCGGTCAGGACGAAAAACTGATCTGCGTTCCGCATGACAAGATCGACCCGTACTACACCGACATCAAATCCCACGAAGATCTGCCGCAGATCCTGCGCGATCAGATCCAACACTTCTTCGAGCGTTACAAAGACCTCGAAAAAGGCAAATGGGTTAAGGTCACCGGTTGGGAAGGCGCTGAAAAAGCCGCTAAACTGATCGAAGAAGGTGTGACCCGCCTCGGCAAATAAGCCGCATTCAACCCGTCTTCGGACAAGCACCGGATTTAAAATGCAACGCTCCGTCAGATTTGGCGGAGCGTTGTTTTTTGACTTATCGGTTGCGCAACACTACTTTGGTGCAGGGGCGCCATCCTTACAGGTTGGTATTGAGGGAGGAATTCACGTTTCAGGATACTATTCGTGACCCACAAAAACGCGCCCGACAAAACCCATGCCATCAAAATTACCCTCAGTGACATCACCACACTTGATGTCGATGCCATCGTCAATGCCGCCAACGAGGCCCTGTTGCCCGGCGGTGGCGTTTGCGGTGCGATCCATCATGCGGCGGGTCCTGAACTGGCAAACGCCTGCCGGTCGCTTGCCCCCTGCCCGACGGGTGAGGCCCGAATCACACCCGGATTTAAACTGAAGGCAAAATACGTCATCCACACCGTCGGCCCGGTCTGGCATGGCGGCACACAGGGTGAGGCCGATTTGTTGGCAAGCTGTTATCGCCAATCAATCTTGCTGGCGGTCGAGAACAATCTGGCCTCTGTGGCGTTTCCTGCCATATCCACCGGGATATTTGGCTATCCGGAAGACCAGGCGGCCAAAATCGCCGTATCAACCATTTGTGAGCTGACTGGCGAATTGGCGCAAATGCCACAAATTTACCTTTGTTGTTTCTCACCATTAGCGCGTCAGCATATTGAAGCTGCGTGCCACGATAAGGTCCATCAATAGAATGCAAAGCGACGCTGCTGCACCTTCGCCGTCCCAACCGCTTGAACTGTTTGCTTCGCCAGACGGTGTGCTGAGCGTGGGTGAACACACATTTCGCTGTGCCCTTGGGATCAATGGCGTGATTGATGCCGACCAGAAAACCGAAGGCGACGGTAAAACGCCGGCCGGTCGCTGGCAGCTGCGCTATGTGATGTATCGTGCCGATCGCAGGCCCAGCCCGCGCACCAAGCTTCCAGTCACCACCATTTCATTTTCCGACGGCTGGTGTGATGATCCCGGTCATCCAGACTATAACTGCCCGGTCCGCCTGCCGTTTGATGCCAGCCATGAAAAGCTGTTTCGCAAGGATGATCTCTATAACATCATCGTTGTTCTGGGCCATAATGATGACCCGCCCGTGCCCGGAAAGGGATCGGCGATCTTCATGCATATCGCCAAACCCGATTATGCTGGCACCGAAGGCTGTGTTGCCTTGGCCGAGAAGGATCTTGAGCAACTGCTTGGACTGGCGACCTTTGAAACGTTCATCACCATCACTGCGTAAAATCATGGACTTGCCGTTTGGGTGCACAGCGCCTAGGTTCAATTGCCGGATCAATTCACAGGACAAGTCATGATTGAAGACGATTATCTCTATAAAAAAGGCGGCGTTGCAGGATTTGGTTCCCGACTGAAAGCTATTTTCGGTTCGGGCAAGTTCTGGGTGCGCAGCCTTGGTGTGATCGTTCTGATTGCCGTGATCTATTATCCGGCAGGCATGGCGATTGTGCATCGTATCGATGACAACCCCGACTTTATCGGCAATTACAAGGGCGGCAGTCACGCGGTGAACACCGCCGCAGCCCTGATTGATCGCGAGGTCAACCAGAACCGCTGGACCGCCAACGACCCGTTCTTCCTGCCAAGTGCGGCCCTTGATAACATGCCGAACTTCCAGACCGGGATCGTCTATGCCCTGTCGCGCTTTGCGATCGAGCTTTCCGATCAGATCGGGCGCGCCCGTGGGTCAAGTCAGGTTGACCCGGATCTGGATGACGCCGCCGGCCTTTTGAAATTCCGTGGCGACAAATGGGTGTTTGATCCAAGTGTTTCGCTGCTGCCCGGTGTCACGTCCGAACAACAATACCGTCAGGCAATCCGGTCCCTGCAAAACTACAATACCCGTCTGACCAACGGGAATGCGGTTTTTGAACGCCGTGCGGATAACCTTCAGGAAACACTCAACCGCATTGCCAATGACCTTGGCTCGGCCTCGGCCCTGATTGATGATAAGGTGGAAAATCCGTCGATCTTCGATCGCACGGCCGATGACGTTTTCTATGCCACCAAGGGTCGCCTTTATGCCTATAGCCTGATCTTGCGCGATCTTGGCACCGACTTCGAACAGATCATCAATGAACGCCAGATCGCATCGGTCTGGGCAGAAATGATCGGATCCCTGCAGGCGGCCGCCGCACTTGACCCGATGGTGGTTGTGAACGGATCGGCCGATGGCATCGTCTTCCCTAACCATCTGGCGGGGCTTGGTTTCTATCTTTTGCGGGCCCGTACCCAGATGCGCGAAATCAGCAGCATTCTGCAACGTTGACGTCAATGTGATTGCGAAACACGCCATCCGGAATACCTGAGTTGCGCGCTGCGACTTGATCTTTTGTGGTTTTTGCCCCATTTAGGGCCTAACCAAATGAAATAGAGATTGTTGAGTGGGCAGCATAAGTCCCGACAATCAGAGTGAGAGGACAAGCCGAAAATGTTCATTCAGACCGAACCAACCCCGAATCCGGCGACACTCAAATTCCTTCCGGGTGAAGAAGTCATGGGCCGTCTTGGCACGGCCAACTTCGTTAAGGGTGACGAAGCCATCAAATCGCCGCTTGCCCGCAAGCTGTTTGAAATTGATGGCATTGCCGGTGTTTTCCTCGGCGGTGATTTCATCACCATCACCAAGGATGACTCCAAGGACTGGCAGACCCTGAAACCGCAGATTCTTGGCGGGATCATGGAACATTACACGTCCGGTCAGCCGGTTCTAGATCAGGATTCCAACGCCGCCACCGGTACCAGCTCTGCTGCCGAAGGCGATGATGAACTGGTCAGCCAGATCAAGGAACTGCTTGATACCCGCGTGCGCCCGGCCGTGGCACAGGATGGTGGTGACATCGTCTTCCACCGTTTCGAAGATGGCGTGGTCTTCCTTGAAATGCACGGCGCATGTGCCGGCTGCCCAAGCAGCACCGCGACGCTCAAGATGGGCATCGAAAACATGCTGCGTTATTACGTGCCCGAAGTTCAGGCCGTCGAACCGGTCATGGCTGACTAAGCCTGACCCGATTTTCGGACACCTCACCGACAAGATGGCGTCCGACCATCCGGTGAACTGACCGCGCACGGATTTACGAGTCGTTAACAAATTCAGACGCCCGGCGTGAACTTTAACCCGCGCCGGGCGTAAAAATTATGCGCTGAACGAAAAGGTTTTCTTGGCGTTTTCAACTCTCGGAGATATTGCCCGTTGCGATCATCGCGCGCGGCAGGCATAGATAACCTCCACTTGGGATGGACAGTTCGACTGATCCTGGAGATTCAACAATGACTAGCGCAAAAACAAACAGTTACAGGAATGTTGCGCTCGCTTCGATTTTCGGAGCGGTTGTTTTCCTGTATATTGGGCTTTTCGCCGGAATTGATCTTTCTCCAACTCCGGAAGGTTTCGAGACAGAAACCGTCGAAGTCACGGCAGATGAAGCCGTTATCAAAAAGAAGAAAACGGTTTATCGCCGCGGTCCTGAAGTCATCGCACTCAGCCAGTATTTCAAAAGCATCGGCTATCACCTCAATGAGGTGGGCGAGGTCCCGCGCGTCTATATCAAGCGTGTGCCCGAAGGCCTTGGCGAACTGGCATCGGTTGAAGAGCGTAAACAGCTTTTCCTGAAAATCATGCTGCCGCTGGCCATGCGCGTGAATGAAGAAATCACCGCGCGCCGTGAACGTCTGATGGCCATTCAGGCCAAGGGCATTTCCGGCACCCCGGTCAGCCAGGCCGATCAGCAATGGGTCAATCAGCTGATGAAGCGCTATCGCGTGACCGATGGCGGCATCAACGCCCTGCTTGAGCGCATTGACGTTATCCCGACCTCCCTGATCCTTGCCCAGTCGGCAGAGGAAAGTGGTTGGGGCACGTCACGCTTTGTGCGCAAAGGCAACGCCCTGTTTGGTCAATGGGCATGGGGCGACGATGAAGGCATCGTGCCGAAGGATCGCGAAGATGGCAAAACCCACGTCATCAAGGCTTTTGGTAGCTTGATGGACAGTGTGCGGGCCTATGCACGCAACATCAACTCGCACCCGGCCTATCAGGAATTGCGCGAACGTCGCGCAACCCTTCGCGCCGACGGCAAGTTTATCAGTGGCTGGGAACTGGCCGAGACCCTGACCAAATATTCCGAGCGCGGTGAAGAATATGTCGACAGCCTGCATGCGATCATGAGTGTGAACGGGCTGAACGAGCTTGATGGTCTTGATTTTGCGGCAGGCGACGTCCCGCCGCCGCCAAAGGTGCTCGCCGCCCTTGAGGAATAATCCCAAGGACAAAAGAGATAAATCAGGCACCAAACCAGATAAGCAAATAAAAAGGGACCCGATAGGGTCCCTTTTTTTGGTTCGGATATCAGCAGCCCCCGTTATGGCCGTCCGCGATAAATCCAGCCCTTTTCCGATTTCAGCAACCGGATTTCATCCTCGACCACCCGACGGTCGCCCACCTTGTATTCGCCTTCCTTGAGCGTCAGCATCTTGGTTTTCACCAGATCAAGCGCATCACGCACCGTGCTGCCGACATCGTCCATCGTTCCGGCCGCCTTGCCCTTTTCGGTCACGTCATCGGCAAAGTCGGCAACCGTGCGATCAAACACCAGCTCATAGCGCACCATCACAATCATCTCGTCATCGTCTTCGGAAATGCTGTTGGTTTTGGTCACGTTTTCAACATGTCCGACCTTGGCATAGGGATCATCGCGAAACCGTTCGATCACCGCCGTGGTGATTTCATCGGCTGTCGGTCCGCTGACCTGTTCATCTTCGCAGGCGGCAAGCAGCGGCAAAAACATGATAACGGCGAAAAACCGGGTCAACTGGCCCATGAGCGATTCCTGTTTTCTGGTCGTTTTGCGATTTGCCTGACTTCTGCCGACATGATGTGGCAAAAATCAGGTCATCTGTCACATCCTGCCAACAATAACGTCGACAACGGGATATCTATGCCAAACAGGTTACCATTCATCCCGGCGAAGACTGCAGGCTGATTTTATTCGTGGGATCCCTGATGGCAACGATACAGACACCATCTGATATGCTAATCGACACCAACCAGCTTACAGTCCTTGAAAATCAGGACGCCACCACCCGAAAGTCCGAGCAAAAAACGTGATATTCGATCTGATCATTGCCATCGCAACTGTCAGCATTGCGATTGTGCTATCCATGCCCCGCGTTTCGCGGTCGACCACGTGGCGTGCTGTTGTGACGCCACTGGCCTCGATCATCGGCAGTGGCTTTTTGCTGCTCGGACCGGTGCTGAATGTCGGATACGGCGGTTATGCACCGCTGGTCATGCTCGCCCTTTGTCTGGTGGCCTATCTCTATGGGGCGGTGATCCGCGCCAATATTGCGGCTGGCGAAGACGCCATCATTGACGGTTCATTTGGCAAACTGGCCCAACGGGTCGAAACCCTGTCTTCCTGGGCACTGGCCTTTGCCTATATCATTTCGGTGACCTATTACCTCAATCTGCTGGGCGCCTTTTCGCTGAGCCTGACACCATTTGATTCCGCCCTTGATGCCAAGCTGATGACCAGCGGTGTTTTTGCCATCATCATTGTGGTTGGCTGGTCACACGGGTTCAAAAGCCTTGAGCAGATGGAATATGTTTCGGTCGGCTTGAAACTCGCGATCATTGCCGGTCTGTTGGTCGGGTTGATGGCCCATTTCGGCGAACAGGCCATCGACGAGAAGCTGGTTTTCAATCCCCAAAACGTTACGGGCTGGCCTGCCATCACCATGGGTTTTGGTCTTCTGATCACGGTTCAGGGGTTCGAAACATCGCGCTATCTGGGATCAAGCTATGATGCCAAAACCCGCATCCGTTCAATGCGCCTTGCCCAATGGCTGTCGACCCTGATCTATCTGATTTACATCCTTCTGATTTCCTATGTCTTCGCGCCAGATCAAATCACATCGTCGGAAACCGGTATTATCGACATGATGGGGATCGTCGCCCCGATACTGCCGTTCATGCTGGTGGCGGCCGCCATGGCATCGCAATTCAGTGCCGCGATTGCCGATACCAGTGGATCAGGCGGACTGTTTGCCCAACTATCGCAAAACCGCATTACCGAAGCCCAGGCCTATCTGGCGCTGGGGATTATCGGTATTGCACTGACCTGGTCGGCGGACATCTTTGCGATTGTCAGTTACGCATCGCGCGCCTTTGCCATCTATTACGGCCTGCAAGCAGCCTTGGCGGCCATCATTGCCATCCGTCGTGGCAATCCGGGCAAGGCCACGTTCTTTGCCGTGCTGGCCGCCTTGGGGGCTGCTATCGCCATTCTGGGACAGCCGGTCGAATAAGCCCCCTGCCCCTTTAAGGTTCGCCCAGCCCCGAACAGAAAAAGGCGGAGACTGACTTAGCAGCTCCGCCTTTTTGATCTTTGATTTCAGAACGGCTTAGCCGTGCTCTGCCTCGTGGGCGGCAAGGGCGGCAAGGTTCACCAGATCGTTCACGGTTGCCCCCATCTGGGCGATCTGGGCCGGTTTTTCCAGACCGATCATCACCGGACCAACCACCGTGCCACCGCCCAGCTTATCAAGCAGTTTGGATGCCGTGGTCGCCGCGTGGAGCGCCGGCATCACCAGAACGTTGGCCGGACCCGACAGACGGCAGAACGGATAAAGCTTCAGAAGCTCGGTATCGAGTGCCACATCAACTGCCATGTCGCCATCGAACTCGAAATCGACATTGCTGCTTTCAAGGATGCCCACGGCTTCGCGGATACGGTCGGTATCCTCGCTATACGGGTTGCCGAAGGTCGAGTGCGAAACCATCGCCACACGCGGCTCGTGGCCCATCTGACGGGCCTTGGCGGCCGCCTGAATGGCGATCTCGGCCAGTTCTTCGGCATTGGGCAGGTTGTGCACACGGGTATCGGCGATAAACACCGTCCGGCCCTTTGCAATCGCAATCGAAAGTCCCATCGGGATTTCGCCCGGCTTGGCATCAATCACACCGGCAACATCGGCGAAGCTGCGATTGAAGTTCCGGGTAAGCCCGGTGATCAAACCATCGGCATGACCCTGTGCCACCATGACAGAGGCAAAGACGTTACGCTTCTGGTTGACCATGCGCTGGCAATCACGCCACAGGAAGCCTTTGCGCTGCAGGCGCTGATAGAGGAACTCGGCATATTCCGCGTTATGCTTGGAAAGGGCCGCGTTGCTGATTTCAACACCATCAAGGCTTTCAATACCAAGCTTCTTGGCACTTTCATGGATGCGGTCTTCGCGCCCGATCAGGATCGGCGTGCCATAGCCCGAATTGCGATAGGCCACCGCTGCGCGGATCACGGTTTCTTCCTCGCCCTCGGCAAAGGCGATACGTTTCGGGTGCGCACGGACATAATCGGAAATCAGCTGCAAATGGGCTGCCGTCGGATCAAGACGTCCGCGCAGCTGATTTTCATATTCTTCCATATCAATGATCGGACGACGCGCCACACCGCTATCCATCGCGGCCTGGGCAACCGCCTTGGGCACGGCCGTAATCAGGCGCGGGTCAAACGGGGCCGGGATGATATATTCCGGACCATATTGCAAACGACGCCCGGAATAGGCCGCGGCCACTTCATCAGGCACGTCTTCACGCGCAAGCGATGCCACCGCGTGGGCTGCGGCAATCTTCATGTCCTCGTTGATCGTGGATGCCTGAACATCCAGCGCACCGCGGAAGATATACGGGAAGCCCAGAACGTTGTTGATCTGGTTCGGATAATCCGAACGCCCGGTGGCGCAAATCGCGTCATCACGAATAGCAGCAACTTCTTCCGGGGAAATTTCCGGATCCGGGTTGGCCATGGCAAAGATGATCGGCTGTTTGGCCATGCTTTTGACCATGGCCGACGTCACCGCCCCCTTGACCGACAGGCCAAAGAACGCATCAGCCCCCTTCATCGCATCGTCAAGCGATCGGGCATCGGTATCGGCCGCATGGGCCGATTTCCACTGGTTCATGCCATCTTCACGGCCCTTGTAGATCACCCCGCGCGAGTCACACATGATCACGTTGTCATGGGCAACACCCATGCTTTTGACCAGCTCGCAACACGCAATCGCAGCCGCACCGGCC
This sequence comes from Thalassospira sp. CH_XMU1458, assembly GCF_037027205.1. NCBI lineage: Bacteria > Pseudomonadati > Pseudomonadota > Alphaproteobacteria > Rhodospirillales > Thalassospiraceae > Thalassospira > Thalassospira sp. CH_XMU1458. The sequence continues at coordinate 411,944 of NZ_JAYMDW010000001.1, read as the reverse complement.
CCATTGATGACAAGCTTGATGTCTTCAAGTTTGCGACCCGTAAGGTCGCAGGCATTGATCAGCCCCGATGCCGCAATGATCGCCGTGCCATGCTGGTCATCATGGAACACCGGAATGTCCATGACTTCGCGCAGGCGCTGTTCAATGATGAAGCATTCCGGCGCCTTGATGTCTTCAAGGTTGATCCCGCCAAACGATGCGCCCAGGAAACGCACGCAATTGACGAACTCGTCAACATCTTCGGTCGACACTTCAAGATCGAACCCATCCACATCGGCAAAGCGTTTGAACAGAACCGCCTTGCCTTCCATCACCGGCTTGGAGGCCAGTGCACCAAGGTTGCCAAGGCCAAGCACGGCGGTGCCGTTGGAGATGACCGCAACGATGTTGCCCTTGGAGGTGTAATCATAGGCAGTCGCCGGGTTCTTAGCGATTTCAAGACAAGGCACCGCAACACCCGGCGAATAGGCGAGCGAGAGGTCGCGCTGAGTGGTCAGCGGTTTGGATGCGGTGATTTCGATTTTGCCGGGGCGGCCGCTGGAATGAAACAGCAGCGCTTCACGGTCACGAACCTTGATTTCTGTATCTGACATTGTGTTTTTCACTGACGCTTGCGTGGTGAGATGGAAAGCAACCTGTACGGTCTGTTTTGTTCTTAAGTTCTGATTTTCCTGATCGACAAGTTTGCGGCGTGGGGCCGCCTTGTCGGACCGCCCAATAAATCAGGCTTCGCGCCCCGGGTCAAAGGCGACGTTAACGGCAACCGCAAAATTACGTAGCGTTTTCCGTATGTTGCGGCGCAACATTGACCTCTGATCCGGCCCGTTTCACATGCGCAAACGCAATGGCGGACATACCCGGCCTAATGATCCGGCCGCCGTGACTGGCAGTAAGTGCTGGTTTTTCAGAGACGTAATCATATGCGCGCAAAGGGCCCTTGGGCTTGCCGTTTTTATTGCGCCGCGCAAACCGACCCGCCGATTGGCACAAATATGAACTTTCCACGATACGAAAAACGGGGGCAAATTCCCCCGTGTTCCCGTTGCCTTACCGGCAAATTCCATCGTTCTCGACGGACTCTGTCACGCAGCTGCCCGCCACACCAAAACGTGCAGATTACTTCGGTGAATGCAGATGGATGTTGGTCGCACCATTCTGTTCAAGAATGGCGCGCGCCTTGGCCTCGGCACCTTCGTGGTCCGGGTCGATCCGCACCCACAGGATGACCGATCCGGCATCGACCGCGCGGGCGAAATCCTCGGTATGCGGGGTGGAGGTCACTTCTTCGATAAATTCACGAAGTGCGACTGCGCCAACACCGGCCCCGACCGCGATCGCAGCCGCCGCCGTCGCAGCGCCACCAAACAATGCAATCGCACCGGACGCCACCAGCGGCACTTCATATTTGGTTTCACCCACCAGTGCGGTCAGCACATCGGACCAGGACCGACCATCCTTGCCTGCCACATCGATGGATTCGTGGGAGCTTAGAACCGACAGATCGGTGCGTTCAAACCCGGCATCGCGGAGCGCACGCAGAGCCGCATCGAAACCGTCCTTGGTATCAAACAGTCCGACCAGTTCCGGGGCCTGCGGGATGGTCTGTTCTTCTGCCATTTTGTACGCTCCTTGCTCACTGTTATTCTGTCGCGAAAAACGACAGTTGGTTGTTGGTCACGATCTTTATATATTCGCAGAAATTCAGGCGTTGCAATGGCATAGATCAAGTTTTATCACCCCGCCAGTTTCCTGCTCTCGTCTTTGCCTTCAGGGTTTGCTATCAAGTCATCATGAACCAGATCGCCGATAAATCCGATACCACACCGACCGCACCTTCTTTTTCCAGAGACGGCGCGACGCCAATGATGATGCAGTTCCTTGAAATCAAGGAACAGTATCAGGACTGCCTGCTGTTTTATCGGATGGGCGATTTCTACGAGCTGTTCTTTGACGATGCGGTCAAAGCCGCCGAAGCCCTTGATATTGCCCTGACAAAACGTGGCAAGCATCAAGGTAACGAAATTCCCATGGCCGGTGTTCCCGTCCATAGTCACGAAACCTATCTGCAACGTCTGATCCGCAAGGGTTTCCGGGTTGCCGTCTGTGAACAGATGGAAGACCCGGCCGAGGCCAAAAAACGCGGCGCCAAATCGGTGGTCAAACGCGGTGTTGTCCGCCTGATCACGCCGGGCACCCTTACCGAAGACAGCCTGCTGGATGCCCGGCGCCACAATTATCTGGCCGCCGTGTCCGAAGTGCGCGGCAAGATCGGGCTTGCCTGGCTTGATATGTCGACCGGTGATTTCTTTGTGCAGCCGTGCGAGATGGCCGGTCTTGGTGCCGCCCTTGCCCGGCTTGATCCGGGTGAAATCCTGTTTTCGGAAAAGATGCTGAACCGTTCTGAAGTGTTCGACATCTATGCCGAATATAAAAACATCATCACCCCGCAGCCGACCGCACGCTTTGATGCTGAAAATGCCCAGCTTAGGCTCAAAAAGCTTTATGAGGTCGAGGCCCTTGATGCCTTTGGCGGTTTTGAGATCGCCGAGCTTTCGGCTGCCGGTGCGCTGATTGATTATGTCGAACTGACCCAAAAGGGCCAGATGCCCCGCCTTGCCCCGCCAACCCGCGTGGCAGAGGGGGCGGCGATGGAAATCGACGCCGCCACCCGTCGGTCGCTGGAGCTGATCCAGACCCAGTCGGGCGAACGCAAGGGATCGTTGCTGTCCGTCATTGACCGCACCCGCACGGGTGCTGGCGCACGTTTGCTGGCCGCGCGCCTGTCCGCCCCGCTGACCAATGCCGATGAAGTCAATAAACGCCTTGATCTGGTGGAATATTTCCATGATCGCGATGGCTTGCGATCTGATCTGCGCGCTGCCCTTGGCGAATGCCCGGATATCGAACGTGCGTTGTCGCGCCTGTCGGTCGGGCGGGGTGGTCCGCGCGATCTGGCGGTGATGCGCGATGGGCTGTCTTGTGCCTTTGCGATTGGCAATCTTCTGAATAAACCCGATGGCGGCAATGATGGCCTGACTGCACAGCCAGAAGCCCTTTCGGATCATTTGACCATGATGGGCCATCACGGCGATCTGATTGATCTGTTGCGCCGGGCAATCGCCGAAAGCCTGCCGCTTCTCGCACGCGATGGTGGCTTCATTGCTGGGGGCTATCACCCGCCGCTTGATGAGCTCCGCATGCTATCGAGTGAAAGCAAAAAGCTGATCGCCAATCTGCAGGCCCGCTATACCGAACAAACCGGGATTTCCAACCTTAAGGTCAAGCACAACAACGTACTTGGCTATTTCATCGAAGTATCGGCCAAAACCGCGGACAAGATGATGGAGATGGATGAGTTTATCCACCGCCAGACCATGGCCAATGCGGTGCGCTTTACCACCGTCGAGCTGTCCGAACTTGAAAGCAAGGTCTCCAAGGCCGGTGATCAGGCCCTTGCGCTTGAACTTGAACTGTTTGACGAACTGGTCGCAGCCGTTCTGGCCAAGGCCGATGACATCGCCAAATGTGCGAGTGCGCTGGCCGGGCTTGATGTATCGGCTGCTCTGGCCGAACTCGCCCGCGATCAGGGCTGCATTCGCCCGAACATCGATAACAGCCTTGCCTTTGACATCACCGCTGGCCGCCATCCGGTGGTCGAGGCCGCCTTGCGTGAAAATGGCGACGCCCCCTTTGTTGCCAACGATTGCCGCCTTGAAGATGAACAAAGCCTGTGGCTGATCACCGGTCCGAACATGGCCGGTAAATCGACCTTCCTGCGCCAGAATGCATTGATTGCGGTGCTCGCCCAGATCGGCGCGTTTGTCCCGGCGACCAAGGCCCATATCGGGGTGATTGACCGGCTGTTTTCACGTGTCGGTGCGGCCGACGATCTGGCGCGCGGGCGATCGACCTTCATGGTCGAAATGGTGGAAACCGCATCGATCCTTAATCAGGCAACCGATCGTTCGCTGGTGATTTTGGATGAAATCGGGCGTGGCACCGCGACCTTTGATGGTCTGTCGATTGCCTGGGCCGTGGTTGAAAACCTGCATGAAATCAATCAGTGCCGTGGTCTTTTCGCCACCCACTATCACGAACTGACCGCTTTGGCGGCCAAGCTCAAACACCTGTCGTGTCACACCATGCTGATCAAGGAGTGGCAGGGCGAGGTCGTCTTCCTTCATGAAGTCGGCGCTGGCAGTGCGGATCGGTCATATGGCATTCACGTCGCCCAGCTGGCGGGTCTGCCAAAGCCCGTGATCAAACGTGCCGAACAGGTGCTCAAGACCTTGGAAAAGGGCGAACAGGGTGGCGCGGTGTCCAAGCTTGCCGATGACCTGCCGCTGTTTGCGGTTGCCATCGAACAGGCCGCCAAGGAGGAACGCACAAGCGCCCCGGCCCTGTCGGACGCGCAAAAGGCGCTGCTTGATGCGGTTGCCGATCTTGATCCAGATAACATGACCCCGCGCGAAGCCCTTGATGCGCTGTATCGTCTTCAGTCGCTGAAGGGCTGATCACCTGCAAAACAGGCGGCCTATCCCCATATCAGGTGCGTGTCTGCCGATCGAACTTGCGCACGCATTTGATGCGGATAGATGAAATTGGCGCTATGGTGCGGCAACTGTTAAGAAAATTGATATATAAACCCTGTCGCCGACAGACCGCACGCCAGGGCCGAGGAAACCGACCAACGTGACCTACAAGATCAAGAAGCAGCGCGAAATCATCGACCGCAAAAAGGTCTTTGCCGAGCTTGAGGCGATCGCAAACGATCCGGCACTCAAAAGCTTCAAACAGCGCACCGCCGTTCTCAACAAGCTGAAATCAGTACTTGAGGCCGGGCGATCTGTTATCCGCGCACGCTTCGAAGAAAGCAATTCCGGGCAGGACACCGTCTTTTCCAACAGTTTCCTGATGGATCAGATCGTTCGCCTGATCCATGAATTTGCCACCACGTTCGTCTATCCACTGCACAATCCGACCAATGAACAACGCATGTCAGTCGTCGCCGTCGGCGGTTATGGCCGCGGTGACATGGCGCCGCATTCCGATGTCGATATCCTGTTTCTGTTTCCCTACAAACAGACCGCACATGGCGAACAGGTCGTTGAATTCATTCTTTATATGCTTTGGGATCTGGGGCTTAAGGTCGGCCATGCGACGCGATCCGTCGATGATTGCCTGCGCATGGGCAAACAGGACATCACCATTCGTACCAACCTGCTTGAAAGTCGCTTTGTCTGGGGTGATGAGGAAACCTATAAACTGTTTCGCACCCGCTTCATGGAAGAGCTGGTCAAGGGCAGCGGCATCGAGTTTATCGAAAAGAAGCTTGGCGAACGTGATGAACGCCACACCCGCATGGGCGATTCACGTTATGTGGTCGAGCCCAACGTCAAGGACGGCAAGGGCGGGCTTCGCGACCTTCATACCCTGTTCTGGATTGGCAAATACCTTTATCGCGTCAATTCCCCGATGGAACTGGTCGATCTCAAGGTCCTGACCCGCAAGGAAGCACGCGGCTTCTTGAAGGCGCAAAACTTCCTGTGGGCGGTACGCTGCTGGTTGCATTATCTGTCTGATCGCGAAGAAGATCGCCTGACGTTCGATATGCAGCGCGATATTGCCGAACGGCTTGGCTATACCGATCATGCCGGCGCATCGGGCGTCGAACGCTTCATGAAGCACTATTATCTGATGGTGAAACATGTCGGGAACCTGACCCGCATCTTCTGTGCCGCTCTTGAAGAAAGCCATCAGCGCCGCCCGCTGATCCGTTTTCCGGGCAAGCTGTTTGGCACCAAGGAAATTGACGGGTTTGAGCTGCGCAATGAACGCCTGACGGTCGAAAGCCTTGATGTCTTCAAGAACGACCCGATCAAGATTTTGCGCCTGTTTCTGGTTGCCCATCAAAACCGGGTCGGCATTCATCCCGAAACGCTGCGCTGGATCACGCAAAGCCTGAAATATGTTGATCACAAGCTGCAAAACGATCCGGACGCCAACGAGGTTTTCCTTGAAATCCTCACCCAGCGCGACAGCCCGGATGTGACGCTCCGCAAGATGAACGAGGCCGGTGTACTGGGGCGTTTCATCCCCGATTTCGGCCGTGTCGTTGCCCAGATGCAGTACGACATGTACCACACCTACACCGTGGACGAGCACACCATCAGGGCGATTGGCGTGCTTAATCAAATCGAGTCCGGCGAACTTGCCGAAGACGCCCCGGTTGCAACCCGCATCATGGGTCAGGTGATTTCGCGTCGTGTGCTGTATGTCGCGGTATTGCTCCATGACATCGCCAAGGGCCGTGGCGGCGATCATTCCGAGCTTGGCGCCGAAGTCGCCGAAAAGCTCTGCCCGCGGCTGGGTCTGTCGCCGGCCGATACCGAGGCGGTCGCCTGGCTGGTCAAGGCGCATCTGTGGATGAGCCTGACCGCGTTCAAGCGTGATCTCAATGATCCCAGTACCATTCGCGCCTTTGCCGATCTGGTGCAATCGCAGGAACGCCTGCGCCTGTTGCTGTGCCTGACGGTGGCTGACATCCGCGCGGTGGGTCCCAATGTCTGGAACGGCTGGAAGGCCACCCTGCTGCGTGAACTTTACTATGCCACCGATGATATGCTGTCAGGCGGTCTTAATGCCGATAGCCGCGATTCGCGCGTCGAAAATGCGCAAAACGCGCTGCGTGACGCGCTCAAGGACTGGCCCGAACAGGATATCGAGGACTTTATCGAACGCGGCTATCCGTCCTATTGGCTGAGCTTTGATACCGACATCCACGTCCATCACGCCCATCTGACCCGGGACGCCCGAAATTCCGGGGCCGAGATCACGGTCGATGTCCGCATCGATACCGAAATTGATGCCACCGAAATTACCGTCCACACCACGGACCATCCCGGCCTGTTTTCCCAGATTGCAGGCGCAATGGCGCTGTGCGGGGCCAACGTGGTCGATGCAAAGATCCTGACTCTTGCCGATGGCATGGCACTTGATACCTTTTTCGTGCAGGACACCAATGGCGAGGCGTTTAACGACTCCACCAAACTTGATCGCCTGCGCGACACACTGGAAAAGGTCATTTCCGGGCAGATCCGCCCCAGTCAGGAAATCGAACGCCGCCAGACCAAGGACAACAAGCACCGCACCGCGGTGTTCAAGGTCGAACCGAATGTCATTATCGACAACAAGGCCAGCCGCACCCACACGGTGATTGAAATCACCGCCCGCGACCGGCTGGGCCTGCTTTATGACATCACGCGCGCGCTCCGCGATCTTTCGATGCAGATTGCCTCTGCGCGCATTTCCACCTTTGGCGAACGCGCGGTTGACGTCTTCTATGTCAAGGATGTGTTCGGGCTCAAGATCGACAGCCGTACCAAGTTTGTCCAGGTCAAGGAAACCCTGACCCAGGCGATTCGCAACGACTAGCGCGTTTTACAATCGCCGCAAAAAAACAAACCGGATCGATCCAATACCCATGCGCTACCCTAGGCAACGCCACGGTATGGATCAGATCCGGATGTACCGGCCGATAGGGCCAGTAAACTGTTCGAATTATATTTCTTTGGAAATTGTGACGGACGAGGAAGGGTAAAACCAAACCCGACAGCGTGACCTGTTATTCACGGTGCCGAAATCCTCGGAGTGCAGCAGGTTGAGGTGGATACCGTATTTCCCCGCCCGTCCAATATGAGGCTCGCGTCCCAACGAACCCTCAGCGAATGTGAATATGCGGGTGTTGCAACTGTTTTTCTGTGACGGCTGTCACAGGGACCTCAAAAAAATCACCTAATTCAATCACTTTCACAAAAATGCGATATACGCCGCGGTTTTCGGCCTCAAAAATTACGACTATTTTCACCTTCGACTGTCAGATTTCTGTGCATCAAACGTGAAAATACCGCAATCGCACGTCATCACCGGCAGAATCGCGCCCTTTGGTGACGCATAAATACGGAACGCTCTCGAATGTCGCTTGTCCGCTCTATCGCCACGGTGAGTGGCTTTACGCTGTTGTCCCGCCTTCTGGGATTTTGCCGCGATATTCTGATTGCCGGGATGCTTGGGGCGGGCGGCATGGCCGATGCGTTCTTTGTCGCGTTCAAGTTTCCCAACCTGTTTCGTCGCCTGTTTGGCGAAGGCGCGTTTTCCGCAGCCTTCATCCCGCTTCTGGCCGGTGACATTGAAAAACGTGGTATGGACGCGGCCCGCGAATTTGCTGCGCGCGCCATGTCGATGCTGATCCTGATCACCGGTTTTCTGGTGGCGATTATCGAAATCCTGATGCCCTGGGCGATGTATGTGTTTGCGCCGGGCTTTGCCGAAAATCCCGAAAAGTTCGAACTTGCTGTCGAACTGTCGCGCATCACGTTTCCCTATCTTGCCTTTATTTCCGCCGTCGCGCTGATGTCGGGCGTGATGAATACGCTTCATCGCTATGCCGCCGCCGCCGCCGCCCCGATCATTCTCAATATCTGCCTGATTGCGGCCTTGCTCGGCTTGGCACCGGTGACCGAAACCCCGGCCCATGCCTTGGCTTGGGGGGTGGCGATTGCCGGTGTGGCACAGTTCCTGATGCTGGTGATTGCGTGTAAACGGGTCGGTTTCGCCATAAAATGGCAGATGCCGCGTGTTGATGACCGCATCAAGCTTCTGGGCAAACGCATGATCCCGGGCATGATTGGCGCCGGCGTCTATCAGATCAATCTTCTGATCGACACCATGCTGGCCTCCCTCGTCTCGGATGGCGCGGTCTCCTGGCTTTATTATGCCGATCGCGTGCAACAATTGCCGCTGGGTGTGATTGGCATTGCGATTGGCACCGCCCTTTTGCCGACATTGTCGCGCCAATTGCAGGGTGATGATGCCAAAACCGCGATGTATAGCCAGAATCGCGGCATCGAAATTGCCCTTCTTCTGACCCTTCCGGCCGCCATAGCCCTTGGTGTCATGGGCCTGCCGGTGATCAATGTCCTGTTTGAACGCGGGGCATTTGGCGCGGAAGAAACCCTCATGACCGGCATGGCGCTCACGGTCTTTGCCTTTGGCCTGCCGGCCTCGGTTCTGGTCAAGGTCCTCGCACCCGGCTTCTTTGCGCGCGAAGACACCAAAACACCGATCCGTATCGGCATTTCCTGCATGGTGCTCAACATCGTTCTGATCGTGGTACTGATGCCATGGTTCGGGCATCTTGGCATTGCGGCGGCAACGTCTGTTTCGGTCTGGGTCAATGCGACCTCGCTTGGTCTTATTTTGCATCGGCGGGGCGACCTGACCTTTGATGCCCGCCTTGCCCGACGCATCCCGCGCATTCTTGTTGCATCAGCACTGATGGGATCGGCACTCTGGTTTGCGATTGATGCCTTCTGGCAAAATGATGCGCTTTCGATCACACGCATCATCACCATGGCGGTGATTGTAACCGGTGGCATGGCCGTCTATGCGATTACGGCCCAACTGCTTGGTGCGACCAGCTTTTCCGAGCTCAAGGCGACGCTCAAACGCGGAAAACCCGCCTGATCCGAATATTTCCGGGCATTTCCCGAAAGCAGCTTGACCAAATCGGGCCAGACCCTAAACTCGCGCGCTGTTTGCTTGCATGCTCGTCCGCCGGCGGGTGTCCAAAACCTGGCGGAGTATGCTGGCTCTGTTAAACTTAAATTGAAATGGACGACGACGTTATGGAACGTGTGTTTTCGGGCGCTCAGCCCACCGGTAACCTTCACCTTGGCAACTATCTTGGCGCGATCCGCAACTGGGTCGAACTGCAGAAGAAATATGAATGCATCTTCTGCGTGGTCGATATGCATGCCATCACGGTCTGGCAAGACCCCAAGGAACTGCGTTCCAACATTCGCGAACTGGCGGCCAGCATGATTGCTTCGGGCATTGATCCGGAAAATCAGGTGCTGTTTAACCAAAGCCAGGTTTCCGCCCATGCCGAACTGGCCTGGATCTTTAACTGTGTCGCGCGCATCGGCTGGATGAACCGCATGACCCAGTTCAAGGAAAAGGCGGGCAAACATCGTGAAAACGCGTCGCTCGGCCTTTATGCCTATCCGAGCCTGATGGCGGCTGACATTCTGGCCTATAAGGCGACCCATGTACCGGTCGGCGAAGACCAGAAACAGCATCTTGAGCTGGCACGCGATATCGCGTTGAAATTCAACACCGATTACGAGGTCGAAGGCTTCTTCCCGCAGCCGGAACCGCTGATCCTGGGTCCGGCAACGCGTGTGATGTCGTTGCGTGACGGCTCGAAAAAGATGTCAAAGTCCGATGCGTCCGATATGTCGCGCATCAACATGACCGACGATGCCGAAACGCTTGCCAAAAAAATCCGCAAGGCAAAAACCGATCCGGAACCGTTACCATCCGAGGTCGCCGGTATTGAAGGCCGCCCGGAAGCCAAAAACCTGATCACCATCTATGCAGCGCTGACCGACAGCACGGTCGATGCAGTTCTGGCAGAACATGGCGGCACCCAGTTCTCTGGCTTCAAACAGGCGCTGACCGACGTGGTTGTCGAAAATCTGGCACCGATCACCGAAGAAATGGCACGGCTCAAGGCCGATCCGGCCTATATCGATTCCGTTCTGGCCAAGGGTGCCGAGCGTGCCAACGCCATCGCCCAGCCGATCCTCAAAGAGGTCAAGGAAATCGTCGGTTTCCTCAATAGCTGATCGCACCAGACCATCTGAACATCAAAAAGCCCGCCGGTTTAAACCAGGCGGGCTTTTTTGTTTTGATTTCGAAACATGCCTTATCAGATCGCATTTCCAGACGGTGAAGGCTTCTGCTGCATCGCCTGATATTTCTTCAGACCATCCATCATCGTCTGGCTGAACCAAGCACCCACCGGCGCATCGCCATTCAGGTTATCAGACGCCTGCTGCAACAGCGGGTGATCAGCTGGCGCGTCAGCAGCCGGTGCATTGGCGGGAATGGCCGATCCACCCTGATCTTTGTTGGCGACATCGTATCCGTCATAGGCGGTTTCCGGGCGATCATCGGCCACCGCATTGCTGCTGGCGACGGCATCTGCCGCCATGGTTTGTGCCTTGTCACGGCCAAGGGCAGCGTTAAAGCGGGCCGCCATTTCGGCCGCCGACAGTGGCGTGCCATCTGGCGACGTCGTCTGTATTTCGCTGGCCTTGCGTTCTGCGGTCTCGGCCTTCACGGCATTCAGTTTGGCGTATTTGGCTTCATGGGCGGCCATTTCAGCGGAAATGGCCATGCCGTTGGTCTGGCGGCTAAGCCGGCCGCTGCTGGCGGCACGCGCCCATACGGTATTGGCATCACCGGTGCTGGTGACCGGGCGACGCGCGGTCTCGGTTGCCGTCGAATTGGATGCGACGGTCCGGTTGAAGGCAGATACCGGGTTCGCCGTTCCTGCCGATGCCATGGCAACGGTCAGTTCTGCCGGATCGGTTGAGGGCGGGACAGATGCCGAAGCAAGTTCTGCCTCAGGCTGCGTTGTTGGCTGGGTTTGGCTGGCTTGTGCAACCTGTGCAGCCACTGTCTGAGGCATTTGCGCACCTTGTGCCCACGGCACATTCAAATCAGAGGCCCGAACGCCCGTGCTGCCAGCTGCGGCATTCGATGCCAGCATCGCCTGATCAACCGGGGCCGTTGGCGCAGACTGTACAATGGTGGCCTGTTCGGCCGGGCTGACAGATTGTGATTGCGGGCCGGTCATCCAGGGCAGAACCAGATCGCCCTGATAGGCGCCGTTCTGCGCGACCGTGGTTGCCTGATTGGTGGGTGCGTTCGCATTGCCCGCATCGGCCACCGCCGGGCCATCATCAATGCCGCTGCCCCCAAACCCGTCTTCGATCATGGCCATGAAGTGGGTGCCGGTATCGTCGCCGGTGACCGCATCGACCACGGCATCAATCGCCGCCCCGGCAAGGCCAAACACCCCGCCAAACAGACCGCCACCCGCCACGCGCGCGCCATTGCCGATCTCATCGCCGGTGAGCGAGCGATAAATCATCCCGACACCGGGAATATGTTGCAAAGGATTGATCACATCGAGGAAATCGGTGAATTCAAAGCCATCCTCGCCAAACATATATTGCGAGAATGTCCGGCCTTCGGCCGTGCCAGAAAGCTGGTCAGCAGCATTGGATTGGGCAAACTTGCCGTTTGCCGCCCCATTTGTGCCACCTGCACCGCCCGCGCCACCGGATAGGCTACCGGGCGAAATTTGCCGCCAATTTTCACCAATCGACATGTCTGTCCTCCTCTTGCCAACTGTTTTGCAAAAGGAGTGCCAGTTTTAGCGCGCGCTAACGCTTTGAATTATCGTTATCTTATTGGGAAAGAATTTCGCCAGACTTGCCTGTCGGAATCTTCTGCCGGGTTGCATCGGCATATTTAAGTCAGGCGAGATTTAAACTGTGTGAGATGTGGCGAAAATGATGGGTTCGGCGAGCACTGGCGCGCAGCTTACTTAAAGCGCGTGAACCATGCACAGCAGAAACCGTTATTTGCAGGCCATCCCACGCAGTTTAAAATAAATGGCCTGCCCGGTCCTTTTTGGTCTGCAGATAAAACTCGTTATGACCATTGGACGGGAATTTGTGCGGGACACGTTCGGAAACCGTGACACCCCAGCTTTCAAGACCGGTGAGTTTCTCCGGATTGTTGGTCAACAACCGCACACTTTCAAAGCCCATCTGACGCAGCATTTCGGCTGCCGGGCGATAAACGCGCTCATCGGCGTCAAAGCCAAGTTCCTCGTTGGCATCAAGGGTGTCAAACCCGCGATCCTGCAGCGCATAAGCACGCAACTTGTTCACAAGCCCGATGCCACGCCCTTCCTGACGCAGATAAAGCACAATGCCGCCCTGCCCGCTTTTGGCGATTTCCGAAATCGCACCGCGCAGCTGCGGTCCGCAGTCACAACGCAGCGACCCGATCAGATCGCCGGTAAAGCATTCCGAATGCAGGCGGATCAGCACCGGTTTGTCCTTGGCCGGTTCATCAATCACGATGGCCAGATGTTCCTGCCCGCCATCTTCCGGGCGAAACGCAATCACAGTGACGTTTTCGGCATCTTCAAGCGGCACACGGGCTTCGCTGACCTGGCGCAGGCTTGCTGCCGAGGCATTTTCATAACCATTGATGCTTTCAGACTGCAACACCAACAGGTTCTGCGCGCGGGCAAGGGTTTCAAGCTGATCGGCACTGACCGGCACCGTCACAACGGCGGGCAACAGGCGCGCAAGCTTTGCCAAACGGATTGCGGCATTTTCCGCCATGCTGACCGGTCGCCAATCGCCCGCAGGCAACGCATCAAGATCAAGCAACGGATTGGCAATCTCACCCAGACGATTGGCATCAACAGCCGATTGGTCGGCTGAAACAAAGGCGACAAACGGATCATCCTTGGCCGTCTGACCAAGCGATTTGGCCCGCACGCGCGGAAGCACAATCGCCGGTGCGGTGTCGCTTCCGGCGATGTCACACAAACGTTGCAGGCCATGTTGTGACAGCGGCTCGGCGGCAATCACCGCAACGCTGTGGGCTTCGCCATTGTCATGCCCCTGAACCAGGACGATCTCGCCACGGCGCAAATCTGCCACGGCGCGGGAAACCGTTACCAGATCGGTTGCCGGGATCAGATTGCTGTCATTTTGGGCCGTCACGGCGGAGCTTTGGGTCATCGGCATCTTGTCTTTGTGATCACAACATCGCGATCCGGTGGCTATGGGGCTGGATAAAGACCCGGTTTAATTCATATAAGCGCATCAGGCGATGCGAACCTGCTTGGTCGGTGATGCGCAAAATCGCAGGAAGACGAGCATCTTTCAAGATTTTACGACACGACTTCGCAGACAAATCGCCCCTACTACCTAATCCGGTTGGGCCGGGAGTTAAAGGACCAAACAGAAAACAGTTTGTTCTTGAAAATACAACTTAAGATGCTGATCCTATGGTTCAGCGCGGAATACGTAATGCATATATGGCGGGCCGGACCCGAAAGCGCCACAAAAACAAGCCGGTAAAATCAACATCAGGCGCAGACCCCGGATATGACGGCGGATCTGACAAGCAGCAAGGGATGGTGAATGTCGACAGGTAAACAGGTTCTGGTGGTTGAGGACGATGCAGCGCTCAGCCAGTCTTTGACGGAACAGCTCAGACTTCATGAAGATTTCGAATGCGTGGTTGCCAACAGTGGCAAGGAAGCACTCGATCTTGCCAAGGATTCCTATTTTGATGTGATCCTGCTTGATGTTGGCCTGCCGGATATGGATGGCCGCGATGTCTGCAAACTGATGCGGCGCGCCAATGTGAAATCACCGATCATCATGCTCACCGGCGCCAATAGTGACTCTGACACCATTCTGGGTCTGGAATCGGGCGCCAATGACTATGTCACCAAGCCGTTTCGCCTTAATGTGCTTTTGGCCCGCATTCGTGCGCATATCCGCCAGCATGAACAAAGCGAGGATGCCGTCTTTGTTATTGGCCCCTATAGCTTCCAGCCCAGTGCCAAGATCCTGATTGAAACCGCGACCGAGAAAAAAGTCCGCCTGACGGAAAAGGAAACCTCGATCCTGAAATTCCTGTTCCGGGCTGGTGACAAACCGGTCAGCCGTGAAACATTGCTGGACGAAGTCTGGGGCTATAACGCTGGCGTTACCACCCATACGCTTGAAACCCATGTGTATCGCCTGCGTCAGAAAATCGAGAAAGATCCGTCAAACGCGGCGATCCTGATCACCGAACCAGGCGGTTACAAGCTAATCCCCTGATCAGACACTGGTTTTAGAACCCACCAAAAGAAAATCCCGCTGATGCGGGATTTTTTTGTCACAGATGTCGGGTTACGGCGTCTATGTTATCGCCCTGATTATCCACAGAACAGCCCAGATCATGCAATCTGGCGTTAAATACACAAAACCGACCTAAAATATGGCCTTTTTCACAGGTTTTCGCCCCGAATATCGATTTAGATACCGAAATTTAGGCCTTTTAAGGCCAATCAATAGCCCCGGGAGCCAAAAAGTGCTGTCCCAACCCGCACATGGGTGGCGCCAAACCGGATTGCAGCCTCGTAATCGCCGCTCATGCCCATGCTTTTGATTTTAAGACCATGGCGATCGGCAATCTTGCCAAGCAGAGTGAAATGCGGAGCGGGTTCCTCATCGACCGGGGGAATGCACATCAGGCCAATGATCGGAAGTTTAAGCTCTTCGCGGCACATCTTGATGAAATCATCGGCATCCTTTGGCGCGATGCCGGCCTTTTGCTCTTCCTCGCCAGTATTGATCTGAATGAACAGATCCGGGCAGGCACCGGTTTTATCGCGGTGTTTGGCCAATGCATTGGCCAGCTTCGGGCGGTCCACCGTTTCAATCACGTCAAACAGGGCAACCGCATCCTTGACCTTGTTGGTCTGAAGCGGCCCGATCAGATGCAGCTCGATATCAGGAAACTCGGCACGCAATTCCGGCCATTTCCCGGCCGCCTCCTGCACGCGGTTTTCACCAAACACACGCCTGCCATCCACCAATGCCTTGCGCACATGATCGGCATCATGGTTCTTGCTGACACAGACCAGCGTCACATCACCCGGATCACGACCGGCGGCGTCACATGCCGCATTGATATTGCTCTGGATTTCGGCAAGGTTGTCGGCAACGTCGGTTTTGCCAGATGACAGATCATGATGGCTCATGGAGGGTGGTCCTTCATCGGTAACGCATTCAGGAACGGCAGGTATAGCTGCCAAGTCGGGAGTGTATCAATGGATAAGGCCCTGTTAAAGCAGGCACGCAGGCTCAACCTGCGCAATGGCGGCCCGAATTGCCCGATTCCGCCGATTGTCCTGATGACCGATGATCAAAGATTACCCAACCCGGAACCCGCCATCCGCGCCCTGCCCCGCGACAGCATGGTCATTTTCCGCCATTACGATCATCCAATGCGCGCAAAGCTCGGCGCAAAGCTCCGCACAATCTGCCGCGCAAAGGGCATTCCCTTTCTTGTGGCAAATGACGTTGGGCTCGCACTCCGGCTCGATGCCGACGGTCTACATTTCCCTGAATACCGTGCCCTGGCCGATCCCGGTATTTATCAGCGAATTCCGGTACACTTTATGCGCACATCTGCCTGCCACGCCCCAAAAACGGTTCAATGTCTTGGCCTTCTTCCGGAAACAGCGCGTCCCGACGGTGTCCTGATTTCCCCGATCTTCCCCACCCAAAGTCATCCGGGCGCAAATCTGATGTCACGCGCCGATATCCGCCAGATTTCAAGGATGTGCCACATGCTCGGCATCACACCGATTGGGTTGGGTGGCATAACTGCACAAACAATCGGAAACCTGCGGACTTCCGCACTTGCCTCCATCGCCGGGATCGGGTTTTCTGTTGCCACCACCCCATCCACCCGTTGACCGGAGTTCTCCCGCAAAATGCCCCGGGCCCCGCACCCATCGCGCAAGACATTCACCCGTTTTGCTTCCAAACAGCCGTTTCAGTTTGGCCTGCCCAATGTCAGTTCCGAACTTAGCCAGAGCTCAGACAACAGCCCGATCTATTTCACTCGGGCAACATCGCTGCTGCGGCGGCAGGTTCTGGCAACGGCGTCCGGGGTCAAGATCAAATCTGACAATTATCGGTTTCAGGTTCTGCCGCGTGATGGCTGGGGCGAACGGGATTTTTCCGGAAAATCAGTGCTGTTTCTGATCCCCGATGACGCGCTGGGCGACTGTGTCGGCATGGCGCTGTTTTTCCGGGCGCTCAAACAACGGTTTGGCGATATCCGGATTGGCGTTCTTAACGCTGGCAGCGCATCGGACATCTTTGCGCTGGTGCAGGGAATCGAGATTTTTCAGCTGTTTATCTCGAGCGCACAGCTCAAACGTTTCGATTACCTAATTGATCTCAGTGAAATGGAAGGCTGGCGGGATATCGCCACCATGCCGGTCAATCCGGAAGAAGCACTCTGCGAGGCCTTTGGCCTCCCCCCGGTCCCACTCGAGAAACGACAGCTACCAAAGGGAACGCGACTTAAAGTCGGGATTGTGCCCATGGCATCCTCACCGTTACGAACCCTGCCCCCCAAGCTCGTCAGTGAAATTACAGCCATGCTGGCCAAACGGGATTGTGACATCACCCTCGTGCTCAATGCCTATCAGGGCGTGATGAAAGCCTACAAGGCCGCACTTGGTCCCCTTGCAGGAAACAGTATTCGGGTTGTCGATGGCTTCAAAACGATTGGCGATCTGGTCTCGTTTGTCGCACAGCAGGATTATCTTGTCGTCGCCGACAGCGGCCCCGCCCACATCTCCAAACTGTTCCAGACCCCAGGAACTGGCATTTACAGTTCGGCCGACGCCAAAACGCTCCAGGGCCGACATACGAATTTACGCGCCTGGCAAAGTGATTTCACGGGACCACATTGCAGCGCCCCCTGCGGGCTGGCAAAACTGCGCGCAACGCCGGATGGCAAAATCGGCTGTATGGGCAGTCTTGGTCTCCCCATCTCGGCACTGCCGGGCACACCGGAAAAAAGTGATCCCGAATTGGCCCGGGCATTGGTCACAAACAAACCGGTGCCCTGCGTTTCCAAGTTGGACGCGGACATTCCAGCAATCAGCGACTTGATATCCCAAGACCTCGCCAAAGCTTGAATCCACCAAAAGCGTAATCCGTTCGCAGTGATCGCGTCGAAAAACATCCAAACAAGCAAAAAGAAAGGGCGACCGAAGCCACCCTTTCAAAGCCCTGCAGAATTCCGAAGAATTAGAAGGTAAGTGCGATACCGGTAACCGCACCGTAGCCGTCGTTGTCGGCGATCGCTGCGTTATCGGATTCGTCATCGAACCAGAAGATTGACGATTTCCATGCAACGCCTGCGCCAAGCGCATAGGACATCCCGAGGTCAACCGTGCTGACTTCACCGGTACCGGACAGATCAACGCCATCAGAGGAGCTGTCGATGTCGCGGTTGCCGTATTCCGCATAACCATAGGTCAAAGAGACGGTTGCTGCATCCATCGCATAGGAGACGCCAACGTCAAATGCGTCGGTGTCGTCACCGGTGCGGGAGTTTTCACCCTGTGCATAATCGTCTTCGATGTGACCCCAGGAGGTACCGACTACGAAGTTGCCGAAACCAACGGTCGCACCAAGGCCATACCAATTGCCTTCGCCCTGGTTTTCACCAGTTGCAGAGAACCCGAGCGCGATACCATCGAATTCGCCCTGATAGTTGATGCCAGCCGAGAGGATGTTATCGCCATCAGTTGCGGTGTCGTTGTTGTTCGAACCGCTATCATCAGCATAAGAGAAACCAAGCTGGAAGCCGCTGATGTTCGGGCTGTAGTAGGTGAAGCGTTTCTGGTCGCCGCTCGAAGGAACGGTATCGATCAGGTATGCATCAACCCAGTTGGTCAGGTCGCCATCGTTGACGCCTACCGGACCAACGGACGGTGCAGTGAAGCCCATCGAGTCAGCAGCGCTGTCGTCTTTGCCGAGGCGTACTTCACCGAAGCCACCATTGATGTACAGGTACTGTTCATCGATCTGGTCAGACGAGGTTTCGCCTTCGAGTTCGATTTTCGCACCAACTTCGATGCCGTTATCAAGCGTGGTTTTGCCCGAGAAGTGAACTTCGGTGTCGGACTGGAAGGCGTTCTTGGATTCGCCAACATCCTGGTCAGCTACACCAGCCCACTGTTCCATGTAACCACCAACCGAAAGCTTGATCGGCTCGGAAGCCTGCGCGGTACCTGCGGCTGCGACAGCGACGAGTGCGCTGGAAGCAAAAAGAATCTTTTTCATAATAACCCTCAATAGAATGACGTTTTGGGACGAAGGGGTTTGAACCGGACGGCCCTTCGTTCTGTCGAGAGTGATATGGCCATTGAAATGAATAAGGGTCAATTATAATAAATGGATTTTGGTCAGTTAAATAACGGTGTGTTGTATTTTTGCAACTGGTTTGTGCCGTTTATATGGGGGATATCGGAACTATTAGGGTATATATCAGTCAGTTACTTATTAGGTAATACGACATTACCCCACATAAGCACACCTAACTAACTTCTGGTCATTTAATGATAGCGTTTCGATTCTCTCACAAATCTGAGTCTTGATATCGATTGATAAGGTGAACCTTGGACGGAGGAAGGCAATGAACAAGACGAACGACGTCTTTGACATCACCCGGATTTTTTGACTACGACCGAGTTTTTAACGCTGTTACGTAGCGCCAAAACTGTGCTCGATGGAGACACGCGTTCGTCTCTGAATTGGCAGGCGGGAAAAAAAAGAAGGGGGTGGAAAATCCACCCCCTTCAATCTGTCGTCCAATCTTAGGAAAGATTAGAAGCCAAGACGGAAGCCGGTAACAACACCGTAACCTTCGTTGTCGTCAGCTGCACCCGGGTTTTCGCCCTGATCGTCGAACCAGAAGATCGACGAACGCCAGCTAACGCCTGCACCGAGGGTATAGTCGAGACCCGCATGCACGGTGTTGATTTCGTCAACGCCCGAAACGGTTGCGGAACCGTCGTTCTCACCATATGCATAGGTAAGGGAAACGGTCGCTGCATCCATTGCATAGGAAACGCCGATATCGAAATCGGTGGTGTCTTCGAGTTTGTTCGCGCCTGCAGCCGGCTTGCCAGCGCCGAATTCGCCATCGGTTTCAGATACAGAAGCGCCAACGGTGAAGTTGCCGAAGCCAACGGTCGCGCCTACGCCGTACCATTCACCTTCGCCGAAGCTCTCACCAACAAGCGAAACACCGAGGGAAACGCCGTCGAAGTCACCACGGTACTCAAGACCACCAGAAACGCGGCTATCGCCGGTCTGGGCAGTGTTGTTGTTTTCAGAGGAGTCGTCGTCTGCGTAGGAGATACCAGCTTTGAAGCCGCCAAGGGTCGGGGTGTAGTAGGTAACGCGTTTGGAGTCACCACCAGCCGGAACGGTATCCGGGACTGCGTTGGTGGTTACCCAGTTACCAAGGTCGCCGTCGTTTGCGCCAACCGGACCAACGGACGGAGCGGTGATGCCCATGTCAGCTGCTGCGCCGTCTTCCGCGCCGAGACGAACTTCACCGAAGCCGCCGCTGACATACATCCAGGATTCGTCAACGGTCGAAGCAGCGGTCGTCACGTTATTGCCAGCAGCGTTCGTAGCGGTAGTTTCACCGTTGTTACCTTCGAACTCGACAGTTGCACCAACTTCGATGCCGTTATCAAGGGTGGTCGAACCCGAGAAGTGGATTTCAGTGTCGGACTGAATTTTGTTTTTGGATTCGAAGCGGTTTTCTTCAGATGCAGCGCCTACCCACTGCTCCATGTAACCACCTACGGACAGGCTGATCGGCTCAGAAGCCTGAGCTGCACCTGCGAAACCAACAGCGACGAGTGCGCTGGAAGCTACCAGAATCTTTTTCATCTTTTCCCTCAACGTCTTTGAATGCGTTTTACGCAATACAAATATTTTGGACAGCTTTTGCCGTCCGGTTCGACGCTATGGAGCCAGCATTTGTCCGTCCCGTCAATCATAGTGTGATCAAAATGCGACATTTGTTCAGAAATGTTGCACAAAAACCACACATGTTTTTATTTGCCGTTTGGCCCAACCGCCTTATAGTGCGGTCACGTATTACAAAGGCATTCTTAAAGAAGGTTCGCAACGTGCAGACTTATCTCGCGAAGTCACTGGGCATTCTCTTCATTCTAACCGTCGTGTCCGGCTGTGCGGGTAAATCAGACCACGCAAACATGCCCGGTTCCGCACCAGGTGATCAACGTGTCAATGGCAGAAGTGCTACAGTCAACGATATTAGGGAACAAGGCTCACTGTTCGGATCGGACGGACTGAGTATTTTCGGCGGTGAAGAGAAGCAAGAAGGCTCCGGTTCCGGCATCGGTGTTAACAGCTTCCTATGGCGTGCGACACTTGATACCCTCTCCTTCATGCCCTTGAATTCTGCTGATCCGTTTGGTGGTGTAATTATTACCGACTGGTACACGCCGCCGGAATCTTCAGATGAACGCTTCAAACTGACAGCCTACATCCTTGGCACAGCCCTGCGCTCGGATGCCATTAAGGTTTCCGTCTTCCGCCAGGTCAATGTCGGGCCTAACCAGTGGCAGGATGCGGTTGTTGAACCGGGAACTGTCACCTCGATGGAAGACGCTATCCTGACCCGCGCCCGTCAACTGCGCATTGACAGTGCGAATTCTCAATAAGGCTGATGTCGCAAGACACACTTTATATATCGTCTGAATACAACCCCCATTCGCTGCAATGCGACTGGGGGTTTATTGTATCGGCAGAACGACGTGATGTTTTTGAGGTGATACCAGACAGTCTTGCGACGATTCGCACTGCACTCTATTTCTCAGTTCTTAAGGCATCACCACCGGATTTTTCGCCGCCCCCGTCTCAGCGCGATCATCCTGCCAAGGTAACAACCGACGAAACAGTGGGCAATGGCGCACAGCTCTATCATGAAGTCGGGTTCGATATCATGTCACTCGCTTTGCTAGCCGATGTGCCAGCCCACCGACCCTTACACCTGACACAAAACAGCCTGATTGGTCATTGGCGTTGGTTACGTGACGTCTGGCGTGTGGGATACTCGCGCCCACAGTTTACGGCTACCATGGATACCCGGAACGCGGTGACAGAGGTATTACGAAACGGCAAAAACAATCTCGCCATTGCCGAGCTGCGCAATCTGTTCAAAAAGGTGCAGCAGGATCCGCACAATGCTGAACTGTACATTTCTTTTCTCAGCAGCCTATCTCTGTTTTGCCCTTTTATCGCAACCGAACTATTGTGGCGCCAAGGCCGGATTGAACAGGATCCCATCAGCCGGCCCCGGACCAAAGATAAAGAAGGTATAGCTGAATGACATTGCGCGCGGTTTTTCCGGTTCTCGCACTCCTGGCCCTGACAACGCTCAGCGCCTGCGGATTTCGCCCGCTCTATGCCACAGCGGGTGACGATTACAACACCGCAGCCAATATGGCCCAGGTGAAAGTCGCCCTGATCAATGACCGTGTCGGCCAACTGACCCGCAATGCACTGCTTGAGACGCTGACCCCACGCGGGCAAAGTGCCAACCCGCTCTATGACCTACAGTTGACCCTGAGCGAATCGACAAGCGAGCAAGGCTTTACCAAGGAAAACGAGGCAACGATTGCCGATTTCCTGATTAACGCACAATACGAACTGGTCCGCCGAACCGATACCAAGGTCCTGCGCAAAGGATCGGTTCGCGCCCGAACCAGCTACAACATCGTCGATTCGGATTTTGCCAGCATCGAGGCCAAAAATGCTGCGCGCAGAGATGCCGCACGCAACCTCGCCCAGCAGCTGGCCAACCAGGTGGCGATTGGCCTGCGGTCCCAATAACGTCGTTCTCCGAACCGTTCACACGTCACGCCCACTCCCCTAATGAACCACAAGGCGCATCATGAAGCTCAAGGCAGCACAGGTTGAAAACTTCTTGCGCGCCCCGGATGCGAAGGCGCAGCTGGTCCTGATCTATGGCGAGGACGAAGGCCTTGTGCGTGAACGTGCGACCAAACTGGCCAAAACCGTGGTCGAGGACCTCAAGGATCCCTTCCGCGTGATCGAGCTTGGCACCGCCCAACTCAAGGAAGACCCCAGCCGCCTGCGCGACGAGGCCGCCGCCATGAGCTTTGGCGGCGGGCGCCGTGTGATCCGACTCCGCGATATCGGTGATGCGCAGGCTCCTGTCATTGCCGATTTCCTCGGCGATCCGGCCGGCGATGCCCTGATTGTGATTGAGGCCGGAAGCCTTCCGACTCGCTCCAAACTGCGTCAGGCAGTCGAAAAAGCCGGCAATGGCATGACCCTGCCCTGCTATGCCGATGGCGCGCGCGACATCGAAAGCCTGATCCAGTCGATCATGGAAGAACACAAACTGCGCATTGACCGCGATGCCACCGGCTATCTGGTCGCCAATCTCGGCTCGGACCGCATGATTTCACGAAGCGAGCTTGAAAAACTCGCCCTCTATGCGCTCAAAGACGGTCAGGTCACGCTGGCACACGCCATGGCCTGCGTTGGCGACAGTTCCGCACGCCACTATGACGATGTCATTCAGGCCGTCTCACAGGGCAATGTGGTTAATCTCGATGCCGCCCTGACCCGCCTGGTCGAAGAAGGCCTTAACCCGGTCGGCGCATTGCGCATGATGATCAGCTATTTTCAGAAGCTTCATCTGGTCAAGGGACAGGTTTCCCAGGGTACTAGCGCCGATCAGGCGATGAAATCGCTCCGCCCACCGCTGTTTTTCAAGGCTGCTGATCAGTTTCGCGCCAATCTGAATTACTGGGCGGTTAATAACCTGCAGCGTGCGTTGCGAATCCTGCTGGAAGCTGAAAAGGACTGCAAAAGCGGCCTGGCCATCCCCGAAACCATCGCCCATCGCGCCATGATCAAGGTCGCCGTTGCCCGCCAGAAACAGGTCAGACGGTAACCACCAACCCGATTCGCCAGTCTTCAGCGCCATTGTGCTAACTGAGGCCGTTGCCATATTATTGGCGTGCTAGGACTGGAATGCGTCCAAAACGCAAAAACGCGGTCCGGGATATGATCCCCGCACCGCGTTAAATATCTAAAGGATCCGCTTCACCTCAACCGATTTGCCGGCCGCCTTTGCCTGCTCGGCTTTCAGTTTCTTAAGCTGATCGATCTTGTCGCGATCAAGATCCTTCATGCTGGTTTTGGTTACGGCTTTTTTCCCGTGCCATCTGCAACCTCCTCCAGCACATCTTCGTCGACTTCTTCCTGCGCGATCGGCATATCGCCCTCGGGCTCATCGTCGATCATCGGGCTGTCGTCATCGATCCTGTCAAGATCACGGCCGCCATCAACCGCATCGGCAATCGATTCGAGCTCGCTGGTCAGCGCATCCTCGTCTTCGTTTTCCGCATCATCGACCGATTCGGCTTCAAACTCGTCATCTTCGATAAACATCGAATCGAACTCGTTTTCATCCGGGCCGGGCGCAGCATCAGCATCGGCGTCATCGGAAATGTCGGCGGCCTTGCCATGGGTCAGGCGCTGCAGGATGTCATCAAGCTGCTCAAGCGTTTCATAACGGATCGAGATTTTACCCGCCGATCCGTCAAAGTCGATATTGACCGCCAACCCCAACATGTTGCTGAGGTCGCGCTCCAAAGACACCGTATCTGGGTCTTTCTCGATCGAAGACCGACCTGATGATTTCTTCGGACGCGCGGACTTGCCACCATCGGTTTTGACCAGTTTCTCCGCCTGGCGAACATTCAAACCCTTTTTCACGATCTGGGCCGCAAGCTCGACGGCATTGTCCGCCCCAAGCAATGCACGGGCATGGCCGGAGCTTAGAACCTTGTCTGAGAGCATCTGCTTGATCGGGGCTGGCAGGCCCAGCAAACGCAGGCTGTTGGCAATGTGGCTGCGGCTTTTACCCAGTGCCTGACCAAGTGCTTCCTGCGTGTGGGAAAACTCGCTCATCAGGCGGTTATAGCCCTCGGCCTCTTCAAGCGGCGACAGATCCTGACGCTGCAGGTTTTCAATCAGGGCAATTTCGGCGGTTTCGCGATCATCAAATTCGCGCACCAGAACCGGCACTTCATGAAGCTGTGCCCGTTGCGCCGCACGCCAGCGACGTTCACCGGCGATGATTTCGTATTTGGTTTCACCCGTCGAAGAGGCCCGCACCAAAATAGGCTGAATGATGCCCTTTTGGCGGATCGAGGCCGCCAGATCATCAATCGCGTCATCATCAAAATTGCTGCGCGGCTGAAACGGCGAGGGTTTCAGATCGGTAATCGCAATATGCTGCGTCGTCCCGCCCGGTCCCGGATGGGCCGCCTCGGCGCTATCGCCACTGGCGGCAACCGCAACTTCTTCATCCTCTTCGCCCAGAAGTGCAGACAGTCCCCTGCCCAACCCGCGTTTTTTTGCTTCGCTCATGCTTTCACCCCTTCGCGTTTCAGGACTTCGCTCGCAAGATTCAGATAGGCCCGTGAACCCGGGCACTTCATGTCATAAACCAGCACCGGTGTTCCGTGGCTGGGGGCTTCGGAAACACGGACATTGCGCGGAATCACCGTGCGATACACCACATCCCCGAAATAATCGCGCACATCATTGGCAACCTGGGCCGACAGGTTGTTGCGCTTGTCATACATGGTCAGCACAATGCCCTGGATTTCAAGGTTCGGATTGAACGCCTTCTTGACCCGCTTGATGGTCCGCACCAGATGGCTGACCCCCTCAAGGGCAAAGAATTCACATTGCAACGGTACGAGAACCGCATCGGATGCCACCAGCGCATTCAGGGTCAAAAGACCCAGCGACGGCGGGCAATCGATCAGGACGTAATCAACATCGTGCGGCAATTTGCCAAGCGATTCCTTAAGCTGCATCTCGCGACGGTCGAAATCGACCAGCTCGATCTCCGCCCCCGAAAGATCCATGCCCGACGGCACGATGCTGAGCCGCGGGATCGAGGTTTCCTTGCGTGCCTCTTCCAAGGTATTGCCGTTGATCAGCACGTCATAGGAACTGATTTCGCGGTCGGACGGACGCAGGCCCAAGCCGGTACTGGCGTTGCCCTGCGGATCAAGATCGACAATCAGAACCCGCTGGTTTACCGCGGCCAGTGCAGTTGCCAGATTGATCGTCGTGGTGGTCTTGCCCACACCGCCCTTCTGGTTGGCCACGGCGATAATCCGCGGACGATGCGCGGCACCATCAGATTTCGTCGAAAGCGGCAAATCAATAACATCCGTCACCGGCCCACTCCTTTTAAGATCATCACGACACCGTCCGGATCGACCAGACTGGCATGCGTGGTTACATCAAATGTCCAACCAGCGTCACGTGCGTCCGCCAGCTCATCCTCAAAGGCACGTCCCTTCAGCAGCACATAATGGCCGCCGTCTTTCAAATGGCGCTGCCCCAACTCCAACAGCTTCGGCAAGGGGGCAAAGGCGCGCGCCGTAATCACATCGGCCTGCCGCGGGGCAGCCGCCTCGATCCGCTCACGGGCAATTTCGGTCTTATCCAGCACACCGCAAACCCGGGCGGCTTCCATCAGGAAGACGGTCTTTTTGGTGTTGGATTCCATCAAGGTGACGTTATTGGCGCCAAGGATCGCCAGAACGATGCCCGGGAACCCGGCACCCGATCCAAAATCAACGATTTTGCCGGTTGTGGCGATGTCTTCAACATACGGCCAAAGCTGCGCAGAATCCTGTAAATGACGTCCCCAAACGTCTTCGGCCGTGCTGGCGCCAACGATATTAATCCGTGGCTGCCACTTCACGACAAGGTCTGCATACTGGCTGAGGCGATCCAATGTTTCACGTGAAACATTCAAATCCTGCTCAAACCATGTTTTTACGGGTGTGGAAATTGTCTGCATATTTGAGTTATAGGCCGAGCCCAAAAAACACACCAGTCTTGATTTTCGTCCGTTTGTGTTTTTGGCCGCGTCGGATGCGATAAAACACCTAAAAACAGCGTCGAATGTTTCACGTGAAACATTCCGACACCAAAACGCATCATTCCAGACCCAAAACACCGCACATTCGATGAAGTTTGACTCCCCACCGACACCGCATGGGCGACTCCGGCACCTTGCCCAACCACAATCCCCTGCGACTCGGCAGAAGCCGGTGATGACCAGCCACACTTCCACATGACCCGGCTGTCTCATCCGCCTGCCCTTACATCCGACGCGCCAGCCAAAACAAAACGCCCGGCCAGTGAATTTGGCCGGGCGTTATAATGGGGATCAGAAGCGTCCGGATCGGACCCATTATATAGTGTGTTTGGACGAAGACCGATCAGGCGGTCTTGCTGACGGCGGCCGTCTGATGCTTGTGGCTTTTAATATGACCGAGCAATGCGGTCACCGCCGCCGGAGTAACACCCGGAATGCGCGATGCGGCGCCGATGGTTTCCGGCTGGATTTCTTTAAGCTTCAACCGGATCTCTGCCGACAGCCCGCCGACCTTATCGAAATCAAGCCCGCGCGGCAGGCGCAATTCCTCGTCCCGGCGGAAGGCCGCGATGTCCGCCGCCTGGCGGTCGAGATAGCCTTTATACTGGGCATCGATTGACACCTGTTCCTTGATCGCCGGGTCAAGTGCGCCCAGCTGCGGCCAGACCTTGGTCAGGGTATCGAAATCAATATCGGGATAGGCCAGCAGGTCATAGGCCGAGCGGCGCACACCATCCTGATTGATCTTGATATCAAACTTGGCCAAACCATTCGGGGTTTCGGTCAGCTCGGATACTTCTGCCTTGGCAGCATTCAATGCAGATTTCTTGGCATCCCATGCCTGCGCGCGTGTCGATGCGATGCAGCCAATATCAAGACCGCGATCCGTCAGACGCTGATCGGCGTTATCGGCGCGTAGCATCAGGCGATACTCGGCGCGCGAGGTGAACATGCGATATGGCTCGCGCGTGCCAAGGGTCACCAGATCATCGATCATTACACCGATATAGGCGTCAGCCCGATCGAGAACGAATTCGCGCTCAGCACCCCCGGCAATCAGGGCGGCATTCACACCGGCAATAAGCCCCTGCCCAGCGGCTTCTTCGTAGCCGGTGGTGCCATTGATCTGACCGGCAAAGAACAGGGCCGCGACCTTTTTGGTTTCCAGCGTATGACGCAGCTCGCGCGGATCAACAAAGTCATATTCCACCGCATAGCCGGGACGGAAGATCTCGACCTTTTCCAGACCCGGAATGGTGGCGAGCATGGCAAGCTGGACGTCTTCGGGCAGCGAGGTCGAAATGCCGTTCGGATAGATGGTCGGATCGTCGAGCCCTTCGGGTTCGAGGAAAATCTGATGCTGATTTTTCTCGGCGAAGCGGACGACCTTGTCTTCGATGGACGGGCAATAGCGCGGACCGCTGCTTTTGATTTTGCCGCTATACATCGGCGCACGGTCGAGATTGGCGCGAATGATTTCGTGGGTCGCCTCGGTCGTCCAGGTCATATGACACGGAATCTGCGGCACGGTAATTTCGCGGGTCAGGAACGAAAACGGCTCTGGCGGCGTGTCGCCCGGCTGTTCCTGCAAACTTGCCCAATCAATGGTCCGGCCATCAAGGCGGGCCGGCGTTCCGGTTTTCAAACGGCCTAATCGGAAATCATATTTTGCCAGCGTCTCAGAAAGTCCGGTTGCCGGGGCGTCGCCCATGCGACCTGCCGGTTCGGATTTCTCGCCAATATGGATCAAACCATTAAGGAACGTGCCCGTGGTCAGCACCACCGCACCGGCAAGGTATTCGGTGCCATCGCCAGTGACGACGCCCTTAACACGATTATTGTCATCAATGATCAGGTCCTCGACACCGCCTTCAAGAATGGTGAGGTTTTCCTGTTCAGCCAACATATCCTGCACCGCCTGGCGATACAGCTTGCGATCTGCCTGCGCACGCGGCCCACGGACTGCGGGGCCCTTGGAACGATTGAGCATACGGAACTGGATACCCGCGCGGTCAATCGCGCGGCCCATCACGCCGTCAAGCGCATCAACTTCGCGCACCATATGCCCCTTGCCCAGACCACCGATGGCCGGGTTGCACGACATTTCCCCGATGCGATCCGCACGGTGGGTGACCAGTGCCGTGGATGCGCCCATGCGCGCGGCGGCAGCAGCGGCTTCGCATCCGGCATGGCCACCGCCGACCACGATCACGTCAAAGCGGTTATTTGGCACGTTCTGTGACATCGACTTCCTCACTCAATCCCCACTGCTTGTCACGCGGCGGGTGTGAACCCTGTTTGGTTCGAATAGGTGTATATGGTCAACCTTGTGACGAATGTTTCACGTGAAACATTCTCGGGAGACAAGTCTAACGACTCTTCCCTAACTCTATTTGCCGATACAGAAATCCCCGAAGATAATATCGAGCAAATCTTCCACATCGACACGTCCGGTAATCTTGCCGATTTCGCGGACAGCGAGGCGTACATCCTCGGCCGCCAGTTCTGCGATATCGGTCTGCAATCCGCGATCCAGATGATCGCTGGCACTTTCAAGTGCCCGCCGATGGCGCAGCCGTGTCAGCGGCACGGGCCCGGCAAAATCGAGCCCCTCTTTTACGCGAGTCTCCAGCAGTTGCAAGAGGCTTTCCATCCCCTGCCCGGTCATGGCCGATATGGGTAAAACGGGAAGCTCCAGCGCCCGACCATCGACCGACGTTCCCTGCCAGCTTGCCGGAATGGCGCTGCTATCGGTCGCATCGACCTTGTTGATCAGGATCAGCGTCTTGTCATCTATCAGGCGGGCAGCCTCCGGATCAATCTTCGGCCAGTCATTGCGATCAATCACCACCAGACGCAGATCGGCATTTTCCGCCCGCTCGGTCGCACGGCGCACACCCTCGGACTCAATCACATCGCCGCTTTCGCGCAGGCCCGCGGTATCGACCATGGTGACCGGAAAGCCCCCCAGATCGAGATGAACCTCGATCATGTCGCGCGTGGTCCCCGCGATCTCGGACACAATGGCGGCATCTCGCTGAGCCAGCCGGTTAAGCAGGCTCGATTTGCCGGCATTGGGCGCGCCCAAAATGACAATCTGGAACCCTTCGCGCAGGCGCTCACCACGGCGGTTATCGGCCAGATGGCGTTTGACCTCGTCATTCACCGCGCGCAAATCGCCATGCACCACCGGCACGATGCCATCGGGCAAATCTTCGTCGGGGAAATCAATATCGGCCTCGATATGGGCCAAGGCCTTCATCAGGCGCGCACGCCAGCCTTCATACAGCGTGCCCAGCTCGCCTGCCATCTGGCGCACCGCCTGGCGGCGCTGGGCGGCGGTTTCGGCGTCAATCAGATCGGCGATCCCCTCGGCCGAGGTCAGATCCATCTTGCCGTTTTCAAACGCACGCCGTGTGTATTCACCCGGGTCCGCCACGCGCAGACCGTCCTGACGCGACAGGCAATCCAGAACCCCTTCGATCACGGCCCGCCCACCATGGACATGCAGTTCAACCACGTCTTCACCGGTAAAGCTTGCCGGACCCTGGAAATAGATCGCCACCGCATCATCAAGCCGCTCACCCGATTGCGGATCGCGGATCGGGGCATAGATCGCATGGCGCGGCTTGGGCATTGTATCGCGGCCCAATAACGCACACAGCACCGCCCCCGAACGCGGCCCGGATAATCGGATCACGGCAACACCGGCACGCCCCGCGCCGGAGGACAGGGCAAAAATGGTTTCTCGGCTGGCAATCATGGCGGATCCGTCAGTTCTGAAAATGCGGTTGCGTGGCAGAGGAGGATATCGTCCAGACAGGCGCAAAGGTCAACATATGGCAGAAAATAACCAACAGGGGTTTAATGACCTTTGTGTTGGTGGCGCGGATCATCGGGTGCGCGTTGGCAGCCGCCCTCGCCCCGTCATGGACCCCCCGCCTGCGCGGGGGTGACGGGATTGCAGACGGCAGCTAGATATCGTTTCTGCTGCGGGCATCCAGCCTCATCTTGGGCCACAATGCCCAAAAGACCCATCATGCCCGCACAGAGTCTGTGCGCGCGGCGGCGGGTACGGGCATCCCTTGCAGTAGGGCACAAAAAAACAGGCCACACATATATTGCGGGCCGGTTTGATTACGCAAGGTCACGCAGGGGCGCTTATTGATCGGGATTAAGCTTTAAGCGTTCAACGATCTTGCCACCGATCAGATGATCATTGAGGATCGCCTCGATGTCTTCCATCGTCTCATAGTGATACCAGGTACCTTCGGGATAGACCACCATCACCGGGCCCAGTTCGCAGCGATCGAGACAGCCGGCGGTATTGATCCGGGTCTGTGGCAGGCCAAGTTCCTTGGCGCGCACCTTCATGTAGTTGCGAAGTTTGGTCGCGCCCTTGGAATAGCAGCATCCGCGTTCATGGCCGGCGGGGCGTTCGTTCTGGCACACGAAGACATGTGCCTGATAGTAGTGTTCACGCATGATAGCGGGCCTGCCTAGCCTTTGTCCTTGTCACCGGTACCGCCGGTACCCGCATTGAACTGGCCCCAGAAGGCTTTCTGAAGCTGTTCCCAGTTCTGAATGCCCTGTGGCAGCCAGGTATTAAGCATGGTTTCCGGATCCATCGCCGCCAGGTTGGCTTTCATGCGGTCTTCGATATCTTGCATCATCGCCTTTTGCATCGGCTGAACATCAGGAAGACCAAAGAAGGTCCGTGCCTCTTCCGGCGTGCAATCAATGTTCACGGTTACTTTCATCGCCCTGGTCTCCTGATCTGTTTTGTTTTTTGGTCTCTGTCACTTTATGTGACTGGCTGTTTGCATGGCTGGCCCATTATCCCCACCAGAACCGCCTTCGCAATCACAATAACGCCAACCAGCCCCTACCATATGGGAAGCAAGAGCATGCGGCGACCGCAACTTTCACAATATTGCGATAAAAGATTTCGGCCATTTGCCTTTATGAATGAGGCCATAACCCTTAGAATCACGCAAACAGCCTTATAAAGCATTGCCAGCACTGATGACTGGCGCGTGATTGCAGATCGCGCTACCGCAAACGATAAAGCCATCGGCTTAATGGATGGCACAGGACACAAAATGGAACTCGCACGCAATAATCTTGGTTCGGAAACCAGCCCCTATCTTGTTCAGCATCGCGACAACCCGGTGCATTGGCAGCCCTGGAGTACCGAAATTCTCGCCAAAGCCAAGGAATTGAACAAACCGATCCTGCTGTCGGTCGGGTATGCTGCGTGTCACTGGTGCCATGTCATGGCGCATGAAAGCTTTGAGGATGAGGGTATTGCGGCCCTGATGAACGAGCTTTTCATCAATATCAAGCTCGACCGCGAAGAACGCCCGGACCTTGATGCGCTTTATCAGAATGCGCTGGCCCTTCTGGGCCAACAGGGCGGCTGGCCACTGACGATGTTTTTGACCCCGGATGGCGAGCCGTTCTGGGGCGGCACGTATTTCCCCAAGGAAGCGCGATATGGCCGGCCGGGATTTGGCGATGTGCTTAAGACCGTTGCAAAGATTTATGCCGAAAAACCCGATGATGTCCGCCACAATGTCAGCCAGATTTCCAATGCCCTGATCAAAATGAACAGTGCGGCGGTTGGCGCGGTCCCCAGTCTTGAGATGATTGATCGCTGCGGTCATGGCTGCTTGCAGATCATGGACGGGGAAAATGGCGGCACATCCGGCGCGCCGAAATTCCCGCAGCCCAGCCTTTTATCCTATATCTGGCGGACCGGTGTGCGCACCGAGGATGACGGGCTGAAACGCATCGTCAAACACAGCCTGGATCGCATGTGCCAGGGCGGCATTTATGATCATCTGGGCGGCGGTTTTGCCCGCTATGCCGTCGATGACCAGTGGCTGGTGCCGCATTTCGAAAAGATGCTCTATGACAACGCCCAGCTGATTGATCTTTTGTGTGATGTCTGGCGGGTTGATCCCAATCCGCTTTATGCCAAGCGGGTCGAGGAAACCATTGGCTGGATCTTGCGCGAAATGCGCATTCCCGGGGGTGCCTTTACCGCAAGCCTTGATGCCGACAGCGAAGGGGTCGAAGGCAAGTTCTATGTCTGGTCCGAGGATGAAATTGACCAGATCCTTGGCAGTGATGCCGAACTGTTTAAGAAATTCTATGACGTTTCCAAGGGTGGCAACTGGGAAGGCCATAATATCCTTAACCGCACCGCCTCGGGGCTCGAGCTTGCCGATGACGCGACCGAGGAAAGGCTGGTGGAGCTTCGCGCCAAGCTTCTGACCGAACGGGCCAAACGCATTCGCCCGGGCTGGGATGACAAAGCACTGACCGACTGGAACGCCATGACAATTGCCGCCTTTGCCGAGGCCGCGATGACCTTCCACCGTGCCGACTGGCTGGATTATGCCAAGCTTGCCTATGGATTTGTCATCAACACCCTGATGAAGGATGACCGCTTCCTGCACAGCTATCGTAATAGTCGCGTGCAGCATGCCGGGATGCTGGAAGACTATGCGCATATGATCCGCGCGGCCTTGAGGCTTTATGAATGCTTTGGCGAGGATGCCTATCTTAATGAAGCCATCCGGTGGTCGGCCGCGGTCGAAACCCTGTTTGCCGATGCCAAGGGCGGCTATTTCCAGTCGGCATCGGATGCCAGCGACCTTGTCGTGCGCCAAAAACCCTTCATGGATAATGCCGTGCCATCGGGCAATGCGATCATGGCTCAGAACCTGGCCAAGCTTTATGCCCTGACTGGCGATGCGCAATACCGCGATCAGGCGGAAATCACCCTTGCGGCCTTTGGCGGGCGGATCAGCGAGCAATTCCCGAACATGCCGGGCCTTATGATGGCGGCCGAAATGCTGCAAAATCCGGTGCAGATCGTGCTGATCGCCAACGAGCGCAGCCAGACCTATCTTGATATGCGGCGTGCCATTTTTGGTGCATATCTGCCCAACCGGGCGATCACGATCCTGTCTGATGGTGATCCCCTGCCCGATGGCCATCCGGCCCAGGGCAAGACCGCGATTGACGGCAAGGAAACCGCCTATATCTGTCAGGGGCCGGTATGTTCGGCACCCGTCACAGGCGTCGAAGAATTAACCGAAATGCTGGCAGATTTGCCGGCCAAAGCGGCCTAGCCCCGATGCCGCAAATCTCGCTCAACAGCCCCGTCGGCGCACTCACGGTTTTCGCATTTGAAGATCAAATCGTTGCGCTTGACTGGGGATTTGTTGACGAGATTGAAAGCACACCGTTGCTTGAAGAAGCCCAAAAGCAGCTGAACGCCTATTTCGCAGGGCGCTTGCACAGCTTTGATTTGCCACTCGCACCTGACGGGACGGATTTCCAGAAAACCGTCTGGCAAGCAATGTGCGAGATCCCGATGGGCAAGACTGCGACCTACAAGGAACTGGCCACCATGGCCGGATCGCCCAAGGCATTTCAATCGGTTGGCACGGCGTGCGGCCTTAATCCGATCCCGATCCTTATTCCCTGCCACCGCGTTCTGGCAACCGGCGACAAGCCGGGCGGCTATTCCGGCCATGGCGGGCTTGAAACCAAGCGCGCGCTTTTAAAGATCGAAGGTGTGGATTTGCCGCTGCCGAGTGATCAGGGCGCTCTTCCGTTTTAGTCCTGTTTTTCAAAGACTTAATATTATTCTTCGGCGTAGCACACGGCTTGCAGCTTGTTGCCATCCGGATCACGGACATAGGCGGCATAATAGTTTGGCCCGTAATGCGCGCGCAGGCCGGGCTGGCCTTCATCCATGCCACCATGTTCAAGCGCCGCTGCGTGAAAGGCATCGACATGATCGCGATGGTCTGCCTGAAACGCGATATGAGTACCATTGCCCCACGTTGCCGGGCGCCCATCTGCCGGGCTGTAGATATAGATCGTTGGCATCTGTCCATCCCGTTCATAAGCCAGCGGCTTTTCGGGCGGTTTTGGCAAGCGGTCAAAGCCCAGCGCGCCCAGTACGGCATCGTAGAAACGCGCGGAACGGGCCTTGTCATTGGTTCCGAGGGTGATGTGGCTGATAACTGACATGGGGCAATCCGGGTTATGGGCATTGGTCTTTTGGTCTGTTCACTATTGCATTAATCCATGCGGTTGCATAGAACATAAAGTGAACAACCGGAGAACCATGATGGACAGCCTGCAGGGATACACCGCCAAATCCGGGACACTTGTGCCGGTTTTCACCATCGAGGTGCAGACATTGCCCGAAGATACGGATCGCATTCTTGACGAAGTTATGAAGGTCCATCCGCTTGGCTTTGGACGGTATCAGCGCAATGCGAGCATTTCCGCAGTGGGAAAAGAAACCGCGCAGCCAGAACCGGGATCGACCACCACAACACATGTTGACGGATTTGCGGCCGGTTCGACTGAGACCTACCCGATGGTCGAGCTCAAAATCTCGATTGATCGCGACCAGAAGGCGCTCGCCAAAGTCATGGACGCGATCATCTATGCGCATCACTACGAGGAACCGGTGATCTTTGTCCGTGAGGACTGGGCAAGTCGCGCCGCCTACAATCCGCAAAGTGACAACCCCAATCGCTGGTGGAACAACGGCAAAGGGTTGCCCGATCGGATTGATTAATCACGTCGTTTCGGATGGAATTCTTCCAATCCTGTGCTGCAAAGCAATCGCGATTAACCTACACTCCTCCCATTAACGAAACAGGCGTTGGAAAACGCAGAAAGGGAGGTCTTCCATGACCAAAGCATTCCGATTTTACGAGACCGGCGGCAGTGATGTCCTGAAATTTGAAGACGTCGACGTCGGCACCCCGGGCGAAGGCGAAGTCCGTCTGGCGCAAAAGGCCGTTGGCCTCAACTATATCGATATCTATTTCCGTTCCGGCGTCTATCCCGCACCCAGCATGCCATCGGGCCTTGGGCTTGAAGGGGCTGGTATCATTGAGGAAGTCGGTCCGGGTGTGACGGATCTGGCCGTGGGCGATCGCGTGGCGTATGCCGCACAGCCACTTGGTGCCTACGCCGAGGCGCGCGTGATGCCGGCCAAGGGTCTGGTCAAGATCCCCGATGATGTCAGTTTCGAACTGGCCGCAGCCGCCATGCTTCAGGGCATGACCGCGCAATATCTTTTGCGCCGGACCTATAACGTCAAAAAGGGCGACACCATCCTGATCCATGCGGCGGCTGGCGGGGTTGGCCAGATCGTTTGCCAGTGGGCCAAGCATCTGGGGGCGACCGTGATCGGAACGGTCGGGTCCAAGGAAAAGGCCGAGATTGCCAAGGCCAAGGGATGTGACTATCCGATCCTCTATCGCGACGAGGTCGTCTCAGAGCGGGTCAAGGAAATCACCAATGGCCAAGGCGTTGAAGTTGTTTACGATTCGGTCGGTAAGGACACGTTTGAGGATTCGCTTAAGTGCCTCAAACGGCTTGGCATGATGGTGAGTTTTGGTCAGTCTTCGGGTGCAGTTCCGCCGGTATCGCTGGCCCAGCTTGCCCCGGGCGCCTATTTCCTGACCCGACCGAGCATCTTCCAGTACAACGCCACCCGTGAAGAGCTTCTGGCCAGTGCGAATGAGCTGTTTGAGGTTTTGAAATCGGGCATTGTCACGATTGACATCACCGCGACCTACCCGCTTGCCGATGCTGCCAAGGCGCATGACGACCTTGAAAGCCGCAAAACCAACGGTTCGATCGTCTTTACCGTCTGATAAGGCATCAATCCTGACGCGAAAAGTATAGGACACTTGATAAAAAGCCGATACATTGCGCGATCGGCTTTTTTCTTGTGCCTTCGCATATCGGAACCTCTGCAATGTCTGTTTCAAAAGTACAACAATCTGTCATCGCCGCCTTCAAATCGGCGAAAACCTATCAGGATCCTTATCAGCACTGGTTCCTTGAAGACGTCTTGCCAGAAGGCATGGCAGAGGCCGTTTGCGCCCTTCCGATTGATGCGCCGTTTCTTGAAGTTGATGATGCCGGCACGCGCGAAGCCAACAATTCAAGCCGTCGTTACTTCGATCAGGAAAACATTGCGAAATTCGAGGCCGCCAATAATATCGCGCAGGCTTTCCATTCCCGCGAAGTTGTCGACACGGTCGAGGAAGTGTTTGGTGCCGATCTGAGTGATTCCCGCATTCGACTGGAATTTGCCCAGGATCGCGATGGTTTCTGGCTGCAGCCGCATACAGATATCGGCGTAAAGCGCTTTACCATGTTGCTCTATCTTTCCGACGAGCCGGGGCATGAAAACCTGGGTACCGATATCTACAAGGATGCCGATACCCATGTCGGCGCATCACCGTTCAAGCCGAACTCGGCCCTGATTTTTGTGCCTTCCAACAATACCTGGCACGGCTTTGAAAAACGGACCATTCCGGGTATCCGGAAGTCGCTGATTATCAACTATGTCACGCCGGACTGGCGGGCTGTTGAACAACTGCCCTTCCCCGATAGCTACGTCAAATAACGTTCAAAGCGACATCAAGTCAGCCTTGGAAACCCGGTAAATGTTGAATTACCGGGTTTTTAGTTGCCGTGGGTCATCCGCACATCGCGCGCAATCGCGTCAAAGCGGTCTGAAAGGCCTTCGCTTACTTCGCGGCACGGGGCGATGACGGCTTCGGCCCAGTCGACATAGGCCAGTATCTGCCTTTCATCCCAGCCAACCGGCGTGTCGGTCAGCATCGCACCGACATTGGCGACCTTATCGGCCAGTCGCACAAGCTTGGCACCGTTGGTAAGGTTGGGGGCGGTTTCGATCTGCTTTGCCTTGCGCTCGTCCCTTGGCAGGGCCTTGTCATCACTGACTTCGAGCACGATATCGGCGATGA
The DNA here is from genome assembly GCF_037027205.1 of Thalassospira sp. CH_XMU1458. Lineage (NCBI taxonomy): Bacteria > Pseudomonadati > Pseudomonadota > Alphaproteobacteria > Rhodospirillales > Thalassospiraceae > Thalassospira > Thalassospira sp. CH_XMU1458. The sequence continues at coordinate 374,601 of NZ_JAYMDW010000001.1, read as the reverse complement.
TGTCGTTAAAACAGGCGGCGATTTCATCGCGGGTCGCCCCGCAATCCTCGATCACGTCATGCAGAACGGCGGCACAGAGAATATCCTCGTCCGTCCCCGGTTCGCATTCAACAATCAGGCGGGAAACCTCGATCGGGTGATTGATATAGGGTTCCTGGGCAGCGCCTTTGCGACGCTGGTCGCGATGGGCACGGGCGGCGAAATCAACGGATTTGAGTAGAAGCTGCATAAAGCGCGATATGATCGTGAACGGGTTGCCCAGAGTCCCACGGCTTTTGCGCGGTTTCAAGCCTTGATCCGTTCCGCCCGATGAAAATCATGCAGAGCCGTGAAAAACAGCGGCAAACAGGATAGACTGACAGCAAAGCCATGACCCGGGAGAGGCCAATAATGTCACAGGAAATGCGCCTGAAACTGACCTTGTGGAATGAAAACGCCGAGACCCCGCTGCATCTGAGTGCCCTTGCCCCCAAGGATGGCTGGCAAAGCGCCCCGCCCAACCGGATCGAGGCCGGTGAATCGGTGGTGTGCGAGATCACGGCTGCCAACACATTGGCGATTACGCTCAATTACGGCACGCATCATATCGGCATTCATCTGAGCGACGACAATTTTTCCATCGAGCCGGGTGATGCCCGTGTGGATAGGCAGAAACTGGGGAGCGGTCTGGCAGAGGTGACACTGGCCCTTGGATAGAGGTTGTTTAACGGTTATTTCGATATTGAAATAAAAAAACGGGACCACAGAGGGTCCCGTTTGTTTTTTACGATCCAGTACATCGGGCCCATCAGGCCCGCGCGGCATCAGCCGTTCATGGAATCGAAGAAGTCGTCGTTGTTCTTCGTACCCTTGAGCTTGCCAAGCAGGAATTCCATCGCGTCCTGCGGACCCATCGGGTTGAGGATACGACGCAGCACCCACATCTTGGACAGAACGCTCTTGTCGACCAGAAGCTCTTCCTTACGGGTACCCGATTTGAGGATATCAATCGCCGGGAAGATACGTTTGTCAGACAGTTTGCGATCCAGGATAAGCTCGGAGTTACCGGTCCCCTTGAATTCTTCAAAGATGACCTCGTCCATGCGCGAACCGGTATCGATCAGGGCGGTTGCGATGATGGTCAGAGAGCCGCCCTCTTCGATGTTACGGGCCGCACCGAAGAAACGTTTCGGACGTTGCAGCGCGTTGGCATCAACACCACCGGTCAGGACCTTGCCCGAGCTCGGAACCACGGTGTTGTAAGCACGTGCCAGACGGGTGATCGAGTCCAGCAGGATGACAACATCATGCTTGTGTTCGACCAGACGTTTGGCCTTTTCCAGAACCATTTCGGTGACCTGAACGTGACGCTGGGCCGGTTCATCGAAGGTCGAGGAAATGACTTCGCCCTTCACCGAACGGTCCATGTCGGTCACTTCTTCCGGGCGTTCATCAATCAGAAGAACGATCAGATAGGCTTCCGGGTGGTTTTCCTCGATCGCGTGCGCAATGTTTTGCAGCATCACGGTTTTACCGGTGCGCGGCGGTGCGACGATCAGGGCACGCTGACCTTTACCAAGCGGCGAAACCAGTTCGATCACGCGGTTGGTGGTGTCCTTGTTCGCACCTTCCTGATCGGATTGACGCTCCATCTTGAGCGGCTCATCAGGATAGAGCGGGGTCAGGTTATCGAAATTAACGCGCTGACGGACTTTTTCCGGCGCATCGAAATTGACCTTATCAACCTTGAGCAGGGCGAAATACCGTTCGCCTTCTTTCGGGGAGCGGATCTGGCCTTCGACGGTGTCGCCGGTTCGCAAGCTAAAACGCCGCACCTGGCTCGGACTGACATAAATGTCGTCAGGGCCGGCAAGGTAGTTTGCCTCGGGGCTGCGCAGGAAGCCGAAACCATCGGGCAGAACTTCAAGAACGCCTTCGCCAAAGATGGCGTGGTCGTTCTCGGCCAACTGCTTGAGGATCGCGAACATCAGCTCCTGCTTGCGGAGCGTGCTGGCGTTTTCGATTTCGAGTTCATCAGACAGAGCAAGCAGCTCGGTCGGAGATTTCTTTTTAAGGTCCTGAAGATGCATATGTGCGTTTAATGATCTGTGGTTGCCGAAAGGGCGAAGATTTTATGGAGATAGAAAAGAGAATGTGCGGTTGACCGTCAGGCAAGGCGCTCAGGCTTTTGCTGGGGCGTGCGGACGGTTCGAAACCTTGGAGTTGCAAGAAAGGCAGGTCTTTTCATGTTTCTGGATCGAAACACCCCCGATTGATACCCTTGAAAATCGCAATAGTCAAACCGTGATTCGAAAGAACCGGGCAATTTTACAGCCATTGATACGAAAATATCACATCTCGCCCCCGCTAACCGACCGCATTCCGCTCGCCCATGCCGGGTTTGAGCCAAAATTCCGTGTCCTTTGTCATCGATCCTTTTGCATCAAACTGTCTGGGCCTCGCGCACGGAAGCAAGGAAATCGGCCACTTCCTTGCGCAGGCTGGTCGCAACATTGGCAACCTGATCACAGGCAACGATAACGTGATCGGCGGCCTCGCCGGCATTGTCGGTTGCTTCGCGGATACCGGCAACATTGCCCGAAACCTCGGTCGTGCCTTGCGACGCACGATCAATATTATTGGCAATTTCCGAGGTTGCGGCTTCCTGTTCATTGACCGCGGCTGCCAATGAGGACGAGGTCGCATCAATCTGGCCGATTTTTTCGCCAATCCGCGAAAAGGCATCAACCGCGCGTTCTGTCGCGTCCTGCAGATTGCCCATCTGTTCGGAAATTTCGTCGGTTGCGCGCGATGTCTGGGTCGCAAGGTTTTTGACCTCGTTGGCGACGACGGCAAATCCCTTGCCCGCCTCGCCAGCTCGGGCGGCTTCGATTGTCGCATTAAGCGCCAAAAGATTGGTCTGTTCGGCAATATCGCGGATCAGGCCAATCACCTCGCCGATCTTTTCAGCACCTTCTTTCAGCGCAGTTGCAATGACTTCGGCCTCGCGGGCCTCGTCGGCGGCGGCGGTCGCATTATCCGACGACGCGGAAATCTGCCGGGAAATCTCAAGGATCGAATTGGCCAGCTGTTCGGTTGCCGAGGAAACCGCCGACACATTTTCGGACGCTGATTTGGCATCATCTGCCACCAGGCGGGCCTTGTCGCGGGTCTCGTCGATGGCTGATGTCATGTTTGAAGACGTGGTGCGCAAACCATCAGTCGACTGGCCGATATCACCCAGCAAGGCGTTGATCCTGGCTTCAAACCGTTCGGCCAGCCGGCTGACTTTTTCAGCACGGGCAAATCGGGCGGCCTGTTCCTTTTCACTTTGGGCGGCCATTTCCCTGTTCTCGACAAGGCTGTCGCGGAAAAACTGCACCGAACGGGCCATGGCCCCGACCTCATCCCCGCGCGCGGCCCCGGATACCTTGACCGACAGGTCGCCTGCGGTCAGATCGCTCATGGTTTTGGTCATGGCGCGGATCGGCGCAGAAATATCGCGACCAACGATGACAACCAATGTGCATGCAAGTGCGATAATGATCAGCAAACCGGCCAATGTGCCATAAAAATAAAGCTGCGCTTCAGAGAGCTTTTGCGCCGAGAGGGTGACCAGGCTTTGGGCAATATGGTCTTCTATCATCTTGTAAATATTAATCTTTACCGTGATGGTCGCAAACCAGTCCGTCCCCGCAATGCCATTGGTGGTTCCGGTTACCGGGTAACTGAGCGCCACATCACGCAGCTTGTTGACCGCCGCAACCGCCGGGTCCTGCATCGCGCGGTCGTAAAATTCCCTGATCTCTGGTGCGGCCATTTCCTCGAACACAGAAAGATAAGCGTTTTGAAGGGTGATCAGCTCGACAAATCGACGATAAAGGTTGGGTTCAAACTTGCCCATGCCAAACCCGGCCGCACCTGTGGCGCGCTCAAGCCCGCCACGTTCCTTGGCCTGCATGAAATCATTAAAGGCCGCGATCGAGCGGACCAGTTCGGGATCGTTGCTGATTGTGCTCATGACATTGACGGTCGAGAGCATGCCGGAAATGATCGAGGTATAGAACCGAACGGCCTCGCCAAGTTCGATATCCAGCGCATAGACCTTGGCACGTGTTTGGGGCACGGTATCAAGCAGCCCGACAAAGACGCCGACCTGCTCTGCCAGACCCGGGTCAAAGGCGGAAAGATCAAAGTCGTTTAACGCATCGCGCAAAGACTGAATGCGCGCATCCGACAAGTTGCGCTGATCGGCAAGTTGCGGTCCGAACTGTTCACCTTTGGAGCCGATAAAGCCCGCCGATGCGCCCCGTTCCTTTTGCAATTCGTGTACGGTTGCACCGATCTGAACCGCAAGTTCGGTCAAGCCGCCAATTTTGCCAAGTTCATCCATTTCCCGATAGCGGTCGGAAATAATGACGCCGGACAGAACAACAAGTCCCAACAAAGGTGGGATCAGAGAAATCGCAAGTTTCTTGCCAATCTGAATATTCGCAAACATGTAAAGCCCCGTGCATTGTGGAATGCGAGGCCGCCAAATATGCGTTCTTCCAACTCCCGGGGCGCGCAGGTTTTATATTGATACGATATCGTATCAATTGCCTTTTATTGTTGGTGTGGTGACGCGCCTGGACTTTGTGCGGCGCAAAATAATCTGCACGGCACATTTGGATATTGTAACCCTTGGATTAAATTCAATGGTTACGTTTCAACTTAAAAGGTGTTCAGGAAATCCTGTTTCACGAAGAGCGATGCTGTTCGCGCACAATTTCAAGCATCCGGTTGAGCTGATCCTCGCTCAGGCCGGCGATGCGTTCTGACAGCAGGTTGGCCAGTTCGGTGGCTTGGGGTTCCAGACCGGCGGTATCGACGGTGATTTTCGGGTGCGAGAGCTGGGCCAGACGTTTGACGTCATCGACCTCGTCCCAGACCAGATTGAAATAGCCGCATATTTGCTGCACCAGGCCGGGGCTGGGTCGCCCGCGATGACCGTGTTCAAGCGCGGACAGATAGGCCGGTGACAGCTGAAGTGCGGTTGCCATATCGGTCAGCGTCACGTTGTTGCGCGCACGGAGTTCCCGGATGCGATTGCCAAAAGGTGTCACGGGCGTCTCCGTTTCAACAAGACATAAAAGGCCCCGGCGCCACCGTGCTGGATCTGGGCCTGATGGATGGCAAGGATGCGATTGCGCAGGTTTGGCGCACTCAGCCATTGCGGGGTGCGTTCGCGCAAAAGACCCGTGCGGCCATATTCATCAGCGCGCGATCCCTTGCCGGTGATTACGAGAACGCAACGTTTTCCGGCCCGCCAGCTATCCTCGATAAAGGCATTGAGCGCATTATGGGCGACTTCCTGGGTCATGCCATGCAGGTCAATGCGCCCGTCGATCGACATCTTGCCCTTTTGGAATTTGTTGGCAGTTGATCGATCAATCCCGTCGGTGACACCCGGTTTCAGTTCGGAAAGGTTCTGTTTTTTGATCTTTGGGCCACGGTCGGCATGGCGGGCCGAGGGCAGATTGCGCGCCGCCCGGCTTTGTTCGGACTGTTCAAGTTTTTCGCCAAGATTATCGGGCAAGGTAATCGCGGTATCGCTGGTGTGGATGTCATCATCAGACGCGACCACGTCATCGCCGGCCTTGCGCCTTTTCTTGCGCAAAGGTTTGACGTCACGGGTAAAGACCTCCCACAGGGTCTTTTCGTCATCCGTGACGGTGCGGCGTCGCTTATTTGGTTTCTTCTGACTCATCGACCAAGACAATATGCAAGCGGCGCGGTCCATATACGCAAGGCTTTATCGTCCATTCGATATCACCTGTTTGCAACAGCCCGGTCACCCAAAGGAATGTTCGCGGCATATTGCCGTGTCATTGCTTTTCGCGCAACCGCGCCCATCGCGCATTTCGCCGTCACGGCAACAATATGTTTGCAGGAAAAACAGGCCAGACCGGGAAAGGTGACCCTACGGGGTTGTGTTTCAGGTATCGATGTCGGTCAGATCGACACAGGTGACCCCGTTATTATCAAGATCAAGCATCGCCTTGAGAAACGCACTGTCGAGATTGGTCGAAAGCCCGTGCATCCGGCGGTTTTCAACAAAAAAGCCGTTGGTTTTGAAGCGGTCAAGCTGGGTTTGCAGCCTTGTGATATCGCTTTGCGGCACATCACCACTGATCGCGATATAGAGATAACAGGTGCGATAGGGCTTGAAACCAGTCACATCAGGAATGCTGACTTCGGGATATTCGGCACGGACCTTATCAAGATAATGGCGCAGGATATTGCCGCCGATGGCGATCAGATCGACGCGATCAGCCATCATCATCGGCAACAGAAGTTCTTCACGCGGCACCATAACCAGTTGTTGGGCCCCGCGATCACGAAGATACCCCTCACGCGCCGATCCCATCAGGACCCCGATGCGGGCATCGCGCAAAAGTGTGTCAAACGCCATGTCCGACCAACCGGTATCGACAAAGCCAAACAGGTTCCAGAAGGTCCGGCTGACCGGACCAACCCATTGGAAAACATCTTCGCGATAATCAATTCGGGTGGTGGGGTAAATTACGTGGCCGACTTCACGTCCGGCCAGCTCCATCTGCCGTTTCCAGGGCATTTGCGGAACGATTTCAACAGCCAGACCGGCCTTGGTAAACAGTTCGATGGCAAGCGTATCGAAGTAGCCTGGCTCCGGCCGGCCCGATGACTGAACCCGCGTACTTTCAGACAGATGGATGATGTAGGTGCCATTAAACGTGGAGTTTTCTGGAGCTTTTTCGTCAGTGAGTGTCTGGGCGCGAAGATTACCTAAAGCCGTGATCAGCGCACAGACCAAAACAAGCATCGCAAGGAGGCGATTGGCGTATTGAGAAACTGTAAGTTCGGAAAACCGCAATGATGGACACCGCTGTTTTCCCATCTTATGCCTCTTGCTTTATAAGCCAGAGCGCGTCTTTGACTTTGGCCTCGATATAGGCGCGGTGAGCAGCAAGTTCTTCGTCGCTGATCGCATGCGGCCTTGGTTCCAGCCGGTTGCCCCGCGGGCCCAGAACCCGACGACCACCGTTATCTTCATCCTGATCACCGTTTAGCGCATTGGGATCAAGCGACAGGCCGTGCTGACGGCCGCCCAGAAGTTCGAGATAGACCTGGGCAAGAAGGTCGGAGTCAAGCAGGGCTCCGTGAAGGGTACGGTTGGAGTTATCGATCTTGAACCGGCGACACAACGCATCGAGGCTGACCGGGGATCCGGGGAATTTCTTGCGCGCCATCTGAACGGTATCAAGGGCGCGTTCCATGGCAATGCGCGGCTTATTGAGCCATTCAAGCTCTGCATTGAGGAACTTCATGTCGAAGCTGGCATTGTGAATGACCAGAACCGAATCCTCGCCAATGAATTCAATGAACTCATCGGCGACCTCGGCAAAGACCGGCTGGTCTTTGAGGAACTCATCACCCAGACCGTGAACGTCGAATGCCTCCTTGGGCATCGGGCGCTGGGGATTGATATACTGGTGATACTGCCTCCCGGTGGGCATGTGATTGATCAGTTCGATACAGCCGATTTCAACCAGTCTGTGGTCAGCATAGGGATCAAGGCCGGTGGTCTCGGTATCAAGAACAATCTCACGCATGTAGTCGTTATCCAGTCATCAACTGAGTTGGTCGATAATACCCTGAATATATTGAAAAGTGACCGCACGCCCCAACCCGGTCGGGATGATAAAATCAGCGCGCTTTCGCTTTTCGATATCTGGCATCTGTTTGGACAGAATGGCGGAAAATTTTGTCTCCGTCATCCCTTCTCGCGAAAGAACACGCTGGCGTTGTATGAACCCCGGGGCCGATACAACCGCAACATGATCACAGCGCGTTTCACCGGATGTTTCATATAAAAGCGGGATGTCGAGAACGACCAGCTTGCGCCCCAAACGACGTTGGGCGGCCAGGAACCGGTTTTCGGCTGCGCGCACCAGCGGATGCAGGATGGTTTCAAGCGTTTTTAGAACATCCGGATTGGAAAAGGCGATCTTGCCCAATGCCTGCCGATCAATCCGGCCATTAACGATCACATCGGGAAAGGCCTTGGCGATCGGATCAAAGGCGAGGCCATCTGGGGCCATCAATTCATGGGTTGTGGCATCGGCATCATGGACCGGCACACCAAGGGTGCGAAACATCGCCGCCGCGGTTGATTTGCCCATCCCGATGGAGCCAGTTAACCCAAGAATTTTCATGATAAGATTACCCTTCGGATCTTAATCCGGCGAAAGAACGAAATCGCGCAGTTCCTGGGTGACTTCGGGATCGATCCCGAACCAGCGATGGAAACCCGGTCGTGCCTGATGGAGCAACATACCAAGCCCATCGACAATCGGATTGCCGCGGGCTTTGGCCTGCACCAAAAGGTCAGTCATCAGCGGCGCATAGACAATATCGGTGACAAGGGCAGTTTGCGGCAGACCGGACAGATCGATCTCAAGCTTGGGCTGGCCGACCATGCCAAGGCTTGTTGTGTTAACGACAAGCGATGCGCCAGCAAGCGCATCAGGTGCAACCGGCCAGTCAATCACCTTGATCCGCGGGTCCTTGATTTCGGCCGCGACGTCTTCGGCCCGTTTGCGGGTCCGGTTGGCCAGACGAATTTCCGGGCAGCCTTCATCCAGCAAGGCGACCAGCACCGCACGGCACGCCCCGCCTGCCCCCAGCACCACCGCCGGACCGCTGGCAAAAGCGATATCGGGGGCTTCCTGGCGCAGGTTTTCAAGGAAGCCAAATCCGTCGGTATTGTCGCCCAAAAGACGCCCATCCTTGGCAAAGGTCACGGTATTGACCGCCCCGATGCGGCGCGCGCGATCGGATAGTTCATCACATTCGGGCATCGCCATTTCCTTTTGCGGAATGGTGACATTGACCCCGGAAAATCCCAGATTGCGCAACGAAATCAAGGCTGCCTGAAAGTTTTCCGGCTCCACGGGCAGTGGCATATAACAGCCATCAATGCCGTATTTCGCAAGCCAATAGCCATGCAGGCGCGGCGATTTCGAATGCGATACCGGCCAGCCCATCACGCCGGCAAGGCGCGATGTGCCCGATAGGGTGCGATAAGGATTTCGCGAGGTCATTGCGTACTGTTTCCTGCCTGATGGGTTTTTGATGCGTTTTTGTGATTATGCCTTGAGAACACCGTGATCGCGCAAGAAGCCAATCAGCGGCAAAAGCGGCATGCCCAGCACGGTGAAGTAATCGCCGCGCACCTCGGTAAACAGCTGCGCGCCGAGGCCTTCAAGCTGATAGCCGCCCACACAGTGATAAATCTCTTCGCCGGCGGCATCGAGATATTCTTCGAGCCATTCATCGGTGAAGTTGCGCACGGTCAGATGGGCGGTATCAATCGTGCCCCAGATGCGCGAGCCTTCCTTATATATAACAGCGGCCGAGACCAGCTTGTGACTTTTGCCCCGCAGGGCCAGAAGTTGCGCGCGGGTATTGTCACGGTCCATCGGCTTGTCAAACCAGATGCCATTGCATTCCAACATCTGATCAGCGGCAATCACAATCGCATCTGGTTGTTGGCGATACATGCGCAGCGCCTTCATTTCGGCCAAGGTTTCCGCGGCCTCGGCCGCCGTCGCACCCTCGGCCTTCATCGCCTGTTTATAGCCATCCTCGTCAATCATCGAGGCGACGGCTTCGCAATTGACACCAGCATTGGTCAACATGGCATGGCGGGCCTTGCTGCTGGATGCGAGAATAAGACGATGGGTGTTGGGCATATGTTTATCCTGTTGGTGCAGCTTAATGACCGCGGCGGTCATACATGGTCGATAAAATGATGGCGGCGGTTTCTTCAATCGATCGGCGGGTCACATTAATGATCTTCCAGCCGCGTTCGGTAAAGTATCGCCGTGCCTGATGAACTTCATCGCGGACTGCGACCGGGTCAACATAATCGCCGCCCTCGCCGCGTTCGATCTGGCGCAGGCGGTTTTTGCGGATCGAGACCAGCTGATCAACATCCTTGATCAGGCCAACCACCAGGGGTTTTTTGAGCTGATCAAGTTCCGGCGGCAACGGGCAGCCCGGCACAAAGGGAATATTGGCGGTTTTGATGCCGCGATTGGCCAGATAAACCGATGTCGGGGTTTTGGACGTGCGCGAGACACCGACAATCACCACATCCGCATCTTCCAGATCCCAGCCCGATTGCCCGTCATCATGGGTCAAGGTGTAATCAATCGCCTCGATCCGGTTGAAATATTCCTCGTCCATTTTATGGAGCGCACCGGTCCGGCCGTGCGATTGCTGGCCGAGATACCCGGCCATCATGGTGACGGTATTATCAAGCACGTGGCTGTGGGGGACCTGCAGACGACGACAGCCTTCTTCGAGCTTGCGGCGGATGTCGCTGTCAAAGACGGTGTAAAGAACGATGCCCGGATTGCGTTCGATATCGGCCAAGACACGGGCGAGCTGCGCGTCGGTCCGGATCAGCGACCAGACATGTTCATGAGCACGCACATCGGGAAACTGCGCAACACAGGCGCGCGCAATGCCATCGACCGTCTCGCCGGTTGAGTCCGAGACCAGATGAAGATGGAAAATTTTGTCCGTCCCGACCATGCCTGTCCGTTTCTTTGGTCAATTTTTGGCGACCCAAGCAGAATCTTATCCACTTTTTGCCGACCAAACGATTTTTCTAACTTTATTCAAACAACGTTACGGCTGTTCAAAATACCGATCACTAACCGGATGGATAAGAGTTTTATCGCAACCCGAAGTTAGCGGATCGGAGTCGGCCCTGTGGATAAATGTGGATAACGGGTGCGACTCCGGCCCGATTTTTTCCACAGGAATTATCCTCCCGCTCATACAAACTTTCTCAAGTGCTCTGTCCCGAGCGGGATAAGTGCCAAATTTTTCCCGTAATAACAGGGATAAGACTGCAAAAACCAGACTTATTCACCTTATCCCCATTATTCAAAAACGTCTTTTCCCAAGGCAGAGTCCGGGAGTCGTTCGGAGTCGTACACAGTTTTCCCCAAGGCCGGTTGAGATGAATCATTTTTCCCGAGTCGGAATGTGAATAAACTGTGCGTGAAATTTAATCCCTGTTATCCACAGGGAACCACTCACAAACAACATCCTTTTTTATTAAATAAGGTTTTGTTAGGCAGAACGTGGAAAACGTCTTGGCAAAGGCCCCAGGGCACATTTCACGAAATAACAAAGCCGGTTCTGACAGATGGCCGAACGCCACGTGTCAGGCCAAAGATCAAAAAAGCGATCGGGACAGAGAAACAGGAAACCAGATGCCTAACACCCAAAAGACCTTCTTGCGTGCCCTTGCTGGTGAAACCTTGCCGGTACCGCCGATCTGGCTGATGCGCCAAGCTGGCCGCTATTTGCCAGAATACCGCGCAACCCGCGCAGAAGCAGGCTCTTTCCTTGATCTTTGCTATAATCCTGATCTTGCTTGCGAAGTTACGCTCCAGCCGCTGCGGCGCTTTGACTTCGATGCGGCAATATTGTTCTCCGATATCCTCGTTATACCGCAGGCACTTGGACAGCATTTGGCCTTCAAGCAGGGAGAAGGCCCACAGCTTGAGGCCATCCGCGATGCTTCAGGCCTGGGCAAGCTTTCAGTTGAAGGCATTCATGACACGCTTGGTCCGATCTATGAGACGGTTTCAAAGCTTTCACATGCCATTCCATCCGGCACAGCACTGATCGGCTTTGCCGGTGCGCCCTGGACCGTTGCGACCTACATGGTCGAGGGCAAGGGTTCCAAGGACTTCCCGAATATCCGCCGCTTTGCCTATGGCGATCCGAATGGTTTTGCCCAGCTGATCAACATTCTGGTCGAGGCAACCACGCAGTACCTTCTGAAGCAGGTTGAGGCCGGGGCAGAATGCATTCAGCTGTTTGAAACCTGGGGCGGGGTTCTGTCCGAGACCGGCTTTAATCGCTGGGTGATCGAGCCGACCAAACAGATCGTTGCCAATTTGCGCGCCGTGCACCCGGATCTGCCGATTATCGGCTTCCCGCGCGGCTGTGGCTTGCATCTGGTTGATTTCAAACAGAAAACCGGTGTGACTGCGGTTGGCCTTGATAGCGGGGTGAAACTCGACTGGGTGGCGGAAAACCTCCAGAAACTGGGGCCCGTGCAGGGCAATCTGGATCCGATGTTGCTGATCACGGGTGGCGATCCGATGTTTGATGAAACCAAGCGCATCCTTGATACGCTGGGCAAAGGGCCGTTCATCTTTAACCTTGGCCATGGCATCACGCCGGAAACCCCACCGGAACATGTTGGCCAGCTGGTCGACTTCATTCGGGATTACAAAGGGTAAATGTCGGCAATTGCTGCATTTTATTTTGTGATTTTTGAAATCAATCAAATCGATTGAAAAATTCAATGCGTATGATGGGCGTTGCCTGTTGCGCTTGGGTCCGGTTTGACCAAAATAGGCGCCGGAGCGCGACGGGTTTACATCATTCCCGGTTTGTCGGGAACCGGTCCAGACACGATCTGACATGAAGGATAGCCAAATGTCCGAGACGACGCGCAAGAAACGCGCCATTGTTCTTTTCAATCTGGGGGGGCCGGACAGTCCGGCAGCTGTTGAGCCGTTTCTGTTCAACCTGTTTAACGATCCGGCGATCATCAGCCTGCCCAATCCGTTCCGTTATTTGGTGGCAAAGCTGATTTCGCGTCGCCGTGCGCCGATTGCGCGCGAGATTTATGACCATATCGGTGGTAAATCGCCGCTTCTGGAACTGACCCAGGAGCAGGCCGATGCCTTGCAAACGGCGCTCAATGGCGAAGATGACGGTTATGAAAACCGTTGTTTTATCGCCATGCGCTACTGGAAACCGTTTGCCGATGATACCGCAGCCGCGGTCAAGGCATGGGGCGCGGACGAACAGATCCTGCTTCCGCTTTATCCGCAGTTTTCAACCACCACTAGCGGATCGTCGGTCAAGGACTGGAAACGGGCCTGTGCCAAGGTTGGCCTGACATCCCCGATCAAAACCGCATGCTGCTATCCGACCAATCCGGGCTTTGTCGAAGCATCGGCTGAGATGATCAAGGCGGGCTATGACCGTGCCCTGGCCAAGGCTACAGAACTTGGCATTGATAAGCCGCGCATCCTGTTTTCCGCCCATGGTGTGCCCAAAGCCGTGATTACCAAGCGCGGTGACCCCTATCAGTCGCAGATCGAAAAAACATCGGCCGCCGTGGTCGAGAAAATGGCGATCGATGGATTGGACTGGAACGTTTGTTATCAAAGCCGGGTCGGGCCGATGGAATGGATTGGCCCATCGACCGAGGACGAGATCGCGCGTGCTGGCAAGGAAAACAAGGGCATCGTCGTGGTGCCGATTGCCTTTGTCACCGAGCATTCGGAAACCTTGGTCGAGCTTGATATCGAATATGGCGAACTGGCGCATGAAAAACACGTGCCGATCTATGAACGTGTGCGCACGGTCTGTTCCCATCCGAAGTTTATTGCCGGACTTGTTTCGGTTGTAAAACAAACCCAGGACGAGCTCGATGAAAAAGGCCCGGATGACTACACGGTCGAAACGCGCGGTTGGTGGTGCCCGGATGAACATTCCTGTGCGGTCGCCAAGCAGCCATCGCTGAAACCTGCCGGGGCCTGAATTGGCCTAAAGCGCGACGCGCTTTAGATCACAGTTATAACGCCAATCGGGCCGGTTCTGTTTTTGGATCGGCCTGATTGCTGTTATGGTCGGAAAAATTCAAAAAATTCCCGCTTACGCGGTCTTAAACCTGCCGATCCTGACCGTCACATCCAGAGAAGAGAGAGATGGATAGCTACAGCATTATCAAATCCCTGCATGTCATCAGCGTGATCGCCTGGATGGCGGGTCTTCTTTATCTGCCAAGGCTTTATGTCTATCACTGCGAAGTCGCGCCGAGCTCGGAAGCCAGCGAGAAATTCAAGGTGATGGAACGCCGTCTTTTGCGCGCCATCATGAACCCGGCAATGATCGCGACCTGGATTTTTGGCGGCTATCTGATCCATGCGGCCGGTGTCATGACCGAAGGCTGGTTCCACGTCAAACTGCTGTGTGTGGTTCTGATGACCATCGCGCACATGATGATGGCGCGTTACCGCCGGGCGTTTGAAGCGGATGCCAATACGAAATCGCAAAAATTCTATCGCGTTTTCAATGAAGTACCGACGATCCTGATGATCATTGTCGTCTTCATGGTGATCGCTCGTCCCTTCTGATCGGGCCTGTTTGACGGCCAATCAGCGAAAACGTTTCGATTTTAAAATAAAAAGGCCGCCAAACTGGCGGCCTTTGTTCTGTAATCGTTTTGGTATCGAACCAAAATCCGATGAATGGGGTCAATCAGGCGTTACCGGCCGGCTGACCTTCCATCTTGGATGCGAATTTCTTGCGGAAAAGATCAGCAAAATCAATCTGCTGCATCATCAGCGGCGGGAAGCCACCATCTGCGGTCAGGTCTGCGACGATCTTGCGGACATACGGGAACAGCAGGCGCGGAACTTCGATCATCAGAACCGGCAGGCGGTGTTCGTCAGAAACATTCAGCGTCACAACGCAGCCATACTGCAGTTCGGCAATGAAGGCCACCTTGTCGCCAACGTCGGCTTTGACGTTGATCTTGATGGTGACTTCGTGAAGTTTCTGGTCCTGGGTGGTGCGGGCCTCAACATCAACATCGATATTGATTTTCGGCTGCTGCTGCAGGGCAACGCTTTCCGGTGCGTTCGGGTTTTCGAACGACAGATCCTTGATGTACTGGGTGTGGATCGTGATCGGATTTGCGGCCGGCTGCTGCTTCTGTTCTGCTGCGCCTTCTGCACCGGTGGTATTCTCGGCCATTAAAGTCTAGCTCCCTTAGAGGTCATTTCGTCTTGATCAGAAAAAAGCTTTCGGCTTGAAGGCTTTGCCTTGGCTGAAATGCTTATTACTGACGCCGCCCGGTTGCGGCAGATAAATTGGACTTGTTGGCCTAGCACGTCTGGCCTGCACGGGCAAGCCAATCAGAGCGGCTCAAAGCCCACATCAAAGCCCGTATTTCCGGGGGTTTGGTTGTCCCGATTACGGACAAAGGCCTTTGAAACAAAGAAGGCTGACCGGGGGTGTCGGTCAACCTTCTGATTTAGTGATTTTCGGATGAATTCAGCGCGTCTCGTCACGCGGGGGCAAATTGCGCGGTGTTTCGGGATTGTCGCCCGGATCGTTGCTGCGATCGGTGTCGTTTGACGGGTCATTCGGGCTGACATCTTCGAAATCGCCATCAATGATCGGCCCGGCACCGCGCGCCCGTGCTCCGCCATGTCCACCGGGTCCATTCGGTCCGCGCCCGTTTGGTCCGCCTTGCGCACCGCTGGAATAGGTCGCACCGCGGAAGTTTGTCCGGATATTGCCCGACTGGACCAGTTTCATGATGACCTTGGCCCCGATCAGCTGGCGCAGCGGCGGGACAAGCAACAGGAAGCCAAAGGTGTCGGTGACAAAGCCAGGCGTCAGCAACAATACACCGGCAATCAGAATGCAGATGCCGTCAAACAGGGCGCCAATGGGCATTTCGCCCTGATCCATTTGGCTTTGCGCCTTGGCCAGGGTTTGCAACCCCTGGGCACGCATCAGGGACGTGCCGATGATGGCTGTCAGAACAACCACGCCAATGGTCGGCCATAGCCCGATCAGTTCGCCGGCCTGAATGAAGACCGCGATTTCGATGATTGGCATGGCGACGAATATCGCGAGAAAGTAAAAGCCCATTGTTTCTCCGTTTACTGGCGATCGATTGCCTGTATGTGCCGCAAATGTCGTATTATCACATACATTTTACGGCCAAAGCTGACGTCTTGCTGAAACTATTGCAGAAAACAACTTGGTTTTCAGCGATTTCTCATTAATCTGCACACTTAAGTTCGTTGGTTAGTTGGTGGGAACGCTAATGTGACAACGCGACAAAAATGCGGCAGATCGTCATCTTGGCCTTGCCCCGGCGCATATCGCACCGGTGAAGGGTGAAGATGATCACATCTTGCCGGGTAATCGGCAGTTGCCCTTGCATTTGGTTAAGTTCATACCATCTCTCCACCACGGTTGTGATATACAGACAACCAGTTTGAAACCATTAGGATCACGAGACCGTCTTGCAGTATTTCGATATATTCTTATTCGCTCTGATTGCGGTTTTCCTTGTGCTGCGTTTGCGCGGCGTGCTTGGCCGTCGCACCGGCAATGAAAAGCAGGGGCCGTCCGATATCTTTGGCCGTCAGACTCATGACAATGAAGGCCAGAAAGACGCCGCAGCTCAGACCGATAATGTTTATCGCCTGCCGGACTCCGGTAACGATCAGGATGCGGCAGATGTTCCTTCGGGCACGTTTGCAACCCTGCAGGAGATCCAGAAGCACGATCCGAACTTCACCCAGCAGGACTTCCTCAATGGCGCGCGCATGGCGTTCGAAATGATCGTCGAATACTTTGCCAAGGGCGACAAGGATGGCCTGAACCCGTTGCTTTCGGCCGAGGTTTACAAGAATTTCGCCGCTGCCATCGATGCCCGCGCTGAAAAGGGCGAGCACGAGGAAACCACCCTGGTCGGTATCAAGAGCGCGTCTATCCATGACGCCAGCCTTGAAGGCCGCACCGCCTATGTCACGGTCAAGTTCGTGTCCGAGGAAGTCTCGGTCATTCGCAATGCCGAGGGCGATGTTGTCGATGGCGACCCCAACAAGGTGGTCGAGGCTGAAGACCTTTGGACATTCGCGCGCAATATCGAAAGCCGCGATCCGAACTGGCAGCTGGTTGCGACCGAAACCCCGGAAGAAGAAACCGCCGATTAACGCGGGTTTCGCAAAGACCAAACATATCAAAGGCGATCCGATAAACCGGGTCGCCTTTTTTCATGTTTGCGGGGCACCGGGCGCGGCGCAATTATCGGCTTGTTAAGCATGTCAGGGGCAAAATCGGGTTTTCGCAAAGCCGATCTTGGGCGCAGAATCCGAGACGGTAACGTTTGCCTTGTTACAAGCGGGTTTCCATCTTGAAAAGACGACTGGTTTTATCGCGCAGCCTGTCCCTTGTTTCTGTGCTGGTCGGTGCGGCTGCTGCCCTGATCTGGATGTTTTGGCCACAAATCACCGGACAGATCGAACCCCCGGCCGAGGTGGAAGACAAACTGACCCTGCGCCCGGCCACTTTCGCCGATCTTGATGGCTGGCAGACCGATGATATGCGCGGCACTGTGCGGGCCTTTGCCCGGTCGTGCCAGGCGATGCTAAGACGCAGTGATGACAAACCCGTCGGGCCTGATCCGCGCATGGGGACCATCGGCCAGTGGCGGGATAGCTGCGAAACCGCGGTTTCCCTTGATGTTGAAAGCCTTCGCAAAGAAGACGCGCGTGCGTTCTTTGAAAGCGGTTTCAGACCCTATCTCAGTGGCAATCGCGATACGGCCGAGGGCCTTTTTACCGGCTATTACGAGCCGGAATTGCAAGGCCAACTGACCCGCGGCGGGGCGTATCAGACACCGCTTTATCTTAAGCCCAATGACATGGTCTCAATCGATCTTGGCGATTTCCGCGAGGATCTGAAAGGCACCAAGCTGGTCGGGCGGATCGCGGGTGATGCAATCAAACCCTATTACGACCGCGAAGCGATCGAGGAAGGGGCATTATCGGACCGCGATCTTGAACTGGTCTGGGTCGATGATGCGGTAGATGCCTTTTTCCTGCAAATTCAGGGGTCTGGTCGGGTGGTTCTGCCCGATGAAAGTGTGCTTCGGGTGGGATATGCCGCGACCAACGGTCATCCCTACTTTGCCATCGGGCGGGAATTGATTGCGCGCGGGGTGCTGACGCGTGAAACCGTATCGCTGCAATCGATCCGCAAATGGCTGCATGACAATCCGGGCGAAGCCGATGCGGTGATGAATACCAACGCATCCTACGTGTTTTTCCAGCCGCTCAAGGTTGATCCGAATGACCCCGAAGCGGGGCCGCTGGGATCGCAAGGGGTGCCGTTGGAACCGGGCCGGTCATTGGCAGTGGATCGCAGGTTCCATGCCATGGGGGTGCCGGTCTGGCTTGAAACCAGCGATCCGATGAATGCGGACCGTACATTCCGCCGCCTGATGGTGGCCCAGGATACCGGCGGGGCCATTCGTGGGCCGGTGCGCGGTGACATCTTTTTTGGCCCGGGCGAGGACGCGGCCCTTTATGCCGGCCACATGAATCGGCAGGGCCGCAAATATGTCCTGTTGCCCAACAGCATCGATCCGGCAAGCTGGCAGGATGCGGATACTCAAACAGGGGGCACTTCATGATCCGTCATATTGTGTTGCTGCAGATCCCAAGCCATATCGCGCAAAGCGACATCGACACCATGATCGGCGAACTTGAAAAAGTTGCCTTTTCAGTGCCGGGCGCATTGGCCTTTAGCGGCGGACCAAAGATGACCGGAAGCGGCCTTAGTCAGGGATTTACCCATGCCATTACCATTGATTTTACTGATCTGGCGGCGCGCGACACCTATGTGCGCGGCCTTGATCAGGACTGGATTGGCATTCGATTGTCGGAAATGACCGAAGGCGGCCTTGGCGGTATTCTTGCCATAAGCGTCAATGTCGATGACATCCATACCCCTGACAAGGGATCGGACAAGAAGCCGGAATTACGCTGGATCTGAACTAGATTACGTCAAATGATCTTATAATTACGATCAAAATACCGACCAAGATCAAACCGACGATCTAAATCACGGTTTTTGGGATATTTCGGCGCAGCGACCTGAAACAGGGACAGCGCAAAGAAAAACACCGGACAGCAAGGCCATCCGGTGTTGATCGATTTTGGGTCGTTGTTGGTGTCAGGCTTACTGGGCGGCAACGATGCCTTCATTGCCGGCATCCGATTTGCCGCAACCACCTGCGTCACCGGTGCTGCCAACGCGTGATTTGCGCTGGCGCTGGCTTTCGGATTTGAGCTGACCACAGGCGGCCAGAATATCGCGGCCGCGCGGCCAGCGGATCGGCGCTTCGTAGCCGTTATCAAGCAGGATTTGCGCGAACTTCTTGATATCGTTGGTCGGCGTGCATTCGTAATCCGAACCCGGCCATTTGTTGAACGGGATCAGGTTGAACTTGCAGTGAACGCCTTTGACCAGTTTGGCCAGCGCACGCGCATGTTCGGGTTTGTCGTTCACGCCTTTCAGCATGACATATTCCATGGTGATCGGACGGGCGTTCGACATGCCCGGATAGTTCCGGCACGCATCCATCAGTTCTTTTAGCGGGTATTTCTTGTTGATCGGCATGATTTCGTTGCGCAGATCATCATCAGGCGCATGCAGCGAGATCGCCAGACCAACGCCAAGGTCTTCGCCACAGCGCACGATTTCCGGCACCACGCCCGAGGTCGAAAGCGTAATGCGGCGGCGCGAGATCGAAATACCTTCGCCGTCCATGGCAATGCGCAGGGCATCGCGAACGTTTTCATAGTTAAACAGCGGCTCGCCCATGCCCATCATGACGATGTTTGACAGGCGACGGATGCCATTGGCCGGGGTCGGCCATTCGCCGTAGCTGTCGCGCGCGACCATGAACTGGCTGACGATTTCGCCCGGGGTCAGGTTACGCACCAGAAGCTGGGTACCGGTGTGGCAGAATTTGCAGGTCAGCGTGCAACCCACCTGCGATGAAATGCAGACAGCACCGCGATCTTCGTTGCGATCAGGGATATAGACCGTCTCGGCCTCGTTGCCGTCATGGAACTTCATCAGCCATTTGTGGGTGTCGTCAGTACTTTTCTGATCGGCTGTCAAAACCGGACGCCCGACATAGAAATCCTGCGCCAGGCGATCGCGCAGCTTTTTGGAAATGTTGGTCATGTCCTCGATGTCGGTAACACCGCGGTTATAGATCCAGTTCCAAAGCTGTTTGACGCGGAACTTGCTTTCGCCCATGCCAGCCATGAGTTCGGTCAGTTCTTCGCGGGTGATGCCGACCAGATCACGACGCCCGTCGGCAGCCTGCCCATTGGCGGCGCGCGAAACGAAGTCGGACAGCGACGGCCCATCCTGCTTGGCAGGGGCATCGGTCAGGGGTGCGTTTTCGGTCAGGACGTCGGTCATCCCGGGCTCTCTCTTTTGCGTAGTGTGGGTTTGCCAGACAGCTTTTTGGCCGTCTTGTTCTGGCGTCAGCGGGACTATACCAGAAATGATGCAAAAATGCTTGGCCCCGCATATAGCGGGGCCGGGTCGATTTAGAAACGATAAATTTCACATTGCAGCTATCACAGCATTGCAATCACGGTTGCAAAGCAGGCTGTGACGGCCCCACCAACCGGTTTGATCAGCTAGGATCAGTTGACCGGCTTGGTGTTGCAAGCCTTTGAAATCGCGTTATAGGCGTTGGTAAAGCCCGACAGCGAATAGGTATCGGTGGTCTTGGTATCGCGTGACGAATAGCCAACCACAACCATGGTCGATCCGGCTTTCATCGCGCTGACCAGTTTGCGGTCTTCTTCGCTGTTTACCGCCCAGGCGGAGTCATCATGGGTGAACAGCTTGAAACTTTTGGAATCGATTCGAAGATCAACCTCGCTGCCCGATTTGTAGGTATAGCCGGTAATGAAGCTGACTTCATTAAGCAGCTTGAGTGCCGGGCGATGGGTGACCATGACATAGATTTTGCCACGCTGGGTGTAGTCGCCTTTGGCCGAGGTCGGCTGGCTGCCCATATAGCAGACTTTCTGGCCATCCTCGGAATAGGTGTAGGCTTCCCACTTGCCGTAAACATCAATCAGCTGCGGGGAGTTCTGGGCCTGTGCCACATTGGTCGCAAAACCAAGCGCAAGCAGACAGGCAACCGCGCCAAAAGCGGCGGCAAACGAATTTCTGACGAGACGATGGGCGTGTTTTTTCATGAGGTCGCGTATCGTGTCTGAAGTTTCGGGATCGGTCCGACCGGACCACGTTAGGACGCATAAAATCCAAAGGATATGGCAAATTTATGAGGTTCGTTTTCCGAGATTGCCGCCAAAAGGTAAAGATTAAACCAAGGAATGCGTCCAACCGGGTGCCAACAGGCAAATTTTACAAATTATTCTGTGGATGGCGCCGGACGCCAGCCATGGCTGGTGATGCCCTTCTTGACGGGATTACCGGTAAACCGTTGTCACACCACTAAAATTGATCGGCAGGTGTCAGCCGCGTGCGAGATTCTTTTTGACCACCTGATCCAAACAATCCTGAACCGTGATCGGCTGATTTCCGCGCCGCATTCGCGCCAGCATGTGACGGAGTTCACGAGGCGCGCCTTCGGTTGCCGGGGCAAAGAAGGCATCAAACGAACATTGATCGGATCTGTATTGCCAGACGCGGATGTCACCTTCGCCGCGGATCATTTCCGGTTCGCCGATTTTGGCTTCGACTTCCGGTTCTGACAGCCCCTTGAGCGATGCGTTGGGCACCGGCTTGAACGGGATGGCGGCCGTGGTGGTGCGTGATTTTGAATTTTCAGGCCGCCTGCGGGATTCGGGCTGGGTCGTGGTGACGTTGCCCTTGGTATTGAGCTCGCCGTAATTGGTGTTTGTCGAACCCGGTGGCACTGACGACCCGCCGCCACAGGCCGATAGACCCATGGCAATGAGCGCCAGAAGCAAAATCACCCCGAATGGACGGGTGACGTCTGTTCGGGGTGATGTTTGGGTCAGGGCAATCATGCGCGCTAAAAATCAGGAATCGTCAGATTTGCGCGGGATGGTGATTGCGCCGGTGCTGCCGCCGCGGCTTATACCGGTGTCAGCGCCTTCGACATATTCCAGCTCGCCCTTGATGCGGGCACCATTTTCGATCTGAAGCGCACCATAGGTGATTTTGCCGCTGATTTCAGCCGAGTGGACGACAACCACACGGCCAGCCGTCAGTTCACCTTCGAACTTGCCGCTGATTTCGGCCTCATCCACCTGGGCAGAACCGATGAAGCTGCCGCCATCGGAAACTTCGAGGCGCGAGCATTCCTTGATCTGGGCTTCGACAACGCCTTCGACGACCAGAACGTCACAGGAACCGATTTCACCTTTAAGCGTGATGTCGCGACCAACTGTCAGTTTCTTGCCCTCGGAGGAGTGGCTACCCGATCCTCCCGGGCGACCGGAACTGCCGCGGGTCGGGATTTCAAGCGGGCGCTTCGGGATTTCCGGGCGGAAGTTGGTGGAGTGCGGTTTGCTGGACATTTGCGGTTCATCCTTTGTGCGCGGTTGGGTGAAGAGCCGCGGCTCTGTTCGTTTTTCTGTTTTTTCGAACGTGCGGGTTTCGCTGGCTTTGTCAGATGCAGCATCAGAGGCCGAGGTCATCGTCCCGGAAAGCTTGTCTGATCCATCCAGGCGAGATGTATCTGACGAAGTCGCACTTCTGTCGACTGTTTTGTTGGCTTTTTTCTTTCCAAACATGGGATGACCAGATCCTTAGAGTTGCAGTTTCGGTGTTGGTCTAGGTGTATCGGCCTTGCGGTTACCGGTCAGGCAGTCTCGGGCACATAGGTGCCAAGACGCACAGAATAGTGGACCATAAAGGCGGTGGCGATGATCGGTGCGACCAGATTGACCAAGGGAATGGTCATCAGGAAGGTCAAACCGACCCCGGCAATCCAAAGCTTTTTCTGGCGACTTTTGCGAATGGCCTCAACCGTCCGCGCATCATAGCGGCGTGCGGCAACCAGTTCAAAATATTCACGCGACAAAAGATAGCCATTCATCCCGTAAAACGCGATGACATAGAGCGGGCCGGCCAGAAGAAGCGGCAAAATCAAAATGTTAAGCGCCAAAGCCGTCAGGGCGAATTTAAGACCGCTGATCAGCGCATCAATAATCGGCTGCGGACGGGTATCGGGCAGGGTCGGATAGTGCTTGTCTTCGACCGCGTCGGCAATCTGATCGAGCAGAAGGCTCGAGATCAGGACCGTGGCGGCGGGAAACAGCAACAGCACAAGAAGGGTCAGACCGATGCCCAGAAGCCAGTCCACGGCGGTTTCAAGCCAGCCACCATCAGTGAAGAAGGTGATGGAATTCAGGCCGAACCAGATCAGGACCCACAACCCGACAATGGTTGCCAGCGCACCGGCAACACCGATCAGCACAACTTTGCGAAAACGCGGGTCGGAAAACTGCGCAACGGATTTCAGAAAGTCATTGATCATGGAAGATGTTGGTCCTGTCCTGTCATGTGTCGAGTCTGCGGAATATATCCGCAAGGGAATCATGCATCAGTTTAGTAGGCAATTAAAATTAACAGCCTGTGAAATCAGGGGGTGGCTTTGCAGATTTCCCAAGAATGCGACATCTATCGCAGGCATCAGGCAAAAAAAAGGCGTCCGGCCAGGGGGGAGAACCGGACGCCAGCGCTCCGATAATCTGGAGCGTGAGGAAAGGTAGGGGAGACCTTTTCCTCACACCGGGTTCCCGTCGTTTAGGGGAACCTTGTGACAGACTCACATATAGGAAGCACAGGGCGTCCATGCCATGGGTTTGGGCCCGAAAAAGCCGACAAATTTTGAAACTTTTCGCTGATTCCAATCGGCGGTGATTTCGTTACGAAATCACAATTACATTCACTACTTGGCCAAGCAGTTGAATCAGAAAATATTCTTGATCCGGCACCGGTTTACGGGCGGTTCAAAGACATCAAAATCGGATGGGAAATTTTTTTGGGCTAGTTGCGCTGATTTGGCCAGATGCGTTCAAATTTGAACAGTTCCGGGTCAAGCTGCATGCCCTCTTCGGTATTGAACAGGGTGACCGTGGTCTCGACCCCGGTCGGGTCCTTGACGCTCCACTGACGCAGTTGCATCGGCTTTTCCGTAAACACCAGGGTTACACTTCCGGCACCCGGATCGGATTTGCGCACCAGCTCAACGCGCACAGTTTCGGCCGTGCGACGATAATCGACAATCTTGACCTTGTCGGTCAGCGAGATGTTTTCCGCCAGGATGATCCCGGCCGGGGTTTCATCAATGTCGAAATAGGTCGGTGCGTTGATTTCCTTGTCATAATAGATGAAATCATGACCGGTCGAGACCAGCAGGATCTGGGCTGGCGGATTATATTCAAACCGCATCTTGCCCGGGCGTTCCATATAAAGATCGCCTTCGGCCGCACCGCCATCCGATGAAATCTGAACGAACTCGGCCTTCAGCGTCGTGATCCCGGCCAGATAGTTTTCGATTTTTTCGATCATCTCAGGCGTGATCTGATCGCTTGCTTGCGCGTGGGCTGTGCTTGGCAACAGGGTCAGACTGGTGACGGCACCAAGACCGATGGCGGACGCAATGACACTTGCCGCAAGAACGGCGCGGCCTTTCTTGCCAAACAATTTCCAGCGAGTCTTCGGTTCTTGGGTCAAACGGGTCATGTGTCTTACCGGTGTTCGTAACAATTCGTTGATCGCAATCATGGCGATTGCAGAAGGTGAATGGCGGATGATAAAAATCGTGCCAAATAGTAACCACTCACTGCGAGTAACATATCGCATCATTTGGCCGGGAAGGCCAGCCGGGTCAAGCCATGCCCGCAAATGACCTTAATTGGCCGTTTTGAGCCTTAATTGCAGGTCATTTGACCACCGGCAAGCAGGAGAACACGTTTAATGAGCCGTATCGTCGCCATCCAGATGGACCCGATCGAGAGCATCGATATCAAGGGGGATTCGACCTTTGTCATGGGCCTTGAAGCCCAGGCGCGGGGATATGACCTTTTGCACTATCATCCCGATGACATGTTCTATGACCGGGGCCGGATCAAGGCGGAAGTCCGCCCGATGACGTTGCGCTACGAACATGGCAACCACCATGATCTGGGCGAAGCACGGGTGATTGATCTGGCGCGCGAAACCGATGTGATCCTGATGCGTCAGGACCCGCCGTTTGACATGAACTATATCACCGCAAGCCATTTGCTTGAGGCGATCCACCCGGAAACCTTTGTGGTCAACCATCCGGGCCATGTCCGCAATGCGCCGGAAAAGATCTTTGTCACCGAATTTCCCGATCTGATGCCACCGACCCTGATCACCCGGTCGGCAGCCCGCATCAAGGAATTCCGCGAAGAATTCAAGGACATCATCGTCAAGCCGCTGTTTGGCAATGGCGGGGCGGGTGTGTTTCACCTTAAACCCGGTGACGAGAACCTCAATTCGCTTTTGGAACTGTTTGCTGCCCAGTCGCGTGAACCGCTGATGGTGCAGGCCTATTTGCCTGATGTGCGCAAGGGCGACAAACGAATCATTCTGGTTGATGGAGAACCGGTGGGCGCGATCAACCGCGTTCCGGCCGAGGGTGAGGCACGTTCGAACATGCATGTCGGCGGTGTGGCCGAGAAATCGATGCTGACCCCGCGTGAGCGCGAGATTTGCGATCGCATCGGGCCGGAGCTTAAGAAGCGCGATCTGATCTTTGTCGGGATCGACGTCATCGGCGATTACATGACGGAAATCAACGTCACCTCGCCGACGGGCTTGCAGGAGATCAACCGGTTTGACGGCTCCAAACTTGAAAGCCTGATCTGGGATGCGATTGAAACGCGGCTTGGCTAGGCCGAGCTCCCCATTTCGGTGAAGCTAAAAAGGGCAGGTGACGATCACCTGCCCTTTTTGCTGGGTGATTTTTGTGGGGCTTGAGGCGGGCTTTGATCAGCGCGCCTTGACCTCGACCTCGACAAAGGTGATGGCAAAGTCATTGTTGTTGATCACGTTATGGGACACGCCGGTCTTGCGGGCATAGGATTTCCCGGCGGTCATGTCGGACGGAAACGTTGTACCGTCATCATTAACAATGGTCAGGGTGCCAGTCGTCATCGGGACGACGACATAATCCATGCCATGAACATGATCACCGGTTTCGGAGCCGGGCGGGAAGTGCCATTCGGTCACCTTGACAGCATCGTCATCAACCTGAACGGTGGGAATGGCTTTGGGGCGCTGTGCAGTCACTGGGTTTCTCCAATTTTTGCGGTTAACCCGTTGATGATAGCGACAAGTCCCTCATGCTGCTTGCCTTTTTTATGTCGGCCTCTTGTGTGACTTTGACGATGCCGTCGCCGTCCGGTTCCGCTAAGCTGGAACTAACGCGGCGATCAAACGTATGTTTCAAGGGTCAAGTTCACATCATTTTGGCAGGTAGTAACAGCGCATGACCAGCTCCGAGGCGACAAAAATCACCGATCAGGATCTTTTCGGGCCGTTCCTGTTTGCCCGGGGTGCTGATGCCAAGACGGCAAAAATCGCCGCCCTTGTGGTTGCCGATGATGGTGCAGAAATCCCGGAATTGAAGGCAAATGGCCGTGAGGTCATTGCGCCGTCAAAGCTTGCAACGCTGTTTGGCCGAAGCTATTGGCGGTTTGATTTTGAATTGCCGTCAAACCGGGCGGCATCATATAGTTTCGGAAACGAAACATACGAGGTTTGCACCGATCTTGGGGGTGATCTTCGCATCGGGTTTGTGTCGTGCAACGGACAGGAAGACGGCGATCTGGACCGGCCGCTTGAAGACCGCAATGCGTTATGGACGGATTTGGGCAAAGAACACGCAAAACAGCCCTTCTCGCTTTTGCTGCATGGTGGCGATCAGATTTACGCCGACGGCGTCTGGGAATGCCACGAGGATATCATTGCCTGGGACAAGGCCGGGCGAAGCGAACGGTTGGCGACCGCGTTTTCCGATGTCATGCGCGACGCCGTTTTGAAATTCTATCTTGATCATTATCTGGCGATTTATGGCCAACCGCAGATCCGCCACATGCTGGCGCGCGTGCCGTCGCTTATGATGTGGGATGACCATGACATTTTTGATGGCTGGGGCAGCCACAAGAAGTGGTTTCAGGGCAGTGCCGTTGCCAAGGGCATGTTTGACTGCGCACGACAGGCCTTTTGCCTGATGCAGCTTGGCTGCACACCCGATGATTTGCCCGATATGGTCAAGGATCGTGAGGGCATAAGCCTTGGCTGGCGCACCGATTTTCCGGGGGTCAGTATTGTTGCGCCCGATTTGCGATCCGAACGGACACCAAATGACGTGATGGGGGCCCATGGCTGGCGCGATTTGCCCGAGATGCTCAAAACCGTGCCGGATGGCAATCGTATTCTTCTGATGTCGAGCGTGCCGGTGATCGGGCCACGACTATCGTTGATCGAGATGGTGTTGCATCTTTCCCCGCGTGCCCAGAAATACGAGGATGACCTGCGCGATCAGTGGCAAAGCCGCTGGCACCGGCGCGAATGGTGCCGTTTCCTTGAGCTGATCGAAGAAATCGCCAACGAGCATGACCATGAGATCACCCTGCTTTCGGGGGAAATCCATGTTGCAACCCGGGGCACCTTTGAAACACGGGGTAAAACCATCCATCAACTGGTGGCATCGGGCATTTCGCACACCGCACCGCCCCCCACCTTTGCCAGGGTTTTGGGCCTTCTGGCATGGATCGGGGAGAACCCGCTTCCGGGTCGGCCGACAGAGTTAAAACCGCTGCCGGAACGCAAAGGTACCTATTGTGCGGCGCGAAATTACCTTACACTGTTACGTAAAGACACCAACTGGCATGCCAACTGGCATCTCGAAGGAATTGGCTGGACGCCGGATTTGCGCGTTTGACCGCGAAGCGTAGCCGACGGAAATGTGCCAATGGCAAGGGGCTTTGGATCATGATGCAGCTTTATTACGCGCCAACTTCACCCTTTTCGCGCAAGGTGCGCGTTGTCTTGCGTGAGTTGGGTCTGGAAAAACAGATCAGCGAGATCCTGATTGACCCGTGGACGGATGAGGCGCTGCGTGCCCATAACCCGCTTGCCAAAGTGCCGACCCTGATCCTTGAAGACGGCATGGCGGTTTTTGAATCGGCCGTGATCTGTGATTATCTTGACCAACTTGCCAAATCCCAGGGCATTTCAAAGGGTGTGATCCCCGAAAGCGGCCCAGCCCGCTTAAGCGCGCTTAAATGGCAGGGTTTGGCCGATGGCATGATGGCGGCAACCGCCCGACTTTATGCCGACTCCCAACGCGAAGACGGTGATCGTTCCGAAGACGTAATGGAAAGACAGGCGCAGGCGATTACTTCTGGCATCGAGGCGATTCTTGATGGTCTTCCGGCGCTTCGCACCGAGGCGCCACATCTTGGCACCTGGTCGGTGCTGATTGCGCTTTATTACATTGATTTCCGCTGGCCGGACCGGCGGTTTGATATCCCGGTGCGGGTGCGCGACTGGATGGCGATCATGTCGGAACGTGAATCCTTTACCGAGACCACCTTCCACCTGCCCCATGATGGTGATTGATCAGAAAATCCTTCGATTACCTGCGACAAACGCCGCCAGACATGCTATCGCCGCCTTTTGAAGATTGAATTGCGAAAAGCCGATGACCGAACCGACAATTACCAAAGCCATGCGTGAACGCGCCTGGGTCCGCGCTGAACGGATTGAGGGCGAAGACCCCAAGGAAGTGCGCAAGCACAAGGAAAGCGGCATCACCATGAAAAAGGCCAGTTTCGGCAAGTTCCGTAATTTCGGCTGGACCGTGGTTGATGAGGTTGCCGTGCCGTGCCGCAAGGAATTCCTTCCGCCGCGCGAAACGGATGACGAAACCTCGGACTAGGCCGCTATCGCAAATGTGATGGCCGATGCCGGTGGGCTTGATTGACAAAGAGGCCGATGAAGGGCGCTATGAACCGATGGTTCTTGCGCCTTTTTCTTTGCCTGATTTTGGTCTTGCCTGATGACAACCCGATCCAATGCGATTTCGTTTGGTTCGCTTGACGATATCGCGCCCGAAACCCTGATTGCCCATATGTCCGATCCGCGCCTGGCGGATCATATGCCGTTACTAAACGGTCCGTGGGATCAGGATGATGTTGCCCGTTTCATGGCAGCCAAGAAGGCCTGTTGGCAGCGCGATGGCCTGGGGCATTGGGCGATCTTTTATGATGGCACCTATGTCGGCTGGGGCGGGTTTCAGAAAGAAGGCGATGACTGGGATTACGGGCTGGTGCTGCGACCGGAGTGCTTCGGGCTTGGCATAGCAATCACGCACAAGGCGCTTGAATTTGCCCGATCTGATCCGCGTATTTCGTCGGTGACCTTCCTGTTACCGCCAACCCGCACCAAACTCGCCGCGTTAAGGCGACTTGGTGCCGTGTTCGAAGCAACGGTTTCCCATGACGGGGCCTGCTTTCAAAAATTCCGGCTAAAGATCGGCTAATCCCGTTTGGCTTTGCCAAGCCCGGGCTTAGTTGCCCGGTTCCTGGGACAGGTTGATCAACGCTGCCAGAAGCTGCTTTGGGTCCGTGTCAGCGACCTGATTTTCCAGCTGTTGCTGGGTTTCCTGCCAGATCGGGAAGGCGCGACTGAGAAGGTGTAAGCCGTCCTTGGTCAAAGCCAGCAGGCGGCCGCGCTTGTCTTTGGGGTCTGGTGTAATCTCAATCAATCCACGCCGTTCAAGCGGTTTGAGATTGGCCGTCAAAGTGGTGCGATCCATCGCCAGAAGGTCGGCGACATCTTTCATGTGCGGCGGATGTGGCCGGTTTAACGACATCAAAAGTGAATATTGTCCGCTGGTCAGATCAAGGGGGCGAAAGGCGTCATCAAACCGTCTTGCGACGGTACGTGCCGCACGCCGGACATGCAGGCAAAGACACGAGTCCCTTACCATTATGGTATCGGCATAGGGGACGATCTGATCGCTATGGTTGAAATCTTTTTTTGACATGGATAAATTATGTTGATATCAACGTATTTGTCAAATGGGAAAACAAGAAAATGCTGATAAATCGCCCTTTTTGATCGTGATTGCCCATAGGCCCATTCTGCCCGGCAAGGAGAATGCCCCATGCAGAAGATCAGTCCTTTTTTATGGTTTGATCAAACCGCTGAAGAAGCCGTGAATTTCTATGTTTCGGTGTTTGCCGATGCCAAAGTCGGTGAAACCATGCGCGGAAGTTCTGCCTTCGCCGATCGGGAGGGCAGCATTCTGACCATCCGCTTTGAACTTTTCGGTCAACAGTTTGTCGCGCTTAACTTTCCGTCTGACTTCACATTTACCGAAGCCGTTTCCTTCGTCGTCGACTGCAAGGATCAGGCAGAGGTCGATTATTACTGGGATTGCCTGTCCGACGGCGGGGAGCCGCGCGATTGCGGCTGGGTCAAAGACCGGTTTGGCGTGTTTTGGCAAATCACCCCGACCCGTCTGATTGAATTGATGAGCGATCCGAACCCGGCCATCGCCGCACGCGCGGCATCCGCGATGATGACCATGCAAAAGATCGATATCGCGGCACTTGAGCGTGCGGTCGCCGACGGCTGATCAGGCCAACCAATCATGAAGCCAAACCCCTCGCACTACCAACGCAAGGATATGTCTGATGTCAGAAAAACAAGCCAAGGATCGCCAGGCGATTGCCGATCTGTTTGATCATTGGGCGAATGCCAATCGCAACAAGGATATCGATGCGATCATGGCGCTTTATCACCCCGATATCTGTTCCTATGACGCGGTTGGACCGCTGCAATTCAATGGCGCCGCCGATTACCGCGCCCATTGGGAAAAATGCCTGCCCAAGGACGCGGAAATGATTGTCGAGATGCAGACACCAAGCATTCGCGTCTCAGGCCATCTTGGTGTTGCGCATTTCCTGATCCGCTGTGGCATGCGCGATCCGGATGGTACCGAACATTCAAGCTGGATGCGCTCAAGCACTCAGCTTGAAAAGCGCGACGGCCAATGGCGCATCGCGCACGAGCATTTTTCCGTGCCGTTTGATTTTGAAAATTGTCAGGCCCAGTTCGGGCTTGAGCCATAAGCCGTGCCCATCAACGCAATCTTACAAAGGAAGCCCCGATGAAAGTGATCAGCTATTTGAATTTTGATGGTAATTGCCGCCCGGCAATGGAGTTTTATCAGTCTGTTCTGGGGGGTGAGCTTATCACCATGTCCTATGGCGAAACCCCGATGGCCGAAGAAATGCCCGCCATGGCCGACAAAATGGCCCATGCCTGCTTGGTCGGGGATGGCTGGAACATCATGGCGTCTGACAGCCCATCCGAACATTTCGAGGCGATGAAAGGCATGAACATTTCCATTCATGCCCCGACTGCCGAGAGGGCGCGTGCGTATTTCGACGGGCTTGCGGTGGGTGGCACAGTTATCATGCCGTTCGAAGAAACGTTTTGGTCAAAGGGCTTTGGTCTGGTGACTGACAAGTTCGGCACGCCCTGGATGGTCAATACCGACATGGAACCGGCATAGGCATCGCGATCTGCCAACACCTTGTCCTTGAACGATATGTTGCCTTGATCCCCGTTTCCCGTCAAAGTGATGCAACTTGGGGTTATGGGGGTCAGGCAAATTGACAGCGCGGGTTACCACAGTTGCCTTTGCCGGGATTGAAACGATCCCTGTTGACGTGCAGGTGCAAATGGCAAGTGGCCTTCCGGCCTTTACGGTCGTTGGCCTGCCCGACAAGGCGGTGTCCGAGGCCCGTGAACGGGTGCGATCCGCGCTTTCGGCCATGGGGTTGGCCCTGCCGCCCAAACGCATCACGATTAATCTCGCCCCGGCCGATTTGCTGAAGGAAGGATCGCATTTCGACCTGCCGATTGCGCTTGGGATCTTGGCCGAGATGGATGTCATCGGCCATGACGATATCGAACGGTTCTTGGTGCTGGGTGAATTGGGGCTTGATGGCAGCATTACCAAGGTTGGCGGTGTCTTGCCCGCCGCCATGGAAGCCGGGATGCAGGAATGCGGCATCATTTGTCCGAACGCCAACGGGGCGGAGGCCCTTTGGGCCGGGGATCTTGAGATTCTGGCACCCATAAGCCTTGTTGCCCTGATCAATCATTTCAAAGGCACGCAAATTCTGCCCCGCCCGATCCGGCGCGACGCAGACGAGATCAATGATTTCCATGGTGATCTGCGCGATATCAAGGGACAGGAAAGTGCCAAACGCGCGCTTGAGATCGCGGCAGCAGGCGGCCATAACCTTTTGATGTCCGGTCCGCCCGGATCGGGAAAATCGATGCTGGCGGCCCGCTTGCCCGGCATTCTGCCAGACCTTGATGCCAGACAAGCACTGGAAACCACAGTCATCCATTCCGTATCCGGAATGTTGCCCGAAGGTGGCCTGATCCGCACCCGTCCGTTCCGCCAGCCCCATCACTCTGCCTCGATGCCCGCCCTCGTCGGTGGGGGGCATCGGGTCAAGCCGGGCGAGATTTCACTGGCCCATAATGGTGTGCTGTTTTTGGATGAATTGCCGGAATTTCAGCGCAATGTGCTTGATGCCCTGCGCCAACCGCTTGAAACCGGGCAGGTATCGGTTGCGCGCGCCAATGCGCATGTGACCTATCCGGCGCGCGTGCAATTGGTCGCGGCGATGAACCCGTGCCGGTGCGGCTATTTGGGCGATAACGAGTTGGCTTGTACCCGCGCACCGCGTTGTGGCGAGGAATATCAGGCACGGCTTTCAGGGCCGCTTCTGGACCGGTTTGATATCCAGATCGAAGTCCCGGCGGTGAAGCCCGAAGACCTTGATTTGCCCAGCAAAGGCGAAACCAGTCAGGCGGTACGCGAACGGGTGTTTCTTGCGCGTGAGTTGCAAATGTTGCGATATAAAAACGAAAACATATCGACCAATGCCCTGGCCGATGGTGAAGTCCTGCAGGATGCCGCCGCCCTTGATGCCGAGGGCCGCGGATTATTGCAGGATGCAGCCCGTCAGATGAAGCTATCGGCCCGCGGATATCACCGGATTTTGCGGGTGGCGCGCACCATTGCCGATCTGGCCGGAAGTGCATCGGTCAAGCGCGGCCATATTGCCGAGGCGCTAAATTACCGCCAGATGGTCTATCGGCGCTAATCCCTCGTCATTGGGCGACCCGGGTGTGATCATATGCGCGACAGGCCGTTCTGTTTGCGGATGATGTTGATCAGGCCGCGCAAGCCCGGATGATTGTTGTGGCGGCTGCTGTAATACATATGGAAGGGATCATCAGATGATGCGTGGTCTTCCAGCACGATTTCAAGCTGTCCGCTGGCAAGGTCATCGGCAATGCGCGATTCCAGCAAATAGGCCAGTCCAAGCCCGGCCTTGGCGGCCGAGATCGTAGTCGCCGTGTCCTGAATGGTGATGTGGCCCGGCACGCGGTAGCTTTTCTGATCCGGGCCAGTGCCAAGTTCCCAGGGAAACGGCGAATTGTCGCCCAGAAGAAGCTGCAGGCATGTGTGATTGCGCAGATCTTCAGGGGTATCGGGTTTTCCGTGCCGCGCAAGATAATCCGGTGCGCCGGCCACGACCCAGCGCTGCGGCCCACTGAGTGCGACGGCAACCATGTCTTCGGGGACCAGATGGCCAAACCGGATGCCGGCATCATATCCCTCGGCGACGATATCAATCGGCCGGTTTTCAACGATTATGCTGAGGCTGACATCGGGAAAGGTCTTGGCAAATTCCGGCAATGCCGGGGCGATCAGAAGGTGCGCGGCATCGGAAAAGGCGTTGATGCGGACCTCGCCAAAGCTGGCGGCACCGGGGGCATCAAGCGTCTGGAGTGCTTCATCAAGTTTGTCAAAACCCTCGGCAAGCTTGGTTGCAAGGTCCTGACCCAGTTCGGTTGCCACGATCGACCGGGTGGTTCGATTGATCAGCTTTACGCCAAGGCGGCTTTCGAGACGGCGGATCGCGTGACTGGCCGCCGACGGCGAAAGTCCAAATTCAATCGCTGCAGCCTTGAAGCTCTGGCGGCGGACAATCGCCAGGAACAGGCGTAGATCAGCAAACTCTGCGCGGTCGATTCCAGCCAAGTTGAACTCTATTCACTTTGTGGATGATTTCAGTTCATGAAAAACCACACCACACGGGTCGGTGCAACAAGTAATCTGGCCAAAAGTCAGACAATTTAGCCGGAGGAATACGATGAGTGATATTCAGGCAGTCAGGATTCCCGACCTGATGTCGCGGCGTGTTTTGGTAACCGGGGGCTCGACCGGGATCGGGGCCGAGATTGTCAGGGGCTTTGCCGCACAGGGTGCCAAGGTTGCCCTTCATTATAATGAAAGCAGTGATGCAGCACTTGCCCTTCAGGCAGAGTTTCCCGAGCATGTCGTTGCTGTTCAGGGCGATATGAGTGTAACCGGTACCCCGACGAAAGTTGTCAGGGAAGCAGCCCGGATGCTTGGCGGGCTGGATGGCCTGATCAACAATGCCGGTGGCATGCTGGGCCGTGTGCCGACGACCGAGGTCGAACCCGAGCATCTTGACCGTGTCTTTGCGCTCAATGGCAAATCGGTCTGGGAAGCCACCGTGGCGGCGTATCCTTACCTCAAAGCGTCAGAAAACGGTTTTGTGGTCAACACGACATCGATTGCTGCGCGCAATGGTGGCGGGGGTGGTGCTGTGCTGTATGCGGCGGCAAAATCCTTTGTCAGCAGTCTGACACGCGGACAGGCAAAGGAATTTGTCGCGGACGGCATTCGCGTGAACGCCGTTTCGCCGGGCCTGATCCAGACGCCATTTCATGACCGCTATACACCGCCCGATGTGCTTGCCGCGCAAAGCGCAACAGTACCGATGGGCCGCGTGGGCCGCCCGGATGAATGTGTCGGGGCGTTCCTGTTTCTCGCCTCGAACGCAATGGCGGGCTACATCACAGGCCAGATCATCGAGGTCAATGGCGGCCAGTTAATGCCTTAGGAGCAAAGATATATGAACTACAGAAAATTTGGGAAGACAGGCCGCACGGTCTCGGAAGTCGGTTTCGGTGCCTGGGCCATTGGTGGCGCATGGGGCGATGTGTCAGAGGCTGACGCGCGCGCGGCCCTGCATGCCGCCCTTGATAACGGCACGACATTCATTGATACCGCCGACGTTTACGGTGATGGTCGTTCGGAAAAAATCATTGCCGATGTCATGAAAGAACGCGGTGGCGAACGCCCGTTCATCGCAACCAAGGCCGGACGTCGCCTGGATCCGCATGTGTCCGCGGGATACAACAAACAGAACCTGACAGCCTTTGTGGAACGCAGCCTTAAGAACCTTGCGACGGATTGTCTTGATCTGGTGCAGCTTCATTGCCCGCCGACCGAGGTTTACTATCGCCCGGATGTGTTCGAGGTGATGGAGGAAATGGTCACGGCCGGGAAAATCCGCAATTACGGTGTTTCGGTCGAGAAGGTCGAAGAAGGCCTCAAAGCCATCGAATATCCCGGGGTTGCGTCGGTTCAGATCATTTACAACATCTTCCGCCAACGCCCGTCGGGTCTTTTCTTCCGCGAGGCAAAAGCAAAGAATGTCGGGGTGATTGTCCGTGTGCCGCTGGCATCCGGCCTTTTGACCGGCAAGATGACCAAGGATACCGCCTTTGCCGCTGATGACCATCGTGCGTTTAACCGCAACGGCGAGGCGTTTGATAAAGGCGAAACATTCGCCGGTGTGCCGTTTGATGTTGCGCTTGAAGCTGTTGAGGAAATCCGTCGGCTGGTTCCCGAAAATATCACCATGGCGCAGTTTGCCCTGCGCTGGATTTTGATGGAAGAAGCCGTTGGTGTTGTGATTCCGGGGGCAAAGAATGCAGCCCAGGCCGCGGCGAATGCGGCGGCAAGTGATGTGGCACCGCTGCCCTCAGAGGTGATCGGTGAATTGCGCAACATCTATGAGCAGCGCATCGCCCCGCACGTCCATCATTTGTGGTGATCAGACGTTTCCATCGGCTTTAAAGGCCGATGATATAGAAAAAGGGGCACCATGCAGTTGGTGCCCCTTTATGCGTTTCAGGCGGATTTGCGGACTTCGCTGAGCATTTCCGGGCGGCTTTTGCGTTCGATCTTATAGACTGACGAGGGCGGGACATTGCGTACCGTGGTGCCGATGCGCGTTGCCTGCAAATCAAGCCGGGCCAGAATGGCGTCCGGCACCGGGCAGCGCGGGCCATAGGTGAACTGGTAAAATGCGCCGTCGTCGCGCAGATATTCAAAACTGCCCGACAAGATGCCCATGATCTGGCGCGGTGACATCGACAGAAGCGGTAGGCCGCTAATCGCGCTTGCCAGTTCGCCAGCGGCAAACAGGCCCTTTTTGCCCAAGCGGCAGGCATCCATTTGCAGGATGCGGGCCCTGGGATAGCGTTCGGAAAGCAGGCGGGAGAAATCCGGTCCGGCTTCGATCAATGTCAGGTCATCTTCACGCAAACCGCGATCAAGAAGTGCACGGGTAAACACACCTGTCCCCGGTCCGAGTTCCAGAACCGGGGTGCTTTGGGTGTTGATTTCGGATGTGATCAGCCGCGCCAGCGCCGGGCTTGAGGGCGAAATGGCGGATATTTTTCTGGGATCGGTGACCCAGGCGCGAATGAATGGCAAAAAGTCCGACATCGAATGAAATGCCCCACTTGGTAAAGGGAGAGCGCATAAACTGCCTACCCTTTATGTCGCTTCGGGCGCTTATTTGTGTTCATTTTGCGAAATGCCACCCGGCAACGTATCCATTTGGGAATGTGGGAACGTGCGAGGTGGCGTGCAACGCAATTGATTACGCAGCCCGATTACGGCGCAGAACATCAATGATTTCGGCCTTATGCGGATCGGCATGAAATGCATCGGCCATGATCATCACACCCTTGGTGCCGTCATTGGCCTCGATCATGAACAGCGTTGCCTCGTCACCCGGATCGGTGCCTTGGTCGGTGCTGTTGGAATGGACAAGGCGCAGCTCGTCCGGGGTATAAAGCTTGCCGGTGCCGTCACTGCGTACACCGCCTTCCTCGGCCATGAAATGATGTTCAAAACCGTGTTCTTTGGCGTTTGCCTGAAGATCAGCCAAGGTCATTGCGGGCCTCCTCGATCAAAAATTGTCTGATAAAGGCAAAACGCAAATCCTGGCTGCTTGTTCCGAAATCAGCTGTGCTTGCGGCGAAGACTGTCGATCAGGTCGGCCTTGTTGCGGTCGGTATCAAAGCTGTTGGGCACAATCAGCATGCCGCGCGTGCCGTCGCTGGCCTCGATCATGTAAAGGGTGGCGTCATCCCCCGGGTCGGTTCCGGCATCGACAGAACGGGAATCGATGATGGTCAAATCATCGGCGCTATATTTCGCCTGTTTGCCATCGCATGTGACATGATTTTCCGATGCGCTGAAAACATGCGAAAAGCCGCGTTCACGGGCCAGATCTTGTAATTCGCTCAAGTTCATGATGGTCCTCCGTTCGATGGATGCAGCCGTAAGGCCAACAATCATCAGACCCTATCACGAAATGCGCCCGGCGTATTTGCGTGTGCGCAATCTGGCAGAAAACAAGGCCTATTTCGGATCAAGAGCCATCTTCATGCCCTCGTGGCTGGCGACAAATCCAAGCCGTTCATAAAACCGATGGGCATCCTTGCGGGTTTTATCCGTTGTGAACTGTATCAACGCCGCGCCAAGTGATTTCGAAATCGAAATGGATTGCTTGATCAGTTTTTCGCCGATCTTCTGACCGCGGGCGGTACTTGCCACCCGCACCCCTTCGATCTGGGCGCGCAGTTGCCCGCGCCGCGACAAACCGGCGATCAGGGTCAACTGCAAACATCCGACAATATCCGTGCCCTTGATGGCCAGAAGATATTTGTTGGGCAGCGCATCGGTTGACTGGGACGCCATGGCATCAAACGCGGCGTAATAGGCATCTGGAAGCGGATCGCCAAGTTCCTCGCGGGTTCTGCCTTTTTCATCATCGGCCAGAAGGGCAACGATGGCAGGCAAATCATCGCGGGTGGCATAGCGAAACGTGATGTCATCGGATTTTGTGGTGGTGCTGGTGGTGGTGGTGGCGTTTGACATTGCGGGATCCCTTTGCTGATGGCGGGCCATCATGGGCAAAGCCGGGGACCAAGGCAATATGGCAATGACGCTGCCTGTTTGTGCATCAGGCGGCGTCATTGCCGGTAATGCGGGGCCCAGGGCAAAGACCGGCACGGGGATGGGGGAAATCATGCCGATATCAGATCAGGGACCCCGGCAAACGAGGTTTGTGGAGGTCAGGCAAGACCACCATTGGCACGGATGGTCTGACCATCCACCCAGCCGGAATCCGGCCCGGCGAGGAAGGCCACCACACCGGCGATGTCATCAGGTTCACCAAGCCGTTCAAGCGGTGGCATCTTTGCGAAATTGGCAATCTGTTCGTCGGTCTTGCCATTGAGGAACAGTTCGGTTGCCACCGGGCCCGGCGCAACGGCATTGACCGTAATCTGGCGACCGCGCAGTTCCTTGGCGAAAACGCCCGTCATCGCCTCAACCGCGGCCTTGGTGGCGTTATAAACGGCATAGCCCGGCAGTTTGAGGTGCAGGGCAGTGGTCGAGAAATTGATCACCCGGCCATGATCGCGCAGATGTTTTGCCCCTTCGCGCAACATGTTGAAGGTGCCACGCACATTGATATCCATCATCGCGTCATAGGTGGCATCATCCATGTCGGCAATCGGGGTGGTCGTCATGACACCGGCGTTATTGACGATGACATCAACGCCGCCAAACTCGGCGATGGTTTTGTCAAACAGGGCCTTAACCGCATCCGGCCGGGCAATATCCGCCTTGATCGCGATGGCCTTGTGGCCTTGCGATTTAAGCGAATCAGCCAGTTCTTCTGCCGGGGCGGCAGAGCTGGCATAGTTGATGACAACGTTAAAGCCATCCGCTGCCAGACGTTTGGCAAGCGCCACGCCAATGCCGCGCGATGCGCCGGTGATGATGGCGGTTTTGTTTTGATTGGCAGACATCAAAAGTCTCCTTGGTGGTTACGGGGGCCTCAAGGGCATGGGTCCACTATGCCCAAGATGACTTTTTGGATAATTAGGTTATATTCGACATCATTATTCGAAATTAAATAACAATCAGGATGACGAATGGACCGGTTTGAGGAAATGCGCAATTTCGTGCGCGTGGTAGAGCGCAAAAGCTTTACCAAGGCGGCGAGTGATCTTTTGATCCCGCGTGCGACCATGACCAATTCCATTCAGCGGTTGGAAGAACGGCTGGGCACCCGGTTGCTGGAACGCACGACGCGCACCGTCAACCCGACCCGCGACGGGGATGCGTATTACCAACGCTGTGTAAGGATTCTGGCCGACCTCGAAGAGGCCGATGGCAGCTTTACCAATGCCGACCCCAAAGGGTTGCTTAGGGTTAATCTGCAAGGCACGCTGGCGCGAACCTTTATCATCCCGGCCCTTGGCGATTTTTGGGGTCGCTATCCGGGGATCGATCTGGTGCTGGCCGATGGCGATCGTTTTGTTGATCTGGTGCATGAAGGCTTTGATTGCGTATTGCGCAGTGGCGATCTGGCCAGTTCATCGATGATCGGGCGCAGGCTTGCCCTTTTGCACGAGGCGACCGTTGCCAGCTCCGATTACATTGCCCGCATCGGCATGCCCGAAACCCTTGCCGACCTGAAAAGTCAGGGCCATCAGATGGTTTGTTTTTTATCGGGAGCCGATGACAAGCCGATCCCGCTTGATTTCAGGGTAGATGGCAAGCTTTGCGAGATCATGCTGCCGGCCAGTATCTCCGTGACCGGGGCGGACAGCTATGCCGCCTGTGCAGCCGCCGGATTGGGAATTGTGCAGGTGCCGCGTTATCGCGTTGCCGATGACCTTAAATCCGGCAAACTGATTGAAATCCTGCCCGATTGCCCGCCCGATCCGATGCCGGTTTCGGTGCTGTATCCGCAAAATCGGCAGCTTTCGGCGCGTGTGCGGGTATTTGTCGATTGGCTGACTGAATTGCTGGCGGGGCTTGATTTTGCCGGGTCAGGCCGGGTTTGAGCGGCTTGAAAGCAGTTTGATCCGGTTTCGCAATGAAACCAGATGCGCCTGCCAGTAATGGGTCATCATCGGCTTGAAACGGTTGTCATTCAGGCCATTGCGCCCGGGATGGGCCATCGAAAGCTTTTCAAGGCCCAGATGTTCCAGCGTGATACGGGTGTAATCGCCAAGCGCGCTAAATCGGATATCGACCAATGTCCCTGGTTCCTTGGGATCGGCCATCGGCCAGTTCCATTCAAAGGCAAGGCGCTTGGCGGGCTCCCACTTGGTGACCTTACCGGCGCGGACGATGAAATCGGGGCGGCGTTTATCGACTTCCTGCAAATAGCGTGTGCCGTTTTCTTCGCCAAATTCCATGATGCCCGGACGATTGCCAAGCAGGCGGTTGCGCGGCCCCTGTTTCCACCAGTGATCAATCCCGCCTGTGAAGTGTTCAAAGGCGGTGGCAGCGTCACAGTCAACGCGAAGCGCAACAAAGGTTTTGGCTGACATCGAAAATCCCGTTTAACAGCAATGGCGCCGACTGCGTGTGCGGCTGTTCCTGTTTTGCAGAAAGCCTGTGGGCGGACAAGCAAAACCCGATCTGGCAGGCATAATGCGCCGGATCGGGTTTGAAGGGTGTGTGGTTTGAGCGGTAGCGGCTTAGTAGCCGACCTCGCGGTTCACAAGCCCGCGCGGGGTTTCGCCGCGGGCCAGGCGATCAAGGTTTTCGGCAATCTGATCGACGGATTCTTCAAACCGGGTCGCGGCCGCAATATGCGGGGTGATGCGGATTTTCGCGTGATCCCAGAACGGATGGCTTTCGGGCAGCGGTTCGGTCGCGGCAACATCCAAAAACGCGCCACGCAGATGGCCGGTATCAATCGCGCGCAGCAAGTCGGCTTCGTTGATCATCGCCCCCCGGGCGGCATTAATGATCGCAGCGCCCTTGGGCAGGAAGGAAAGCGTGCTGCTGTTAAGGACGTTTTCGGTTTCGGATGTGCGCGGCAGAAGGCAGATCAGGATATCGGACTGACCGAGGAACTCAGCCAGCGTTTCCTTGCCGGCATAGGTTGAAATGCCTTCAATCGCCTTCATCGAGCGGCTCCAGCCCGAAACAGAAAAGCCCAGATTTGAAAGCGACGAGGCAACGGCAGAGCCCAGCGCACCCAGCCCCATGACACCGACCCGGCATTGCGAAATGCGTGCGACGTCATGCTGGGTCCAGTCGGCCTTGGCCTGCTGGGCGCTATAAACATCAAAGTCGCGCATGAAATGCAGGGCGGCATAAAGGTGATATTGCACCATCTGATCAGCCATCCCGGCATCTTCCAGACGAATGACCGGCAATTCCTTGGGCAGGCTGGGCGAGGAAACAACGTGATCGACCCCTGCACCGAGAGAGAAGATGGCTTTCAGCTTCGGCAGCGTCTTGATCAGGCCCTGTGGCTGTTTCCAGAACAGGGCATAGTCAATCGTTTCAGGATCGTAATCGTCTTCCTCGATCACGATATTGGCGTCCGGCAGGCGGTCAACCATCACGCTTTTCCACTTTTGATCATCGCCGGCAGCGGAAATCAGAATGTTGAGCGGGGCGTTGGTGGTTGCCATCGGGGTCTCCTGGTCAATGCTTGGAAAGTCGGGACGATAAAAGGTTCTGTACATATCAAACGCGCCAGAGCGCAAAGCGTTCCGGCGCGTCAGTTGGCGCGTCAGTTGGCGCGTCAATTACAGTCTGTCATGGACCGGCCCGCTTTCACAAGGCCGGTTACGTGCTATTAAACGTCCAAATCAGTGGGCAAAGATCATGGCCGGGTCACGGAAGGTCTTGAATTCAAGACCATTTCCTGCTGGGTCTTCGACAAAGAAGGTGCCCTGCTCGCCCGGTTCACCCTTAAAGCGGATCTTGGGTTCCAGCAGGAATTTGACATTGGCCGCCTTAAGCTTGTCGGCCAGTTCGTGCCATTTTTCCCATTCCAGAATCGCCCCGAAATGCGGGATTGGCACCGCATCGCCATCGACATCACCGGCCCCCTTGTTCTGGCCGGCTTCGGGGCGGACATGGGCAGAAAGCTGATGACCAAAGAAATCAAAATCAATCCAGGCTTCGGTCGAGCGGCCTTCATCACAGCCGAGGATATCGATATAGAACGCGCGGGTGTCAGATATTGATTTGATCGGGAAGGCCAGATGGAACGGTGGCAGGGATGGCGAAGACATGGTCAACCTCAAAGATTATCCAGATTATCTAACGATGTGTTGTTGGAACTACTCTAATACGTCAGAATGTGGCGGGTAAAATCAGAAGTTCTGGACTTATCAATAGGAAAACTATTGCTATGGCGCTGCGCCCGACCACCCCGCCTCTCAATGCCCTGCGCGCGTTCGAAGCCGCCGCCCGGCTTGGCAGCTTTGCCCGCGCGGCTGCGGAACTTTCCGTCACCTCCGGCGCGATCAGCCAGCAGGTCGCCAATCTGGAAGCCAGCCTTGGCATGAGCTTGTTTGAGCGTAATGGCCCGAAACTGGCCCTGCGTGAAGCCGGTCGGGCCTATCTGCCCAGTCTGCGCCGGGCGCTCGACGAGATCGAGGCCGCCACCCTTGATCTGGTGACCCATGGCGCGGGAGAGCGGAAACTGGTTATCGGTGCGCTGCATACCCTGGCCAGCAGCTGGCTTATTCCAAGATTAAATCGATTTCAAAACGAAAACCCCGATATCCGCCCGGTGATCGAAACCTTGGCACTTAATTTCGCCACCCCGGAACGCAGCCCGGACCTTGGCGCACGCCAGATGGATGTCGGGCTTTATTTCGGCGATGGTCGCTGGCCCGGGATGATCTGCGACAATCTTTTTGATGAAATTCAAGTGGTTGTTGCCAAACCCGGATATGTTGCTTCAGGTGCCATGACGGACGAAAACAGCCCCAGAGACCCGGCAGATCTGCTCGGACACTATCCGCGACTGGTCCACACCACCCGGCCCAAGGCATGGCATGACTGGGCGCAGGCCAACGGGATTGCGATTACCGGGGCGCCCGGACCGGCGTTTGAGCATTTCTTCATGCTGATCGAAGCCGCCAAGGCAGGCATGGGAATCGCCCTGTTACCAAGGGTTTTGATCGATGGACCACTTGCCCAGGGCAGTCTTGAAATCGTCAGCGCGGCCAGCTTGAAATCCAGCGGCGCATACTATCTGATCACGCCGGAAAGCCGTCAGGACGTGCCGGAAGTGTGCGCCTTTCGGGATTGGGTACTCGGTTTGGCAAGTCAATCCGGTTTGTCAGAATAAAGTGGCAAGTATTTGAAATTATGGACGGGTGTCTCGTATTTCGGGATACTAGGCGCGTCGATAGATGCTGTGCAGCAGGTGATCTTTCTTCGGACCGGTGATTTTTATTTTTGTTTCGAAATGATCTGACCCGTTCCAGATCATGCAATGGTGGTAGAAGTCCTCCCCGCAGGGGTGAATGTCGTGGGCACAAACCCCCTCTTCACCCTCTTCACCCTCTTCACCCTCTTCGCCAAATTGCAGCAACACATAGCGATTGCCGAAACTCAAAGGGTCGCGAAACAGAAGCTCAATCGCCGCCGGGTCCTCGTGCAGGACAAAATCATACTCCCGATAGCCATCAAACCGCTTGCCGTCCGGGCGGGTCAGAAACCCTTCCTCACGATAGCGCAGCACATTGGGTTGGGCCGGATCGGCAGCATGAAACCTGACATCGCCGGTAAACTGCCCGGCTTCGCCCAAATCGCGCACAAGCGTCCAGTTGCCCGGAAGGGCTTCGAAAATCTCGGCGGCGGTGGGGATGTTGGGTGCCATAGATGATTTCAGGTTCATGTTAGGACAAAAAAGGCAGGGCGCGCGATGCGGAACCCTGCCTTTTTAATGGGTTTCCAGTCGCTTAGGCGCCGGGCAGCATCCGCGGGAGCTTCTCACCGCCCAGGATATGCACATGCAGGTGCGGGACGTCCTGGCGGCCGTGTTCGCGGGTGTTGGCGATCAGGCGGTAGCCGTCTTCAACCACGCCAGCTTCCTTGGAGATTTTGCCAATTGCGCGGGTATAGGCGATGATTTCGGCGTCCGATGCATTGAGCGCAAAGTCATCATAGCTGGTGTAAGCACCCTTCGGGATGACCAGCACATGGGTCGGGGCCTGTGGCGCGATATCGTTAAACGCCAGCACATGGTCATCTTCATAGACCTTGGTGCACGGGATTTCGCCGCGCAGGATTTTGGCAAAGATGTTTTCCGGATCGTAGGGCTGAACGGCCATGGTGATGCTCCTGATACCTTAGTCGGGACATTGCCCGGATAGTTGAGGCTTTATGCCTTAATCTTTGCTGCGCGATGCCTTTTCGGCAATACCTGAAATGCCCTGACGTTCGGCCAGGATCTTCCAGACATCATCAGGCGTGACCCCCTGATCAGCCCAAAGCACGGTCAGGTGATAAAGCAGATCCGCACTTTCCGATGCGACCTTTTCCGGGGTTTCGGCAAGGGCGGCAATCACGGTTTCAACGCCCTCTTCGCCGACTTTCTGGGCGATTTTGGCAGTGCCCTTGGCAAACAGCTTGGCGGTATAGCTGGTTTCCGGGTCTGCACCCTTGCGGGCAGAAACGGTTGCGTAAAGCGCATCAAGGATGTGTTGATTGGCCATGCTCTCAGTCCTCACGTACCGGAATACCGGCGGCTTTCATGTGTTCCTTGACCTCGCGAATGCGATAGGTGCCGAAATGGAAGATCGAGGCGGCCAGAACCGCCGATGCATGGGCATCGCGCACGCCTTCGACCATGTGATCCAGCGTCCCCACACCGCCCGAAGCAATGACCGGCACATGGACGGCATCGGCAATGGTACGGGTCAGCGGGATGTTAAAGCCCGACTGGGTGCCATCGCGATC
The DNA here is from genome assembly GCF_037027205.1 of Thalassospira sp. CH_XMU1458. NCBI lineage: Bacteria > Pseudomonadati > Pseudomonadota > Alphaproteobacteria > Rhodospirillales > Thalassospiraceae > Thalassospira > Thalassospira sp. CH_XMU1458. Next base: position 329,885 of record NZ_JAYMDW010000001.1, on the reverse strand, counting down.
CATCGAGGTGACCAGAAGTTCGCCCGCACCGTATTCGACCATTTGTTTTGCAAACGAAACGGCATCGACCCCGGTCGGTTCACGCCCGCCATGGGTAAAGATCTCAAACTTGTCCGGGCCGGTTGATTTGGCGTCAATCGAGACCACAATGCATTGCGATCCGAACTTGCGCGCGGCTTCGCGGACGAAATCGGGGTTTTTGACCGCAGCGGTATTGATCGAAACCTTGTCCGCGCCGGCCAGAAGCAGCTTTCGGATGTCTTCAAGGGTGCGCACCCCGCCACCCACGGTGACCGGCATAAAGCAGGCCTCGGCCGTGCGGGCAACGACATCGAAGATGGTATCGCGGTTATCACTTGATGCCGTGATATCAAGGAAGCAGAGTTCATCCGCACCCTCGGCATCGTAGATGCGCGCCTGTTCGACCGGATCACCGGCATCGACCAGATCAACGAAATTGACCCCTTTGACGACGCGGCCGTCCTTGACGTCAAGACAGGGAATGACACGGGTTTTCAGCATGGTCTGTTTCCTGTTGGGTCGGTTACGAAAGGGCCGCGATGGCCTCTGCCAGATCGATGCGGCCATCATAAAGCGCACGACCGGAAATCGCGCCATCAATGCCGGCATCTGTGTGTTTCTTGACCGCGATCAGATCATCCAGCGATGAAACCCCGCCCGATACGATCACAGGCGTCGAGATTTCCGATGCCAGGGCCACGGTGCTTTCGATATTCGGACCACCCATCGCGCCATCCCGGTCGATATCGGTAAAGATGATCGCCGCCACACCGCAATCCTCAAATTTCTTGGCGAGTTCGAGGGCCGTGACCTCAGACGTTTCCGCCCAGCCTTCAACCGCGACATAGCCATCGCGGGCATCAATGCCGACAGCCACCCGGCCCGGCCATTTGGCACAGGCTTCCTTAACAAAATCGGGATTGCGAAGGGCAACGGTACCAAGGATCACGCGGGTGATGCCTTTATTGAGCCAATAATCAACCGTTTCCATGGTGCGGATGCCGCCACCAAGCTGCGTCTGGGCCTTGCCCGATACAGCGGCAAGGATGGAGTCCACTGCTGCGCCATTGACCGGTTCACCGGCAAAGGCGCCGTTCAGATCAACGATATGAACCCAATGGCAACCGGCTTGCACAAATTCACCGGCCTGTGCGCCCGGATCGTCGTTAAACACGGTTGCCTTGTCCATGTCGCCGCGCAGCAAGCGCACACATGCACCATCTTTCAGGTCAATTGCGGGATAAAGGTTCACTGATCGGTGTCCTGTATTTTCTTGGTGTAGTAATAGCCTTCGACCATCTTGCCATCGACCATCGCGTAATAGGGATTGATGCCCCAACGGACATATCCAAGCCCGTTATACAGTGCGATGGCGGCTTCCTGGGTTTCGCGAAGGTCGAGTTTCAAAACGCTATAGCCCGCTTCACGGGCGAAATATTCAATCGAACGCACGATCGCCTTGCCGTTGCCGCGCCCGCGCGCCCAAGGAGCGACGAAATGGCCGGAAATCTGGGCGGAATGGCGCTGTGCTTCGAGGTTGGCCGGTGTTTCGATCAACTGGGCGGCACCGGAAATGATGCCATCTACGCGCGACACAAACAGATGGCGACCAGGCATCAGCAACACACCGCGCCAGTATTTTTCCATGTCCGGACGGTCCGGCGGTGTCAACCAGCCAAAGCCGCCACCTTCGACAATTGCCTGGGTACAGGCATCGACGATATCGGAAATGTCGCCTGCGGTCAGTTCGGTCACGCGTTCGGCAATGACGCCCGGCTGAATGGTATCAGATGGTGCGATCATGGCTTCCACCCCAGGAAGTTCCCGATGATGGTAAGCCCGGTTTTCTGGCTTTTTTCCGGGTGGAACTGGGTGCCGATCATGTTGTCACGCCCGATCATGGCCGTGATGCTCCCGCCATAGGAAACCGATGCCAGTCGCTGATCCGGGTTGGTGACATGCATGTGATAGCTGTGCACGAAATAGGCGTGATCGCCATCGGAAATGCCTTTAAGGACCGGGTGCGCCTTGCCCGCCGGATCAAGCACCAGCTCGTTCCAGCCCATATGCGGGATTTTAAGGCTTGGGTCGCTGGGCTCGATGGCCACGACTTCGCCAGAAATCCAGTCAAGGCCGTCAGTGACGACAAATTCGCGACCGACGGTCGACATCAACTGCATGCCAACACAGATGCCAAAGAACGGCTTGCCGCCCTTAATCACCTGCTCGGTAAGGACATCAACCATGCCCGTCACGGCATCAAGGCCCGCACGGCAATCGGCATAGGCGCCAACGCCCGGAAGCACGATATGGCTGGCGTTGCGGACCTTTTCCGGGTCATCGGTGACAATGATCTCGTCAGAAAAGCCGGTTTCACGTGCAGCACGCTCGAACGCCTTGGCGCACGAACGCAAATTGCCGGAACCGTAATCAATAATCGCAACACTCATGGGTAGGATGGGCTCCCGGTTGAGGGGGTGGAGGTAAGGGCAGCTGCGGAGTGTGGGACGCGCAGCCGGGAATTTTTTGAACGCTCAAAGCAGCGATGTTCGGCCTCGGTTTCATCATGGCCAGCGACGATATCGACCATCTTCCAGCCTTTTGCGGCCAGTTTGCGCCGACGCAAATCATTGGCGATCAGGCCAAAGCCGATCCCGGTCACAAGTGCCAGGGCAAAGTCCATTTCAGGCCCGCCGTCAAACAGCTCGACCGCAAAGGTGCAGAGAAATGAAACCGCGACAAGACCGAAAAAGCCCAGCCACAGGCGATGGTACAACGCCCAAAGGCCTGAAAGCAGAAAGGCCCAGAAATTGAAGCCTTCGCGGATCAGGATGGCGTTTTCCATCGGGTCGGCATCGCCGGGATGGGTATGGACTGTGTAAACCTTCATCGAAAACCGGTTCTCTGGACCGGTGGCAGAGTGTTGTCTGCTGTGCCACCGGTGTATTTTCGATCAGATCGAACTGACCTGCTTACAAGGAGCCGCCAAGCGTGCCCTTGGTCGAGGGGATGGCATCGGACTTGCGCGGATCAATTTCGATTGCCACGCGCAGCGACCGTGCAAGCGCCTTAAAGGCACTTTCGATGATATGGTGATTGTTCTCACCATACAGGTTCTCGACATGCAGCGTGATGCCAGCCGCCTGGGAAAAGCCCTGGAACCATTCCCGGAACAGCTCGGTATCCATATCGCCCAGCTTGTCGCGGGTAAATTCGACATTCCAGATCAGATAGGGACGGCTTGAAATATCCAGTGCGACACGGGTCAGCGCCTCGTCCATCGGCAGCAGGCAGCTGCCATAACGCGTGATGCCCTTTTTATCGCCAAGCGCCTTGGCAAAGGCTTCGCCGATCGCGATGCCGCTATCTTCGGTGGTGTGGTGGAAATCAATATGCAGGTCGCCCTTGGCCCGGACTTTAAGGTCCATCAGGCTGTGACGCGAAAGCTGTTCGAGCATGTGATCAAGGAACCCGACCCCGGTCTCGACGTCATAAACGCCGGTCCCGTCAAGGTTCAGTTCGACCATGATCTGGGTTTCGTTTGTGTTACGCTCAACGCGGGCCTTGCGCATGCAAAGCTCCTTTCCTGCAGGTATTGATGCATATGACGGGTCGTATGTAGCAATAAAGTCCGACAAAAGCCAGTTCTAGGTGGCTACGCAATGGCCGCAAATAGTGGTTTTCGCGCCCGGATCAGGCCGCCAATCGGGCTGTGCGGTGATATTGGGGCTATTTACGGGTCATGTGATTGACTTCATCCCAGTTTTTTTCGGGCGGATGATCGATAAATTCCCGGCATCTTTCGATATAGATTTCAACCAGCTTTGGTGTGGTTGCAGCTTCCAGATGCGCCTTGAAGGCGTCATGTGCTTCGGCCCATTTCTGGTCGTGATAAAGGTCCATACAGGCATCCCATGCCGCGATCTCGGTTTGCTGCGCGGTGATATCAACAAGGGCGTTGGTGGTATCGTCGCGATCCCCGATCAGCTCAAAGATATCAATCGGCACGCTTGTACCAAGGGGAACGACCCGGTCGACATATCTGAGCAGGAAGTTATCGGATGCGCGTTTTTCAATGGCCTCACTGACAAGGATGCGTGTGCCATAGATCTTGTTAAGTCCCTCGATCCGCGAGGCAAGGTTCACCGCCTCGCCAAGGGCCGTGTATTGCAGGCGATGTTCGGAGCCTACATTTCCGACAACCACCTGATCGGTGTGCAGGCCAAATCGCGTGTAGAGTGGAAACAGGCGTGAATCCTGTGAGATGGAATTCAGCCGTCGACCGGCCAACCGGCAGGCCAATGCAGCCTTGCAGGCATGGTCCACATGGTTGGGATCGTCGGTCGGCGCATTCCAGAACGCCATGATGGCATCACCGATATATTTGTCGATGGTGCCATTTCCGTTGATGGTGATCTGCTGTTCCATCGCGGCAAAATAGTTCGAAAGCTCAAGCGCCAGATCGGTCGGCGAATAGTTTTCGGTCTTCGCAGTAAAGCCGTCGATATCGGTAAACATGATCGATAATTCGCGGGCCTCACCGCCAATTTCGACTGGATTGCCAGCTGACATGATTGATTTCACCACATCTGCCGGAACGTAGGCGCCAAAGCTTTTGAGGCTGAGCTTCATGTTCGCCACGGCCTTGGACAGGGCATCGACCTCGTAGATGTGGGATTCCATATCGAAATCACCGCCGAGATCAAATTGACCGATCTTTTCGGCTTCTTCGGCGACGGCATTGATCTGGCGGCTTAACATCCGCGAGATGATGGCGATCAGGATGACGGTAAAGACAAGGATCGCGGTTGCGATCTGAAGCACATTGCGGGTTGTTGCCTTGATGTCGCCAACAAATTCATCTTCGGGCACGATCAGACCCAGAACCGGCGCGACGCCAAAGATTTCCGGTATCGGTGCCGCCGAGCCGAGATATTTTTTCCCGTCGGTTTCATCAAGGAATTCAAAGAAGGTGTCGGGGTTATTGGTCCAGCTTACGATGGCGCGGCTGACAATCGGGTCGCTGATGGTTCGATTGTCGATCTTGAAAAGTGTCTCATTCTCATTGCCACCATAGGGGCCGTTATAGGCCAGAACCCGCTGTTGCGCATCGAGCATAAAGACCCGGCCCTGTTCGCCAATCCGGATATCGCCAAGGATCTTGTTGACGCTTTCCAGTGTCAGATCCGCACCGACTACCCCCATCAGGCTGCGATCCGGGTTCAGGACGCGCTTTGCAAAGGTTACGCCGGGCTTGTTTGTGCTGTTGAAGGTATAGAACGGACTGACAAAAATACCGTCCTTGTCCTTTGCGCCTTCGTACCAGGCTCGGGTTCTGGGGTCATAGGTGGCAGCACTTTCTTCCTTGCCGGTAACGGTGCCCCAGCCCGATTGATAGAGATAGCTGTCAGTTTTTTCGCCCGACAGGGCGTCATCAATCGTGCGATAGATGATTTTGCTGTCTTTGGGGATGGGCGCATTGCGGGGGCCAAAGGTTGTCAGGCCATCGGGAATTTTGATCACCTGAAAGAACCGACCATCGTCTTCGAACCCGAAAAACAGGCCATAGATTTGCGGTAATCCCTTGATCTGGCTGGCCATCACTGAACCGCCGGTGGGCTCGGATATCGCACCGGGAAAAGACGTGATCATGTCGGCGGTGGTGGTAACAACCTGCCCGACTGGCAGGATTACGTTGATCAGGCCATCGACCGATTTCTGCCGGGCGCTTTCCATTTCGGCACGGGCGGTTTGCAAGGCAAGATTGCGGTTGCTGTTGTACAGAAACGCAACCGTCACCCCCAGCATCACGACCGCAATCGTTGTAAACGCAGCGGTAACGCCAATCTGAAGCCTGATTTTCACCTGATCGTATATCCATCATGCCAGGCGACAGAGTGCCGCCTGTTCACAGAGCGATACTTGAAAGATTAAGTCGCGGCTGATGAAAAACAACAATACGTTGAGTGATCAGGTTAAAAAAATCGCAATGGTTACTCAGAGTTATTCTAAACGAAGTCGAATTTATCGACGTCAAACAGGCCGCGATCGGTCATTTTTAGGTGCGGGATCACCGGCAGGGCCAGGAAGGCGACTTGCAGGAACGGTTCGGGTAAAACACATCCCAGATCCTTGGCTGCCTTGCGAAGATCAATCAGGTGCTCCTCGACAGTTTCGAACGGCTCAAGGCTCATAAGCCCCGCAACCGGCAGGGCCAGTTCGGCCGTGACTTTGCCGCCATCGGCCACCGCAAAGCCGCCGCCCATTTCAATCAGGCGATTGACGGCTGCTGCCATGTCGGCATCGCTTGCCCCGACCACGGTGATATTGTGGCTGTCATGCCCGACGGAGGAGGCAATCGCCCCGCGTTTCAGGCCAAAGCCGCGCACGAAGCTGCGCCCGATATTGCCATTGATGCCGTGGCGTTCAACGACGGCGACCTTGATCACATCATTGTCCAGATCGGGTTTGAGGCCATTATCGCCGATTTCAAGCGTCGCTTCATCGCGGAAGGTCAGGATAAGGCCCGGTTTGACCTTGATCACCGGGGTCTGGTTCTGACCCGGTTTGGGATCGCAGGCAAAGGCCTCTGCTGAAACCGGGGTTGCCTTCATCGACGTCAAACCGACTGGCTCGATGGTTTTGCGTTTTGCAAACAGATCCTTGGTGACAAGGCGACCACCGGCAATGACATCGGTGACGTGGCAGGCTTCAAGATCATCAAGGATGGCGATATCGGCCCGCCAGCCCGGTCCGATCAAACCGCGATCACGCAGGCCGAAAATGCGGGCCGCGGAATGGGACGCGGCGCGATAGGCATGATGGATCTGGCAATTACGTGCCTTCAAATGACCGATTAATCGCGAAACAAGACTATCAAGATGACCTTCTTCGCCGATATCAAGCGGGTTGCGGTCATCAGTGCATAGCGCGACGAAGCTTGAGCTGTTTTCATCGAGAATTTCGGCCAGTGCCTCCAGATCCTTGGACACCGATCCTTCGCGGATCAGGATCGCCATGCCCTTGGCAAGCTTTTCGCGGGCTTCCTCGGCCGAGGTGGCTTCGTGATCGGTACGAATGCCAGCGGCCATGTAGCCATTAAGATCCAATCCGCGGACCAGCGGCGCGTGCCCGTCGATATGGCCATCCTGAAAAGCTTCGAGCTTGGCCATGATGCCCGGATCAAGGTTGAGCACGCCGGGATAGTTCATCATTTCCGCTAGCCCGACGACCTTTTCATGCGACCGGAACGGCAGAAGGTCTTCGATCTCAAGCCGTGCGCCAGCGGTTTCAAAGGCGGTGGCCGGTACGCAGGATGACAGATTAACCCGCACATCCATCACGGTCTGCTCGGCGCAATCCAGGAAGTATTTGATGCCCTCAGACCCCAGAACATTGGCGATTTCGTGCGGGTCGCACAGGACCGTGGTGACACCATGCGGCAGTACACAACGATCAAACTCGAGTGGAGTGACGAGCGAGCTTTCAATATGCAGGTGGGTATCGATAAAGCCCGGCACTGCGAACTTGCCGGTGCAATCAATTTCGGTCTCGCCAGCATAGCTGTCATGGGTGCCGACAATCCGGTCGCCGACAATGGCGATATCGGTTTCGGTGATCTTGCCGGTGATGACGTCAAGCAAGCCGATATTCCGCAGCACCAGATCGGCCTTGATTTTGCCCTGACCGGCAAGAATGCATTTGCCAAGATGGGTTTGGGTAAGATCGCTGCTCATGGTGCCTGGTCCTGTCTTCTTGAAATTCTTTTGCCTCCCCAAGGGTAAAGCATGTCGGGCGGGGATGCCTTGAATTTTTTGGGTATCTCAGCGTTGAAACTGTGTTTTGGTCGACATGAAGGTCGCGCGGTCAGCGGAAGCGGCAGTTGCGGGTGGCTTCTGCCCTTGACCGGGGCGTCTGCCGTGCTAACTCTTGGGCGAAGCAATCGATGAGATTCAAGGATAATTCATGAGCGAACAACAAAGCTGGCATGGCACGACAATTCTGTCCGTGCGCAAGGGCAATGAAGTCGTGGTGGCCGGTGATGGTCAGGTCTCGCTTGGTCCGACGGTGATCAAGGGCAATGCCCGCAAGGTGCGCCGGATCGGCCAGAAGGGCGAGATTATGGTGGGCTTTGCCGGGGCAACGGCGGATGCCTTTACCCTGCTGGAACGGCTTGAAGCCAAGCTTGATCGTCATCCGGGCCAGACGATGCGCGCCTGTGTCGAATTGGCCAAGGACTGGCGAACCGATCGTTACCTTCGCAAGCTCGAAGCCATGATGGCGGTGGCCGACAAGGACGTGTCACTGGTTCTGACCGGCCAGGGCGATGTTCTTGAACCTGAAGATGGCATCATTGCCATTGGCTCGGGTGGCAACTATGCGCTTGCTGCGGCAAGGGCCCTGCTTGATCAGGACCTCAGTGCCGAGGAAATTGCCCGCAAGGCCATGGCGATTGCCGGTGAGATTTGCGTCTACACCAACGGCAATGTCTTATTAGAGAAAATTGATCTTGAGGATGCGAAATAATCAAGGCGCCAAACCGGGCCTTGTTACGGCATTCGTCGCAAAAAGATACGGAATAAATCATGACCCAACATTACAGCCCGCGCGAAATTGTTTCCGAACTGGACCGTCACATCATCGGTCAGAAGGATGCCAAGCGCGCGGTCGCCATTGCGCTGCGTAACCGCTGGCGCCGTCAGCAGCTTGACGAAACCATGCGCAATGAGGTGCTTCCGAAAAACATCCTGATGATCGGGCCGACCGGTGTCGGTAAAACCGAAATCGCGCGTCGCCTTGCCAAACTGGCCGAGGCCCCGTTCATCAAGATCGAAGCGACCAAATTCACCGAGGTTGGTTATGTCGGGCGCGATGTCGAACAGATCGTGCGTGATCTGGTGGAAGTTTCGATCGATCTGACCCGCGAAAGCATGCGCAAGAAAGTCCGCGCCAAGGCCGAAATGCAGGCCGAGGAACGCATTCTGGATGGTCTGGTCGGTGAAAATGCATCGTCTGATACCCGCCAGAAGTTCCGCAAGATGCTGCGCGAAGGTGAACTTCAGCACAAGGAAATCGAAATTAACGTGCAGGAAAGCAGTGCTGCTTCGATGCCGACCATCGATATTCCGGGCATGCCCGGTGCACAGATGGGGATGCTGAACCTCAATGACATGTTCGGCAAGGCGTTTGGTGGCAATACCAAGCCCAAGCGCATGACGGTCGAAGAAGCCTTTGAGCGCCTGATCGATGAAGAAGGTGACAAGCTTCTCGATAATGACAAGGTCACTGCCGAGGCGATTGAAAATGTCGAACAGAACGGCATTGTGTTCCTGGATGAAATCGACAAGATCACCGCGCGGTCCGAACGTGGTGGCGATGTGTCGCGCGAGGGTGTTCAGCGCGATCTGTTGCCGCTGATCGAAGGGACCAACGTTTCAACCAAGCATGGCACGGTCAAAACCGACCATATCCTGTTCATCTGTTCTGGTGCGTTCCACCTTGCAAAGCCGTCCGACCTTCTGCCGGAATTGCAGGGCCGCCTGCCGATCCGCGTTGAGCTTAAGGCGCTGACCGAGGGCGACTTCCGCCGCATCCTGATGGAGCCGGAAGCATCCCTGATCAAACAGTATATCGCGCTTATGAAGACCGAGGACGTGACACTCGACTTCACCGAAGATGCGGTCGATGAAATTGCCCGCATTTCGGCCAATGTGAACGAATCGGTCGAAAATATCGGGGCGCGTCGCCTGCATACGGTGCTCGAAAAGCTGCTGGATGACATCAGCTTTACCGCCACCGACCGTGGCGGCGAGACGTTTAAGGTCGATGCCAATTATGTCCGCGAACAGGTCGAAGACCTTGCCAAGGATACCGACCTTTCGAAGTTTATTCTGTAATCGAAATGTTCGACCAGACCAGATATGCAAAAGGCCAGCACGATGTTGCTGGCCTTTTTGTTTTTGCATGTCTTCCAGACGCTTAGGCGGAATGCAATTTCCGGACATTGTCGCCGGTTTTGGCCGGGAGATAGACCGTAAAGACCGAGCCAACACCCTGTTCACTTTCGATCTGCATGGTGCCGCGGTGGCGTTGCACGAGGTGTTTGACGATGGCCAGCCCAAGGCCGGTGCCGCCAACCGCGCGGGAGCGTGCAGTATCAACGCGGTAGAAACGCTCCGTCAGGCGCGGCAGGTGTTCACGGGCGATGCCATCGGAATGATCGCGGATGGCAACGGCCATAATGCGGTCATGGCGGAAACGCGCCAGTGCGCCCGGCGGGTTTTTCGCCAGACTGATGGAGACTTCGACATCGGTATTGGCGTGACCGTATTTGATGGCGTTTTCGACCAGATTGACAAAGACCTGGGTCAGTTCCTTTTCCTCGCCAACCATTTCGGTGTCATCAAGCGTGCTGGTGACACGAATGTTCATGCCCTTGGCTTCGGCCTTCAGGGCGAGGCTTTTGGCGACCTTGCCGATGATCTTGCCGACATCGCAGTCCTCGGACGGCGGGGTATGTTCATTAAGCTCGATCCGGGCAAGCGACAGAAGGTCTTCGATCAGATGCTGCATGCGTTGTGCCTGATCGCGCATCACCGGCAGGAACTGGTTGAGCGCATCGGGATCATCCTTGGCCGGGCCTTCAAGCGTTTCGATAAAGCCCAGCAGCACCGAAAGCGGGGTACGCAGTTCGTGCCCGGCATCGGTCGCGAAGTCGGCGCGCATCTGTTCAAGTTTGCGAAGCTCGGTCAGATCGGAGAATGTCAGAACGAAGTTCCGATCACCTGCGGCAGCAGGCAGGCGTGCGGTCAGTACGTCGAAGTGACGGTGCGCGTCAGCCGCCAGCACGAATTCCGCATGCTTCATGGTTTCGCGCGCGCTTGCGACATCGTCAAAGGCATCCAGCAGGATCGGGTCACGGATAAAACGCGTCAGATCACGGCCGGTTTCAAGGTTGTGAAACAGGCCCTTGGCCGCCCGGTTAAAGCCGGTGACCACGCGATGGCGATTGACCATCACCACCGGGTTTGGCAGGTGATCAAGGATTTCGGCATCGGTGCTGGTTTGTGCTTCAAGCAGCGCGATGCGATCACGAAAGGCTGCGGCAATCTGGGTATAGAGCGATGAAAGCTCGGACGCGGCGGCAAAGCTGATATGTTGCGGCGGGGTGCCTTTATAGCGGTCGCGCAGATCGGTCGCATAGCGTGCCACCCGGCGCAGATCGCCAAAATAGATGCGCAAGATCGCCGCAGCCCCGAGCCACGCGGCGGTCGCAGACAGGATCGCTGTGCCCCAGCCAAGCTGCTCCATCGCCGCAAGGACGACAAAGACAACACCTGCCGGAAAGGCAACGGCCAAAGCCGTAAGTATCAATTGGCGGAAACCCAATTAACGCTCCTGTTTAAACGGGGTGACGGCGGTTTACCATGCGTGTGATCAAAAGTGGACCTAAAATGGTTATGGGCCAGTAAAGATCAAATAAAACTTTGATGACAGTTTTCTAAGCACTGAAGTGATTGAAAATATCTGTCGGGTGCGTGGTGATGCCATCTTCTGCCCAACGCCTTTGGGCAGGATGTGTCATGTGGGGAGCGTATCGGTTTGCGCCAACCGGCGGGCGGATGTTTTAACGCCCGCCGGTCAGGTTCTTGTTTGGTGTGATCAGATGATTTCAGCACCTTGGTCGAAGCTCAGGCGCGGCTGGCGTTCAAACAGCTTGCTGCCATCGCCATAGCCGATATTGAGCAGGAAGTTGCTTTTATACGGGGTGCCAGCAAAGAATTCGGCATCGACCTTGGCGTTATCGAAGCCCGACATCCCGCCACAATCAAGGCCAACGGCCCGAAGGGCGAGGATGAAATAGCCTGCCTGCAGCGTGCCATTACGGAATGCGGTGGTTTTGATGGCCTCTTCCTTGCCGGCAAACCATGAGCGGGCATCGGTATGCGGGAACAGATCGGGCAGCTTTTCGTAAAATTCCATGTCATGGGCGATGATGGCTGTCACCGGTGCCGTCATGGTTTTTTCGATATTGCCCTCTGCCAGGCAGGGTTTAAGGCGTGCACGGGCCTCATCGGTGGTGACAAATGTAATGCGCATCGGTTCGCAATTGGCACTTGTCGGGCCCAGTACCGTCAGGTCCCAGGCCTTTTTGAGAAGTGCCGGGTCAACCGGTTTGTCGTGCCAGACATTGTGGGTGCGGCCATTGTGAAAAAGAAGGTCAAGTCCATCAGAATTAAGCATGCATCCTCGTCAATCAGAAGTGGTTGCCAAAAGTTCGATATGGTTACCATTAGATTTGTAATGTGGCGGACAATTGGCAAGAGCTGATATGAACTGTGGAAAAACAATCGGTTCACTGGTATTTTCGAAGTCAAAATGACCCTGCAAAACGCATTGCGTGGGGCAGGAGCCGGGTTTTCTACTGGGGGGAGATCCGAGGGCGCGAATGAGTTGCGCCCCGGCGTGGGTGGATCGCAAGATACTGGAAACAGATATGGCAGTTGAGACCAAAGGGCACAGCGCAATTTCGGCAGTGATGCGGGTGAAACCGCCGCGCAGGATGCACGGCCTTATTGTCGGTGTCTCCTTCGCGGTTGGACTTACTTTTGGCGCTACGGTCGGCTTTGCCCAGATCGCGTCGGATAGCGCACCTGCAACCGATGAAACGGTTGAGGCGACGGCGGCTGAGCCTGCGGTAACGGATGTAGATGGTGGCGAAACCCCGGAAACTCCGGGAGCCCCGACGACCGAGGCAACAGCACAGGACGCGGCCCCATCTGATGCGCCGCAAAGTGCGGATCAGGAAGTGGTCACGCAAAGCGGAGACGCGACATCGGCCGTGGTGTTTATGTATCATCGCTTTGGCGAGGGCGAATATCCTTCGACCAACATCACGATGGAACAGTTCGACCAGCACGTCAAAGAACTGACCAGCGGTCCTTATACCGTCATGGGCGTTCCGCAGATCGTCAGTGCGCTTGCCGATGGCAAGGGGCTTCCGGATCGCACCATCGGCATTACGGTCGATGATGCCTATCGTTCGGTTTACGAAAAGGCCTGGCCGGTATTTCGTGAACACAACCTGCCCTTCACCGTGTTTGTTTCCACCGAACAACTTGATTCGGGCTATGCCAACTACATGACCTGGGACATGGTGCGCGAATTGTCCAAGGCCGGTGTGACGATTGGTGGTCACAGCCAGAACCATGCCCATTTGCCTGATTTCGACATTGATCGCGTCAAGGCAGAGCTTGCCAATTCTGCCGCCCGGTTTGAGGAAGAACTCGGCTATGTGCCGGAAATCTTTGCTTATCCCTATGGGGAGGCCAATGGCGAGGTGATCGCTGCGGTCAAGGAAGCTGGCTATCGCGCGGCCTTTGGCCAGCAAAGCGGTGCGATGCATACCGAATCTGATTTTATGTATCTGCCGCGTTATGCCCTGAACGAACATTACGGTGCGATGGATCGGTTTAATCTGGCGGCAAATTCCCTGCCGCTTGTGGTCAGCGATGTCACACCGGCTGATTACACCCTGACCCGCAATCCGCCGGCCTTTGGCTTTACGCTGGCAGAATCGGCCCCGTCGATGAACTGTTATCCATCCGAAGGGGAGCCGACCATGTCGCGCCTTGGCGAAGAACGGGTTGAAATCCGCCTCGATGGTCCGGTTTCAAGCGGGCGCTGGCGGATCAACTGCACCGCCATGGGGCCAGATTCACGCTGGCGCTGGTTCGGGATGCTTTATACCGTTCCATAAGCAACCGCTTGATGGCGCTAAACCCGATATTCAGCGTCGGGATCTGAAATCCAAATAAAATCAACGCCATGTCCAGATGCCGGGCATGGCGTTTTTCAAACAATCCTGTGGCTTTTATCGTGTTCTTGATTGGGTTCTTGCGCCCGATTGGGGGACAATGTAGGTTAACCACACTTCTTAACCGTAATTAATTGGTAATCACAGTGCCAAGTGACTTAAATCGAAAGAGTGTCCTTCTGATCATCTCGGGCGGCATTGCCGCCTATAAGGTGCTTGAGGTGATCCGTCGGTTACGTGATCGCGGGATCGATATCCGCGCCATCCTGACCAAGGGCGGGGCCGAGTTCGTGACACCGCTTTCGGTTGCGGCACTGACCGAAAACAAGGTCTATCAGGATCTGTTTTCCCTGACCGACGAAGCGGAAATGGGCCATATCCGCCTGTCGCGTGAGGCGGACCTTGTTCTGGTCGCCCCGGCAAGTGCGGATATTCTGGCCAAGATGGCCACCGGACAGGCCGGTGATCTGGCGACAACCGCGTTACTTGCGACCAACAAGCCGGTAATGATTGCCCCCGCAATGAATGTCGAGATGTGGAACCATCCGGCGACGCAAGCCAATATCGCCACCCTTGAAAGCCGCGGCGTGTTGCGCGTCGGCCCAGCGTCTGGCGACCTTGCCTGTGGTGAATTTGGATCGGGCCGTTTGGCCGAACCGGCCGAGATTATCGCAAGTGTTGTTGATTTCCTGGAACAGCAAGACGCGCCCAAACCCCTTGCCGGTAAAAAGGCAGTGGTCACCAGCGGCCCGACGCACGAGCCGATTGATCCGGTGCGTTATATCGCCAACCGATCCTCGGGCAAGCAGGGCCACGCGATTGCCGAGGCGCTTGCAGCGGGGGGGGCAGAAGTGACGCTGGTGACGGGTCCGGTGACCCTGCCCGATCCCGCAGGGGTGAAGGTCGTGCGGATCGAAACCGCACGCGAGATGCTGGGTGCCGTGCAGGCCGCCCTTCCCGCTGATATTGCCGTTTGTGCCGCGGCGGTCGCCGATTGGCGCACGGCTGATGAAGCCGGTCAGAAGCTTAAGAAAGATGGATCGGGGGTGATCCCGGACCTGAAGCTTTCGGAAAATCCGGACATTCTGGCGACCATCAGCAAGGCCGGGCCAATGCGACCGGGACTTGTGATCGGATTTGCCGCCGAGACGGAAAATGTAACCGACCATGCCCGCGCCAAAAGGGCACGCAAGGGGTGTGACTGGATCCTCGCCAATGATGTGGCGCCCGCGACCGGGACCTTTGGCGGTGATGATAACGAGATTTGCCTGATTTCAGGCGATGACGAAACCAGTGATGAACGGTGGGAACGCCAAAGCAAGACCGGGGTTGCCCGTGCGTTAAGTGCGCGCATCATCAAACATTTTTCCTGACGGGCGTATCCCGGAAGGCAGACAGAACGATTAGACCGGCAGATGATCCTGCCGGGACAAGACAAGGATAGACGATGTCGCTTTTAAGCGTTGATTTAAAGCAGCTTCCGCACGGGGCGGATTTGCCATTACCGGAATACGCAACCGCGCAGTCAGCCGCGGTTGATTTGCAGGCCGCGATTGACGGGACGCTTGTTCTGGCACCGGGCAAACGTGCCATGGTCGAAACCGGTATTGCTATCGCCCTGCCCGCCGGGTTTGAGGCACAGGTGCGTCCGCGGTCAGGCTTGGCGGCGAAAAACGGGGTTACGGTCCTGAATAGCCCCGGCACGATTGATGCCGATTATCGCGGCGAGATCAAAGTCATCCTGATCAATCATGGTGACGAGGCCTTTGAAATCGAGCGCGGCATGCGCATTGCCCAGCTGGTGGTCGCACCGGTGACGCAAGTGCAGTGGAACGCCGTAGAAGACTTGAATGAAACCGCGCGCGGTGCGGGTGGTTTCGGTTCGACCGGAACAGCCGGCCCGGCCCGATAGGCCTGGAAAAGCATGCTGGTCGATCCGGTTTGACGCTATCTGGTTATGCCGTCTGGGGGGATGGCTGAACCGCAAGGGGAGTTGAGTGAAAAGATGCTGAAGCTTTCTAAGAAGATGCTGTTTGCGATCGAGGCGGTCGTGGACATTGCCTATAACGCGGCGGGTGAGCCGGTTCAGAGCCGGGATATCACCGCGCGTCAGGGCATTCCGAAACGTTATCTTGAACAGACGTTGCAACAGTTGGTGCGTGCCGACATTCTGGTCGGCGTGCGTGGCCCACGTGGGGGATATCGGCTGGCGCGTGAACGCCGTCGCATTACGCTTGCCGATATCGTGTCGGTGATCCGGTCGATGGAAACTTCCGATGACCCGATCGAGGATCCGGCAGGATCGCCACTAGGCAAGGAAGTCGTCCGTCCGCTGTGGCGGGAATTGCAGGACGAAATGATGAAGCAGCTTGAAAAAATCACGGTCGAAGACCTCTGCAACCGCGCACGTGATGCGGGCCTGCGCAGCGGGATTGAAGAGTCCCCGGATTTCATCATTTGATCTTATCGGGGTGCAGCGGTTTGGTGTATCGTCATTGCACAAGAAACTGCTGCTATTGAAGGTAAAACTACAAGTTTATGGAACGTTGCCCGGCACAGGATCTGTAAAAAATCTTTCAATCCGTTTGACCCGGATAAATAGCGAGATAAATACAGATCAAAGATGTGCTTGATGGCAAAAATACAGAAACGTGCGAGGAAAACATGACTGAGTTTCGCGGCAAGATTTACGACAGCATCATCGACACCATTGGCGCAACGCCGCTGGTGCGCCTTTCGCGACTGGCAGAGGCCGAAGGTGTCAAAGCCGATCTGATTGGCAAGCTTGAATTCTTTAACCCGCTGGCCTCGGTTAAGGACCGTATTGGTCTGGCGATGATCGAAAACGCCGAGAAATCCGGCAAGATCAAGCCGGGCGCAACTCTGGTGGAGCCGACATCGGGCAATACCGGTATTGCCTTGGCCTTTGTGGCGGCGGCCAAGGGTTACAAGCTGATCCTGACCATGCCTGAAAGCATGTCGCTGGAACGTCGCAAGATGCTGATGCTTCTGGGTGCGCAGATTGATTTGACCCCGGCGGCCAAGGGCATGAAGGGTGCGGTTGCCCGTGCCGAAGAACTGGTTTCGGAAATTGACGGTGCGGTCATGCTTCAGCAGTTTGACAACCCGGCCAACCCGGAAATCCACCGCAACACCACGGCCGAGGAAATCATCAAGGATACCGCCGGAAAGGTGGATATCTTTGTTGCAGGTGTCGGGACTGGCGGGACCCTGACCGGGGTTGGTGAAGTGCTTAAAAAGCATAACCCGAACATTCAGATCGTTGCCGTCGAACCCGAAGACAGCCCGGTCATTTCCGGTGGCGCACCGGGCCCGCATAAAATTCAGGGCATTGGTGCCGGTTTCATTCCGGGCAACCTTAATATCGATGTCATCGACAAGGTGATGACCATCGGCAACGAGACTGCCTTTGCCACCGCCCGCAAGCTTGCCAGCATCGAAGGCCTTCCGACCGGCATTTCGTCCGGTGCAGCGGTCGCGGCCGGGATCGAGCTTGGCCAGCTGCCGGAAAACGAAGGCAAGCGAATTGTTGTGATCATACCGAGCTTTGCCGAACGGTATCTTTCGACCCCGTTGTTCGAAGGCCTGCAATAAGCAGCCTGAAAGACCAAAGATTTCAAAGGGTCCGGCACGATGTGCCGGGCCTTTTTCATTGGCGGAATGCAGGGCTTTGGCTTGGTTGATTGAACAAGCAAAGCATTTCGTTTCGATATGAATATGAAATCTTTGCTTGAGGCCACTGTTCCATGGGCTATATGCAAAAGCCTAATGGATTACCATCTGATCTGATGACCGACGTTCTGACAGGAAGCCCACCCGCGTGAGTGATTTCGATTTCAGCGAAAATGAAGTGCAACGCTATGCCCGCCATATCGTCCTTAAGGCGGTTGGCGGCACGGGGCAGATGAAGCTTAAACGCGGTCGGGTTCTGATCGTTGGTGCGGGGGGGCTTGGTTCGCCGCTTGCGATGTATCTGGCCGCTGCCGGGGTTGGGACGATTGGCATTGTCGATGCCGACACGGTCGAACTTTCAAACCTGCAACGCCAGATCGCCCATGGCATGAAGGATATAGGAACGCCCAAGGTAGATAGTGCCAAGGCGACCATGGCCGATATGAACCCCGAAGTCACCGTGCAGGCCCATAACACCCGTCTTGATGCCAGCAACGTCATGGATCTGATTGCCGATTATGATGTGATTGCCGACGGGTCGGATAATTTCGATACGCGCTTTTTACTCAACGATGCCTGCTACCACGCGGGCAAGACCCTGGTTTCCGGTGCCGCCCTTCGTTTTGACGGGCAGGTATCGACCTTCAAGGCCCATCTGGGTGCCCCGCATCCCTGTTATCGCTGCATTTATCATGCGCCCCCGCCCGAAGACGCCATTCCGTCCTGTGCGCAGGGCGGCGTTTTGGGCTCGGTTGTTGGCATGGTTGGCGGCATTCAGGCGACAGAGGTGCTTAAGGAACTGATGGGCATTGGCGATGGCCTTTCAGGCCATCTTTTGATTATCGATGCGCTGTCCGCCTCGTTTCGCAAGATCAAGGTGCCCCGCGATCCGGGCTGCCCGACCTGTTCAGAAAACGCCACAATCAAGGACCTGTCTATTCATGAGCACTGAGTCTGATACGCCCAAAAAGCTTTCCCTGGTGGTGTTTTCCGGGACCTATGAAAAAGTTCATTACGCCCTCGTAATGGCATCAGCCGCCTTGGCATCGGGCCGTGAAGTGACATTGTTCTTCACCATGGATGCCAGCCGGGCGCTGTTTGCACCGTCGGGTTGGCGTCATCTGCGCACCGAGGTTGACGGGGCGACGGCGACCTCGATTGATCTTAGTTACTCAACGCGGGGCATCGGCACTTTCGAAGAATTGTTGTCGGCCTGTGCCAGCCTCAATGCCAAATTCATGATCTGCGAGATGGGCCTGCGCGCCCTTGGTCTTGAAAATCAGGGAAAGCGTGAAGAATTGGCGATTGAGACCGGCGGTGTTGTCACGTTCCTGAACGATGCCAAACAGAATGGCGAGATGCTGTTTATCTGATCTTTGAGGTTGGTGTTCGCCCTAGCTTGCCAGAAGCTTGATACCCAGGCCGGCAAGACAGATGCCAACACCACGTTCGATCCACGATTTGATCGCGGCAATGCGCGCCTGCACCGATGGCAGGGTCAGGGCTGTTGCGACAAGTGCAAACCAGATCATGTGGCATGCCGCGATATAAACCCCATACGCGACTTCCTGCGCCACCGCGGTGTCTGGTGAAATCACCTGACTGAACAGCGATACGATAAACAACATGGTTTTGGGGTTGAGCGCATTGCAGGCAAAACCGATCCAAAACGCCGATCCGCTGTTCTGTGCCGGACGGGTTTGGTTTTGATCCGCCTGATCAGAATGTGTCACGTTCGAAGCACTTTTGCTGTGACCCGGCCTGCCCAGAAGGCGTCGAATGTCCGGCCAAAGGGCCGATCCGCCAAGCCAGATCAGATAAGCCGCCCCAAGGTAGCGCAGAGCTGACAAAACCCAGATATTACTGGCAAAAACAACACCAAGCCCGATCAGCGTGTAACCGAGATGCACCGAAACGCCGGTGCCGATCCCGATGGCGCAGAGCACGCCTGCCCTCCGTCCGCGTGCAAGGGCGATCCGGGTTACCATCGCAAAGTCCGGACCGGGGCTGATCACGGCGAGGATAGTGATGATGCCAACAGCAATGATTTCCATCGATAAGATATCGCCTGTCCATTCCGACATGATGTGATCCCTTGTGAATGATGAATTCATTTGATGTGTGAGTGAATTCAGTATCAAACTGTTCAGATCGCCGGAAAATCGAAAAATACTGGTATTTATTGTGAGTAATATTCACAGAAAACGCAGTTTGCCGCCCTTGGTGGCCCTGCCCGCCTTTGAGGCCGCAGCCCGCCATCAAGGCTTTTCGCGTGCGGCGGATGAGCTTAATCTGACACATGGCGCGATCAGTCGCGCGGTTGCACAAATCGAGGAACGTCTGGGTGTTAAGCTGTTTGTTCGGCGCAATCGGCGTGTCTGGCTGACTGCCGCAGGCGAGCGGTTGTTGAAGGCAACAACGGGTGCGCTCGATGGGCTTGATCAGGCGATTGAGGATATCCACCGCCATGACAAGTCATCCCCGATATTGACCGTATCGTGCGAGCCCAGCCTTGCGATGCGGTGGTTGATGCCGCGCCTTGGCGATTTTCGCGAGGCCAACCCGGATCTGAATATTGATCTGAGGTTGGCGGGCGGGCCGGTGGATTTGTTGGCGGATGGCTGTGATGTTGCCATCCGTCGTGCGGATTACGGGATTTCCGAGCATTACATCACCACCCGACTTTGGCCGGAATATGCGGGGCCGGTTTGCGATCCGGAATGCTGGGAAACCATCCTTTCAAGGAATTTGTCCAACGCCCGCTGGCTTCATACGCGAACGCGTCCCGATGCCTGGGATGACTGGAAACGCAGCAGCGGCAGCACGGCAACCCCGGCAAGCGAGCAGTATTTCGATCATTTCTTTTTCGCTCTGCAGGCAGCCGTTAATCGGCTTGGCACGGCGATCGGTCCCTTGCCGCTTGTGGCTGATGATCTGGCGTCCGGGCGGCTGATCGCGCCGCATGGCATGGCCCCGACGGGCTTTGATTATGTCCTGATCACGCTTGATCCGCCCAGGCGTGATCCGCGAATTGCGCTGTTCTTTGACTGGTTGATGGCCAAGGCAACTGACATGGAGCATGCGATATCACCTGCCTGACTGTGATCAAGGAACTGGTTGGCCGTGCATCAGCTCGGAACATTGATTGCGTGCCAAGCGTTTGGGGACTGTTTGAATGGCAAGGGTTTATCGCATGCTGACCGACCTTCCCTATTTCGCCACGGCGGAAAAATACTTCGATATTGGCGTGATCGATATGATTGCGCGTCTGGTGGCGGCAACAGTCATTGGCATGCTGATCGGGTTGAACCGTGATGTGAATGGCAAGCCAACCGGCATGCGCACCCTTGCCCTTGTGTCGCTTGGTGCGGCGGTGGTGTCAGTCGTGGCGGTCCATTTTCAGGATCTGATTGATCATCCAGACGCGCTGTCACGTGTGGTTCAGGGGATTTTGCAGGGTGTTCTGACCGGGATCGGTTTCATTGGTGCCGGTGTTATTTTGCGCGAGCCAAAAAACATGTCGGTCACGGGGCTTACCACTGCTGCGACCGTCTGGATGACAGCAGCGCTTGGCATCGCCTGTGCGCTTGCGGCCTGGCATATCGTGATTATTGCAACCGTCTTGACCTTTATTATCCTGGTTGCGCTGAAACCGGTCGAACTCATGCTGGTACGCTGGGTCGGCAATTCAGAGGCCGCCAAGGACGCCAAGGAGAGCTAGCGGGCAGTTGGGGTAATCTGCCTTGGCGGGGTTGCGCTTAGAAATCCTCGCCCTCGCGGAAGGCGGCAAGGTCGTCAATGCGGTGATAGGGCAGAAGCGTCTGAAGATTTTCGGGCGGTGTGCCGTTCATCAACTCATGCAGGTGGCGGGCAAGAACTTCGCCGACATGGCGTTGCGGCTGGTAGTAATAGGCAAGTTTTTGTTTCGAAAGCATGCGAAACGGCATGCCGCCAAAGCCGACAACACCAATTCCGTCGCGTATGGTGTCCATGCCAAGTTCCATCAAGGCCTCAAGCGCGCCGATCATCGTCATCTGACTTGCGCAGACAACAGCCGTGACATCGCGCTGATTGGCAAAAAGCCGTGTTGTTGATTCGCGCGCAGCCCGCACGGAAATTTCCGACGGCATCCAGATCAGGCTATCGGGATCAAGCCCCGCATCAACCATGGCCCGGCGGGCCCCCTGTTTGCGATATCCGAAAAAGGTCAGGGCTTCGGGCGGGTCGATCATGCCGATATTGCGGTGACCATCATCAAGCAACCGTTTTACCGCGTCATAGGCAGCTTGCTCGTCATCATGATCGACAAAAGCATGCGGGGTCAGAAGTTCGGTACGGCCAAAGCTGACAAATGGAAAGTCATGTTGCAGACAGTATTTCGCGCGACTGTCTTGCAAGGTTGTGCGTGAAAATACCACGGCATCGGCAAGACGTTGGGTATGGACCTTGCGCACCGGATCAAGCGGATCTTCGCCGCGCGTCTGGGCCAGCACCAACAGGGAATAGTTATCGGCTTCAAGACCCTGGGTCAGGCTTTCGACCTGTGCCAGAAAGCCCGGGTCGCCGTAATCACCGACTTCGGGGGAATACAGAATGGAACAGACCTGCATGGTTTTGCCGGTTCGAAGCATGACGCCACGGGCATCTGGCTGATAACCGATTTCTGCTGCGGCTGCCTTTACGCGGGCGACGGTGTCGGGTTTGACTTCCGGCCCGTCTTTAAGCGCACGCGATACCGTCGTGATCGATAGACCAAGGCGATCGGCAATCGTACGCAAATTGGGGCGAGCAGCAGGCATATACAGGTCCGTTCCATTCAAATTTCGGACAATCTAAGCGCCCGGTTGGCCTAAGGCAATGCGTTCTGTGAAATCACCTTGCGCATGAAATCATAGGATGCCTTGGGGGTACGTTTCTGCGTGGTGTAGTCAACATGCACCAGACCGAAACGCTTTTCATAGCCATATGCCCACTCGAAATTGTCCAGAAGCGACCAGGGCATGTAGCCCCGAATGTCGGCACCCTCGGACTTCGCGCGAAGCAGGGCTTCGAGATATTCGGTGTAATAGGCAATGCGGTCCTGATCATCAATCTGGCCGTTTGCCTTCGGGATATCGGTAAAGGCACCACCGTTTTCGGTAATGAAAACAGGCGGGTTACCGTAATCATCCTGCAGGATCTTCATGGTCTGATAGAAGCAATCCCCGTCAATTGCCCAGCCCATTTCGGTCCGGCGGAAATAGTTTGGCGGCTGGGCATGTTTGAACGGCCATGCAGCGCCTTCGGCGGCCTGAATGTAGCTTGGGAAATACTGGTTTAGGCCCTGGAAATCGACCTTGGTCTTGATGGCTTCAAGGTCGCCATCCTGAATATGGGGCTCCATCCGGTCGATGATCAGTTCAGGATAGCGGCCGTAATATACCGGGTCCAAAAAGATGCCGTTCCATTTGGCTTCGAACAGATCAATCAGGTGCGCATCCTGTTCGCGGCGGTGCGGAAGCGTATAGCCCTTGTGCATCGGCAACACGAAACCGACCGGCACATCGGGATAGTGGTTCTTGATCACCCGGGTTGCGCGTGCGTGACACAGGTTCAGGTGGTGGGCAACGCGCATTGCCGCACGCGGATCGGTAATCCCCGGTGCGTGGCGGCCTTCTTCGTGGCCGACCCAGGCAACGACATTCGGCTCGTTGAAGGTGACCCATGATTTCACCCGGTCACCAAGTCGGGTGACCAGAAGTTCGGTATAGTCGCCAAACCAGTCAACGATGTCACGGTTGGTCCAGCCACCACGATCCTGAAGCGCCTGCGGCAGATCCCAGTGATAGAGGCACAGCCACGGATCCAGGCCACGTTCAAGCATGCCGTCAATCAGGCGGCTGTAAAAATCAATGCCGGTTTCGTTGACCTTGCCGGTGCCCTCGGGCATTACGCGTGGCCACATCACCGAAAACCGGTAATGGGTTGCGCCCAATCCTTTGATCAGATCAAGGTCTTCGGCCCAGCGATGGTAATGGTCGCACGCGACACTGCCATCATCGCCATTGGCAACGCGGCCCGGTGTTGCGCAATATGTGTCCCAGATGCTGGCACCGCGTCCGTCATCTTTCGCGCCGCCTTCGATCTGATAACTTGATGTCGAGACTCCCCAGCGGAAACCGTCAGGAAATGATTTGGTCATGTTCGCTTCCTTGCCCTAGCTTTGGATGTCTTTTATTGAACGCATCCAAAATCGTAACGTTTCGAAAAGCACAGCAAAAAAGCTTCCGTACTTTTATCTTGGCCTATTATGGTAAGGTTTTCGTGATTGACAAGGGTGAATAAAGCGCTTATCAAAAAAATCGTAACGTTACGATTTTCCGGTCATATCACTTAATAAGAAGCCGGGCGTGATCGTGTCCATTAGGGAGGAACATCCGTTATGATGAAATTTTCAAAGATTGCCGCAAGCGTGGCATTTCTGAGCGTCGGTGTATCTGCCGGTGCACTTCATGCCCAGACTGCCGAAGTCCTGCATTGGTGGACTTCGGGAAGTGAACAGGCGGCCCTTGGCGAAATCCGCAAGGCGTTCGAGGCCAAAGGCGGCACCTGGGTCGATACCCCGATTGCCGGTGGCGGTAATGCGCGTGCAGCGGCCGTGAACCGTATGCTGGGTGGTGACCCGGCCGCCGTATTTCAGTTTTCCATTGGTCAGCAATTGCGTGAATTGGCTGATCAGGGGCTTCTGGCCAATGTGGGTGACGTTGCAACGGCAGAAAACTGGGATGAAAAGCTGCCGCCGCTGATCGTCAAAGCCGCGAAATATGATGGCAACTACATTGCCGCACCGATCAACATCCATGGCGAAAACTGGATGTTCTATAACACGGCGGTTCTTGAAGAGGCCGGGATCGAGGTTCCAAAAACCTGGGATGATTTCATTGCTGCGGCAGAAAAGCTCAAGGCCGCCGGCGTTACGCCGATTGGCTTGGGTGGTCAGCCCTGGCAGGAACGCATCATGTTCAACAGCGTGCTTTTAGGTGTTGCCGGTCGTGAGTTTTATGCCGAGCTATACAGCACGCTTGATGATGACCTTCTGAAATCCGACACGATGCGCAAGGTGTTTGAAACCTTTGCCGCGCTCAAGCCGTTTGTCGACGAAGCAAGCCCGGGACGTAACTGGAACGAAGCGACCAACATGGTTGCCAAGGGCGAGGCCGCCTTCCAGTTCATGGGTGACTGGGCCAAGGGTGAAATCATCGCAGCCGGGATTGAGCCCGGCACGACGGTCGGATGTGCCTTCGCCCCGGCGATTGATACCGCCTATATCATGACCGTGGATGCCTTTGCCTTCTCGGCAATGGATGGCGAAGACGCAACGCCTGCACAGACCTTGATGGCACAGGTGATGCTTGAGCCGGACGTGCAGATTGCCTTTAACAAGAAAAAGGGATCAATCCCTGCCCGTCTTGATGTGCCTGCTGACAGCTTTGATGTCTGTGCCCAAACCGCCATCAAAACCCTTCAGGACAAGAAAACCCACCTTGTCAGCACCGGTTTGTTCGGTGTGCCAAGTGCGGTTTCGGGTGCGATTGATGACACCATCTCCAATTTCTGGAACAGTGCAGATATGAGCCCCGAAGAGGGTCAGGCACAATTCCAGCAAGCGATTTCCTACGCAAAATAGCGATTTTGCGAAATTCCGGATATTGCGGAAAAGCGCCGCTGAAACCACGGATGTGGGTGCAGCGGCGCCTCCATAAATAGGCGAGAATGTCATGGCCGAACCGGCACCGGACGTGTTGCAGCGTTCCGAAGATCGAAAATTCACACTCAAGTCTGGAAAAAAGCGTTGGCGGCCGCAATGGAGTGCGGGGATGGCGCTTATCCCGGCGATGACAATCACGATTGTCTGCTTTTACGGGTTCATCATCTGGACTTTCGTCATTTCACTGACCCGTTCACGGCTTTTACCCGTCTATAAATTCACCGGCTTTGAACAGTATGTCCGGCTGTTTGCCAATGAGCGCTGGTGGACGGCGATGCAGAACCTGGCAATTCACGGGTTTCTGTTTATCGGCGGCTGCGTTGTTTTTGGCTATTTTCTGGCGATTCTGATTGATCGCGGTGTCAAGGCAGAGGGGATGTTTCGAACGCTCTTCATGCTGCCGCTTTCGATGTCGTTTATTGTCACCGGTGTGATCTGGCAATGGGTGATGAATCCGGGGCTTGGCCTGCAAGAGGCCGTGCGTGCCCTTGGCTGGACCGGGTTTGAGTTCAACTGGATCGTGCGCCCCGACAGGTCGATTTATACGCTGGCGATTGCCGGAATCTGGCAACAGGTCGGGTTGTGCATGGCGCTGTTTCTGGCCGGTCTTCGCAATATTGATCCCAATATCTGGAAAGCATCGCGCGTCGATGGCATCCCGGTATGGCGGGTTTATCTGCACATCATTACGCCGATGATGCGCACGGTTTTCTTCACGGTCTTTATTCTGATGAGTGCGATTGTGATGAAGGCGTTTGACCTGGTGGTCGCCCTTACCGGCGGCGGGCCGGGCTTCTCATCGGATCTGCCAGCCCGGTTTGTTGTCGATCATATCCTGAACCGTCAGGAACTTGGTCTGGGGGCGGCCGGTGCGTTTGTCTTGCTGTGTACCGTGATTGCCGTGATTTCCCCTTATATCTATTTCGAGCTCAAAAAAGAGCGCGGCGGGCGGGGGCATTAATCATGCGATATAATCGATGGGCCCTTTACGGATTGCTTTGCCTGGCGGCGATCATGATCATGGCCCCTGTTTTCATCATGATTTCGACATCGCTGAAATCAATGGATGAAATCAGGAATGGCAGCATCTTTACTCTGCCAACTGATCCAAGCTTTGCCGCATGGAGCAAAGCCTGGTTTGGTGACTGCACCCAGACACTTGGCGAAAAATGCGGCGGGTTGTCATCTTCGTTCATGACCTCGGTACAGATCGTCATCCCGGCCTTGTTCCTGTCGGTCGGGCTGGGCGCAGTGACGGGCTATTCGCTGGCTGTGTGGAAGATGAAGGGGGCGAATGTGATGTTTGCAGCCCTTTTGGTCGGGATGTTCATTCCCCCGCAAGTAACGCTTTATCCCCTGATCATCATGATCCGCGAATTGGGGATTTTCGGCTCCATTCCGGGACTTATTCTGGTGCATGTCATCTGGGGCGTTGCGTTTACCACGATGATGTTCAGAAACTTTTTCAAAACCGTTCCGCAGGATCTTTTGAAGGCGGCCCGCATTGATGGGGCCGGGTTCTGGCGATTGTTCTGGCATGTGATGTTGCCATTGTCGCTGCCGATCCTGGGTGTCGCGATGATTTTGCAGTTCACCTACATCTGGAACGACTTCCTGTTGGGGCTGACATTTGGCGGGCGATCCGGCCAGCCGATGACGGTGGCACTGAACAACCTTGTCGGATCCCAGTTCGGCGAGAAGGAATACAATGTTGATATGGCTGCAACCATGCTGACGGCCTTGCCCACACTGGCGGTTTATCTGCTGTCCGGGCGGCTGTTTGTGCGCGGCATTGCCGCAGGTGCAGTGAAAGGATAACGGGAATGAATGGTGTCGAACTGCGCAATGTGACCAAGGCCTATGCCGGGATCACGGTGATGGAAAACATCAATCTGGAAATCGCCGACGGGGATTTTCTGGTGCTATTGGGGCCATCGGGGTGTGGCAAATCAACATTGCTGAACATGATCGCCGGTCTTGAGCCAGTGACCGGGGGCGCGATTGATATTAACGGGCGCGATGTAACAGCACTTGAGCCTGACGAACGCGATATCGCGATGGTGTTTCAATCCTACGCCCTCTATCCGACGATGTCGGTGCGCAAGAATATCGGCTTTGGCCTTAAGATGGCGGGCATGCCCAAGCCCGAGATCGAAGAACGGGTGAACGAAGTGGCCGAACTTTTGCAAATCACGCCGCTTCTGGATCGCAAGCCATCGCAGCTTTCGGGGGGGCAACAGCAACGCGTTGCCATTGGCCGGGCCCTGGTGCGCGAGCCCGCGGTCTTTCTGTTTGACGAGCCACTATCGAACCTTGATGCCAAGCTGCGCGCTGATATGAGGATCGAGCTTAAGCGTCTGCATGAACGTCTTGGCCGCACGATTGTCTATGTCACCCATGATCAGATCGAGGCAATGACCCTGGCAACCAAGGTTGTCGTGCTTGATCGCGGCAGCATCCAGCAGGCCGACACCCCGGAAAATGTATATCGCCGGCCGGCAAACCGGTTTGTCGCAAGCTTCGTCGGGGCGCCGACGATGAATTTCGTCGATGGCACTCTTGTTCGCGATGGTGATCAGGTCTTTTTCGATACCGGTAACGGGAAATTGCCGCTGGTTGATGTCCCCGCAGAGGCCAGCGATCTGGTCGGGCGTCCGATGACGCTGGGCGCACGTCCTGAACATTTGATGTTTGATGATGCCGGGATATCGGCGCGTGTTGTGCTGGCGGAGCCGACCGGCCCTGATCAATATGTGCGCCTGGCGGTGGCCGGTGCGGAAATGACTGCCCGAAGCGGGCCGGAGCAGGCCTTCAAGTCGGGATCAGATATCGGGGTCGTGATCGATGGTGCGCGGATGTCACTTTTTGATCTGCAAAACGGCAAGGCGCTTTTGCACGGCTGAGTTTATGCATTTGCGGGCCTTGGAATTGAAAAATGGCGGTGCATTGCGGCACCGCCATTTTGTTTATTTGACCATCATGGGTTCGGGCAGCGAACTGTCGGAAAACAGCGGATAGCGCGCCCGTGCGTTCGGCAACTGATAGTGCCACCATTCATGATCGTAATATTCGAAGCCGGCGCTGACCATGATGCCAAGTAGCAGGAAGCGGTTGGCTTCGGCCTCTTTGGAGATCAAATCAGAGCCGTGATAGGACCGGATATGCATTTCATCAAACCCTGCCCCCATATCCAGTTCCTTGCCGTTTTGATCAATCAGCGTTAGATCAATGGCCACACCACGACCATGTGGCGATCCGAAATCCGGATTGGCGACGAAATCGGGGTTGGGCGAATGGTTCCAAAGGGCCCGTTGGGCTTCCTGGGGACGAAACGCATCAAGAATGCGCAATTTCACCCCCTGACGACGCGCCATGGCGGCGGCCTTTTTCAGACAGGCAGCGGCATCCGCGTGAAGATAGCAGGCAGGTCGTGTATAAATCGGTGCCCCGGTGAAATTGCGATCCGTGGCATAGACGATATCAATTTCGACATCATATTCGTAAGGCGTAATTTCGACCAGCGCCATCGCCGGAGGCTCCCTGTTCTTGTCGTTCACCGATTACATAAAGAAGATGCTGACTGGACAGTCGCGCATATCAGATGGCGCCGACCATAGCGCATCAGACGCTGCAAAGACAAAGGCGGAAAAGTCCGGTCCGACAATTTTGGCGATTGATACGGCATCAACGTCGCTGTCGACGGCCGTCTTGATAAATGGCGAGGTCAAAGGCGAACTTTATGAAGATATGGAACGTGGGCAGGCAGAGCACCTGATGGGTTTCATCGCCAAGACGCTTGAGACCGCGAAAGTCGACCTAGCCGATCTTGATGGGATTGCGGTGACGGTTGGTCCGGGGGCCTTTACCGGTATGCGGATCGGCCTTTCGACGGCGCGTGCGCTTGGTCTGGCGCGTAAGATCCCGGTGGTCGGTGTCAGTTCGCTTGAAGCCGTCGCCTATGGCGTGACGGAGCGCGATCATCAGGGCCGCAATATCCTGGTCGCGCTTGATAGCAAACGAAACGAGATCTTTGCCCAGGCCTTTGATGGCAAAAAACGCCCGCTGAGCAATGCTGAATGTGTCGCCCCGCGTCAGGCCCTGATGATGGCGCCGCCCGGTGCTACATTGCTTGCCGGGGATGCGACCCCGCGCCTTCTGACGGCTGCTGCCCATGCGCCGGACGCCTTTTATGATTGCACGGCACCGGGCCTTCCGCGGGCGGGCAATGTGGCACGGATCGCGGCCGCGCGCTGGGAAACCGGTGAAAACCTGGCGCCGGTGCCGCTTTACCTGCGCGCCCCCGATGCAAGACGTATCGAAGATCAGGGGCCGCAGAAAAAGAAATGAGCCCGGCCAAATCCAAAGATGGCAGTTCTGGTTATGACGCCTCGCAGATTGTGCTGGTGCCTTTGACGGCGGCCTTTGCGACGGTGGCAAGTGCGCTGCATGCCGAGGGGTTTGATGATGCCTGGGACGAGGATGCGATTATCCGGTTGCTTGATGTGCCGGGTGCGTTTGGCATTCTGGCTTATCGACCCGGTGATCAGGCCAAAAATGCAAATGATCAGCCACTTGGCTTTGTTCTGATGCAGACTGTGCTCGATGAGGCGGAAATTAATACTATCACGGTTGCCCCTGATGCCCGACGCAAGGGTGTGGGACGCGCATTGCTTGATGCGGTCAAGGACCGCCTCGAAGCGGCGGGTGTTACCCGTATCTTGCTGGAAGTAGCAGTCGATAATGATGGTGCGATTGCGCTTTATCGTCAGAACGGCTTTGCCGAAATTGGGCGTCGCAAAGGCTACTATGCCCGGCCCAATGGCCGAAAAGTTGATGCCTTGGTCCTCGAACGACTGATCTAGATAATTTTTTCGATGTCGGTGACCTTTTCGATCCATGGCAGGAATTTTTGTTTGCCAATAGGGTGTTAGGCAATCTGGAACAATTTTAATCGATTATACCCACATAATGAGTGTGGTTTTGAGCGCCAACCTGTTGTAGTGTAAGCCTGCATCGGAACTGGCGGTTTTATGATCCCTTGCGGATTATGAGTCGGTAGGTTCCCGGTGTATCAGTGATTTCGGCCAGTTCGACGACTTCGTCGCCCATCTCGGTTACCGAGCGCGGAACGTTTTTTAACGGTTCACCAGCGCCAAGGGTAACTTCCAGAACCTGACCCGGTGTCATGGTTTCGAGTTTGAGGCGGGTGCGGACAAATGTCATCGGGCAGACGTCGTTTGTGATGTCTATTTTATGGTCGGGGGTTGCGGTGGCCATGTTGGTCTCCTGCCTTGATGCGTAACTTTGAAGTAGCGCCCTTCATCGCAGGTAGCAAGTGGCCAGAAGAATGCCGATATGATTGTGATTGCAGGGTGTTAGTACCGGCGATCTACAGGAAGCGGAATTTATCGCGAATTCAACCTTGCGATATGTGGCGGATTTTTCAATATTGAGCCACAAGAGATCGACGCCAGAGACACGTCTCGGCTGGGGACAGGTGGAACCGGAAACGGAAACGAGAAACAAGACAATGCTTGCAGAATCAACTATCGAGCAGAAATGCATCGACGCGGGCCTGAAAATGACGGGCCAACGCCGGGTGATTGCCCGTGTGCTCTCTGAGTCCGAAGACCACCCGGACGTTGAACTGGTTTATCGTCGGGCGACCGACATTGATCCGAAGATTTCGATTGCGACCGTATATCGCACCGTGCGCCTGTTCGAAGAGGCGGACATCCTTGAAAAACACGATTTCGGCGATGGCCGCGCGCGTTACGAGGAACTGACCGAAGAACATCACGATCACCTCATCGACATGCGTTCGGGCGAGGTGATCGAGTTTTCGAACGACAAAATCGAAAAGCTTCAGGAAGAGATCGCCAAGGAACTGGGCTTCCGTCTGGTGGGGCATCGTCTTGAGCTTTACGGTGTTCCTTTGAAAGACGGCAAGTAATTCCAGCGTTCAATCGCGCGCTGAACTTACAGTTTTCAAGGCCACTTGCTGAAACAGGCAAGTGGCCTTCATAATTTTGTTACCTGTTCTTCACAAAGCCTTCACTCGCTCTTCACGCCGTTCTTGCGCAAAATCCGTGCAGTTGAACGAAAGGGTGTTGTCATGCGTGACGAAAAACAGCTTCAGCGGCTTGAGGTTCGCCTTGCCGAGAATGAAACCGAAATTCTCGCCAGCCAGAAGCTTCGCTACAAAGTGTTCTATGAAGAACGCGGCGCCAAACCGACCGAGGAAATGGCGGCCGAAAAGCGCGACTTCGATCACTATGATCCGCTCTGCGATCATCTGCTTGTTCTTGATCACAATCGCGGTGCCGGTGCAGATGCGGTTGTTGGCACCTATCGCCTGCTGCGCCAGTCAGTAGCCAATGAACATGGCGGCTTTTACAGTGCTGATGAATACCATATCGAAAGCATGCTTAATGCGGTGAAAGATACCGGCGAGATCATGGAGCTGGGTCGTTCCTGTGTCGAAGCCGAATACCGCACCATGCCGACCTTGCAGCTTCTGTGGCAGGGGATTGCGGCCTATGTTTTCAAATATGACATCAAACTGATGTTTGGCTGCGCGTCCTTCCACGGCACCGATCCGGATGCCTTCAAGGATGTCCTGACCTATCTGCATCACAATCACCTTGCCCCCGAAGACATGCGCCCGCGTGCGATCGCCGATCGTTACGAGCCGATGATGCGTGCCGAGATCGATGGCATTGATCAGCGCCAAGCACTTCGTGATTTGCCGCCGCTGATCAAGGGCTATCTGCGTCTGGGTGGTTTTGTCGGTGACGGGGCAGTGGTCGACCATCAGTTCAACACCACCGACATTTGCATCGTGTTGCCGACCGAAAAGGTAACCGATCGCTATTACAAGCATTACGAACGCACCGCGAGGGTATCGTGAACTGCTATGTGTGCGCTGCCATCCGCCTGATGGCCTATGTGCTTCTGACACTGGTTTTGTTGCCGGTGCAGATGGTGGCAATTGCCGCACGATTGAAGCTGGCTGAAGAACTGCCGCGGTTCTATCACGCCCTTTGCCTGCGCATCCTGCATATCGAAGTCCGGGTTTCGGGTGTTGATATGATGGACGGGCCGGGTGTGATCGTTGCCAACCACGCATCCTATCTTGATATCCCGGTGCTGGGCGCCTTGACCCGTGGCAGCTTTATCGCCAAGACCGAAGTTGCCAGCTGGCCCGTGATCGGTTTGCTTGCCAAGCTGTCACGTTCGACCTTTATCGAACGCCGTGCAGCCCGATCCCGCGAACAGAACGATCAACTGAGCAAGCGTTTGGGAAATGGTGACAAACTGATCCTGTTCCCGGAAGGGACAAGCAACGACGGTAACCGTGTGTTGCCATTCAAGTCGACCCTGTTTGCCGCGGCAGAGCGTGTGATGCCCGATGGATCGCCGGTCAAATTCCAACCGATTTCGATTGCAGCCACCCGTCTTGACGGTGCGCCGATCGGTCGCGATTTGCGGGCATTTTATTCCTGGTACGGGGATATGGACTTGGCCCCGCATTTGTGGCAGTTTCTCGCGCTCGGCAAGGTGACGGTTGAGATTGTTGTCCATCCGCCTGTGACGCTGGCAGATGCAGCCGGATCACGCAAGGAACTTGCCCGGATGTGTGAAGCCCGTGTTGCCCAGGGACATCAGGCAGCTTTGCGTGGCCTGCATCAGGGTGTGCCGGTTCAGTTGATTGACAGTGATCTGTCGGGCGAGCTGATTGGGTTTTCGCCGCTTGCGATCATTTCGGAAGATTTTCGACTGTTTGGTCCGGATCGACAGTTCGGCTCCTGAACGTTTTGCCGTATAATGCCCCGGTTGATGTGAAATTCGGTTTCACCTGACCGGGATTTCAGATAACGAGATGTCCGAGGAGTTCCGATCACCGATTGTTCGGAACTCAGGCGCGGTGTGAGTGATCACACCGCTTTTCGGCGTTTTGAGAGAGCGAAACGGATCTGGCGTGACTGAACCGAAGAAACTTTTTGTAAAAACATATGGCTGTCAGATGAATGTCTATGACAGCCTGCGCATGCAGGATGTTCTGGCGCCGCTGGGTTACCAGCCGGTCGACAGCGCCGAGGGGGCCGATATGGTTATCCTCAATACCTGCCATATCCGCGAAAAGGCCGCCGAAAAGGTATTTTCTGATTTGGGCCGCGTGCGCAAGCACAAGGAAGCCAAGGAAGCCAATGGCGGCGACAAGATGATTGTCGCGGTTGCCGGCTGCGTCGCGCAGGCCGAAGGGGCCGAATTGATGAAGCGCGAACCGATGGTCGATATGGTGTTTGGTCCGCAGACCTACCATCGCCTGCCGGAAATGGTTGCGCGCGCCAATCGCGCAGTTGGCCGCAATCGCATCGTCGATACCGATTTCCCGGCCGAAGAAAAGTTTGATCATCTGCCAGAACAGGTTTCAAAACAGGGCTATTCAGCGTTTCTGGCCATTCAGGAAGGCTGTGACAAGTTCTGCACGTTCTGTGTTGTGCCTTATACCCGCGGGGCGGAATATTCGCGCCCCGGTGCCGATGTCATCCGCGAAGCCAAGCAACTTGTCGCCCATGGCACGCGCGAACTGACCCTTTTGGGGCAGAATGTGAATGCCTATCACGGCGAAGCACCAAATGGCGGGGAATGGACACTTGGCCGGTTACTGCGCGAGCTGGCTGAAATCGACGGGCTTGATCGCATTCGTTACACCACGTCGCATCCGCGCGATGTTGATGAGGATCTGATTTCGGCGCATCGCGATCTTAAGAAGCTGATGCCGTTCCTGCATTTGCCGGTACAGGCCGGGGGCGACCGCGTTTTGCAGGCGATGAACCGCAAACATACCAATGCGGATTACCGTGATATCGCAGCACGGCTTAAGGATGCCTGCCCTGATCTTGCGCTGTCTTCGGACTTTATCGTCGGCTTCCCCGGTGAATCCGACAAGGATTTCGAAGACACGATGGAAATCGTGCGCGACATCACTTTCATTCAGGCGTTTAGCTTCAAATACAGCCCGCGGCCGGGAACCCCGGCATCGGCGATGGAGCTGCAGGTGCCTGAAAGAGTCAAAACCGAACGGATCATGCGCCTGCAGGCGCTGCTGGCGGAACAGCAGTTGGTGTTCAACCAGAACAGTGTCGGCAAGGAGATGGATGTTCTTTTGGAACGCAGGGGCAAGTATGATGGCCAGTTGGTGGGCAAAAGCCCCTATATGCAGCCGGTTCATGTCAGCGGTTTGCCGGAATCAGCCCTAGGACAGATCGTTCGCTTGAAAATCACCGAAGCGCTGCCTAATTCCCTTGGCGGCGAACTGGTCGACGCCACCCGAAACGACCAGAAATCTGAAAGGAACGTTGCGTGAGCGGCACCCCCACGAAAAGCAAGACCAACACCAAAACCAAACACGCCCCCAAGGATTCCGATCAGATCGAGTTTCAGGACAACGCGATTGCGCAAGTGTTGTACGGCCCGCAGGCCGAAAACCTGACGCGTTTGTCTGAACGGACCGGTGTTCAGGTTTCAAGCCGCGGCCTTGTGGTGATGCTGGCCGGTGATCCGGCCAAGGTTGCACAGGCCAAAAAGGTTCTTGCGCAGCTTTATGCGCGCCTGCGTGATAAGGAAATCGATCATATCGATGTCGAAACGGTAGAAGGTGCGGTGCGTCTTTCCGAACCGGACGACACAGATCCCTGGAGCGGCCAGACCAAGGATATGTTTGGTGGATCGCGTCTGACGATCCAGACCAAAAAGCGTCGTATTTCGCCGCGCTCCAAACGCCAGAAGGACTATGTCGAGGCGATCCTTGATAACGAGCTGATCTTTGGCATCGGCCCGGCCGGTACCGGTAAGACCTATCTTGCGGTCGCGATGGCGGTGCAGGCGTTTATTTTGGGTCAGGTGGATCGTATTATTCTGTCGCGACCGGCGGTCGAAGCCGGTGAACGCCTTGGCTTCTTGCCGGGTGATCTGAAAGACAAGGTCGATCCGTATCTTCGCCCGCTTTATGACGCGCTGCATGACACGCTTCCGGGGGATGTGGTGATCAAGCGCATGGAAAGTGGCGAGATCGAAGTCGCCCCGCTGGCTTTCATGCGTGGTCGTACCCTTTCGCACGCCTTTGTCATTCTGGACGAGGCGCAAAACACCACCCCGATGCAGATGAAAATGTTCCTGACCCGTTTGGGCGAAGGGTCGCGCATGGTGGTGACCGGCGACATGACACAGATCGATTTGCCCGATGGCACGAAATCAGGTTTGCGAGATGCACTTGAAACCATTGGCGATGTCAAAGGCGTTGCCACGATCAAGTTCGATCAGCGCGATGTGGTGCGCCATCACCTTGTGACCAAGATTGTCCAGGCCTATGACGCGGCGGATGCCCTGCGTGATCGCCTGAAAAAGGGCTATCGCGGTGACAAGGACAGCGCAGCCAAGGATACGGGTGATGACGGCACCGCTTGAACTGGACCTTGAGGTCGAAGCGGGCGACTGGCATCAGGACGAGATCGCGGCCATCGAAGCGGCCGTGATCGCGGCCCTTGATGGTGCGCTTAGCGATGGTGCCCTTTGGGATGACAACGCGGTGCCGACCGACGGGACCGAAGATGAAGGCGATGGTGCATCGCTTTTATCGGTTGCCCCGGTGATCGAGATCGGGGTGCGTTTGTCAGATGATGCATCGGTTCAGATCCTCAACCGTGATTATCGCGACAAGGACAAACCAACCAATGTGTTGTCCTTTGCCGCCCTTGAAAGTGCCGAGGATGCCGATGCATTTATGATGGCGCCAGATATGCCCTTGATGCTGGGTGATATCGTGATTGCGCGCGAAACATGTGCGCTCGAAGCCATCGAACAGCAAAAGCCATTGAAAAATCATCTTGTTCATCTTGCCGTTCATGGCACGCTACATCTTGTCGGCTACGATCATATGGTTGATGATGAAGCCGAAGAGATGGAAGAGCTTGAACGTCAAATTCTTGCCGGACTTGGGATTGATGATCCCTACGAACCGATTGAAGATGAACCGGTTTAGTAGACCTGCACACGGTTTGTTTGAATTATAGGATGTCGAAACCGACCCATGAACGACTCTAGTCAACGCGACGACGACCACGAGAGTATGCGCCCTCGCACTGGCGAGGATACAATTCAGGACGCTGAAAACGGCTCCTTATGGGATAACGTGGCCTCGGCCCTGGGGTTCAAGCGGGGTAAGTCCCGCAACGGCGAAGCTTCGCTCAGCGATACGCTTGAAGAGCTCGCCG
Source organism: Thalassospira sp. CH_XMU1458 (assembly GCF_037027205.1). Classification (NCBI taxonomy): domain Bacteria; kingdom Pseudomonadati; phylum Pseudomonadota; class Alphaproteobacteria; order Rhodospirillales; family Thalassospiraceae; genus Thalassospira; species Thalassospira sp. CH_XMU1458. The sequence goes on along the minus strand of NZ_JAYMDW010000001.1, from coordinate 293,329 downwards.
AGCGGACCGAACAGGATGAAGAGCCGGTCTCGCTGCACGAACGTTCCCTGTTTGAAAACATCATTGCACTTCGCGACATGACGGCAGAAGACGTCATGATTCCGCGCGCCGATATTGTGGCGGTTCCCAAGACCATCGCACTTGAAGAACTGGTCGAAGTGATGGTCAAGAAGGCCCATTCGCGGCTTCCGGTGTATGGCGATACCCTTGATGACATTGCCGGCATGGTGCACATCAAGGACGTGCTTGGCTGTGTTGCTGCTGGTCGGGAATTCAGCCTGCAGTCACTGTTGCGTCGGGTTTTGTTCGTGTCGCCGGCCATTCGGGTTCTTGATCTTCTGTCGGAAATGCGGCTGTCGCGTACGCATATGGCGCTTGTTGTTGATGAATTCGGCGGGATTGATGGCCTGATCACCATCGAGGATCTGGTGGAAGAAATCGTCGGCGAGATTGATGATGAGCACGATATCGACCAGACTCCCAAACTGATCCGCCTCTCGGATGGTTGTTATATCGCTGATGCCCGGTTCGAGGTCGAAGACCTTGAAGAAAAGCTGTCCTTCGGATTGCTTGACGAGGATGAAGACGAAGACATTGATACACTTGGTGGGCTTGTCTTCTCGTTGGCCGGGCGCGTTCCGGCGCGTGGGGAATTGATTGAACATCCAAGCGGTATTCAGTTCGAAGTTCTTGATGCCGATCCAAGGCGCATCCGTCGCCTGCGTATTCATATGATACGCCGGGAGGATGAAGGTCCCGCCGCAGCCATCGAAAATCAGGAAAAAGCGGATGATTGAGGCCATGGCGCGCCGACTTGCCGGTCTTTCGGGCTGGCGCAGGCGTCTTGTGTGGTTGTTGTCCGGTGCGGTGGCGGTTTTGGCGCTGCCGCCTTTCTTTATAATCCCTGTTTTACCAATTTGCTTTGCGGTTTTGCTCTGGAGCCTTGAGGGTGTCCGCTGCAACAAGGGGGCGCTTTCGGCGGGCTGGTGGTTTGGCACCGGCCATTTTGCCGCAGGATTTTATTGGGTCAGTCACGCCTTTCTGGTGCAGCCCGAAATCTATGGCTGGATGATTCCGTTTGCCCTTTTGGGGCTTGGCGGCGGATTGGCGGTTTTTCCGATGCTGGCCGTTTGGGCGAGCTGGCGTTTGGGGAGTGGCGTGATCCGGCATGCAGTGTTGCTGGCCGTTTTCTGGGCGGTGGTGGAATATCTGCGCGGTCATATCCTGACAGGCTTTCCATGGAACCTTTTGGGCCATGTTTGGGCCATTGATGCGGCCCCCATGCAGTTTGCCTCGGTTGTCGGGGTTTATGGCCTTTCCCTTGTCACAGCCCTTTTTGCAACCTTGCCTGCGGCCTTTGTTGCCGGAAGATCCGGCAAGATAGCAGCCCTTGGCGGGATCATGATTGCGGTGGCCCTTTGGGGTGGCGGTGCGGTGCGCCTGATGATGGTCGGGCCCGCAGAGACCGAAGTTGCCCTTTCAGAGTTGCCAGCCGATGTGCCGATTTTGCAAATTGTTCAGCCCAATATCCCCCAACGGGAAAAATGGCTGCCCGAACTGCAAAACCAGCATTTCTCGCTGCTGCTTGATATGTCGCGCCGACCGGAAACCCTGCGTCCGGATCAAAAACGCATCGTGATCTGGCCGGAAACGGCCGCGACCTTTTTTGTTGAGACCCAGACAGAGGCCCGTATGCAAATGGCCGGTGTGTTGGGGCCTGAAGACATCCTGATTACCGGGGCACCTCGGACCTATCCGCGTGACACGGATGAATACAAGGTCTGGAACGCCATTCAGGTAATCGATGCCACCGGTCATATTGTCGCCAGCTTTGACAAGTTTCATCTGGTGCCATTTGGTGAATATGTACCGTTCAGATCCATCCTGCCATTCCCGAAACTGACAGCAGGCCGGACCGATTTCTCTGCCGGACCGGGGCCGCAGACCTTGTCTGTCAACGGGATGCCGGGTTTCTCTCCGCTGATTTGCTATGAGGTTATCTTCCCGGGAGCGGTGATTGATGACGATCATCAACCCGACTGGCTCTTAAATGTCACCAATGACGGGTGGTTTGGGCGCAGCGCAGGCCCATATCAACATATGGCCGCAGCCCGTTTTCGCACCATCGAGGAGGGTCGCCCCCTCGTAAGGGCAGCCTATACCGGGGTATCGGTTGTCTTCGATGCCTACGGGCGCAAGCTTACAGACTTGGGTTTAGGAGAGAGGGGAATCTTGGTGCACCCCCTTTCGAGTAACAAAAACCATACAACAGTATATTATTTGTGGCGTGACTTGCTATTTTACGGTATTGTTACCTTCTTTGCCGTTCTCGCTATGGGATATAAACGCAACGCAAAATCCCTCTAGGCGGCTGAAAATTTTGCCAAACCGTCCAGAAATTGTCCCTCAAAACAAGGACGGATAGGCCGGAGTGAGAGAAGGAACTGCCATAAAATGTCGCCTAAGGATGAAACTAAGATGGTAAAGAACACACGCGGTCGGGGCCGTGGCCGGACCGCAAGTGGTGCTCCAAATCCTGTCGATATTCACGTTGGTGCGCGTGTTCGCTTGCGCAGGACTCTTCTTGGCATGAGCCAGGAGAAGCTTGGTGAAGCGATCGGCCTGACATTCCAGCAAGTACAGAAGTATGAGCGTGGTGCCAACCGCGTTGGTGCATCGCGTCTGTACGACCTGTCGCGGGTTCTTGAAGTGCCTGTATCATTCTTCTTTGACGACATGCCCGACGAGATTTCGTCGAAATCGGTGCATGAACGTCGGGAAATGTCGGAAAGTCCGGACCCGTTTGACAACGATCCGATGAACCGTCGCGAGACGCTTGAACTGGTGCGTGCCTACTACCGGATTACCGATCCGAACCAGCGCAAGAAAATCTTTGAACTCGTCAAATCGATGGGTGCATTGCAGGGCACTGATTCCGATCAGAAATAGTCGGTTTGACCGATGGTTTTGGGCAAAAGACGTATTTCACAGACCGTGAATTACGTCTTTGTCTTTTGAGCACGACCGCCCCGGATGCACTGCCATCGGGATTACGGTTTTGCGTCAATGATGCTTGACCTTCAAATAGCGATCGGGCACAACCGACGAGACAGTTCGACCCGGACTGACATTGTGGACGGATTTGGACCGCTTGCCACCACACAAAAAAAGGCTAAGTGGGCGCTATCGATACGGCCTCGTATCGGGAGCCCTCCGGTCCAGTTTTGGAAACCCATTACCGGAGAAGGTCTTATATGTCTCTTTCCGATTATCTATTTACCAGTGAATCCGTCTCGGAAGGTCATCCGGACAAAGTCTGTGACCGCATTTCCGATTCCATCGTTGATGCTTTTCTTGCTGCGGATGAAGATTCGCGCGTTGCCGTCGAAACCCTTGCCACCACCAACCGTGTGGTTCTGGCAGGCGAAGTTCGCGGTCCTGAAAGCGTGACCAAAGAGGTCATGATCGAAAAGGCCCGTCAGGCAATCCGTGAAATCGGTTACGAGCAGGATGGCTTCCACTGGAAGACGGCCGAGATCGAATGCCATGTGCATGAACAGTCTTCTGATATCGCGCAGGGCGTTGACTCCGCTGGTGAAAAAGACCTTGGCGCTGGTGACCAGGGCATCATGTTTGGTTACGCTTGTAACGAAACCGATGAACTGATGCCGGCCCCGATCCAGTTTTCGCATCGTATCCTGCGCGCCATGGCCGCTGACCGCCACTCCGGCAAGGTGCCGCAGTTCGGCCCGGATGCCAAAAGCCAGGTAACCCTGCGCTATGCTGCAGGCAAGCCGGTTGCGGCAACTTCGGTTGTTGTATCAACCCAGCATGCCGACGGCCTTTCGCAGCGCGATGTTCATGAGCTGGTTATGCCCTATATCGAAGCAGCCCTTCCGCAAGGTTGGATGCCGCCGGCTGATGAAATCTACATCAACCCGACAGGCCGTTTCGTGATTGGTGGTCCTGATGGTGATGCCGGCCTTACCGGTCGTAAGATCATCGTCGATACCTATGGTGGTGCGGCCCCGCATGGCGGCGGCGCGTTTTCGGGTAAGGATCCAACCAAGGTTGACCGTTCGGCTGCCTATGCTGCGCGTTATCTTGCGAAAAACGTTGTTGCGGCTGGTCTTGCCGAGAAATGCACCATTCAGCTTGCCTATGCGATTGGCGTTTCCAAGCCGCTGGCGCTGTACGTTAACAACCATGACACCGGCAATGTTGACGAACTGAAGCTTGGTGACGTTCTGCGTCAGCTGATGGATCTCAGCCCGCGTGGCATTCGTGAGCATCTGTCGCTGTGCCGTCCGATCTACACGCCGTCTTCTGCTTATGGTCACTTTGGCCGTCAGCCGACCGACGATGGTGGCTTCTCCTGGGAGCGCACCGATCTGGTCAGCGACCTGAAATCGGCATTTGGTGCCTGATTGACAGAAAGCGCGTTAAAAAGTGCGATTTGCCAAAATCGCATGACGTGATAAGAGGCGGGCGGCCCGGACATTTCGGGCCGCCCGTTTTGATTTTCAGTCCGCCTGACCCGCAAATTCCGACCCTGATCGACAGAAACGACCATGCGCAACAAAGACCGTCCGCTTCCGACCCCTGATCGACCGAATTTCTATGGCCGACGCGGCAGCCGTCCGCTTAAGGATTCTCGCAAGGCTCTTGTGGATGCCATGCTGCCAAAGATCGGGATTACCTATCCCGAGGCAGCTGGGGTCGATCCCAACAGCTATTTCGATGGCACGCCCGAACAGCTGTGGCTTGAAATCGGCTTTGGCGGCGGGGAGCATCTGGCAGGTCAGGCCGAGGCCAATCCGACGGTGGGGATTATTGGTGCTGAGCCGTTTATGGACGGGGTTGGTAGCCTGCTGCGCCATCTTGATGAGCGTAATCTGACCAATGTGCGCGTGGTGGCCGATGATTCGCGCCCGCTGCTTTATAAGCTGATTGATGCCTGTTTTGATCGGGCCTTTTTGCTGTTTCCCGATCCCTGGCCGAAGAAGCGCCACGCCGAGCGCCGCTTTATCGGGCCCAAGAATCTTGCGCTGCTTGCCCGTCTTCTGAAAGACGGGGCCGAGTTCCGGGTCGCCAGTGACGATATGCAGTATATTTCCTGGACGTTGCAGCACATGCATAACCATCCGGACTTCGAATGGCTGGCCGAAGGCCCGGATGATTGGCGTACGCCGCCAAGCGATTGGGTCAAAACCCGCTATGAGCAAAAGGCGCTACGTCAGGGCAAGAAGTGCAACTATCTCCGGTTCCGCCGTAAGCCACGTCAGTCCTGATCCTTGCCTGCTTTGGATTCTGTCTGACGGGAGTCGGCAGGTTCAGGGCAGAGCTGCGATTCCGGCATGACCGGGTGATCACGGCGTCCTGACTTTACTGTTTCATGAAGATAGGCAAAGCATGTTCGTCCCGACGGTTTGGATGTGTATGAGGTATCTATGCGCCCCAAACATGTTTTGTCCGGTGCCTTCGAACGAGACAAAAGTCAGGCTGTGCAGGCGTTTGCCGGGTTGGCAGCGCACAGTGTCCGCCGGGCTATCGGGTGCGGGTGTTTTGATGTCGTCTGTGATGCATGTCCGCGGTTTGCTGTCACGGGCGGAATCCTTAGGTTGAATGGCATCGGCAGCCGGTATCCTGACTTGATTTTTGCGTAAACCGGCTGTATAAGGCCGCCAAGCTTTTTGTAAATTCTGACAAAGAGTGGGCCCTGCGCCCGCTCTTTTGTGCTTTTTGGGGTATGGCATCGCTTTATGGCTGAGCTGATTGGACAACAGTTAAAAGACCCGTTGATGGCGAAAATCGTTGAGATTATCGAGCCGTCAATCAACGCGCTGGGCTTTGAGCTGGTTCGGGTTTCGATGACAGGTCAGGACCATAACATCCTGCAGATCATGGCAGATCGCCCGGGTGCGAAAGGCAGCATCAACGTTGAAGATTGCGCCCAAATCAGCCGTACGGTTTCTGCCCTGATGGATGTCGAGGACCCGATTTCAGGTGCCTATCACCTTGAAGTCAGTTCCCCGGGTATCGACCGCCCGCTGACCCGTGCCGCGCATTTCGACGTGTGGAAGGGATTTGAGGCAAAGGTCGAACTGGTGATGGCCAAGGATGGTCGTCGCCGTTTCAGCGGTGTGCTGGATGGGATTGAAGATAATGCGGTCGCCCTGATTGTAGATGGCGAACGTGTCTTGTTGCCGTTGGCCGATATCGCAAAAGCGAAATTGGTCCTGACAGATGAATTGATCGCGCACGTCACCGGCGACCGCCGGAATGACGATAACGCAGAATAGAGGTTGGATATGGAAGCAACTTCGGGAATGCCGCGGCCGGAACTTTTGCAGGTCGCAGATGCCGTTGCCCGTGAAAAGGGCATTGATCGTGACGAGGTTCTCGGTGCTATGGAGCAGGCCATCCAGAAGGCCGGCCGTTCCAGATATGGTCACGAGCATGACATTCGTGCCCATATCGACCGCAAAACCGGCGAAATCAAACTCGCTCGTTACATCGAAGTCACCGATGAAATCGAAAACGATTTCACCCAGATGTCGCTCGAACAGGCACGTATTCGTGACGAGAACATCAATCTTGGTGAATTCCTGATTGATCCGCTGCCGCCGATTGATTTTGGTCGTATTGCTGCCCAGACCGCGAAACAGGTCATCGTGCAGAAAGTGCGCGACGCAGAACGCGAACGCCAGTACGAGGAATACAAGGACCGTGCCGACGAAGTTATCAACGGCGTCGTCAAGCGTGTCGAGTTTGGCAACGTTCTTGTTGATATCGGTCGTGCCGAAGCCATCCTGCGCCGCGAAGAACTGATCCCGCGTGAGACGGTTCGTCAGGGTGACCGGGTACGTGCCCTTATCCTTGATGTCCGTCGTGAACAGCGTGGTCCGCAGATCTTCCTGTCGCGTACCCACCCGACCTTCATGGCAAAACTGTTTGCCCAGGAAGTACCGGAAATCTACGACGGCATTATCGAAATCAAATCGGTTGCCCGTGACCCGGGTTCGCGCGCGAAAATTTCGGTTCTGTCTTCGGACAGCTCGATTGACCCGGTCGGTGCCTGCGTTGGTATGCGCGGTTCGCGCGTCCAGGCCGTTGTTGCCGAACTTCAGGGCGAAAAAATCGACATCATCCAGTGGTCGGAAGATCCGGCAACCTTTGTTGTGAACGCTTTGGCCCCGGCCGAAGTCACCAAGGTTGTGATTGATGAAGAAACCAACCGTATCGAAGTCGTCGTTCCGGACGATCAGCTGAGTCTTGCCATTGGCCGTCGTGGTCAGAATGTGCGTCTGGCGTCCCAGCTGACCGGTTGGGATATCGATATTCTGACCGAGGAAGACGAAAGCGAACGTCGTCAGGAAGAAGCACGCAAGCGTGCGGAAATGTTCATCAAGGCGCTTGATGTTGACGAAGTTATCGCCCATCTCCTGGTCGCCGAAGGCTTCACCTCGATCGAGGAAGTCGGTTACGTGCCGCTGGCAGAACTGGCCGAGATCGAAGGTTTCGAAGAAGAAATCGCCGAAGAGCTGCGCAACCGCGCACGCACCTTCCTTGCCGAAGAGGCCGAGCGTCTTCAGAAACGTCGCGAAGAGCTTAAGGTTGCCGATGATCTGGTTGAATTCCCGGGTCTGTCGCTGGCTGTTGTTGTTCGCCTTGGTGAAAACGACGTCAAAAACCTTGAAGATTTCGCGGATCTCGCCAGTGACGAGCTGATCGAATATGTCGGGGATGCCGATTCCATTACCATGGATCAGGCCAACGACATGATCATGGAAGCCCGTCGCAAGCTTGGCTGGTTCGAAGGTCTTGAAGAAGAGACCGAAGAATCCGCGGAAAGCGAAGAGGCCTAAGGCCGATCGGAGGATGCCATGTCGCATCGTAAAGGCGGCAAGGTAGCCGAGGTTCCGGAACGCCGGTGCATTGTCACCGGCGAAGTCCGGCACAAGGAAGATCTTCTCAGGGTTGTGATCGGGCCGGATGGTTCGGTTGTTCCCGACCTTGAGGAACGGCTGCCGGGACGGGGATTATGGTTGTGCCCGTCGCGGGATGTGGTAAATACCGCCTGTGCAAAGAACGCCTTTGCCCGGGCGGCCCGACAAAAAGTCGTGGTCGACACCGCACTTGCAGACCGGATCGAAGAGCTGCTGACGCGCAAATGCATCGATCTGTTGTCGCTGGCGCGGCGTGCAGGACAGGCTGTTGCAGGATTTGAAAAGGCCCGTGCCCAGATTGCCGAGGGCGCAGCCTTAGTATTGGCGGCACGCGATGGTGCCGCAGACGGAAAATCAAAGATCGAGGCCAAGGCCCGGGATCTGCCGATTTATTCCGTTCTGGATGCTGCTGAAATCGGCGCGGCCTTTGGTCGCGAAAAAGCAGTACATGTGGCCGTTGCGCCAGGAGGCCTTGCCAATCGGTTGGGGCGTTCGTGCAAACGGCTTGAAGGATTTCGCGCTGTCTGAGATCAGATGAGCGCCAGACGGACAGGACAGGATCGGCGTATGTGCCCGATCCCGCAGGAAATGAGGAAGTTGAACGGATTATGAGTGATCGCGATCAGGAGAAGAAACCGCTGAGCCTCAACAGATCGAAGCTTGAATTGAGCAAGACGGTCGAGGCAGGGCAGGTTCGTCAAAACTTCTCGCATGGACGGTCAAAATCTGTGACCGTCGAAGTGCGCAAGAAGCGTACATTCGAAAAGAACGAATCCGGTCGCTTCCGTGAGGTGAAGAAGGATCTCGTTGAAGAACAGTCCCCGGCAGCAGAAAAGCCGGCACCGGAAGCAAAAAAAGAGCCGGTTGAAGAGCCGAAACCGCGTCCGGCGGTTGATGATCATGGCAATCTGACCGACAGCGAACGCGCTGCCCGTATGGCTGCTTTGAAGGCTGCTGAAGAGCGCCGCAAGCAGGATGAGGCGGATGCGGAAATCCGCGCCCGCGAAGAAGCTGCGCGCAAGGCCGAGGAAGAAGCACGCAAGGCAGAAGAAGCCAAGGCTGCTGCCGAAGCCAAACAGGAAGAAGCACCTGCTGCGTCTGAAAACGACTCTCCTTCGGTGGAAGAAGTCGAACAGCGCCTTGCCGCTTCGACGGCAAAAGGCAAGACTTCCAAGCCGAAACCGGCTGCCAAACCGAAGGCCGAAGAAACCGTTATTCAGGGCGAACCCGCAGAGCCGCTGGTCCCCGAAGAACGTCGTCGTTCCGCGCCGGCAGATGGCAAATCCAAAAGCCGCAAGGAAATTGACGAGGAAAATGCCCGCGTGGCAGCCCGCAAACGTGCCGAAGAAGAAGCCGGCCGTGCGGCGCGCACCAAGGGTGACGAAGGCCGTCGTCGTGGCAAACTTTCGATCAATAATGCAATGAGCGGTGACGAAGGTGGTCGCCGTCGTTCCATGGCATCGATCAAACGCCAGCAGGCCAAAGCCAAAGCGCGTGCCCAGGGCCCGCAAAAACCGAAGGAAAAAGTCGTGCGTGATGTGGTAATCCCGGACGTTATTACTGTCCAGGAACTGGCCAACCGTATGGCTGAACGTGCCGCAGACGTGATCAAGACCCTGATGAGTCTTGGCGTCATGGCAACGATTAACCAGTCGCTTGATCCGGATACCGCACAGCTCGTGGTCGAAGAATTCGGTCACAACGTCAAACGTGTATCTGATGCCGACGTTGAAGAGTCACTGGTCAGCGTAGATGACAATGACGCGAAGCTCGTTGGTCGTCCGCCGGTCGTGACCGTGATGGGCCACGTTGACCACGGTAAAACCTCGTTGCTTGATGCGCTGCGCTCCACCGATGTTGCCGGTGGCGAGGCTGGCGGTATTACCCAGCATATCGGTGCATATCAGGTCACCATGGCAACCGGTGCTAAGATCACCTTCATCGATACTCCGGGCCACGCCGCATTCACCGAAATGCGTTCGCGCGGTGCGAAAGTTACCGATATCGTGGTTCTGGTTGTTGCAGCCGATGACTCGGTCATGCCGCAGACCATCGAGGCAATCAGCCACGCGAAAGCGGCTGGCGTTCCGATGATTGTTGCCATCAACAAAATCGACAAGCCGGGTGCAAATCCGAGCAAGGTGAAAACCGAACTTCTTCAGCACGAAGTTGTGGTCGAGGAAATGGGTGGTGACGTTCAGGCCGTTGAAGTATCGGCCAAACAGCGCACCGGTCTGACCGAACTTGAAGAAGCCATTCTGCTGCAGTCCGAGGTTCTTGACCTTAAAGCCAACCCGGAACGCGTTGCCGATGGTGTTGTTGTTGAAGCCCGTATGGAAAAAGGTCGCGGTCCGGTTGCGACCGTTCTGGTCCAGCGTGGCACCCTGCGTACCGGTGACATCTTTGTCACGGGTCCGGAATGGGGTCGTGTCCGTGCCCTGATCGATGATCACGGCAACCGTGTCGCAGAAGCCATTCCGGGTATGCCGGTCGAGGTGAACGGTCTGAACGGGGTACCGTCTGCCGGTGACGACTTTGTGGTTGTTGAAAACGAAGCCAAGGCACGTGAAGTTTCTGACTTCCGTCAGCGCCGTATTCGTGAAACCCAGGCCGCTGCAATGAAGAAATCAGCGCTTGAGAACATGTTCTCGCAGAGCGGTGACCTCAAAGAACTGCCGATCGTCATCAAGGGTGACGTGCAGGGTTCTGTCGAAGCACTTATCGGCACCTTGCAGAAACTTGGTAACGAGGAAGTCTCGGTCCGCGTTCTGCATAGCGGTGTTGGTGGTATCAACGAATCCGACGTCACACTGGCGCGTGCATCCAATGCACTGATCATCGGCTTTAACGTGCGTGCAAACCAGCAGGCCCGTGAACAGTCGCGCCGTGACAACGTTGATATTCGTTACTATTCGATCATTTACGATGTTGCAGATGACATCAAAAAGATGCTGTCGGGCATGCTGTCTCCGGAAGTTCGCGAGAAGTTCCTGGGCTATGCGGAAATCCGCGACGTCTTTACGATTTCCGGCAACAAGATCGCCGGTTGCATGGTCACCGAGGGTATCGTCAAACGTGGCGCAGGCGTCCGCCTGCTGCGCGACAACGTTGTCATTCACTCTGGCGAACTTTCGACGCTCCGTCGCTTCAAGGACGAAGTCAAGGAAGTCCGCGAGGGCTATGAATGCGGCATGTCGTTCGCCAAATATAACGATATCCAGTCGGGCGATGTGATCGAGTGCTTCGAGAACGAGGAAATTGCCGTCGAACTGTAAGACGGTGAGGAACTGAAATGGCGAAGCAACCAGCCAAAGCACCAAGTCAGCGACAGCTCCGCGTGGCGGAAGAAATCCGCCAGGCGCTGTCGCAGGCATTGGAGCGTGGAGACATTTACGATCCGGATCTGACACGGCGCCCGGTAACCATTACGGGTGTCAATCTTTCACCGGATATGCGCAATGCCATGGTATCTTTCACCCCGCTTGGCGGCGGAGAGGCAGAAACGTCGATGAAGGCGTTGATGCGTCAGAAAGGTCACCTGCGCAGTCATGTGGCCAACACGGTGCACATGAAATATGTGCCTGCATTGCGATTTGTCGAAGACAAGAGTTTTGATGTCGCTGACCATATTGGTGCCCTGCTGCGCGACCCGCATGTTGCGCAGGATCTTGTGGATGACCGGTCGGGCGACCCGGAAGATGAGGACGACTGATGGCGCGTCGCCGTCGCGGTAAAAGCATTAATGGCTGGCTGGCGGTGGACAAGCCCCTGGAGATCACGTCATCAACCGTGGTCAATCAGGTGCGTCGTCTGCTTGATGCCAACAAGGCCGGACATGGCGGGACACTTGACCCGCTGGCGTCTGGCGTTCTGCCAATTGCCTTTGGCGAAGCAACCAAAACGGTTGCATATGTCATGGATGGCAGCAAAAGTTATCGCGTAACGTTGAAATTCGGCGAAGCGCGCAGTACGGACGATGCCGAAGGCGAGGTTATTGAAACCTCCGACCATCGTCCGACGGAAGACGAAATCAAGGCTGTGCTGGGTGAATTCATCGGTGAAATCCAGCAGGTGCCGCCAAAGTTTTCGGCGATCAAGGTCAATGGCAAGCGTGCCTATGACCTTGCGCGCCGCGATGAAGATGTGGTGTTGCAGCCACGTCCGATTCTGATCAAGGATCTTCGACTGGTCGACATGCCAGATCGCGATCACGCCGTGTTTGACGTTGTGTCAGGCAAGGGCGCGTATATGCGATCTTTGGCGCGCGATATCGCGCTGCGCCTAGGCACTGTGGGCTATATCGCCGCGCTTCGCCGGACTTCGGCGGGGCCGTTTTCGGAAGGGAACGCCATTCCCCTGCAGGAACTGCTGGATATGGACCCGGACGAGGTGATGAAGAAACTGCTTCCGGTTGAGACCGCGCTGGACGACATCCCGGCGCTGGCCCTGACCGAAGTCGAGGCGCAACGCCTTTCCTCTGGCCAGCCTGTCGGGCTGTTGCCGGTGGCAAAGCGCAATGCCCTTGAAAACCCCGTCGTGCAGGACGAAATCGTCTGTGCCATGCTCCATGACCGCGCTGTTGCGTTGGCTGAGATCACTGGTGGCGAAATTCGACCTGTGCGTGTTTTTAATCTCTAAAGGCGAAAGGATGCCTGATGTCGATTACTGCTGAACGCAAAGCTGAGCTGATCAAGGAATACGGTCAGAAAGACGGTGACACCGGTTCCCCCGAAGTCCAGGTTGCTATCCTGACTGAACGGATCAAGAACCTCACCGAGCACATGAAAGAACATAACCACGACTTCCACAGCCGTCGTGGTCTTCTCATGATGGTTGGTCAGCGTCGTCGTCTGCTGAAGTACCTGCAGCGCAAAGACCAGTCGCGTTACGAGAGCGTCATTGAACGCCTCGGTATTCGCCGCTGATATCGAACTGCGGCGGAGGGTGACCTCCGCCGTCGTTTTTTTTATTGTTCCGGCGGATCGGAACACGAGAAGCAGGGTCGGATGGGCCGACCCGATGCTTACGCCGGACCCATTACTCATGGCGCTGTCATGTAAGCCTCATGAGTAATGTGTTCGGAACTCGTGTACACTTTCGGGTCCGCCAGAGGTTTGTAAGAGGAAGAGAAAATAATGTTTAATGTCGTCCGTAAGGAAATGCAGTGGGGCAATGCCAAACTGGTTCTCGAAACCGGTAAAATCGCCCGTCAGGCAGATGGTGCCGTCAAGGTTACCTACGGTGAAACCGTTGTCCTGTGTACTGCTGTTGGCGCCAAACAGCCGCGCCCGGATGTCGACTTTTTCCCGCTGACGGTTAACTACCAGGAAAAAGCATTTGCCGCTGGCAAAATCCCGGGTGGCTTCTTCAAACGTGAAGGCCGCCCGTCTGAGAAAGAAACCCTTGTCTCGCGTCTGATCGACCGTCCGATCCGTCCGTTGTTCCACCCGCAGTACCGCAACGACACCCAGATCGTTTGTACCGTTCTGTCGCACGATATGGAAAACGATCCGGACGTGGTTGCCATGATCGGTACCTCGGCGGCCCTGACCATTTCCGGTCTGCCGTTCCTCGGCCCGATCGGCGCTGCCCGCGTTGGTTACAAGGATGGTGAATACCTGCTCAACCCGTCGACCGAAGCGGTCAAGGAAAGCGATCTGGATCTGGTTGTTGCCGGTACCCGTGATGGCGTGATGATGGTTGAATCCGAAGCATCCGAGCTGTCCGAAGAAATCATGCTTGGCGCCGTGAAGTTCGGTCACGAACAGTTCCAGGGCGTTCTCGACCTGATCATTGATCTGGCCGAAGAAGCAGCCAAAGAGCCGCGTGACGTTGCAGAACTTCCGGAAGGCTACGACGCACTGGTCGAAAAAGTTGCTGCGCTGGGCACCGAAAGCCTGACCGCTGCTTATGCACATGTTGTCAAACAGGAGCGTTCGGCTGCTGTTTCTGCTGCCAAGGCAGACATCGTCGAGAAACTTGGCGACGAAGTTCCCGATGCGCTGAAAGGCAAAGTTTCCTCGATCATCAAGGATCTGGAAAAAGACATCGTTCGCGGTGCGATCCTGAAAACCGGCAAGCGTATCGATGGTCGTACCGGTGCCGACGTTCGTCCGATCATGGGCGAAGTTTCGGTTCTGCCGCGTTCGCACGGCTCCTCGATCTTCACCCGTGGTGAAACCCAGGCACTGGCTGTTGTTACCCTTGGTACCGGTCAGGACGAGCAGATCGTTGACGCGCTGGACGGTGAATACCGTGAAAGCTTCATGCTGCATTACAACTTCCCGCCCTACTCGGTTGGTGAAGCTGGCCGCATGGGTTCGCCGGGCCGTCGTGAAATCGGTCACGGTAAACTGGCATGGCGTGCCCTGCACCCGCTGATGCCGGGCAAGGATGCCTTCCCGTACACCACCCGTATCGTTTCCGAAGTCACCGAATCAAACGGTTCTTCCTCGATGGCAACCGTTTGCGCAAGCTCGCTTGCGATGATGGATGCCGGTGTTCCGCTGGCACGCCCGGTTGCGGGTATCGCCATGGGCCTGATCAAGGAAGCCGAAGATTTCGCAGTTCTGTCCGACATCATGGGTGATGAAGATCACCTTGGTGACATGGACTTCAAGGTTGCTGGTACCGAAAACGGCATTACCTCGCTGCAGATGGACATCAAGATCACCTCGGTAACCCCGGACATCATGCAGATCGCCCTGAAGCAGGCCCGCGATGGTCGTCTGCACATTCTTGGTGAAATGGCCAAAGCCCTTCCGGAAGCACGTGGTGAAGTTTCGGGTAACGCCCCGACCATCACCCAGTTCTCGATCCCGAAAGACAAAATTCGTGATGTCATCGGTTCGGGCGGTAAGGTCATTCGCGAAATCTGCGAAGAGACCGGTGCAAAGGTTGATATTGAAGATGATGGTTCGATCACTGTCGCACATACCGACGGTGCAAAAGGCAAGCAGGCCGTGGATTGGATCAAATCCATCGTTGCGGAACCTGAATTGAATCATATCTATGATGGTAAGGTCGTTAAGGCTGTCGATTTCGGCGCATTCGTGAACTTCTTTGGTGCGCGTGACGGTCTGGTTCACATTTCCGAACTGGCACCTGAGCGTGTCAAACAGGTTTCGGACATCGTGAAAGAAGGCGACCAGGTTAAGGTCAAAGTCATCGGTTTCGATGATCGCGGCAAAATCAAACTGTCGATGAAACGTGTTGACCAGGAAACCGGTGCCGACCTCGACGCAGGCGACGCCGAATAAAGCAAACGGGATGCCGGACGACGATAAAAACGCGACGTCGTCCGGCACTCTGCGCGATGCCATAGCATCGCGGGCAAAGGCCGAATGGGAGAGACGAATTTGAAAGCCCTTAAACCGCTCGTCATGTCGGGTAAAGAAGTCTTGCCAGTTATCGAAGGTGGCAAAGGCGTTGCTGTATCGACGGGTAAAAGTTCCGGCGCATGGGCTGCTGCCGGTGGTATCGGGACTTTTTCCGCTGTGAATGCCGATTCTTATGATGAGAACGGCAATCTGGTCCCGATCGAATATGCAGGAAAAACCCGCAGTGACCGCCATCAGGAACTGATTGCCTACGGCATTCGTGGTGGTATTGCACAAGCACAGATCGCACATGAAATGCGGAACGGCGAAGGCCGTCTGCACATGAACGTATTGTGGGAAATGGGCGGTGCCGAACCGATCCTTCACGGCGTTCTTGAAGGTGCCAAAGGCCTGATCCACGGGGTAACCTGTGGTGCCGGCATGCCCTACAAGATTGCTCAGATTTCTGCGCAATACGGCGTTCACTATTATCCGATTGTCTCGTCAGCCCGTGCTTTCCGCGCATTGTGGCTGCGGGCCTATAAAAAGACCCCGGAATGGCTGGGTGGCGTGGTTTACGAAGATCCGTGGCGCGCTGGTGGTCATAATGGTCTGTCGAATTCCGAAGATCCGCTTGTGCCCGAGGATCCGTTCCCGCGTGTTGCAGCCCTTCGTGAATTCATGAACTCCGTTGGTCTGAATGATGTTCCGATCATCATGGCAGGCGGTGTCTGGTTCCTGCGTGATTTCGAAGACTGGATCGACAATCCCGAAGTGGCCCCGGTGGCCTTCCAGTTCGGGACTCGTCCGCTTCTGACACAGGAAAGCGAGATTTCCGACGAATGGAAACAGCGCCTGACCAGTCTTAAGAATGGTGACGTGTCGCTGCATAAATTCAGCCCGACTGGTTTCTATAGCTCGGCTGTGCGCAATGCGTTCCTTGAAGATCTGCATCAGCGTTCTGATCGTCAGGTACGCTATTCACGTACCGCCGAGGCGGATCTGCATGTCGGTATTCCGCTGGGCCGTCGTGGTCGTCCGATCTATGTGCGTGAAGACGATGCCGACAAGGTCAAGGCTTGGCTTGAAGCTGGCTATACCGAAGGCATGCCGACCCCGGATGACACCATGGTGTTTGTCACCCCGGAAAGCGCACTGACGATCAAGAAAGACCAGATCGACTGCATGGGGTGCCTGTCACAGTGCCAGTTCTCCAACTGGGAACAGCATGAAGGCACCACTGGCAAACGTGCTGACCCGCGTTCCTTCTGTATCCAGAAGACGCTCCAGAGCATTGCCCATGGCGCCAAAGTCGAAAATGAACTGATGTTTGCCGGTCACAATGCCTACAAGTTTGGCGAAGACCCGTTCTACGCCAACGGCAATATTCCGACTGTGAAGGAACTGGTCGACCGCATCATGACGGGCGATTGATCCTGACGTCAGACCAAATAAAAAAGGGCCGGTTTTTACCGGCCCTTTTTGTTTGTTTTTCGCAGTATTTCATCCCGCGATTATAGTTGATCAAAATCAAAGAACAACGCGTCCGGGTTCTTTAGTCTGTCCCCAGCATTCATTAGGGCCATTATGATTTTGGCCCGACCACGACAAAGGGGCAAAGCTATGGGACATACATCGCGTCCATATACCAACGCGCTTAACCGGCTCAAGGATGCCAATCTGCGTCCGACGCGTCAGCGTCTGGCACTGGCACGTTTGCTGTTTGATGACGGCCATCGTCATGTCACAGCAGAACAGCTGCATTCCGAAGCCATGAGCAACAATATCAAGGTATCGCTGGCAACGGTTTACAACACCCTGCACCAGTTCACCGATGCGCGCCTTCTCAATGAAATCGTGATTGATTCGGGTCGGTCCTATTTCGATACCAACACCGAACCGCATTACCATTTCTATTGCGAAGAAGACGGCATGCTGTCCGACATTCCGGCAGGTGACGTCAAGATCGCCAACATTCCGAACATGCCCAACGGCACGGAACTGGCATCGGTTGATCTGGTATTCCGACTGCGTCGCAACCAGGCGGCGAAGGACGCAGCCTAAGACATCGCGCGGCCGTTATTTGCGCAAGCCTTGCGCAGGTGACAGGCAGATGAAATCTGACACCTGATCAGTGCAATTGCCCCTGCTCTGCTTGACGGTGGCGGATTTCACGACACATAAAGGGCGGCAAGACCACTTGGTTTTGCCGCCTTAATTTTTGCGACTTTGGCTCATACAACAACGCTGTATTGGGCGAACAATAACAAGGAACAGCGCACATGGCGCTTAAGGGAACACGTACCGAGGCAAACCTGCGCGCGGCCTTTGCCGCCGAGGCACAAACCAATCGTCGTTATCTTTACTTTGCCCAGCAGGCCGACATCGAAGGCTATACCGAGGCAGCAGAACTGTTTCGCACGGCGGCCGAGGCCGAAACCGGCCATGCATTCGGCCATCTGGAATTTCTTGAAACGGCTGGCGATCCGTTGACTGGCAAAGAACTGGGCACCACCCGCCTGAACCTTGAAGCGGCCATCGCACAGGAAAAGGACGAGGCCGAAACGGCCTATCCGGAAATGGCCCGTATTGCGCGCGAAGAGGGCTTAGAAGATATCGCTGCATGGTTTGAAAGCCTGGCCCGCGTGGAAGCCGCCCATGCAGATCGTATCGAACGTCTTCTTACCCGGATGGGGAGCAAAACGGACGGTGCATAAAGCTGCTTGATCCCCAAAATGTGATTTGTGATCAGCGTCGAAACGCCGGATTGTGCGCAACCCAAACCCTTAGACTCTAACAGGGAAAATCAGCAATGTTTGTTGTCTCGCTGAACTACAAGGTTCCGCTTGAACAGGTCAATGCGCATATTGACGACCATATCGCGTGGCTAAAGCAGGCCTATGCCAAGGGCATGTTTCTGGCATCCGGGCGCAAGATACCGCGCGATGGCGGGGTTATCCTTGCCAAGGGGGATCGTGCTGCACTGGAAGATGAACTGACCCGCGATCCGTTCCATCAACATGACCTGGCCGATTACCACATCACGGAATTTGATCCGGTGATGGTGGCAGACGGTCTTGAGGCGCTTAAGGGCTGATGGCAAACAAGGGGCCTGTCTTAGCGCCCCGCCGCCCCGCGTGCCTAGCCTTCAATCAGCTCGGGATTGGATGAGTTGTCCTTAAGCGCCACACCCGACAGACCCATCTTGCGCGATTCGACCATCAGATAAGCGATCTTTTTCGCGGCCTTTTCCGGGTTTAATCCCGCCGGGCGAATGTTGGAAACACAGTTGCGATCTGCGTTCGACCGTCCGCGCCTTGGCCCCCAGGTCAGATAGCAGCCAAGCGAATCCGCACTCGAAAGCCCCGGGCGTTCGCCGATCAGCATCACGGTCAGCTTGGTGCCCAGTGCTGCACCAATTTCATCGCCCAGTCCGACACGTGACTGGGTGGCCAGTGTGATCGGGGCGACCGACCAGCTTTCCCCCAAGTGATCAAGGATCAGCTTTAAGGTATTGGCTGCATGGTCATGGGTCGCGCGGGCAGACAAGCCATCGGCCAGAATGAACGCAACGTCATAGTCCCCGGCATGCTTGCCAAGTGCTGTAACAGAGTCTTCGTCCAGCAATCGGCCAAGATCGGGTCGCTGCAAATAGGTCGGTCGATCCGGTGCGGCCGAATGGACATCAAGGATCCTGTGATCAAGCCCATCAAGCTGGTCGCGCACGGAGTTGGGTTCAAAGGCCATATGCACCGAATCCCGGGCGCGTGCATGTGCCATCTGGAATTCAAGCAACCTTTCGGTCGGCAACCCGTCGCCGACCCGGCCAAGGCCGATACGGGCATCTGTGTGGGCACGAAGCGTGTTCCAGGGATCAAGGCCGCTCGGGATTTTCTTGTTGGTCAGATTGCTCATTTAAGCGGCCCCCGACCATGCCAGAAGGTTTTGCGCTGCCTGCCCGTCAAGTTGTGGGCGGGTGCGACCATGCTGATCAAGGATTTCCATCTTGCGCAGCCAGGCGGCAAATTCAGGGGCCGGTTGCAGACCCAGCACAGAACGCAGATACATCGCATCATGGAAGCTTGTGCTTTGGTAATTGAGCATGATGTCATCCGCGCCCGGGACGCCAATGACGAAGTTACAGCCAGCAACTCCCAGCAGGGTCAGCAGGTTGTCCATGTCATCCTGATCGGCCTCGGCATGGTTGGTATAGCAAACATCACACCCCATCGGTACGCCAAGCAACTTGCCACAGAAATGGTCCTCGAGCCCGGCACGGGTGATTTGCTTGCCATCAAACAGATATTCCGGACCGATGAAGCCGACCACCGTATTGACGAGAAGCGGCGAATATTTGCGCGCGACAGCATAGGCACGGGCCTCGACAGTTTGCTGATCAATGCCTTCGTGGGCATCTGCCGAAAGCGCAGCCCCCTGCCCGGTTTCAAAATACATGACATTGTGGCCGACTGTGCCGCGCTTAAGCCCCTTGGCGGCGTCTTCGGCCTCGGCCAGCATGGCCTGGGTGATGCCAAAGCTTTCATTGGCCTTTTGCGTGCCGGCGATGGATTGGAAGACCAGATCAACCGGGGCATTGCGCGCCATCACATCAATTGCCGTGGTGACATGGGCCAAAACGCAGGACTGGGTCGGGATGTCGATCCGTTCGCGAACTTCGTCAATCAGTTTGAGAAGCTCGATCATGGCTTCGGGGCTGTCGGTGGCCGGGTTGATGCCAATCACCGCATCGCCGCTGCCATGCATCAGACCGTCAAGGATCGAGGCCGCAACACCGGCTGGATCATCGGTCGGATGATTGGGTTGCAGACGGACTGATAGATGGCCGGGCAGGCCGATCGTATTGCGAAAGGCCGTGACCACATGGCATTTTTTGGCAACCGCGATCAGGTCCTGATTGCGCATCAGTTTTGATACCGCCGCGACCATTTCCGGCGTCAGCCCGGGGGCCAGATGTTTAAGTGCTTCGGGGGTTGCATCGTCGGTCAGAAGCCAGTTGCGAAAATCACCAACGGTCATCGAGGATACCGGTGCAAAGGCATCTGCATCATGATCATCAATAATCATGCGCGTGACGTCGTCATCCTCGTAAGGGACCAGTGCCTCGCTCAGAAACTGTTTGAGTGGCACATCGGCCAGCGCAAAGCGCGCCGCCACCCGTTCTTCATCCGAGCTTGCCGCAAGCCCCGCCAGCAAATCGCCGGACCGAAGCGGGCTTGCCTTTGCCAACAGGGTTTTCAGGTCGGGAAAGGTAAAGCGTTCAAAACTGAATGGCGCGCCGGTGTGCAAGTTCTGCCTCCTGAAGCATGAAAGACATCGCCAGAGATTTTTGCCCCTGTCCGCAAAGGAAAACAGCGCCAAACATGACGCTGTTGCGATGCATGATCATCATTTGTCCATGGAACCAGAAAATGCCTCAAATGCAAAGTTTTTAATCACAAGGAAAGGCGCGCCTTTCTATTGTGCAGCTTGTGCGACCTCCGTCAGGGTCTTGCGGGCCGTGGCCGTATTGTGCCGACTGTTGGTTTCATCACTCGGGCCGCGCAGGACGATATGCGGATGGCCAAGCGAATTGAGTTCGACATGCCCATCGACCTGATAGACATCGCGCAGAAGGTCACTGTCGATGACATCAGAACACGGACCGAACGCGACCATTTTGCCATTGCGAATGGCCATGGCCTGATCACAATATTGCAGGGCGTGGTTGAGGTCGTGAATGGCGATCAGGACGATGATGTTCTGGCCCTTGGCGACATCACGCATAAAGGACAGGACTTCCATCTGGCGATGCAGATCAAGTGCTGATGTCGGTTCATCCATCAAAAGGATTTTCGGATCACGCACCAGGGTCTGGGCAATCGCGACCAGCTGGCGTTGCCCGCCGCTGAGTTCGCCCAAGTTACGCGCCGCGAGATCGCCAATACGAAGGGCGGCCAGAATATCGTCAATCCGTGCCAGTTCATCTGCCCGCACGCGCAGGCTTGATCCCTGCTTGGCGGCCAGAATGATCGATTCATAGACCGACAGCACCGCGGTTGAGCCGGTATCCTGGGGCATATAACAAATCGTATTGCGTTCCTTGCGGTGTGATCCGAGGTCAACAATACTATCGCCCTTTGCAAGGCCGGCCACCCGGCGAAACAGGCTGGATTTGCCGGCCGCATTCGGACCGATCACGGCAGTGACAGTGCCTGGCTGAATTGTTGGGGTGGTAACGTCAGATACCACCTGCACCTTGCCATAACGGGTTCCGATATTTTCGAGACGCAGCGTTACCATGATTTCCTCCGACTTGCGAAAATCAGCGAGAAGAAGAAGGGTACACCGACAAGGGCGGTAATCACCCCGATGGGCAGGATGGCGCCCGGGATCAGCAGCTTTGACAACACGGACGTTGCCGACAGGATCAGGGCACCACACAGGATCGATGCCGGCAGGAAGAAGCGCTGATCTTCACCCACCAGCATGCGGGCAATATGTGGCCCGACAAGGCCGATGAAGCCGATGGTGCCGACAAAGGAAACCGGAATGGCGGCCAGAAGGCTGACAATCAGCATGGTGCGCAGACGAAGCCCCTGCACATTCACCCCAAAGCTTTCCGCCTTGGCATCACCCAGACGAAGGGCGGTCAGTGCCCATGCCTGACGGGCAAACAGCGGAATGGCGATAACGACCGCGATGGCGGTGACCGCCACCTTGGTCCAGGTTGCCTTGACCAGTGACCCCATCGTCCAGAACACAACGGCCGCAAGGGCCTGTTCACTTGCCAGATACTGCAAAAGGGCCAGAAGCGCATTGAAGGTAAAGACCAGTGCAATGCCAAGCAACACGATGGTTTCAACCGTCACGCCACGCATGCGGCTGAAGAAATGAATGATCAGGGCGGTGCCCATCGCCATGATGAAGGCGTTGAGCGGAATGATGAATTCGACAAAGGCCGGCAGAAGTGCGACCCCCAGCACAAGCGCCAGCGCCGCGCCAAACCCGGCGGCGGCCGAAATGCCCAACGTAAACGGGCTTGCCAGCGGGTTGGCAAGGATGGTCTGCATTTGTGCGCCAGCGGTCGACAGCGCCGCGCCCACGGTCAGCGCCATGAGGGCGACCGGCATGCGGATATCCCAGATCACCACGCGTAACTGATCAGTCGCCGACGAAGGATCAAGCAGGGTGGCGATCACGTCTGATAACGGATAGTTCGCCGGGCCCGTTGCCAGATCGATGGCAAATGAAAGAAACAATGCGCCCGCCATTGCAAGCAGGAGCATGAAACGACGCAGGGAGCGTGCCTTGTAATGCACGCTCCCGGCTTCGATACTGAGTTGGTTGGTCGTCATTAGTTTGTGGCTGTATCGCTGATCGAGATGAAGTAGCCCGGCTGGTAATCCAGCGGCAGGAAGCGTTCGTGCAGTTCCTTGAAGGTTGCTTCCGGATCGATATCGGCAAACAGGTCCGGGTGGAACCATTTTGCCATCTGTTCGATCACCACGAACTGGTACGGGCTGTTATAGAACTGGTGCCAGACAGCATGAATTTCGCCGTTCTCGACCGCCTTGATGCCGGTGAAGGCCGGGCGTTCCATCAAGCCAACCAGTTTGCGGCGTGCTTCAACCATATCGGCATCCGGGCCAAGACCGACCCATGCGCCACCCGGGGAATAGGCTTCCCAGCTGGCACCGGTGCCAACGAACTGATCGGGGTTGGAGGCCACAACCTGTTCCGGGTTGATCGTGCCAAAGGTGCCCGGAATGATGGATGCTGCGATGTTCACGCCGCCAGCCATTTCGACCATGGTGCCGAAGTTCTCGTTGCCAAACGACATGCAGCATTCATCGGAATAACCCGCAGCACGTTCAATGAAGACTTGCGGTTTTTCCGGATTTGCCTTGGCAATGCGATCGGTCACGTTCTTGATGCTGTCAGAACGGAATTTGATGAATTCGGCCGCACGATCTTCCTTGCCGGTCAGTTGGCCAAGGATCTTCATGCTGGTATCGGTGTTTTTCATCGGCGCTTCGCGGAAGTCGATATAGACCAGCGGAATGCCAACAGCAGCCAGTTTTTCGTCAAAACCGCCGTCTTCGGTCGCAGCCTTGGCTTCAAGGTTCATGATCACGACGTCCGGATTGACCGAGATGGCCTGTTCGATGTCAAACGTGCCGTCTTTAATACCGCCAAAGGTCGGAATGTCGTCAATGCGCGGGTATTTCGCAGCATAGATGTCGTAGGTCTGCGGATCAGCCTTTTTAAGGTCATCGCGCCAGCCGACAACGCGCTGGAACGGGTCTTCACTGTCGAGTGTCGCCAGACCATAGATCAGGCGACCTTCGCCCAGAATGACCTTCTGAACTGGTACTTCGACTGTAACTTCACGTCCGGTAACGTCGGTCACCGTGACCGATTCTGCTGCCTGTGCGGTGCCCGTGACCAGCATGGTCAGAGCAGCAAATACACCCAAAAATTTCATTCCCGTTCCCTCAGATTAGGATTGCCTGTCGAGCGATTTATCAGTTATTGAGAATGAAAATCAATCTTTTTCGCAATGATAATGCAAATCATTTGTTTTTATGATTGCGCAATTATCGTTGTGAGATTAACTAGCCCGCAGAAATCCGGGTATTCCGCCAAGAGAGCATCAAGACCATGAACCAGGCCAGCAACTTCAACCTGCGCGAAGAGATCAAGGAATATTGGTCAATGCGTGCAGCCACATTTGACGAGCAGCCCGGCCACGAGATTTTCTCAGAAGCCGAACGCAGTGCGTGGCATACCTTGTTTGAACGTCATTTCGGCAAGGGCGACGGGCGCAAGGCGCTTGATCTGGCAAGCGGCACCGGGGTTATCAGCCATCTGATGCATGATCTTGGATTTAACGTGACCGGCATGGACTGGTCGGAGGCGATGCTTGAAAAGGCGCGCGCCAAATCAAGGCAACGCGGATCAAAAATCACGTTCCTGCTGGGCGATGCCGAGAATACCCTTGAAGCAGACAACAGCTATGACGTGATCGTCACCCGTCATCTGGTCTGGACGCTGGTTGATCCGGCAGCATCCTTTGCCGAATGGTTCCGGGTTCTTAAACCCGGTGGGAAGCTTCTGGTGGTTGATGGTGACTTTGTCTCCCCGACCTGGGCGACGAAATTCAACAAGGCAATGGCAGGCTTTCTTGAAAGTCTGGGTCTGCGCAAACCGGTCGAGGCGATCCCGCAGATGCAGACCCATCAAGATATTCTGGCCCGCGTGCATTTTTCAAACGGGGCGCGGGCAGATGCTGTTGAGGCCATGCTGCGCCAAACCGGGTTCGATCCGATTGCGGTGGATTTCGATCTGAAACGCATTCACAGCGCGCAGAAAAAACACATCAGCTTCGCCAAGGGCCTGGAGCGCGGCGCACAGCATCGCTATGCCATCTGCGCGCAAAAACCGTTGGAAGCCTAGGCTGCTAAAAAAATTGGGTTTTACCGGACCGGCTCGGTCACGACTTCGGTTTTGACCGAATTGGCCAAAAAACAAGCTTCGTGGGCGCGGTGATGCAGCTCATCCTCAAGCGCAACATCAGGGGCAGTGCCACCATAGGTGACCTTTGGCTTTAGGGTGACCTTTGTGATCATGGTCTTGCCATAGACCGTTTCCATGATGCCGGTGGCGTCATCGACATAGGCGTCAATCAAAAGCCCCGCATCGGATGCGAAATGCAGGAAAAACAGCATGTGGCAGCTTGAAAGGGCTGCAACAAAGGCTTCTTCCGGGTCGACATTTTCTGCCAACGAATACGGCAGGGGTACCACATGCGGGGATGAGGATGCCGGGACTTCGACCCCGCCATCAAAGCGCCAGACATGACCACGCGAATATCGGCGATCGGTGAAAACTTCGCTTTCCTTGCGCTTCCAGATCACTTCTGCGCCAAAACTGCTCATGGTGGGGCTCCTTGAACTTCAGGACTGATCAATCGGGATCAGTGTTCCGGCGGTGACGCCGATATGGGTGGTCAAAACCTTGCGCGCGGTCGCAATGTCCCCGGCCTCAAGCGCGGCGAGGATCTTTTGATGTTCTTCATAGAACGCGCTTCGCGGTCGTGACCCCTTGGGCTGCAGGGCGTAGGCACGTTTGGCCTCTCCACGAAATCCATCGATCATCGACAGCAGCCTTTGATTGCCGCATGCGCCGTACAGGGTTGTATGGAATTCCTGATCAAGCGCTGCCAGCATGTCGCGATCTTCTTCTTCAAACAGATCTTCGTTCAGGCGACGCGCCTTACGCAGTGCTGATGGGCTGAGGTTAGGTGCAGACAGCTCAAGTGCGCTGACCTCAAGCGAAATGCGAATCTGACAAAGCTCCTGCACGTCTTTGCTGCGCAGTCCAGTGACGGCAAGACTTCTATCCGGGCGTTTTTCGAGCAAACCGGATTCGTGAAGCCGTTCCAGGGCGTGGCGAATCGGCTGGCGACTTACGCCAAAGCGCGCGGCGAGATTTTCCTGCTTAAGCACCGTGCCGGGGGGCAAGCTACCAGCTTCGATCTCTTCGCGAAGTGCCGTTGTGATCAAGTTTGTATCCATGGATCCAAACTATGATACGTCAGATTTTTCGTCAAGAAAAACAGAGCGCAGTATCACTCTGCGGGGATGGCTTCTGTATGAGCGTCCTGCAGGTCGCAGTGGCTTTGCACAAAGGCGATAATCCGGTCATGTGCGCCGTCGATGTCTTCGTTAACAATGCCGTGACGATCGGATTTCAGCATCTGGACGTTAATGTCGCTGGCATTGGTTGCCAGACGCCGGATCATGGTTGCGCTGGCCGGATCGACGACCTTGTCGCCATCACCCTGCAGGATCAGGGTTGGGCAATCGAGATCCGGCAGGCGCCGCTGCATCTCGGCCACGGTCTGGCGCAACTGATGCAATCCGCCGATCGGAATGTTGCGATAATTGATTTCGGGATGCTCAGATTCGTTGGGCCGGAAACTGAGCAGTTCCTGCGCGGATGGCATCCATCCCATCAGTTTGTTCGCACCATAAAGCAGTGGCACAAACATCAGATTGCGGTTACGGAATTTAAGCGGCGTTCCGGCAAGGACAAGTGCCCGCAGTTTTTCAGGATGATCAGCGGCATGAATGGCCGACAGGGCGCCTCCGGTTGAAAATCCGACAATGATCACCTGATCGCAAAACGGGGCCAGGATTTCATAGCCACGGCGCACGGATGCCAGCCAATCGGTCCATTTGCGTTTTTGCAACTCATGGGGTGATGTGCCGTGCCCGGCAAGACGAACCCCCATCACCGCATGACCCATGGCAGCAAATTTTTCGCCCAGTTCGCGAAGCTCCGCCGGGGATGCCAAAAAGCCATGCACAAGCAATACGCCACAGGCAAACTGCTTTTGTCCGTTGGGCAGCAGCAAATAGGGGCGGCTGTCAGCCGTTGCGGTTTCCTGGGCGTTGATTGCGTCATATTTCGGTTTCTGGAACTTGGTGTGGTTCCACTGCCAAGCCAGAATTTCATCATCAAAACGGCGATGGGCGATGTCGGTGGGGCTTAGGTGGTCGACCTCGATCCGCGCGCGTTCAAGGGCCTGCCAAGCGGCATGGATCGGGGCCATTTCGTTGGCATAGACCATGATCGGGTTGTCCATGCGGATCTGATCAAACGTCGCCTCGGCCTGTAATTTTGGCAGGAAGCAATATTTCTGATCGCGACGTTCAATCAGGCCAAGCTGAACCGCACTATCGATAAAGAAGCGGATTTGCGGACAATTGAGCTCAAAGATACCGACATAGTCGGCGGGATTGCGCATGCCGCGATGCAAATGGACGTTTTCGGCCTGCTGGATATTCTTGATCGCCAGATAAAGTGTTCTGTCAAAGTGGCTTATATCAACTTCGGTTACGCCATCCTCAAGCCACATCATGATCAGGCGCGATGCCAGGTGGCTGACATTGATCGTCAGATTGGAATACATCACCGACATGCAATGATCGCGCAGCGGCTTGATATGTCGGGTGATGGCAAATTGCGGGACGCGTTCGGTGATCTTTTCAAGGGTCTTGGCCGGCTTGAACAGATCATCAATGCAGGTGGCCTGCTCAACCCGCTTGGCAAGCAGCCTGCGGTCCAGCCAATTAAACTGATCGCGCGGATTGACCGGATCGCCCAACCGGATGTCCATATCGGTCTTCTTGAACATCAGGTTGCCTTCGATGATCATTTCCTCGGCCATTTTGGGGCTGAGACCGCCGGTAAACATGTCAGCTGCGCGTGCCAGAAGGTTCTGATCAACGCGCAGCGGATGGAAGGTAATGTTGGCCGGAAACATCAAGGTTGGCTTGGCAAGGCTTGTGCTCAGGTCATCTTCACTGCGTTCCAGAAGGTCGGCCCAACGGCTGAGTTCGTCGGTTTTGCCCCGATCAATCAGGGTTGATAGGCCGATCTTGAAGCCATCAATGCAAAGCCCAAGCAAGGCCGCACCGGTATGGTGGGCGCGTCTGGTATCTGCCGATCTGGAATAGACGCTGTAATCAGGGCGTTTGGGGTGTGGCCGTATGTCGGTCAGAACCCGGCGATCCTTGACCATGCCGCCCTCGGGAAAGACAACGACCTTGCCACCACGCAGGACTTCCTCGGCCAGAAACGGCAACAGGCGTTCATAGTTATTGGGAACCCCGCCAAGCGCCCGGAGATAGCGTGAAAAGGTATTGTCCTGGACAAAAAACTCGCCCGATGCGATCGACCGGCAATAGACCCCGGTTTCGAGCGCGATCAGGTATTGCGGGATAAAGGTTTCAAACCGGGCGAAGTGATTGAACATGAAAATGTCGCCCTGCGACAAATGGTCGCGCGGCCCGTGCATCTTGATGTTGATATCGATATTGGCCCGCAAAGCGGTCATCGCGCGAAGGGTCCATTCGCAGGTCTTCGGATTGATGGCGAACTTTTCACGTTCGATATCGCGGAATGTCTGAACCATGCGTGGAAATATCCCGGCCGGAGGTCTAACCCAGTATAAGGCGTTGGTTTCTTGGACGATTCTATCAGTTTTTTATAACGTGTCGGTTAAGATAGATATGTGTTGCAATCCCCGGTTTTAGAAGGCGTGCAATCTTCGATTTGTCACGAATTGGTGTCAGAACGGCACGTCTTTCGTATAATGAAACATCGGCGTGCTAGTCTGCCCGCTGGTTTCCATCAAATCCGGGCCGGTCATATCCTCTGCCACCCATATGATGACCGCAACCCCGGTTTGTGATCGCCCACCCATGATTGGAGGCCTTGTGCCCGTTCCCGACCCTGCCCCAGATCCATCCAAAGGCTCGGACCAAAACAATCCTGATTCTGTGCTCACCTCTGATCAGGATGGCGGACAAAGATCGATTTTTTCCGATCGGAATTTTGTGCTGTTTCTTGTCGGGCAATGCATCACGACACAAGGATTGTGGATTCAGAAAATCGCCATGTCGTGGCTGGCATGGTCTTTGACCGGATCGGCCTTCTGGACCGGGGTGATTGCCGCGCTTAATTTTGCCCCGGCGTTTTTCCTTGGGCCTATTTTCGGCGTGATGGCCGATCGGGTCGATTTACGGCGTACGGCCATGCTGCTTAATCTTGGGCAGGCGGCGGTATCCTTTCTTTTGATGGGATTGTCCTATGCCGACATGATGACGTTACCGTGGATGGTCGCACTTGCCGGATCGATGGGGATTCTTGGCAGTGCGATGACGCCGATCCGGTTGTCGCTGGTGCCGGTGATTGTACCGCGTGCCTTCATGAACCGCGCGGTCGCCTATGCGGCGATGAATTTCAATATCTCTCGTCTGGTCGGACCTGCGGTTGGTGGGGTGGTGATTGCCACCTGGGGCACAGGGGCGGCCTTTATGATCAACGCGATCAGTTATCTTCCGATGGTGTTTGTCATTTCGGTGGTGACCATTCACATGGAACGCGCGCCCGATGCCAAAAGCCGTCGTATCTGGACATCGCTTGTCGATGGGGCAAATTATGCGCTCAATCATCCGATGATCCGATCGGTCCTTGCGCTGTCCTGCTTTGTCTCGCTGGTCGGGACCGGCATGGTTGAACTGATGCCGGTCTTTGCCGAGGCGGTTTATGACCGCGGGGTTACGGGACTTGGCATGCTGGCATCGAGTGCGGGAATTGGGGCGGTGACATCGACCTTTATCCTGTCGCGGATTTCATCAGATGCCATTGCCTATCAAAGGGTCACGATTATTGGTGCGTTTGCCGCCGCGATTGGCATGACTGGCCTTGGTTTTGCGCCGTGGTACGAGCTTGCTGTGCCGTTGGTCGCCCTGACGGGGGGCGGTCTGACCCTTGTCGGGGTGGGATCACAAACGGCCTTGCAGCTGACGGTTGATAATCGCCTGCGGGGTCGGGTGATGAGTTTCTGGAGTGCGACCAGCTTTGGTGGCATGGCGCTGGGCGGGACGCTTCTTGGCGCGATTTCAGAGGCCGGTGACATTCAGTATACGGCGCGTGGTTCTGGCGTTTTGATCCTGTGTGCGGCCTGTGTCGGGCTTTGGCGGCTTTATCGCATCGGGGCGCTGGCGCGTTCGGGTGCATTGCGGTAAAGGATTGTTAAGGCCTGCCGACCTATGGTGGCTCATTGTGAGAGGATCGGGGATTTCCAGATGCGTTTGCTTGGTATTGTCGGACTGTGTTTGTTGCTTTCGGCGTGTTTTAGCACTGGTAATTCGGCACCACGTGCGTCCGGCCCGATGCCAAGTGACACGGTTCAGACCCTTGCCAGCGTCAATCTGCCGTCCTCACGCCTGAACAGTTTCGCCCCGACCAACAAGTTCCTGCAATGCGTGCCCTATGCCCGCGAAGTATCGGGTATCGAGATTTATGGAGATGCCTGGACATGGTGGGCGCAGGCTGGGCAGAAAAATTTCCAGCGCGGTAACCGCCCGCAAATCGGTGCCGTTCTTGCGCTTCGCAAGACATCGCGCCTGAAACTGGGCCACGTAGCGGTGGTTTCAGCCATACTTGATAGCCGCAAGATCCTTGTAAACCATGCCAATTGGGGCAGCGATTCGCGTACCCGCGGCAAGGTGCATTATCGCCAGCCGGTTGTTGATGTATCCCCCAACAATGACTGGTCCGAAGTGCGGATGATGAACACGCTTGGCACATTCGGCAGCATGTATCCAGCCCACGGCTTCATCTATCAGCCGCGCGAGACTGCAGAGGCGAACTAAGCCACTGCGCTGCTGGCGCCCCGCTGGCCAAAAACCCGCCCGACATCACGAAAGAAAAGTGGCGAAGCCCCCACGGATAGAGAGCTTCGCCAATTAAACCCGTGCGGGCGGCACGGGTTCGGGGGTTGAACCCGACAAGGCTTGCCGAAAACGCCTTTCTGGCAGAGCAGGATCACGGTGCGATGTGATTTCGAGCATCCGTTTCGATACTGATCACCCGGCACGACAGGTAATCACTGATCCCCTATGGCACGCCTTGAATTAAAATTATCTATAAAACGACGTTTTCTATGATAATTACGCCGGGATCGAGTGCTGAAATCAACTGCAAAATCGAAGGAAAGGGGTGATTCTTCGCTGAGTTCACTGCATTCCACTCTAAATTATTGATTTTAAATTATAAATATTATCTATGAAATCGCACCGTAAGTACGATAGGGATGGTTGAGACGCGCATTTTCTGTGCGTGTCGTCCTGAATCGGCGCTTTTCGTGCGTCGTTCCTTCCCTTTGGGGTCGAAAACCGGGCATACATGGCGAACATATGATTTCGGGGAAGTGTCGTCAGGCAGTGGTTTGCGGGCGTGCTGCTTTGCCGGATTTATTGCCGATCCATTTCACATGCCGGGCAAGGGTGGCGGCGGCAACATCAATCTGATTGCTTCTGAGCGCGGCAAGGATCGCGCGGTGGTCCTGATCGGTCGGGGCTTCCCATTCCATGCGAAAGCCCGAAAATAAAAATCGCGCACTGGCGGCATGCAGATCATCAATCGTCGCAAGCAACCGAGGCATGCCACAAGGTTCCAGGATGACACGGTGAAACGCCCTGTTGGCCTGTTCCCAGCCTTGGACATCAGTGGCATTTTCGCCTGCGCGATTATGGGCCTCTGCCACATCAAGAATTTCAGGTGTCAAATGCGGGGCAGCTTGGCGAAGTGCCAGAACTTCGAGGGACGCCCGCATCTCAGCAACTTCGCGTACCTCGGCAACATCAAAGCTGGCAACTCGAACACCACGCCGTGGTTCGCTGACCGCAAGGCCTTGTGCCTCCAGCCGACGAAACGCCTCGCGCACCGGAACGTGACTTGCGCCGAATTCCTCGGCGAAGTGGTCCTGGCGCAGTTTCATGCCCGGTGCGAATTCGCCCGAAATAATCCGTTCGGCCAGCGCCCGGGTAATGCGGCCCGCGACCGTGGTGTCTGTGGTGCTCTTTGTCATGTTTTATAGATAATTTGTGACAACTGATTTGTCGACCTGATTGATGTGCAACAATGTTGTGCGGTGCAATATACTCTAGAAGTATTGGAGTTTCCGGTATCGCTAATTGTGGCTCGGAGGGCACCATCATGATGGAACAGACGGCCAAGCGTGATTTTCCCGAAATTGACCGCTCATTGCTTCGCACAGATCCAAACACTGGACTTGGAACAGACGAAGCAAGGCGTCGCACCGAACAGTTCGGTGAAAACCGCCTTCGCGATGATCAAACCAGCGCGCTTAAAAAGCTTCTGTCGTTCTTTTGGGGGCCGATCCCGTGGATGATCGAAGTTGCCGCCATCCTTTCGGCTGTTGTGCAGCATTGGTCGGACTTTGCGATCATCATCGTGATGCTGTTGCTCAATGCCGGGGTCGGGTTCTGGCAAGAATTCAAGGCAGACAACGCCATTGCTGCGCTCAAACAGCGCCTTGCGCCGGATGCACGCGTGTTGCGCGATGGTGCTTGGTCGGATCTTCCGGCCCGTGAACTGGTGCCGGGTGACATTATCCGCATCAAGCTTGGCGATATCATTCCCGCCGATACCAAACTGTTGGCGGGCGACTATTTGCGTGTCGATCAGTCTGCCCTGACCGGTGAGTCGCTAGCGATTGATAAGAAAATCGGGGATGAGGTCTATTCCGGCGCCATTGCCCGGCAGGGGCAGATGACCGCAATGGTCACCGCGACAGGCATGGCGACCTATCTTGGCCGGACGGCAAGTCTGGTCAAAGGTGCTGGCAAACAATCGCATTTTCAGCGCGCGGTTCTGCGCATTGGCAACTTCCTGATCCTGATCACGTTGGGCCTGATTGCGTTGATCATGACGGTTGCCTTGCATCGTGGTGATCCGTTGATGGAAACCTTGCTGTTTGCCTTGATCCTGGCGGTGGCGGCAATTCCGGTGGCCTTGCCAGCTGTTCTTTCGGTGACACTGGCGGTCGGGGCCGAAAAACTGGCGCGGATGAAGGCGATTGTATCGCGCCTTGTCTCGATCGAGGAACTGGCCGGGATGGATATCCTGTGTTCTGACAAGACCGGGACATTGACGCAAAACCATTTAACCGTCGGAACCCCGGTCCTGATTGATGCCAAGGATGAAAGCGATCTGATCCGCACCGCCGCACTGGCATCAGAGGCCGATAGCCACGACCCGATTGATAGTGCGGTTTTTGCCATCCTTGGCAATCGCGCAAAGCTTGATGGCTATGACATCACCAGTTTCCGGCAGTTTGATCCGGTACGCAAACGGGCCGAGGCGGAGGTTACGCAGCATGGCCAGACCATCATGGTTGCCAAGGGGGCGCCGCAGGCGGTTCTGGCTTTGCTGTGTGAGGATGAGATATCGGATATCGAAAGTGTCGCCGCTTATCGTGCGGTGATGGATGCGATCAAAACCATGGCAGAGCACGGTTACCGTGCGCTTGGTGTCGCGCGCACCGATAAAGACGGCAATTGGCAGTTTCTGGGGTTGCTGCCGCTGTTTGATCCACCGCGTGAGGACGCGGCATCAACCATTGCGGAACTGCGCCACAAGGGTGTTGATATCCGCATGATCACCGGCGATCACGAGGCGATTGGCCGCGAAGTCGCCGGCCAGCTTGGATTGGGGCAAAACATCCTGCCCGCAGATGCCGTGTTTGATCGCAACAATCAGGCACTTGATCAGGTAATGATCGAGCAGGCAGATGGCTTTGCCCGCGTCTTTCCTGAACATAAATACGCGATTGTCCGCCAGTTTCAGGACCGCGGCCATATTGTCGGCATGACCGGTGACGGGGTGAATGATGCCCCTGCCCTGAAACAGGCCGATATTGGTATTGCTGTTTCAAATGCCACCGATGCGGCGCGGGCGGCGGCCGACCTTGTTCTGACCGCGCCGGGCATTTCGGTGATTACCAGCGCGATTGAAGAATCGCGGCGTATTTTCGAACGTATGGGCAGTTACGCCACTTTCCGGATTTCCGAGACGATCCGGGTTTTGTTGTTCATGACGATTTCAATTCTGGTGTTTGATTTCTACCCGGTCACGGCGGTGATGATCGTGTTGCTGGCGTTGCTTAATGATTTCCCGATCATGATGATTGCCTACGACAATGCCGAGGTTGCCGAACACCCGGTGCGATGGAACATGGGTAATACGCTCACCATGGCATCCCTTTTGGGTGCTACCGGGGTGACATCATCCTTTGCCTTGCTTTGGGTGTCGGAAACGTTGCTGCACTTGCCGCCGGAAGAAGTCCAGACACTGGTGTTCCTCAAGCTTCTGGTGGCGGGGCATCTGACGATTTATCTTACCCGGCACAAAGGATTCTTCTGGCAAAAACCCTATCCTAGCATGAAGCTGTTTCTCGCAACCGAGGTCACCCAGATCATTGGCACGCTGGCGGCTGTCTATGGCTGGTTTGTGCCACCGATTGGCTGGTACCATGCGCTGGTGGTTTGGGGATATGCGCTGTGCTGGTTTGTGGTGGCGGGCTGTATCAAGGTTTGGGTCTATCGGCTTCTGACCCATCGCCATCACAGTCATCACAGCCATCTGGCCCGGGTTGAAGGATCGCTTCATCGCCACCGATAAGATCGGCACATCCACAAACAAAAAGCCGGACCATTTGTTGGGTCCGGCTTTGGGTATTCGTGGTTATCGTGCCTATTCTGCGGCGATATCGCAATGTTCGTCGGGCATGTCGGCAAAGGCATCGCGAAGCGCGTTCGACCAGGCGTCAGACAGTGCGCGGAAGCCCCTGTCCTCGGCCTCGATCCGACGGATCTCAGAAAATTTGCAAGCGTCATCAGGCAAAACAGCCAGATCAAGTGGCATACCGACCGACAGGTTGGAGCGAAGCGTCGAATCCATCGACAGCAATACCGCTTTGACCCCGTCCTGAATTGGTGTGTCGGGCGTGATCACCCGATCAAGGATCGGTTTGCCGTATTTGTGTTCGCCGATCTGAAGGTAAGGCGTATCGGATGTGGCTTCGATGAAATTACCCGCGGCATAGACCAGAAACAGGCGTTGATCACCGCCCTTACGCTGTCCGCCAATCATGATCGACGCAGCGCTGCTTTCATGATGCTGTTCAAGGGTGTCATGGTATTTCAGCTGCACTTTCTGCATGGCTTCGCCAACCAGTTCGGCGACGCGGAACATGCTTGGTGCGCTCAGGATGCAGTTACCCGGCTCGGTTTCGGGATCGTCGATGGCCTCGTGCAAGGTGCTCATCACCGCCTGGGTAATGGCAAGGTTGCCGGCTGAAAGTGCGACAATCGCGCGTTCCCCGGGGACTTCCCAGGTGAACATCTTGCGATAACGTGAAATGTTATCAAGGCCCGCATTGGTCCGCGTGTCCGAAAGGAAAACCAGCCCTTCGTTCAGCATCAACCCGACACAGTAGGTCATCTTTTTGTAGTCCGACTATTGTTGTGACTGCGCAATGACGACTGTTACATCCAAATCTTCGTTTCCGCCACCAGTATGTACGCCCCGGATCGGGGTGGCGACCTGACCATCAAGTCCTGATCCAAGCCGGATATAACTATCCGTCGGGCAGCACTTGTTGGCCGGATCAAACCCGACCCAGCCGAACTCTGGCAGATGTAACTCCGCCCATGCATGGGATGCCTCATGCGGTTTGCCTTCATGATCGGCAAACAGATATCCCGATACATAGCGGGCCGGAATGCCAAGATGGCGTGCCGCCGAGATCAGCACATGGGCATGATCCTGGCAAACACCCTTGCCATCAGCAATCGCATCGGCAGCCGTTGTGTGCACATGGGTTGTACCCGGCGCATATTCAATGGCATCGGCGACCGCCGCGGCAAGACCGTGCGCAAGTTCCAACACCGTACCGTCCTTGGTTTTCTTTGCGACCTTGTCGGCAAGCTTGCGAATGGCGGCACTGGATTTGGTCATGGGCGTCGTGCGCAGGAATACGGCCGGAAAGGCGCGTTCCTTGTGGCCGCGCAAAACGCCTGCGGTATCAGTGGTTTCGACCTCACCGGTGACGACGATTTCAATCGCCTCGACCGGGCCGTTTGATGTCAGGGTGCTGATGATATCGCCATTGCCATCGGTAAATTCTGCACCGATGTTGCAGCCTTCGGCTGTGATCGACCATCTCAGGATCTTTTGGCCTTCGAACTCAGCGGGCGTCAGTTTGAGGCTCTGCACCGCGTGATAGGCCGGATACTCATAGCGGTAATGGGTCTTGTGTTCGACGGTCAAGCGCATCTTACTGTCCCCCAAAATGATATGCGTCAGCAATGGCAAGCGACAGGATACGGTTGCGTCCCTGGAAGTCGGTCAGGAATTCGTGCAACCCGCCTGAAAAAATCTCGTCCATGTCACTTTGCGTCAGCAAGGAATACATCTCGACCGCCTGGCGATGAACGCTGTGGCGTTGACCATAATGGCGGGCAAGCCTTTCAAGATGCTGGGTAATCTGTTCGGAACAGTGGGCAAGCGATCGCGGACTGAACGGATTAAGGATCAGGAAGTGCGCGATGCGATGTGGTGAATAATCATCACGATAGACCCAGTGGAATGCGCGGAGCGAAGATGCTGCACGCAAAACCGTTGTCCATTGATAGTTATCGACACCATCGCCGACCATGCTGGTTTCCGGCAGAAGGACATAATATTTGACGTCCAGAAGTCGTGCGGTGTTGTCTGCGCGTTCGATAAAGGTGCCCAGACGGATGAAGTCATAACCGTCATTGCGCAAGATGGTGGAATCGGTGGCCCCGCGGAACAGCGCGCCCTGCTTTTTGACCCAGTCAATGAATTCCGGCAGTTCGTTCTTCGCCAGATTGTGCATCGACGGGCGCCGCAGTTCCATCAGCGCATTATTGAGCGCCTCCCACATTTCTGCGGTAATGGCTGTACGCATGGCGCGTGCATTGGCGCGCGCATACTCAAAGCAATTGATGATCGATGAGTGGTTGTCGCGGTTAAAGATCAGGAAATTGGCGACCTCTTCCTGGCGCAACGGCGCATCGGGATCATATCCCGCGGCACATCCGGATGCAGAAAGGACAGACTCCCATTCCGACCGGTTGCCGCTTGCAGCAGCCGGCATCAGGGCCATGCGATAGCCCATTTCCATCAGGCGGGCCATGTTTTCGGCCCGTTCGACATATCTCGACAACCAGAAAAGGTTTTCGGCGGTACGACTAAGCATCTCTCAACCCTTTCCTTTTAATCGCTCATGATCCAGGTGTCCTTGACCCCGCCGCCCTGCGACGAGTTCACGACAAGTGAGCCTTCACGCAGCGCCACACGAGTCAACCCGCCCGGTGTCAGGCGCACGTCATCGCCAACAAGACAGAAGGGCCGGAAATCGACATGACGCGGCGCAACGCCGCTTTCAACGAAGGTCGGGCAGGCTGAAAGCGACAGGGTCGGTTGGGCGATGAAATCACCGGGATCGGCTTCGATCCGTTTGGCGTAGGCGGCCTGTTCTTCCTTGGTTGATGCCGGCCCGACCAGCATGCCATAGCCACCTGACCCGTGGACTTCCTTGACCACCAGTTCGCCCAGATGCTCGAGGACGTATTTCAGATCATCCGGCTTGCCGCATTTCCAGGTCGGAACGTTATTAAGGATCGGTTCCTGACCCAGATAGAAGCGGATCATGTCAGGCACATAGGTATAAACCGCCTTGTCATCGGCCACCCCGGCACCCGGGGCCGAGCAGATGGCAACACCGCCTGAGCGATACACATTCATTAGCCCGGGAATGCCCAGAACCGAGTCCGGTCTGAAGCACAGCGGATCGATATAGGCGTCATCAATGCGGCGATAAATCACATCCACCTGTGCTGGTCCGCGTGTGGTGCGCATAAAGACCCGGTCTTGGTGAACAAACAGGTCCTGACCTTCGACCAGTTCGACACCCATCTGATCGGCAAGGAAGGAATGTTCATAATAGGCACTGTTCATCGCACCCGGCGTCAGGACGACGATATTGGGGTCGCGGTCGCATTTGCGCGGTGCGATGCTTTTTAGCGTTTTCAGCAACATGTCCGGATAGCTTTCGACCGGCTCAATCCGAAGGCTTTTGAACAGATCGGGGAACATGCGCATCATGATTTCGCGGTTCTCAAGCATGTAGGACACGCCAGATGGCGTGCGGCAGTTGTCTTCGAGAACATAAAAATCGTCAGGACCGGTGCGCACGATATCGACACCCACAATGTGGCTATAGACATTGCGCGGCGGATCAATGCCGATTACGGCCGGTTCGAACGCATCGTTGCGAAACACCAGATCGGCCGGGACGATACCCGCCTTGATGATTTCAGCATTATGGTAAACGTCATAGAGAAACGCGTTCAGCGCCCGGGCACGCTGTTTGACGCCACGATCAAGCTTGCGCCATTCCTGCGATGTGAAGATACGGGGAATCAGATCAAAGGGAATAAGCCGCTCGGGATCTCCGCCCTCGCCGTAAACAGCAAATGTAATGCCGATCTTGCGGAACAGCGTTTCAGCTTCAAGGCGCTTTTGTTCGAGAACCTCGGGGCCGCTTGCTTCCATCCAGTCAACCAAGGCGCGATAAGGTTCGCGAATTTGGTCGTCAACACTCATCTCGTTGAACATGCATTCTCCCCTTTATTTCCCTTTGATTAAAGGGTGCCGGACAGGGGGCGGTCAAGGATGTTCACAGTTGAAATGACATATTTTTCAGCAAATTGCTGTTCTGCCGAAAAAATAAACTTGCTGATCAGAGGGTTTGTACAAAAAACGGGCGGACACGAAGTCCGCCCGATCAGATCATGCTTTTGCCGGGCGCAGAACGTGCGTGTGATCGGCGGCATAAAGTCTAGAGTCGGTAAAATCTTTCCGACCGAAAACCTCACCCACCATGATCAGCGCCGTGCGCGTGATACCACTGCCTTTGACCTTGGCCCGGATATCGCCAAGGGTGCCAAAAATGAATTGCTGGTCGGGCCAGGTCACGCGATAGGCAATCACAACCGGGCAGTCTTCGCCGTAATGCGGGGTCAGATCACGCACCACGTTGGCCAGATTGTTGATCGACAGATGCACGGCCAGCGTCGCACGCGACTTGCCAAGTTCAGCAAGGCTCTCGCCGTCCGGCATGCTGGACGACCGCATGGCGGTTCGGGTCAGGATCACGGTCTGCGAAATATCGGGCAGGGTCAATTCCGCGCCAATTTCAGCAGCCGTCGCTGCGTAGGCCGAAACGCCCGGCGTGATGTCATAGGGAATCTCAAGATCATCAAGACGGCGGATCTGTTCGGCAATCGCGCCATAAATTGACGGATCACCGGAATGCACGCGGGCAACATCCTGTCCCTTGGCGTGGGCGGCTTCGATCTCGGCCATGATTTCATCAAGGTTCATCGGGGCGGTATCTACTACATGCGCGCCTTCCGGGGCCGCAGTCACGATTTCTTCGGGCACCAGCGATCCGGCATAAAGGCAGACCGGGCATTTTTCGATCAGGCGCAGGCCGCGCACAGTGATCAGGTCCGGGGCGCCAGGACCGGCGCCAATGAAATGAACAGTCATTATTCTGCCCCGCCTTTCTTGGAAGTGTCGTTTTTGGAAGTGTCAGTGCTGCTGTGAAAAGATGTGCTTAGAACTGGGGCCTTTGCCGCATCCGGGCCCTTTTTGGCGTAGCCGCGCGGGGTATAGACCCATTCGTTCTCGCCGCGGGTGATGTGGCGGCTATTGCTTGATCCGACCAGAACCGTGGTCAGCATATCAACCATGTCGACTTCTAGTTTCGAAAGTGGAACGACTGTGATTTCCTCATCCGGGCGGCCAAGCTGACGGCCCAGAACCACCGGGGTGTTTTCATTGCGGTGTTCAAGCAGGATATCACGCGCCTTGGCCAGAAGATCGCGGCGGCGTTTGGAAACCGGGTTATAGAACGCAATCACGAAATCGCCTTCGGCTGCTGATTTCAGACGGCGCAGGATGTCTTCGCGCGGTGTCAAAAGGTCAGAAAGCGAAATCGCACAGAAATCATGACCAAGTGGCGCGCCAATGCGTGATGCCGCCGCCTGAAGCGCGGAAATACCGGGTGATACCTGAACCGCGACCCGGTTCCAGTCCGCACGATCTTCACGATCCAACAGCTCAAACACCAGCGTTGCCAGCGCATAGATGCCGGCATCCCCCGACCCGATCAGGGCAACGTCCTTACCGGTCGCGGCCAGTTCAAGCGCGTGGCGCGCACGGGCTTCTTCGGCGCCAAGATCGGAATGATGGCAATCCTTGCCGTCAATCAGCGGGCCAAGCAGATCAAGATACATCTGATAGCCGACGATATCGGTTGCGCGACCGATCAGGGCGGTTGCCTCGGGGCTGCGCCAGCCGATCTGGCCCGGACCGATGCCAACAATCGAAAGCCTGCCCTGCGCAGTGCCGACTTTCTCGGGGATGATGTCATCCTGTGAAAGGGCGACGGCACAGGTGGATTTTTTGGTTTTGTGTTTGGGAACAATCAGCTTGCCGTTCGGACCGACCGTGGCCAG
Source organism: Thalassospira sp. CH_XMU1458 (assembly GCF_037027205.1). Taxonomy (NCBI): domain Bacteria; kingdom Pseudomonadati; phylum Pseudomonadota; class Alphaproteobacteria; order Rhodospirillales; family Thalassospiraceae; genus Thalassospira; species Thalassospira sp. CH_XMU1458. The sequence goes on along the minus strand of NZ_JAYMDW010000001.1, from coordinate 253,066 downwards.
TGCTGCACCCTCGGCGACACCATGGCAGCCGGTCTCGGCAAATACGACGTCTGATGGTGTTACCAGACGGTCTGCCTCGGCCTCAAGGGTTTGGGCATCAAAGAACCGGGCCGGAACGCCCAGACGTTTGGCAAGTTCGTGGACTGCGGCCTCATCGGCCTTCAGATCGATCGAGGCCACGCAGGCAATCGCCTTCGGGCTCAGGCACTGACCAGCCAGTGTTTCCATCACCAGATCATACAGATCATCGGCCGGGCAGCCGCGCTCACAGCCGACACCAAGTGCCAGGACCGGCGGGTGATAGGTGATCGCGGTTTCAGCGCCATCGCTGATCGTATCTTCATTGGCACCCTCGCGGGCGGTGGCGGTGATCAGGATGCTGCCATCTTCGGACTGGGCAATAGCACTATTGGTCAACCACGCAGCCGAGCCTGCCTCAACCTCAATCCGGGCAGAGGCACCAGCCAAAAGGGCCGCTGTGGCGGGTTTGACGGTTTCGGGCGTGCCAAGTGTCCAGCCAACTGGCGGCTCATCAAGCGCAAGGCCCAGCATCGCATCGCCCGGCGTGGTGATAGCGGCATTGCCACCAAGACGATCAGCCAGATCGCGCGCCAGTCGGTTCCCACCATGATGCCCGCCCAAAAGCGGGATGAAGTTATCACCGGCTTCGTCAACGGCAAGCACGGCGGCGTCCTGCCATTTACCCGCCAAAAGCGGTGCGAGTGCGCGGATCAGAATGCCTGACGCGCAGACACCAATGATGACATGATCGGATGAAAAGGTTTGTTGCAGATGCGCAATGGTATCATCAAAGGCGACATCAACATCCTTGACCGACACGCGTGTGCGCAGGCCATGCACCGATGCACCCTGCAGGCTGGATGCAATTTTACGTGCGGTCGGAAGGGCGCGCTGTGTCAGGCAGATGACCGCAATCGGGGCAATTGGTGCAGTCGGCAATGCGGTTTTATTCTGGGTGTTCTGGGCGGTCATCGCCATGCGTCTCCGCGACGGTGGATCAGGATCATGGAAAAATACGGTGCCTTGGCGTTGGCTGGCAAATCGCCCAGCGGGACCATTTTTTGGGTCTCAAGCGTCGCACGTTCGATATAGCGCGCCCGATCCGTCAGGCCGAGTTCGTTGATCACACCGCGAACCTTGGCGAAATGACGACCAAGCTTGATGATGGCGGCCGCATCGGTTTTGGCCAGCTGTTCGCGCAGGCGGTCGGCATCAAGCGGTCCCGGGATGACTTGCAACACGTCGTTTTTCGCGGCCAATGGTGCTCCAAGCTGGGCGGCGCAGGCCATCATTGAGCTGACACCGGGAACGGTTTTGACTGGGTGGCCTGCCTCGGCCAAACGGCCAAACAGATACATGAAGCTGCCATAAAAGAACGGGTCACCCTCGCACAGAACGGCAACGGTTTTGCCATCTGCCAGATGCTTGCCGATTTCGATGGCAGCCGCGTCATAGATCGGATCGGCCGGTTTGCCCATTTCAATGCGAATGGCGATTTCAATCCGACCTTCTGGGATGTGTGGATCAACGATCTGACGTGCCAGGCTGACGCCATCTTCAAGGGCGGGATAGGCGATCACATCGGCCTTTTGCAGGATGTTATAGGCCTTAAGCGTGATCAAGTCAGGCTCGCCCGGTCCAATGCCAAGGCCATAGGCCGTTCCGGCAACCGGAAGGCTATCGCTTGCGGGAAATTCCGCACTCATGCTTTTACTCCGAGGTAATGGGTGACCGGGGCAAGGTTGCTCCAGCCCTTGAAGCTGCCGCGCGGCACCAGTCGTGAAATCGACAGGCGCGACAAGCTGCCACCGTTTTTATTGTAAAACCGTAATAATTTTTCTTCGCCTTCAAGCGTCACCGTGTTGGCGACCAGCCGCCCGTGCGGCGGCAACAGATTCCAGCAGCTTTCAAGCAACCCATCAATCGTAATGCCCCCGCCGATGAAAATCGCATCGGGTTTAGGTAGGCGATCGGCGAAACTCAGTGCTTCTTCAATGGATTTCTGTTCAATCGCAAGGGTCGGGACGCCAAGTCGAATGGCATTCTTTTTGATCATCGCGCAGCGTTCGCCGTCGCGTTCAATCGCAACAGCCCGACCGCCCATGCGTTTCCATTCAATCGAAATCGACCCGCACCCGGCACCCAGATCCCACAAAACACCGCCGTCAAACGGCGCCAGGGATGACAGCGTCTGCGTGCGGATTTCCGATTTTGTGATCATGCCATCATGGATAAAGGCATCATCGGGCAGTCCCGGTCCCTTGGGCAGCGGTTTGGCGTTTGGCCCGGCTTCAAGATCGATCATGATCAGATTAAGCGGGTCGACCGATTTGATATCGGGCATCGAGGTGGCGGTGGATTGCCAGGTGCGCGCGGTTTGTGTGGTAATGCGCTCTTCGGGGCCGCCAAGCCGCTCGCAAACCGACATGCGGCTTTGATCAAAACCTGCCTCGCACAGCATGACGGCGACAAGGGCTGGGGTCGAGCCGTCTGCACTGAGTGCGATCAGTTTGCCATGCGGGCGCAAATGGGCGCGCAATGTTTCCGGATCACGGCCATGCAGTGTAATCACATCACACTCGGCCAGTGGCCAGCCAAGTCTCGATGCGGCCAGAGAAATGCTTGATGGCGCCGGGATTGCATATATTGGTTCGGGTCCGAAATATTTAATCAGCGTGTTGCCCACACCAAAATACATCGGATCACCGCTGGCCAGCACGACCGGGTTCTGATCAATGCAATCTTCGATCAGCGGCAGGTTGGCCTCAAACGGCGTAATCCATTTGTTCTGGGTTGCGGTGTTGGAACCGGGCAGCATGGCGATATGGCGTGTACCGCCAAAAATGATGCTGGCATTTTCAAGGATGCTGCGTGCGATTGGTGACAGGCCGTCATAACCATCTTCACCAATGCCAATGACCGTGATCCGTCCCTTGATCGGTGCCTGTTCGTTCATGATGCACCCCCGGATTTGCGGTCAAAGGTTCCATCAGGTGTCGTTTCGTCATCGCGCGCCAGACGCGCTAGGGCGTTGATCGTGGCGGCCGTTACCGCACTGCCGCCAAATCGACCGCGCAGCGTGACAAAGGGAATGCCATTGGCATGTTTAATCAGGGCATCCTTGCTTTCAGCCGCCCCGACAAAGCCGACTGGCATGCCGACAATGGCCGCTGGCTTATTCAATCGTCCGTCATGGATCGCTTCAAGCAAATGGAAAAGGGCGGTTGGCGCATTGCCGATGGCAATTATTGCGCCTTCGATATGATCGGCCCAGGCTTCAACCGCGGCGGCAGATCGTGTGGTTTCCATTCGGGCGGCAAGATCGTGGGTACTGCCATCATTGAGCGTGCAAAGAACCGGGTTCTGATTGGGCAGAAGCCGGGAAATGATGCCATGACGGACCATTTCCGCATCACACAGGATCGGTTTTCCGCGACTTAATGCCGCTGTGGCAGCATTCACCACATTACCGCCAAAGGCGATCTGATCGGCCATTTCGACCATGCCGCAGGCATGAATGATACGAATGGCAACCGGCCGCTCAGCGTCTGAAAAGCGCGCAAGGTTCGCCTCGGCCTCAATGGTGGCAAAGCTTTTGGCATAGATTTCCTGCGGGTCACGCAGATAGTCAAACATTGCCGCGCCTTTCAGAGGATGGGGGTCGACCGGTCAGGAACCGGTCGATTTCTTCGCGTCGTCGTGATCATGGGAATGGCTGTGCCCGTGATCATGGCTGTGGCCATGGCTATGACCGTGATCATGGTTGTGGTGATGCCCGTGGCCGTGACCATGGTGGTGATGGCCATGATCATGGCTGTGTCCATCGGTGCCAATGCCCATCACATGGTGATGGTGTCCGACCTGTGGGGTTCCGACATCGCCTTCATAACCGATGATCTGCTCACGATACTTGCACAGCTGGCAGTTCATGTTGTTGTCGCCGTTATCAATCTCGGTCAGACGTTCGGCAAAGCTTTCAAGAACCATCGGGTGGTCCTTGAGGTAGCCTGCCTTGATAAACTCGACATCACCAAATTCCGCCGCGACTTCGTCGGTATGGCTATAGATGCGGTCAATCAAAATGCCGGCAAACAGGAAGTACGGGAAAACGACAACGCGCTTGTATCCCAGTTTCATCGCTTCGCGCAGGCCCGCATTGACGCGCGGATGCGCAACACCGGAATAGCTGATTTCGGTACGGCCAAAGCCCATGCCTTCCTGAAGCATACGGGCAACCTTATAGACATTGGAATTGGCGTCCGGGTCATTGGTGCCGCGCCCGACTACCATCAACAGGGTGTCTTTGCGATCTACGCTGTCATCAGCCCCTGCAAGGGCTTCTTCGATACGTTCCTTTGCCGCCATCAGAAGCTTGGGATCAATGGCAAGATCGCGGCCGAAAAGCACTTCGATATCGGGATTTTCATGGGCGAAATTGTTCACTTCGCTCGGCAGGTCGTTTTTGACGTGACCGGCGGCAAACAGCATACCTGGAAGGGCGTAGATTTTCTTGTGGCCCATGGCTTTGAGCTTTTCAAAACCATCACGCAGGATCGGGTGGGCAAATTCGAGAAAGCCGCTTTCGACATCGTAGTCGGCCAGATGGGTCTGTTTCATAGCTTCAACCATGGCGTTGAACTGTGAAACCGCGCGTTCGTCGCGCGAACCATGACCGCAAATCATTACTGCGCCTTTGGGGGACATAAAAGGCTGCTCCTTTGTCTCTCTTTGATGGTGTTCTTCACATGACATTGTTGCCATGCGGTACCCGATGCCACCCCCGTTTTCACCGATTGGCTTGCGGAATGCAAGCGGCAGCTACGCCAACAGGGTGCACAAGGGGCTTGGGTGATGAAAATACTACTTATTGTGGGCCGGTTATGGTCTGGTATCGAATATGTTGTGGGCGGGCTCTGTCCTTCGGTTCTGGCGGGTGATCAGGTTGCGGTGTTTTGCGTTACGCACTGCCGGGCAAACAGGATTGACCAACATAAGTTATGATAAAATATAAATTCGTATGAAATTTCTTTATCAAAGCGAAAACCCGATGGCAAATTGTGCGGTATCAATTTGGTTCGCGCATTCACCATGTCATTCTGATTGACGGGTTGGCGATCACCGCGCACATTGCCGCGATGGAACCGACATTCACCGATTTTCTGATCCCGGAACCTGCGTTTTTCGGGCCGCTTTTTTCAATGCTGGTGCTGGCACTGCTGCTGGATGCGGTGTTTGGTGACTTCCCGTGGCTGTTTAGCCGGATCGGGCACCCGGTGGTGTGGATTGGCAATCTGATTGCGTGGTTCGAAAAGCGCCTGAACCGCACAGATCGCAGTAACCCGGACCGCCTTTTGCGCGGTGCTATGACCAGTCTGATGGTGATTGTGGTCGCCGCGGCTTTCGGTGGTGCTGTGCAGTTTGTCTCATCACTTGGCGACGTTTTCAGAGCGCCCGAAGTCCTTTTGGTGGCGGTTCTGATTGCTCAAAAAGGCCTTTATCAACACGTAAAGGCCGTTTCAAACGCGCTTAAGAAAGAGGGCATCGCTGGTGGCCGCAAGGCAGTTTCGATGATCGTCGGGCGCAACCCCGAAACGCTTGATGAAGCAGGCGTCAGCCGGGCAGCCATCGAAAGCTGTGCTGAAAACTTTTCTGACGGGGTGGTCGCCCCACTGTTCTGGTATGTAGTTGGCGGGCCGATTGGCATTTGTGCCTACAAGGCGATCAACACACTTGATTCGATGATTGGTCATCGCAACGAACGCTATCTTTATTTCGGCAGGTTCGCCGCGCGACTTGACGATGTGGCGAACTTTATCCCCGCACGGATTGCTGGCGGTGTGATTTGCCTTGCCGCCGTAATCGGTAAGAAAACAAGTGGCAAAGCTGCCTGGCAGACCATGGTGTCGGATGCGAAAAAGCACAAATCGCCCAATGCCGGTTGGCAGGAAGCAGCCTTCGCTGGCGCGCTTGAAATCGCCCTTGCCGGGCCGCGCCAGTATGGCAGTGAAATGGTTGATGATCCTTATATTGGCAACGGTCGTTCCGATCTGACCGCTGTTGATATCGACCGCGCGCTGAGACTTTTCACGACCTCATGCCTGATCAATGCGGCATGGCCGATTGTTCTTAAAGTTCTTTGGGTCGGGCTATGAGTGCCGGGCAGCGTGCCAATGATATTCCGTTGGGCCGCGAATTTCTTGAACTTGTCCTGCAAAACCGCACCAACCAAATCATTCTCAACCGGTTTTCAGCATTCGGGATTAAAGACTGGTGGCTGACCGCCGGATGCCTTGCGCAGACGATCTGGAACATCAAGGCCAATCGCGCCCCGGGTTCCGATATTGCCGACTATGATCTTTTTTATTTCGATCCCGATACGTCATGGCAGGCGGAAGATCAAGTTATTGTCCAAGGTGCTGAACTGTTTGCTGATATCCCGGTTTCCGTTGAAATCCGCAATCAGGCGCGTGTACCGATCTGGTATCTGGAAAAATTCGGTGTACCTTACGGTACTGTGACTGCTGCCAGTGATGGCATTGATCGCTTTGCCTACCAGACAACTGCCATTGGCGTGCGCAAGGATGCGGGCAAAAGCGGAATAGATGCCTATCGCATTTATGGGCCGTTTGGCCTTGCTGCTGTCATGGAAGGTCGGGTGATCCCGAACGCGGTTTTACCGGTCAAAGAGGTCTATGAGGTCAAGGTTGGGCGTTGGCAAAAGACATGGCCGGATCTGGTGATTGCGCCTTGGCCGGAAAAAGAAAGTCCGCTTTAATTCAGACGCTTAGTGGTTGCCCTTGTTCATCCGTGCGATGGTCGATGTGGTGGAAAAGCCATCTTCAAGGTTGGCCAGAACCACCTTGCCGCCATAGCCATGGACGATTTCGGCCCCGACTACCTTGTCGATGGTGTAATCCGCCCCCTTGACCAGAATGTCCGGTTTGATCGCCTTGATCAGTTCAATCGGGGTGTCTTCGCCAAAAATCACCACGCCACTAACGGTTTCAAGCGACCCTAACACGGCTGCACGTGCGGCCTCGGACTGGACCGGGCGGGCTTCGCCCTTAAGGCGTTTGACAGATGCATCGGAATTCAGTCCGACAATAAGCCGGTCACAATTTGCCCGTGCCTGTTTGAGCAGGCTGAGGTGGCCTGGATGCAACAGATCAAAACAACCATTGGTGAAACCGACCGTGTATCCCTTGCGCCGCCAGCGTTCTGCGCGATCGACCATGCGGTCAAGCGGCATCAGTTTGGCTTCACCGATCATCAAATCATGATGATGCAGGGTGGAAATCAGCTCGTCCGGATAAACAACCGCAGTCCCGATCTTGCCAACCACGATCCCGGCGGCAACATTGGCAATGCGTGCCGCGTCAGCCAAGCTGGATCCCGCTGCAACGGCGGATGCGAGGCAGGCGACAACCGTATCTCCGGCACCCGAAACGTCGAATACTTCGCGGGCTTCGGTTGGCAGATGCAAAGCCTCGCCATCCTTGGTGACAAGCGTCATGCCATCCTGACTGCGGGTAAGCAGGACATTCTCGACCCCGCATTCGGTAATGATCTTGGCCGCGGCGGCGATGGCATCTTCGTCGCTGTTTATGGCAATGCCGGTTGCCGCTTCGGCCTCTGCGCGGTTCGGCGTCACCACCGTGGCACCACGATAGATGCTGTAATCATTGCCCTTTGGATCGACGATGACGGGTTTTCCGGCTGCGCGTGCGGCCTTGATCGCGGCTGCAACGACATCGGCATGCAAGACACCCTTGCCATAGTCAGACAGAATGATCGCTGCAACATCCCCTGCCAGCTGACCTGCGAGTGTCGAAAGATTGCTAATCGATGCTGGTGCAATGGCGCTGGTGGTTTCATTGTCAGATCGCAACAATTGCTGCCCGCCCGCGATATAGCGGGTTTTGATCGTTGTCGGACGGTTGCGCTCGGTCTGGATATAGGGCTCAACACCCTTGTCAGCGGCGACATATTCCATAACTTCGCGGCCGGGCAGATCATCGCCAACAAGCGACAGGAACTGAACCGATGCGCCCAGGGCTGTTGCGTTGCGCGTGACGTTACCGGCACCCCCAAGCATGGCGCTTTCGCGCTCAACCCGGATGACGGGGATAGGCGCCTCTGGCGAGATGCGGGTGACCGAACCATAGACAAACCGGTCAAGCATGACATCGCCAATGCAAAGGACTTTGGCATCGATCAGTTGTTCAACCTGTCGGGCCAGATGGCTAAGATCGGTCATGGTCGCAATTCTTTATGCTGTCAGAGTATTCAGGCGGATTTTCTGGGCCGCCGGTTATTTCTTCGTCAGGCCGAGCGTATGTTCAAGCGCACCGACCAGCATCTGGCCAATTTGGATATGCATTTCCTGGATGCGGGCTGTGGTGTTGCTCGGCACGATCATCAGTGGATCACACAGATCAACCATGTCACCACCGGTCTTGCCAGTCCAGCCGGTCGCAATCAGGCCCATTTCCTTGGCCTTGGCCAGACCGAGATTTACGTTCTTGCTGCTGCCGGATGTTGAGATGCCAATCGCAACGTCATCCGGATTGCCAAGCGCCTCGATCTGGCGTGAAAACAGGTGATCAAACCCGAAATCGTTGCCGATCGCGGTCAAGGCCGAGCTGTCAGTGGTCAGCGCAATCGCCGGAAGCGCCCGACGATCATTGATGTAGCGAACCGTGAATTCGGTTGCGATATGCTGCGCGTCCGCGGCCGACCCGCCATTGCCGAAAAACAGCAGCTTGTTGCCGTCATTTAGGGCGTCGGTGCAAATCTCGACCAGTTCGATAAAGGCATCGCGGGTGGCCTCACGGGTCTTGTTGACCAGATCAAGATGCTCGTCAAACTCGGCATCGAAAAAGGCTTTGATATCCATCACGCGTCCAAATCCAAAAGAAGTCGTCGTATTAGCCGTGTTTCGCAATCAGATTGCGGAAATACTCAATTGTCGAACCGAGGCCATCTTCAAGGCTTACATTCGGTTCCCAGCCATCAAGTGTGTTTCGCGCAAAGGTAATGTCGGGCTTGCGCTGCAGCGGATCATCGGCCGGAAGGTCTTTGAAGATCAGCTTTGATTTGGCGCCGGTCATCTCAATGACGCGCTCTGCCAACTCACGAATGGTGATCTCATATGGGTTGCCAAGGTTCATCGGTCCGGTAACCGTTTTGTCGGTTGCCATCAGACGGACAAAGCCCTCGATAAGGTCAGTATAGAAGCAGAAGGATCGGGTTTGCTGGCCGTCGCCATAAATGGTGATGTCTTCGCCATGCAGCGCCTGAATGATGAAGTTCGATACCACGCGGCCGTCCTGCGGGTGCATGCGCGGGCCATAGGTGTTGAAGATACGGGCAACCTTGATATCCAGGCCGTGTTGGCGGTGGTAATCAAAGAACAGCGTTTCAGCACAGCGCTTGCCTTCGTCATAACAGGCGCGCGGGCCGATCGGATTGACATTGCCGCGGTAATCTTCGGTCTGCGGATGGACTTCAGGATCGCCATAAACTTCGCTGGTCGAGGCCTGGAAAATCTTGGCGCCAACGCGCTTGGCGAGACCCAGCATGTTGATCGCACCATGCACACTGGTTTTGGTCGTCTGGACCGGATCGTGCTGGTAATGGATCGGCGAAGCCGGGCACGCAAGGTTGTAAATCTCGTCGACTTCGAGATAGAGCGGGAAGGTAACATCGTGGCGCATCAGCTCGAAATGCGGTTTATCGAGAAGATGGACAATGTTGTCCTTGGTGCCGGTGAAAAAATTGTCGACGCACAGAACGTCATTGCCTTCTTCAAGCAGGCGTTCGCACAAATGAGAACCAAGAAAACCTGCGCCACCGGTTACCAAAACGCGCTTGCGTCGCCACATATCGTCTCTGACCTTGTTACTCTGATATCAAAACGGGCTGAAACTAGCAGCTTGGATGGTGGAAAGCTATGACTTATCTTTTCTTAGACATGTCTGAAATTCCCCGATATTCGGGTTTGGTTTCAACATGCATGAATGCTAAATACATAACCTGTTAATGCACCGGCGTTATCGTGGTTCGGGCAGATTAGCGGCTGTGATTCCGTCGAAACAATTCTCTGGTCATTGCATTTATGTCTGATAGTTCACTTCCATCGCCCGAAGCCTTCCTCGTTGACTATGTGCGGCGCCTTGAGCGGCGCAAGGACGGCGTTGGTGCGATTCATGTGCATTTTTCCAAATTGCTGCCATTTAACCGCCGTGACCATCACATCCGTACGGCGATTACGGCGTTTGAAGAGATCGTACCGGAAGTCACCGGGCGTATTTTCACCCTGTCCAACCAGGATCTGATTTTCATCTTTGATGCCGCAGAGATGGACGAGGTGAATGCTGTCATTTTCCGGCTGAAGTTCCTGTTCAACGACGATCCGCTGATCAGTGATGGCAAGGATGAAAGCGGCGCGCCCGCGACCTTTACCGACTATTTCGATGTCGGGCAGCAATACAAAGAATTCCTGCATCTGACACAGTTGTTGGTCCGCGCCAACGCCAATCGACCCAAAATCGTCAGCAAGGCAGCCGAGCGCCACAATGACCATCCCGAACTCAGCGATGATCGCGCGCCGCTGACCCCGAAGATATTGGGGCGCATTGATGAGTCGCTGCGGCGTGCGGATCTGTCCAACCTGATGCGTCGACAGGCCATTTGTGCCGTGGTGGGTGATGCGAACCCGACGCCGGTTTTCCATGAATTGTTCATCTCGATCAAGGATTTGCAGGATACGCTGCTGCCAGATGTCAATGTTCTCTCGAACCGTTGGCTGTTTCAGCATCTGACCGAAATTCTGGATCGGCGCATGTTGTCGCTTCTGACCCGATCAAATGACGCATCGGTGACCGGCTCTGTCAGCATCAATTTGAACGTCTCGACATTGTTGTCACCGGACTTCCTGACGTTTGATAGTAACGTCAAGGCTGGGCAGCGCGGGACAATCGTTCTTGAGCTTCAGAAGATCGATATCTTTGCAGACCTTGGGGCATTCTTCTTCGCGCGCGACTTCTGTCGTGATCGCGGTTATCGCATCTGTATCGATGGCATCAGCTATCTGTCGCTTCCCTATATCAACCGTAACAAGCTTGGCGTTGATATGATCAAGATGCTCTGGGATCCGGAAATGGAAAACATGGATGAAGAGCATCGTGAAGCCATGCGCGCCGCTGTGGCAGAGTCCGGCGATACCCGCGTTATTTTGTGCCGTTGTGATGACGAACGCGCCATCAAGTTTGGTCATTCAATCAATATCACCATGTTCCAGGGCCGCCATGTCGAGCACCTGATGAACGAACGGACGAAAAAATAGCGCCAGATTGCTGACGCTATTGGGTGGGCTCACTTGTAAGGCTGGGAATCAGGCCTCTTCCTTGCCATCAATTCCGGCTTTTTCAAAGGTCGCCATGCCAGTGTGGCATTCTGCGGCTGCGCGTAAAAGCGGGATGGCAAGTGCCGCACCCGATCCTTCTCCAAGGCGCATGCCGAAATTGATCAGTGCTTCCTTGCCCAGTTTCTCAATCAGCCGCGCATGTCCCGGTTCTGCCGATACATGCCCGACCAGACAATGATCGAGTGCATCGGCACGCATCGCAGCCAGAACAGCGGCCGCCGCACAGGATACATAACCATCAAGCAATATCGGAACCCGTGCAAAGCGCGCTGCAATGATGGCACCGGCCATAGCAGCAATTTCGCGTCCGCCAACACAGCGCAGAACATCCAATCCATCATGCATCTGGTTTTTATGCAGGATGATGGCATCACCTACGACGCGCGTCTTGCGGTCAAGGGTAGTGTCATCGATCCCTGTTCCCCGGCCGGTCCAGTCCGCAGCATTCCCGCCATAAAGTGCATGGGAAATTGCCGCCGCCGATGTGGTGTTGCCAATGCCCATTTCACCGGGAACAAAAAGATCCAGTCCCTTTTCAATCGCACTCATGCCAAAGGCCATCGCCTCGGCACAGCCTTCATCGTCCATCGCAGGTTCATGGGAAAAGTCGTTGGTCGGGATTTCAAGGGCGACCTCCATGACGCGGAGTTCGGCATCGACAGACTTGCAAATCTGGTTGATCGCAGCCCCGCCATTGATGAAGTTTTCCACCATCTGCTGGTTCACGCTGGCCGGGAAGGCCGAAACGCCCTGCGCAACGACACCGTGACTGCCGGCAAAAACTGTAACGCGCGGCCGCGACATGCGTGGGCGTGATGTTGCTTGCCATCCTGCCAGCCAAAGGCTGAAATCCTCAAGTCGTCCAAGCGATCCGGCAGGCTTGGTCAATGTTGGTTCGCGCTGGGCCACGGCGGCCTGCGCTTCCTGATCGACTTCGGGAAGTTCGGCGAGAAGCGCACGAATTTCCTCAAGATTTTGGGGCGGATGTTTCGGGTTGAACATTTTGGTCTCCGGCTGGCGACAAAGGTGCCTAACTAGTGTTCCGCTTGGCTTCCGGGGTGGTAAGGATTAGGCTCGGAAACCAATTTTGTAAGGCGGTTCAGGAAGTCGGGCCAAACTAGGCCTGTGCGCAACAGATTGCCAGTTTGAAAATCGGAAATTTATGCTATCCAAAGATCATAACCAAAACGAAACAAATATGCAAAGCTCGGATTCATCTGACAAACCCGGCCCAGACACAGCGACAGATGCCCCCGTCGAGGTTTCGCCTATTTCCGATTTCTGGCGCGCCCTGGCGTTACTTAGCCGTGTTCCGGTCAAGGGTATCGAGGATTTCCGCGCTGAGGTGATTGCAAGATCGGTCTGGTCTTGGCCGTTGGTCGGTTTGTTGCTGGCTGGTTTTGCCATGCTACCGGCGATGCTGGTCTATTCCCTGACAGCCAATATCCTGATTTTTGCGATTGTTGCCTTGGCAGGCATGGTTTTGTTGACCGGATCAATGCATGAAGATGGCATCGCAGATTGTGCCGACGGGTTTGGCGGCGGGTTTGAGCATGCGCGCAAGCTTGAAATCATGCGCGACAGCCAGATCGGTACATATGGCGTTGTTGCCCTGATCCTGTGTTTTGGCCTGCGTCTGATTTTACTTTCTGCGGCGGGCGATGCCGGGCAGGCAGCGATCCTGTTTCTGGTGATGGCAATAACATCACGGGCGGCAATGCCAGTCGTGATGCATATCCTGCCTCCGGCGCGCGCCGATGGTTTGGGCAAGGGGGCCGGAACGCCAAATTTGATGATGGTCGGTTTGGGTGTTGGCCTTGCTTTGATCCTGTCGCTTGTTTTATCGGGTCTGTTTGCGACGATGGCCATTCTAATGGGTGGACTTTTGGCGGTGGGTATTGTTGCGGCGGTCGCGAAATGGCAGATCGGTGGCCAGACAGGGGATGTCCTGGGGGCAACCCAGATCGTGACCGAACTGTTTGTTGGTATCGCCTTTATTGCCGCCCTTTGATCAACCAGCACAGCAACAAGAAGGAATGCCGTGAGCAGTTTGAAAATAACCCGCTGGTGGCTGGTGCGTCACGCGCCCGTCCAAAATCCGAAACGGCTGGTCTATGGCCAAAGTGACATGCCTGCCGACCTTTCCGATGAAAAGGCACTGGCTGCCCTTGCCGGGCAACTGCCGGGTGATGCCGTCTGGGTAACCAGCCATCTGTCACGTACGCATGATACGGCGCGCAGTCTGCAGGCGTTCATGGATAAAGACATAGCGCCGCAGGCTGAAAGCGGCTTTGCCGAACAGCATTTTGGTGATTGGGAATTGCAGAACTGGAATGATTTGCCCAAGGGGGAAACAACACGGTTCTGGACCGACTTTGCCCGCCAACACCCCCCAAAGGGTGAAAGCTTTGCCGATGTGGTTGCCCGTGTCGGACCCGTCTTTGGCCGATTGAGTGCGGATTGGGCCGGGCGCGACATTGTCGCTGTCGTTCATGGCGGCACAGTGCGTGCCATGCTTGCCAATGCACTGGGTTTATCCCTTGAAACCGCATTGGCATTTCATATCGACACGTTGGGTCTGACCACGCTTGAATATATCGACGGTGTCGACGAACCGGGCTGGCGCGTGACCGCTGTCAATCAGCGCTTTTAAGGAGCTTAAGGCATGTTCCGTCAGGCAGAGGCCAGCTCGATATCGGATGCCATGTCATCAAGCGCGTGTTCTGCCAGATAGCGGTCAACCATATCCGGATTCAGATCATGTTTTTCGCAGATGTCGAAAACATCGCGCAGATAGGCCTGATAATAGGGCACCGGGCGGCTGCGTGATTTGCTTCGCAATTTGGCGACATTCGGGAAATCACTGGCAAAGGATGCGTTTTCAATCACCTGGATGATGGTGTCATCAATGATGGCAGCCGGCATTCCGCAATAAGTCTTGCCGCAGGCAGACAACATCTTGCTGGCAGTCGGAACGGAAATGCCCGGCTGGGAAAGCAGCTCGTTCAACTCGTCCTGTCCGAAATCCGAGATCGACATCAGGGTCACTAGGGTTGGCATATCGCGCACAAGCAACGAAAGCGCATTGACGCGAATGCCACGTTCATGGGACCAGATGATGGTTGCGATTACACCCTTTGAGGCATCCTCGGCAAAGATGTCACGCACATCGCGGCGTGCCAGAGTGATCTCGCCATCGGCTGCGCGCTGTTCAAGAAAATCCTGAAATGACCGATCAGGACTGTTCAGACGGTCCAGCAATCCCAGCCACATGTCCTTGCGAGACGATGTGGTCCAGGTTGGCGCGTTCATCTGTCGGATTTTGGATAGGTGAGAACGTATTGCCATTGGTCTTGAAAAATCCAGATTACCCCAAGAGTTTCGGTTGCAGTATTTCCTGCAGCCATCCGGGTGATGAGTCTACTTCCCGGGTTTTCGCCAGATTGCGGATTGTTCCGTCTTTAGGGTCAGGACCTATTAATTTGGTTTGAATGGTTAAACAGATTTGCGCGGATACGCGGAGTAAAACTGCAGGAAGATATTTATCTTTCAAGGTTTTACGACAAAGTAGTCCGTGCAAATCCGATTAATCCGAAGGACAGACGTTATATTTGCAAACTCCAGCGTCAAATCCCTTGTGCGGGATACCAACCCGCCCGGCGGGCTTTTCCTTGGATTTCGCAAATATAACGTCTGCCATTCAAATCAAATTAATAGGTCCTGACCCTAGTTCCAGCGCAACGGCTTGATGTTGGCTGAAATGGTATGACCTCTCAAGCAGACAATTCTTACAAATACTGACCTTCCGATTAGGGTGGGGTGGTAACGAAGGGTTAAGTGCCGAGAATGACCTTTGGCATTTTTGGCAAACCTGCTAGGTTCGGCGCATCGTTCGGTGATGGGAAATCGGTGCAAGGCCGATGCTGCCCCCGCAACTGTATCGGGTTGGGAGATCCGGGTCGGTGCCAACGCGCCAGACCAGCCACCGGGAAACCGGGAAGGCGGATCGCTTTCATGCCCGCAGCCAGGAAACCTGCCGAAGGTGTCACTATTCGAAGGAAGGTGACGACGCAATCGGGCCTCGGTGGGAGGCCATGGCGAGGAAGAAACGGGATGACCCAGACTTTACCCCCTGACGGCCCCTCTGGCGGGACGCATCTGATCCTTGGCGGGGCGCGATCCGGCAAAAGCCGGTTTGCCGAAAACATCATTAATCAGGCGGGCGGTGGCACATATATCGCAACCGGGCGTGCCTGGGATGACGAAATGGCCAACCGCATAGATCTTCACAAAAAATCACGCGGCGATCTTTGGCAGACACTCGAGGAACCGGTCGAACTTTGTTCGGCGCTGCAGACCTGTAATGTCACAGGCGGCAAGCCTGTTCTTGTTGATTGTCTGACCTTGTGGCTGACCAATCTGATGCTTGAAGACCGCGACATTGATGCCGAGATCGCAGCTCTTTGTGATCTGGTGCCAACCCTTGTCGTGCCGGTGCTTTTTGTCTCAAACGAGGTTGGTTTTGGCATCGTGCCGGAAAATGCGATGGCGCGGGCCTTTCGCGATCATGCCGGACGCCTGCATCAACGCATTGCAGAGATTGCAGACAAGGTCACCCTTGTGGTGGCCGGCATTCCGATGTCGGTCAAATAACAACATAAATTATTGAATTTTAAGGATTTCAGAAATGGCACAATTGGGCAAAATCCCGGCAACCGTCATTACCGGTTTTCTGGGCGCTGGCAAGACAACCATGATCCGCAATATGCTGGAAAATGCCAATGGCAAACGCATCGCGCTGATCATCAATGAATTTGGCGATCTGGGTGTGGATCGAGGCATCATCAATGGCTGTGGCATTGAAGGCTGCGAAGAAGATGACGTTGTTGAACTGGCCAATGGTTGCATCTGCTGTACCGTGGCTGATGACTTCCTGCCTACCATCCAGGGCCTGATTGACCGTGAAACGCCGCCTGATCATATCGTGATCGAAACATCTGGTCTTGCCCTGCCAAAACCGTTGGTAAAGGCGTTTAACTGGCCCGAAGTCCGGTCGCGTGTGACCGTTGATGGCGTTGTGGCGGTTCTTGATGGCGCGGCCCTGCGTGATGGTCTGTTTGCCCATGATCATCACGCGGTACAGGCGCAACGCGAAGCAGACGAAAATCTTGATCATGAAAGCCCGCTTGAAGAACTGTTCGAAGAACAGCTTCACTGTGCCGATATGGTGGTTCTCAACAAGACGGACCTTCTGACCGATGCCGAACGCAGCAAGGTCGAAGCCGATATCCGTGCAGAGCTGAAAAAGCCGTCAGTCAAGATTATCGCGACCGAACATTCACGGGTTGAAAACGCCATCCTGCTTGGTCTGGGGGCTGCCGCCGAGGATGACCTTGATAGTCGCCCAAGCCATCATGACGATGGCCACGAACATGATCATGATGATTTCGACAGTTTTGTCGTATCGCTTGATGCGATCAGTGATCCGGCCAACCTTGAGAAGCGCCTGATTGATGTCGTGCGTCAGTTTGACGTGCTGCGCATCAAAGGATTCGTTGATGTGCCGGGCAAACCGATGCGCCATGTGGTTCAGGGGGTTGGTGAACGTTTTCAGCGCTATTTCGACCGTCCGTGGGCGGATGGCGAAACCCGCCGCTCGGAATTGGTGGTGATTGGCCTGCATGGTCTGGACCGCACTGCGATCGAGGCCGCCATCAAAGCCGCCTGATCCAAGTTAACCTGATCAAGCCACCTGAAACCGGATGCTAAAAATCATCCGGTTTCAGCCTGTTTTAAGACCAAACGCATAAGGATACGGATCCCGCGATGCATCTATTGGCAGCCCAGCCCGGAATGGTCACAGATGGCAGTGAGGCCGTCGACCTTGGACAGCAACCCGGCGATGTGGTGATCCTGTCTGCGGCCGAGTCCGAACTTGCCTGTCTTGCAGGGGCGCAAGGGCGTCTGGTCGATGCATTTGGCGACGAAACCCCGTCACTGCGTCTGGCAAGTTTGCTGCAGCTTGGCCACAACATGTCGGTCGATCTTTATATCGACGATGTACTTTGCGATGCCAAATTCATCATCGTGCGCATTCTGGGCGGGCGCGGTTATTGGGATTATGGCATCGAACAACTGGTTGCGCTTTCACGTGCCAAGGACATTCCATTGGTCCTGTTGCCCGGTGATGATCAACCCGATGCGGAGCTTCTGACGCTTTCGACCGTCAAGGGGCGCGAATATCAGAATATCTGGCGTTACCTGATCGAAGGCGGACCGCAAAATTCCGAGAATTTACTTCGTCTTATATACGAAAACTTAAATTCAAGCGTGAACTGGAACTGGTCACCAGCGGCCCCCCTGGTCAAGGCCGGGGGCTATTGGCCCGGCAAGGCGCAGGCAAGCCTTGATGAAATCCGGGTTAACTGGATTGCAAATCAACCGGTTACGCCGATTGTCTTCTATCGGTCTCTGGTGCAGGCCGCCAACCTCGATGTTATTGACGCGCTGGTTGAGGAATTGGTTGCCAATAGACTGAATCCATTGCCGATTTTTGTTGCCAGTCTCAAGGATCCGTTGGCAGCGGCATTGGTTGAGGACTGGTTGGCAGAAACCAGTGCAGATTTGATCCTGAATACCACCGGCTTTGCGATATCTGTTCCGGGATCAGAACGAAAAAATGGTCCGTTTGACGCGGTCGATGCCCCGGTCTTTCAGGTGGTGCTGTCAGGCGGTGGCGAGGACGCTTGGCGCGACGGTGTCAATGGTCTGGCCGCGCGCGATATTGCGATGAATGTGGCGCTTCCCGAGGTTGATGGCCGTATCCTATCACGTGCGGTGTCGTTCAAGGGATCGGCTGGCAAGGATGACCTGACCCAGATTGATCTGGTGAAATACATCCCCGTGCGCGATCGCGTGGCCTTTACCGCCAAACTTGCCGCCAATTGGGTGCGCTTGCGCAAATCAGATACCAGCGCGCGCAAGGTGGCGATGGTTATGGCGAACTATCCCAACAAGGATGCTCGCCTTGGCAACGGCGTTGGGCTTGATACCCCGGCCGGCATGATCGAAACACTCCGCGCCATGCAGGGCGAAGGATACCGGGTCAGTGATCTGCCAAAAGATGGCGATGCGCTGATTGCTGCGATCAAGGTCGGGCCGACCAATGATTTCAAATCCCTTGCCGGTCGCAAAATTCGCGTGACTTTACCGCGTGCAGACTATCAAAAGGCGTTTGATGCGCTGCCACCGGCCATCCGGGATCAGGTGTTTGAGGCCTGGGGCGACCCGAAGAACGATCCGTTTTATCTGGCGGGTCAGGATGCCTTTGCGCTATCGATCCTGCCGCTTGGCAATGTGGTGGTCGGGTTACAGCCCGCGCGTGGCTACAACATTGATCCGCTTGAAAGCTATCACTCGCCCGATCTGGTGCCGCCACACAACTATTTCGCCTTTTATATCTGGCTGCGCCATGTGTTTGGCGTCGATGCCATCATTCATTTTGGCAAGCACGGCAATATGGAATGGCTGCCGGGCAAGTCACTGGCGCTTTCCGAGGATTGCTTCCCGGAGGCGGTCTTTGGCCCGACCCCGCATTTCTATCCCTTTATCGTCAATGACCCGGGCGAAGGCACACAGGCCAAGCGCCGCGCCCAGGCGGTGATCCTTGATCATCTAACCCCGCCTTTGACCCGGGCGGAAAGTTATGGGCCGCTTAAGGATCTCGAAGCGCTGGTCGATGAATATTATGACGCGGCCGCGGTTGATCCCCGTCGCCTTGTGATCCTGAAACGTGACATCCTTGAACTGGCGATCCGCATCGGCCTTGACCGTGATTGCGGCATCGAGCCCGACGAGGACGAAGAAAGCGCACTGGCCAAGCTTGATAACTATTTGTGCGAGCTCAAGGAACTTCAGATCCGTGATGGTCTGCATATTTACGGCAAGGCGCCTGAGGGTGACCTTCTGACCGATCTTCTGGTCGCATTGGCACGCCTGCCGCGCGGGTCGGACAGTGGGCCCAAGGCATCCCTGCATCGCGCGATTGCCAAGGATATCCTTGATGATCCGGCGTTTGATCCGCTTGATTGTGCCTTTGCCGAATTCTGGCCGGGATCCAAGCCCGAAATTCTCGCGCATTATGACGGCGAAGATATCGGACCATGGCGCACCACCGGCGATACTGTGGAACGGATCGAGCTTTTGGCACGTGATCTGGTCAACGGAACGGTGAAGGCCGATCCGGCGTGGTCGGCCGTCTGTGAAGTTATTTCTGATATCGAAACGACTATTCGCCCGGCCGTTGTTGGTTGCGGTCTGGCCGAGATCGAGGGTCTTTTGCGTGGCCTTGCCGGGAAGTTCGTCGAACCTGGCCCGTCCGGTGCGCCGACCCGTGGCCGCCCGGATGTTTTGCCAACTGGCAGAAATTTCTATTCGGTTGATACCCGTACTGTCCCGACGCCAGCCGCCTGGCAGTTGGGGTGGAAATCGGCTGAGCTATTGCTGGAACGCCATGTGCAGGATCACGGCGAATGGCCAAGCGCGCTTGGTTTGTCTGTCTGGGGAACCAGCAACATGCGCACCGGCGGTGATGATATCGCACAGGCATTGGCCCTGATGGGGGTGCGCCCGACCTGGGATAGTGCGTCACGCCGGGTGACTGGCTTTGAGATTATGCCGGCATCGGTTCTGGGCCGACCGCGTGTTGATGTCACCCTGCGTATTTCTGGCTTCTTCCGCGATGCCTTTCCCGGTCTGATTGACCTGTTTGACAGTGCGGTAAGGGCGGTGGCCGGGCAAACCGATGAGCCGGATGATCTCAATCCGATTGCCGTGCGGATCAGGGCCGAAACCGAGAAACTTCGCGCTAAGGGAATGGATGCGGATCAGGCGGCGCGGCAGGCCGGTTTCCGGGTGTTTGGCTCCAAGCCGGGGGCCTATGGGGCCGGTTTGCAGGCGATGATTGACGAAAAACTCTGGGAAGACGAAGACGATCTTGCTGATGCCTACCTTGCCTGGGGCAGTTATGCTTATGGCAATGGCGCCGAGGGCACGGCGGCACGCGATCTGTTTGAAACCCGCCTCGCCAAGGTCGATGCGATTGTCCACAATCAGGACAACCGTGAACATGATTTGCTGGATTCCGATGACTATTATCAGTTCGAAGGCGGAATGACATCTGCTGTGCGCAGTCTGTCCGGCAAACAGCCCACAGTTTATCACAGTGATCATTCCCGCCCGGAAAGCCCGAAAATCCGCACCCTGGAGGAGGAAATTGCCCGTGTCGTTCGGGCGCGTGTCGTGAACCCCAAATGGATCAAGGGTGTGATGCGCCATGGCTACAAGGGCGCGTTCGAAATGGCGGCAACAGTCGATTATCTGTTTGCTTTCGCCGCGACCGCGCGCTGCGTTGCCGATCATCACTTCGATCTGGTCTATGATGCCTATCTCGGCGATGCCGAGGTGCGCGAATTTATCGCCGATCACAATCCCGATGCGTTGCAAGACATCAAGGACCGCCTGAATGAGGCGATCGAGCGCGGCCTTTGGCAGCCGCGTCGCAACAGTGTTTCCGTCGATCTGGGACGCTAACGCGTCAACTGTTGCTTGTTATTGGAATCACGGGAATTTTACCGTCGGAACAAACCGGGCAGTTGAAACGTTACGTTTTCGCACCATATCTCAATTAACCAACTGTTAATAAGTTGTGAGGGACGGGGCACCCCTATCGGATCGCCTGCATGGGAAGCAGGTTGATTGAACAGATCGGAGGCCGCGATGGATATCAAGACCAACGTTCGTTTGCCAGATTATCTGCAAACTCCAATGCCTGCCCATGACAGGCATGCAGATATCGTCAACTCCCTGCTTTCTGATTTCAACATGCCAGAATGGTTGCGTGCAGATTTGCACGGCAACGGGCGCTATCGCCCGGCGCGCGGTGCCATTCGCGCAGTTCTGGATGTTCGTGAACGTTTCAACGGCGTGCATCGGCCGGTAACGTTTGATGAATTCCATGCCGGCATGACAGAGCTTGCCCATCACCTTCCGGGTCCGGACCAAACCAAGTTCGAAATCAATGCCAAGGTGAAGATTTACTGGCGCTACCTGCAAGGGGTCGAACGTCAGGTTTGGCGCACGGCTATTGCGGTGGCCCATCTTCGTCTGGATCATTTCCCGGTGGTGCGTGAATTCAAAACCCTGATCGAACAGGTCGCGATCAGCCGTGACTGGCTGGAAAAGCGCCTTGAGGTGATCGAGAAAAGCTTCCAAAGCCCGGCCGGCGCGCGCAACGAGGCCGTGCGAAAGGCCTTGGACCGCCTGCGCCGCATGTCGCCCGGGGATCGCTTGCAATTGTTTAACAAGGCCCGGATGCGCCGCCCGGAATTGCGCAATATCGACATGCGCGAACCCGATAAATGGGCGGATCTGGTGACCAGTGACCTTGGCCTGACAACAGGTCAAAGCGCCAATTGGTAAGACCTGATTGATCAAGAAGAGCAAAAGGCGCGGTCATTTGGATCGCGCTTTTTGTTTGCGGGATTGTCTTGGTTTGCTTGCGCGGGCAAACTCACTGCCCAACACTTCAGGGCAGATGCATCGCGTGAAAAACTCAATTCCCAAATCATTTTGTCTGTGGGCAGGCATCCTCCTCGGCCTGCTATTGCATGGGCAAACCGCACAGGCGGATACCACAAAAGAATGGACACCCGTCCCAAACGGTCCGTTTCTCTGGCAGCTTCAAGGCACGCTTGATGTCGATGACGCCATCCGCATTGTCGGGGCCGATCTTTTTGATGTGTCCGCCGATCAGGTCGCGGCTTGGCGCGCGGCCGGGCAGTATCCGATTTGTTATATCAATGTCGGGGCTGTCGAAAATTGGCGGGATGACGCGAAGGCTTTTCCAAGTGATGTGATCGGTGCGCCCTATTGGGGGTGGGATGGGGAAAAGTGGCTTGATATCAGCCGGTTTGAGCTTTTTGCCAATGTGATCAGCGCCCGTCTTGATCTTTGCCGTGACAAGGGGTTTCTGGCGGTCGAGCCTGATAACATTGATGCCTTTGAAGCCGACCAAAGCAGTAAGCCAACCGGTTTTGACATCACGCGCGATGATCAGCTGCGATATGTGAACTGGCTGATCACAGAGGCTCATAAGCGCGGTCTTGCCATCGGGCAGAAAAATGTTGCCGATCTTGTGCCCGATCTTGTTGATCAGATGGATTTCGCCCTGTTGGAATCGGCCCATCGACTTCGCTTCATGCATGAGTTTGATATTTATGTCTCTCAAGATAAGCCGGTTTTCGCCGTCGAATATCTTGACGAAGGGGCCGATGCCAACGCCTTTTGCCCGGCGGCGAAGCAGCATGGATTTCAGGGTGTGATCGCCCACTTGGATCTTGATCAAACTCCGCAAAACTGCCCTTGATCCCGGTAGGACTTTCGCCGCATTCTGGGCCGGCATTTCAAAGGGAAGAAACAATGACCGACAAAAGCCAGCCAGACGTCGATATCAATGCGCGGCATGATGAAAAAATGAAGAAAATCAAGGCCGCACGCGACAAGATGATGGCCCAGAAGATCGATAAAAAGGGCCTGATCATTGTCCATACCGGCAAAGGCAAGGGCAAGTCTTCCTCGGCCTTTGGCATGGCGATGCGCTGTGTCGGTCATGATATGAAAGTCGGCGTTGTCCAGTTCATCAAGGGGGGCTGGGAAACTGGTGAGGCAAAGCTTCTTAAAAAATTCCCCGATCTTTGTGAGTTTCACGCCATGGGGGCGGGCTTCACTTGGGAAACCCAGAACCGGGCACAGGATGTCGCCCTGGCCCGTGAAGCCTGGAACAAGGCATTGGAAATGCTGCGTGATCCAAGCTATTCGATGGTGATCCTCGATGAGATCAATATCGTTCTGCGCTATGATTTCCTGCCGCTTGAAGATGTGCTTGAAGCACTCGCCAACAAACTGCCTGATCAGCATATCGTGCTTACCGGGCGCAATGCCCCGGATACCTTGATCGAGGCGGCCGATCTGGTCACGGAAATGACCATGGTCAAACACCCGTTCCGCGAACAGGGCATCAAGGCACAGATTGGTGTCGAGTTCTGATCCGGCCTTGATCATTTAGCGGATCACTTACAAGAAAGTTTTGAAACCGGAATGAGTGCGCAATCCGTCCCCGCCCTGATGTTGCAAGGTACCGGCTCCGACGTCGGGAAATCCTTGCTGGTCGCCGGATTGTGCCGTGCCTATGCGCGTCGTGGCCTTCGGGTGCGTCCGTTCAAACCGCAAAACATGTCCAACAATGCCGCCGTTACCGATGATGGTGGCGAAATTGGCCGCGCGCAGGCGCTTCAGGCACGTGCGGCGGGCGTTGCCACATCAGTTCATATGAACCCGGTCTTGCTCAAACCGCAAAGCGACATTGGGGCGCAGGTCGTGGTGCAGGGCAAGGTCCTGACCAGCGCCAAGGCACGTGATTATTATCGCCTCAAACGTGATCTGCTGCCCAAGGTGGTCGAAAGCTTCGAGATCATGGCAAGTGATGCCGACCTTGTCCTGATCGAAGGTGCCGGCTCACCTGCCGAGGTCAATTTGCGGGCCTCCGACATCGCCAATATGGGCTTTGCCGAGGCCATAGGCGTTCCGGTTATTCTGGTCGGCGATATTGATCGTGGCGGGGTGATTGCCTCGATCGTTGGTACGCATGCGTTGCTGTCCGACGATGATCGCTGCTGGCTTAAGGGTTATGTGATCAACAAGTTTCGTGGCGATGTGTCGCTGTTTGAACCGGCCACCGGCATCATTCATGAGCGCTGTGGTCTTAAAAGTTACGGTATCGCAACATACTGGCCGAATGCCTATAAGCTGCCTGCCGAAGATGGCGTGGCGCTTGAAAAGGCCGGGAAATATCAACGCAATGCCGGGAATGAGGGGGACGCAGTCCTGCGCATTGCGGTACCGCATCTGCCCCGTATTGCCAATTTTGATGATCTTGATCCGCTGGCCGCCGAGGATGATGTTGAATTGCTGGTGATCAAGCCGGGGCAAGTGATCCCGGCGGATTGTGATCTGGTGCTTCTGCCGGGGTCAAAATCGACCATGGCAGACCTTCGGTTCGTCAAAGATCAGGGCTGGGATATCGATATTTTGGCCCATCACAGGCGGGGTGGCCATGTGATCGGCATTTGCGGCGGGTATCAGATGCTGGGCCGTATGGTCCATGACCCGGACGGGGTCGAAGGCGCGCCGGGAAGCGAGGCTGGCCTCGGTTTACTCGATGTTGAAACCATTATGGCGGGCGACAAGACGCTGCGCAAAACAACCGGGCTGACGGTTGGCGATCATGCTGTTCTTGCCGCCGGAACACCCGTCGATGGCTATGAAATCCATATGGGCCGGACCGATGGCCCGGATCGGGCGCGAAGCTGGCTTGACCTGAATGGTGTGGTGGATGGCGCGATCAGTGGTGATGGGCGGGTTTTGGGGTGCTATCTGCACGGGCTGTTTGGCAGTGATGATTTCCGGCATGCCTTTCTGGCGGCATTGCGATCGGACGAGGCACATAAAATGACGCATTTTGAGGCCAGTATTGACGCGGCCCTTGATGAACTGGCCGATCATCTTGAAGCCTGCCTTGATCTCGATGGTATGCTGGAACTGGCAAAAAGCCGGGCCTGACAGGGCGTGTTTAAGCTTTCTGTCAGGCATGAGCGTTACGTATAGCAAAATTGCACTTTCGCGCACTTGAAGGTCTTTACTTCGTGCGCGTTGCATGGTTTGAGATATCTTGCAGTTCCGGGTTGGAAACGAACCGGCTTCGTTGCGGTTTATGGAATGTTTGCGCCCCCATGCCGGGTCTTTGCGAAACGTTCATCTTGGTCGGGTATCTTCACGCTCATGCGTCAGTTATATCATTTTTGGCTTTCACCTTTTTCGCGCAAGGTCCGTCTGGTCCTGGCCGAGAAAAAGCTCGATTTCGAACTCACGGCTGAACCGGTATGGGAACGGCGTGACGATTTCCTGCTGCTTAATCCGGCCGGTGAAGTGCCTGTGCTTAAGGAAGAAGACGGGACGGTGCTGTGTGATTCCAGCGTCATCTGCGAGTATCTCGACGAGGTGTACGAGGACGAGCCGAAACTGTTTGGATCCGACCCCAAGGAACGCGCCGAAATCCGCCGTCTTGTCGCGTGGTTTGATGGCAAATTCAATCGCGAGGTCACTGACCATCTGCTCGGTGAGAAGCTCCTGAAACGCTTCTTCTCGACCGGCACCCCCGATACCAAGGTCCTGCGTGCCGGGCGCACCAATGGCGCCTATCACATGGATTATATCGGCTGGTTGTTTGAACGCCGGAACTGGCTTGCCGGTGATCATCTGACCATGGCCGATCTGGCAGCTGCCGCACAGGTGTCCGTGATCGACTATATGGGCGATATCAACTGGTCAAAACATCCACGTGCCAAGGACTGGTACATGCGGATCAAAAGCCGCCCTGCCATGCGCGATATTCTGGCGGATCGGCAGGCAAGTTTCCCACCATCAAGCCATTACGCGGAACTGGATTTTGAATGAAGGATTCATCCATATCTGATGAATTCTACCCTGAAGGCGGTTTAAATACTGCCAGTTACGATCTTCGCGCTGATCTTGATCGCAAGATTTTTGAAGACCCCATTCCCTTTTATACCCGTCTGGCAACCAGCCTTGCGCATCAAAACGGCGTGCTTGAACTGGGCTGCGGCACGGGCCGGATCAGTGCCGCGATTGCCAAACTTGGTGTCGCGGTCGAAGGCCTTGATCTGTCACCCGCCATGCTGGGTCAGGCACGCGCCAATTACCCTGATCTGATATGGCATCTTGGCAATATGTGCGACTTTGATCTGGGGCGGCAGTTTGATCTGGTGATCATCCCGTTTCGCGGCCTTCAGGAAGTCACCAATGCCAAGGGTCAGCGTCGCGCCCTTGAACGGGCCTTTGCCCATCTGAAACCCGGTGGGGCGATCGCCCTTGATCTGATGGATCCGGATTTGCGTTATTGTCTTCCAGAAGGTGACCCGGAGCACGTCGAACTGCCGATCTTTCCGATGCCTGATGGTGTTGGGCAGCCGGGCAGTCGGCTTCGCATCACGGCGATGGAACGCACCAATGATCCCCTGACCCAGAAGTTCAGCGAACATTGGCGGTTTGAAGAAATCAACGATCAGGGCGATGTGATTACGCGCGAGGATTGCTGGCATCATCTGCGCTGGGTTCATCGCAGTGAAATGCGGCTGATGTTGGAGCTATCCGGTTTCATTTCGATATCGGAATTTTCGGATTTCCAGGGCAATCCCCCGAAATATGCCAGCAACCAGGTCTGGATGGCAAAACGGCCGGACTGATGCCCGGCCGCTCAATTGCGTCTAGTGGTGTTGATCCGTCAGCTGTTCAGTTACCGGCGAATTTCGCGGCACTGGTCATGGTTTCAGCGCGTTCCTCATTGGTCAGCGGCACCAGACCGTTATCAGCCAGAAGACCTTCTTCGCCAATCACCGCTTCCGAAACATAGGTCGAGATAAAGTCACCCAGGCTCTGGACCAGCTGTTGATGGTCATCCTTGACGTACAGATAAAGCGCACGCGATGCCGGATAGCTGCCATCAAGGATGGTTTCATAATCCGGCTCAATGCCGTTGATTGGAACACCTTGAAGACGTTCGCGGTTGCGCTCCAGATTGTTAAAGCCCATCACGCCATAAGACGTCGGGTCTTTTTCAAGCTTGCTGATCACCAGACGATCATTTTCTCCGGCTTCAATATAGACCCCGTCTTCACGAAGGGTCCGGCACAACAGGCGGAAGCTGTCAGGATCGGTTGCCTCGAGGCTTGCGATGTCAGAAAACGTCGCACAACCCTGATCAAGCAACAGCTGCCCCATCAGATCGCGCGTACCCGAAGTCGGCGGCGGGCCATAAACGCGGATTTTAAGGTCCGGCAGGCTGGGATCGATATCGGACCATTTTTCATGCGGGTTTGGCACACTGGCACCATTGACGGGAACGGTCCGCGCCAGGGCGAGATAAAGCTGACGGGCGGTAAGTTCCATACCCGGTGCTTCGCGGGAACCCAGCATGACAATGCCATCATAGCCGATCTTGATTTCGCTGATGTCGCGCACAGAATTTGCCGCGCAAATTGCGGTTTCCGACCCGGTGATCGGGCGCGATGCATCAACGATATCCGGGAACTCTGCACCAATGCCGCCACAAAACAACTTGAAGCCGCCGCCTGAACCGGTGCTTTCAACCACCGGGGCGGGTGCGCCGGTGGTTTTGGCGAAATGTTCGGCGACCTTGGTGGTCAGCGGAAAGATCGTCGAAGATCCGACAATCCTGATCTGATCGCGGGCCATTGCGGCATGTGATGTCAGAAGTGCCATCGATGCGGCAAGGGTAGCCAAGGCAAACGTGCGACGCATTTCGTCCCCCAAAACGTATCCGGTGATGGTCCGGCAAATGGTTCTACCGGTCATATACAAGGAAATCGGTCACCGTGAACCTGTTTTCTAAACTGACGGTCCCCGTCAGTTCGATCCGGTGCGAACATCCATCTTCTCTATATTCGCTTTTGCCGCGTCAGCAACAGGGGTTCCATTTGAAAGTTCTATGACAGTTAACCAGTCCTGCCGTGCAAGATCGTTATCACCGGCAATCTGATGGAGCTTGCCGCGTTCGAAAAGTGCCTGAACATTCTGGGGTTCCCGGTTCAAAACTTGTTCGATATCAGTCATTGCCAAATCGTAACTTTCAAGTAGTCGCCAGGCCGATGCCCGGTAAATCAGCGCCTCGGTATGATCGGGTTGAAGATCAAGTGCGGCATTGAGGTCGTCAATCGCCTCCCAATACTGCCCGGCAAGGCCAAGCGCCATGGCACGATCGACCCAAAGCTGCGGGTTGTTGGGCACCAGTTCAAGCGCGCGGCTTTGATCACGCCAGGCGAATTCAAGGTTATCGGCCATCATCCAGGCTTGGCCTGCCTGGGCCAGCATTCCGGCAACGACACCCGGTCCGGCCGTGCTGTCCTTGGCAAGTGCGTCAAGACGGGTGGCGGCTTCTTCATATTTGCCAAGCGATATCAGTGCGACGGCAACACAGTGGCGGGCTGGCTCCCCACCGCCCAGATCGCGCCAGGCAATCGCGCTTTCAAATCCGTCTTCGGGTTTGAGTTGGGCCAGCTTGATGCAGTCACGATATTGCTGGCTTTCTTCCTGTGTCATGCCACCGTTGCTTTCGGTCTGGGCCTTGGCGGAAGGCAATCCTGCGCCATAGATGCCGACAAACCCCGCCAGACACAGCAAGCCTGTGGCGCGCGCTAGGAACGAGGTCGCGAAAAGTCGTGACATGAAAAAGCTCCGTCTTTGGCAAAGTTTCTGGCAGTCACCATAGAAGATCACATGATCAATCCACCATGGCTGAATGCGCATATCTGAAAACGCATATTCGTGAAGTCTCACACCATGAAAACGGCAACAAGATGATTGTTGTTCCCGAAAGCCACAGTTTGCGGGAACAAATCATGGTCCAAAAGGTTTTGCCAAAAGACTTTGTTTGTGTGTGGCAAGGCCGTTACTGTGCCCTTCACACGAATTTGCCGTCACAAAAGGTGCCTTGATGACCAATAAGCTGTTCTGTTTCGGATTGGGATTTTCCGCCCACCTTGTTGCCCGCGAGCTTAAGGCAGAAGGTTGGAAAATTGCCGGAACCACGCGAAGCGCGGACAAGGCCGAACAGCTGAAATCTGAAGGCATCGAACCCTTCATTTTTTCCGATGGTCAACCGATTGCCGATATCGCCAGCGCGCTTGAAGGCGTGACGCATGTCCTTTCATCTGCCCCGCCCGGCGGGATGGGCGATCCGGTGATCCATCATCATGGCAGTGATCTTGCGGCACTGCCCGCGGGCACATGGATTGGCTATTTGTCGACCACCGGGGTTTACGGTGATCGGGATGGTGCCGAAGTCACCGAGGATGATGATCTTTTGCCAAGTGGCAAGCGCGGGCGCAGACGCGTGGCGGCTGAAAAGGCATGGTTTGATCTTGGCCGTCGTCATGATTTGTGTGTGCAAAGCTTCCGACTGGCGGGCATTTATGGCCCCGGTCGCAATGCGCTTGAAACCGTCCGGTCAGGTCGTGCACGCCGGATCGTCAAACCCGGTCAGGTCTTTTCGCGCATCCATGTTGATGACATCGCCCAGACGGTTCTGGCATCCATCAAACAGCCCAATTGCGGGGCGGCCTATAATGTCTGTGATGATGATGCGGCCCCGCCGCAGGATGTGATTGCCCATGCCTGCGGTTTGCTGGGTATCGATCCACCACCCGAACAGGATTTTGCTACTGCAAAGCTAAGCCCGATGGCTGCCAGTTTCTATGAAGACAATAAACGCGTTTCAAATGCGCGGATCAAACAGGAATTGGGTGTTAAGCTGCGCTATCCGGATTATCGGGCCGGTTTGCTGGCCCTGCATGATGAAATACTGGCCAAATTGCAGGGCAGAGACGAAAACGTTTCATAAAACCGCATTGTTGACCACAATAGCGGGTCGTATATAACCCAAGAGCCTGCGGAAAATCATATTGTCGTCTGTTTGGACACCGTATGTTCAGGCACCATATGATTTTCCACAGGATCAGTTTCGGACCGGATCGTCTTGGCGTTCCGGACCCCAAGGCCACCGAGCACGGGCATCTGATGCGGGCATCGTCCGCATAGTCCCGACCGGCAAGGAGAGAGCAAGCATGGATCGTCGTATCGTAACCGTTTTTGGCGGCACCGGATTTGTCGGACGTCATATCGTCAAGCGTCTGCTGGAGCGTGATTTTATCGTTCGCGTCCCGACCAGAAGCTTTGAACGCGTCAAAAAACTCAAACCGATGGGCAATCTGGGGCAGGTCGTGCCGGTCCATTGCGATGTGCGCGACGAAGACAGCATCAAGGGCGCGCTCGAGGGTTCCGAAGCGGTGATCAACCTGCTTGGCATTCTCTATGAACGCGGCAGCAAGAATTTTCTCAATATCCACGTCAAGGCCGCCAAACGCATTGCCGAGGAAGCCAAGGCAGCCGGTGTAAAGACGCTTTTGCATATGTCGGCACTGGGTGTGGATAAAAACACCTCTGCCAACTATGCGACGTCAAAGCTGGCCGGTGAAAAGGCCGTGCGCGAAGTGTTCCCGGATGCGGTGATCTTCCGCCCGTCGGTGATTTTTGGCCCGAATGATAACTTCCTGAACAAGTTTGCCACCATGGCGCGTTTCTCGCCGATGCTGCCGGTTGTTGGCGCACCGGGCCTTCCGAAAGTTGATCTGGGTGAAGGCAAGGTAGATCTGCACGGCGAAGGCGGTCCGAAATTCCAGCCGGTCTATGTTGGCGATGTTGCCGATGCCTTTGTCACCGCACTCACCGAAGGTAAATCGGCTGGCAAAACCTATGAACTTGGTGGGCCGGAAACCTATTCCTTCATGGCGCTTTTGCAGGACATGCTGCGCATTACCCGTCAGCGCGCCATTCTGATGCCGGTTCCGTTCTGGCTGGCGTCGATCAAGGCATTCTTCCTGCAGTTCTTGCCGGTCCCGCCGCTGACCCCGGATCAGGTGCGTTTGCTCAAGACCGATAACGTCGTTTCCGAAGGTGCGGACGGTTTTGCCGAACTTGGCATTACGCCCAACAGCCTCGAAGCAATTGCGCCGTCATACCTCAAACGGTTCTGCCCGCCGCGTAAATCCGGTGAGTTCCGCCGTTTCGTCTAAGGCGCACGGCTGATCAGACGATCAAAAAGAAAACCCCGCCAAACTTTTGGCGGGGTTTTTTCTTGTCTCGAAGGTGCCAAGAACACGAGCCGCGATCAGATCTTCTTGAGGGTCTCACGAACGGTATCGATGATTTCAGAACGCGACGGAGCCTGAATGACCGGCTCCCCACCGGGGCGTTCAATCATGATCACCGGAATGCCAAGGTTCCGTGCGGCTTCGATCTTGGCAAAGGTCGCATCACCGCCACTATTTTTGCTGACGATCACATCAATTTCGTTGCGTTCAAGAAGCTCGGTCTCGCTTTCAACACTGAACGGGCCGCGCGCAAACAGCCATTCGCCAAATTCCAGATCAAACGGATCACGCGGGGCATCAACAGTGCGTACAAGCAACCATGTTTTTTCAAGCCCTTCAAAGGCATGCAGGTTCTTGGCACCGCTTGCGATCAGCGCGCGATTGCCAACGTCAGGCAGGATTTTGGCCGCTTCTTCAATCGATTTTACCATGATCCAGTTGTCATCTTCGGTCTGTTCCCAGGCCGGACGGTGATACTGAATGCAAGGCATCGCAACCGCATGGCTGGCCTTGGCGATATTGTGTGAAATCTCGGTGGCATAGGGGTGGGTCGCGTCAATCACCAGATCAATCTGTTCGTTTTTGAGATGGGTGATGATGCCTTCTGGCCCGCCAAAACCGCCTATGCGAACAGGGACGCCATCAGGAAGGCTGGGCGCGCTGGTGCGCCCGGCGAGCGAGAGTTGCAAACGAACATCCCGGCCAAACTCATGCATCAGGTCCTCTGCAATGCGATTTGCGTCTCCGGTCCCGCCAAAAATAAGAATGCGTTTTGGACGTTCGGCGGGGCGGGAGAGGGACATGGGCAAAGAACCTTGTTGTTGCTTTATGACCTTGGATGGCCTGTTTGTTGCGCAGACACAGGAACAGATTAACGAACTGCTGCTTACGATGCCACCGGTCGGAATTGATCAAATTCGCCAATCCCGTGGCGGGCAATGATGGTGCCGTTGCGGTCGGTAATAACGACTTCAACGGCCGATGCGCCGTCCAATGTGGCGCGTGCGGATTCGCAGGCCTGACGGGCAATAGCATCTTCAATCTTAACGTCCGCCGCCTGACAAAGTTCCAGAACCTGTTTGGCGGTATTGGCCGTGCGGCACTGGTCTTGCAGCGTTTCATCGCCGCCACACGCTGCAATCGTTGCTGCCAGTCGATCAAAATCGACCTGTGATCGGCTTGAATGCAAATCGAGATGCCCCTGGGCAAGTTTGACCAGTTTGGCAAAGCCACCGGCGATGCTGACAAAGGCAATCGGGTTTTTGCGAAGATATTTCAGCATCCCGCCAACAAAGTCGCCCATATCAAGAATGGCTTCTTCCGGCAGGCCATAGAATGCACGAATGGCCGCCTCGGACGTTTTGCCGGTTGCGCTGGCAACATGTTCGCGCCCGGTCGCACGGGCGACGTCAATCCCGCGATGGATCGAATGGATCCACGCCGAACAGCTAAACGGGATGACAATCCCCGTGGTGCCCAGAACCGACAAACCGCCGACAATGCCCAATCGCCCATTCCACGTTTTGGTGGCAATTTCAGCACCCCCGGGAATGGAAATCTCGATCTCGACATCGGGGCTTGCGCCATACTGGTCACAAAGTGCTTCGATCTGTCCGACCATCATTTCGCGCGGTTTGGGATTGATCGCGGGTTCACCCGGCGGCAATGGCAGGCCCGGCTTTGTAATCGTACCAACCCCGTCGCCAGCTTGGAATGTGATGCCGCATCCGGGTTTGCCGACACGCACCGTCGATATGATTTCCACCCCGTGGGTGACGTCGGGATCATCGCCGGCATCCTTGATCACGCTGGCGCGCGCCCAGCCATTGCCCTTTTCCGCCTTGATCAACTGAAAGGACGGCGTTTCTCCGCCAGGCAGTGTAATAGTGACCGGATCGGGAAAGTCGCCGGACAGCAATGCCTGCCACGCGGCACGGGTTGCGGCGGTGGCACAGGCCCCCGTCGTCCATCCCTTGCGCAGTGGTCCTTCCGGTTTTCTTGCCATCAGTCGGTTTTTTTCCTGTTAATCCTGTCGGTGTTTTCGCTATTGAGGGCGGGGATGAGATCCGATTGGGAAATTCAATTAAACATCAATATTTATGTGATTTAAAAAGTTATACGAAAAAATATCGGAAATATGTTGTGCGTATCGTTTGATTGCTGTTTAACATATCCTCTTGATGCGGTCCTGCACAGATGGCTGCATTTCATTTAAGTAGAAGTATCGCGCGATGACGAACCTTGGTGTTGATTTTCCGGTTTTTGAACCGGGTTGGGTATGGCTTGTTGGGGCGGGACCTGGTGATCCCGGTCTTCTGACGCTTCATGCCGTCAACGCCATGCAACAGGCCGATGTTGTTGTCTTTGATGCACTGGTCGATGAACGGATTTTGAACCTTTTGCGTCCCGATGCCAAACGCATCTATGCGGGCAAGCGCGGTGGCCGTCCATCTTCGAAACAAACCGATATTTCCCTGCAGCTGGTTGAACTGGCCAAACAGGGCCTGCGTGTTTTGCGTCTCAAGGGCGGCGATCCGTTCGTGTTTGGACGCGGCGGCGAAGAAGGCATGACCCTTGTTGATCACAATGTGCCATTCCGGGTGGTGCCGGGCATTACCGCCGGGATCGCCGGTGCGGCCTATGCCGGTATTCCGACTACGCACCGCGACTGCAATTCGTCGGTCACCTTTGTCACCGGCCACGGATCCAGTGGTGAAGTGCCAGACAACATCAACTGGGCGGCCCTCGCCAAGGGTGCACCGGTTCTTGTCATGTATATGGCCATGAAACATCTGCGCCGGATTTCGTCGGAACTGATGGCAAATGGCCGGGCCGCGGATGAACCGCTTGCCGTGATCAGTCAGGCGACCACACCGGGACAGGGCATTTTGATCACCACCCTTGAAAAGGCGGCTGATGATGTCGAACGCGAAGGTGTTGAGCCGCCTGCGGTATGTATTCTGGGCAAGGTTGTCGGTCTGCGGGATCGCCTGAACTGGCTGTCGCCGCAGGACGATGTGACCGCGGTGCGCCATGTGCCGTTCGAACAGGTGCTTGATCTGATCACCGCACCGGCAGATCCCCTCAAAAACTGAACGTCGGTCCCGCCCGAAAAGGCGGCAACAGATTGATATATATCGTTGCCGGTGGTACGCGCGACTGTACAATCGCGCGCAAAGGTTTTGACCTGGATGGATCATGGACGAACAGCAGGTATTGATACGCATCCTTGAAAGCGGTTGGGCGCAATGTGCCGATATCGTACGCACGGATGGCGGGGTGCTTCTGACTGCGTTGGTGGCGGGACTGGTGGGCAGTGCGACCCACTGTGTCGGCATGTGCGGCCCGTTCGTGATCAGTCAGGTCACCAGCCGGATGGAACAGCTCCCGGTCGAGAAAATGAGCGAGTTTCGCCGTCTGACCGGTGCCGCACTCCTGCCCTATCAGTTCGGGCGTTTGTCGACCTACTGCTTGCTGGGCGTGCTGGCCGGCTATTTCACCGACAGCATCAGTGCCCTGACCAGAGTTTGGTGGATCGGGCCGGTGTTGCTGATTGCGGCCGGTGTGTTTTTCCTTCTTTTCGGTATTTTGGGCCTGATGCCTCATCTTGGCGGGTTGCTGCCATCGACCGGCGAATCACGCTGGTGGAACAAGCTGGTTGGCAATCATGCGCGTGGGCTTTTCCAGGCCCCCTATGGCTGGCGGGGATATTTGCTGGGCGTGATGCTGGGCTTTATTCCCTGTGGTCTGGTTTATGGCGCGCTTGTGATGGCGGCCGCCACCGGTGCGGCGCTTAATGGCGGTGCGGTGATGCTGGTATTTGGCCTTGGCACGGTGCCGATGTTGTTTGTCACAGGCTTTGTCGGCCAATATGCCGCACAGCGGTTCCGGGCCCTGATGGTGCCGGTCGGGCGCGGGCTTATGATCATTAACGGGATAATCCTGTTCGCACTGGCAGCGACCACGATTGCATAAGCGATACCGGCGCTTCGAACTGTTTGCAGAAGGTCGGCATTTAAATGGGATTGTGACTGAGTGTGAGCTTTCCCACAGGTGCTGATCTTGCAAGTATCGCCGGGATATTTATAGTGCCGGGTCAGGTTGTGACGCACAAGGATCGGTTGTCCGTAACCGGCAAAGACATAAGGATGGACGCGTGAGCAAAAAGACGCTTCTGGCAATTCTGGGTATTGCGCTGGTTCTCGGGATCGGTTTGACCTATCGCCTGATGATGATGGGGACTGAAACAAATTCGTCCGGTACGGCATCGATTGGCGGTCCCTTCACACTTGTCAACCAGGATGGCGAAACTGTCACTCAGGATGACTTCAAGGGCAAATATATGCTGACCTATTTCGGCTATACCTTCTGCCCGGATGTTTGCCCGACCGAATTGCAGGTCATGGGAACAGCACTTGATATGATGCCCCAGGACATCGCAGATGAAATCACACCCGTCTTTTTCACCGTCGACCCCGAACGCGACACGGTCGAAGCGGTTGCTGAATATGTTCCCTATTTCCATGATCGGATGGTTGGGTTGACCGGCACCGTCGAACAGACAACGGCGGCCGCCAAGGCGTTTCGTGTTTACTACGCGAAGGCGATCCCGGAAGGTGAGCCTGAGGATACCGATACCTATCTGATGGACCATTCGTCCTTCGTGTATCTGATGGATCGCGAAGGCAAATTCGTCCGCCACTTCAATTACGGCACCAGCCCGGAAGACATGGCAAAGGGCGTGACCGAGGCGGTCAAAAACAACGGCTGATTATTCCGTCGCGTAATGCCATGATCATGGCAAATAAATTCGGCTCGGAGAACAGCCTAACATGCCTGACACCATTCCGGGAGTCGTGATTGCGGCACCTGCGTCAAACAGTGGCAAGACCGTCATTACGCTCGCCCTCTTGCGTGCACTGACGCGCAAAGGTCATGTTGTTGCCGCGGCCAAAGCCGGGCCGGATTATATCGATCCCGCCTTTCAGGCCGCTGCCTGTCGCGACACCTGTATCAATCTTGATCCATGGGCGATGACGCCAGACCAGATCAAGGGTCTGGCCCGCGATCACACGCACGGCAAAGCCTTTTTGATGTGCGAAGGCGTCATGGGCTTGTTCGATGGTGCCGCCAACGGCGATGGATCGACCGCCGATCTTGCCGCCCTTGCCGGGTGGCCGATTGTTCTTGTGGTCGATGTGAAAGGCCAGTCGGCCTCTGCGGCGGCGGTGATTTCCGGCTTTGCCAAATTTCGCGATGACATCAATGTTGCGGGTGTGATCCTTAACCGGGTGGGCAGCGACCGCCACAAGCAAATGATTGTCGATGCCTGCACCAAACATCTGCCGGATCTGCCGGTTCTTGGCGCTGTCCGGCGCAGCGAAGACCTGATCCTGCCGGAACGTCATCTCGGTCTGGTGCAGGCAGGCGAACATGCCGAGCTTGAGACGTTTCTTGATCGTGCCGCCGATATCATCAGTGAAGATGTCGATCTGGATGCCTTGATCGCACTGGTGAGTCAAAACGCCGGAAAGGCCAAGAAATCCAAAAAATCTGCAAGTTCAACGCCGACCGCACCCGCAATTGCCCCGCTTGGCCGTCATGTTGCGGTGGCGCGTGATGCGGCCTTTGCGTTTAGCTACCCCCATCTTCTGGATGGCTGGCGCGCGGCGGGGACGAAAATTTCCTTTTTCTCGCCACTGGCGAATGATGCCCCGAACCCGGATTGTGATGCCATCTATCTGCCCGGGGGCTATCCGGAACTTCATGCCAAAACCCTCGCCGCGGCCAAGGTTTTCAGGGCCGGCATGCACGATGCTGCCCAACGAAACATCTTGATTTACGGCGAATGCGGCGGGTACATGACCCTTGGCAACGGCCTTGTTGATGCCAGTGGCACGCGCCACGAAATGCTTGGTCTGTTGCCGCTTGAAACCAGCTTTGCCAACCGCAGGCTGCATCTTGGCTATCGCGAGGCACAGTTGGGCATTCCGACCCCGTTTGGTCCGGCAGGCATGAAGCTGCGTGGTCATGAATTTCACTACGCGACTACATTGTCCGAAGACGGCATGCCGTTATGCCGGATGAAAACGGCGACGGGCCTGGATCTGGGCCCTGCCGGCCTGGTGGATGGAAGTGTTTTTGGGTCCTTCTTCCACATGATCGCAGAGAGTTGATCAAACCGTTGTCAGACTTGAATGCGACGGGGATTACGTGCGGGTTAGACTATGTTATGTCTCAATGACGGCCCGACTGAGAGAGATCATGGATAAAAAAGACCGCGTCGCATTGCCACCTGAACCGTTCTGGGAAACCAAGACTCTTGCTGAAATGACGCAAGCGGAGTGGGAATCCCTTTGTGACGGCTGTGGAAAATGTTGCCTGCACAAGCTGCAGGACGAAGAAGACGATTTTGTCTATTACACCTCGGTTGCGTGTCGCCTGCTTGATTGTCATACCTGTCGCTGCAAGGATTATCCCAATCGGACCCAGCATGTTCCCGATTGTGTGCAGCTTTCCAAGGAAAATGTCGAAACCCTTTCCTGGATGCCATCCACCTGTGCCTATCGCCTGATGGCAGAGGGAAAACCACTACCCGACTGGCATCCGCTTAAGACAGGTGTCGCAGACTCGGCCATTATGGCAGGCATGTCCGTGCGTGGCATGGCAATCCCCGAAGACGAAGCCCATCCTGATCTGACACGCTACATCGTGAAGTGGCCTGCCTGATT
Source organism: Thalassospira sp. CH_XMU1458 (assembly GCF_037027205.1). NCBI lineage: Bacteria > Pseudomonadati > Pseudomonadota > Alphaproteobacteria > Rhodospirillales > Thalassospiraceae > Thalassospira > Thalassospira sp. CH_XMU1458. The sequence continues at coordinate 215,024 of NZ_JAYMDW010000001.1, read as the reverse complement.
CTGAACTGTGGATAATTACGCCACAGAGATCAGCAACCTTCCTTGTAATAAACATCCCGCTTTACCACCTGAATGAAATCATAGGTTGAAAGGTTCAGGGGGCAGTGATGTTTGGCAGCAATGGTGGTGATAAAGAAAAAGCCCAGATTTACGAGGCATTGAATCGGTCCATGGCTGTTATTGAGTTCAACATGGACGGGACCATCGTCAGGGCCAATGAGAACTTTCTAGAGACGATGGGATATGAGCTTGATGAAATTGTAGGCCAGCATCACCGTATGTTTATGCCGTCGGATTTTAACAAGGCGGAATATGAAGCGTTTTGGGAAGAGCTTCGTTCTGGCAAGTTCGTTTCTGGCGCAATGGCCAGAAGGAAAAAAAACGGCCAGATGATTTGGCTTGAAGCAAGCTACAACCCAATTCTCGATCGCAATGGCAAACCCAAAAAAGTCGTCAAACTCGCTTCTGACATCACAGAGCGTCGTGTCGAGCGCGCAATGTGGCAAAGTGTTTTTCGCGCCATCGAGAAATCACAGGCGACGATCGAGTTTGAGCTTGATGGCACCATTATTTCCGCAAACCAGATGTTTTTGGATGTGATGGGCTACACGCTTGACGAAATCAAAGGTAAGCATCACAGCATTTTTGTCGAACCTTCTTACCGGGACTCCAAAGAATACAAGGATTTTTGGAAAGCCCTGAATGCCGGTGAATTCAACTCTGGCGAGTTTAAACGCCTGGGCAAAGGCGGCAAGGAAGTATGGATCTCTGCTTCCTACAATCCTGTTCTTGATCCGGTGGGGCGTCCTTTCAAGGTCGTGAAGTTTGCAACCGACATTACCGCACAAACCAAGCTTTTGCTGGATCTGAAAAAGATCATCGATACGAACTTCAGCGAAATCGACGGCAACCTGGGTGAGCTCAACAGTTCCGCAGACCAGAGTGTTTCCATGTCTGAAGAAACATCAAACACGGTCCAGACAGTCTCTGCCAGTGCCGAACAGATGGCGGCTTCCATCGCTGAGATTTCACAAAGCATGAGCCAGTCGCGCTCAGAGACTGAACGGGCTTTTGCCGAAACGGTTACGGCCAATGATTCAACCCAGCGCATGGCGCAGGTTGTTGATGCCATGGGCAATATTGTTGAAGTCATCCGCAATATCGCTGGTCAGATCAATCTGCTGGCACTGAATGCAACAATCGAAAGTGCGCGCGCAGGTGATGCGGGCAAAGGTTTTGCCGTTGTTGCCAATGAGGTCAAAAACCTCGCCAATCAAGCAGCCAAGGCGACAGAGGATATATCCGAGGAGATTTCAGGTATTCAGGCCATTTCAGGCGAGGTTGTCGGTGCGCTTGAAACCATTCAAAGGGCGGTTCAAACGGTACGCGACGGCGTAACCAGTATTTCGTCCGCCGTCGAGGAGCAAAGTGCCGTCACCAACGGTGTGACCAATAATATGCGCATCATGGCGTCGTCTGTGGAAGGCTTGACCAGTAATCTGGAAACCATTCAGATTTCAACATCCCGCGTGGCAGATTCAGTCAGAAAGACCCGCGAAGCAGCATCTGTTCTTGCCAAATAACGAGATTAAAATTGGTTGAAAGCTTCCTGACCTGCCGTCGTGCACACGAAATGGGCGAATATGACCCTTCGTTGTAGCTATACCAAAGGGTTGGAACCCTGCGAGAGCAAAAATATTTTGGTGAAAGGGGTGTGACGTTCCGATGGTGCTCACGAAAATCGGTAAGCTCTAAAAATTGCAACAGTGCATTGTATTGCAAGTTTAATTTTAAAATCGTTCCCGCGATTCTACTAAAATTTATGATCCAAAGTTGTTTTACTCAGGACAAATAAACAATTTGTCTTGCCCCAGCCAAAAGTATATGGTTGAGTATGAATGATCATATGTTCAAAGTGGGATCAATTATTCAGAGGCAGAGATATTTCAAACTTCGCCCGGTATGGCTGAGAGCCTGGCGTACCCGTTGCACAGTTTGAAAAACTGCAAGAAATTCCGAACATCTGACTCATCAAACGCAAGCCGTTTGAAAACCGGGAATGATCTGTGTTGAAGATCTCACCGTATCCTCTCGCATGAGAAGTGAACGCTCTTAGGACTAGGCTATATCATGCATGCGTATGAGAGACTGGTTCACGCGTTCATACTTACGACCAAACGGTCAATAACCCCGCGAGGCTGACGGGAATTAACGGGATAAACCCGTTTACGCAAAGGGTATAAAAGTGGGTATTGGATTTTTTAAGGGTGAGTCCGAGGCGCGTAATGAACAACAAGTCACCGCTGCGCTCGGTCGCTCAATGGCACGCATCGAATTCAACGCGGAAGGCAAGATCCTCTCGCTGAATGAAAACTTCGAAAGGACGATGGGCTACAAGGCCAGCGATCTTATCGGCAAACATCACTCATTGTTTGTCCCCGAAGAGCTTATCAGTTCGGCAGATTACAAAAATTTCTGGAAGAGACTGGCGTCAGGCGAGTTTCTGACCGGGGCCTTCCCGCGCAAACGTCGTGACGGATCGTTGATTTGGCTTGAAGCCACTTACAACCCGATCCTCGACGCGAAAGGCAATGTGACCAAAGTCGTGAAGTTTGCGACCGACATTACCGAACGTCGTAACGAACGTGCGTTGCTGCAAAGCGTGTTTGATGCGATCAGCACCTCGCAGGCGGTAATCGAGTTCAATCTGGATGGCACGATTCTGACTGCCAATGAGAACTTCCTGTCTGTGCTGGGCTACAGCCTTGATGAAATCAAGGGCAAGCATCACAGCATGTTCTTGCCGGAAGATCAGAAAAATTCGTCAGAGTACCGGGCTTTCTGGCAAAGCCTGAACCAGGGAAAATTCCAGGCCGGTCAGTTCGCCCGTGTGGGCAAGAATGGCAAGCAAGTCTGGATCGAAGCGACCTATAACCCGGTGCTTGATGCTGTTGGCAAACCGATCAAGGTGATCAAGTTTGCCACCGATATCACCGAAAAAACCAAGCTTCTGATTGACCTTAAAAAAATGATCGACGGTAACTTTACCGAGATCGACAACAATATCACCGAGCTCAACACGCGCACGGTTCAAAGCGTTGATGCGTCGACCAATACGATGGAACTGACCCGTAACGTTGCGGCCAGCACCGAACAGATGGCCGCCTCTATTGCCGAGATTTCCCAAAGCATGGCCCAGTCACAGGGCGCAACCGAACGCGCCTACGAGCAGACCAACACCGCCAACGAAATGACCCAGCGCATGACAGGCGTGGTCGATGAGATGGGTAATATCGTTGAAGTCATTCGCAACATTGCCGGTCAGATCAACCTGTTGGCGCTGAACGCGACGATTGAAAGTGCCCGTGCGGGTGAAGCTGGCAAAGGGTTTGCCGTTGTTGCCAACGAGGTCAAGAACCTTGCCAATCAGGCGGCACGTGCCACCGAAGACATCACCCAGGAAATTACCGGTATTCAGGAAATTTCCGCCGAGGTCGCCGGTGCTTTGGAGACCATCCGTGGTTCGGTTGAAACCGTTCGTGACGATGTCACCAACATCTCTTCGGCGGTGACAGAGCAAACGGCGGTGACCGAAAATGTCAGCACCAGCGTGCGCGACATGGCCCGGTCTGTCGAAAACATGTCAGATAACCTTGCTGCCATTCGCACGACGACCGATACGGTCGCATCCTCTGTACAGCGCACGCGCGAAGCGGCCGAAGTGCTGACGCGCTAATCAAGGCCGATTTCTTCGATCGAAAGCTGCCATTGAAAGGGCGGAGCCAAACGGCTCCGCCCTTTTGTCATGGAATATGACAGTTTGAAGATGATCAAGGTATCCTGCGGGGAACCACTTGCCTTAAGCAGGGGGAAGTCACAAGAATGTCGGCTTGAGACACTTGGAGCTGATATACTCCGGGCTTGCAGGGGAAATACGGGGCGATAAGGAAATGAACAGCGATCATCTGCGCATTGATGTTCTTGGTGTGGGCGAGGCCTTCGATCCGAACTTTGAAAATTCGTCGGTCGTGGTGTCTGCGGGCGATTTTCGTCTCTTGATCGATTGCGGGGCAACGGTGGCCGGGCGGCTGATGGCCAAGTTTCCCGATCCCGACGCGATTGATGCGATCTATTTCACCCACATGCATCCCGATCATGTTTTCGGTCTTGTGCCGGTCATGCTGAACTGGCGCGATGATGGCCGTTCAAAGCCGTTGCGCATTCTGTGCAGCCCGCAATTGCGCACTCATCTTGAAAAACTGATGGAGCTCGGCTTTACCGGGCTTGGGTCGGCCTGGCCGTTTACCATCATCTGGCATTCGATTGCCGAGACAAATTCAATCGGTCCGTTTGAATGCCGTTTCGCGCGGTCCGATCACAGCGTGCAGAATCACGCGATCCTGCTGCGCTACGCGGACAAGGGATTTGCCTATTCCGGTGATGGCAACGTAACAGCAGAAACCGCCGCCCTGTTTACGGGCGCGGATCTGGTGTTTCAGGAAACCTATCTGATCAAGCATGACCCGCAACATGCGGCCCACTGTGATCTGGAAACGGTTTTGAAACTGGCCTCTGATATGCCCGGCGCGCGATTCTGGCTTTATCACGTCAAACGCAATGTCCGTGCGGAAATGGCCCAGATGATCAGGGGCAATGAACAGGTCCGTATCGCGGCACCCGGCGAAGTGATTGAAATCCGCTGAGTGGACCAGTGTTCCCGGAACCGAAGGCAAAACAAAAATGCCCGGCACAAGGCCGGGCATTCGGGCATACAGGAATGCATTTCCTGATTAGTGAACCGCGCGTGGCTCCATGTCGTGCTGGCGGATGGCAGCATCCGCGACGGCATGGTTTTCGAACGACGCGATATGGGTACCGTCGGCGGTGAAGACGCCATAGACCAGTTCGTCACTGTCGTTCTCTGTATTGGGAACCGGACGCACATAGGCAAAATCATGAATACCCAACAGGGCGAAATCACCGTTTGACAGAAGACCGGTATCCTGGCCGATCCGCTGATCACTTTCGGTATCGTGGTTATTTGTTCGATTTGTCATTTGAACCACTCCTTGGTTAGGCTTTGCCGTCTATTTGATCAGCATTGCTATCCTCGTCCTCGACATTCATGTCGATGGTTTTTGACGGCACAGCTTTTTTCTTGTTCGAGCCAATCGCGATTTCACGGACGACCGGTTCCGGCAAGGGTCTGTTCAGGTCAACATGCAGCAGACCATTATCCAGATGCGCACCGACGACTTCGATGCCTTCGGCAAGGACGAAGGAGCGCTGGAACTGTCGCGACGCAATGCCACGATGGATATAAACACGTTCGCTGTCATCATCGGTATGTTTGCCGCGAATGATCAGCTGGTTGTCTTCAGTGGTTACCGACAGGTCTTCCTCGGCAAATCCGGCAACTGCGACAGTGATTCGCAGTTTGTTTTCACCAATCTGTTCGATGTTATAGGGCGGATAGCCCTCGGCCTTGGTTTTCGAGACCTGATCAAGAACGCGTTCGATCTGGTCAAAACCCAAAAGCAACGGGCTGTTGAACATTGAAATTCGTGACATTTGCAGCACCTCCTCCATCAGAGCGAGTGTGGTTGTTTTCAGATCCCACGCATCCTGCGTTTCGGGCATCTAATTGTTCGACCCGAGGCATTCGGCACCGAACGTTTCATCTAGGGTCTGAACCCACTTGAATGCTTGAAATGGTCGCGAGGCATTTGTGCGGATATCAGGAGCTTTACCGCAGAAAGGCTTACTGCCTTTCAAGGTGAAGCGACGCAATAGCCCGTGCAAATGCCTCCGATCCGAAGGACATCAGAAGAATCTGCGACCTGCTTCGTCAATCTCCTTGCGCGGGGATCACCCCGCGCTGCGGCGATTTTCTTGCATCTCTTGATTCTTATGATGCCATTTTAAACATTCAAGTGGGTTCAGACCCTGACTAAATAAATGTGGTTTTCCCGCCAATAGTCAAGCCTTGCCTGCGGCACAGACATAAGACATCGACTAATTCTTGGTTTGTGTCAGATCTGGCATCGTTTCAAGCGCATAATAGGCAACCGACTGATCCTTACCGCGGAGCGCAACCTCGTGCATCACGGCGTTTTCCGGCAAGGGAATCGGCCCGTGATCAAACAGCGTCTTGGAAATCACCAATGGCACGCCGTGTCCCTTGGTCTGGGCTTCAAGGCGGGCGGTCGTGTTGATCGTATCGCCGATTGCACTGATGTTTTCCCGGCCGGGCGGGCCCATTTCCCCAACGATTGCCTTGCCCATATGGATGCCAATTCCAATGCGCAACGCATGTGGAAGTTCCGATTTAAGATGCAGGTTAAGGCCTTCAATCCGGCGCAGCATCTCGGCGGCTCCCTCAAAGGCCTGCAGGATGGTGCGTTCGGTGTCATCACTTTCATGGCCATAAAGCGCCATCAGGCCATCGCCGGTAAACTGGGCGTAATAACCACCTGTGCCGCGCAATGCCTCGGTCATCTCGGCAAAGAACTGGTTGAGTATGAAAAGCACGTCATAGGGCATCTTGCTTTCGCCAAGCTTGGTCGAATCGCGCAAATCGATAAAGATGCAAACAACCTGTCTTTCACTGCCCGAAAGTCCGCCGGGACGTCGTCCGTCACGCGCGGTGGCGTTGGGCGGCAAAAGGGGGGCGACCGCCAGATCATTATGCGGTCTGATCTGACAGGCAAGGCGCATGCCCTTGGGGGCCTGAATGCTTTTGAGTGCCGCGGCCTCGATATCGCCGGGAGGGGCAAGGTGATCACTGCCTGATCCGCAGTGGATCCTGCATGTCGTGCAGCGCCCGTGCCCGCCACAAACCGATGCCATCGGAACGCCGGCATCGCGCAGCGCCTCAAGCGCTGTGGCACCGGGCGGTACACGCACGAAACGCCCGTTGGGCAGGCTTAACATCGGGCCGCGCTTTACCCGATCAAAGGTCTGTCGGATCTGGCGCACACCAAAAGGTGCCAGCGCAAGGGCGATACTCAGGATCGTGAAGGGCAAAATCGCGTTTTCATAGAAGGTGATGGCGTCCTGATTGACATTGGCGGCATCAATCACCCCAAACACATATTTGCGTCCGCCTTCCTCTGCGCGGCGGATCACCTCGGCCGCCGCGGCCGAATAACCGGCAAGCGAAAGTGTCGGGATCAGAATTGCCAGCGTGCCAAGCGTATTGCGCCATTTCGGATAGAACGGTTTGACCCGCAGCCAGAAATGAATGCCGATGCAGCCATGCGCCCAGACAACAATGACCGTGATCGCCTGCAAGATACCCTGATGCGGAATGAACACGGCCAGATCCAGAAGAACGCGCTCAAACGGTGAATCAACATCAAAGCCCAGATCGATAACCCGGGTCGCGATGATATGCCTAAACAGCAGGAACGGGATGCACAGGCCAAGGATCATCTGTGCCCATTCCGATTTGCGCAGGCGCAAGGTGCGGCGGCTGGTCAGGCGTGCGGTTGCCAACAAAAAGTGCGTTATCAGTGACAACACCAACAGGATCTCAAGCGGTGGAAACTGCCAGACTTCCGTGATGTATTCCCCGGCTTTTTCCATCAGTTCCGGTGAAACGATGCCTGCCGTATGGTTCAGCAAATGCGTCAGCACATAGGCAAACATGGTCAGGCCGGAATACAGCCGCAGATTCTGGATCATCGCTTCGGGTGCCTATTGTTCATTTGCGCGGTCTCTCGGTGGTCCAAACTTGAACGTCGACATTCTGCGGTCGATCACATCATTTTGGTGCGTCCATGGTTGAACAGGATCATGCAACACCTTTGGTTGATAAAGTGTTTTGCAACTTCAGGCACGAAAAAAGCCACCGGATTTCCGGTGGCTTTCTGTAATTTGGTGCGTGATGTCGATATGATCTGAGGCCTTAGGCCGCGGACTTGATACGCTTCCGGGTCATGAACTTCACGAGCGAGCGCGCGAAATCAACACTCGTGATCGGTGTTTCAAGTGACTGCATGGCAGCTTCATGCACATCATCGGGGATCAGGTCATAACGGGCCTGCAAAAGGGCGGTCTCGTATGGTTTCATGAACTCCGGATGCGGCTGGATCGAGGCTGCATTATCGCCATATTGCAAACCGGCATAGGGGCAGAAGTCGGAACTTGCCCAGACAGTCGCACCCTTTGGTGGCTCAACCACCTGATCCTGATGGAAGGCATTGATGCGGATCTTTGCCGGGCTGTCTGACAGCCAGTCGCTGTTGCGTGCATCAACCGCGTATTCATGTACGCCCACACCCCAACCCTTGTCGGATTTGATGACCTTGCCGCCAAGTGCTGTTGCCAGAATCTGATGACCAAAGCAGATACCAAAGACCGGCTGACCGGCAGAAACCGCATCGCGCAGGAAGTCCTGCAGGCGGATCATCCACGGCAAGTTTTCATAAACGCCATGTTTGGACCCCATGATCACCCAGCCGTCAGCATCGCGGATTGAATCCGGAAAAACGTCTTCCAGAACGGTCCAGGTTTCAAACTCCAGACCCGGATCCACGTCGCCAAGCAGCTTTTCGAGCATGCCGGGGTAGGAGGCGAAATCGTCGCGAAGTTCTTCCGGGGCGAATCCGGTCTCAAGAATGCCGATCTTCATGCAAAAACCTTTATGGACGTCAATGTGGCGCTAAGGGTCAAAACTCATTCACATGATCGCCCCGGTCGCCCGGATTTGCGCGGATATGCGGAGCAAAATCACAGGAAGATATGCATCTTTCAAGATTTTACGACAAAATAGCCCGTGCAAATCCGGGTGATCCGAAGGACAACTGATATGAGAGAAAGCCTCGTCGTCAAATCCCTTGACCGGGGATCACCCCGCTCTGCGGCATTTTCCTAGCTTTTTCTCTCATATCAGTTGCCGGGCCGGTCATGTGAATGGGTTTTGACCCCTAGCTGAGTTATGGGATTTTAACGCCAAAGACAAGCCCGGTGCTGCGAGATTTTAGTCAAATTTTGACCGGAAATGCGAAACCGCCCGGCGTAAAGCACGGGCGGTTGCAAAACCTGCGGCCAGCGTCTGGGGGATCAAACCGGCCGCAGATTATTGGGTTCAGGCATCGGCCGGGTTTACTTGTTAAGACCCATGGCACGCGCGCCGCCCATGCCGGCAATCATCGCGACCACAAAAATAATTGTGTCTGTATGGCCGAAGGCCAGTGCACTAAGGGCCGGACCCGGGCAATACCCAACCAGTCCCCAACCGGTACCAAACAACAGGCCGCCAACAACCAGTTTGGTGGTGATGGCACGGTTGGTCGGCAGGCTCATCTCGCCGCCACAGACCGCCTCGGTCCGGTTCTTTGCAAACTGGAAGATTGGAATGGCAACCGCCAGCCCACCGCCCATCACAAACGCAAGGCTCGGATCCCAACCCCCATCGGCAATCGCCCAGATATCAAGAAAGCCCAGAACCTTTTGCGGGTCGATCATGCCCGAAATGTAAAGCCCAAAGCCGAAAATCGTGCCGCAAATCAGGGAAACAATTATCCGCATCACATGCCTCCCATCAGATGGCGGGTGACAAGAACCGTGACAAAGCCCGCTGCCATAAACGACAGGGTCGCAACCAGCGATCGCAGTGAAAACCGCGACAGGCCGCAAATGCCATGACCACTGGTGCAACCTCTGCCAATCGTGGTGCCAAGACCAACCAGAAGACCGGCAACGATGATGACCGGTAATGAGCTTGTCACAACACTCTGGGCTTCGATCTCGGTTGCGTTCATCAGGATGAACGGACCAACAATCAGCCCGATGATAAAGGCCAGCCGTTCAAAAACAGCAGAACCACCCTTGGTCGGGGTCAACAAACCGCCAAGAATGCCGCTGATCCCGGCAATGCGCCCATTGAGCAAAAGATAAAGGCCAGAGGCCAGACCAATAAGTCCACCGCCAATCAGGGCGGAAATCGGAGTGAAGTTTTCCATCATTCAATCCATCAAAATCAGAATTTATATTAATGTATGATAATTAATTGATTTTATCAATGGGTCAGTGGAAATTTGTGCCAAATTTCTTTGTAGAAACTGTTGCTAAAAACGAAGCAGACGTACCCGGATGCGCCCAACTATTGGTCAAGATACTGTTTGCATTGGTGTCCGATTCCACAAAACAGATAAGCAATTGATTTTTCGATATTTTATCTATCTTGCAAAACACCGAAAATAGGAAGATATAGCAGTATCTTTGGTTGTGGTTTCGGCGTGTTGCCCAAACCCCCTTTTCGGATTTCATGCATGAGCAAAGATCGTCTGTCCGCCAGTCGGCGTCTTGATGTCGCATTGGCGCTGGTATCACAGGGTGACTACACCGCTGCGATTGACGTGGCGCGTGCCGCATTGGCCGCTGATAGTGACTGGGACGAAGCCCATTTTACGCTGGGCGATATTTATGAACGTGCCGGTGAAACCGAAAACGCCGTTGAGGCTTTCCGTCAATATCTGATGCTTGATCCCAAGGATCGCATGGGGGCAGAGGTCCGCCTGACATTGCTTGGTGCGGCTGCCCTGCGTGATCGCTTGCCGCCCGATTATGTGCGGGCCCTGTTTGACGATTACGCTCCACGGTTTGAAATCAGCCTGCGTGATCGATTGGCCTATCGCGGACCGGAACTTTTGTTCGAAGCCATCCGGACTCATCTACCGGAAATGTTGCGTCCGATGGATGTGCTTGATCTTGGCTGTGGTACCGGGCTTGTGGGCGAAGTGTTCGCTGGTCATGTTGACGCGATTGATGGCATCGACCTGTCGCCGCGCATGATCAACCGTGCGCGCGCCAAGGGGCTTTATCGCACGCTGGTCGCGGGCGATATCACCGATATGCCCGCCGATATCGGAACGGATTACAGCGTTGTCATCGCGGCGGACGTTCTGAACTATCTTGGCGATCTGGTACCTGCGCTCCGCGCCGCCCATGACCGGATGAAGCCCGGCGGGTTGCTGGTATTCACGCTCGAGCACGGCGATAACTTCCCGTTCGATCTCGGTCCCGGGCAACGCTTCCGCCATCACCAGCGCGCGATCAGCGAATGGCTGGTCGAGTGTGGTTTTAATGTTCTGTCAGACACTTTGGGTGTTCTGCGTCAGGAAAAGGGCAATCCGGTCGAAGGTCGGGTCATCGTCGCACGTGCAAGTGATGCACTGGCGCTGATGGCGGGCGATCTGATCATTCCGGGCGATCCCGATCAGGCATCGGGTCAAACCCTTCACTGACCTGCAGTTGTGAACTGCTTAATCCAAAGCACCCCGTAGCCTGTGGCTGCGGGGTGTTTTTGTTTGGTATTGCTCTAGACCGGTGTGCCGCGAATGACCGCCACCTCGTGATAAAGCGGCACATTCGGATCATCATTGATCATTTCTTGGGCCTTGGTGGCCGAAAGCGGCTGTTTTCCTTCCGGGTCGCCATAGAATTTGCAGACAAGCTGCTTTTCATATTCGGTCCCGTTCAGTGCCTTTTCCAGTGACACGAAAAACGAAATATCCGTTCCTGAATGTTGCAGAACGATCTTTGACGCGATCTTTTCGGGTTTGTAGCCATTGGCCTCAAAGCATTCGCAAATAATCTCGGTGCCAATGCGGCAACCAAAATTCATCACCAGTTCGGCCTTTGGCGCGTGTTCGCGAATTCGGCGCATAAGCGCCTCGTTCAGGCCAAGCCCGACCGAGTTGTAGGGGTACTGGTCAAACAGGCTCCAGGGATAATAATGCGCGATATGGTCTTCGGCCTCGTCACCGGCCCCTTCGGCCAGTTCGATGGACTGGGCTTCGCGAAAGGCTGTCAGGCGTTCATCACTGGGCTCGCCGACCTGTGGAATGCAGGCAATCACCACATCGGTCATTGCGATTTTTTCGTGTGCCTCATCGGTATCGACAAGACTGACACTGCCGTGAACAGGTTCGAAATGTTTGGCATGTTCGGGGGAAAGGATTTTGATGTTGCGCTCTGCCAGAACGACAAGGCGGGGGTCAAGGTCGCTGCCATAAACGCGTTTGGCGCCGCAGCTTTGCAAGATAAAGGCGACATTGATGCCAGTACCAACACCGACTTCGTAAACGGTTTTGCCGTTCAGATCAGCGCGCGCCAAGCCTTCCTGGAATGTTTGTGTCCAGGGATCATCGGGATCAAAGGCAAAATCTGGTGTTTCGGGATCACTGGCGTATGGGCTGGATGTGTCGCTGCTCTCTTCTAAAGCATGTTGCATTTAATCTGCTCCATTATGTTTGTTTTTGGCGTGCCGTTTGGCAAGGCACAGCGTGCAGAGCGATGCGGCGCATCGGTCAAACGGTGTAACGCCGCGAAACGCCGCCAAAAACAAACCCTTCGGGCCGGGATAACCTTCCGCCCCGCAGCGTAAAGACCCTTGAACGTAGCCCCGCTACGTCCTGCGGCCCCTTCCTCGCCGGACAGATGGTTATCTCCGGCAAAATGGGGCAGATTAAATGCAACATGCTTTAGCATAATGCTTCCTGTTTTCTTGCGCATCAGCCGGTCGCGGAACCCTGCAGGCATGGCAAAAAGCGCCATAGAATCCGGTGACAAGGCAACCGGATGGAATTGGCGCGACAAGCCCGCATAAACGGTACCGGGATCGACAAGCCAGTGCCGATGCGCAGCGTTTTATCTTATTCTTGACGCGGTCAGGTGAGCGCGACGTGACGCCATACAGGCATCATGAACGGGAAGATTGCCGGCAATGGCACCGGCATGGGCAGGGCAAAAGCGCCCCTCAGTTTACGGCGGCAAACTGTTTTGCGTCGCTGGCCAACTGAACGTCTTGGGCAAGCGGGCCAAGCGAAACTGCCAGACTTTCACAATTGCAGTCCGCGCCGACCAGAACATTGAGTGGGGATGTGCTGTCTTCACGGCCCACCAACGCCTGCATGATCCGCAGAAGGGTTGGTGCCGGGGACAAACCGTTGCAATCAATTGTGTTCGATACTTGCATGTCGTCTTCTCCTTGTCTGGCAAGCAGGAGCTTCGGCACACCGCCGGGGACGGTTAAGGATGCCGCAGCATGACGTGTTCCCGATGCCCGACAAGATCTGCGGGCAACCTGATAGAAACACTCTCGACCTTTGCGCGATCCCAGCATCAAGCCACCACGCGGTGGCATCATCGGAATGACAGAAGGCCCGATCCAAAGACCCGTTCTGTCAGCTGGGCGGTCATAAGGGTCAACTTTTGCAATCAACCCGTTTTGGTCATCAAACTCGTTTCGCATCGCGACTGTCGCGCATCAGCACAAGTTATGATTTTCAATGCGTTGGGATTGGGTGCGCCATCAAAGTGGCTTTCTCCGAACCCCGACCAAAACACACCGGAAAATTCTCCGGCCCGACCTTGTTGAATTCAATCGTAGCAGTCGGCAGATGGGTGTCAAGGAAGGATTTGATTATCTTTTACGCAATAAGTCGAACAGATTAAATTTTAATCACAAATGTCCCTCTTTCCCGCCCAGGGATTTGAGCAGGCTGGAGGATGGCTCCAGAAATATGAAAACCAGCAAGTATTTACCGCGCTTGCGAAGGGGCGGAATGCGCGCTTCTGGCGTGATGTCCTAATCGCGGAAACCGGGGTCCAGACGGTCGGCAAGGCGCATTTGCGCCTCCCACTCCAGGGCAACATCACCGTCGTCATAGGCCATCTGGCTGAACTGTTCGGAAACGCGTTTTATCACCGCATCATCAATCTGCCGAAGCGGTCTTCCCATCGCCAGGGTAGACTCCTGAATCTCGCACGCCCGGTTCAGATAAAACATGTTTGAAAACATCTGCCCGGCGGTTGCCCCCACGGTCAAAAGACCATGATTGCGCAGGATCAGCGCGATGTTGGCGCCAAGCGCTTCAACGATTCTTTCGCGTTCCTCAAGATCAAGCGCGATGCCCTCATAGTCGTGATAGCCGATTTGGCCATAATACTGCAGGGCGATCTGATTAAGCGGCATCAAACCTTCTTCAAGGCAGGAGACGGCAAATCCCGACCGTGTGTGGGTGTGCATCACCCAGGCCGCATCATGGCGACCGATATGCACGGCACTGTGAATGGTAAAGCCTGCCGGGTTCACCCGATAGGGGCTGTCCGCAACCTTGTTGCCGTCGACATCGATCTTCACCAGCGAAGAGGCGGTAATTTCCTCCCACATCAGCCCATAGGGGTTGATCAGAAAATGCCCCGGTTCACCCGGTACCCGGGCCGAAATATGGGTATAGATCGTGTCGGTCATTCTGTAATGGGCCGCCAGCCGGTAACAGGCGGCTAGTTCGATGCGGCACTGCTTTTCGCCGTCGCTGATTTGTGGATCACTCATGACGCTGGTCTCGGCGTCCTTCTGTGTCGCGATATGCATGCCGACCTCCATTGATCTGATCAAACGGCTTTACTCTTTGATATACACTTGTTTAACTGAGGATGAAACCAAAGCGCAAATTTTCTTGGGCAGGCACCCGCAATTTGGGTGCGTCAACAGGGATCAGGCGCGCAGAAGAAGATGATGTAAGGGGCTTTGACTGATGGCGGTGGCAGAACCGATTTACGGTGTTCTTCTCAGCGATGCGATGGATCTCAAAAGCTATTATTCGCTTGATTTTGGCGATGCGGCGCCCGATGTCCGCCTGCTTGACCCCGATGAAGTCACCAACCCCGACCTTATCCGTTTTGCGGTGTGCTGGCTGCCGGGCCCGGCGGCGTTTTCGCCTTATCCCAATATTGAAATGGCGATGTCGGTCGGGGCCGGCGTCGATGCTTTGCTGAAACATCCGGGCTTGAGCGATGACGTCGCAATCTGTCGGGTCCGCGACCCCAATCAGGCGGACCTGATGGCGGGTTATGCAGTGCATGAAGTTGTCCATATCGAACGCGGCTTTGCCAGTATGCAGCAAAGTCAGGGCAGCGCCGAATGGGCCCCGCCTGCGATCCGGCCGCCGCGTGATCTCAAGGTTGCCGTGCTTGGTCATGGCTCCATGGGGGCATCGGTTGTCAAGGCCTTGGCTGCCTGTGGATTTAGTGTTTCGGTTGCCTGCCGCCGCGATCCTGCGGATCCCGTCGAAGGCGTGTGCTATTTCACCGGTGACGACTCGGTTCTGCAATCTGTGGCTGGTCAGGATGTGGTGATCAATGTCCTGCCCCTGACGGCCAAGACCGAGAATATCCTCAATGCAGCGCTGTTTTCAAAACTGGCCAAGGGCGCCTGGCTGATTCAGATCGGACGTGGCGAACATCTGGACGAGGATGACTTTACTGCCGCCCTCGATCGTGGGCAGCTCAGCGGCGCGACCCTTGATGTGTTTCGCACCGAACCGTTGCCGTCCGATCATCCGTTCTGGGCGGATCCGCGCCTGCGTATCACCCCGCATATCGCCAGTGATACAACGCCACGCATTGTTGCCGAACAAGCCCTGCAATCAGCCCGTGAACTGCATGCAGGCAAACCGCTCAGTCTTGCTGTCAGCCGCGGCCAAGGCTACTGAGCGGACGGCTCAGCATACCCACATCCGATTGTACGCTTGAAACCCGATCAAAATTATTCAATTGTATAACAATGAGCCGAAAAACATTTCAACGCCTGTCGCTTGATGTCCGCCGTCGCAGTTTGATCGAGGCGACATTGACCTGCATTGCCCGTGACGGGCTGCATGGGGCATCGGTGCGCCGGATCACTGAAGAAGCCGGGGTGACCGTCGGGCTGGTGCGCCATTATTTCGGCAGCAAGGATGACATGATCCGCAATGCCTATGCCTATCTGGTCGGCCAGCTGACGGCACAGGCCAGTGAAAGCGCACGCGCCACCGAAGGCACGCCAGAGGCCAAGTTGGCAAGCTTCCTGCGCGCCAACCTGACCAAGCCCAACATGGACGAAGAAACCGTCTCGCTTTGGGCGACCTTCATCGGCCGGGTACGTCATGATCCCGACTTTGCCGAAATTCACCGGGATGGCTATCGCGAGTTTCTCAATGTCCTGGAAACGCTGATCGAGCCGGTCCTGATCACCCATGGCTGCCCGCACAGAGTGGCGATTTGCCGCAACCATGCGATTGCACTCAATGGCCTGATTGATGGGCTTTGGATGGAAGGGGCACTGAATTCCGGCCTTTACGCCCAGGATATCCTGCCTGATCTGATCACAGGTGCCGCCGAACGCTTGCTTGAATTGCCCACCGGTGCGTTGTCCGCACCCGATATTGCCCTTCAATCGGCACGCCACCGTGCACACCCCGAACAACAAAGTAAGCCGTCATGAGATATGCCGAGATTACCAACCGTCTTGCCGAACTGGGCGGGGCCAAATGGGCCGTTCACAACACCGCCCGTGATCGCGAGGCCCAAGGTACGAAAATCATCGAACTGACAATTGGCGAACCTGACATTCCCGTCGACCCGGCCCTGATCGACGCTTGCGAGGCCTCCATGCGGCGTGGCCGCACCCATTATTCCAATGGTCGGGGCGAGGTCGGGTTGCTTGATGCGCTGGTCGAAAAATACAAACCCGTCTGGCCGGATGTTACGCCGGAAAACATCCTTTGTTTCCCCGGTACGCAGACCGCCCTTTATACTGTGATGACGGCGCTGGTGGATGCCGGGCAAGGCGTGCTGGTCGGTGATCCCTATTATGCGACCTATGCCGGGGTAATCCGAGCATCCGGTGCGGAATTGCAATCCGTCCCGTTATCGATTGAGCACGGCTTTATCATGCAGCCGGGTGATCTGCGTGCTGCGATCACCAAGGACAGCCGTGTGTTGCTGCTCAATACGCCGCACAATCCATCTGGCGCGCTTCTGGATCGCGCAACACTGGTCGAACTTGGCAAGATCGCCATCGAACATGATCTGTGGATTGTCTGTGACGAGGTCTATGAGGATCTGGTGTTTGAAGGCACTTTTGCCTCCCCGCTTGAAATCGAAGAGCTGCGTGATCGCACCATCGTCACATCCTCGATCTCGAAAACCTTTGCCGCCACCGGCTTTCGCAGTGGCTGGGCCGTTGGCCCCGAGGAACTCTGTACCAAGGTCCTGCCGATTTCCGAAACCATCCTGTTTGGCAATCAGCCCTTCATCGCCGATGCGACCGAGGTCGCCCTGCGTGGCAATTTCGATACGGCGGCGCGCATGTGCAAAAGCTATGCGGCACGCGTTGACATGATCGAAACGGAACTTGCCGGATGCGATGTGCTTAAACCGGGCAAGGTATCCGGCGGCATGTTTGCCATGATTGATGTCGGTGCCACTGGCATGAACGGCGAAGAATTCGCCTGGGCGCTTTTGGATGATCAAAACGTTGCCGTCATGCCCGGCGCATCCTTTGGCGAAAACGCCAAGAACCTGATCCGTGTGGCGCTGACCGTGCCAGACGAAGAACTCCGCGAAGCCATCAAACGCATCCGGGCCTTTGCCGAGAAGTCGGCGTAAAGGCTCGGCCTTGGGCGTTTGTTATGCCTTGGGCATATCACCCCGGATGATATAGGCCAGTGCCGCAACCACCTGTTCGGGTTCGCGCGCCACACCATTGGCCGCGCCATCGACTTCCTTAAGCGCGTGATCATGCTCGGCGGGATGAAGCGTGATGTATGGAATGCCAAGGGCGGCCGCGTAACCGGCATCAAAGGCCGCGTTCCACTGCTTGTATTTCTCGCCAAAGCGAATGACGGCAAGGTCGGACTGTGACAGGAGGGTCTTGGTGCGCATGGCATTGAGCTGCGCGCCTTTGCGGTCATGCCAAAACTTGTTTTCTTCAGCACCGAAAACGGCAACGCCACAATCATCAGAATCTTCATGCACGGTGATGGGGGCAACCAGCTCGACCGGAAGGCCGGCTTCTTTGACGCCAGTTTCAATGCGCTCGCGCCAGTCACTGTGAATTTCGCCCGACAAATAAACGGTCCAAACCTTGCTCATGGTCTTCTCCCAGTTGGATTTGCTGGGCGGCAGTCTTCAGGGATGGGTAGGGCGATGTCAAGCATGCCCGTTGACGAAACGCGGGGGTTTGGGGGCAAGGCCCCCATGGGTTTAGAACGCGACGCCGGGGTCTTTCGTGATTTTCAATTCGAGAGGGATACGGAATTTGAGGCGTTGTTCAGATGCGTTGCTATGGCTGGCCGTGCCACTCGCACCTCCTCCAATGTTCACACCGACGACTTGCAAGGAAGCCTTGGCGCCAACATCACCTGCCTTAGCAGCGCTAACGGTCACCGCGACATCGAAGTCGAGCATGGTCGCGTAACGGAATTTTTTGTTGCGAGCGAGGTCCGGGGTGTTTTCATCAGTCAGACCCAAATAGATCAGACCAGCAGACTTAAGTACTTCAACAGGCGGGTTGTCGTTAGACAGAGTTGGATTTGCCGTGGCTTTGTCGGTCTTTTTCTCAAATGCCTCAAGACCCTCAACAATTTCGGTCAGCGATTGTTCGATGAAGTCTTTCAGGGATGTCATGGTTGCTTGAGCTCCTCGTTGTGCGGGCATAGTCGGGTAAGCGGTCAAAGCCAACTGTGCTGGGTTTGGGTGTCAGAGTTTCAAGGGAATACGAAACTTTGTGCGGCTCACAGTTTCGGCGCGGTTTTCGGCATCTACACCCGCGCCAATGCTAAGGACCTTAATGTCAATTCTTGCACCGGCATCGGCACTGGTCGTGTCCTCGGCTGTGACGGCAACGTCGAAATCGACGTTGATCGCATAACTGCGGCCAAGGTGCATGTAGCCGGCTCGTTGAATTGCCTGATTGACGTCCGGATTACGTTGATCTTGAGCAGGCGCAGCAATGTTGTCTCCAGCTTCCTCATTGAACGACTGCACTGCGCGATGGATGTCGCGAAATGTCTGGAGGATGAACTCGTCAAGGTTTGCCATGTTTCCATTTTCCAAGGTCAGGGTGTGGGATGAATCAACCTTAACGACTTTGTGGATGGGTTTCATCTACTCGCGAGTATAGGCGGCTTGCGTCGAAAATTCTCATTCAAACACGCGGTTATTTCGCTTTTCGGGTCTCGGGGGCGGTTTTTGTATCACCGTACGTTCTGAAACACTCGGTAATTTCATGGCGGGCAATGGCCGGACATTCGATCGATCAGATTTCGGATATGACCGCGACAACACGGGAAACTGTGACGCGGGTGTATCGGAAATGGTCGCCGGAATATCTGTCTTCGCTGGCCGAAACACTGGCGCCGGGGGCGGATATCGTCAGCATGTTCACGAAACCGGCAAATTGAGCACGCCCGGAAACAACAAAACCCGTCGCCAAAGGCAACGGGTTTTGAATGGTGGAGCCGATCAGGATCGAACTGACGACCTCTACAATGCCATTGTAGCGCTCTCCCAACTGAGCTACGGCCCCACTTTGTCCGCGACGCAGTCTGCATGGCAGGCTCTGCGGCGCGGCGCATATTTAGAAGGTTCGCCAAATGTTGGCAAGACCCTTTTTCAAAATTTCTTAGCGATCGTCGTCGTCTGATTCGACATGCTCATAGACTTCGCCAAGATCATCATCATCTTCGCCAAGATCAGAAGCATCTTCAAGAATATCATCGTCGATATCGGTATCGACATCATCGTCAAGATCGGTGACGTCATCGACGTCTTCGTCTTCTTCCGGTGCCGGTTTTGCAACCGCGGATTTCTTGACCTTTGTCACCCCGTCCGGCGTTTTGCATTTCGGGCAGACAACCGGGGTACGATTCAGGTCGTAATACTTGGTACCACAGGCGAGGCAGTGACGTTTCTTACCGCGTGCTGACATTACGGCAAATCCTCTTAATTACCGTTATCAATTAAGAAAAAGACTTTGTGTCGCAAAAGCGCAGCAAGGCTACGCAAAGCGTCTTGTCCGAAAGGCCCAATTGCCATCTTGCGAGCACCTTGTCAAAAGGAAATTGCGCGTTTTTCCCTTTGGCAGGGCGATGGGACAAATCTGCCGCACATTCGTGCAATTTCCTACACCGAATTTCGGGTTCGATACTGGTGCCTGCCAACCGCTTGTGCTAGAGCATTGGTCCCCTGATTGAAAGGCCCGCGCGCGCCTGAAAACATGGCCGCAGCGCAGTGCATTTTCAATCAGCCTTTTGTTGATGATAAAACAGTGACTGGCAGGTACGAGCCCATGAGTTCTTCGCAAACCAAACGTCCGCTTTCCTCGGCCAAGGCCGGGCCGCTTTCGGGCGATATCCGGGTTCCGGGTGACAAGTCTATTTCTCATCGCTCCCTGATGTTTGGTGGTTTGGCAATCGGTACAACCAAGGTTACCGGCCTTCTGGAAGGCGAAGACGTTCTGGCAACGGCGGACGCCATGCGCAAACTGGGTGCGACCGTCACCCGCGATGAAGATGGCACCTGGCATGTCACCGGTGTTGGTGTCGGCGCACTTCGTGAACCTGATAGCGTGATTGACATGGGCAATGCCGGCACCGGCATTCGCCTGATGGCGGGCATCGTTGCCACCCATCCGATCACGACGTTCTTCACCGGCGACGCGTCACTCTGCAAACGTCCGATGGGCCGTGTTGCCGATCCATTGTCCGAATTTGGCGCGCAATTCATCACCCGTGATCGCGGTCGCCCGCCGATGGCGGTGATTGGCACCGACGAAGCCAAACCGGTGACCTATACCCTGCCGATGGCATCGGCCCAGGTGAAGTCGGCGGTGATGTTGGCCGGGTTGAACACGACGGGCACCACCACGGTGATCGAACCCAAACCATCGCGTGATCATACCGAACGCATGCTGCGCCACTTCGGGGTCGAGGTCGATGTGAAGGTCAATGACGATGGCGGCCGCACGGTCAGTCTGACCGGCCCGGTCGAAATGAAGGCCGCCGATATTGTTGTGCCGACCGATCCAAGTTCGGCCGCCTTCCCGATGGTGGCGGCCCTGATCAATCCGGATTCCCACGTCACCATTCGTGATGTTTGCCTGAACCCGCTGCGCACGGGCCTGATCATCACCCTGATTGAAATGGGCGGTGACATCACGATCACCAACGAGCGCGAAGAAGCCGGGGAAACCATCGGCGATCTGGTGGTGACCGGCAAGAACCGCCTTAAGGGCATTGTTGTCCCGGCTGAACGTGCACCTTCGATGATTGATGAATACCCGGTTCTGGCTGTGGCTGCGGCCTATGCCGAGGGTGAAACGCGCATGTGTGATCTTGAAGAGCTGCGCGTGAAGGAATCGGATCGTCTGGCGGCGGTGGCGGCTGGTCTTGAAGCCAATGGCGTCATTCATCGCATCGAAGGCGATGATCTGATTGTCACTGGCGGTGTGGTGCCAGGCGGTGGCATGGTGGAAACCCATCTTGATCATCGCATTGCGATGTCGTTCCTGGTTTTGGGGCTTGGCGCGGAAAAGCCGGTTGCGGTCGATGATGCAAACCCGATTGCCACGAGCTTCCCGAACTTTGAAACCCTGATGGCGGATATGGGCGCGAAATTTGCGCTGCATTCCTGATCGGGCCCACCAATATATAAGTCACCATTCGGGACTTATGGATGCACCAGATATAATCACAGGGAGAGACGCATATGATCATCGCCATTGATGGGCCGGCCGCGTCCGGCAAGGGGACCTTGGCACGTCGAGTCGCAGAAGCAATGGACTATGCCTATCTCGATACCGGCCTGCTGTATCGTGCCACCGGTGCGAAAGTTCTGGCCGAAAATGGCGACCCTGCTGATGAAGCCGCCGCCGTGGCCGCGGCCGAAAATCTGAGCGCATCCGATCTCGAAGGTGAGGCCCTTCGCAGCGAGGAAGTCGGGACCGCTGCCTCAAAAGTTGCAGCAATTCCAAGGGTTCGCGAGGTGTTGCTTGATTTTCAGCGCACTCTTGCCACCACCCCGCCGGGCGGTAAACGCGGTGCGGTTTTGGATGGTCGTGACATCGGAACGGTCGTCTGTCCGGAAGCACCGATCAAGTTTTATCTAACAGCCAGTGTCGAAGAACGTGCAAACCGTCGGTTCAAACAGTTGCAGGAAAAAAATCCCGCTGCTATATACGAGCGCGTTCTTAAAGAGCTTGAAGAACGGGATGCCCGAGACAGTGCTCGCGATGTCGCACCGCTCAAGATGGCAGATGACGCAATCCATATTGATACGGACCGTCTGAATGCCAACGCAGTGTTCGATGCCGTCATGGCACATATCCATACCCATATGGGTGCGGATGACTGATCAAAAGGCGTTTTAACCGTCAGGCGTTGAACGATCCCGAGGTACCGGTCCTTTGGCCTGTTCCTAAGGTGAACGACTTGTGCGTTCACCTTTTCGTGTATGGAAGGTTCGCCTTCACATGCGTTCGGGTTTGAACACTGAATGACAAATCGCCGCGATTTTGCGGCAAAGACCACCGGACACAACCGGTTGGCCAGAATATAGTGACGATACTCGAAAGGAAGTCTGGTTTATGACCACCGCTGAAGAAGCACAATTCTCGACTGGCGAAGATTTTGCCGCCCTGCTGGCTGAAACCCTTGGTTCTGAAGACGAAGGTTTTGTTGGCCGCGTAATGACCGGTTCGGTCGTTAAAAAAACTGACGATGATGCCATCGTCGATGTCGGCCTGAAATCCGAAGGCCGCGTTCCGCTTAAAGAATTTGGCGCAGGCGAAGTAAACATTGGCGATACCGTTGATGTTTATGTCGACCGCTATGAAAACAAGGATGGCCTGATCGTCCTGTCGCGCGAAAAAGCGCGCCGCGAAGAAGCTTGGGTTGAACTGGAAAAACAGTTCTCCGAAGGCAAACGCGTCGACGGCACCATCTTTGGTCGTGTTAAAGGCGGCTTCACCGTTGACCTGTCGGGCGCAGTTGCGTTCCTTCCGGGTTCCCAGGTTGATATCCGTCCGGTTCGTGACGTCACCCCGCTGATGAACAACCCGCAGCCGTTCCAGATCCTGAAAATGGATCGTTCGCGCGGCAACATCGTTGTTTCGCGTCGTGCCGTTCTCGAAGAGACCCGTGCAGAACAGCGTGCTGAACTGATCCAGAACCTTCAGGAAGGTCAGATCCTTGACGGCGTCGTCAAAAACATCACCGATTACGGCGCGTTCGTCGATCTTGGTGGCGTTGATGGCCTGCTGCACGTTACCGACATTGCTTGGAAACGTATCAACCATCCGTCCGAAGCGCTCCAGATCGGCCAGACTGTTAAAGTCCAGGTTATCCGCTTCAACAGCGAAACCCAGCGTATCTCGCTTGGCATGAAGCAGCTTGAAGCTGATCCGTGGGAAGGCGTCGAAGCCAAATACCCGGTCGGTTCGAAATTCGAAGGTCGTGTCACCAACATCACCGATTACGGCGCATTCGTCGAACTCGAAGCTGGTGTCGAAGGCCTGGTCCACGTTTCCGAAATGTCCTGGACCAAGAAAAACATCCACCCGGGCAAAATCGTTTCGACCTCGCAGGAAGTCGAAGTCATGGTGCTCGACGTCGATGCCCAGAAACGCCGTATCTCGCTTGGTCTCAAGCAGTGCACCTCGAACCCGTGGGATGCCTTCCTGGCAGCTCATCCGGTCGAGTCCGAGATCGAAGGCGAAGTCAAGAACATCACCGAATTCGGTCTGTTCATTGGCCTCATGGGCGGTATCGACGGTATGGCTCACCTCTCGGACCTGTCATGGGACCGCGCTGGTGAAGAAGTCATCAAAGAATACAAAAAAGGCGACATCGTCAAAGCCAAGGTTCTTGACGTTGACGTTGAAAAAGAACGCATCTCGCTCGGCATCAAACAGCTGTCTGGTGATCCGTTCAAAGACGCCGTTGTCGGCATCAAACGTGGCGACGCTGTAACCTGTGAAGTTACCGAAGTTAACGACGGTGGCATCGAGGTTTCGGTTGGCGACACCGAACTCAAAGGCTTCATCCGTAAAGCTGAGCTGGCGCGTGAGCGTTCTGAACAGCGTCCGGAACGCTTTGCAGTTGGTGAAAAAGTCGACGCACGCGTTACTGCAATCGACTCCAAAACCCGCAAGGTTTCCCTCTCTGTCAAAGCTCTTGAAGTTGCTGACGAGAAGAAAGCAATGGCGGATTACGGTTCGGCAGACAGCGGCGCATCGCTCGGCGACATCCTCGGCGAAGCTCTGCGCAAGAAACAGGAAGGCGGCGAATAAGCCACCCTCCGACGAATACGCTCTGCAACCTTGCAGAACGAAAAGACGGGTCGCGCAGTGCGCGGCCCGTTTTCTTTTGTCCGGATTCTAGATCTGGCAAATTGATGCGCGGTGGATGGCCGATATATCCGCCCAATGTCCGGCAGACCTTCAAAGGACGCCAAATTGTATATCATCTGCTTTTTGGGGCTGAATTTTAGCCCGACTCTGCCGATATCGGCATTTTTCGCGAAAATTTTGATTTTAAACGCTTTTTGTTCTTGCCTTCCGGGTCGATAAAAACCATTTGAAGAGACGGGTTTGAGCGATCACACTCGTCTAAGTATTTGATTGAACAATTGGAAACGGACACGCCGATGGCACTTGATGCCGATATCCTGCTGGATCGACGCCGCTTGAAAAAATCCATCTTTCGCTGGCGTGTGGTGGCGGTGATTGCCGTGATCGCGGTGATCGTGATCGGCTTGTCTGGCACGGGTGTTAAGGACAGTGTTCTGGGCGGACTGGGTCCGCGCATTGTTGAAGTCACCATCGAAGGTGTAATCACCGAAGACCCCTATCTCCTTGATGCGCTCAGCGCGATTGAAGAAGACAGCGACGTTGTCGGCGTGATTGTCCATATCAACAGCCCGGGCGGCACCATGGTTGGTGGCGAAACGCTGTTTGAGGCGCTGCGCCGTATTGGCGAAACCCGGCCAATCGTTGCCGAGATGGGGACTGTTGCGGCGTCCGGCGGTTACATGACCGCGATTGCCGCCGACCACATCATTGCCCGCCGTGGAACGATCACCGGCTCGATCGGGGTGATTTTCCAGTCGATGAATTTCAATGGAACGCTTGAAAAGCTTGGTGTTGAACCGCTGACGGTAAAAAGCGGTCCGCTGAAAGCTGCACCCAATCCGTTCGAACCTGTTGATGATGTTGCAAAATCGGCCATGCAGGGCCTGATTTCGGACATGTTTGACGTGTTTGTTGAAATGGTTGCGACCCGCCGCGATATGTCGGTCGAAACAGTTACGACTCTTGCCGATGGCCGCGTCTATACCGGACAGCAGGCTGTTGCCAACGGATTGATTGACGAAATTGGAGGCCGTCGTGAAGCCTTGCGCTGGCTCGAAGAGGAAGCCGGTATCACGACGGATGCACAGGTAGTGCCGCTTGAAATCGAATACCCGGAAGACGATTTGATGAGTGCTGTTCTCGAGGGAAGCCTTGGAAAAGTGCTGTCATCTGAGGGGCTTAAACTTGACGGTTTGCTGACGGTCTGGCAACCTGAGTGAGAGCTTCTTTAAGACATAATCTAATCCGTGGTTGAGTGAGACTGTCAGCACCAACAGGATGGGGCCTGGAAATGACAAAATCTGAATTGATTGCCCGCCTTGCGGAGATGAACCCGCATCTCTATCAGCGCGACGTTGAGCGGATTGTCGCCACGATCTTTGACGAGATCACAGACGCGCTTGCGCGCGGCGACCGGGTCGAGCTTCGCGGCTTTGGCGCATTTTCCGTAAAACAGCGTGAGGCCCGCGTCGGCCGTAACCCGCGTACCGGGGATGCGGTTCCTGTCGGTGAGAAAAAGGTTCCCTATTTCAAAACCGGCAAACAGCTTCGCGAACGTTTGAACTGATTCCTGCCTGATTTGTTTTGACCGGCAATCGGGCCTGCGCCACCCGCAACCCGCCCGATACGACCAGCATGCAACACACAAAAACTGTGTGACCGTTGCCATGGCTTTTGTCCGGTTCTTGCCCCATACTGATCAGAATATTGATCAAACGAGACCTGCTGCCGGGTTTTGAACCATCCTGTTTTCGGGGGGGGGGACAGCCACCGGCACAAGGAGCTAGGTAATGCGCTTCCTTTACTGGATTATTTCCATCCCGCTTGCCGTATTGATTGCGGTGTTTGCAGTTTCCAACCGGGCATTGGTCACGATTTCGCTTTGGCCCTTGCCGTTTGAAATCGACCTGCCGCTGTTCCTGCCGATCATGGTTGCGTTGTTGATCGGACTTGGGATCGGCTTTGCCTTTGAATGGTTGCTGCAAGGCAAGCACCGCCGTGCCGCACGGCGCATGGATAGCGAACTCAAGCGCATCAAGACGGATGACACCACGCCATCCACCCCAAATACCGATCAAAAGGCCATCGGCCAAAGCTGATCAAGTCAAAGGGCTCCGTTTCGGGGCCCTTTTGCTTTTTGCCGCATGGCGTCAATGTCTGTTCGAAAGCCGATTTGACATTGGCCTTTGTGGCCAAATCGGCTAAGCCATGTCCGGTCCGCTATGAAATTTGCTGCGAAAAGCTGGGCCATGACCCATTGCCAGCCCGCCGGAGGACCCCATGACCCAGACCCTTGCCGCCAAAGACCGCATCTATTGCGCGATTGATACCACCGATCTTGATCATGCAATCAATCTGGCATCGAAGCTGTCGGGTGTTATTGGCGGGGCCAAGCTTGGCAAGGAATTCTTCGCAGCCCACGGGCCACAAGGGGTCAGGGCGGTTGCCAAAACCGGCATGCCGATCTTCCTTGATGTCAAATATCACGATATCCCCAACACGGTGGCCGGGGCCATTCGTGCTGTGACGCCATTGGGTGTCAGGATCGTCAATGTCCATGCCGCCGGTGGTTTGGAGATGATGAAACGTGCCGGTGATGCGGCGCGCGAAGCCGCCGACAAGGCTGGCGTCGATGTACCGTGGGTGATCGCTGTAACCATCCTGACCAGCATGGACCAGAGCGATCTTGACGATGTCGGCCTCAAGGGCCCGATTGAAGATCGCGTGGTCAAGCTGGCGGAATTGACCCGAAAGGCCGGTCTGGACGGTGTTGTCTGCTCCGCACAGGAAATCACCCCGGTGCGCAAGGCACTCGGCCCGGACTTCAAGCTGATCACACCGGGTATTCGCCCAAGCTGGGCGGCAAGTGACGATCAGAAACGCATCGTTACCCCGGCCGATGCCGTCGCCATGGGAAGTGACGTTCTGGTGATTGGTCGCCCGATCACCAAGGCCGAAGATCCAGTTGCTGCGGCGCAAAAAATCGTCGCCGAACTTTCCTGATCGACGATCCTCAATCTCTGCCTGTGCTGCATCATGCCTGTGCCTCGCTGTAATCCGGGCGCGACAGGCTGCCATGCAAATTTCGCGATGGATTTGTTCACCGCATTATCTCAGAATTGAATCGTTTCAAAATTTGCTGCATGATGCATATCTCGCAGCTGCACAAAACGTTGGCCGCGCCACCCGCGTCACTCGCGCCACCTGCGCCAAAGTTGATCTGGATATTCTGACATGACAGATACCGTCATCCGCCCCGGATTTTTCGGGAACCTGCCGATTCTGGCCCTCGCCCTTGCGTCATTCGGGATCGGCACCACCGAGTTTGTCATTATGGGGCTTCTGCCCGATGTGGCGCTTGATCTTGGTGTGAGCATTCCCGATGCCGGGTTGCTGGTGACGGGTTATGCCCTCGGTGTCACGTTTGGCGCGCCGTTTTTGGCGATTGCCACCGCGCGCATGGACCGCCGGCGGGCATTGCTGCTGCTGATTTCGATCTTCATTCTCGGCAACTTCCTGTGTGCGATTGCCCCTGATTACTGGCTTTTGATGGCCGCCCGTGTGGTCACCGCATTTTGCCACGGTGCGTTCTTCGGGCTGGGCGCTGTTGTCGCCTCAAACCTTGTCGCGCCACATAAACGGGTTCAGGCGATTGCCCTGATGTTTTCCGGTCTGACGCTGGCCAATGTGCTGGGCGTACCGTTTGGCACGGCCCTTGGTCAGGAACTTGGCTGGCGTTCGACCTTCTGGGCAGTGGTGGCAATCGGTGTTATTGCCGCCAGCGCGCTTTATGTTGCCCTGCCGCGCCAGATTGCCGCATCGACGGGCAGTCTGTGGCTTGAAGCCAAGTCGCTTGGCAAAAAACAGGTTCTGCTGGCGATGCTGATTTCGGTTCTGGCCTCGGCCAGCTTGTTCAGTGTCTTTACCTATATCACTCCGATGTTGCAGGAAATCACCGGCATTACCCCGCGTCAGGTAACCTATGTGTTGCTGCTGTTCGGGGTTGGCTTGACTGTCGGCAACTATATCGGTGGGCGTTTGGGGGACTGGCGTTTGATGCCCGCCATCATCATGGCCTTTGCTTTGCTGATTGCGATTCTTGCCCTGTTTACCGAAACGCTGACGTCGGTCATTCCGGCAGTCGCAACCGTGATGCTGTGGGGCGTGGTTGCCTTTGCCCTGGTGTCCCCGCTTCAGATGCGCGTGGTGAACGAGGCATCCGATGCGCCCAACCTTGCCTCTACCCTTAATCAGGGTGCCTTTAACCTTGGCAATGCGGCGGGCGCATGGTTTGGCGGTATCGCCATCACCCAGGGCGTTTCCTATCAGCATATCCCGTGGCTGGGAGCCGGAATTGCGGTTCTGGCCCTGTTGGCAACGGTCTGGAGCCATTTGCTTGATCGCCGCGACGAAGTCCTTGTCGAAAACGGCGCCAGCGCCTGAGTAAAACAAAACCCGTCAGCCTCAAGCTTGACGGGTTTTTCTTTGTCCGGTCGATGAACGGTATAGCTCAGCTTACCCAGTGGCGAATCTGATCCCAGCTTTGGCTGATGGTGGTTCCATACTGATCAATGATCAGCTTGATCGATATCGCGATTGATGTGACGACCAGAAGCGGCCGTACCAAACGTGCGCCGACCTTCATCACCATATGTGATCCGATCTGTGCGCCGATCAATGCGCCAACGGCCATCACCCCACCAACAATCCAGACGACCTCACCCCCGGCGATAAACATCACCAAGGATGCAAAGTTCGAGGTGAAATTCAGAACCTTGGTATGGGCGGTGGCCTTGGTCATGTTGAAACCAAGCAGGGCAACAAAGGCGATGGAAAAGAACGATCCGGTGCCCGGCCCAAAGAAGCCGTCATAGAACCCGATGCCAAACCCGGCGGTAAAGGCAAAGGTCGCTTTGCCAATCATCTGATGGGCGTCAATGTCACCCACACGCGGCGAAAACAGGAAATAAAGCGCAATCAGGATCAAAAGCCCCGGCAGGATGGTCATCAGAATACCGGGATCAAGCATCTGAACCAGAACCGTACCGAGTGCTGATCCGGCAAAGGTCAGGACAATCGCCAAAACCATATCGCGCGGATCAACATGCCCCTTGCGAATGAAATTAAGCGACGCACTGAAACTGCCAAAACTGCCTTGAAGCTTGTTGGTCGCCAATGCCTGGGCCGGGGTAACACCCGCCCATAACAGGGCCGGGATGGTAATCAACCCGCCGCCACCTGCAATCGCATCGACAAAACCGGCAAGGGTGGCAACCGCAAACAGGATCACCAAAAGATCAAAACCAAATTCCATCTGGGCGCTTTCAAATTTGGGCGCGACCGCACAACTGGGGGCGATGCGGTCTGTCAAAACAGCGCACATCATATGGCTTTGCGTGCACGCGTCCAGTGGGATCGATTTCAGTCGTTGAATTGCGCGCAAGCCGTAGTCTAAAAGTCACACACCCTTGTTTATATGAGTTCCAGATATGCCCGAATTGCCAGAGGTCGAAACAGTCACCCGTGGTCTGACACCCGTCATGGAAGGACGGGTGGTCAATCATGTGGTACAGCGACGTGCGAACCTGCGCTTTCCCTTCCCGGAGGGGTTTGTTGATCGCATGGCCGGGCGCACCATCAATCAGCTGACCCGGCGGGCAAAATACATTCTGGGCTACCTTGATGACGGGCAGGTGCTGCTGATCCATCTTGGCATGTCTGGTCGCATGACCATTCACAATGATCCGACTGTCGAGGTGCCCGAAGCCGGCAAGCATGACCATGTCGATTTCGTCATGGCCGATGGGGCTGTGGTGCGGTTCAACGATCCGCGGCGCTTCGGTGTCATTACCCTGATCGCGGGCGACGAGGTCGCAAGCCACAAGATGCTGGCCGGTATCGGGCCTGAACCACTTGGCAATGCGTTTAATGCCGATGTGCTGGCGGCAGGAATCGCCAAACGGGCAAGTCCGATCAAGACCGTATTACTGGATCAGAAACTGGTGGCTGGTCTTGGCAATATCTATGTCTGCGAAGCCCTATTTCGATCGGGCATCGCACCGGACCGTCTGGCAAAGGATCTTAAACCCGGCGAGATCGAACGGCTGTATCGTGAAATCCGTCTGGTGCTTGAAGATGCGATTGCTGCCGGTGGCTCAAGCCTTAAGGACTACCGCCAAAGCAATGGCGAGCTTGGCTATTTCCAGCACAATTTCCGTGTCTATGGCCGCGAAGGCGAAACCTGCATCGCCGATGGCTGCGATAGCACCATCGCGCGTATTGTTCAGGCCGGACGGTCGACCTTCTTCTGCCCAACCTGCCAGAAATAATATGGGCGGTGCCCGTCTCTGAAAGTCGGGGTAGCTAAAGGTGCCGATAACAGGTTCGGTTGCGGCCCGGGATCAAAATCGGTAAAACAGTATCAAATTATGGTTTCAGGCGAATCGGCCCGATAACCCCACAGCGACTCTCACCCGGAGTCCCACGGGCCGAACAGCGATAAAAGGATCACTTGCATGTCTTATGAAAACATCATCGCCGAGAAAAAGGGCAATGTCGGCCTGATCACGCTTAACCGTCCCAAGGCGCTCAATGCGCTGTGTGATGCGCTGATCAAGGATATCGGTGCCGCCCTTGATGATTTCGAATCCGATGAAGACATCCGCGCCATCGTCATTACCGGGTCGGACCGTGCCTTTGCCGCCGGTGCCGACATCAAGGAAATGGCCGATTACGACTATATGGATGTCTATAAGAACGACTTCATCACCAAGGGCTGGACCCGCGTTGCAAGCTGCCGCAAGCCGACCATTGCCGCGGTCGCCGGATTCGCATTGGGCGGTGGCTGTGAAATGGCGATGATGTGCGACATCATGATTGCCGCCGACACCGCCAAGTTCGGTCAGCCGGAAATCACCATCGGCACCATTCCCGGTGCGGGCGGGACACAGCGCCTGACCCGTGCGGTTGGCAAGGCCAAGGCGATGGAAATGTGCCTGACCGGGCGCATGATGGATGCCGAGGAAGCCGAACGTGCCGGACTGGTCGCGCGAATCGTTCCGGCCGACTCGCTGCTTGATGAAGCCATGCAACTGGCCGAAAAGATCGCCTCCTTCTCGGGCCCGGTATCGATGAAGGTCAAGGAATCGGTCAACAAGGCCTATGAGATGACCCTGACCGAAGGCCTGATGTTCGAACGTCGCGAATTCCATTCGACCTTCGCACTCGAAGATCGCTCCGAAGGCATGAAAGCCTTTGGCGAGAAACGCAAGCCCGCCTTCAAGCACCGCTGATTGCTAGGTGATCAGGGCAAGTTGACCTCTGATTCCATGCCTGCATATCTGCCTTGCGGCGCAAAAGAGTCCGAAGCCGCAGAAATTGAGGCATTATGGCGGTATCGGGGGTTGACGAGGGTTTCGGACAGAGCTATAAGCCGCGCTCCGAATTACGTAACATTTGTTTGAAGAGACAGGTTCGCAATGGCTCACCATAAATCGGCCAAGAAGCGCATTCGCCGCAACGCCGCACGTGCAGAAGTTAATGGTGCACGTATCGGTCGCATTCGTACCTTCGTTAAGAAGGTCGAGGCTGCGCTGAACACTGGCGATAAAGATGCTGCTCTGGCTGCGATGAAAATCGCTGAGCCGGAAATGGCGCGTGGCGCACAGCTTGGTGTTCTGCACAAGAACACCGTTGCTCGCAAGGTTTCGCGCCTGACCGCGCGTATCAAAGCGCTTTAATTTATCCCTTACGGGATGGCGAGTCGAAGGCCGCACCTCGGGTGCGGCCTTTTCGCTGCCCGGATTTCGCAGAATCACCTTTTGTTCCTTGGTTGCGCGGGTGCAAGAAACCGCAGAAAACAAGGGACGTTTTGGTTGCGAAATCCTTTTAACGTTCTGTTAAAGATCGCCTTGCCTGATGTGGGTCACATCAGTACAGTGTTTGAACTTCGCAGGCCGCGCAAAGCGACCCGTGACGAAGAACTAAAAACAAAAGGCGCGAGTACACTTCCTGATTTTGTGGAAGGCCAACGTGTTGGTCACTGCGGTGATCAACGCGACACAGTATCGTTTTGTCTTTTGCGGTCTTTGTGGTGGTGAAATCGGGATATCGGGGAAAGGTTCTTACAGTGCAGCACGCCGTGAGGGACACACAATCGGCACTTGGGCAATCCAACGGGGGGATTGCGGGTGACCAGCACGCAGCACTTGATGATCACGCAGTGGCAACCTGGCAAGTCGTACGCGAAAAGCTGCGCGCCGAATTTGGCGCAACAGCCTATCGCTATTGGCTGGAGCCCGTTGCCCTGATGGCGGTAGAAGCCGGTGTGGCCCGTTTGGGTGCACCGACTCGTGCCATGCGTGACTGGGTGACGCAGCACTATCTCGACCGTATCCAGAATTTCTGGCACGCCGAAGATTCCGATGTGCATTTCGTTGAAATCAATATCGTTTCGGGCGCGACTGCGCAGAACGATGCGTCTGCCTCGGGTTCTTCTTCTGCCAAGTCGACATCGGCAAACGCCACGACCGCGCGTACGAAATCTGCGCGTACTTCCCATTCCTCAGGCCATGCCCCAAGCCACTCCACGGAAAACAACACCTTGGTCAGTGCGCCGTCCCCGTCAAACGGATCGGGCCGCACCGCCATTGCCAGCATGTCTGATGACGGCATCTCGGCTGCCCTGGATCCGCGCTACACTTTTGATAACTTCGTGCTGGGCAAACCAAACGAGTTCGCCTATGCCGCCGCCCGCCGGCTGGCAGAGGCCGAATCAGTGCCGTTCAACCCGCTGTTCCTCTATGGTGGCGTTGGTCTTGGTAAAACCCACCTGATGCATGCGATTGCCTGGCATATCCGCCGCACTCAGCCGCACCGCACGGTGATCTACCTATCGGCCGAAAAATTCATGTATCGCTTCATCCGGGCGCTGCGCGACAAGAACACGGTCGATTTCAAGGACCAGTTCCGCTCGGTTGATGTGCTGATGGTGGATGATGTCCAGTTCATCTCGGGCAAGGATTCGACCCAGGAAGAATTCTTCCACACGTTCAATGCGCTGGTCGATCAGGGCCGTCAGATCATTGTGTCTGCGGATAAATCGCCCTCCGATCTTGAAGATATCGAAGAACGTCTGCGTTCGCGTCTAGGCTCTGGCCTTGTGGCCGATATTCACGCCACCACGTATGAACTGCGTCTGGGCATTTTGGAGGCCAAGGCCGAACGTCAGGGTGTCGAACTTCCCCAGCGTGTTATGGAATTCCTTGCCCACAAGATCACCGCCAACGTGCGTGAGCTCGAAGGCGCGCTTAACCGCGTGATTGCTCATTCCCAGCTGGTTGGTCGCGAGATCGGGCTGGAAATGGTTCAGGACATCCTCCATGACGTCCTGCGCGCTTCCGAGCGCCGGGTTTCGATCGAGGAAATCCAGAAACGCGTGGCCGAGCATTTCAACATCAAGGTGTCCGACATGCATTCCGCCCGCCGTGCGCGTGCGGTCGCCCGTCCGCGTCAGGTGGCAATGTATCTGTCCAAGCAGCTCACCACCCACTCGTTGCCGGAAATTGGCCGCAAGTTTGGCGGTCGTGACCACACAACGGTAATGCATGCGGTGCGCAAGATCGAAGAACTGCACGGAACGGATCCATCGCTCTGCGAAGATATCGATCTTCTGCGTCGGATGCTCGAAAGCTGATTGCGCGTAAAAGCCTGTCGAAATGTTGTTGTTCAAGATGAAATCCGCCGTGTTTTCCGGCGGATTTTGTTTTTGAAACAGCTGGATTTTTAGCTGCAATTTTATCGTCGAAACTGCGAGTCGCGCGGTTTGCGCCGCTTTGCGCGTTCGGGGCGTATTTTTGTCCGCCGACTCCTTTTATTTGCTTGGGTTTAGGCCGTAAAAATCCTTCGATTTCCAAGCCAGCATGTTATAATGCGATTTCCGCACCCGAAAGGGTGTGGGTCAGGTAAGAAAACCGATTAAAAATCAATTTGTTAAACGAATACTGACAGACGGATAGGACGGGCATGAAGCTGACCATCGAACGCGCGGCGCTGTTGAAATCGCTGACCCATGTTCAAAGCGTTGTTGAACGACGTAACACCATTCCGATTCTGTCCAATATTTTGCTCCGGGCAGAGAATGATCGTCTTGCGCTGACCGCGACCGATATGGATCTCGAAGTCATCGAAACCACGACGGCCGAGGTGTCCGAACCGGGCGCGACCACCACCCCTGCCCATACCCTCTATGAAATCGTGCGCAAGCTGCCCGAAGGCTCCCAGGTGCAAATCTCGCTTGAGCCGGGTGCGGGCCGCTTGACCCTTTCTGCCGGTCGTTCGAAGTTCAATCTTGCCGTTCTGCCGGTTGATGATTTCCCGGTAATGTCCGGTGGCGACCTTCCGGTCAGCTTCGGTCTGGCTGCGGCTGAGCTGCGCGGCCTGATTGATCGTGCCGAGTTCGCGATTTCGACCGAGGAAACCCGTTACTACCTCAACGGTATCTATTTCCATGCCACCGACGCCGAAGGCACCAAGATCCTGCGCGCGGTTGCAACCGATGGTCACCGTCTGGCGCGCGTCGAGGCGCCGCTGCCTGATGGTGCGGAAAACATGCCGGGCGTCATCGTGCCGCGTAAAACCGTTGGTGAACTGCGCAAACTGATCGAGGAAACCGGCGAAGCCGTCGATATCGCGCTGTCTGATACCAAAATCCGCTTTGGTTTCGGCGATGCGGTTCTGACCTCGAAGCTGATTGACGGCACCTTCCCGGATTACGAACGCGTGATCCCGTCGGGCAATGACAAGACCCTTGATATCGAATGCAAGGCATTTGCCGATGCGGTCGACCGTGTGTCGGCCATCTCGATTGAAAAATCCCGTGCGGTAAAGGTTGTTCTGTCGGGCAATACCCTGACCCTTTCGGCCTCCAGCCCCGAACACGGCACCGCGTCCGAGGAGCTTGAAATCAACTACGACGCCGAGGATATCGAAATCGGCTTTAACTCGCGCTATCTGCTCGACATCGCCAAGCAGGTAAAGGGCGACACCCTGAACCTTCTGATGTCGGACGGATCCAGCCCGACCATTCTGCGTGACACCGACGACCTTTCGGCATTGTACGTTCTGATGCCGATGCGTGTTTGACGGTTAGTACGATCAAGCTGTGGCTGCTCTTGCCAATAACCTCATGCCAAAAGACGGGGTGTCGATGACAAGCCGTCTTGCTGTTTCCCGCATCCAGCTCAGCGAGTTTCGCTGTTACGAAGGCCTGCGTCTGTCGCTTGACAGCTCGCCGGTCGTGCTGACGGGGCCAAACGGGGCGGGCAAGACCAACCTGCTTGAGGCGGTCTCGCTTCTGGCACCGGGCGGTGGATTGCGCAGGGCCAAGCTGGGCGAAATTGCCCGAAGCACCCCGCCAACCGATAACGGCGCACTTCGGGCCTGGGCCGTGGCCGCAGATGTCGATACGCCGGACGGGGCGTTTCAATTGGGCACCGGTCTTGATCCGGCCGCCCTTGAACAGGGTCGCGAACGGCGTGCTGTCCGCATCGATGGACAGGCCCAGCGTGGTCAGGCCGCCTTGGGCCGGGTTTGTGCCGCGGTCTGGCTGACGCCGCAAATGGATCGACTGTTTCTGGATGGTCCGTCGGCCCGCAGGCGCTTTCTGGATCGGCTGGTATATGGCCTTGATCCCGACCACAGCAGCCGCGTTGCCGCCTACGAGCATTCGCTGCGCTCACGCGCCAAGTTGCTTAAGGAAGGCAAGGCGGATGATAAATGGCTGACCTCGATCGAGGATTCGATGGTGCGCCATGGCATTGCGGTTGCGGTCGCACGTGCAGAATTGCTCGAACGGTTGCGTCGTGCCGGGACCATGGCCATCGGACCATTTCCGGCCGCCCGTCTGGCGCTGACCGGGGACCTTGAAGACTGGCTGGAAAACCTGCCAGCGGTCGAGGTCGAAGACAAAATGCGGGCCGCATTGCGCGACGGACGTTCACGTGATGCGACCTATGGCGGGGCGGTGGTCGGCCCTCAACGCAGTGATCTGCTGGTCTGGCACGATGCAAAGGGCCAGTCGGCGGATCAATGTTCCACCGGGGAACAAAAGGCGTTGTTGCTGTCGATCATTATGGCCAATACCCGCCTGCAGACAAAGGCACGCGGGGCTGGCCCGCTCTTGTTGCTTGATGAAGTGGTTGCGCATCTCGATGCAGAACGCCGCAGCCACTTGTTTGATGAAATCGTGGCGCTTGGCGTCCAGGCCTGGATGACAGGCACGGACCGGGCGCTGTTTG
Organism: Thalassospira sp. CH_XMU1458; assembly: GCF_037027205.1. Classification (NCBI taxonomy): domain Bacteria; kingdom Pseudomonadati; phylum Pseudomonadota; class Alphaproteobacteria; order Rhodospirillales; family Thalassospiraceae; genus Thalassospira; species Thalassospira sp. CH_XMU1458. Next base: position 178,544 of record NZ_JAYMDW010000001.1, on the reverse strand, counting down.
AAGGTTTGGACGGTCGTGCGCAATTCTTCCGCGTGGAAGATGCCACACTGACCCTTGAAACCACTTAGTGAATGCCGAGGTTCTGACCCTATGACCAACGAAACCGAAACGCCGAACACTGGTGAACAGTCGCAGGAGTATGGCGCAGAATCGATCAAGGTTCTTAAGGGCCTTGAAGCTGTGCGCAAACGTCCGGGCATGTATATCGGCGATACCGATGACGGTACCGGTTTGCACCATATGATCTACGAAGTCGTCGATAACGCAATCGACGAAGCCTTGGCCGGTCACTGCGATACCGTCTGGGTCCAGCTTAACGGCGATGGCTCTGCCACCATCCGCGATAACGGCCGTGGCATTCCGACCGACATGCACAAGGAAGAAGGCGTTTCCGCCGCCGAGGTCATCATGACCCAGCTGCATGCCGGCGGTAAGTTTGACCAGAACTCCTACAAGGTTTCCGGTGGTCTGCACGGCGTGGGCGTGTCGGTGGTGAACGCGCTGTCGACGCTGCTCAAGCTCCGCGTCTGGCGTAACGGCAAAGAACACTACATGGAGTTTTCCGGTGGTGACGCGATCAAGCCGCTTGAGGTTGTCGGTGATGCACCGCTGACCGCGGATGGCACGCCGCTTTCGGGGACCGAAGTGACCTTCTACCCGGATGCCGAAATCTTCACCATGACCGATTTCGACCTGCCGACGCTGGAACACCGCCTGCGTGAACTGGCCTTCCTGAACTCTGGCGTGATCCTGACGCTGCGTGATGAACGCAGTGGCGAACCGACCGAAATGAAACTGCATTACGAAGGCGGTATTCGCGCCTTTGTCGAATATCTTGACCGTAACAAGGCCCGTCAGATCGAAGAAGCCATTTGCATCGAAGGCGAAAAAGACGGCATCACCGTCGAAGTCGCCCTGCAATGGAATGACAGCTACCACGAAACCACGCTGTGCTTTACCAACAACATCCCGCAGCGTGATGGCGGGACGCATATGGCCGGTTTCCGTGCTGCTCTGACCCGTCAGATCAACAGCTACGCCCAGGAAAGCGGCATCGCCAAAAAGGAAAAGGTCGCCCTTTCCGGTGATGATGCCCGTGAAGGTCTGTCTTGCGTGATTTCGGTCAAGGTTCCGGACCCGAAATTCTCGTCCCAGACCAAGGACAAGCTGGTCTCGTCCGAAGTCCGCCCAGTCGTTGAAAACATCGTCAATGACAAGCTTGCCCAATGGCTTGAAGAACATCCGCAGGACGCGCGCAAGATCGTCTCCAAGGTGGTCGAAGCGGCCTCTGCCCGTGAAGCGGCCCGTAAGGCCCGCGAACTGACCCGCCGCAAGGGCGCGCTTGATATCTCGTCCCTGCCGGGCAAATTGGCTGACTGTCAGGAACGCGATGCGTCCAAAGCCGAACTGTTCATCGTGGAGGGTGATTCCGCAGGTGGTTCGGCCAAACAGGGCCGCGAACGTGGTTTCCAGGCCATCCTTCCGCTGCGCGGTAAGATCCTCAACGTCGAACGCGCACGCTTTGACAAGATGCTCTCAAGTCAGGAAATCGGCACCCTGATTACCGCCATGGGCACCGGTATTGGCCGCGATGACTTCAATATCGAAAAGGCCCGCTACCACAAAATCATCATCATGACTGACGCCGACGTCGATGGTGCGCATATCCGAACCCTGCTTCTGACCTTCTTCTATCGTCAGATGCCCGAACTGATCGAACGCGGCTATCTCTATATCGCACAGCCGCCGCTTTATCGCGCCAAACGCGGTAACTCGGTCCAGTATCTCAAGGACGACCGCGAGATGGAGCAATACCTGACCGCACAGGGCACCGAAGAAGCCGTGCTTACCCTTTCCGGTGGCCAACAGCTTGCCGGTCCGGATCTGGTGCGTGTGGTCGAACTGGCGCGTAAGGCCAAGGGCTTCCTGGAGCCGCTATCGATCAAGCTTCCGATTTCGGTGCTCGAACAGGCAACCCTTGCTGGCGCGTTGAACCCGGCTTTGCTCGATGACGATGGCAAACGCCTCGAAGCGGCCGAAACGCTCGCCAAACATCTTGATACCCTTGAAGAAGACTATGATCGCGGCTGGCACGGCGAAGCACCGCTTGATGAAATCGTGCTCTGGCGCATGTTGCGCGGCGTTGAACAACGTCACGTGATTGATGGCAACATCCTGCGCTCGGCCGAGGCCCGTGCGATTGCCGGTATCCTTGGCGAACTGCGCGAACTGTTTGAAAAGGGCGCAGAATTCGTTGCCAAGGACAAGACCTGGAAAATCAACGGTCCGGTCGATCTGGTCAATGCGGTGATGGAATATGGCCGCCGCGGCATTTCGGTCCAGCGTTATAAAGGTCTGGGCGAAATGAACCCGGATCAGCTTTGGGAAACCACGCTCGATCCGAACGTCCGTTCGCTGCTGCAGGTCAAAGTCGCCCACGCCGACGAGGCCGAGGAAGTCTTCTCGACCCTCATGGGCGACGTCGTCGAACCCCGCCGCGACTTCATTCAGTCGAATGCACTAAAGGTCGCGAACCTCGACGTATAAGCGACCTTGACGTTGTAAGATCACGCCAAGAAAAACAAAGCCGGAGATGGGAAAACCATCTCCGGCTTTTTCTTTGGTGCGCCTCGCGTGCTAATTTTGCGCGGCGATTTTCAGATCAGAGCATCCCTTCGGACTTCGCCCAATCAAGCGCCCGATCGAGTGCACGGCCGAGGCGGGCGTGGATTTCGCGCACGTCATCCTCGGTCACGATCAGCGGCGGGCAAAGTGCCACCGTGTCATAGACATTGCGGCAAATAAGCCCTTCCTCGGCGGCAAGGGCCACGACCTTGGCGGCAACAGTGCCGGGTTTACCAAACGGCTGTTTGGTTTTCTTGTCTGCCATCTCAAGGCCGGCAATCAGGCCGACACCGCGAATTTCGCCTATCAACGGATGATCGGCAAAGGCGCGCAAGCCATCCTGGAACATCGGTTCCAGACGTTTGGCATTGCCCATCAAATCGCGTTCTTCGATGATATTGAGGTTTTCCAGGCCAACCGCACAGGCAACCGGATGTCCGGTGCCGGTGAAGCCGTGGCCGAAATTGCCAAGCTTGGCAGTGTTATCGGCAATCGCGTTATAGACCTTGTCATTCACCACAATGGCCGCAAGCGGCATGTAGGACGAGGTCAGCTGTTTGGAAGTCACCAGAATGTCCGGGGTGAAGCCATATTTTTCACAGCCAAAACGCGCACCAGTCCGGCCGAAACCGTTAATGACTTCATCAGAAACGACCAGAATGTCGTACTTGTGGCAGATCTCGACCACACCCGGCCAGTAGCCTTCCGGCGGCGTCATCACACCACCGGCACCCATCACGGGTTCGCCAATAAAGGCCGCAATGGTTTCCGGGCCTTCGGCGATGATGGTGTCTTCAAGTTCCTTCAAAAGGCGCGCGGTGAATTCTGCTTCCGTCTCGCCCTCTTCGCCATAACGCCAGAAATGCGGGCAGCTCAGATGCGTCACCGGAATGGCCGGAAGGTCAAAGTCCTTCTGGTTGCCAGCAAGCCCGGTCAGCGAGCCCGATGCAATCGTAATCCCGTGATAGGCCTTGGTGCGCGACAGGAACTTCTTCTTTTCCGGGCGACCCAAACCGTTATTAAGGAACCAGGCCATTTTGACGACAGTGTCGTTGGCTTCCGACCCGGAATTGGTAAAGAACACACGGTTCAGGCCCTCGGGCGTCATTTCAACCAGCTTTTCGGCCAGACGGATCGATGGCTCGTGCGCCTTGTGGGCAAAGCTGTGGTAATAGGGCAGGCGTTTAAGCTGCGCATAGGCGGCATCGGCCAGACGGGTTTCAGAAAAGCCAACCGCAACTGACCAAAGCCCGGCAAGACCTTCGATATATTCCTTGCCTTCGCTATCGGTGACGCGGGCGCCATTGCCCTCGGCCATGATCATCGGGCCCTTTTCTTCGTGCAATCGCATATTGGTGTATGGATGCATCGAATGCGCGATGTCGGACATGTGGAGCGAATTCGGCCGATGGTTCATGTGAAACTCCCGTTCTGATGATGAGGCCCTGATATGGGGCGGCCATTTTGTTCTGCAGTATATGCGGTTGCGATCAAACCCGCCATTGGTGGCTGATGCGGGTCAGTTTCTCTCAAGTGCGGGTATTTTTGCGCCCAAATAACCCGAAAGAAAAGATGTCAGCGACGTGGTCAGTGATGGTGTCAGATATCCACCCTCTTGCACAATAACCGTCGGATAGCCCGCCGCAGCAATTTTTTCACCGGCACGGCGCAGTCCGTCCCAACTGACTTTCATGCCAAGCAACGGGTCGTCTTCGTGCGTATCAAGCCCAAGGCTGAGAACCAGCGCACCGGGATTGAACTCGGCAATACGGTCAAGGGCGGTATCGATTGCGGCAAGCCAGGCTGCATCCGTGGTGGTGCGAGGCAGGGGCAGATTAAGGTTATATCCTTCGCCATCACCCGATCCGGTCTCATAGGCAAAGCCGGTAAAGAACGGGTAATAGTCCGTGGGGTCGGCATGGATAGAGGCGGTCAGGACATCGTTACGATCATAAAAGATATCCTGCGTGCCGTTGCCGTGATGGACATCAATATCAAATATGGCGACGCGATCATGTGCGGTGCGCAGGCGTGCGGCCGCAATGGCGGCATTGTTTAGCAAACAATGCCCGGCGGCAATTTCGCCACTGGTGTGATGCCCTGCAGGCCGACACAGCGCATAGGCCTTGTCATCCCCCGCCAGCACGGCATCGGTCGCGGCAATGGCGCAATCGGCGGCACGCAGGGCCGCCTGCCAGCTGTACTGGCCAATCGGCGCAGACGTATCGCCCATATGCCAGCCCGCCTGGGCCAGAATGGTGTGTGGATAGGATGATGTCGCGGCACGCGGAAACACGTTGGGGACGACTTCCGGGCCTGCATCGGGCTGCTTTTGCCATTCATCCCAGGCGGTTTCGAGGAACTTTAAAAACCGCTTGGTATGAACGGTTTCAAGGGCTTCAATCGGGGCGCGTTCGGGTTCGGTGACCGACAGGGAAAGCGCGTCAAGACCTGCCAGCAAAAGCTTGGCGCGTTCGGCCTGCTCGGCATTGCGCTGGATCTTGCCATAGGTCAGCCGAAAGATCGGATCGTGTGTTTCGGTTTCTGGGGCATAGAAGCATTTCATGTCGACGTTTTGCCTTCTTCCAGAAGGCGGAACTGATCGATCACGATGCGTTGCGCCTCCGAAATGTGGTAGCGGATGGCCGAAACGGCCTTGGTGGCATCACGTGCCCGCAGGGCTTCAAGAATCGGTTCGTGTGTTTCTGCAATGCGGGTCGGATCGTCATACAACTGCCCGATCAGCATGATGCTGAACTCGGTTTCTATGGCGACCTGTTCGAACACCTGCAGGAATTTCGGGTTGTCGCTGCCAGTGCACATCAGCCGGTGAAACTGCATGTCGGCCTCGACCTGGGTGAAAATATCGGCCTCTTCGGTGGCAACCCGGTGAAGCTCGGCGACCTGTGCGCTCAGCGCTTCCTCGATCTCGTCGTTCCAGTTCTGCACCAGACGTTCGACCACGGCCGTCTCGATCGCCAGTCGCAACTCATACAGATCATCGAGCGCCTTTATCGAAATCTGACGCACAAAAAATCCCCGGTTCGGCTCGGATCTGACCAGTCCCGAACTTTCAAGCAACCTTGCGGCTTCACGGACGGGTGCCCGGCTGACGCCCAGTTCGCGGGCGACGACCGATTCGGATAACCGCGCACCCGGTGCAAGTTTTCCGCTAACGATTGCTTTGCTCAGCAACTTGGCAACCCGCTGTACGAGCCCTTCACGATCAATCTGTTGGAAGCCGGAGGACGGCTGTGTCTGTGTCATATGTAAGCCCGCAGAAGGTGGATTTGAATTCTTTGAATTAAGCCCGCAACAGACGCCAAAGAAAGATGCATGACTCCGGTCAGTCTAGGCAACGAATTGTAGATTGTCGACAATTTACTTGACTGCGCCGGGATCATCCCGCAGCCTTGAAGCAATCAAAAAAGCGACATAACGAAAGGGCGGCATTAATGCGCGATGCTATGAGTGATCAATCGATATCCGAAATCCGCCGCGATCTGGCTGCGGCCTATCGGTTGATCGCGCTCGAGGGCATGGATGACGGCATCTACACCCATATTTCCGCACGGCTCCCATCCGGACCGGGGGGCGAGCAACGCTTTCTGCTTAATCCGTTCGGCCTGCGGTTTGACGAAGTCACCGCGGCCAATCTGGTAACCGTCGATGAAACCGGTGCCGTGATTGATGACCCCTATGGTGCGGGGGTGAATGCCGCTGGCTTTACCATCCATTCGGCCGTTCACATGGCGCGTCATGATGCAGTTTGTGTGCTCCATACCCACACGGTGGCGGGTGTGGCGGTGTCATCAAACCAGGAAGGATTGCTGCCGCTCAATCAGTGGTCGGCACAGTTTTATGACCGGATTGCCTTCCATGACTACGAAGGCATTGCGCTTAATCTTGAGGAACGCGCCCGCATCGTTGCCGATCTCGGCGACAAGTCGGTTATGTTGCTGCGCAATCACGGGACGCTGCTTTTGGGTCGCTCAGTCGCTGAGGCGGTCAAGCTGGCCTTGAACCTTGAACGGTCCTGCAAGGCGCAGGTGGCCGCGCTGGGAATGGGCCTGACGCCGGTTGTGCTGGGCCATGACGTTGCCGAGCACACGGCCTCCCAATACCAGTCGATGTACGATTCTTATGAACAAAAGGGCAAACCAGACCCGGAATGGGCCGCCCAACTGCGCCGGCTTGATGCCAGCGCCCCGGGTTACCTCGGGTAACCTGTGCGCCTGGGTCACGCCTGTGGCCTTTGGTAAAACAAAACGTGCGTAACACCAATAAAAACAAGAACCTAAATGCAAAACACAATCAGGGAATGCTATGAAATATTTAAAGGTGACTACTTTTCTCATCGCCGCCGCCCTGGCCTCGCCAGTGGCGGCACAGGAAGCTGGCGGTCGGCTTGATATCGTTGTTCAGCCCGAACCACCGGGACTGATGCTCGGCCTCGTGCAGAATGGCCCGACCCAGCTTGTTGCAGGCGACATCTATGAAAGTCTGCTGCGCTATGACAGCGACCTGAACCCGATGCCGAGCCTGGCCAAAAGCTGGGAAATCTCCGACGACGGTCTGACCTACACCTTCAAGCTTAATGAAGGTGTCAAATGGCACGATGGCGAGCCGTTCACCGCCGATGACGTCGTTTTCTCTGCCGATGTTTTCCTGCGTGAGACCCATGCGCGTCTGCGTGCGTCGCTGGCCTATGTCAAAAGCATCACCGCACCGGATCCGATGACGGTTGTCTTCAAACTCAAGGAACCGTTTGGTCCGTTTATCAACGCCTTTGAAAACGGCACCATGCCGATCGTGCCCAAGCACATCTACGAAGGCACTGACTTTGCCAACAACCCGGCGAACGCCACCCCGATTGGCACCGGTCCGTTCAAGTTCAAGGAATGGGTCAAGGGCAGCCACATCCACCTTGTTAAGAACGAGGACTACTATGTCGATGGCCTGCCGTATCTCGATGAAGTCTTTTACCGTGTGATCCCGGATGCGGCTGCCCGTGCGGTGGCGTTCGAGACCGGCGAAGTTGATGTTCTGCCGGGCGGTTCGGTTGAAAACTGGGATATCCCGCGTCTGGCCGAAATGGATGGTGTTTGTGTCACCGAAAAGGGCTGGGAATTCCTCGCACCGCTGGCGTGGATGTGGCTTAACAACCGCGAAGGCCCGACCGCCAACGAGAAGTTCCGTCAGGCCGTCATGTACGCCATGGATCGTGAATTCATGCGCGACGTGGTCTGGAACGGCTTTGGTAAAGTTGCGACCGGTCCGATTGCGTCGAGCACCAATTTCTATTCCGATGACGTGACCATTTATGATCACAACCCGGACAAGGCCAAGGAACTTCTGGCCGAGATGGGCTATGACGGCGAACCTGTCCGCATCCTGCCGCTGCCATATGGTGAAACCTGGCAACGCTGGGCCGAGGCAGTGCGTCAGAATCTCAGCGAAGTCGGCATCAATGCCGAAATCGACAGCTCTGATGTCGCTGGGTGGAACGAAAAAACGTCCCAGTGGGATTACGACATGGCCTTCACCTATCTCTATCAGTACGGTGATCCGGCCCTTGGTGTGTCGCGCAACTATACCGCCGACCGCATCAAAAAAGGCAGCCCGTGGAACAATGTCGAAGGCTATGAAAACCTGGCACTCGATGAAAAATGGGCCGCTGCTGCGACGATGGTAACACCCGAAGAACGCGAAGCAGCCTATGCCGAAATCCAGAAGGAAATCGTCGATGACGTTCCGGTCGCCTGGATGCAGGAACTGACCTTCCCGACGATCTACCGTTGCAATGTCAACGATCTGGTGACCACGGCCATCGGTATCAATGACGGTCCACGTAACGCCTGGATCAAGAAGTAACATTGCGGGCGGACCGATTGCCGGTCCGCCCCCTTCTTTTCCTGATTGCCCGCATTTAGGCGGGATTTCAAATACGGGATGCTACGGGGACCTATGACCATATTCGCTGTCGTGGTGTCGCGGCTATCCAAGGCTATTTTGACCTTGTTGGCCATTGCGATTCTGAACTTTTTCCTCATCCATGCCGCGCCGGGCGACCCGGCTGTCGTGCTGGCCGGTGAAGCCGGTGCCGCTGACGAGCAGATGATCGAACAGCTGCGCGAACGCTTTGGCCTCGATCAGCCGCTTTATGTCCAGCTTGGCAAATATGTCGCCGGTATTGCGCAACTTGATCTTGGCTATTCCTTCCGCCAGGGCGCGCCTGTGGCCGAACTCATTGCCGATCGGTTGCCGGCAACCTTGCTGCTGACATTAACGGCCTTTGTTGTCTCGCTGGTTTTGGGCATCGCCTTTGGGGTTGCCGCTGCCGCACGCGTTGGCAAACCGTCTGATACCGTCCTGACCACGATGGCGCTTTTATTCTATGCAACACCGCTATATTGGCTGGCCCTTATGGCGGTTCTGGTGTTTTCCGTGTGGTTTGGATGGCTGCCGGGCTTTGGCTACGAAACTGTCGGGGCCAATTATACCGGTCTGGAACGCGTCCTTGATATTGGCAGCCACCTGATCCTGCCGGCCCTGACATTGGGGCTGTTCTTTACCGCGGTCTATATGCGCATGGCGCGTGCCTCCATGCTCGAAGTCTCGCAGCTTGATTTCGTCAAAACCGCCAAGGCCAAGGGCCTGTCGGATGCGGTCATTCGCCGTCGTCACATCCTGCGCAATGCCATTTTGCCGGTGGTGACCCTGGCAGGCTTACAGGCCGGTCAACTTGTCGGCGGGGCGGTTCTGACCGAAACGGTCTTTGCCTGGCCCGGTATTGGGCGCCTGATGTTCGAAAGCTTGGCTGCACGTGACTACAACACGATTTTGGGCGTGTTCCTTGTCTCGGCGGCCATGGTCATCCTGTTCAACATCGTGACCGACATTGTTTATCGCATTGTCGATCCCCGTATCGGAGCCCGTAGCTGACATGTGGAAACGTTTCAGAAGCAATATGGGCGCCATGATCGGTGTCGCCTTGCTGATCTCCGTGATCGTCATCGCGCTGATCGCCCCCTTGATTTTCTCTGATGGGCCTTGGCAAATGGTTCAACGCCCGTTCCTCGCACCCTTTGCTGTTGATGGTTTGCCCCTGGGCACAGATACACTTGGCCGAAATGTGGCAGCCCAACTGGCCTATGGCGCGCGGGTTTCCCTTCTGGTTGGGCTGGTTTCGACCGTGGTTGCCTTGCTGATCGGTGTGCCGTTGGGCGCGTTGGCGGGGTTCTATGGTGGCTATGTCGATGAAGGCGCAATGCGCTTCACCGAGTTTTTCCAGACCATCCCGAACTTCGCACTGGCCATCGTGCTGGTGGCGATTTTTGAACCAACCTTGACCTCCATCACCATTGCGATTGCCATCGTCAGTTGGCCGCCCGTCGCCCGTCTTGTCCGTGCCGAAGTCATGTCAGTCCGCACGCGTGAATTTGTCGATGCGGCACGTCTGGCCGGTCTTTCAAAACCGCGCATCCTGATCCAGCAGGTGCTGCCAAATACCGTTTCGCCAATCATTGTCATGGCGTCGCTTATGGTCGCGACCGCGATCCTGCTTGAAAGCTCGCTTTCATTCCTTGGCTTGGGCGATCCCAACTCGATGTCGTGGGGCTATATGATCGGGGCTGCCCGCACTGTCATCCGCACCAGCTGGTGGCTCAGCTTCTTCCCCGGCATTGCCATCGTGATCACCGTTTTGGCGCTCAACCTGATCGGGGAGGGGCTCAATGATGCCTTCAATCCGCATCTGTCGCGAAAGGGCAAAGCATGAGTGCGACACTGACAATTGAACGGCTGACAATCGGCCTGCCCGAGGGCGCAGATCGCCCCTTCGCGGTCGAAAATGTCAGCTTCGACATCGACAAGGGACAAATCCTTTGCGTGGTGGGCGAATCCGGCTCTGGCAAGTCAATGACGGCCAATGCCCTGATGGGGTTGCTGCCCCAGGGGGTAGAGGTCAAATCAGGCCGGGCGATGTTCGAAGCCCGCGATGTCTTGCGCCTGCCAGAAGCCGACAAACAGGCCCTGCGCGGCGCCCAGATCGCCATGATCTTTCAGGAACCGATGACCGCACTCAACCCGTTGATGCGCATTGGTGATCAGATCTCCGAGGTGTTCGCTGCACACGGTCTTTATACCCAGTCCGAACGCCGCAAACGCGCATTGGACCTTGTCCGTGAAGTCGGGCTTCCCGATCCGGAAAAAATCATCCGCGCTTATCCGTTTCAGCTTTCCGGTGGGCAACGCCAACGCGCGATGATCGCCATGGCACTGGCGTTGGAGCCCAAACTCCTGATCGCCGATGAACCGACAACCGCCCTTGATGTCACGACACAGGCGCAGATCCTGAAGCTTATTCTCGATCTGCGCAAAAAGCGCGGCATGGCGGTGATGTTTATCACCCACGATTTTGGCGTGGTCGCCGAAATCGCCGATCAGGTGATTGTCATGCGCGAAGGCAAGGTCGTTGAACGCGGTGATGCGGCATCGGTTCTTGATAACCCGCAGCACGACTACACCAAACGCTTGCTTGATGCCATTCCAACCGGAAAACTTCCGGAAGCACGAGAACTAAGCGATACACCGGCGCTTGAAATCAGAAACTTACGCAAAACTTTCCGGACGGGCGGTGGATTGTTCAAGCCCGTACGTGAAGTTCATGCGGTCGATGATGTCTCGCTCACCGTTTCGCGTGGCGAGGTGCTTGGTTTGGTGGGCGAGTCCGGGTCGGGCAAGTCGACATTGGGCCGAACAGCGGTTCGGTTGGTGACACCCGATGGCGGCCACGTCATGGTCGGCGGCGTTGATCTTGCCGCACTGTCTGAGGAAGAACTCCGTCGTCAACGCAACAAGGTGCAGATGGTTTTTCAGGATCCCTATGCATCGCTTAATCCGCGCCAACGGATCATGAGTGCCCTGACCGATGGCCCGATCAACCGTGGTGTGCCCAAGGAAAAGGCACAGGCCAAGGCAAAGGAACTGCTTGAAATCGTAGGCCTGGGTGCCGATGCCGCCATGCGCTATCCGCACGAATTTTCCGGCGGGCAACGTCAACGCATCGGCATTGCCCGCGCACTTGCCATGGAACCCGAACTGATCATTGCCGATGAAGCCGTTTCGGCACTTGATGTGTCGATCCAGGCACAGGTGCTTGATCTGTTGCGTGATTTGCGCGAACGCCTGTCTTTGTCGATCCTGTTCATCACCCATGATCTGCGGGTTGCGGCACAGCTGTGTGATCGCATTGCCGTGATGCAAAAGGGCAAGCTGGTTGAAATTGGTCGGGTCGATGAAATCTTCCTGTCGCCCAAACAGGAATATACCCGTCAACTTCTCGCCGCCGTTCCCGGTGCGGACTGGGCCCAAACCGAAGAAGTGCCAGCATGATTGGCGTTCTGTCTTGTAGCAAAATCGATTTGCGGGGCATTTACGGCCCGCATTTCGATGCCCTGGCACCCGAACTGGACCTGCGCCTGCCCGGCGAGATCGACCGGCCCGAAGATGTCAGTTTCATGGTCACCTTTGTCCCGGCACAAGACGCCTTTACGCGCTATCCGAATTTGCGCGCGATCTATTCGGTGGGGGCGGGTATTGATGCCATCATGGCATGCCCGTCCTTGCCACCGGGTGTGCCGATCCATCGGGTGGAAGACCCGGATCAGGCCCTGCAAATGGCCGGTTTCGCCACTTTCCATGTGCTTTGGCACCATCGCAATATGGGCAATCTTCTGGCCAATCAGAAAACCGGGCATTGGGAACGTCAGCTGACCGGACTATCGCCACGTGCACGGCGGATTGGTGTTCTGGGGTTTGGTCTGATGGGGCGCGCGGTGGCAAGGGCGCTGGTGGCCTTGGGCTATCCGGTCGCAAGCTATTCTCGATCCGCCCCAAAGCCGCCCGAAGACGGGGTAACGCATTATATCGATGGCGGGTTTGAAGACTTTCTGGCCCAAAGCGACATTCTGATCAATGTGTTGCCGCTTACTGATCAGACCAAGGGACTTTTGGGTGCCGAAAATCTCGCAAAATTGCCCAAGGGTGCCGCCCTGATCCATCTTGGTCGCGGCGGGCAGGTCGATGAAACCGCCCTTGTTGATGCCCTTGATCGGGGGCATTTGTCGGGCGCGTCGCTCGATGTGTTTGAAACCGAACCCCTGCCAACCGGACATCCGCTTTGGCACCATCCCAAGGTTTTCGTCACCCCCCATGTCGCCAGCATTTGCGAACCAAAGGCGACCGTTCTGTCGATCCGCCGGAACCAGCTTCAGTCCGAGCCGATGACAGCTTAACCCAAACCCATAAGGTAGCGCCCCACATGACCAGCGATCCGAATTCCCTGTCTGCCCGCGAACTGGCCCGCCGCATTAAAAACCGGGAAATGTGCGCCACCACGGTCATTCGCCAAATGCTTGATCGTGTGGCGCGGGTCAATCCGGCCATCAATGCCATCGTTCAGGATTGCGCAGATGACGCCATGCAAGAGGCAGAGCTGCTTGATGCCCGCATCGAGGCCGGGGACGCGGTCGGACCTTTGGCGGGCGTCCCGGTCACGATCAAGGTCATCTCCGATCAGGCCGGATACGCCACCACCAATGGCACGACCTTGGCTTCGGATTTGATCGCAACCCAGGACAGCCCGTTTTTGCGCAACATGCGCAGCAAGGGCGCGATTGTGATTGGCCGCACCAACACACCGGCCTTTTCCTATCGCTGGTTTACCTCCAACAAGGTGCATGGCACGACGCTTAATCCCCATAACCCGTCCCTGACACCGGGTGGGTCATCGGGCGGGGCCGGGGCCGCAACGTCGGCCGGATTGGGCCATATCGGCCATGGGACGGATATCGCGGGCTCGGTACGTTACCCGGCCTATGCCTGTGGCATTCAGGGATTACGCCCGACCCATGGCCGCATTCCGATGTTCAACCAGACCGGCGGTGATCGTCCGATTGGCGCACAATTGATGGCGGTATCAGGACCGCTGGCACGCAGGGTTGATGACCTGCGCTTGGGGCTTGAAGGCATGGCGGGCTATTCCCCCGATGATCCCTGGAGCGTGCCGATGCCACTTCGTGGTCCCGATTTTGCCAAGCGTGTTGCACTTGTCACCCATCCCGGCGGGATTGACACCGATCCGCGCATTCTGGCCGATCTCGAACGTGCCGCCGAGATTTTCCGCGCCGCAGGCTGGACGGTCGAAACCCCGGAAATCCCCGAAATTCGCGAGGCCGTCGATCTTCAGGTCGACCTCTGGCTTTCGGATGATCACGAAGCCAAACTGAAAGCCGCCCGGGCCGAAGACGATCCGGGCGCGATTGCCCTTCTCGAACACTATGCTGATCGCGCCGCCGCGATTGATAAGGACACGTTTAGTAAGCTCTTCCTGCGCCGTTCCGCCCTGATCCGCGACTGGCGGGCGTTCCTTGAAGATTATCCGGTCGTCCTGATGCCGGTTTCGGCCGAACTGCCGTTCCGCAAGGACGAGGACCTTGAAGGTCCCGCAACCCTGACCCGCCTGTGGAAGGCACAATTGCCGCAAATCGCCATTCCGCTGCTGGGTCTTCCGGCGATCTCGATCTGCTCGGGCGTTGAAAACAACATGCCCTCGGGTGTTCAGCTCGTCGCCGCCCCCTGGCGCGAAGACATCTGCCTGACAGCTGGCGAGGTTCTTGAACAGGGCTTCGGCCTGCCGCAAATGACGATGTGATTACTGTTCGTTTGAATTTCTATTTAAGTAATCAACTAATTTAGCTCGAAGCGAATATGCAAAAGCCAAAGGTGACGTAAGTTTCATCTTTGGCTTTGCTTTTGGCATGTGATGCTGTCACCGGTTTTTTCTGCCAGACGCCAGATTCTCGATCAGGGTCGTTTGCCGATCCAGACACCGTCGAAGGTCAAAGTGATTAAGGATCGTCTTGCGGGCCCGTTCACGCAGGGGTGTCAGGTCGTCACGATGGGTAAGACAGAATGCCATCTTCATCGCCAGCGCATCACTGTCCCAGAAATCGGTCAGAAATCCGTTCTGCCGATCGCGGATCATGTCGTGACACGGCCCGGTGTCCGAGGCGATGACAGGTGTACCGCACGCCATGGCTTCCAGCACCGACCACGACAAAACAAACGGATATGTCAGGTAAATATGCAGTGAACTGATCTGGTACATCCGGATCAATTGGTCATGCGGAATCTGGCCCAGAAAGTGGATGCGGGATGGATCGATTTGCGTTTCTGCCATCATCACGTCGCGCCAAGTCCGTCCGTCCTTGCGCGCCTGTCCGTAACTGACGCCATTGCCCCCGGCGATCATGAACTGCGCATCGGGGTTTTGCTGAGCCAGTTTGGCGGCTGCACGCATAAAGGTCGGAAACCCGCGATAGGGTTCAAGATCGCGCGCGACATAGGTAATCACCTGATCACGCGCGGTAAGGACCCGCCCATCGGGCAAGGTCAGGCTGGCTTGTGGATTTGGTTGGCAACGGTGGGTATCAATCCCGTCATGGCAAACGCCGATCTTGTGGTGATAGGCCGCTGGAAACGCCGATTTCTGCCATTTAGTCGGGCTGATCGCGGCATCAAGCTGATCCAGTGTCGTCAGTTGGGCCGCATTGCGCACGCGAAGCTGGGCACGTTTCGCCAGCGTGATGTCATCATCCGGATCAAAGCCAACGTCACGCCCGGTGGCGTGATAATAATGTTCGCAATATCCGATCAGGGGTGTTTTGGGCAAAACGTCGCGGGCAAACATCATGCTGCCCCAACCAATATGGCCGTAAACAATGTCCGGTGCGCCTTCTTCGCGCACAAGGCTTTCAAGGGTTCTGGCGGCCTTAAGTCCCACATCCTGATGATATTGCGCAAACGGTATGGCAGGCGGTGGGGCTGTGACAGGCTGGCGGAGTGTCCGGATACCGGGCAGGCGCACATTCATTGCTTCGCACAGGAAGGAAACCTGCCATCCGGCATCGGCCAGATGGCAGGCAAGATGTACAAACTGTCCCGGTCCATGACGATGAACGAGGACAATTTTCATCGTCTGTTTCGTGCCTCCTGCACGGCGACGGACCCATTAATGGGAACGCCCCCGTACCTGAGGGTCTGTGTCCAGAATTCTTCCAGTCTGCGCAACGTACGCAGCGCTGTCTCCATCTCCTGCTGGTCTTCAAGATTGTTGGTCAGGGCGTCGTGATATTCTTCGTGGAATTCGTGCAATGCCTGACAGAGTTCATGGCCCTTTTTGGTCAATTTCAAACGGGCAGAACGCCTGTCCCGTGCCATGACCTGACGTTCGACATAGCCCGATTCCGCGAGCTGTTTAAGATTATAAGACGCGTTTGAACCCATATAGTGGCCACGATCAAGAAGATCGCGCACCGAGAGTTCATCTTCGCCAATGGTAAAAAGCAGCGCCACTTGCGCCGGGCTGATGTCATCCTTTCCGAGTCGAATGAGATCTACCCGTAACAAATCCGCAAACCGCCGATAGATCCGCTCGACGGTATTTGCCAGTTCAAGATGAGTGACGGTCATGAGTTTCGATCCGTTATCTGGTCCCAAGCGAGAGTTGATGCCAAGGCGCGATTGCCCTGACACAAATTTCGTATTGGGGAAGATAACAAGACGTTGTTCTTGAACAATTTTTCCGAACGCCTCTTTCTTCCCGCAGGTTTGCTCGTTGTCCGGAAGTAATTCGAAAGTGTTTTTATTTTTGAATTACTTCCATTGTTAATGTTTTTACATTGTCTAATCATCAACATGAGATCGACATATTTAATTTTATTGTAGATCATCCTGTCATCGCAACTATGTGATTAGATTGCGGAAAAACTATGACTTTTGCTTAATTGGATGATTTTCGATGCAATTTCGCCGCAAAAAGCTGGCAAAACCGGTGGATTCGCCTGTGAATTCGCCCGTGAATGCGAAGGAAGCCCGGCCCGAACTTGATGCAAGATCGGTCATTCGCGAGGCCCGCTTTACGTTCGTGCGTGGGCTCGGATGGGCCGGTGTCATGAGCGGCTTCATCAATATCCTTCAACTTACCGTGCCGCTGTTCATGCTTCAGGTGCATGACCGCGTGATCAACAGTCAAAGCACCGATACCCTGCTTTTGCTTCTGGTGATCGCGGTCGGTGCGATCATTCTCTATGGCATCCTTGATTTCGTACGCGCGCTTGTCTTTCAGGAAATGGCAAAGTCGCTTTTGCGCCGGTTGAACCTGCCGGCAATTTCGGCGGCCATGCGTGTGGCACTTGAAAAAGGATCGCTGCACGGCACCCAGGTCCTGCGCGACCTTTCTGATCTGCGCAACTTCATCACCGGCACCACCATCGCCGCCCCGCTGGAAGCAATCTGGTCGCCGATTTTCCTTTTCGTGATGTTTGCCCTGCATCCCTATTACGGCATTGCCGGGCTGGTGGCGGTTCTGACCCTGATCGGGTTGAGCCTGCTCGGTGATGTAATGGTCCGTCAGGTCACCAAGGAAGGAACCGACGCCAATCTGCGCAATATCGGCGATATCGGATCGACGGTTTCAAACGCCGAAGTGATCGAGGCAATGGGCATGATGCCAGCCCTTGCGCTCCGCTGGCGTCAGGCGCAAATCCACGCCAGCGAGTTGCTTGATGTCGGCAACGTGCGCAGCAAGGGCATGTATTCCATCACCCGTTCAGCCCGGTTTGGCATGCAGATCATTGTTCTGGCCATGGGCGCTTACCTTGTCATTCAGGGCGAAACCACACCCGGTGCCATGATCGGCGGGACCGTGATCATGGGGCGGCTGTTGCTGCCGTTTGATAATGTTACCCGCGACTGGCGGGCATGGGTCGGGGCGTTTTCATCGTGGAAACGCATTCGGTTGATGCTCGAAGAAAGCCAGTCCGAACGCGAAATCAAACCAACCCCGCGTTCCGAGGGCCCGCTGGTTGTCGATAATCTGGTCTATGCCGTCCCGGGATCAAATGTGCCGGTGCTGCGCGGGATCAGTTTCGAACTGTCGCCGGGCGATATATTGGGTGTGGTCGGGCCGTCTGCCGCCGGGAAATCAACCCTTTCAAGATTGCTGGTCGGCACGGCAAAGCCTGCGGCGGGCGGTGTCTATCTTGACGGCCACAATGCCTATCTCTGGGAGCGTGGATCATTTGGCGACATGGTCGGCTATCTGCCGCAATCGGTATCGCTACTGAACGGCACCATCCGCGACAATATCAGCCGCATGCGCGACGCAAGCCCGCGCAAGGTGATCGAGGCTGCCCGTGCAGCGGGCGTGCATGAAATGATCGGGCGATTGCCGCTGGGCTATGACACGCCGATTGGTGCCGGTCGACATACCCTGTCTGGCGGGCAGCAACAGCGCATCGCATTGGCGCGCGCACTTTATGGCTGGCCGCGTCTGCTGGTGCTTGATGAACCCAATGCCAATCTTGATGCCGAGGGCGAAGCATCCCTGATCCGTGCTGTGCGCCAGGCTGCGGATTCCGGTGCAATGGTGGTGCTGATCGCGCACCGTCAAAGCATCATGCAATATGCCAACAAGCTTTTGGTGATGCAGGACGGACGGGTCAAACAGTTCGGCGAACGAACAGACGTGATCCGCAATCTGTCCAATGAAAGCGACGACATCAAAAGTCTGCCCCCGGTAAAGCGTAAACATGAAAACGGAGGTGCGGCATGACCCGTGTCATTAATCTTGAAGGCGGTGGCGCGGCACTCCCGGCCGAGGAACCGCAAGTCGCCTGGCACAAGATCCTCTCGGAAGAACGCGAAGCATCGCGCCAAAGCCTGCGCAAGCCGATCCTGGCCGGATTGTTCGTTATTGTGTTGGGCTTTGGCGGGTTTCTGACCTGGGGCTTTACCGCCGAACTCGATAGTGCGGCTGTTGCGACCGGCTCGGTGATTGTCGATTCCAAAAAGAAAGTCGTTAATCACTACGAGGGCGGCATTCTCAAACAGCTTCTGGTCGAGGAAGGCGAAAAAGTCACCGCGGGCCAGACCCTTGCCCTTCTTGATGGCACACGTAGCGAGTCGGAACTCGGCCAATTACGCGGCGAACGTTTTGGCCTGATGGCCAAGCTTGCCCGATTGCGCGCCGAACAGCGCGGCCAGGAAAACATCACCTTCCCACAGGAACTTCTCGCCAGTGACGAGGCCTATGTCGCCGATATCCTCAGCGATGAAAAACGCCTGTTTGCCAAGCGCAAGGAAGTCTATGCCGCCAAACGTGATGCCCAGGCCAAACAGATCGAACAGTTCGAGGCCGAAGCCGAGGCACTGGTCTCACAGATCAAGGCCCGCACACGTCAGGAAAAGCTCGTCGCCGAACAGCTTGCCGGGATTCGCCAACTGGCCGAAAAGGGCTTCGCCACCCGTACCCAACTGGTCGAGATTGAAAATAACTGGTCGGATCTGGTCGGTGACATGGGCGAATTCAAAGCCCAGCGCGCCGCCGCCCAACAACAAAAGGCCGAAGCCGAGATCAATCTCGCCTCGATCGAAATGGAATGGCAAAGCGATATCGCAACTGAAATTCAGGAAGCCCAGCTTGCGCTCAATGATGTCACCCAGCGTATCCGCGCAAGTCAGGACGTGCTTGATCGCCTCGAAGTGCGTGCACCGCAGGCTGGAACGGTCGCCAACATCCAGATCAGAACCCCCGGCGGTGTGATCAGTCCGGCCGAACCGATCATGGATATCATCCCCGAAGATGAACCACTGGTGATCGAAGCACGGATCAACCGACAGGATATCGACTCGGTCCAGGTTGGATCAAAGGCGCAAATTCGCCTGACCGCCTATAGTCAGCGTCGACTGGCCCCCCTGAATGGCGAGGTAAGCTATGTTGCGGCTGACCAAACCGTCGATGAACAGCGCGATGCGTCTTACTACATCGTGCGCGCGACGATTGATCCGGCCGAACTGGCAAAACATGATGACATCAATCTGCGTCCGGGCATGCCAGCCAACATTCTGGTTCTGAAAACCCCGCGCAAGGCCATCGATTACATGATCGATCCTATCACCCAAAGCATGGAAAAGGCCTTCCGCGAAGAGTAATCCTCCCCGCGACATGCGGATTTAACTTGGGGTCTTTCCCGGTTTTTCGCCGGATTGACCCTTTTCTTTTCAAGTATAGATCGAATTTTGAACCAAATAATAAGTAAAATTGAACTAGTATTCAGACAATAAATGTAATGAATCTCAAACTAAGTCATAATGTTGACAAAATAAAACCACGACAATACCCTCCAATGACAAAGTAAAAAAATATAGGATTTCTGAGTGGTCGTTTCCACGGGGCTCAGAATGTCCAGAGGGAACGGCCATCCTCTCGTGAGGGAAATATCCCCACGATGTCATTAATGTTGGGACACGAAGGAGGATTACATGGCAACTCTCGAAGGCGGCGCCTTTGATGATGCGCTTCTCGGATCTCGTTTCAGTGACGTCATTTTCGGACGTGGCGGAGACGATACAATCTTCGGACAAGGTAATGATGACGTGCTGTTTGGCGAAGAAGGCGATGATGTCTTGTTCGGCGGATCGGGCGACGATGTTGCCGTTGGTGGCGAAGGTGATGATGTCCTGTTCGGTGGATCGGGTGACGATGCACTGATCGGGGGCGACGGCAGCGACCTGATGATGGGTGGCTCCGGTGAGGATGTTCTGTCAGGGGGTGCGGATTCCGACATCCTGCTTGGCGGTTCAGACAATGACGTTCTCGACGGCGCATCAGGCAATGATGTCCTGATCGGCGGTGCAGGCGACGATATCGTTCTCGGCGGTGGCGGAGACGATGTCATGCTTGGCGGTTCTGGAGACGATGTGCTTCAGGGCGGCGAGGGTGATGACCTGATGCTTGGCGGCTCCGGGGATGATGTCCTCGAAGGCGGCGCAGGCGATGACATCATGTCTGGTGGTTCCGGTGCAGACACCTTTGTCTTCTCCGGTGGCGGCGGCAACGACGTCGTACTCGACTTCCAGGCTGGCGAAGACATGCTTTCCATTAGCAGCAACATCAACGACACCGGCATCGCAAGTGCCGATGATGTCGCTGCGCGTGCAACGCAAGTCGGTGCCAACACCGTCATCGATCTTGGCAATGGGGATTCCATCACCCTTAACAATGTCGATGCCGAAGACGTACAGGACGATCCGGACAGCTTCTTTAGCGTCCAGTAATCCGTTGGCGGCGTCCGCAGCTTCGGCTGCGGGCGACCCGTCCTGAACTTCAAGTTAGTGAAAGATTGTCATGCTTGAATTTGCCTCGTCCGATGCAGTGCGGACGACCGGCGAAGCGCCCGGTGTTTGCCTGCTGAACCCTGATACGTTGTTGTTAAGTTGGGATACACCCACCCGTTTGTGGGAAGTCCCCCGGCTTGAAACGATTGATGGTGCTGCGATTTCACCGCAGGCCACATTGCGGTTGCCACTTGACGGGGGCGGGACCCGGTTGTTGCGCGTCATCCGCCGTCCCAAGGATGAACCGATTACGATTCTGGCCGAGGCCGGAACGCTGGGCCGCAAGGACGAGATCACAATTGATCCCGATGGCGATTTTGAATTTGCCAGTGCATCAACGTTGCTGAACGGGGTGACGCCTGCCGGGCGGCTTTCGCTGGTCTCGACCCTTCTGGGGATGTGGGCCAGCCTGTTTCGACTGCGCCTGTCCAAAAGCTACAACAGTTTCCTTCTTCAACTGGTTGCCGAAATTGTCGATCGGCCCAAACCGGCCAAGGCGGTCGCAAAGCTTTCCGGTGAAAAGATCCTGCTGGCCACCGCATTGCCCGATGCCTTTCACGATATCGAGGCCGTCTTTATTGTCGCACCTTCCGGGTTCAAGCGCTTAACGCAGCTTCCCCATATCAGCAAGACCGGGCCGCGCGGACAGAAACTGGTTTACATGATTGCCGACCAGCCAAGCACCGCATCCGGGGCCTATATGGTCGTGACCGGCGTGCGCACGCTTGCCATTCGCCATTTGCCCGATGTCTCAACCCTGCCGTCTCTGGCGCGCTGGTGGCAAACCAAGGGCAAATCGGATGCCGATTTGCGCGAATATATCATCGGGTCGCTTGCCCGTGCCGATATGAAATCAAGCAAGGCCGCGATTGAATTCCAGCTCCGCTGTCCGCTTTCAAGCCAGCGCGTCTCAGGTGGCGGATCGCTTCCCAGTGGCGAAGTCGATCTTGCAGTCACAACAGCGCGCGGCACCTTGATTGGCGGCTGGTATCGCGATCCTGTCGATATGATCGCCAGCATCGACCTTCTTGATAGCAACGGGATCGCCCATCCATTCGGCGACGGGTTTTATCGTTATCAGGGCAATGTACAGGATGATGGCCAGACTGTCCCGGCAACCGGTTTTGTCGGCTTTTATCAGGATATCCAAAGCCCGGTCCCCATCCTTCAGCCCCGAAGCCTGATGCGCCTGAAATCGGGCAACCGCCATCTGATGGTGCCCCCCGCCCAGCCGATTGACCCGGCCGAGGCCCGTGCTCGCATCCTGCGCGCCGTCCCGCCACAACACCTGACAGCAGAGATTATTGAAAACTGCCTGGCACCGGTGATTGGCGATCTGCAGCAAAAACTGATGGCATCCGCCAAGGTTGATCGCGTGATTGACATCGGCACTCCGCATGAAGACCCGGATGTGTCGATCATTGTGCCGCTCTATCGTGTTCTTGGTTTCCTGCGCGCGCAAATCGGTGCCTTTGCCTGTGATGACTGGGTCGCGAAATATTGCGAACTTGTCTTTGTGCTCGACTCCCCCGAACAGGCCGAAGAATGCGAACATCTGTTGCGCGGTCTGCATGTTCTCTATGGCATCCCGATGCGTCTGGTCGTGATGACCCGCAATGGCGGCTATGCCCGCGCATGTAATGCCGGTGCGCAGAACGCACACGGCCATTATCTGGCAATGCTCAATTCCGATGTGATCCCCCATACGCCCGGCTGGGCACAGGGGATGGCGTCAAAAATGGGCGGTCCGGATGAGGTCGCGGTGGTCGGGCCGAAACTTCTGTTTGAAGATGGCTCGATCCAGCATGCCGGGATGTATTTTGCCCGCAATGAAAGCGGCAAGTGGCTGAATTATCACTATCACAAAGGCATGCCCGACCAGTTCCGGGATGCCAATATTGAACGCTCGGTCCCCGGTGTCACCGGTGCCTGCATGATGATCCATCGCGATGCCTTTGACGCGGTCGATGGCTTCACCGAGGACTATGTCATCGGCGATTACGAAGACAGCGACCTTTGTCTGAAAATTCGTAAGGCCGATTTCGACATCAAATACGTCCCCGATGTCAGCCTCTATCACTTTGAACGCAAATCCATCTCGACCCATGCCGATTACATGCGCGGGGTTGCGGCCGAATATAACGCCTGGCTGCATGCGTCGCGCTGGGCCGATGCGCTCGAAGATCTCCACACCAACGGTGTGCCGCAAAACCGATCGGAAAAAACCCCCAACGGAGAAGCGGCATGAGCCAGGTTCTTGCACTGTCCGAACACCAGTCCCCGCTGACATCCGATATCAGTGACACCCATCTTTCCTGGTTGTGCGAACAGATCATTTCCAACCGTTTCCTCCCGGTTCCGCCCGAAGAAGACGTCTTTGTCGGCGATGGCGATTACCGCGCCATCGGGGCGGAGTTCCTTGGTCATTTTGTCCGCATGACCGGGCTTAAAACCACCGAGGATGTTCTTGATATCGGCTGTGGCATTGGCCGAATTGCCGTCCCCCTGACACAGTTCCTCAATCCGAAACAGGCGATCTATCGCGGCATGGATCCGGTGCGCGGCGGCATCGAGTGGTGCAAGCGCGCCATCACGCCAGCCTATCCGAATTTCCGGTTCGAGTGTTCGGACATCAAGAACGAACTCTACAACCCCGAAGGCGAAATCAGCGGGCGCGGCATGCGACTGCCTTTTCAGGACGGAACATTCGATTTCACCGCAATGATCTCGGTGGCGACCCACCTGCCGCCAGACGAAATCGAAACCTATTGTTCTGAGGTCTTTCGTGTGCTGCGCCCGGGCGGTCGGCTGTTTTTGACCGCATTTGTCATCCGCGAAGATGACGACCCGTCAAATCCCGGCCGCGATGCCCGTCTCAAGGGGTTTGAGAAAGCCGAAGGTCAGCCTTGCTGGCACCTGCGCGGTGAAAACCCGATGGCGGCCGTCGGTTTTGACGATGCGTTTCTTGAGGCTGCCCTGACCGGGGCCGGGTTCGATATCCACACCAAAAGCTTTGGCACCTGGCGCGGCGAAACAGCCGCCCATTACCAGGATTTCCTAATTGCCCAGAAACCACGGAGGACCGCATGAATCCCCGGATAATGGTGCTTGCCCATAATCACCCCGATCTGCATCCGGGTGGGACTGAAATTTTCGCCCATGATCTGTTTCATGCCTACAAGCGTGCGGAATGCGATGCGCTTTTCATCGGGGCGACCAACGATGTTCACCGCGAACGCCGCCCGGGCACAAGTTTTCAGGCGATCAATGATGCCGGCGATGAAATGCTGTTCTGGGCCGGGCATTTTGACCGCTTCAACATGTCCCAGACCGATCTTTATGCGGTGGCCCCGGATTTCGCGCGTCTTTTGAAAAGCTGGGCGCCGGATGTGGTGCATATCCATCATCTGGTCCTGTGGGGCATCGAATTGCCGATGCTGATCCGTCGTGTTCTGCCGAACTGCAAGATCGTGATGACCCTGCATGACTATTATCAGATCTGCCCCAATGACGGCCTGATGATCCATCGCGGGACCAAAACCCGATATACCAGGGCCGATGCCACTGGACGTCTGTCCGGGCTTGATGGCTTTACCCCCGATCAACATGCGATGCGGGCGGTCAATCTGCGCAACCATCTGCGCGCGGTTGATCATTTCATCTCGCCCAGTGCGTTCCTTCGTGATCGCTATATCGAATGGGGCATCAGCCCCGACAGGATTTCGGTAATCAACAATGGTCGCCCGACTGTCCCCGCTGCGCCCAAACGCGATATCGGGGCGGCCGGCATGCCCAATGTCTTTGGCTATTTCGGCAACCTCAACCCGTGGAAGGGCGCGGATGTCCTGCTTGAAGCCGGGCGAATCCTTGCCTCGGACGCGGTCGATTTCAATCTGCGCATTCATGGTGCGGCCCTGTATCAGACCGAT
Source organism: Thalassospira sp. CH_XMU1458 (assembly GCF_037027205.1). Classification (NCBI taxonomy): domain Bacteria; kingdom Pseudomonadati; phylum Pseudomonadota; class Alphaproteobacteria; order Rhodospirillales; family Thalassospiraceae; genus Thalassospira; species Thalassospira sp. CH_XMU1458. The sequence continues at coordinate 153,747 of NZ_JAYMDW010000001.1, read as the reverse complement.
CAGTTCACCAGTCGCATTGCCGATCTGGTCGAACAAAGCGGCCCGCAGGTAAGCCATATCGGCGCCTATCAACGCGAAGATATTCCCGATCTGATGGCACGGGTCGACTGGGTCGTTGTGCCCTCGATCTGGTGGGAAAATGCGCCTTTGGTCATTCAGGAAGCCTTCCAGCATGGCCGCCCGGTGATCACCAGTTCAATTGGTGGCATGGCCGAAATGGTCCGCCATGGCCATGACGGCATTCACGTCCGCCCCGATGATCCGGCCGAACTGGCGCGCGTCATGAAGGACTGCGCAACCAATCCGAAACTCTGGAAAAAACTGTCGGGCCATGTCCGGCCCCCGGCCGGGATTGATGATGTTGCCGAGCAATATCTGGCGATGATCCGCCGCATGGTTCGCCCTGATTTTGTTGCCGCCTGACGTTTAACAAGGAGGCCACTATGGCTGTTGCCGAAAAACAGACGATGGAAGAAACCACGCCACCGACCCCGGCGCCAACAGGTGCGCAAGATGCCGAACAAACCGCACCGACCCTCGAAGGGCGGGTTGATGCCATTGATCAGAACCGCCTCTATGGCTGGGTCTGGTCGCCGCAAAGCCCGGATGCCCGGATCGAGGTGGTCGTTCGCCTGAACGGTCATGCCCTGCTGCGCGAAACCGCCGAAAACGAACGTGTCGATTTGCGCCGCAACGGTATCGGCGATGGAAAGCACGCATTCGAGGTCGAATTGCCCGACGCCGCGGTTGCCAGTGTCGAAAGTCTGACGGTCTGTGCCGTCATGCCCGGCACCAAGGAAGAAATCACGCTGCGCATCCCATCCCAAAGCGAACAGGAAGCCCACACGGCGCTGAACGCGCCGCTTGGCAAAATTCTGGATCGTCTGGACCGCCTGCTGGCCGCACAGCACATCTTGCAAAACGGTCAGCGCGAAGCCGCCAAACGTCTGGTCAGTGCGTCCAAACGGATGGATGAACTGGCGTCCGCCGATGACGGCATCGAGGCCGGCGTGAAACTGGTGCGAAACGGTCAGGAAGAACTTTCAAGCCGGGTCGATGAACTCGAAGTCTTTCTGGTGCGCTTTGACAAGTCACTCGGTGGCTTTGACGAACGGCTTTCAGCCCTGACCGCACGCCACACCAATGATCTCAAAACCCCGTTGCTGATCCTGTCCTGCCTGATTGGCGTGACCACCGGGTTGGCAATCGGCGCCTTTGTCTGGTGATCGCCATGGCACGGCAATCATTCGCTTTGAAACACACGCGTAAACACAAGGAGGCCCGGGCATGACCGAACAGCATGGAATGCCACTGGATGGCAGAACCGTCGTCGCCGCCTTGGTCGATGAAGGTCTGGCTTTGATGGTCGGGGTGGGGAATGCCCTGCCGGCAACGATTGATATTTACCTCAACAGCCAGTCTGACGCCAAAGTCCAGGCATCCATCATTTCATGGCGCCGCCACGATGCGGAACCCGACAACGCCTATGGCTTTGTGGCCCTCTTGCCGATGAAGGATGTGTCCGCACGTCGTTTGAAAACGGCCCTGTTTCGCGGGGCTGGCAAACCGCGTGAATACCGCATCGACAATCGTCAGCAACGCATTGAGGCGGTTCTGTCCTCTGTTGCCGATCAATCCGGTCCGGCCTTTGCCACCGTGATCGATGGCCTGATCGAAGCCCTGCTGGCCGGCGATCCGGATAAAAAACGCCTCAGCAAGGTGGCCGCACTTGTGCAAAGTGCCGCACGCAGCAACGGCTTTATCGAAGTACTGGGCGGGCTCGAAGAGGGTGATGTCTATATTCAGGGCTGGTCAAGTGGCTTCCCCACCGGGCGCACCCGCGTCATTGCCATGGCGGATTCTCCGATACTGGCGGAACTGACCAGTGCCGATTTCCAGCGCGATGACCTGGGCGACGAGGCATCCGGTGTAACCGGCCTGATGCTGGGCGATAAGCCGATCAATCCGAAAAAACTAAAACGGGTTTACTTCCGCGGCCGCGACACCTGGTATTCGATCGAGGTGTATCAGCACCGTGTTCTGGTCGCACCGCCCGATGTCCCGGCCCATATTCGTTCGGTCCTTGATCGTGTGCGGGCACCGGAAAAAATCCTGCATACCCTTAAAATGGCCGCACATCGTTTTGATGGCCGCGACACGGTATCCGAACTGGATCGCCCGGTCCGCATCGGGATTGATTTCTCTCTTCTGATCGAAGGAAGCGGGGTGTTGATTTCCGGCTGGATGCTTGATCCCGACCGTGCGGTCAAGGATGTGTCACTGCGGGTTGGCGGTGAAGTCGTCCGTATTGACGATCACTGGACGCGCCAGTCACGCGCCGATGTGACCGATGCCTTTGCCAATGATCCGATGTTCTCTGGCATGAACCCGGCCCGGAATAATCACGGCTTTTTGGTGTTTTGCCCGTTGGATGTCACCCCGCCATCCGATCAGGCGACCTATCTTGAACTGGGCATCACCGATGCCTTTCCGGCCTATTGCCCGCTGAACCCGACGCGTGCATCGGCCCGTCAGGCCCTTTCACGGGTTCTGCCCTCGCTTGATCCGCGGTCGGTCACGGCCTCGAACAGTATCGAACGTCAGTTCGGCCCGATGTTACAGGCCATGACGGCACAGCGTCCCTATGCGGTGGATATCCATGATATCGGCGACTTTGACGAAGACGCGCCGGTGACCCTTGTGGTCGGTGTCGATGACACGATCAATGATATCGGCGTCACCATTGCCCTGCTGGGCCTTGATAGTGTCACCCGCCATCTGCCGATTGTCATTGCCGGGCCGGTCGAAAGCTTTGATCAGGTTGGCAGCGAAATCTTGCGCCTTGCCGCCTTTTACAAACTCAACACCCGGATCGTTTTCGCCGAAGGGGTCGAAGACTATTGCGATGCGCTCGAAGTCGGTGTGGATGCCACCAATTCCGAAACAGTCGGGCTGGTGTCGGCACACATTCTGCCGCGCGATGATGGCTGGTTTGATCAATTGCATGCCGCCTATATCAAACGCGGCAACAAGGTTCTCGTATCGCCGACCATCCTGTTTGAAGACGATTCTGTCCGGTGGGCCGGAACCTGGATCAACAGTAATGCCAATGGCGGGCAGTACCTTTCGGATCGCTATGTCGGCTACCCTTGCGCGGTTCTTGCCGATGCCCAACCCAGCGAAGTCAGTGCCGGTACGTTGGAATGCTGCATTCTGCCGCGCAAGGCCTTCAAGGACAGTGACGGCTTTACCCGTGGCTATATCGGTCCGGCGGAGAAAAGCCTCGACCTTGCACTCAAGCTGCGCATGGCGGGGACGCCATCCTACTGGATCCCCGATGTCGAAGTACTGGGCAGCGAACAATCCATAAGCAAAGCCCCTGCCTGGGAGGAACTATCCAATCGTCTTGACCGCTGGGCGTTTGATCGCCGCTGGTCATTGGTCGTTTCAAACTTGCGGAGCCACAACAATGCCGTCGACTGATTTACGCGTCCTCGTTATTTCGCACGGCCATCCCAGCATCTCGCTGGGCGGGGCCGAAGTGGCCTCCTACAACCTGCATAAAGGGTTGAACAAACTTGACGGGGTCGAAAGCTTTTATCTCGCCCGCGTTGGCAATCCCGTGCCGCGACACGGCGCCTCGGCCCTGATGAGCCTGCGGCAAAAGGAAAACGAAATCCTTTATCACGCGGAAAACTATGATCACTTCCTGCTGTCCAACGGCAGCACGGATGAAATTGATCGTGATTTCCTGCGCTTTGTGAAGGATTACGAACCCGATGTCGTGCATTTCCACCACTATCTCGGCCTTGGGCTCGAAACCATCTATGCCATTCGCGAAGCCCTGCCCGAAACTGCGATCTTCTTTACTTTCCACGAGTTTTTGACGATCTGCCACAATCACGGGCAGATGATCAAAAGCGGCGGAACCAAGCTGTGCAACCGGGCAAGTCCGATTGATTGCAATGGCTGTTTCCCCAATATCTCGCCGGCGTCGTTCCTGCGGCGTGAACGCTTCATCAAGGCGATGCTGGAACTGGCCGATCACTATGTCTCGCCCAGTGAATTTCTCGCCAATCGCTTCATTGACTGGGGCATGAAGGCCGAAAAAATGTCGGTGATCGAAAACGGTCTCGACATCAATGAACGGGCCAAGGATCGCCCGCTTTCCAAAACCCAGCCCCGCCGGTCGCGCTTTGCCTTCTTCGGGCAGCTCACAATGTTCAAGGGCGCTGACATCCTTCTCGATGCGGTCGGGCGTGTGCCTGATGAAATCTGGGGCGATGATGCGCGGCTGATGATCTTTGGCGGCAACCTTGATCGCCAACCCAAGGAATATCAGGACAAGGTCCATGACCTGATCGAAAAGGCCGGCGAACGCGTCCGCTTTTACGGGGCCTATCAGAATACCGAAATGCCCAAGCTGATGGAACTCGCCGACTGGACGATCATCCCCTCGATCTGGTGGGAAAACTCGCCAGTCGTGATCCAGGAAGCCTTCTTCCACGGGCGTCCGATGATCTGTTCCAACATTGGCGGCATGGCCGAAAAAATCACCGACGGTGTCAATGGTCTGCATTTCCGGGTCGGAAGTGCCGAAGACCTTGCGGATCGGATGATCGAAGTTCTCAGCGACAACAAGATCTGGGATCGGATGCGCGAGGGAATACCAAGCGTGACGACCTATCAGGAATGCGCCGAGCAACATCTCGCGCAGTATCGGGAGGTTCTGGAAACGCGCCGTATGTCTGCAAAGGCTGCGAGCCCGCAAACCGTGGCAAGCACGGCATGAATTCAGAACAAAAACGTGATCAACCAAGGAGAGACAACATGGCGCGCGTTCTCGTAATGATCCCGTCCGGCGAAGTCTACGACCACGACTGCGTCCGATGGTACAACTATCAGGATGTTCAAAAGAGCATCAATCACTACCACAATATCGGGGATGCCTTTGTCTTCGATTCATCGCTCAAACTGATGAATTACGACAAGCTTGGTGTCTTGCCGATTGCCGATCCCAAGATGGAAGACATCGACCGCCTTCGCGAGGAATATGACTATGTCTTCCTGCGCGGGTCGAACTACATCCATTCCGATATGGACTGGCGCAATACCATCGACGTTCTCAAACGTCTGAAGCTTCCCGTGTTGGGCTTTGGCATCGGTGCGCAGGCCCCGGTCAAAGGCAAGATCGAACTGTCCGAACAGACCAAAACGGTCCTGCGGATGATGGCCGATTCCACCACCTCCATCGGGGTGCGCGGGGCCTATACCGCACAGGTTCTTTGGGATCTTGGCATCACCAATGTCCGCATTGTCGGCTGCCCGACCGCGTTTAGGCAAAACAATCCCGACATGCGCATCAAGCTGCCATCGCTCGATAGCGTGAAAAATGTCGGCATTACGCTGCGCCGTGAAGTTTCACCGGCCTATGCACAGGACATCAAACGCTATCTCACCTTCCATCGTGATCTGGTCAAACATCTCGCAGACCGGTTCGATGACATGACCCTGATGGCCCAGGGCGAACCCGAAGAGAAAAAGCTCGTCTTTGGCAGCAACGCCCAGCGCGAAGAAGCCATGCAGGCGCTCAAAAACAACGACTGGGTCAAGAACTGGTATCTCGATGACACGATGGAACGCCTCTATCGCGAGAAGCTGTTCTATTCCGATGTCGTATCCGATTACGAAGATCTGGTCCGGACCAAGGATTGCGTGCTGGGCTATCGCCTGCACGGCAATCTGATGGCGCTGTCCAACGGTGTTCCGTCGATTTACTTCACCTATGACAGCCGCACGGTCGAATTCGCCGAAACCTATCAGATCCCGTCCTATGACGTGTTCTCGGAAAAGGAATTCGTGCTCGAGGATTACTGGAATCAGGATCTGTTCGACAAGTTCAACCGCGCCTGGTTCCAGACCTATCGCGAAATGGCGCAGTTCCTGACCGAAAACAACATCGATCACAAAATGGTCGATGTCATGAAAGCTGATACGCAGCCTCAGCGAAAGGTCGCGTGATCCCACCCGGTATGGCCGTTCTGGCGACCCGGATCGGGATCGCCGGGCGGCCGTGCCTTCCAAAGCAGCCTGAACCAAAACAGGCAACATCAACAAGGAGACACGGCAATGACTGTACTTGTAACAGGTGGCGCAGGGTATATCGGCAGTCACGCGGCACTGGCACTTCTCGATGGCGGGCGCGATGTCGTCGTGCTGGACAATCTAAGTCAGGGGCATCGCTGGGCAGTGCCAACCGGGGCGGCGTTCGTTGAAGGTGATTGTGGCGACGAAGATCTGGTGCGTCGCGTCATCGCCGAACATGATGTGACGGCGATCATGCATTTTGCCGGGTCGATCATTGTACCGGACTCGGTCATCTATCCGCTGGAATATTACCGCAACAACACGGTCAATTCGCGTGCGCTCTTGCAAGTTGCCGTGGATAGCGGCGTAAAGCATTTCATCTTTTCCTCGACTGCGGGCGTCTACGGCGAACCAAAAGCCACCCCGATCAACGAGGACTTCGCCCTCAAGCCGATCTCACCCTATGGCACATCAAAAATGATGACCGAAAAGATGTTGGCCGATGCCGCCATCGCCCATGACTTGCGCTATGTCGCGCTGCGTTACTTTAATGTTGCCGGTGCCGATCCCAAAGGCCGTTCCGGCCAGACTTCGCGCAAGGCAACCCATCTGATCAAGATCGCAAGCCAGGCGGCAACCGGGACGCGTCCGCAAATGGCCATTTACGGCGAAGATTACGAAACCCCCGATGGCACCTGCATTCGCGATTACATCCATGTCTCAGACCTCGCCAATGCCCATGTTCTGGCCCTTGAATATCTTGAACGCGGCGGCGAAAGCGACGTGATGAATTGCGGTTATGGGCGCGGTTTCTCGGTGCGCGAAGTGATCGGTGCGGTCAAAAAGGTGTCTGGCGTTGATTTCGAAGTCGAACTTGCCGACCGTCGCCCCGGTGATCCGGCAGCCCTGATTGCGGCGGCTGATCGTATTCGCCAAAAACTCGGCTGGACCCCGGTTCATGATGACTTGGATGCCATCGTGCGCCATGCCCTTGATTGGGAACAAAGCCTTAAATCCCGCGAGGTCAGTGCGGCTTAAACACACCTCGCAAGACCTGCACTTCCACACACGAGCAACGGTTCGACACAACGTCAAAAATGACACGAACCAAACACGCAGGAGCATAAAATGGCACCCGAACTCCCCACCGGGGGGCGCAAGCCCCGTATTGGCGTATTGATGCCCGCTGGCCGTCTTGAGGGCAATCTTGGTGTTGTCACCCACACCTATAATGCGCCGGAAAAGGCAAAGACGCTGTTCACCAATATCGGTGACTGCTTTGTCTATGATTCCTCGCTGCGCATTCTCGATTATTCCGAACTTTTTCCGATCTATGTGCCCTCAGACGGCAATATTTCGGAAACCCAGATCGAACAGATCAATCGGCTGGATTACATCTTTTTGCGCGGATCGAACTATATCAACACCAACGGTCAATGGGACCCGATCACAGCGGTTCTTGAAAAAACCAAGGTCCCCGTGATTGCCTTTGGCATCGGTGTTCAGGTTCCCGACAATTCCGAAAACTATGTCAATGAATCGACCCGGCGTTTCTTGAACCTGGTTGCAGATCGCTCGGCATCCATCGGCGTGCGCGGCAATCTGTCAAAAAAGGCGCTGAATTCGATCGGGATCAAAAATGTCCGCATCTTTGGCTGCCCGACGGCGTTCCGCCATTGCAAACCGGAACTGAAATTGCGCCGGGTTGATGCCGCATCGATCAAAAGGCTGGGCTTTACGCTTCGGCGCAAGACGCACGGTTTCCAGACCCAGCAACGCTTTATGTTGCGCACACTGGCTGAACGCTATGACACGGAAATCCTGTGTGCCGGCGAGCTTGAAGAAAAGCAGATCTATTACGCGCGATCCAAACAGGTCGAAAATGACGCGACTGTGATGGACGAGGCTGTCAAAAAACTGACTGCGGAAAAGTGGTTCTATGGCCCCAGGGATCCGTTACTGGACCTTTATAAATCATCGCTTTCGGTGTTTGAAAGTGTCGCTGATTTTGAACGGGCCGAACAGAACCTTGATGCCGTGACCGGCTATCGCCTGCATGGCAATTTGCTGGCCTTGGCCAACGAAGTTCCGGCCCTTTATGTCACCTATGACACGCGCACCCGCGAATTTGTCCGCACACTTGGCATTCCGTTCGTGGATGGTCGCTACATGGACAAATTCTCGTTCGAGGAAGCTTGGGATAATGCCGATTTCGATCTGTTTGAGCAGACCTATCAGAAGCGTTTTGGCGATCTGAAAAACTTCCTTGAAGAAAACAGCATGGCACACCGTCTGGGCAGTACCCCGGCCCCATACGTCGCAGAGGCGGCGTGACCTTGCTGTCTGGTGCGTGGCGTAACCCCCAGTAACGCCACGCACCACACTTTCTCATTTGATTGCAAACCTGGCGGGTGAAACCTTGGGCACACTTCGTTTCTCAAAACGCATCACAGGTCTCTCGGCATTCCTGATCGGCTTGTCGGTCGGTGGCATGTTTGGCTGGAACCCGGATTTACGGGCGGCCGAGGTAACTGTCTCTGGCACCGAAACCGTCATCTTTGATAGCGACGTCACCGGATGTGACAACCATCATCTGCCCGATTCACCAGCACGTGCCTTTCGCAATAATCAGGGCCAAATGGTCCTGTTTGCGCCCAACTTTCAGAACCGGGCCTTTGTCGGTTATGGCTTTAACAGTCTGAAACCCGATTGCGACAGCCGGTTCAAGGCCGCGGGCAAAGCCGTACCCGAATTGCTTGATGATCGCACATGGCTTCAGGCGATCTATACCCGCGACGGGCGCGATGTTTATGCCCTGGGCAGTGCCAGTTTCATGCCCTATCGCCATGACATGCCGTGCAAGGGCCGGACAAAACGCACCGATTGCTGGATCAATGGTCTGGTGACACTGAAATCCAGTGACGGTGGCAAGACCTTTGACTATCTGGGCAACCCGCCCCATCACGCACCGTTCCCGCCGCCGGAACCCTATCGCGATGATCGCAAACGCGCGCCAAGTTACGTGACGGTGACCAACATCATCTCCTGGCAGAATTACTATTACGCCATTGTCTGGCGTCGTGCCGATAACTGGGAAGAATCGCGCAATTGTCTGGTGCGCGCCCCGATTGATGATCCCAAACGGTGGGATGTCTGGAACGGCTCAAGTTTCGAGCTGGCCGCAACCCTGACCGATCAGGGATGGTCGGCACGCGAAACCGAATGTGCGCGCGTCGGGCCGGTGGGTGTTTCCTCCATCCGCGGTCTGGTTCGCCACGAAGGATCAAACAGCTTCATCACGGTTTACCTCCATCGCATCCGCAAAAAGGGCGAACCCGACATTGCCGGCTTCTTCTATTCGTCCTCGACGGATCTCAAAAACTGGTCGGAACCCAAACTGCTCTATCGCCAGCCTTTGCAACGCGACGCGGCAGAAGGCGAAACCTTCTCGGCCTATCCGTCGATCATCGACGAAGACAGCACAGACCGTCTGTTTGGCACGGTTGATGACGAAGCCAGCCTGGTTTTCGTCCGTCTTGTCCCGAAACCCTACAAGGATCGCTGGCGTGTGCCGCGCCAACTGATCCGTGTTCCGATCTCGATCAAGGAGTAATGAACAATGCCTGTCGAATTTACCGCGTTTGATATCGAAGGTCCGGTTTTGTTTGTGCCCAACCGACATCGGGACAAACGCGGTGTTTTTGCCGAAACCTTTCGCTATGACGATTTTTGCGAGGTGGTGGGCGATATTGATCTGGTGCAGGAAAACCATTCGATCAGCGTTCCGATCAACACCATCCGCGGCCTGCATTTCCAGACCTGCCCCTATGCCCAGGGCAAACTGATCCGCGTGACACAAGGTGCGATCCTTGATGTCGCGGTCGATATCCGCCCGCGCTCTGCGACCTTTGGTCAGCACATCAAGATCGAACTCAGTGCGGAAAACTGGTACCAGCTCTGGATCCCCGAGGGCTTCGCGCACGGCTTCAAAACGCTCAAGCCCGACACCCATGTCATGTACAAGGCATCGAACTATTACAGCCCCGACCATGATCGCGGGATCGCCTGGAACGATCCCGATCTTGGTATCGACTGGCAGCTTTACGGCCAGCAGCCGGTGGTGTCCGAAAAGGACAGCAGACAGCCCCTATTGTCCGATCTGGACCCTGAAGCCCTTGGTCCCATGGGGCACACGCCGCCAAATCACGATTTCGCACCCCTCAATCTCGCCCGCGCGAATGTCACGGTTTTAAGTGCCAATCCATCGTGATTGGCCCACCGTGACTGTATTGGGTGCGCACGGGTTGCCCATCCAGTCTCCCTGTCCGATGCGCACTCAATCCGGAAATGGGCCCGTTATCGGGCCCATTTCTTGAAACACGCTATCCTAACCAACCACATTGAAGTCCGGACCATACGGGTATCCGGTGATGTTCTCATTGCCGTCTTCGGTGATCACCAGAATGTCGTGCTCGCGGTATCCGCCCGCCCCCGGATTGCTCTCGGCGATGGTTAGCATCGGCTCCATGCTGATCACCATGCCAGGCTCAAGCACCGTGTCGATATCTTCGCGCAGCTCAAGCCCCGCTTCCCGGCCATAATAATGCGACAGCACGCCAAAGCTGTGGCCATAGCCAAAGGTGCGATATTGCAGCAAATCCCGCTCGGCAAAGAAGGCGTTGATCTGCTCTGTCACCTGCGCACAGGACGCACCGGGTTTCAGCAAACTCATGCCAAATTCATGGGCCGCGACATTGGCCTCCCAGATTTTCAGGCTGGCCTCATCGACCTCGCCGACAAACAGCGTGCGTTCAAGCGCTGTGTAATAACCCGAAATCATCGGAAACGTGTTAAGCGACAGGATATCGCCACGCTTAAGCTTGCGTGCCGTCACCGGGTTGTGCGCCCCGTCGGTATTGATCCCTGACTGGAACCAGACCCAGGTATCGCGATATTCCGCATGCGGGAACCGCTTGGCGATTTCAAGTTCCATCGCATCGCGCCCGGCCATGGCGACATCAATTTCACGCACACCTTCCCTGATCGCGTCCCGGATGGCATAGCCACCGACATCGGCGACCTGCGCCCCATGCCGGATCAGGGCAATCTCGGCAGGCGACTTATGCATGCGCTGGCGCATGGTGGCCGGCGCGATGTCCTTGCTGCTGGCGGGTTTCAGGAACTCATCCAGAAGCGCCTTTTGCAAGAGCGTCAAGTGATCGCCCTCATAACCAATCACCTTGCCCGGCCCGGTCACCGAAAGAATGGCGCGCCAGTAATTGTTACGCGCCCAATCGGTATAGGTGATGTTATCGCCATGACAGCGCCGCCAAGGTTGGGCGGCATCAATCCCGGCACTGATCGTGACACTTTCAGATGCGGTGACGACAAGCCCGTAAGGCCGGCCAAAGGCGCAATAGAGGAAGCCTGAATAATAGGCGATGTTATGCATGGAGGTGAAAACACAGGCCTCAACACCGGTGTCATTCATGATCTTGCGCAAGCCCGCAAGACGGGCGTCATATTCGGCTGCCTCAAACGGCAGCACGCGGTCACCTTGGTGAAAACGGTAAAATTCCGGGCGATCCATAAGCGCGTTCCCTTTTTTACGCGTTGCGCATGCAAAGGGACAAAGACCTCCCCCTGTCATGACAACGACAAAGCAAGATCCCGGCGTTCAGGATATGGTTGGTGATGGATTGGGCGCGTGCTTCTGATCGTTTTCACGCTGGCGACGCCATCGCCTGCCCACCCGGACATATTGAGATATGGGCGCAAGTTGGCAAGCAAAATCTGCATCGCCATATCATTGATCACAGTCACCCGCCGCACGTTCGGATATGGTCCCGGCCATCACATCTCTTAGCAGCGGCGTTACCATACGTTCGTATGATAAATCTGGCGATTTAAAGTACTTTATTAACGGCTTGGCGCTTTACTGTCAGAGAATAAGCAAAAACCGCGAGCAATAACGGATATTCGGCGTGGCAGAAGAAAACGACGACAACGAACAAGGCGGCAGGACAGCGGCCAACGCAGCGATGAAACGCATCGCCGAAAAGGAACTGCGCGAGATCCGCAAACGTCAGCGCCGCAAACGCATGATCGTGTTCGGCCTGAGCTTCTCCCTGCTGTTCCTTGCCATCTTCGGCAGCCTGTTTACCATCAAGTCCAACCTTGATCTCAGCCGCAACATGGTCCGCAGCCCCGAAGTCCGTATTCTGGGGTATGACGGTGCGCTGCTTGAAACCATCAAGGGCCACTATAGCCAGGATGTCTCGCTGACCACCTTGCCCGAACGGGTTCAGAACGTCTTTGTCGCCGCCACCGACCCGACGTTTTTTGATCATCTCGGGGTTTCGGGTGCGGATGTTGCGCGCATGTTCAGCACCGAAAATGCGCCTGGCTCAACCATCACGATGAAGGTCGCGCGCAGCTTTTTCAAAACCAAGGACAGCGGCCCCGGCCGCCATATTCAGGAATTTCTTGTTGCCCTCTGGCTGGAATGGAGCTTCAACAAGAAAACCATTTTGCGAAGCTACCTTGAACGCGCCTATGTCGGGCGCGGTATCTTTGGCATCTCGGCGGCATCGCGTCTTTGGTATGGCGGGCCTGCCGAACGCATGACCCTGCATCAGGCCGCCGTTCTGGCCGCCGCCATCAGCGACCCGGAAACCTTCAATCCGCTGTTTTATCCGCGCGAAACCGCCGAAGAAGCCAACAAGATTTTGGCCCGTCTCGCACAATACAAGTTTATCGAGGCGGATCGCGTGTCGGCCCTGACCTTGCTCGAACCGAAACTCGATGTGCAGTACGAGGAAAACGTCCTGTCGGGCTATGTCGTCGATATGGTGCTCGAAGAAGTCGCCGATATTGTCGGTTACAGCAGCCGCGACATTGATGTGCTCACCAGCATCGACTGGAAAATTCAAAATCTGGCGCAGGAAATTGTACCGGAAATCGCCGAACTGCGTTTCAAGCCGCGCGGCGCGTCGCAGACGGGATTGCTGTCCATCAGCCCCGAAGGCCGCATTCGCGCCCTGATCGGCGGTCTGAAATATTCACCGTTCCAGCGTAACCGCGTCACCGACGTTCGGCATTCGCCCGGGCGGATGATCAAGATCGCGACTTATTACTATGCGCTCAATGAAAACAGCGATCCGGCCCAATGGGTGCGCGATAACCGCATGGCGGTCGGCGGCTGGCGTCCGATCAACCCGGATCACGACTATATGGGCATGATATCACTGCGCGAGGCATTTGTGCGTGATGTCAACACGGTGCCAACCAACCTTGCTGATCACTTTGGTCTGTTGAATGTCCGCCAATATGCCCACAATATCGGCATCAAAAGCCCGCTATCGAGCGATATCAGAACCGTCGTCGGCCTTGATCCGGTGACGATCAGCGACGTCACCGCAATTCACGCCCTGCCGCAAAATTCCGGCAAACCACCCCAGATGACCCTGATCAATCGGGTGTCCTATACGGGCGATAATAGCACACCCCCGGTTTATCAACGGGTCGAGGAAGTGCAGGAAAAACGCCTGACCGACGAGGGGATTCAGGCGTCCTACGTTTTGTTTGCCAGTGTCACCGACCCGCAAGTGCGTCTGGATCGTCCGTTTGCCGGTTACGGCACGGTGGCCGGTGGCCGCACCGATGCATGGTATGTCGGGTTCTCGTCCGATCTGATCACAACCGTCTGGGCGGGGAATGACAATCGGTCACAGATGGATGTCCGCGGCGAGGTAGAACTTGCGTCTTTGTGGCGGTTATTTATGCTGGAAGCGCATGATGGTTTACCCATCCGTTCCATGGTCCGTGCATCATCTGAACGCCGTCGCGCAGGCGATGGCGTCAAGGATCTGTGGAAAATGGGTCAAGTTGACAGTGCAAACGGACAATAACGGATAAAACCGTCGCAAAACGGGGAGACGGGGGACTCCCTCCTCGGTTGGGACATAAAAATTGAAATTCGCCGGAAAATGCGGCGCTATCGCCTGTCAGACGCACTTTGGGGTTGTGCGGATATGACGGGCAGGTTGGCGTGTGCACGGCCCGGACCAGACCGATAGGTGCTTTTGTGGCCCAAAGAGAATTCAAAAGGAAAAAGAGCGTCCGTAAAGGCGCGACAGGTTCCAAAAAGCCGAAAAAGCGCGTCAGCAGTTCGGGCAAGAAAGGCGGCAGTCTTTTTGCCCGCCTGGGCGATATGATTCCGGGGCCCGAAGCCATTGCCAAATTCATCGTGCTGGGCTCGATCTGGGTCATGGTTCTGGGCGGCGGGGTTGTTGCCTATTACGGCTATGGTCTGCCCGATAAGGTCAGCTTTGATGTCGCAAGCGAACGCAAACCGTCCATCCGTGTGATCAGTATTGATGGCCAAAACCTCGCGGCCTATGGCAACCGCTATGGCAACCCGGTCGAGGTCCGCAACCTTCCCGACTATGTCGGTCAGGCATTCGTTTCCATCGAAGACCGCCGGTTTTATGACCATTTCGGGATTGATGTCGTCGGCATCATGCGCGCGGCCTGGACCAACCTGACCGCTGGCCGCATTGCCGAGGGCGGCAGCACCATCACCCAGCAGCTGGCCAAAAACCTGTTCCTGTCCCCCGAACGCTCCTTTGGCCGCAAGATCGAAGAAGTGCTTCTGGCCATCTGGCTGGAATTCAAATTCGATAAGCAACAAATCCTCTCGCTGTATCTCAACCGCATCTATTTCGGCTCGGGCGTCTATGGCATTGATGCCGCTGCGCGCCATTATTTCGGCACCGACCCTAGGCGTCTGAACCTTTACGAGGCCGCCGTACTGGCTGGCCTGCCCAAGGCACCAAGTCGCTATAACCCGATGGTCGATCCGAAACTTGCGGCCGAACGCGCCAATGTCGTGTTAGAGGCCATGGCATCAACCGGTGCGCTGACCAAGGCACGCGCCGAACGCGCCAAACAGACCCGGGTGCGCACCGCACGTGCTGCACAGGCAGGACCGGGGGTGCGCTATTTCACCGATTGGGTGCTTGATCGTGTGAAAGATTATGTCGGCTATGTCGATCAGGATCTTCTGGTTTATACCACGCTTGATTCCCGTCTTCAGGCCATCGCCGAAGAAAACCTTCTGCGTGCGCTCGCCAGTAACGGGGCCAAGGAACACCATGTCGGGCAGGCCGCCCTTCTGGCGATGACGCCGGACGGGGCCGTGCGTGCCATGGTCGGCGGGCGTGATTACTATGAAAGCCAGTATAACCGTGTGACACAGGCCCGCCGTCAGCCGGGCTCGGTGTTCAAGCTGTTTGTCTATCTCGCCGGGCTTGAAAACGGCTTTGGCTCGAACGACTGGATGCGCGACGGGCCGATCGTCATTGATGGCTGGGAGCCGCGCAACTTCGATCGCAAGCACCACGGCACCATGTCGATCCGCGATGCGGTGGCAACCTCGAACAACTCGATCGCGGTCCAGCTCTCGCTTGAAGTCGGCCTTGATAAAGTCATTCAAAAGGCGCGTGACATGGGTGTGTCTTCCGAACTCAAACCGGAACCAAGCCTGGCCCTTGGCACCAGCGAAGTCTCGATGCTCGAGCTCACCGGTGCCTACGCGATTGTTGCCAATGGCGGCTTTGCCGTCTTCCCGCACGCGGTCAGCAAGATCACCGGCAAGGGTGGCGAAGTGCTCTATGAACGCTCTGACGACTTCCCGGTCCGTTTGATGAACCCGCTGCATGCCGGGGAAATGAACAACATGCTGGCCGCCGTGGTGTCCAAGGGGACAGGGCGCAACGCCATCATCGACCGCCCGTCGGCGGGCAAGACCGGTACGACATCGGATTATCGCGATGCTTGGTTCATCGGTTACAGCTCCGATCTGGTCGCCGGAATCTGGATGGGCAATGACGATGGCAGCCCGATGGATGAACAGGTCACCGGCGGTGCCCTTCCGGCCGCCCTCTGGCGCGACTTCATGCTGCACGCCCACCAAAACATCCCGGTCCGATCGCTTGGCAAAGCCGCCCTCGCGCGCTCCAAAAAGATCGGCGAAGACGACAGCTGGCGCGACTTCACCGCCGGCTACAGTTCGGGCAACACCAAGCAATAATAGTTGTTTAGGTTTACGTAGATGGCATTCTTTATGCGAACCAGATAAACATCCGCTTTGTACTGTCAATTATGAATGGCAGACTGTAACCTCACGTCAATGAGGTTATGCAAATCCCTAAATGAAGTTCGTGGACACAATCCATCAAGATCTACCGTTTTCAAAGCGGTGATTAAGCCGGAAGCTGCCTCTCTGTGTGAAGTTTGATTAAGCAATAGCGGTCTGAAGTTCTCTGCAGCCTCACGCGCCATTTCGCATTCGCCAATCATCGCTTCTGCTTGCACCCAGTCGCGGATAGAATTTGATTGAACCCAGAATGCTTGTGTGCCTTTCAAGGCTTTGCTTTGTTCCAAAGTATCAGAAAATAGTTTACGACCCTTTTCAATCTCGAGAGGTAGCATTGAAGAGTAAAACCCATACGCTTTCTGTCGGTTAGTCTCCAATTTAAGAAATGGATTTTTGAACTTATTAGACGCGATTTCTAAGTATTGTACCCCGGTGGTATAGTCACCATTGTTGATTAACTCGAGGGCGATTGTGGTCAGTATTGGTGCGCTAATGTGTTCTTTTCGGAGATCAATAATCTCCTTTGCCCGGTCCGTCATTGATATCTTCATTAAGTTCAAGGTCATAGCCGCTTCAGACTGGCCGCTTAAATTCAAGTTGATGGCATCTTTGTTAGCCTGAACGAGATCTTTCGCAATACTATCAAGTCTGATCAGGTCTTGGGAAAGGGCTTTTCTGTCGGATAAAAACGCGATGTCGTAAAGGCTGTATGCACCAGCAGCAATTGAGAGAATGAGCGCAATCAAACCACCGGCCTTTGATAACCGGGAGATCAATCCTTTTTCTCGTTCTTGCTCTTGCTGTATCTGATCAAGACGCTCCTCAATTGCCAATTGGCGCTTGATAATGTCATCCATTATTGTTCGTCATAACCCCGCGCACTGTATGATGTTCTGGGCCCTCTGAAATCCAGTAGGGTAACCTGGTCCTGATGGCATTGGTCCTTGTGCTTGAGCAAAATAGTTTGCTGCTAACCTAGCCGCCTGCGCTGAAACTCGTTGAGCTGCCCAGCAGTCTGCTTGGAGTTCCTGTGCAGCGGTCGCCCAGACCGCCATAGAACGCCACCACATCCCGGTCGGAAGCGTGTGCCCAATCACGTGGTGGGCACATTCGTGTGCCATCAAAAATTCTTCCCAGAGCGGATTGCCTAGTTGGTTTGGGTCAATAATGATGACGGGCTGCCCCCACGCTATCGTTGCCGACGCTCCCTGAGGGTTTGGAGCTAGTGCCATCGGGACGCCGCAGGGGGCTGTACCAATCCACGTCTGCGCTGAAACTGGCAATGTTGATAGGAAGCAAAGTAAAAAGAACAGAACTCTTATCATTGGCATTCCCCAAAGATGTGATTGAGTTGCACCGCAATGAAGGTCAGCGAAAGCACACTTCACTGCTCAAAAAGTCTCCCGTTAGGCGTTCATGTGATTAGCCTTATGAACCAAATACTAATTTATATTTATACAATAAGCAACTTCAGGTTGATGCCTGTCTTGGTTTTTTGTTTACACGGCGCTCATTAATTCGTCACCGTTTTCAACAGAAAGTTTTGCTCAGATAATTCCTGCGGTTCCCCGTTTTCTAGGCTTCGGCTACGCCAAGCAGCATCATTGTTGCCTGCTGTTTTTGTTGTGATGACATTCACAAAAAAAGACCGGCATCGCTTTCACGAGCCGGTCTTCAAGTTGGCTTGCTATGACCACATCCGGGGGGGGATGTGGCCGGGAGTTTCTCACCTGTCAGAACCCCGTTGGTGCAGCATCGGGTTGGGAGACATTCTACTGCGGGGTACCAACCGACGGTGCGGGGTGGCGCGTCGTCATGGTGAGATCAGGCTGCAGCAGCCTGATCTGTGAGCGCTTCGAGGAACTCCAGGCATTCCTCGATCTGCGAAATTTCAATGAACTCGTTGGGCTTGTGCGCCTGACGGATGCTGCCCGGGCCGCAAATGATCGACGGGATGTTGCCCTGCTTTTCAAATACGCCGCCTTCGGAGCCATATGACACCTTGCCGGAAATTTCCGGGATGATGTTACTGACATAGGAAAAGGCTTCCGCATCGGTGCAATCACCCATGCCCGGATAGGAAAAGATCTTCTCGAAGCTAAACCCGGTGTCATCTGCCTTGGCCTTCATCTCGGCATCAAGGGTGTCCATGATGGTCGCTTGCAGACCTGCAATCACGGCTTCGGCGTCATGTTCGGGCAGATGGCGAATTTCAAAGGTGAATTCGCAATATTCCGGGGTGACGTTGGTTGCGGTCCCGCCGCTGATGGTGGTGGTCAGCATCGTGCTGTGCGGCACGGTGAAATCTTCATCAAACGGGCCGTTTTCTTCGAATTCGCGGGCCTGTTCGGCGATCAGATTAATCGCACGTGATGCATATTCGATGGCATTGACGTGATTGGGCGCAAAGGAACTGTGTCCGGCCGTACCCGTGACACCGACCCGCATGGAATATTTGCCCTTCTGGCCGTTAATCACCTTCATGTTGGTCGGCTCGCCAATCACGGCCAAACGCGGCGGCGTGTCCATTGCGGCCAGATGGTCGACCATCGATCCGACACCGATGCAGCCGACTTCCTCGTCATAGGACAGGCAAAGATGGAACGGGATTTCAAGATCACGCTTGACCAGTTCCGGGATCATCGCCAGTGCACAGGCCGAAAAGCCCTTCATGTCCGCAGCACCACGCCCATAAAGCTTGCCATCACGCTCGGTCAGCTCGAATGCCGGGCTTTCCCAGGTGGTCTCAAGGGCTGGTACCACATCGGTATGACCCGAAAGCGCAATACCCGCCACCCCTTTGGGGCCGATGGTCGCCAGAAGGTTGGCTTTCTGCCCGGTTTCATCGTGGAACAGCGTGGACTCAACGCCGTATTCCGCCAGATAGTCACGGACGAAATGGATCAGACCGAGATTGGAGTTTTTGCTCGTCGTGTCGAACGCCACCAGTTTGCCAAGCAGATCGATGGCATGATGAAGGCGGGACATGTTTGGTTTGGACATTTTTATCTTCTTGTTACTCGGTTTAATGCGCGGATGCGTTGGTGGCATCGCGATTGTCGCGCCATTTCTTCCATTCGCGGCGAATGGTCAGAATGACGAACAGAACGGTCAGGGCAAAGAAGCCCCATGAAATCCATGACTGGAAGAAGACACCAAGATCACCGCGCGAAATCGCCAGCGACCGGCGCATATTGTCTTCAAACATCGGGCCAAGGATAAAGGCGATCAGGAACGGGGCTGCCGGGATATTGAGCAACATCATGGCAAAGCCAACCACACCCATCACCAGAAGGACGGTGACATCAAACGGGCTCGCCCCGATGGAATAGATGCCATAAACGCACAGGATCAGAATGCAGGGCAAAAGCAGCGTCTGGGGAATGCGCGAGATTTTGGTAAAGGCACCGGCCGTCGCCTTGCCGGCGACAAACAGGAAGACCGAACTAAACAGGATGCCGATAAACAGCGCATAGACATCGCCCAGATTGTTCTGAAACAGAAGCGGTCCCGGTGTCAGGCCATGGATCATGAACGCACCCAGCATCACACCGGTAATCACATCACCCGGCACACCAAGGGCCAGAAGCGGGATCATGGTCGCACCGCACGCACCGTTATTGGCAGATTCGGACGCGGCAATGCCTTCAAGCTCGCCTTCGCCGAACTTGTCCCCGTTTTTCGAGGTCCGGCGCGCTTCGCTATAGGAAAAGAACGCTGCGGTCGACGGACCGATGCCGGGGATCGCGCCCAGGATCACCCCAATGATCGACCCGCGACAGATCGATTTGATTGATCCGCGAAACTCGGCAAGGGTCAGGCGGTTATCACCCAGCTTCATCGCTGCCGCATTATCTTCCGGGCGGAACACAATCATCTTGATCAGTTCGGGCAGGGCAAACAGACCGATCAGAACCGGCACCATGCCAAGACCCGATTTCATGTCTTCGGAAAGCGCAAAGCGGAACGATCCGTACATGTCTTCGCCAACGGTCGCCAAAAGCAAGCCAAGGCAAGCCGAAATGATGCCCAGAACCAGCGACCGGCCCGAGATACTCGCCACAATGGTGAGCGAAAACGCCATCAGCATAAAGAATTCCGGCGGACCAACACGCAGCGCAAATGTCGCCAGCGGGATGGCGAGGAAGAACAGCGAAATGTTGGAAATGAAATCGCCGATGCAGCTTGAAATCAACGCCATGTTCAACGCCTTGCCACCCTTGCCAGCGCGTGCCAGCGGATAACCGTCAAGCACCGTGCAGGCGGCCGATGCCGTGCCCGGCGTCTTGATCAGGATGGCCGAGATTGATCCGCCATAGGTCGAGCCTTTGTACAGCGCAACCAACAGCAAAATGCTCGTAACCGGGGACAGATAGAACGTAAACGGCAGGGCCAGGGTGACGGCCATGGTCCCGGTCATGCCCGGGATCGCGCCAATGATCACACCGCCCCAGATCCCGGCAAACATCGCCAGAAAATTCGGTAACGTTGCCACCTCCTGAAAGGCGTAAAGCAATTCATTCCACATAACGATGAACTCTCAATCAGATCAGGGTGGTCAGGTGGGAAATGTTCGCCGACAACAGCTTGCCCTTGGGGAAGGGCGTATGCGTGACTTCGGTAAACAGCAGATACAAAAGAACCGGAAAAATGACCGCAAGGCCGATCATCCAGAACTTGCGTTCGAAATTGCCCGTCATGACAAACAGCACGCCAAGCAACAACACCGTCGCCGGGACAAACCCGATCAGCGGCATGCCATACACAAAGGCGGCAAACACGATCAGGATGCCGGCAAAACGCAGCAGATGGGTCTTGTTGCCAAGGATGCGGTTGCCAAATCCTTCGACCCGGTCACGGCCAGCTTCGCGCATTTTCGGGAATGCCAGAACAAGCGCAAGAACACCCATCACCAGTCCGACAATGGCTACAACCCGTGGCCACATATCGGGCGGCGGGGCAAAGCCCGGAATGAAAGACGGAACCTTCACATAGATCGGGATCAGAACGAACAGGATGACGGCAAAGAAGACCGTTGCCACCAGCCCGGCATAGAAATCACGATTTTGGTTCATGGTTCCGTCTCGCATCAAAAGTCTGAACTAAACGACGTTGGTAGGGTCAGGACCCTAACGCTTACTGGATGTAGCCGAACTTCTTGGCCATGCCGTTATAAAGCTCGAACTGGCTTTTGACGTAGGCAGCCGGGTCTTCATCGCCGATGATCGAGGTCGAACCACGCTTCTCGGCAAGATCAAGCCACTGTTCGTCGGTCGCAACCTGACCAAGGATCTCGGTCCATTTGGCGACGACATCTTCCGGAAGACCTTTGGGCGCATACAAACCGCTCCAGCCGCCAACCTGACCGGCCTGGGCATAACCCAGTTCTTTCGCGGTCGGGACGTCGGGCAGGGAAGCCATACGTTTCGGCGAATAGACCATCAGCGGACGCATTTTACCGGCTTCGATGTGGGGCATCAGCGAACCAGCAGCAATGGCGAGGAAATCAACGTGACCGCCAAGCAGGGCAGCGGCCAGTGCAGAGCCGCCTTTATATGGCACGAGGGTGGATGCGGTCAGCGGGTCAAGACCAACGTCAGACAGCAATGCCTGAACCGTAAAGCCGTCAATCGCGGTGGGGCCGGATGCGGCATAGGTGGTGGCACCGTTGCTGTCTTTGATTTTTGCAATCAGCTCGTCGATGGTCTGGATGTCGGAATTGGCGTTAACAGCCAAAATCATCGGGGTTGCTTCAAGCATGCCAAGGAAGGTGTAAGCATCCCAGCCAACCGGGCTGTCGGTATAGACAGCCGGATAAAGCGCCATGCCAACACGCGACAAAAGAAGGGTATAGCCATCCGGGTCGGCTTCGGAAACGAAGCGCGCGCCATTCATGCCGCCATTGCCGGTCTTGTTGACGACAACAACCGGCTGCCCGCCGGTATAGTTGCTTGCGGTTTCTGCCAGCGCACGGGCGGCCAGGTCAGATGCACCGCCGGCACCATAAGGTGCGACCAGCGTAATGGCTTTTTCAGGATAGGCGTCTGCCTGCGCGGTCGAAATCATGGATGTGGTTGCAAGGATTGCGGCTGCGATCCCGGCTGCTTTCTTAAGCTTGTGAAACATTTTCATGTCTCCCTGGGTGGTGGTGGCAGAATTGCCGAAGCTCAGACTGGTTTTCACTCTGTCTTTTGTTTTTGTGCCTTCTTGCATAGACAAACTATAACCGGTGACGCAAAAAATTAATTCCAGTATAACTAATTTACATACTGAACAGCGTTCTGCGGCCGAAATCCGGATTTGGGAAAGCACGATGAAACTGCGCGAACTCGAAAGCTTCAATGCCTTTATGACCCACGGTTCTGTGACGGGCGCGGCGCAGGCGATGAATATCAGCCAACCGATGGTCAGCCGGCTGTTGAACAATTTTGAAAAATCGGTCGGGTTTGAACTGTTTACCCGCAAACGCAACCAGCTGATCGCCACTTCCGAGGCCCAGCAGTTTCATGCCACCGTGTTGCGATCACTCAATGCCTTTCGCGAGGTCGAAACCCAGGCGCGTGCGATTGCCAATGATCAGTTGGGTGCGATCCGCATCGCCGCCCAGCCGATCTATGTTGATACCTATCTGCTTGATGTTGTTGCCAAGTTCAAACAGGCCCATCCCAAGGTTTCGATCAGTATTACCGATACGGGCCTCGAAGGGATGTTGGATATGATTGCCACCCGGCAGTGCGATCTTGGCATCGGCATTACCCTTGATCTGCAAGACCCGGATGTGGTGATCACCCCACTTGCGCAATCGCGTGCCGTCTGTCTGATGCCGGTCGATCACCGGCTGGCAAAATTTGAAACCATCGATATCGATTTGCTGCGCGGTGAAGACTTTGTTGAACTCTCCATCGGATCGCCCTTGCGCACCAAGATCGACTATATTTTCCAGATTGCCGGCTGGCCGCGCAAAATCGCGGTCGAGGCCCGCACGATCCGCACGATCTCGCGTCTGGTTGAACGCAATGTCGGCATTTCGGTCAGTGATCCGTTCGCAGCCCTTCTGGTCGACACCAACGAGGTTGTCGCCCGCACCCTGACCCCGACCATCGAATGGGATGTGGCACTGTTTACCGCGTCACGTGAACTGAGTGCGGTGGAAAAACGGTTTCTCGCATTTCTGCGCGCCGAATTGCCAAATCTGCGCGCCAGCGGCTGTATTGTATGAGGATTTGATTTGGCCCTATTTGGGGCGATACGCCGGAATCGGCCTATTATTCACTGAATTTGAATAATGACCCTGATTATTCACTATTTCCGGTCAAAGGCCAGCTTGGCTGCAAGGCCTAAAAAGATACAGCCGGTGGCGATCTGAAAGGCGCGCGCAATCTTCGCCGATCGCGACAGAACCTGGCCGATTTTCCCGGCAAAACTGCCAACCAGACAATTGATAATCGTCCCGCCAATATTCAAAATCAGCCCGAAAATCAGGAACTGCAACAAAACCGACCCGCGCGACGCATCGACAAACTGCGGAATAAACGCCAGCACAAAGACAATGATCTTGGGATTAAGCAAGTTCACCACAATCCCGTCCCGCCAGGCAGTAAAAGCCCCGGATCGCTTGGTTTGTGCGGGTTTCAGGCGCTGATCGGTGCTGCGAAATGCGCCAATCGCCAGCCACACCAGATAGGCAATCCCGGCCCAGCGCAACACATCAAGTGCCACCGGATGGGCGGCAACAAGGGCTGCCAGTCCAAGCCCGGCCAAAGCTGTATGGATCAGCGCACCGGTTGCAATCCCGAAGCTTGCCGCATTGCCCGCCATCGGCCCGGATTTGATGCCCTGACCCAGACAAAACAGCATGTCATTGCCCGGCGTCATGTTGAGCGCCAGAGCAGTGGGGATGAAAATCGCCAAGGTTTCCAATGGGATCAGCATGGTTTACGTCCTTTAGGAGTAAATGTGAGGATTGCTCACATTTCAATATTTACGCGCTTCCAGCCCCATAGCGATGCAGTGCCGCGCCATGTTTCTTAAGCCAGTGTTGCTGCTTTTTCGAGGGGCCATACAAATCATCGACCACGGCCCAGAAACGTGCGGAGTGGTTTAGTTCCTGCAAGTGCGCGACTTCGTGGGCGACGACGTAATCCAGCACATCTTCCGGGGCCAGTACCAGTCGCCAGCTAAACGACAGATTGCCCGACGATGAACAACTGCCCCAGCGTGTGCGGGTGTCTTTGAGCGAGATGCGATTGACCTTTTTGTTGATCTGTTCGGCATAAGCATGGGCGCGCGGGGCGATTTCAAGCTTGGCCTGTTTTTTAAGGAAATCGGTCACCCGGCGGTTGGTATGTTCCGGCTGACCGGAGACCCAGATCACGCCCGCCTCGACCCAGACTCCGCGTTTTGCATCGGGCACGGCACGGATGGCGTGATCATGGCCCATGAAGGGAATCCACGCGCCAGGCATGAATTGCACCCGTTCGGGCAGGCGGTTCATATGGGCCGCCACCCAATCGCCATGCTGATGGAGCATCGAAATCGCCATTTTGCGCGACACCCCGTTGGGGACGACGATTTCGACACCGTCGAATGCCGGATCAATGCGCAATTTGAGTCGCGTCGCGCGCGCACTTGGCCGCAATCGCACCGGCAGCGGGCCGATTTTGGGCATATCGATCTCGGTTTCTTCGGTATTCTTGAGCATTCGGCGCGGATTTTTCCAAAAGAGAGGCAAAAAGTGCGATCTTTTTGTGCCTTTTTCGGGCCAAGCCCATCTTGGGTCTTGCCCCTTAGTAGTGTTTTCCTATACTCCGCGCTCAAGGTCTAGGGCTCTTTGCGCAAGCTGCCCTGCAATTTGCGCAAAGAGCCGTCGAACGGTCCAATGGGTCGTTCGGGACTGAACGCAACGACAATGTTGCATAGACAACAGGGATGGACGGCCCAACCAAGCCGCCACCTGCATTACATCGGAAGAAGAAAGGCGTCACTCCCATGAGCGATCAGGTCAAAAAGGTCGTCCTTGCCTATTCAGGCGGTCTGGATACCTCCATCATCCTGAAATGGCTTCGCGAAGAATATAACTGCGAAGTCGTGACCTTCACCGCCGACCTCGGCCAGGGCGAAGAGCTGGAACCGGCCCGCAAAAAGGCAGAGATGTTCGGCGTCAAACAGATCTTCATCGACGATCTGCGCGAAGAATTCGTCCGCGACTTCGTATTCCCGATGTTCCGTGCCAATGCCCTTTATGAAGGCGTTTACCTGCTCGGTACCTCGATCGCACGTCCGCTGATTGCCAAGCGCCAGATCGAAATCGCCGAAGAAGTCGGTGCAGATGCCGTTTCCCACGGTGCCACCGGCAAAGGCAACGACCAGGTCCGCTTCGAGCTGGGTTATTACGCGCTTAAGCCGAACGTCAAGGTCATCGCACCGTGGCGTGAATGGAAGCTGAACTCGCGTACTGCTTTGCTGAACTTTGCCCGCGAACACCAGATTCCGATTTCGGCTGACAAGCTTGGTGGTGACGAGCCGCCCTATTCGACCGATGCGAACCTTCTGCACATCTCCTACGAAGGCAAGGCACTGGAAGATCCGTGGGTCAAGCCGAACGAAGGCATGTTCGAGCGCACCGTTTCCCCGCAGAACGCACCGGATGCGATCACCACGATCGAGGTTGAGTTCGAACAGGGCAACCCGGTTGCAATCAACGGCGAACGCATGAGCCCGGCCACTTTGCTGACCAAACTCAACGAAGTTGCTGGCAAGAACGGCATTGGTCGTCTTGATCTGGTCGAAAACCGTTATGTCGGCATGAAGTCGCGCGGCGTTTACGAAACCCCGGGCGGTACCATCCTGTCGGTTGCACATCGTGCGATGGAAAGCATCACCCTTGACCGTAACGCAGGTCACCTCAAGGACGAGCTGATGCCGCGTTATGCCGAGATGATCTATAACGGGTATTGGTGGTCGCCGGAACGTCAGGCCCTGCAGCGCCTGATCGACGAGACCCAGCGTACCGTGAACGGCGTTGTGCGCCTTGACCTGTACAAAGGCAACGTCACCGTCACCGGCCGTAAGTCGCCGAACTCGATCTACTCTGAAGAGCATGTCACGTTCGAAGCCGACACCGTCTATAACCAGCGCGATGCAGAAGGCTTTATTAAGCTGAATGCGCTTCGTCTGCGTCTTGGTTTTGACCGCGACGGCATGAAGTAAGTTTCCGCAAGCAATTGTGGACAAGCAAGCGAGGGGCATTTTTGCCCCTCGTTTTCTTTTGGATCAGACGATATAAAGCAGCCCATGCAGCGCTATAAATGTACCGTCGAATATGATGGCCGCCCCTATCACGGTTGGCAGTATCAGGACGAAGTCATTTCGGTTCAGAAGGTCTTTGAGATCGCGATCGAAAAATTCGTCGGTGAATTTGTGCGTGTCTATGTTTCGGGCAGAACCGATGCGGGCGTTCATGCGCTGGGGCAGGTGGTGCATTTCGATCTGCCGAAATACTACCCGGCGGATGCGGTGATGAACGCGATCAACCATCACCTCAAACCCGATCCGGTGGCGATCAAGGAATGCGAGGAAGTCACCGAGGACTTCCATGCGCGCTTCTCGTCAAAGAAACGCTACTACATGTATCGCATCATCAATCGCCGCGCCCCCCTGACCTTTGAGGCGGGGTTGGCCTGGGGCGTTTATAAGCCGCTTGATATTGATGCGATGAATGAAGCGGCCCAACACCTGATCGGGACGTTTGATTTCACGAGCTTCCGGGCCAGTGAATGTCAGGCCAAAAGTCCGATCAAGACGCTGGAAAAGCTTGAAGTCACGCGCGGGATCGAAAACCCGCTTGAAATTCGGGTCCATACCGAAAGCCGGTCTTTCCTGCATCATCAGGTGCGCAATATGGTCGGCACACTTGTTCTCGTCGGCAAGGGCGCCTGGAAGCCAATTGACGTTAAAACGGCCCTTGAGGCCAAGGATCGCAGTGCCGGCGGCCCGACCGCACCGGCCGACGGGCTTTATTTCGTCAAGGTCGATTACTGACACCCGATCAGATCGAGATCCGTTCAGCGTCTGAGATAAATTCAGCAGACGAATATTCAGCCTGACCTTTGCGCATTACCTGTGCGCATTTCATCCTTCCTGGACCGCCTTGTAAAAAAACGGTGCACAGGCGAAATTTTTTTCGGTTTTCTGTCTACCACTCCCCATATGACGCTTATTGATATGGTTGTTCATCTTATGGGTAGGTGTTCACCTATCGGTAACGAACTGTAATTACACTATTAATTAATCTTTAGTTGGCTGACTCGCGTTCAGGTTGCGAAAAGTCTGTACGATAGTATTGCTCTATACTAAAGTTTAATTTATAGGATTGTATATCTTATATCTCTGCTGAACCAGGCGACCAAGACCCGGGAAGATGCTGAACCGCCGATCTAGTTGCTAGAGGGGCTCGTCGGTGACCAACGATGAAATGAGAGTGAGTATGTCGAAAAGTTTGATTTTCAAGGTGGCTCTCGCCGCCGTTGCGATCCTGATTGCGGGCATCGCGCTTCTGGGCTTGCTGATCATGCAGCGCATCGATGACAAGGTGGCAAGTGACAGTCTTGAATCGCAGAAACTGAACCTTCGCGTAGCTGCGATGATTTTCAAGGATAATTATCCCGAATTTTCCATGAAAATCAGTGAGGATGGTGAAACCTCCGATCTCGTCATTCCCGAAATCCCGGACCTGTCGTCACACGAAATGATTGACTCGATCGGGGCTGCCACCGGTCAGACGGCAACCGTGTTTGCCTTCGTCCCGGCAGAGCAGGACTTCGTGCGTGTTTCGACCAACATTATCAAGCCGGACGGTCAGCGTGCGGTTGGCACCATGCTTGGCAAGGGCAGTGCGGCCTATCAGCCGATCATGTCGGGTAATACGTTCCGGGGTGAGGCGCTTATTCTTGGAACGCAATATGTAACGCAATATTCGCCGATCAAATCGCCGACCGGTGATACGCTTGGTATCCTGTATGTCGGTATCGAGAAGGCACAGGTTGCCCAAGTGGCGACCGAGATCGAACTGCGGATCGCGATTGTCGGTATTATTGTTGCCATCGCGTCTGCTGTCTTGCTGTTCCTGTTGCTGCGCTGGCAGCTTGGACCGCTGCGTGATCTTGGTCAGACGATTTCCCGCTTTGTCGAACGTGACTTTTCCGAAGAAGTTTCGTTTACCGATCGCAAGGACGAGATTGGCGTGATTGCCAATGGTCTTTTGCGTTGGCGTGAAACGGCTGAAAAAATGGGTGAGGCCGAGGCCGCCCGGGTGGAAGCCGAAAAACGTGCCGAAAAGGAACGTTTGGAACAGCGTAACCGTCTGGCCCATGAACTTGAACAATCCATCGGTCAGATCGTTGCATCTGTACGCCAGTCGTCGACCGGCATGCAGAAATCCACCGAACTGATGCGTGAGTCGGCCAATCATTCTCTGACCCAAAGCCAACGGGTGTCTGAGGCCGCCAATGATTCGGCACAGAGCGTTCAAACGGTTGCAGCCGCGACCGAAGAACTTTCCGCCTCGATCAGCGGCATCGGTGATCAGGTCCGCGAATCAACAGCGATTGCCGAAACCGCCGTTGGTGAAGCATCGCGTGCCAACGAAATGGTCGGCGGGCTGGCCGAAGCAGCCGAGCGCATCGGTGAAGTTGTCAGCCTGATTAACGACATTGCGGCCCAGACCAACCTTTTGGCGCTCAACGCGACAATCGAGGCCGCCCGGGCTGGCGAAGCCGGCAAGGGCTTTGCGGTTGTGGCGCAAGAGGTCAAAAACCTTGCCAACCAGACTGCCAAGGCAACCGATGAAATCGCCCAGCAGATCGGGGCGATTCAGGGCGAGACCAGGGTTACAGTCGAGGCAATTGAAAAGGTCACGCATACGATTTCGTCGATCAGCGAAATCGCATCAGGCATTTCTTCGGCAGTGAGCGAACAGAACGCCGCCGTCAATGAAATCGCCAACAGTGCGACCAGTGCATCGTCCGGCTCGAGCGAGGTTGTCGCCAACATCAACGAGATTCACGAAGCCGCCGCCAGCAGTGGGGCAGCCGCCAGTGAACTTGATCAGAATGTTGGTGCGATGGCCAAGCAGATCGACAGTCTGCAAAAGACCGTGTCGAACTTCCTGTCGCAATTGCGCGCAGGCTGATCGGATCACGTTTGCGGCGGGATACCTGCCGTGGAACCAAATAGAAAAAGGGTGGGCATATGCCCACCCTTTTTTGTTTACCCGAATATCCAGTGCCACAGGAACGGGATGGTCAATGCGGTGGCAAGGGTATTGAGCCCCATGGCGAGGCCGGAAAAGGCCCCGGCGGTTTCATTGACCTGGAAGGCCCGCGCTGTTCCGATGCCGTGTGATGCCACCCCCATGGCAAAACCGCGTGCGCGCCAGTCCTTAAGACGGGCCATATTCATCACCATCGGGCCAAGGGTGGCGCCAACAATGCCCGTCGCAATCACGCAAACCGCGGTCAGGGCCGGAACACCGCCGATATTTTCAGCAATCCCCATGGCGACCGGGGTGGTGACGGATTTCGGGGCCAGGGATGCCAGTGTTTCCGGGCTTGCGCCCAATGCCCAGGCCAGAATGACCGTGCTGGCACTCGCAACCAGTGATCCGAACAGGACCCCGAATGCGATGACTGGCAGCGCGCGTTTCAGCGTTTCGGTCTGACGAAACAGCGGTACGGCAAGGGCCACGGTGGCCGGACCCAAAAGGAAGTGGACGAACTGCGCGCCTTCGAAATAGGTGGCATAGGGCGTGCCGGTGACTTTGAGCAACAGGGCAATCAGGGCAATGGCGATGACCACCGGATTACAGATCGGGTTGCGGTCGCTTTTCTGATACAGCCAGAAGCCGATGGCATAGGCGACAAGCGTGATGGTGAGACCCGTTAGCGGTTTGGCCGACAGGTAAACCCAAAGCTGGGTGATATCGGTCTCGTTCATTGCCCGTCCTCCAGACTTTCGCCCGGTTTGGCCTTGGGCAGCAGTTTAGACATCAAAAGGGCGGTCAGCACCATGGCGAGCAGGGTTGAGATGATCAGGGCGGCGGCAATCGGCAGCCAGTCGCCCTTAAGACGATCAATCTGAGTGACAACGCCGACACCGGCTGGAACAAACAGCAAGGAGAAATGGATCAGCAGATTGTCGGCCGCATCTGTCAGCACCTTAGGCGGGTTGCGTTTGATCAGAAGGCCGATAAACAGCAGCACCAGACCGATGACCGGGCCGGGAACCGGCAGATCAAACAGTTCCGAGACCACCTCGCCAAACAGCTGGCAGACAAGGATCAGGGCAAAAGCAGCAATCATCAAAAACCTCCCCACAGGCACATGCATGTTTTTCTGCGTAAGACATAATATGTCTGGGGGTGTTCTACTTTTATTAATTACGCAAAACGCCCGTGCCGGGTGGGCACAGGCGTTTGAGATTGTTTGCTTTTTAGCACGGCATGGATGCCCGCCTTCGCGGGCATGACGATAAACCAAATCCCGTCGTTCCCGCGTAGGCGGGAACCTGTTGATGGCGCGTTACAGAATTTCCAATGCGTTTTCCGGCGGACGGCCGAGAACGGCCTTGTCGCCATTGACCACAATCGGGCGTTCAAGGGCGCGTGGATGGGCGCAGAGAGCCTCGATCAACTCATCGCCACGCAGATCGGCGATGCCTTCTTCTTTGGCTTCCTTCTTGCGCAGGATGTCTTCGGGTTTCATGCCGAGCATATCAAGGATGCCAGAGAGTTCCTGCGGGGTTGGCGGGGTGTCGAGATAGGCAATCACGTCGGGTGTGATGCCCTGTTCTTCGATCAGGGCCAGAGTCTGGCGCGATTTCGAGCAGCGCGGATTATGGTAGATGCGGACCATCATGGTTGGGTCTCCGTATCAAAATGGATTTGTTCATTGATAGCGGTCTTTGGGGATGCAATCAAATCCCGTCGATCATCGAGAGCAGGTCTTCGAGCTCGTCTATCTCGCTATTGATGATGCGGGTGGCGGTGTCATAGCCAAAGCCCTGACGGGCGAGGGCGGCCATATCCTTTTCGCGTTTTTCGTCGCGGATGTCGGGGCGGCGCCACGGGCCAAGACGCCGACGACGGGCATAGGCGGCGGCGGCGGCAATGTTGGGATCGGTGCCGCGCACTTCCTCATAGGCAGCGTCATCGGCCTCGGCCCGAAGGTCGGTCAGTGCGGCATCGACCTGATCACTGGCAATGCCGCGCGATGACAGATCAGCAGCAATGACGCGAAGCGCCTTGCCGCGCCTGAGCAGCGATCGCGCCCGGCCCTTGGCATAGGCATCGTCATTGATGAAACCGGCCTTTTCGCAGGCCGAAAGGACGGAGTTCATCCACTCGACGGCTTCGTCCGGGTCGGTTCCATGTTCGGCGACCGAGAGGCGGATTTTACCGCGCATCAATGTTTCAAGCCGGGCGCGCGACGCAGCAAAGCGTTCGAGATACCAGGTGGCATAATTCATCAGATAGTCGCGGGTGACCTTGCGCGGGCGTTTGGGTTCGTGCGAGCGGGTTTTCGAATTTTTGCCGGACTGGTTGGAAAAACGCGCATTGCCGGCGGGCTTTTTTTCGCGCGCAGAGTCGCTGGTTTCCGGGCTTTGGCGATGTTTGTCGTGCATGACTGACACTATGAATGAATTCACACCCTTGCAAGTATGCCCCCACTCTCCCTATTTTACGCGCAATTGTCTGCATTTTTCCGAAGGAAATTCCATGAACGAGTCAGAGCAACGTGCTCTTGCCCCGCGCTATATGGGGGCTGTGAACTGGCTTGGACTTTGGACCCTTTATGCCAAAGAAGTCCGTCGGTTCCTGAATGTGCATTTGCAAACCATCGGTGCGCCGGTTGTCACCAGCCTGCTGTTTCTTGCTGTTTTCCTGCTGGCCCTTGGCCGTGCGGTTGAAATGGTCAATGGCATCCCGTTTGCCACCTTCCTTGCCCCTGGTCTGATCATGATGACCATGGTGCAAAACGCCTTTGCCAATTCCTCAAGCTCGATCACGATTGCCAAGGTACAGGGCAATATCGTCGATGTTTTGATGCCGCCGCTGTCGGCTGGCGAAATGGTTGCCGGTTTTGCCTTTGGCGCGGTGACGCGTGGCATGATCGTTGGTCTGGTCACAGCGATCTTCATGTCGTTCTTTGTCGATGTCGCGATCCATAACATCTGGGCGATCCTGTATTTCGGGATTTCGGCATCCTTGATGCTGTCGCTTCTGGGGATTGCTGGTGGTGTCTGGGCCGAGAAGTTTGACCATATCGCAGTCGTGACCAACTTTGTCGTGACCCCGTTATCGTTCCTGTCGGGCACGTTTTACAGTGCGGAAAGCCTGCCTGAAGCCGGTCAGGTTCTGGTGCATTTCAACCCGTTCTTCTACATGATTGACGGGTTCCGTTATGGCTTTACCGGGATTTCCGATGGCACGATCATGACCGGTGTGGTGGTTCTTGCCCTGGTCAATGCGGCCCTTTGGCTGCTGTGCTATCGCATGATCAAAACCGGCTACAAGCTTAAGGCCTAAGCGCCGATCCGATTGCCAAACCACAAAGGACGGTATTCTGATGCGGATGCCGTCCTTTTTCATTTTGATGACCATTTTTAAATCAGTGTCGTACGTGCTTTTGCGGCGTTGACAGGGTCGGTGAATCTCTTGATACTCCTCGGCTTCCCAGCAGTCCGCTGGAGCTTGACCAATCGGTCAGGAATGTGAATTTTACCCGAATTGAGGAATAAGAAAGTGATTACTCCCGTCATGCCGACCTACGCGCGGGCCGATTTGGCCTTTGAGAAAGGTGAAGGACCTTATCTCTATGCGCAGGACGGCCGACGATTCCTTGATTTCGGGTCGGGGATCGCGGTCAATACGCTTGGTCATTCGCACCCGCATCTGGTGGCGAAACTGACTGAGCAGGTTGGCAAGCTTTGGCATACCTCGAACCTGTATCAGATGCCGGGGCAGGAAAAGCTGGCCAAGCGGCTGATTGAGAACAGCTTTGCTGATACGGTGTTTTTCTGTAATTCGGGTGCCGAGGCCAACGAAGCGGGCATCAAGATGCTGCGTCGGTATCAGTATGTGTCGGGCCATCCGGAAAAGAACCGCATTCTGGTTGCGACCAATGCGTTTCATGGAAGGACCCTTGGCACCCTGACCGCGGGTTATAGCGAGAAATATCGCGAAGGTTTCGGGCCGATGCCCGATGGCTTTGATCGTGTGGCGTTTGGCAACCTGAACGAACTTCGCAATGCGATCACGCCCAATACCGGCGGCATTATCCTTGAGCCGATCCAGGGCGAAGGCGGCATTTGCCGTGCGCCGGAAGGCTATCTTGAGGGTGTGCGCAAGGCGGCCGATGAGTTTGGCATGCTGGTGATGTTTGACGAAGTTCAGACCGGTATTGGCCGAACCGGCAAACTGTTTGCCTATCAATGGTCGGACATGGAGCCTGATATCATTTCCTCGGCCAAGGGACTTGGCGGTGGCTTCCCGATCGGGGCGTTGCTTGCCAATGAAAAGGCAGCCGCTGCCTTTACGCCCGGCATGCATGGCACGACCTTTGGCGGTAACCAGCTTGCAACGGCGGCTGCCAATGCGGTGCTGGATGAGGTTCTGAAACCCGGTTTCATGGACCATGTTCTGGAAATGAGCCGCCTGATTGTTGATGGCCTTGAGGTGATTGCACGCAAGCATCCGGGCTTTATCGAAGAAGTGCGTGGCATGGGCCTGCTGTTGGGGATGAAAACCAAACCGGCCAATGTTGATGTTGTTGCCAAACTGCGCGAGTTCAATCTTTTGACCGTGCCGGCAGGCGACAATGTGGTGCGTATCATTCCGCCGCTTAACATCACCAAAACCCATGTTGACGAAGCGCTGGTTGCCATTGACGCAGCCGCTGCCGCCCTTGGTAAATAATGCGCAAATAAGGGCGCGGAAGGAAATTTGACTATGACTGATATTCGCCATTTTCTCGATCTCGACAAAATGTCGGCAAGCGAGCTTAAGGATATTCTGGCCCTTGGCGACTCCGAGAAGGCCGGGAAGGCCCCGTTCGGGGTAAAACCGCTTGCGGGCAAGACCTTGGCTTTGATTTTTGAAAAGCCATCGACCCGTACGCGCGTGTCGTTCGAAGTTGGCATGCGCCAGCTTGGCGGCGACGTGGTGACGCTTGATGCTGACAGCAGCCAGCTTGGCCGTGGGGAAACCATTGCCGATACCGCGCGCGTTTTGTCGCGCTTTGTTGATGCGATCATGATCCGGACGACCGATGAATCCAAACTGCATGAGTTGGCGCAATATGCCACCGTGCCGGTGATCAACGGGCTTACCGATCAAAGCCACCCGTGCCAGATCATGGCCGATCTGATGACGGTCAAGGAACACAAGGGCAAGCTTGAAGGCCTCAAGTTTGCCTGGGTTGGTGATGGCAATAACGTCTCGGCATCGTTCATTCATGCATCGCCGAAATTCGGCTTTGCACTCGATATGGCATGCCCGGCGGGCTATCGCCCCAATCAGGGTCTGATTGAAACCGCCAATGCCGAAGGCGGCAAAGTGCGTCTGACCGATATGGACAGTGCGTTGGCCGGTGCCGATGTTGTGGTCACCGATTGCTGGGTTTCGATGGGCGATGAAGACTATGACGCCCGGATGGAGGCTCTTTCGCCTTATCAGATCAATGAAACCACCATGGCACAGGCCAAGGATGATGCGATCTTCCTGCATTGTCTGCCAGCCCACCGGAACGAAGAAGTCACCGACGCGGTGATTGACGGGCCACAGTCGGTTGTGTTTGACGAGGCGGAAAACCGCCTGCATGCGCAAAAGGGTGTTTTGCTGTATTGCCTGAATGGTTTGCCGTCGTAAGGCTTGCCATCCGGGTTATGGCCCCTAAATAAGCCATATCGAATTTGAAGGGCGGCATTGGCCGCCCTTTGCTATGCTGTCAGGTGTTTTCGTCCAGGGTCTTTACCTTGGCACCTCGACAATGCGGGGGTGCAGTTGTTATACGCCCCGCAACACGTAAAAACGCGGAAGCTGAAAATGCAGATTGCTGTCGATTTTTGCCAGCCCTTCACGCTGGATCATTCCAACATCCGTGGCCGCTTCACGCGCCTGGGCCCGACGGTGCAGACCATCATCGGGCAGCACACCTATCCTGCGCTTGCCAACCATCTGCTTTCCGAGATCATCGGTCTTGCCGTGCTGTTGTCCTCGTCGCTTAAATATGAAGGCCTGTTTACCCTTCAGACCAGCTCCGACGGGCCGATCAGCATGCTGGTGGTTGATGTCGATAGTGATGGCAATGTGCGCGCCTGCCTTCGGGTCGATGAAGAACGCCTCAACGCCATGATCGCAGCCGAAGAAGGCGGCGAGGATGCATTGCGTGGTCAGGTCCTGAAACTGATGGGCCGGGGCCATATTGCCTTCACGGTCGATCAGGGCGATGAGCACGAACGCTATCAGGGGATTGTATCGCTTGAGGGCGAGACGCTGGCGCAATGTGCAGAGGCCTATTTCCGCCAGTCCGAACAGCTTGAAACATCGTTCAAGCTCGAAGTGCATCGCGGCGAGACCGCGGATGACTGGTGGGTCGGCGGGCTGTTCCTGCAAAAAATGCCGGTCAGCGCATCGGGCGATGCGAGCACCCCGGAAGAGGCCGAAAAGGTATCTGAAGACTGGAACAGATCGACCATCCTGATGGCCAGTGCGACCGAGAACGAGCTGGTTGATATTTCGCTTTCGGCCCATGGCCTGATCTGGCGCCTGTTCCATGACGAGGAACCGCGCGTGTTTGAACAAACACCGCTTCAGTTCAAATGCCGTTGCTCGCGCGAAAAGATCGAAGGCGCGCTTGTGACCTATCCGCTTGATGAGCTTTTGTCGATGCGCGAAGCCGATACCGGCGAGGTTGGTGTTTCCTGCCAGTTCTGTAACACGCGTTATGGCTTTAACGAGGCGGAGCTGCGCCAGCTCAAGGCAGATGATCCCGAAGCGGCATCGCCGAAAATCTAGTAGCGGCTTCAGGGGCTTCGGCGCTTAATTGTTCGTCACAGCCTTGCCTTAATCATCAAGCAACGTCACCATGGAATTTGTACGCCATGGTGGCGTTGTTTTTTATCTGTGTGATTGATCAAAGGAGATCGAAGACATGACGGTTATGTCCATCAAGGGCCTGCGCGCCGTTGTT
Source organism: Thalassospira sp. CH_XMU1458 (assembly GCF_037027205.1). Classification (NCBI taxonomy): domain Bacteria; kingdom Pseudomonadati; phylum Pseudomonadota; class Alphaproteobacteria; order Rhodospirillales; family Thalassospiraceae; genus Thalassospira; species Thalassospira sp. CH_XMU1458. The sequence continues at coordinate 117,255 of NZ_JAYMDW010000001.1, read as the reverse complement.
GCCGGGGCGGCACTTGCGCTGATGGCGGCTTGCACAAGCGGCCCGGTTGCGACCTATCCCGATGTGACATGGCGCCATCTTGATCCGATTGTCTTTGCCGCCGGTCCGATTGAAAAAGTTGCGGCCTGGTCAAATAACGAGGACGGATCGATCCAGTCGTCCCTGCCGTTCAATCTGGGCCGCATGGCGATGAACTGGCCCGATGATCGTATCCAGACGGCTGGCACCAATGACATGCTGCGTTATAGCGTGACCGAGGCCTCGGTGACCTCGAACGCGCTTAAAACCACCAAGGGCATCAAGGGTGTCTTTACCGACGATCAGTCCGACAAGATCGACCTTAAGGTCGCGGCCAAGCTTGAGCTGCTCGACCCCAATGGCATGCAGAAGGGTGAGGTAACGGCGATGGCGGAGCGGTCACGCACACTTTCGGAATCGATGTCGGTCTCCGAACGCGAACAGGCGGTCTATGACGCCACCACGGCCCTTTTGATGGATCTTGATCGCGAAATGGAACGCCAGATCAACAACAATCTGGGCCGTTTCCTGCTGCGGTGATCGACGTCCCGTTTGGGATTTGAACAAAAACCCAAGGCCGCGGTGATCTGTCATCGCGGTCTTTTTTGTTGCGCGTCCCTGCGACACGCGGGACAAACATCAGGTTACGTTTGCCCGTTGCCAGATTGTGCCCAGCCTTATGTTTGAAATCCCGTTGCCCTTTGTTGTTGCCTTGTTGCTGGCGATTTTGCTGGTGCGCCTGACCCTGCGCGGTCCGGCTGGTCCGGTTGGGCGAAGCCTGCGGATATTCGTTGCCGCCAGTCTGGCACTGGTGATCATGGTCGGGCTGCGCTGGCAATTTGATCTGCTGGTTTTCCGTTTTCTGCGCCCGTTGTTTGCCGCCATGCTGCCGCCCATCGCCTGGATGTGCTTTGCTGCACTCGGTTCGAAGGAGCGGTCGCAAACCAGATGGCGTTGGCTGCATGTTATCCCGGTTCTGGCGATTTTCATCGCAAGCCTGACCTGGCGGCAATGGCATATACAGGTTGATTTCCTGATTGCTGTGCAATTCGCCGGATATGGTATTGCACTGATGGTGCTGGCCAGCCGGGGCGAAGACAGTTTTGCGCAGGCACGGCTGGGCGATGTCGGATCGGTTCGGGGCATTGTTGCCGTGGTTGGCGGGGCGCTGATTTTCTCAGGGCTTGTTGACGGGTTGATCGCCCTTGATTTCAGCATCACCCAGGGCACAAACGTCGCGACAATCGTCGGCTCTGCGCAGTTGGTTGTTCTGGTGGTATTGGCGTTGCTGATGGTCCGGTTGGAGCGGCTTAGTCCGCAGACCACGCGTCTGACCGACAGCATGACTGAACCCGCACCTTCGCAGCACAAAGACGACCCGCAAGACAACAACGACATCGCCGAGGATGATGCCATTCTTGCCGCAATCGATGAGGTGATGTGCGCGCAGCATCTGTATCGCGATCCTGATCTGACACTCGATCGATTGGCGCGCCGGGTGGTGATCCCGGCCCGGCAGATTTCCGGGGCGATTAACCGCCGGTTCGGGCGCAATGTGTCACAGGTCGTCAACGAATACCGTGTGGCAGAGGCGCAGATGCTGCTGCGAACGACCGCAAAGCCGGTGACCGAAATCATGTTTGACTGCGGGTTTCAGACCAAATCGAACTTTAACCGCGAATTTGGTCGCGTGACCGGGATGGGTCCGCGGGCCTATCGCGATGCGGACCCAAATCCTGATCAACGAGCACCCCATCAAACGACCTCCGATCAACCGTTCGGTCCAATCAGGAAGCTGTTTTCAGAGAACGCAAAAAGTCGAGAATAAGGGTGATCGTTTGTTGATGCAGGTCTGATCGATCAGTTGCCTCATCGCCATCCAGACAGATAATGCCATCACCCGGGACGTCCTGTTCAAGGAGGATTGCGGCATTCGGTTTGCATTCCGGCAGGAAGCTGAAATGCGCCGCACCGGGCAGATCATGGTAACGGGTTAAATCGGTCGGCAGGTGTTCGATCAGATAACCCGATTCAAGGTCCTTGGGGATTTTCGGATTGGGCGCACCGGCGGCAATGACCAGAACCGGGATGTCGATGGTCGCCAGACTTTCCGGGGTAAAACCACGGGCAAGGCCAAGATCAAGCGAGATGGCGCCACGGATCCGTTCGTCTTCAAGGTCGGCTGCCAGCTTTGCGCGGTCGGCCAGTGTGCGGCCAACCTCAAGTGTTGCGAGGCCATCACAGGCGGCGAATTCGGGATGCGCTTGGCATTCCATATCCATCCGATCCATGTCCATTCGCGCCCCGGCGAGCTCCAGCACCGTCCATCCGCCCAGTGAATGACCAATTACGGTGATGTTGTCCGGATCGATGGAGGACGTCCATGTGGGATTATCGGTCAGCGATGTGATCACGTGGCCGATATCGCGCGGGCGGAGCCATAATGCGGATCCGACTTCGGCGGTGACATCGCGGCTGGTGGTGCCGGGGTGATTGATCGCGGCCACCACATAGCCCGCCCGGGCAAGTTCCGTGGCAAGCCATCCCTGATTGCGCCAGTTGCCACCAAACCCGTGCGACATCACAACCAAGGGATGGCGACCGTCCTGAATTTCGGCATCAGGTTGCACCATCTGACCGAAAAAGACCGGATTTTCGCCGATTGGTACGGCTGGGTTTGTGTCGCTGGTCGGATACCAGATTGCACCAACCAATGCGCGGTTCTTATCGCTTGCGGCGATGGTGGTTTCCGTAAAACCAGCGGCATAGGGCGCGCCATGAGATGGGGTTGCCATGACAAAAGCCGCCAAAGTGGCCAGCGTGGTGAGGGTAAAACGCAACATGCTTGATCCTTCAAACCAAATGAAAGGGTGCGATGAGTTTTACCGGTCGAGGGGATTTTGGCGTCCTTGATCGCGATCAAGGACCTTTCAGGCACAAAAAAAGCCCCGGTCGTTTGGCCGGGGCTTGGTTTTTGGTCGCGGATCAGGATGGGTTTTAGCGGAACATCATCACCGGCACATGGCAGGACCGGACCATTTCGGTGGTGGTGCTGCCGATGATCAGGTTGCGGATACGCGAATGGCCATAGGCGCCCATGACGAGTAGGTCGATATTTTCCGCTTCGATCTTGTCCTTGATCACGTCTTCGGGTTCGCCCGAAGCAAAGCCTGCATCAACATCGTACCCCGCCTTGCGCAGGATGGTTGCCGCGTCATCAAGCTTTTCCTGCAAGGTGTCATTGGGTTTGCCAACCGACAGCAACGTGCAGGGCAGACCGGTAAACAGTTTGCCCGATGCGATATGGCGCACGGCCTTCATCGCACTTTCGCCGCCATCAAAGGCGATCAGGAACTTATTGATCGGCTTGAATGCACGTGATGCGACAAGCACCGGCTTCTTGGCCGAACGCACAACCCGTTCAAGGTTGGAGCCCAGATGCAACTTGGCAAAGTCGGCGGCCTCGCCGCGTTTGCCAACCAGGATCAGATCGGCATCGCCTTCGAATTCGGCAATGGTTTCGATCAGATCGCCATGGCGAAGCTTGGTGGTGACGGTGCCAACACCCTTTTCCTCAAGCCCGGTTTTGGCTTCTTCAAGCAGCAAACGACCGCGCTTGAGTTCGAGCTTGTTTTTCTGCTCGTCGAGATCGGCCAGTTCTTTCAGCAGGGCCGAACGGGCACCGAGTTTGAGATTGCCACTGAGGTCTGCCGGTTCGGAATCGGTATTGCGCCGGCCCAGCACGTGCATCAGTTCGACCGATGCGTCGGTGCGTTCTGCCACCCAGCGGGTCAGGTCGCATACACTTTGCGAATAGCCTGATCCATCGATCAGTGCGATCAGATGTGTCATGGATCGTCTTCCTTTCCCAGTTTCCCTAGTGGCCCATCAGGCGTTCAAGCGCGCCGGGCTTATCGTGGATGGCCAGTTTATCGACGATTGTCTCGCTGGCTTCATTGAGACCGATCAACTCGACCTCGGCCCCTTCACGGCGGAATTTGAGCACGACCATATCAAGGGCTGCAACACTTGAAATGTCCCAGATATGCGCGTGGCTGACATCAATCGTGACCTTGTCGAGCGCTTCGCGGAAATCAAATGCCTTGGTGAAGTCTTCGACCGAGGCAAAGAAGATCTGGCCGCGCACTTCGTAGGTGCGGTGCGTGCTGTCAGCCGAAAGCGTGCTGGTAACACGGAAAATCTGCGCGATCTTCCAGGCAAAGAAGATACCCGAAAGCAACACACCGACCAGAACACCGATTGCAAGGTTGTGCGAGCCCACCACCGTGATCACGGTGGCCAGCATCACGATCGACGAGCTGCGCGGATGGGTTTTGAGGTCCTTGATCGAGGACCAGCTGAATGTCCCGATCGACACCATGATCATGATGGCGACAAGGGCCGCCATCGGAATGATCGCCACCAGATCGCCCAGAACCACAATCAGGATCAGAAGGAAAATCCCGGCAAGGAAGGTCGACAGGCGGCAACGGCCACCCGATTTGACGTTGATCACCGACTGGCCGATCATCGCACAACCGGCCATACCGCCGATAAAGCCGGTAAAGAAGTTGGCGATCCCCTGACCATAGCATTCGCGCGTACGGTTGGATGCGGTGTCGGTCAGATCATCAACGATCTGGGCCGTCATCAGACTTTCCAGAAGACCGACCGCCGCAACCGCCGCCGAATAGGGCAGGATGATCAGGAAGGTATCAAGGTTCAGCGGCACATCCGGGAAATAGATCGCCGGGAAGGCATCAGGAAGCGCGCCCATATCGCCCACGGTGCGCAGATCGGCATCGATAAAGAACGACAAGCCGGTCAGAACGATGATGCAAATCAGCGGCGAGGGGATGACCTTGGTGATGCGCGGGAACAGATAGATGATGGCAAGGCCACCTGCGACCATCACATAGGTCATGGGGCTGACATTGGTCAGTTCCGGCAGCTGTGCCATGAAGATCAGGATGGCAAGCGCGTTGACAAAGCCGGTCATGACCGACTTGGAGACAAAGCGCATCAACGATCCCAGACGAAGCGCACCTGCCAGCATCTGAATGACACCGGCCAGAACGGTCGCGGCCAGCAGATAATCTAGCCCGTGTTCACGGACAAGCGATCCCATCAGAACGGCGGTGGCGGCGGTGGCCGCCGAAATCATGCCCGGACGGCCGCCAAAGATGGCGGTGATCACGGCAATCGAGAAGGAAGCATAAAGCCCGACCTTCGGGTCAACACCGGCAATGATGGAAAAGGCAATCGCCTCAGGGATCAGGGCCAGCGCAACCACAAGGCCCGAAAGCACATCGGCGCGAATGTTGCCAAGCCATTCAGCCCGCAAACGCGGCAGAAAATCGCTATTCACAGAAAATCTCCGTCTCGGTCAAGCCCGACCGCGCAATTGCCAGATCTGGCGATTGAATGTCCCGCGGGCTGGAATGTCATCAGGCGGTCTTCATGATCCGTCAGCCGGAAATTCAGCGACAGGTCTCCCCAAGACCATCCCGTTCGTTGCTGCGTCGCAGCAGGCTGTACCTATACCAATTTAAGATTTTGCACAACCGTGGGACGGGCGACGTGGCGATCTGATGCGCCCACCCGATACAAGCTTGTTGGTGCCCGTTTGCCAAAAGAAAAGCCTGACCCCGGCGAAGCAGGGATCAGGCAACGTTTGAAATTTATCTGAACAGGCTCTGGCAATCAGGCGTTATCAAGAAGCGCCTTGGCGATTGCCTCGCCACAAGTGACGGTATTGGCCTTGCCGCCAAGGTCGGCGGTACGGAGGTTTTCATCGAGCAGGACGGCCTCAATCGCGCGCATGATGGCGTCATGGGCATCGGTATGGCCGAGGTGATCAAGCATCATTGCCCCTGACCAGATCTGCCCGATCGGGTTGGCGATGCCCTTGCCGGCAATATCGGGGGCGGAACCGTGGACCGGTTCGAACAGGGAGGGGAATTTGCGTTCCGGGTTGATGTTGCCCGATGGCGCGATGCCGATTGTCCCAGTACAGGCCGGGCCAAGGTCAGACAGGATATCGCCAAACAGATTGGATGCCACGACCACGTCAAAGCGGTCGGGGTTCATCACGAACTGGGCGGTCAGAATATCGATATGGTATTTGTCCCAGGTGACGTCGGGATAGTTTTTCGCCATTTCGATCACGCGTTCATCCCAATAGGGCATGGTGATTGAAATGCCGTTTGATTTGGTGGCCGAGGTTACGTGTTTGCGCGGGCGTTTCTGGGCCAGTTCGAACGCGTATTTCAGGATGCGATCAATGCCGGTGCGCGACATGACGGTTTCCTGAATGACGATTTCACGGTCCGTGCCGGGATACATCTTGCCCCCGACCGAGGAATATTCGCCTTCGGTGTTCTCGCGCACGACATAGAAATCAATATCACCCGGTTTGCGACCGGCGAGCGGCGATGGCACACCGGGCATCAGCTTGGCCGGACGCAAATTGACATACTGGTCAAAGTCGCGGCGGAACATGATCAGCGAGCCCCACAGCGAAATATGGTCCGGCACCGTTTCAGGCCAGCCGACCGCGCCAAAGAAGATCGCATCATGCGGTTCGATCTGTGCGCGCCAGTCATCGGGCATCATTTGGCCGTGCTTTTGATAGTAGTCGCACGAGCCGAATTCGAATTCATTAAACACCAGATCGAGGTCGAACACTTCGGCGGCGGCCTTAAGCACGCGGATGCCTTCGGGCATGACTTCGGTTCCGATGCCGTCGCCGGCGATCACTGCGATTTTATGGGTGGGGCGTGTCACGGTGCTGTTCTCCGCTGATGTGAGTTTTTTGGTGGCTTTTCAGTTTGGGGATTATTGCGTTGATAGGACGTTTCGTCGAGCCCCGGAAGCGATCCGGATTACAGTTCTGATTAAGGCCCGGATACAAGAAAGGCCCCTACCATTGGCAGGGGCCTTTCCGTGTAAGGGTATCTGGAGACTTATCGTCGCCAGAGTTTTGGCCTTAACGATTCAGGCCTTAGCGATTTTGGCGGTTATCGATCAGGTCATCGACAACACCCGGATCGGCAAGGGTCGACGTATCGCCAAGCTGATCATATTCGTTGGCGGCAATCTTGCGCAGGATACGGCGCATGATTTTGCCCGAACGGGTTTTCGGCAGACCCGGCGACCACTGGATGAAGTCCGGGCTTGCGATCGGGCCGATTTCCTTGCGGACCCATTTGACCAGTTCGGCGCGCAGCTCGTCGGTTGGTTCCTCGCCGGCATTGAGCGTGACATAGGCATAAATGCCCTGACCCTTGATGTCGTGCGGCACGCCGACCACGGCGGCCTCGGCCACCTTGGAATGCGCAACCAGCGCGCTTTCAACTTCGGCGGTGCCCATACGGTGACCCGATACGTTGATCACGTCATCAACACGGCCAGTGATCCAGTAATAGCCATCGTCATCACGACGCGCACCATCACCGGTGGTGTAGACGTTTTTGAACGTGCTGAAATAGGTCTGGATGAAGCGTTCATGGTCGCCATAGACCGTACGCATCTGACCCGGCCAGCTGTCCTTGATGACAAGGTTGCCATCGGTTGCGCCAGTCAGTTCCTTGCCTTCGTTATCAAGCAAGGCCGGCTGAACACCAAAGAACGGCAGCGTTGCCGAACCCGGTTTCAGGTCGGTGGCACCCGGCAGCGGCGTAATCAGGATACCGCCGGTTTCGGTCTGCCACCAGGTATCGACAATCGGGCAATTCTTTTTGCCGACATGCTCGTAATACCATTCCCAGGCTTCCGGGTTGATCGGCTCGCCCACCGAACCAAGGATGCGCAGGCTGGACAGATCAGCCTTGTTCACAAAGCTTTCGCCTTCGCGCATCAGGGCACGGATCGCGGTCGGTGCGGTGTAGAAGATGTTGACCTTGTGCTTTTCGCAAACCTGCCAGAAGCGCGATGCGTCCGGATAGCTCGGCACACCTTCAAACATCAGGGTCGTGGCACCATTGGCCAGCGGACCATAAACGATATAGCTGTGACCGGTGACCCAGCCGACGTCGGCCGTACACCAGTAAATATCGCCTTCGTGATAGTCGAAGACATATTCATGGGTCATGGATGCGTAGACGAGGTAACCGCCCGAGGTGTGCAGAACACCCTTCGGCTTGCCGGTCGAGCCCGAGGTATAAAGGACAAACAGCGGGTCTTCGGCATTGACTTCGGTCGGCGGGCAGTCTGTGGAGGCTGCTTCGCAAACTTCGTGATACCAGACGTCGCGCGCATCGTTCCAGGCAACGTCCTTGCCGGTATGCTTGACGACGACCATTTTCTCGACCGATTTGACACCCGGATGCGACAGGGCCTCATCCGCATTGCGTTTCAGCGGCACCGAGCGGCCACCACGCAAACCTTCGTCAGACGTGATAACAACTTTCGCACCGCAATCTTCAACACGGCCAGCAAGGGCTTCGGGCGAGAAACCGCCAAAGACGATGGAATGGATCGCGCCGATACGCGCACATGCTAGCATGGCAACCGCGGCCTCGGGGATCATCGGCAGATAGATGACAACGCGATCACCCTTGGCAACGCCCATCGATTTCAGCGCGTTGGCGAAACGACAGGTGCGCTCATAAAGATCGCGATAGGTGATGTGTTCGGAGACGTTGGGATCATCGCCCTCGAAAATGATGGCGGTCTGATCGCCGCGCTTTTCAAGGTGACGGTCAAGGCAGTTGGCCGCGACGTTGAGCGTCCCGTCCTCATACCATTTGATATAGAGGTCTTTGGCGTCGTAGCTGACGTTTTTGACGGTCTTATAGGGTTTGATCCAGTCAATGCGTTTGCCGTGTTCGCCCCAGAAGCCTTCCGGGTCTTCGACCGACTGCTTGTACATGGCGTCGTATTTTGCCTTGTCGATCAAAGCGCCCTTCGCGATGTCGTCAGGTACGGGATAAACGTTCGCAGACATATGTGGCCTCTTGTTCGTTTCCTGTGGTCTCTAGGTCGGCACCGGGGTGCTTTCGATGACTTTTCCAACGGGCTCGAAAAAGGCATCCGTCCGATGCAGTAATTTCGGTGCGGTTCAGAACCTGCTTTGCCATGCTGCCCGGTCCGGTGTGTGATCGGTCCCGTTCAAAGGGGGCGGGCACGGCAAAGTTACTTCTGTCGCTTGCGCCCTATGCTAGTGCGCAGAGAGTATTGAGGGAATACAACTTAAGACGGGGGCGGGCCTGGCCGGGTGCGCGTTGGTTCGCGCGCGTTTGCCGCAACAGCTGGCTTGGTCGTCATCTTTGGCCGCCTTGGGTGCCGATCCTTGGTTCTGTTCCCTTATCCAATTGAAATATATCCGAAATTCTTAGGCTCGCCAGTGAAGCCGATTACATTTTTTCCATGCGTGGATGTGGGGCCAGCTTGGTTCGGTTCTGGATTTGACGGAACAAAACAGATACAAAGAAGCCAGTACGTAATCAAATGGTGGGATAATGGATCCGATTTCTTTGGCAGCAGGGGCGCTTGGCGCATCTGTTCTGGCACTTGTCTTTAGCATCATGATGGTCAAGCGCATCAAGGATGCCGCAGAGGCCGAGACGGAGTCGCGCACAGCCCTTCTGGCGTCCCAGCTTGAACATGCGGACAATACCCGGCGTGATCTTGCGACCGAGGTTGCCCAGATGCGTGAAAAGCTTTCCGAGGCATCGGAAAAGCGCGCCATTGCCGAAACCACGGCCAACCGGGTGCCGGTGCTTGAAGCCGAGATGAAGGAGCTTCGCACCGCCCTTGATCACTGGCGCGAAAAGGGATCCGAGCTTGAGACCGCGTTAGAGAAAGAGCGCGAGGCGGCCAAGGAAAAGCTCGAGATGCTCGAAGATGCCAAGACCAAGCTGCTTGATAGCTTCAAGGCGCTGTCGTCTGATGCGCTTAAGGTCAATAACGACGAGTTCATGAAGCTGGCGCGTGAGAATTTCTCCCGCCTGCAGGAAGGGGCCAAGGGCGATCTTGAAAAACGCCAGCAAGCCATTGACGGGATCGTAAAGCCCATCCGGGAACGGCTTGAGGCCTTTGATACAAAGGTTAATGAACTTGAAAAAAACCGCAAGGAAGCCTATGGCGAGCTGCGTGAACAGGTCGGGACCCTGGTGCAATCGCAACACAAATTGTCCAAGGAAACCCAGACGCTGAGCTCTGCCCTGCGGTCAAGTTCATCGGTGTCGGGCAAGTGGGGCGAATTGCAGCTTAAGCGGATTGTCGAACTGGCCGGGATGCTCAAGCATTGCGACTTTGACGAGCAGGTGCATTTCAATACCGACGAAGGTGTTCAGAAGCCCGACATGGTCATTCACCTGCCGGGCGGCAAGAACATTGTGGTCGATGCCAAGGCCCCGACATCGGCCTATCTTGAGGCGATTGACGAGAAATATGACGATGATCGTCGCGAAGCCTTGATGGCGACCTATGTCACCAATGTGCGCAAGGTGATCACGGATCTTTCGAAAAAATCGTATTGGAAGTCGGTCGACAGTCCGGAATTTGTTGTGCTGTTCCTGCCCGGTGAAAGCTTCTTCTCGGCCGCCCTTGAACGTGACCCGCGTTTGATTGAGGACAGCTTCCGCGACGGGGTCATTCTGGCAACGCCGACGACCTTGCTGGGCCTGCTTAAGGCCGTGTCATATGGCTGGCGACAGGAAGCGCTGGCCGAAAGCGCGCGCGACATCAGTGAAATCGGCTTGCAGCTTTATGACCGTCTGGGCGCGCTTGCCAAGCATTTCTCATCGATGGGAAAATCGCTTGAAAGTACGGTGAAGCATTACAACAAGACGCTGGGGTCACTCGAAGGATCGGTTCTGGTGTCGGCCCGCAAGCTCAAGGAAAAGCATATTGTCTCTGATGACCGCATGATCGAGGAACCGTCCCCGTCGGAAACCCATGTGCGCGAAATCACCAAGACGGAATTGCTGGCCGGGCCAGAGGATGCGACGCCAGACGCGGATGTGAAGCCAGACGCTAGGGATTGAACCAAACCGCTCTTGGCCGAGATCCCTTGTGCGCAACATGGCAGCCATCGCGGCTAAATCGGGCTGTTTGCTTGACTTGGGCGTGGGGAAACCTTATCTCGAAGCGCGAAATTCGCTATAATTATATATTGCATCAAGTTCGAAACCGGATCAGAGACCCATGGCCCTGCGTGAAATTCTTATCGTTCCAGACCCGCGCCTGAAAAAGGAATGCGAACCGGTCGAGGAAGTGAATGATGAGATCAAGACCCTTCTTAATGACATGCTTGAAACCATGTATGCGGCACCGGGCATTGGCCTTGCTGCGCCGCAGATCGGGGTGATGAAGCGCGTGGTGGTCATGGATGTGTCCGATGACAAGGACAAGCCGGAACCGCTCAAACTGATCAATCCGGAGATCATCTGGGAGTCTGAGGAAACCTCGATCTATCAGGAAGGGTGCCTGTCGATCCCGGAACAATACGCCGATGTCGAACGCCCGGCCGAAGTTGGCATGCGCTATATGGATGAAAACGGCGAAACGCACGAGATCGAGGCGGACGGGTTGCTTGCGACCTGCATCCAGCACGAGATCGATCATCTGGATGGCGTTCTGTTCACCGATTATCTCAGCGCGCTCAAGCGCAACATGATCCTGAAAAAAGTCCAGAAGCTGCAGAAAACCAAAAAGTCTGCCTGAGACGTCTGATCAGAAACGCATGCGAAGGGCCGGTTTTCCGGCCCTTTTGTTTTGCGTAGGTTCAGAGTTTGCGGGGTTTGATGTCTTTTGGGTCAAGCCCGACGATCCAGCCCTCCCGGTTCAGAACACTTGGCGTGCGGGGCAGATGTTCCGGGCGGCGGCCTTCGGCAATTTCGATCAAGCCCATTACGCCGATCAGCGCGTCAAAGGCATCGTCCTTGCCGTGGTCCGGCCCAAAGCCATCCTTGATGTCGTCCCAGACCGCAGGACTGATTTCAATGCCCTTGGTGCGGGCGGCATCGCGCAGTTTTTGCAAGAATTCCTTACGGCTTTCCTGATTTGATTTAGTCAACTCACTTGTATAGTCAAGCCAGCCATAAATTTCACCGGGATAGGTTTCAATCAGGGTGACGTCGGGGGATTTGCTGCAGGCTTCAAGATCGCCCGAAAACGGCCAGATGTTAAATCCATCGGCATATCCCGGCATGATCAGGTGTTTGAGGCCATGCAGCATGCCCTTGCCGACCTGATTGGCACCAAGCGTCCAAAAGGGCGGGCAGGCGGCATTGCGTTGGGTGGTTGGAAATTCGCAGGCGCGATGCAGGGCATCGAAATCGGTCAGGCCCAGTGCCTTGATCAGGTGGTCCCGTTTTACGCTGCCCTTGATGCCGGAGCTTTTCGGATAGAATGGCCGGGTGTGCCGGATTTGATCCGGCGATTGGCAGACATCAAAGAATTCCTGCCATTCATCACTTTCAAGCAATCCCAGCAAGGACTTGAAGTCTTTGACATTCGCGCCATCATACCACGTATCCAGAAATCCGATTGGCATATCAAGGCCAAGCCAGAGCACATCGTCCTTGCCATGGCTGGCAAGCGACTGGCGGAACTGATGGAGCATTCCGACCGGCTCAATGGCGTGGATTTGCCAACCAACTTCCGTGCGGGTGGCTTTGGCGACCCAGCGGCCCTTGGCCGACAGGCTCCAGTCCGCATGCCAGATGTGGCTGACCGGGTATTTCGGCGATTGAGGTAAGGCTTGGCTTGTCATTTCGGCAGGATAACGCCAAATTGCCGCCAGAAGAGTCAAAAGATGAATGGGATTGATATGACCAAGCTGCGCATTGCCTTTATGGGAACCCCGGACTTTGCCCTTGTGGCGCTGAAGGATCTGGTGGCGGCGGGTCATGACGTGGTTTGCGTCTATTCACAGCCGCCGCGCCCGGCAGGCCGCGGGCACAAGGAAACGCCAAGTCCGGTACATGCCTGGGCGGCCGAGCAGGGGATTGAGGTCCGTCATCCGGTGTCGCTGAAATCGGCCGAGGAACAGAAGGCCTTTGCCGATCTTGATCTCGATGTTGCGGTGGTCGCGGCCTATGGCCTGATCCTGCCGAAAGCCATTCTCGATGCGCCGAAATTTGGGTGTCTCAATATTCACGCGTCGCTTCTGCCGCGCTGGCGCGGGGCGGCGCCGATTCAGCGCGCCATTCTGGCCGGGGATGCGGCGACCGGGGTCACCATCATGCAGATGGATGTCGGGCTTGATACCGGTGATATGTTGTTGATTGGTGAATTGCCAATCACGCCAGAGACCTATGCCAATGCCCTGCATGATGATCTGGCGAAACTTGGCGGCAAGATGATTGTCGAGGCGCTTGAAAAGCTGCCCAAGGGGGAGCTTGTTGCGAACAAGCAGCCCGAAGAGGGCGTGACCTACGCGGCCAAGCTTGAACGTGCCGAGGCCAAGCTTGAATTTGCCGATGATGCCGCCGCCCTTGAGCGCAAAATTCGTGCCTTTACCCCGTGGCCGGGGGCCTATTTCGAGCTCGGTAACGAACGCATCAAGGTGCAGGCGGCCGAGGTGATTGATCAATCCGGCCCGGTCGGTGAGATCCTTGATGACAAGCTGACGATTGGCTGTGGCACCGGCGCGCTGCGTCCGACCTGCATTCAGCGCCCGGGCAAATCGGTGATGGATACTGATGCGGTGCTGCGCGGTTATGACAAGCTTGCCAAGGGTGTAAAGCTCGGCTGATGGCAAATATCACTGCACATACCGGTGGTGATGTGACGATCCGGCCGGCCTTTAACCGCGATGGAGATGGCATTGCCGATCTGATCGCGCTGGTGTTTGCCGATTATCCCGGCTGCGTGTTTGATCGCGCCGCCGAATTCCCCGAACTTGATGCGATTGCCGATGACTTCAAGGCCGATGACGGTCGGATCTGGGTTGCGGTTGATGATCAGGGCCGGGTTCTGGGCTGTTTCGGGGTTAAGTATGATGTGACCAGCCGCGAAGGCGAGCTTCACAAGGTCTATCTGCATCCGGCTGTGCGCGGGCGTGGCGTGGCGCAAAAACTGATGGCCAAGGCGTTGGTCTGGCTGGGCCAGACGCATCCTGAATGCGAAGTGGTGATGCTGTGGACCGATACGCGGTTTGAGGCCGGGCATCGGTTTTATGAAAAATGCGGCTTTGCGCGCACAGGCGAAAGCCGCATTCTGGATGATCTTTCCAATTCGTCGGAATGGCAGTTCCGGTTTGACTTTGCGGCCTATCAGAAAGCCCTGGCGTTCTAGGCCGGGTGCCTATCGGCTATTTGCCAACATCGCGGGCGGTTTTGCTGGTGTCGGTGGTGCCGTCACTGTTGCGGCGCACCGCACGCGCATCGCGGAAGCCAAGCTCCCACGGCGGGACCGGGGTGAATTTTTCGGCCAGAAAGTCAACAAAGGCACGCACCTTGGGCGAGAGGTGGCGTTTGTGCGGATACACCGCCGAAATCCACGCCTGATCATGGACATATTCGGTCAGAACCGGGGTCAAGCGACCGGTGCGGATATCTTCGTGCACCAGATATTCGGCCAAGCGCGCCATGCCCAGCCCGGCCAGAACAGCCTCGTGGAGCACGTCACCATCATTGGCCGAGAACGAGCCCTGTGCGCGGAACGCGACGTGACCATCGGGTGTTTCAAAGTGCCAGTCGTTAAAGCTTTCGCGTGACGACAGATGCAGACAGTTATGGTTTTCAAGGTCTTGCGGCTTGCGCGGGATGCCGTTCTTTTCAAGATATTCCGGCGATGCGACGATCATACGCCGGTTGACCGCATATTTACGTGCAATCAGCGACGAGTCTTCGAGTGCCGAGAGACGAATGGCAAGGTCATAGCCATCGTTGACCAGATCGGTGAATTTGTCATCAAGGGTTAGCTCAATCCGCACATCGGGATAGCGCGCAAGGAATTCCGGGATCAGCGGCACGACCTGCATCTTGGTAAAGGCGACCGATGCGTTGATGCGCAGGGTACCGCGCGGGGCGGCATAAAGCTGGGTAACGACTTCTTCGGCTTCCTCGATCTCGTTTAAGATCGTGCGGGCGCGCTCATAAAAGGCGCGGCCTTCCTCTGTCAGGCTGAGCTGACGGGTGGTGCGCATCAAAAGACGGGCACCCAGACGATCTTCAAGGCGTGAGATGTATTTCGAAACAGCTGACGGTGACAGACGCATTGTCCGGGCAGCGGCCGAGAAACTGCCTTCCTCGACTGCATGGACAAAGATTTCCATTTCCGCGGCGCGATCCATATTCAGCTTTCCTATTTATGACGGACATTCACAAGTAATGTGCATATTGAGGTAATTCTCTTTCCCCGTAAAGGAAATTAGATTGAGTTCATCGAGAGCGACACGGCGTCGCAACGAACGAAATTTTAGGAGGTCACCATGGCCACTTACGAAGAAATCACCACCCGTTACATCTCCACCACCGAAATCGAGGCAGGTGTACGTAAAGGTCAGCAGCTCCGCGCTGAATTCGTAGGCTCCTTCTTCCGTAACCTGTTCAAAGGTTCCGAGAAATCAGCCGACGTAAACCATCCGGCCGGCACCGTTGGCGGTGCTGCCTAACTGACGAACTAACTGCATGCGGTCGAGCGCCGATTGATTTCCTCCCCAAGAGGTGCTCCCGCAGGCAGTGACTATGACGACGGTTTCTATCTAGCGTCTTCCTCCCTATTTGACGCTGTTTTCCCGACTGGCCCGGTCACTTTTGTGATCCGGGCCATTTTTTTTGCCTAGATGACCTCCAGTTCAGATGTTCACATTTTGAAGCCGAAGCAGTAAGCGATTAGTATCTAGAGAAAACTCCAGATAACTCTCCGCATCGGGCTACATAGAATCTTCTCAGTAAGACCATTGAAAGAAATGGCGGAAATGCGACTTTAGCTTTGGGTGAACACGATGAGATTAATGGTTAGGAGTTCAGTTAGGTTTTTGAATAGACGGTTATGGAGCGTCGTTATTTTGGGCGGCGTTTCGTTGGTCGTTTTTGTTTACCCGAGGTTCTCTCTCGTCGATTTGAATATGAATTTGTTCACTTGGAATCTAACCAGTTCCACAGACCCATACCTCGAAAAACGTTGGGTTAGGGAAGTAGCGGGAGAGATCGTAAGACACACCGAATATGTGTTGTCGAAGGTGTCTTATCCAGATGACGATGCAATGATGATCTGTCGTGAAGGCGGTAACATAACCCTCCCAACGATAGTTAAACAACATCACGTAACGGGGGACCAGGACCGTTTTGTAAGTTACACTACTACGACGCCTTACCGCGGCTTAATGCTCATAAACATCATAAACGAGCAGAAGCACGTCCAGTCTGTCTGGAATATGCCAACGGATCTTCGAGAAAAGGTCTGGCAACTGATTGATTCAGAGATAGAGGCTAGTAGTTCCGTATTTCACCTTCAATTAGGCCTGCCTTGTAACCGCCTGCTAAATGGACATGTTTCTGAGCAAGAGGCGAATTTCAAGCGATGGACAAATCTCAATAAAGTTCGTCGTGTCTTGTTGGATATGAAAACTCGATTCTGAGGTCAGAGAGTAGACTCACAGCCAGAAAGTCGATTGAAAAAAGTTAATCTATGAGTTTCGGAGAAACTCCCGGCGGCACATAAAAGCCCGGCCGTTCGGAAAACCATGATGCGACACTGACGAGGCCGGATGCGATCAAGGTTATGATCAGCATGGAGGCAATCGACATGTCGGCGGCAAACATCCAGCCATAAATCGCCGGGCCGATGGCCGATGCCAGTACCATGACCGCGGTCAGCGTACTGCGCACAGCCCCGATTTCATCAAGCGGCACGAGTTCCGGGATGATGGCGGCGCGCAGTGTCGTGGCAAACCCCACCGTAATGCCGACCAGCCCCATATAAATCAGGATCACCCACGGCGTGGTTGTGAGCGCCAGAATGGCAATGCCAACCATCATCGGGATCAGGTGCCAGGGAAACAGGCGGCGCGCCGAATGTTTGTCAATCAGCGGGCCACTGCCAAACGCGCCCAGCACCGATGTAATGGCAAAGACCGTGAACCCGGCAGCAAACCAGCCAAGCTCGATCCCCTTGCTGTTCGAAATCGCCCCCTGATGGAAAAAGAGCGCGGTCATGATCAAGGGCGGTGCTGCCAGCATCGGCATGCAGAACCAGACATAAAGCGATTTGAACAGACGCGGGTGATCACTTTGGCTGGTGTCTGTCGGGGACTCGGCGTGATCCGCACTGTTCGGATTCGCGGCGGTGGCCGACTCGGTCGATTTTGCAGGCGCCTTGCGGAATTTCGCATCGCTTCGAATAAGCCAGATCGCAACCGGCAGCAGGACCAGCAGAATAAACGCCGCCGATCCGGCATAGGTATATCGCCAGCCAAAGGCGGCAATCAGGGCCAGCAAGGTCGCGGGCATGATCGCCTCTGCCAGGGGAAAGCCGAAACTGGCAATCGCCAGCGCCCGTCCGCGACTGCGCGAAAAATAGCGCGCGATGCCGGTCATGCTGACATGGCTCATCAATCCCTGACCGGCCAGACGCAGCACAAACAGGGCGGCAATCAGCATCCAGACATTGCCAGCGAGTGCAATCATCACACAGCCAAGGGCAAGCAGCGCCATGGTGGCGAGGCTGTAGGACAGGATATCGACCTTGTCGATCCAGCGGCCAACAACAGGCAGGCACAGTGCGCTGGCAATGGTGATCCCGGCATAGATATTGGCAAATTCGGTTTCATTGAGTGCCAAGCTTGCCGAGATGAAGGGCACAAACAGTGCGACCAGAAACGTCTGCCCGAATGAAGAGCCAAAACTGTGCAACGCGCCAAAGGCAAGTTGGCGGGGCGCTTGGCGAAGCAAGATCAAAAACTGCATGCGGATTCCGGCGAGGTAAGAGTGGGGCGCAAAATTAAATAGTATGAGGAATGTATCTGGCGTGTGAACAGCTGTCTACCTGCCCGCATGGGTGGGATGGGATCAGGTCGCCCGGGGATGCGGCAAAGAAAAAGCCCGCAAGCATGATACTTGCGGGCTTTGACTTTCGTCGGGACGGAGATGGTTTAGCTTGCGGCGACTGCTGGTGTCGGGGTGTTCTTTTTGCCCTGCCACCAGTTAAAGCCAAGAACCGCAAGAAGGACGATCGTGCCAGCGATTTCTGCCCGGATGTCGGGATAGAACACGCCGATGGTTGCCGGAACGATGATGATGCGTGAAAGCACATCCATCGGGGCAAACAGATAGCCTTCAAGGGCGGCGGCAAAGGCGACCAGACACAGGATCGCGGTAAAGCCGGTCCAAAGGACGATCTGGATCGAACCGCCTTCGATGATTTCCGGATTGAAAACCATGAAGGCCGGGATCAGATAGAGACCCTTGGCGAATTTCCACGCCTGAATACTGGTTTCCATCGGACTGGCGTTGGCAATCGCGGCCCCCGCGAAGCCCGCCAGGGCAATCGGCGGTGTGACGTTACTGTCCTGCGAATACCAGAACACAACCAGATGCGCGATCAGAAGCGGAATGCCGAACTCGTTCGAAAGGGCCGGACCCACCAGCACGATCAGAACGATATAGGATGCCGTGACCGGCAGACCCATACCGAGGATCAGGCTTGCGATCAGCACCAGAACAAGCGCCAGAACGATGTTGCCACCCGAAAACGCGATCATCATAGACGAGAATTTCAGGCCAAGACCGGTCACGCCAACCACGCCGACAATGATACCGGCAACCGCACAGGCCATCGAAACGGCAACGGCGTTTTTCGCACCAAGTTCAAGGGCGGCAATGGTGATCGCGATGCCCTTGCGAATGGCGGCGATCAGTTTTTCGTGGCTTGGTTTTTCACCCTGCTGTGGGGCGACAAAGAAGAACCACAGGGCATAACGCAGGGCGGCAACCGCCATCACTGACAGAATGGCCCAGAAGCCCACCCGCATCGGCGAGATGTTAAGCACCAGCAGGTAAATCAGGATGCCCAGCGGCAGGATGAACTGCCAGCCTTCCTTGAGAACTTCTTTCCAGTCCGGAAGCTCTTCGACCGGCATGCCGCGCATGCCCTGTTTCAGGGCAACGATATGCACGAACAGATAAACCGTGCCGAGATAGAGGATCGCCGGGAAGATCGAGACCAGAACGATGTCGAGATACGGCACCTGGGTATATTCGGAAATCAGGAACGCACCCGCCCCCATCAGCGGCGGGGTGATCTGACCACCGGTGGATGCCGCGGCCTCAACACCGCCGGCCTGTGCCGGGCGATAACCGAGCTTTTTCATCAGCGGAATGGTAAAGGCACCTGTGGTGACCACGTTGGCAATGGCTGACCCACTGATCGATCCCATACCGGCCGATGCCAGAACGGCGGCCTTGGCCGGGCCGCCTGGTTTCTTGCCGGTGGCGGCATAGGCCATATCGATAAAGAACTTGCCAGCACCGGTGACTTCAAGAAACGCCCCAAACAGAACGAACATGAAGATATAGGTCGCAGCAACCCCCATCGGCAGGCCATAAATGCCTTCCTGGCCGAGGTAAAGTTGCCCGACAAGGCGATCAACGTCGTTGCCGCGATGGGCAAGAATGCCCGGAAGCCATTCACCGACCCACGGCAGCGCACCGCGCGGACCCGACAGGGCGTAAATGATGGCAACGATGCCAATCACGGTCATGCCAAGGCCGACGGCACGGCGGCTGGCCTCCAGCACGGTGACGGTGGCAATCACGCCGATGATCAGGTCGGTTTCGCTCCAGAAACCGGCGCGGTTGATGATTTCATCAAGAAAGAACGTAAGATAAAAGCCCGTGGTAAAGGCGCCGGCCAAAAAGGCGAGATCAATCACCCAGCCAAGGAAGCCGCGCTTTTTGTTGCTGCCGAAAATCGGGAACATCAAAAAGGCCAGGAACATCACGAACGCAAGGTGAATACTGCGTTGATAGAACAGGCCAAGCGGCTCGATCCCTGCGCCATACATCTGGAACAAAGAGAGTGCGACTGCGACAATCGAGATTGCCCACAAAACCAGTTTTGGCTGTGGCAATCTATCCGTCATGGATGGCAGCGTTGCCTGTTCGGACATGAAATTTATTCCCCGGTATCAAGGCGGATGGTGACACGGGTGTGTTCAGCCATCTTTGAAAGGTTGATTTCGTCACGGTCGGTGACGATACGGTGGTTCACCGCAAGTGAGCCGACGCGCAACACATAGGCATTGCCGCGTACAGGTTCGTCGATATCTTCGATCCAGTATCCGCCGCCTTCTGCGCTGGTCAGAATACCGCGACCGGGATAATGACCAAGTCCCGCCGCGAAGTCGGGCTGATAGGCGCGATGGAGAACCATCTTGCCAAGATCGTCTACATAACAGTCAATCACGCCATCACCGGTGACAGAATGGTTCCAATACAGGCACCAGCCGGTTTGACGCGGAATTTCGGTTCTGGCCAGAAGCGCCCCGTCCGCACCGATCACCTCAAGATGATCAATGACGGTGCCGGGTTTGACGTTATCCTGATCGGCCGGGCCAGCACATGCCGTGATCAGGAGAAGAAGGGCGGCCATTGCTGGCCGCCCGAACTTTTGCAGAAGCATCTTACTTGATCAGCTTCGGCGGAATCGGCATGCCGGTTTCTTCGTAGTAACGAAGTGCGCCCGGATGCATCGGGATCGGGGTCGAGTTCAGAGCGAAATCAACCGTGGTGTCGTTTGCTGCCGGGTGGATGGCGATCAGTTCGTCGACCTTTTCAAACAGGGTCTTGGTGATCTGATAAGCCAGTTCCTCGTCCATTTCTTCGTTCACGAACAGAACGTTCGGGGTCGAAATGGTGTTAACCGGTGCAGTTACGCCTTCGTAAACGCCTTTACGCAGGGCGTACGGTGCGAAGGTCGGCTCTGCATCGAGGGCCGCCAGGATTTCATCGTCGGTCAGCGCGATCAGTTTGATTTCACGCGTGGTCGCGAGGTTCAGGATCGAGCTGGTGGGCGGACCAACGCTCCAGAAACCGGCATCGATGTCACCATCACGAAGGGCATCTGCGGTTTCGTTGAAGTTCAGGCGCTGTTCTTCGATGTCATCATAGGTGATGCCGTTAGCAGCAAGCAGGGTCTGTGCCGAAACTTCGGTACCCGAACCCGGTGCACCAACAGAAACGCGCTTGCCTTTAAGGTCGGCAAGGCCGTTGATGCCGCTGTCGGCCATGGTGACGAGCTGAACAGCGTTCGGATAGATCGACGCCAGAGCGCGAACGTTATCAAGGGTACGGCCTTCGAATTTACCGGTGCCGGTGTAGCCAGCATAAACGGTATCAGCCAGACCGATTGCGATGTCACTGTCGCCACGGGCAATCAGGCCCATGTTTTCAACAGATGCGCCGGTGACTTCGGCAACAGCACTGGTGCCGTCGATGTATTTGGTGATCAGTTCCGCAAGGCCACCGCCATACGGATAATAGGTGCCACCGGTACCACCGGTTGCGATTGACAGTTGCTGTGCCGACGCGGGTGCGACGGTCAGCATCATGGCTGCGGCTGCTGCGGTGAGCAGGGTACGGAGCTTCATGATAGTCCTCCCTAGGGTTAAACACTTAAGCGACGAATAGATCCAAGAGATCGTAAAACAATATGGGTCTTCACGTTCGTTGGCGGCCTGTAAACCGGGCCTGTTGTTTTTGGGTTTTCGAAGATGCCGGATGTTGATCGCAACATGGTTGGCCGATCAAGCCAAACGGGCACCCTTCAAAGACCAATTCCAAGAGATGATTTTAAGTCAGCCGTTTGAACCGTCCGAACCGGACCGGCTGTCAGATTTCCTCCCTCGGATTTTTGTCAGTTTATCATTTTGGTGTTTTAAACTGCAATGAGTATGCCAAACAGGAAATAAAATTAACAATTACAAATCAATGACTTAGATTGCTTCAATTTGTCAATTCGGCATAATCTTGCCGATTTACCAAAATGGATCGGCGGATTCTTGCCGACTTGTTGCGTGTGCGAACAAAATATCGCAATGCAACAATACCTTAGGCCGGTTTGTCACGCCGGATGTTGAGTTTTTTCATTTTCTCGTTGAGTGTCCGGCGCGGGATATCGAGTTCTTCCATCACCGATTTGACATTGCCGTCATGGCGGTCAAGCGCATCGCGAATGATGCGTTCCTCAAACTCGCGGACCTGATCGGCAAGGGCAAGATCGCCAGTGGGGGCTGTTGTTGGTTCAAAACCACCCTTGAACAGCCGTTTGAAGCGTTCCTCAGGGCTTCCGACCAAAAGAACATATCGTTCGGCCATGTTTTTAAGTTCGCGGACATTGCCCGGCCATTCATGGGCCCTGAGTTGCGCGATTAATGTCGGGGACAGGCGTTCATACGGGCGTTCGAACCGCTCAGCCGCCCGTTCTGCAAAGATATCAAACAGAAGCGCGACATCATCCTGGCGTTCGCGCAAGGGGGCGATGGACAGTTCAAACGTGTTGATGCGAAACAGCAAATCTTCACGGAAATTGCGCTTCGCAACGGCGGCGACCAGATCTTCGTTGGTCGCACAGATCAAACGGAAATCGACCTTCACCGGCGCGTTCGACCCCAGACGGACCACTTCGCGCTGTTCAATCACGCGCAGCAATTTGGCCTGAAGGGCCAGTGGCATGCTTGATATTTCATCGAGAAACAGCGTGCCGCCAATCGCATGTTCGATCCAGCCGATCCGTTGGCTTGCCGCCCCGGTAAAGGCGCCCTTTTCATGGCCAAACAGTTCGCTTTCGGCCGTGCTTTCGGGGATGGCGGCACAGTTTACCGCGACAAATTTTTCATTGCGCCGGTCGCTTAGGTCATGGATGGCACGTGCGACCAGTTCCTTGCCGGTACCGGTTTCGCCTGAAATCAGAACCGGGACTTCGGTTGGCGCGATATTGGCGATTTCATCCTTGAGGTTCCGCATCGGCATCGAATTGCCGATCAGGCGGGATTCAAGGCTGCCGCGGCTTGCGATCTGACGCCGAAGGTTGCGGTTTTCAAGAACAAGATGGCGCTTTTCAATGGCGCGTTCAAGACTTTCGACAATGTCTTTGGGCTCGAACGGTTTTTCGACGAAATCATAGGCGCCGCTTTTCATCGCCTCGACCGCCATCGGCACATCGCCGTGGCCTGTCATCAGGATGATCGGTATGTCCGGGTCGGCGGCCAGCACGGAACGGGTAAATGTAATGCCATCAAGCTTGGGCATTTTGACATCGGTCAGGATCACGCCGGCAAATTCGGGGCTGATATCATGCAGGGCCTGGCGGGCATCTTCATAGACCGTGACGTCAAAGTCGGAAAGTTCAAGCCACTGGGCAAGCGAGATACGCATCGCCTCGTCATCGTCGACAATGATGATGTGCGGTGTGATCTGAATTTCTGCGTCACTGTGTGGCACTTGCTTGGTGGTCGTCACGGTGTTTTACCCTTGAGTAACGGCAGACGGACTTCGAAACAGGCCCCGGCCGTTTCGGTGTTATAGGCTTTTATGCTGCCCCCGAAGTCCCGCACAATGCCATAAGTTACCGAAAGTCCCAATCCCACGCCTTGCCCCGGATCCTTGGTGGTAAAGAACGGATCAAACAAAAGCGACAGGGTTTCTTCATTCATGCCAGGCCCGGTATCGGTAATCTGCATGATGACGTCGGCTTTGGTGCTCGTAAGGTCAATGCGGATGCGTTTGACCGAACTGTCGGCCATGGCATCCAGTGCGTTGCGGATGATGTTCACACAAATCTGTTCGATGCGCACAAGATCGGCCTGGATCACCAGTGGCGTATCGGGTTCATTGCGCTCAAGCGTGCATTCTTCCTGCTGCAATTGGGGGCTAAGCAATTGCAGGGTGTTATCAAGGGCGACCTTGAGGTCGACCGGCTCCAGCACGCCGGTGGATTTACGCGAAAACGTCTTGAGCTGGCCTGTGATCGCGCCCATGCGTTCGGTGAGTGCGGAGATCTGGTTGATGTTCTGATCAAGCTTTTCGGTTTTGCCACGTTCCAGCATCAGTTTGGCACTGGCGCAGAATGTCCGGATTGCTGTGATCGGCTGGTTGATTTCATGGGCGATGGCAGCCGACATTTGACCGAGGGCGGCAAGCTTTCCGGCCTGGACCAGTTCGTTCTGGGTGCCGCGCAGTTCTTCTTCGGTTTTGCGCCGAACAGCGATTTCTTCCTCAAGGCGGATGTTCAGTGCCTGAATGCGGGCAAATTCGCGCGCCTCGCGCTGGGAGGCGAGCTTGAGTTCGCGTTCGCGCAAAAACAGGATGATCAGAATGATCAGTCCGGCACCACTGACGGCAATGAACAGGGCGGCGGCCTGACGGTTGGAAACATAATCCATCGATGTCAGGTAATAGAGCCGCCATTTGCTGTCTTGCATGTGTTTGTCATCAAACAGGAAGCGTTCGGAATTGATGGTGACAATGCCCGTACCCTTGGCCAGTTGCTGGCCGATATCAAGGGATGCCAGTTCCTTGCCGGGATATTGTTGATGGCGGACAATCCGGCCGCGCACCTCGGGCGAGAGTTCCGAAAGCGTGCGGTATTTCCAGTCGCCGCGACTGGTCATGGTAATCACACCGTCTTCATCGGCGACAAAGACGGTTTCCCCACCTTCCTGCCAGTTACTTTCGACTTCATCGAGTTCGATCTTCACCACTGCAACGCCGATGATTTCATCGTCACCGCGGATCGGGTTGGAAATAAACAGGCCGGCCCGCCCGGTGGTCACCCCGATGCCAAAGAAAAATCCCTCGCCACCCGTAATCGACTGACTGAAATAGGGGCGAAATCCGTAATCCTCGCCAACAAAGCTGTCGGGTGTGTTCCAGTTGCTTGCCGCGACCGTCATGCCGGTTTTGTCCATGACATAAAGGGCGGCCGCGCCGGATCGTTGTTTGACCCGTTCAAGATACATGTCCGCGGTGCGGGGATTTCCGGTGCCGGTGATGGCAGCGATCACTTCGTGATGGCGGGCAACGACATAGGGCAGATAGCGATATTGATCGACGGCTGCGCGCAGTGAACTGTCATACAACGCCAAGCGTGCCTGTGCGGTGCGATGCAATTCATTGATCGTCAGATTGCCGGTCGAACTGACAACAAGCCAGACAACAAGTGTCGAAATCAAAACCCCGGCAGCGGTCAGGCTGGCACGGCTGAACTTGCTTAACCAATAGAAAATCGCGACCTCCCGTCGGGTCAGGGATCAATTTGGTTTGTCCCGCGTTCGGGACAGGTGGGCATTTTACCCTGATGCGATGATTGTTATTTGCCGCAGTGGCGCAAAGTCAACAAATACAGCGATGTGACAGATTGCACTGCGACTGTATTCGACAAGCCTTAATTATGCCGCAAGTGGTTATTTTTTCGCCACATTGGAATGTAAATTGTATAGTCACCACACGAATGAGTGAAATGTATCTGTCCAGTAGATGAGGTCCAGGTGAGTAAGATCGCACTTGTTGATGACGACCGTAATATCCTGACGTCGGTTTCGATGGCGTTGGAAGAAGAAGGATATGAGGTCCTGACATATTCTGATGGCTCGGAGGCACTTCATGCCATCACGAAGGAAGAGCCTGATCTTGCGGTGCTTGATATCAAGATGCCCCGTATGGACGGACTGGAACTTCTGACCCATTTGCGCAAGAAAACCGAAATGCCGGTGATCTTCCTGACGTCCAAAGATGACGAGGTTGATGAACTGACCGGCCTGCGCATGGGTGCCGATGATTACATCAAGAAGCCGTTTTCCCAGCGTTTGCTGATTGAACGTATTCGCACCCTTTTGCGTCGCGCGGAAATCATGCGTGCGGGCGGTGTGCGCCCGAACGGGTCGGATGATGTTCTGCAACGCGGTGATCTGGTGCTTGATCCGTCGCGCCACATGTGCAGCTGGAAGGGTCAGCACGTTAATCTGACCGTGACCGAGTTCCTGTTGATTCAGGCACTGGCCAAACATCCGGGGCACGTGAAAAACCGTGACCAGCTGATCGATGCGGCCTACGGCGAACATATCTATGTCGATGACCGCACGATCGACAGTCACATCAAACGCCTGCGCAAGAAATTCCGCGAGACCGACAAGGAATTCAAGGAAATCGAAACCCTGTATGGCGTCGGTTACCGGTACCGCGACACGGCCACTGTGGCAGGTTGATCAGGATTTATGACGCGCCGGAGCTTTGTGCTTCGGCGCGCACTCTTTTGCAGGCCCGCTTCCCGGGCCGGTTATTGCAGGTTTGAATGAGCGATCTTGGGACTGGTGATCACGACCAGCACACAGGTCCGTCCGAACCCCGGACGACACGGATAGAGGAACGCCACGGGCTTTTTTCGCCTTTGACTTGGCGGATTCTGGCCGTGAATGCGCTGGCACTTTTCGTGCTGGTGGCGGGTATTTTGTATCTGGGCCGCTACAAACAGGAACTTATTCATTCCGAACTGGAAGCCATGGCGGTGCAGGCGGAAATGTATGCCGCCGCCCTGTCGACGTCGGCGGTGAGTTCCAGTGATGATGCAACCAACCGGGTGAAAATCGAAGTGGCGCGCGAAATGGTGCGCCGTCTCGTCGGGATTACCGGCGCACGCACCCGTCTTTTCGCGACCAATGGCAGCCTTCTGGCTGATAGTCGCAGCATCCAGTCACTTGGTGCGGGCACCATTCAGGCCGAACAGCTTCCACCACCCGGCGAAGAAGATGCCTTTGCCGATATCATGCGCAAACTGACCGATGGCATCCTGACATTATTTGAGGGTGAGCAACCCTTGCCGCTTTATGTCGATCCGCCGGTTGCCAGTGCGGCCGATTATCCGGAAGTGCGTGCAGCCCTTGCGGGCTATTCGCGCGGGGTGGTCCGTGTTGATAGCGAAGGACGCCGGGTCTTGTCGGTGTCGGTGCCGGTTGCACGGTTCAAGCAGGTTCTGGCATCAGTGATGATGACCAAAAGCGGCGAATCGATTGAAAACGCCCTGCATGCGGTCCGCCTTGATATCCTGAAAATCTTTGTCTTTGCCTTTGGCATTACGGTGTTGTTGTCGATCTATCTTGCCGGGGTGATCACACGGCCGCTGAACCGGCTGGCACGTGCGGCCGAACGGGTCCGGCGCAGCAAAAACCGCCAGTTCGCCATTCCCGATCTGTCGGATCGCCGTGATGAAATCGGCGATTTGTCGACCACGCTTCGCGATATGACCGAAACGCTGTGGGATCGCATGGATGCGATTGAACGGTTTGCCGCCGATGTTGCGCATGAAATCAAGAATCCGCTGACCTCGCTGCGCTCGGCGGTGGAAACTGCCACGCGCCTTAAGGATCCGGAACGCCAGCGCCGCCTGATGGAAATCATCGCCGAAGATGTCCAGCGTCTTGATCGCCTGATCAGTGATATTTCCGATTATTCGCGTATGGATGCCGAATTGTCGCGCGCCGAAAGCGAGGAAGTCGATCTTGGTGTGCTGCTTTATACGCTGGGTGAACTTTATAACGCCGATGCCGAGGGCCCGCGGGTCAAGGTTTCGGTGCCTGAAAACCTAAATGTCCCGGCGCTTGAAAGCCGTCTGACACAGGTGTTCAGGAACCTGATTTCCAACGCGATTACCTTTACCCCCGAAGGTGGCGAAGTGCGCGTGCGGGCATGGCGGGATAAAAACTGGGCGGTGATCACGGTCGAGGATGATGGCCCGGGCATCCCGCCCGGCAAGGAAGAGGCGATCTTCAACCGGTTCTATACCGAACGCCCCGCGACCGAGAAATTCGGGCAGCATTCGGGCTTGGGGCTTTCGATTTCCAAGCGAATCATTGCCGCCCATAATGGCGAGCTCAGTGCACAGAATCGCGTGGTCCGTGACGAGGTCAAGGGCGCTGTCTTTACCATTCGCCTGCCGCTCGACTAAGGTTTTTTCTGCGCAGAAAGTGCGAAATGCCTATGCGGGAGGTTAAGTGGATCACGCCCCGGGCTTTTGGGGTTTGACAAGCCAACCTCTGCCAAGCATCGTTTTGCATTATGTCCAAGCTTCACGCAAATTGTGTCCGGATCGGCGCCCATGCGGTGCTGTTGCGCGGACCATCCGGATCTGGAAAATCCGGGCTTTCGCTGCGTCTGATTGATGCGGGCGGTTTTCTTGTTTCCGATGATCGAACCGACCTTGTGGCGCGCGATGGTCGCCTGATTGCCAGCGCACCCGATCAGATTGCCGGGTTGTGTGAAGTCCGCGGCATCGGTGTTGTGCGCGGTTTGCCGCAAAAAACCGAAGGCGACGTGCGGGTTCTGATTGATCTGGTCACCGATCCAAACACGGTTGAACGCATGCCCGAACCCGAACTTGAAGAGATTTGTGGCATTGCGATCCCGCGTTGGACATTATGTGCATCCGATCTGGCCATCGAGGCAAAGATTGGAGTAGCTTTGGCGCTCGCGACGGGTGGAATGACACTTGAACCGTAATCCACAGGACCCAGACTTGCAGAAAACTTCGGCGAATTCTTCGGACAGCCAGAATAAGGCCCTGGGGGCGTTTGATGGCAAAAGCGGACTGGTTCTTGTGACCGGGGTATCCGGTGCCGGGCGCACGACGACCCTTAAAATTCTTGAAGATTTCGGCTTTGATGCGGTCGATAACCTGCCGCTGCGCATGCTGTCCGCCCTGGTGCCAGGCGATTGCCGCCCGGAACAGCCGATTGCCATCGGCCTTGATATCCGGACCCGTGATTTCGGCGTTGATCAGTTTGTCGAGATTGTCGGTCGCCTGCGCAAACAGACCGGCATGGATCCGTTGATGATCTATGTTGATGCCGACACAACGGTTCTGCAGCGCCGGTTTACCGAAACCAGACGCCCGCATCCACTCAGCCATGATCGGCCGTTGGTCGACGCGATTGAACATGAAAAACGCCTGATGGCACCGATTGCAGCGACCGCGGATATGCGCATTGACACATCGCGCCTGAAATCGGCCGAGCTTCGCAAGATCCTGCAAGACCAGTTCGACATTGGCGAAAATGAAGGCCTTGCGATCTTTGTGCGCAGCTTTTCGTTCCGTCAGGGCGTGCCGGCAGAAGCCGATCTTGTTTTTGACGTTCGCTTTCTGCGCAACCCGCATTATGATCCCGAGCTTCGCCTGATGACCGGGATGAATGCGGCTGTTGGGCAATACATAGAAGAAGACCCGGATTTCGCCGGGTTTATCGACCGCCTGAAGGCAATGCTGGAGCCGATTTTGCCGCGCTATGCGCAGGAAGGTAAAAGCTATCTGACCATTGCGGTCGGGTGCACAGGTGGTCAACATCGTTCGGTTTATATCGCGCGGTTACTCAATGACTGGATTGCCGATCTGGGATATGACACACATCTCAGCCATCGGGACAAACCGGACGAGCCGACCTCGGGGGAGTGAAAAATGGAGAAAACTGCATGATCGGGATGGTGCTGGTCACCCACGGCGATCTCGCGAAAGAGTTCGTATCTGCCTTGCAGCATGTTGTTGGCGAACAGGAAAATGTCGAAGCGGTCTGTATCGGACCGGATGACGACATGGAACAACGCCGCGCAGATATTCTTGCCAGTGTCGAAAAGGTCGACAGCGGCAAAGGTGTTGTCCTTCTGACTGACATGTTTGGCGGGACCCCGTCCAATCTGGCGATTTCCATTATGGAACAGGCAAATGTCGAAGTCATCGCAGGGGTTAATTTACCTTTGCTGATTAAACTCGCATCTGTTCGCATCGACGGCACCTTGGCCGAAACGGTCAATGCGGCCCAGGATGCGGGGCGTAAATACATCAACGTTGCGTCGCGTTTGCTGAGCGGCGAGGAATAAGTCAGCCACAAAAAGAACAGGGCCGGATGCGCGGGGACAGTGCATCAGGCTTGCGGGGACATACATGGCGCAGAAGGAAAAACGCACTTTAACAATCAGCAACCAGCGCGGATTGCACGCGCGGGCAGCTGCAAAATTTGTTAAACTGGCAGGTGAATTTCAATCGAGCATCATGGTGCGCAACCGTGGCACCGAAGTGTCGGGTGTGTCGATCATGGGTTTGATGATGCTGGCCGCATCGATCGGCACCGAGATCGAGGTCGAGGCCACCGGCCCGGACGCCAAACAGGCGATTGATGCGCTTAACGAACTGGTCGATGCCAAGTTCGACGAAGAATAGGATCCCGCGGATCACGATGTGAGGCCGCGGGCGTCTGAGTTTCGGGAAACAACAAGAACGAGTTGGTAGCAGACAAGGCTTGCAAGTTCCTCCGACAGACCAAACTGTTTCAGATGAAAATAACTCGGGCGTTCGCCGGGTCATAACCGGATTGGGCGCATCGGGCGGGATTGTGATCGGTCGCGCCTTTGTTCTGGATCGCCAGATCGTCCATGTCAGCCGCAAGCCGATTTCCCAAGATGCCGTGCAGGCTGAATGCAAACGTCTTCATGATGGCGTTGCCGAAAGCATTGATCAGCTCAAACGCCTGAAATCCCAATCATCAAGTGCCGAAAGTGCCGCATCCGAGGAACTTGGCTTCCTGATGGATGCCTATATCCACATGCTGACCCAGTCGCGTCTGGTGCGCGGGGCCGAAGAGCTGATCGTCTCGCGCAAGCTTAATGCCGTGCATGCGGTCAGCGAAGTGATCGATGCGATTGCCGAACAGTTTTCGGGCATGGAAGACAGCTATCTTGCGGCACGCGCCACAGACATTCGCGAGGTCGGCCTGCGCCTGATGCGCTGCCTGATCGGCGAAACCGACCGGGCAATGGACAACGCGCCACAGGGGTCCATCCTGATTGCCGAGGATGTCAGTCCGGCCGATATGGCGCGCTTTGAACCGGGCCAACTGACCGCCTTTGTCACCGCCCTTGGCGGGGCAGAGGGGCATACCGCCATCATGGCGAGATCCCTTGGTATCCCGGCCGTTCTGGGGGCTGCTGATATCGTTCGCGGCGTTGCTGGCGGCGATCAGATCATTATCGATGGCGGGCGCGGTGAAGTGATCCTGTCGCCAAGCGATGCCGATATTGAACATTATACCCAACGCCGTGCTGACTGGCTGGCGGCGCGCGAAAAGCTGGCATCCCTTCGCGATGTGCCCTCATCAACGCGTGACGGCATTGATATTGACCTGCATGCCAATATCGAACTGCCAATCGAACTTGCCGCGGCCCTGGAAAACGGGGCGACCGGTATCGGGCTTCTGCGCAGCGAGTTCATGTTCATGAACAAGGACTATCTGCCCGACGAGGACGAGCAATACGAAGAACTTGCCGATATCGTCAAACGCATGGATGGCAAACCGGTCACCATCCGGACCCTTGATATCGGTGGTGAAAAACTGGCCGTCGCCCTTCAAGATGAAATCGTGTCTGGCCCGAACCCGGCCCTTGGATTGCGTGGCATACGGTTATCATTGCGCAAGCCCGAACTGCTTGAAGCACAGTTTGCCGCGATCCTGCGTGCATCCCTGCATGGCTCGGTTCGGGTGTTGCTTCCGATGGTGGTGAACGTGCATGAAATGACGCGTGCGCGTCAGATCTATGAGGCGGTGGCAAAACGCCTGCGCAAGGACGGGCATCCGATCCCCGAAACCCTGCCACCACTTGGTGCGATGATCGAAATTCCCGCCGCGGCGCTGGCGGCGGATACCTTGGCGCGCGACAGTGATTTCTTTGCCATCGGCACCAACGACCTGACGCAATATACCCTGGCGATTGACCGCACCGATGATCAGGTGGCGGGCATGTTTGACCCGCTGCATCCGGCGGTGCTGCGCCTGATCCGCGATGTGATCAAGGTGGCCCGCGAACGCGACATCCCGGTCAGTGTCTGTGGCGAGATGGCCGGTGATCCGCGTTATGTGCCGCTTTTCATCGGGTTTGGCTTGCGTAACCTGTCGATGTCGCCGGTCAATCTGTTGCTGGTCAAACAGCGCCTGCGCCGGCTTGATAGTCGTAATTCCGAACATCAGGCCAACCGCGTCATGGAACAATGGGATTCTGCCCGGATTGCCATGATGCTTGATGACTTCAACGATCTCGCCTGAAAAATCCCGTTCCTCATAGCTTGTTGTGATCGGCATCTGTCCCAACATAGGGGACAGTTTTGCCCGGAATGCAAATTCCGTCAAAAAAGGACTTGAAAACGATATAAAGATATCTTTATATGTGGCCTATAGCGATCAGGGAAATGATCGCAACAGAATTCTTCGGCGTATCGGCAGGATGGAAATTCCATGCGGATGCGCCATTCCTGTTTGATTGGAGACGATATGTCGAACTTTACCGATTACAAGGTCGCTGATATCTCGCTGGCCGGTTGGGGCCGCAAGGAAATCGCGATTGCCGAAACCGAAATGCCGGGCCTGATGGCGCTGCGCGATGAATATGGCGCGGCCAAGCCGCTTGCTGGCGCGCGCATCGTCGGCTGCCTGCACATGACCATTCAGACCGCAGTTCTGATTGAAACCCTGACGGCACTTGGCGCAGAAGTTCGTTGGTCTTCGTGCAACATCTTCTCCACCCAGGATCAGGCTGCTGCGGCGATCGCGGCTGCTGAAATCCCGGTATTTGCCTGGAAAGGCGAGACCGAGGAAGAATTCTGGTGGTGCATCGAGCAGACCATTTCCGGCCCGAACGGCTGGAAGCCGAACCTGATCCTTGATGATGGCGGCGACGTTACCCAGCTGATCCACGACAAGTATCCGGAACTTCTCGAAGACATCAAAGGTCTGTCGGAAGAAACCACCACCGGTGTGCACCGCCTCTATGAAATGGCGAAAAAAGGCACGCTCAAGGTCCCGGCGATCAACGTCAATGACTCGGTCACCAAATCGAAATTCGACAACCTGTATGGCTGCCGCGAATCGCTTGTTGATGGCATCAAGCGCGCAACCGACGTCATGGTTGCCGGCAAGATCGCCGTTGTTGCCGGTTTCGGTGACGTGGGCAAAGGTTCGGCTGCGTCCATGCGCAGCCAGGGCGCACGCGTTCTGGTAACCGAAATCGATCCGATCTGCGCATTGCAGGCCGCGATGGAGGGTTACGAAGTCACCACCATGGAAGACGCAGCACCGGTTGGCGACATTTTCGTCACCACCACCGGTAACATCGACATCATCACGCTTGACCACATGCGTGCGATGAAAGACCGCGCAATCGTTTGCAACATCGGTCACTTCGATTCCGAAATCCAGATCGGTTCGCTGCGTAACTACAAGTGGGACAACGTCAAGCCGCAGGTCGACGAAGTCGAATTCCCGGATGGCAAACGTCTGATCGTTCTGGCCGAAGGCCGTCTGGTCAACCTTGGTTGCGCAACCGGTCACCCGAGCTTCGTGATGTCGGCATCCTTCACCAACCAGGTGCTGGCCCAGATCGAGCTGTGGAAAAACCACGCGAACTACGAAAACAAGGTTTACGTCCTGCCGAAACACCTTGATGAGAAAGTTGCAGCCCTGCACCTTGATCGTCTTGGCGTGAAACTGACCAAGCTGTCGTCCGAACAGGCCGAGTATATCGGTGTTCCGCAGGCTGGTCCGTTCAAGCCGGATCACTACCGTTACTAATTGGCGCTACTAATTGGCATCTGCCGATTTGCATCAAAGCCGGTCTGTTCATTCAGACCGGCTTTTTTGGTGTCCAGATACAAAGCAAGTTGTTAGAAGCATTTTAATCTTGTCAGACGGATGACAGCCATGCCCCAGCTTGAAATCGAATATTCTGCCCAACTGCCAATCAAGGATGAATTGTCCAAGCTGGCGGTTGATCTGCATTACGTCATCGCCCGCGAGGCCGATGCGGAACTGAGTTCTTTCAAGACCCGGATCACGCCGCTGGAAAATGTCGTGATCGGCGATGGCGATCCGAAAAACGCTATGGTGCATCTTGATATCCGGCTTCTGTCAGGCAGGATCAATGCGGTGAAATTCGCCACTGGCGAGGCCGCCCTTGCAGCCCTGATTGATCGGCTGGAATGGCTGGTTGGCGATTATCAGGTGCAGTTTACCGTCGAGGTCCATGACCTTGATCGGGAAAACTACTTCAAGCATGTCACCGACGGCCCGCGCGCGGCCTAATTGCGCCGCCGCGTTTAGGGGTGATTACATCAGAAGCGCTTCGTGGATTGGATGATCCGGGCCATAACGATCATTAAGCAGTTTGATCAGTTCCCGTGAAAAGCCCTTGCCGGCATCAAGCAGGGACCGCAATTCCGTATCATTGCGATCATGCGGCCCAACGCCATCGAGGCGCGCACGTACTTCCGGATCGGAAAGTTCGCGCAGGAAGCGGTCATAGAGTTCGAGTGCCGGCAGGCTTTTTTCGCCAAACACGGTTTGCAGGCGCGTTATGGGTGGCAGCTGTAAAAGTTCGGACAGTTTTTCGCGTTTGCCGGCATAATCCCGGCCTGCGGTTTCGGCTGCTGCGATAATGCCGCCGAAATAAAGCATCTTGCGCGAGAAAACCAGTTTCAGCCGCCGGGGTGCCCAGGCCTTGCTGGCATCGCCTTCGCGGGTCTTGATTTCAAAATCGACGCTGATGGTGCGGTAATAGCGGATCACGTCATTGACCAGAAAACGCGCAATGGAATCACGTGTTACCGAACTGGTGACGTAATTGGCGATCAGATCGTCAAAAAACTTGCGTTTGCCCGCCTCGTTATAGAGCCACTCACATTCCAGCAAGAACAACAACCGACGTGTGGTGATCGAGTTGGTATCGCCATCAAGCCCGATGCGGTTTACCAGTTCCTCGGCGGTGATATAGGACGAAAACGGGCCGTTTACCGCCGGTTTCTTGGTGACCATCTTGCCAAGGATGTCGGCGACCTGTTGGTGCGGGGCCTGACTGCGTTCGGCTTCGCGGCCAATGATAAAGTAATCCAGATCGGATTGATCGGATGCTTCATGCCGCCCATAGGACCCGGTGACCACCACGCAAAATGTATCGCCCGACAGGCTTTTACCCAATGCTTCGCGCATCTCGGCCAGACGGGTGGCCGAGTAGTGCTGATTGGTTGCGATGGTTTGCGGTAACAAGATCGGGACAGCCTCTTGGTGCGACTCGTTGATATCCAAGTATCTGCCTAATGGTTAAAGATTAAAACCACGTTTAACTGATATGGCACTGTCCAATTAAGCTGATTGACAGTTTTATGGGCGCGGCAGATATTTTTCGCGCTTGTTCAATATCTTGAACCTTCTGCGTCCCCCTTGACCACGAAAGTTTTCCCATCATGGACATTTCCGATCTGCCGTTCGGTACAACCGACTGGTCTGCGATTGAACCGACCGAACATAGCGGTGAAACCGGCATGGCGACCTGGCGGACCCGCCAGTTTGGCCCGATCCGTGTGCGGATGGTGCAATATTCCGCCGGGTATTTGGCAGATCACTGGTGTTCCAAAGGGCACATTTTATTGTGTCTTGAAGGCGAACTGGTGACCGAGCTTGAGGATGGCCGGACCTATGTCCTGAAACCGGGTATGAGCTATCAGGTTGCAGATAACGCAGAGGCCCATCGTTCCTCAACCGAAACCGGCGCGACCCTTTTCGTCGTTGATTAAAAAGGCCGTGCCTTAATCAAACAGGCTGGCGGCGGCAGCCTGCTGGGCCGGATCGGTCAGGCTGCCGACACGCCGCAGGAAGGAATGCTTTTCCTCGTAATAGCGTTTTGACAGATCGGCAAAGCAGCGGACTTCGACATCCTTGTTGATGTGAAATTCACGCCGCGGCACCTTGGCCTCGTGCAGGTCAAAGCTGCTGGCCGATGCGCTGAGCTGATGATCGACAACATCGGCAACGCCATCAAGCTCGATCCGGTTTTTGAGACTATGCAGGAATTTCTTGAACGGCGGATGACTGTTCAAGAACGCCTTTTCGGTCAGCAGGAAGTCATCGGCGGCAAAGTCCGGCGCATTTTTGACGACAAATTCGCGGCACAGATGGTCGGTGGCAAAGCACATCGGACCAAAGATGAAATTGCGATAGATGTCTTCTTTCAGCTGCCAGAACTTGTCCAAACGTTTCAGCGAATCTGCATCAAGTTTTACTGCCGCCTCAAGCAACAGGCGCGGGTGGCAATGCACATGGTTGGGATGGACATACGTCTTGGTGCGGCTGATGCCCTCCAACGTGTCGATATTGACCGGGCCGGAAAACAGGGCCGCATGCGGGTGATCGGACTTCTTGGACAAAAGCGCGATCACTTCGTACGGATCGACACCATGTTTGACCAGCAGATGATTAACCGACAGATCAAGGTCGACCTCGCCGGTGATGATCTGATTGGTCAATTGATGGTGGTTGCGGTTAAAGCGGCGCGCGAATTCCGGTTCCAGCGTATGGGAAAACGGGCCATGGCCGATATCATGCAAAAGGGCGGCGGCACCCAAAAGGTCGCAATCGGCATCCGATAGTCCCATCAAACGGCAATAACGTTGCGACAACAATGCCACGCCAATCGTGTGGTCATAGCGCGAATGACGGATATTGGCCGGGCGTCCATTGGGGTGGAACAGATAATCAATGGCACCCAAAAACGAGATTTCGCGCAACCGTTCAAAGGCGGGCGATGCGATCAGTTTCTTGTGCAATGGCCGGTCAAAGGCCGAGGCGATCTGGGCGCGTTTGAAGTGGTAGTTATATTGCGGCACATCGCGAAACAGCAGTTCCCATTCGGCGATGTCATCGGCATTGAAATTGGTATCAAACAGATCACCGATTTCGGGTGCCGGTTTTGCCGCCGCCTTGAGCACGGCAGAGTCCTTTTGTGGCGCGGCCTGCTTGGGCTCTGCGCGCTGGGCAAAAAGATCTAGCTGCGGTTTTGGGCTCATTTTAGGAATGGTTGATGCGCTCAGTTGAGAATGTGTGTCCCGCAGACATAAACGGAATCACCGGCCATGTCATTGCGGTTTTTCCGCAGGATTTCGCCATGAAATACGCCACCAGACAAGCCTGTTGCCGTAATGATGTGAAACGGTGGTAAAAGCACGGCGTTTTCACCATAATAATAGCTCATAAACACAAACGGTTAACAACACGTGACACGGCGAGCATCCGAACAGGCATCCACACAGCTTTGCGCAGGCAAAAAGACAGTGGCGATCATGCGCAGACTGTCTGATTTGGCGCGCCCGGCCTTTTGGCGCAGCACGGGTGCGATGGTTGCCACGTTTGGTCTGTCGATAACCGTGCAGGCCCAGGAAAAATTTCGCCTCAATACCACAACAAACACAGCGGAGGGTGCGACTCCCGCTGTGGCTCAGGCTGATGGCATTGGTGCAACGATTTTCGGAAGCCTGGCGGGCCTAAGCGACCGCGACTGGCTGGTGGTTGGCTTGGCGGCTGTTGGTGGTGCGGCGATTGCCGGTTGGGTTGGTTGGCGGCTGTCGCTGCGCATGCGTCGTCACCTCGAAGAAGTCGAAGATCACGAACACGAACTGGCGGGCGAGACAGAGCTTTTCACACAGCTTTTATTTGCCGGACCCGACCCGGTTTACTATTGGAGCCGCCATGGCTTTGCCGAGGGGGCCAGCCCATCGCTCAAACGCGCCTTCCAGCTGGGTCAGGATGGCCGTTTTCCCGATCTGCTGGATCTGTTGCGCGATGAAGATGCCGCAGCACTCAAGGAACGGGTGCGGAACCTCAAGACCGGGCATGACCGGTTTGAGCTGTGGATCACCACGGTCGATGAGCGAAAATTCCACGTGACCGGCATGGCCGCGCGTAAGGACCGGTCATCGGACGTATTGGCGCACGGTTTGTGGTTCCGCGATGAAACCCGCCATTCGCGCGAACGCGAAAACCAGTTTGGCGATTTTCAGCTGCTTAAATACGAAGTATCGGGCCTGCGTCAGTTAATTGATAGCTTGCCCTTCCCGGTCTGGCGCCGCGATAGCGAACTGCGCCTGATTGATTGCAACATCGCCTATGCCGATGCGGTCGAATATCAAACGATTGAGGATGCCCTCGCCGCACAGGCCGAAATCGGTGCGGGGGTGATTCCCGATCACGGGCGATCACTGGCGGCATCGGTTCAGCGCAATAATGAAAGCCTGACCCGCGATTTCCATGTTGTCATTCGGGGCGATCGCAAATTGCTGCGCATTACCGAAATGCCGGGTGGGGCGGCGAACGAACCCGATGGCCTGATCGGTTTTGCGATTGATTGCACCCCGGTCGAAGAGTTGCAGTCCGATCTGTCGCGTCACATCCGCGCCCATGCCGAGGTGCTTGAAAACCTGGGCACGGCGATTGCGGTTTATGGCGGCGATAAGGGGCTTATTTTCTTTAACACCGCGTTTACCAAGCTTTGGGATCTTGATGATGAATGGCTCTGGACCGAGCCGACCCATGATGATGTTTTGCGGCGTCTGCGCGATGAACGCAAACTGCCCGAAGTCACCGATTTCGCCCAGTTCCGCAATACCGAAAACCAGCGTTTCACGGACCTTCTGAAACCTGAAGAAGACCTGATGCATCTGCCAAATGGCATGACGTTGCGTCGCTTTATCTCGCCCCATCCGTTTGGCGGGCTGATGTTTGTCTATGAGGACGTCACTGACAAGCTGGTTCTGGAAAGTTCGTACAACACCCTGATCGCGGTTCAGCGTGAAACGCTTGAAAGCCTGCACGAGGCGGTTGGCGTGATCAGTGGGGATGGGCGCCTGCGGCTTTATAACCATGGCTTTGCCGATCTTTGGGGCCTTGAAAGCACCTTCCTTGATGTCGCGCCCCATCTGGGCGACGTGGTCGAGAAATCCAAGGATTACTGGCGCGAACGCGACGACTGGGAAAAGTTCAAAAACCGCATGGTCGCGCGGATCACCAACCATGAACCGATGAATGGCCGGTTGGAACGGGCCGATAATTCGATTGTTGATTTTGCCATCGTTCCGCTGCCCGACGGGGCGGTGATGATGTCCTATATCGATGTGACGGACACCATCCGGGTCGAACGTGCGCTTCGTGAACGCAACGAGGCACTGCGCACCGCCGACCAGATGAAGTCCGACTTCATTTCCACCGTGTCGCGCGAACTGACCAAGCCGCTGGATCACATCAATGGCGAGTCTGATCGATTGATCCCGCATCTGACCGGCAATGTGGCGCGCTCGGTCGAAACCATCCGGACCGAGGCGCAAAGCATGCTAGCACTTGTCGATGATATGCGCGATCTGGCAACCCTTGGATCCGGGCAGGTCGCCCTTGAACTTGATACCGTCGATCCACGACGTTTGCTGCGCTCCCTCGAAGCCCTGACACGGGCGCGCTTGGCGGAGCTGAACGTGTCGCTGCGCCTTTATTGTTCGCGCCAAATTGGCTGGATGGTGGCCGATGAACGCCGCCTGAAACAGGCCTTGTTCATTCTGGTGACCAATGTGCTGCGCACAGCACCCGAAGGCAGCGAGGTTTCCGTGGTCGCAAAGCGCAGTGGCGAGGATATCGAAATTTCGATCTCGCTTTCGGACGAAGCCCCGCAACCTATGCTGTTTGAAGGCTTGCGCGATGGTGAATCCCCATCGGCCCGTCGTGCGCTTGGCATGGCAATGGTCCGCGCCGTGGTCGAAATCCATGGTGGACGTGTGAAGATCAGCCGCGATGGCCGCAAGATCGCCTGTATCCTGCCCGCGGGCGAGGAAAGCGATCTCGGCTAAGGCCGCAGACCCGTCAGACAGATACGAAAAAGGCGCCAGATGGCGCCTTTTGCTTTGATGGGGTGATCATGGTTGATCAGACCGTAAATGGCACGTCCTTACCGGCAACAAAGGCATCGATGTTATCAAGCGCGCGGAAACCCATGGCGTTGCGGGTTTCAACCGTGGCCGAGCCCAGATGCGGCAGCAGGAAGGTGTTGGCAAGGTCGCGATAGGCCGGTTCGATGTTCGGTTCACCGGCATAGACATCAAGGCCCGCTGCGGTCAGTTTGCCCGATTTCAGGGCGGCAATCAGATCCTGGTCATTGACGACATCGCCGCGCGCGGTGTTCACGATAATCGCACCATCGGGCAGCTTGGAAATGAAATCCGAATTGACCATGCCGCGTGTTTCAGGCGTTGACGGGCAATGCAGCGACAGGAAATCACAATGGGGCAAAAGACCCGCGATACTGTCGTGATAGGTCGCCCCCATTTCCTGATCTGCGGGCAATTGACGGCGATTGTAATAGTGGATGTCCATATCAAAGCCGCGGGCGCGTTTGGCAACCGCCTGACCAATACGGCCCATGCCAACGATGCCCAGTTTCTTGCCCGTCACTTGTGTGCCCATCAGATGGGTTGGACGCCAGCTTGACCAGGTGGCGTTGCGGACTTCGGCCTCCCCCTCGCTGGCACGACGTGCTGCACCAAGGATCAGAAGCCAGGCAATATCGGCGGTGGCATCGGTTAGAACACCCGGGGTGTTGCCAATGATCACGCCCTTTTTCCTGGCGGCGGCCAGATCGATATGATCGGTCCCGACCGAGAAGGTGGCGATGATTTTCACACTGTCGGACAGATGATCGAAAAATTCGGCATCAATCGGATCGCCAACCGAAACTAGGGCGGCATCCGCACCATGACACAGCGCCAGGATTTCGGCCCGGGTCAGGGGATCGTCATCTTCCTGGGTACGGATGTCGTAACTTTCAGCCGCACGCTTGGCGACGGCATCGGGCAATCGGCGGGTGACGGCAAGAACAGGTTTCATGATGGGTTTCTCCCTGAAGCGATTTTGTTTTTAAGTTTTCAATTGTTTTAGAATAACTGCCCGACGGCCAGACGGATACCGATTGATGTGATCACCAGCGACAACAGGAAGTCGGCCAGAACAATGGTGCTTGCCGTCGGGATCGGGACCGACAGGGTCAGCTTGGCGATATAGACGCCATACACCAGTGTTGCGATCACCGCGATAAAGACAAAGCCACCGGCCCCCAACGACGGGAACAAAACACCCAGCATCAAGGCCGCCAGATAGAGCCCCATCTGAAGCACGCTTGCCCAGTTATAGACCGTGATAAACGCGATATAGCGTTCGGCACGGCCCAGCATCGGGATGACGTGGAACATGATCAGCGGAAAGGCGACCCACTTGATGACATAGGCGATGACTTCGACCAGCATGTAACGCATTGCCGGGAAGTCGTCCGGGGCATCGAAGATGTCGTTCCAGCGCAACATGGCAAAGGCCGGAAACACAATCACTGCCGCCAGAAACGAACGCCAGAATCCCTCGATTGAAAAATTAAAAAATCCAAGACCCTGGGTGTCGCCACGGGCAAGACGCCATGTGCCGTAAAGGGCGCGCAGGGTTTCGCTGGAGGTGTTCATTTAGGGCTTGTTTCCGGGCTGTGGGGCAAAGCAGACATGAATGTGTCTAGCAGTCTGTGGGCAACAGTCCAACAGCTTATCCCCGAATGCCCGTCCTTCACAAGGTGGGGTTGCCAAACGTCTTTTTCTTGCACGGGTCATCGGGCCCTTGAGACGGCAAAACGAGGTGGCGGGATCAGGATGACGGACAATACGGACGAAGAATATGCGTTGCGCTTGTCCTATCTTGAAAAAACCGATCCCAACTCGCTGGCGGTTGCGCGGCTGTATCTTGAAATGGCAAGCAACCACAGACCCGATCAGCGCGAAGAGGCATTGGCGCTGTTTGATGCCGCCGATGCAATTTTCGCACTGCATCTGCCGACGGCACGTGATGCGGCCGTGGCGGGGCTGGCACTTAGCCTCAATAACCGGGCCGCGCTTGAGATTGAGGCCGGTGAATGGGACTGGGCGGTGGATGCTGCCTGTCAGGCCGTCGAACTGCGTCAGGATCGCTTGCGCAATTGTGTCGGGCGCAAGGATGACAAGGAACGGTTGGATCTTGGCTATTCATTGGCCGCGCTTGTTCTGGCCCTGCAAGGGGCGGGCAAGCTTGATCTGGCGCGCGATGCGGCATGCGATGCGGTCAAAGCGCTGGGCGCCTTTGCCGGGATGCGCAATCAGGATGCGTTTGTCCTTTTGACCAAGCTGATCTGTATCTATGCCGATCTGTGCAACCGGACCGGACAACTGCCCGATGCCAATGTTTTGTTGCCGCTGGCCAAGGCGTTTTACTCTGCGCGCGGCAAGTCC
Source organism: Thalassospira sp. CH_XMU1458 (assembly GCF_037027205.1). Lineage (NCBI taxonomy): Bacteria > Pseudomonadati > Pseudomonadota > Alphaproteobacteria > Rhodospirillales > Thalassospiraceae > Thalassospira > Thalassospira sp. CH_XMU1458. Next base: position 75,147 of record NZ_JAYMDW010000001.1, on the reverse strand, counting down.
TGAGCAAACAAAAACGGCCACAAGGAAGGTTCCCTGTAGCCGTTCCAATGCATGGATTGATTGATCAGCGGGTGCTTGCTACCGACCAGGTCAATGTCACTTCACCATTTGCCGGAACGTCGATGTCCCAGCTGATCTGGCCGGGTTGATCGCGTTCGTGCTTGTGGCTTTCGGCCGTCACTTTCCAATCCACTGGCAGGTCTTCACGGACGGTGACGGTTTCGACACGGTCACTGGTATTGCGGATGGTCCATTTCAGATCGGCCTTAATGGCGTCTGGCAGGTTCGGGCGCGCCTTGCGGTCAAACGAGGTGACATTACGCGTGCCGTTCAGGTCGCTGGCCTTGCCCAGACGCAGGGTCGCATCACGGCCAACCGGGGTCAGCGAAATCATGTCTTCGGAAAGATAGCCGGTATCGCCTGCCGGAGTTTGGGCATAGATGCGCACAATGCCATCCGGCCACGGGCTTTTGGCGTCTTTGCCGCCTTCGTTGGTGATGTCGATTTCAAGATCCGGGCGGACGAAATCGTTGGTGTCATTTTGCGCCATATTATAGACGCTGCTTGATGCCTGGAAGATCGCGTGGCGTTTGACCGGCAGGATTTGCGGATCAAGCAACGGCAGAATGACCGTGTCGCCATCCTGCATCGAAAGGCCGTCAAACGGGCCATAAACATGCAGGTTTTCAAAACTTGCCCGGTCCGGCGCGCCAGCAGAAGGTGCAGCACCATCGGCCATGACCGACATCATCATTTCGGTGCGTGCGGCCTTGGCCATCGGGGGCTGCTGCACCCGGTTGGGGTCACCGGCGACCAGACGCAAGGACGCATTGTCATAATCGTTGCCTGATCCGTTCATGACCTTGGCGATTGCTGTCAGTTTCAGGCTGTTTTCCGCGCGGTCGTAATAGGCGGTATAGGACGTGTTCCAACCGATCCCGCCCAGAAGATAGGCCATCGATACGTGGTCAAGCGTGCTACCGGTCGCGATATCCGCATCAAGGGTCGGACTGGTGGTAAAGCCATCGGGCAGTTCGGAAACAATCACCTGATCAAGCGGCACCTGTTCCAGACCGGCATCGGTTTCAATCAGGGCAACATGGCTTACCGCGACAAGGGTGCCTTCAATCAGGGCGTCGTCACGGCGAATGGTGACGGTCTTGCCGATCTGATCGCGCACAAGGTCTTCAATGGCGTTTGATCCGTTGCCGCGATTGCGCAAGGACGTCCAGACAAGATCGGCATCCTTGGCAGTGCCGAGCAGGAAGGAGTCATTCATGATGGTCTGGGGCAGGCCATCAATGCGAAGCGTGCTTTGGCCTGCGGGAATGGCCGCATCGCGTTTTTCGGTAATCAGCGACAGGTTGCCGGGATAAACCGTCAGCTGCAGGCTGGTGCGGTTGTCGGCTGATAGTCCAACGGACGGGCTTTGCGCGCGGGCAGGCTCAGCATCCGGTCCGAAAAATACCGCTGATCCCAACAAGGCGGCGAGTGCAAAACGATTGCGTAATGCTGCTGTCATTCCCGATCCCTTTTGTCATGATGAAGTGGGGCTATGCAATTTGCTCTGATTGCCACCTTTGCGTGAAAAGATGGCAGGATCAAGGACATGCAGGGATAATTTCAGGCAAGACGCATAAACGCATGGTGCCAATGCACGCAAACGTTTGCCCGCGCAATTCGATGCGCAGCAAAAGGTCAGAATCCGAAGATGGGGCTTATGCTTAGCTCAGAACGTGGTGGAAGGAATATCCACCGACCTCGGGCAGGTGATGCTGGTAGGCAGCCTGACGGGCGGTATCAATAATGATCGGCGCGCGCAGATTGACCGACATGCTCACGGGGCCATCATCGGGCTTGTGCAGGGTCACAATCAGCAACACCGCGCCATCTTCCTTTTTGATGCCGTGAATGCCAAAGCCCTGTTCAAGGTGTTCGGGCCGGATCGTATCGCTTTCAAGGTTATAGGGTGCCACGATAAAGGCCAGTTCCGGTTCGGTCAGGCATTGCATCAAAAGAAATGCATTGCCGCTTTCACCCGGGAAGCTTGCCAGCGCAAAGACGTTATGATCAGGAAAGCCCTTAAGCCCGGCCGGGAAGTAAATGGCCTTGTCCCAGGCGAATTCGCGTTCGCCAAACAGGGTGGTCAGTTTTACGGCGGACGGGACGGGCCCCTTGGCCGTCGGGTTCGCGCCTTTTTCGGTCGCCATCGCGTCCTCCTGCTGATCCGTTTTCATGCTGCACCAGAAATATCAAAGCACTTTGGATTGGTTTGCCGGATATTCAAGGGCTTGGCAGACCGGAAGACATTCTATTAGCAGTTTATTTAGCAGCCGTTAAAGCGGACCCCGACAGGTTCACTAAACCCTTTGACCTGAATTGTTTGCGTTTGTGCATAGCGGGCAAGAAGAATCGGTCCGGCGACCGGGGCTTCCTTGCGCAGGCGGTTGGCGAATTGTTCGCTCATCACCGTATCGCTGCCAAGTTCGCGGGTTGCCTTTTCAAGGCGGGCGGCAAGGTTGACCGTGGCCCCGATGACGGCGGGTGTGACCGCCTCGCGTTGGCCGATATCGCCCACAACGGCCGGGCCGAAATTAAGCCCAACCCCGATTTCAAGCGGTTCGCCGCCATTTGCCGGGGCCCGGGTCTGCCATTCGGCGACCTGTGCGATGATTGCCTGTGCGGCACAAAATGCATTGGCCGCCGGGTTTTCAAGATCGTCGAAGGCGGCAAAACTCGCCATCACCGCATCACCGATATATTTTTCAACAATGCCGCCATAGGCACCGATTTGCGATGTTGCGATGTGATGGAACTGGTTTAGGAACCGCATGACTTCCTGCGGGTCGCGCTTTTCGGCAAAGCGTGAAAAGCCAATAACATCGGCAAACAGAATAACGCATTCGCGGCGTTCACCCACACGGATCGGTTCATCACGATCGGCCAACTGATCGGCAAGGGCAGTCGGGAAATATCGCGCCAGATTACCATGCGCACGTTCGGATGCGGCGGACTGGTTGATCAACACCCGCAAACGCGAAACCATCACCGCACAGGCTAATGTAAAGACGATGACAATAATCACCTGTTCGGCAAGGGCCGAGATATCGACAAATTCCGGCAGGTTATAGGTATCGATGATTTCTTGCTGGCTGGGGTTCCATTCATCGCCGAAATGCTGGGAAACGATCACGCCGGGCCGCGTCATCAGCCACCAGATCGCCCCGCACCATGACGCAAACAACCAGAAGCCGAACCACAGGATCAGGCGCGGCGAAAAGGTCATGATGATGATTGCCATCATGATCATCGAAAAGACCACGCCACGGTCGCGCACGACAAATCCATATAGCCATGCCGGATGATCCAGCAACGGATTAAGCGGATCAGGCACAACCGAGACATAGACAATCAGAACCGCATCAATCACCGCCAGCAGATAGATCATCCAGTATGATTTGCCGCCGCGAAAGGCGACGAAAAGCTGAACAAACACGCCGGGAATGAACCAGCCGAGGACCTCAAGCAATGTGTAAAGCTTGCCAGTCGGCGAATCAGGTTTGCTAAACAAAAGCAGGATGAACGCCAGAAGGCAGATGCGTAAGAAGGCAACAAGGATCAGCCCGCGCTTTTCTTCGCGGGCGACAAGGCGTTCAAAAATTGACTCGGAAGGCTCAGTTTTTGACGGCATCAGCAAGAAGTTGTTTCAGCCCTTCGCTGTCCTTGACGACCAGTCGACCATCACGGCGCGTGATCATCCCCTGTTTTTCAAGTTCGCGCAGCTTCTTGTTCACCGCTTCACGGGTCACACCCAGCATCAGACCCAATTCCTGCTGCGACAGCGGAAGTGCGATGCGAATGCCTTCCGGGTCCGGGCCGCCATGACGTTCGGCCAGCCACAGGATGCGTTTGATCAGACGTGCGGTCAGATCAAGGAAGTTGGCATCTTCAAGCAGGTCACTGACCCAACGCAGGCGACGGCACAAAAGGGCGGTGATGTGACGGCGCAGCGGAGCTTCACGGTCAAAGATTTCAAAGAAGTCATCGCGCGAAATGAAAAGTGTCCGGGTCGGGCCAACCGCCCGTGCGGTCGCTGTGCGCGGTTCGCCATCCAGCAATGCGATTTCGCCAAATACCGCACCGGGGGCCAGAACGTTAAGCACGATTTCCTTGCCGGTTTCCGAAACCGATGAAATGCGAACCTTGCCGGCCTCGACCGCATACAGCCCGTCTGCCGGTGCACCCTTTTCAAACAGCAACTGACCATCGTCAAACCGGCGGACAGTCGCCTGGTTTGACAGTTGCTCCAACAGTTCGGGGTCCAGATCCTCAAACAGGAAGCTGCCTGCCAGAATGCGCGAAGCAATCTTCGCAAGTTGCGGTGATTTTGGGCCGGTTACACTGTTCACGGGGTTCACTTTGAAAATGGTTTCGTTTCAGCGGGCGAATCGCAGAATTCGAATGCCAAAGTAGCACAAATATCCTGCTTTACAGCAAGCTGTTTTGCAATTGGCATCTGGCCATTGCATCTGTTGCCAAGTCACTGGAATGCTTGTGATGCGACAAGGTTTTTTGATGTCACTGGTTTGAAATTCAGACAGCCCTCCCCCAAGCTTATAGATGTTAAAGCATCGCTTTTTGGCAGGAATTTGACAGAGAGATCGGGGCTGGCCGCAGAAAATGGTAACGATCTGAATGGGTCCGAAGGCCTTATTTTACGCGGCTCACAGGTAAAATATAGAACATTTGACAAAATCTCCTATGTTTTTTAAATTATCCTAATTCCGAACAGGGACCGCCCAAGAACAAGAGTGTCAAAAGCAACCACGGTCCGCGGATGTCGTTTTATATCGGGAGGAAGAAATGAAGATGATTTCCAAAGGTGCCTTGTTTGGCGCCGCTTCAATGGTCGCCGCGTCATTTGGTTTTAACGCGCAGGCAGCCGATGTGACCCTGAACTTTGCCCATGTTGACCCGGCAGAGTGGACCACCTCGAAAAAAGGTGCAGCGTCACAGGTCTTTAAAAACATTGTCGAAGCAGAATCGGCTGGCCGTATTGAGGTCGCTCTGTTCCCGGCCGGTGCGCTGGGCGGTGAAACTGATCTGCTGCAGAATACCCAGGACGGTACGCTTGCCATGTCGATGGTATCGGGTCCGTTCTCCAAGGTCTGCCCTGAGGCAGCCGTTCTTGATATCCCTTATGTTTTCCCGAATGCCAACGTTGCCTGGAACGTTCTGGATGGTGATTTCGGCAAGGAACTTGCCGCGCACTGCCTGGAAAAAACCGGTCTGCGTACGCTGGCCTATGGTGAAACCGGTTTCCGTAACTTCACCAACTCCCAGCGCGCAATTTCCGAGCCGAAAGACATGGAAGGCTTGAAAATTCGCGTCATGACCGTTCCGCTGTTCGTGGAAATGGTCAAGGCACTTGGTGGCGAACCGACCCCGATTCCGTGGCCGGAAGTTCCGACCGCACTGACCACCGGCACGGTGGACGGTCAGGAAAACCCGATCAGCGTGATCTATGCCAACAAGTTCTATGAAATGCAGAAATACCTGACGCTTGACCGTCACGTGTATGGCACCGACTTCATCGTGATCAACGAAGCAATCTATCAGAACCTTTCCGAGGCTGATCAGGCACTTCTGCGTCGCGCAGCCGGTGTTGCATCGAACGTTGGCCGTGCGGTTCAGCAGTTCAACTCTGCCGAAGGCGTTGCCAAACTGGCAGAGGAAGGCATGGAAGTAACCACGCCGACCGCCGAACAGCTCAAGATGTTCCGTGATGCCGCTCAGCCGGCAGTCATCGAATGGCTTTCGGGCGAGATCGATGCTGCATGGATCGAAAAACTGCAAACTGCCGTTTCCGAAGCTGAAGCTTCAATGTAATCGGTGTTTGGCGGGTCGGGTGCTCCTCCTTGCGCCTGACCTGCCCTTTTTTCCCGCCACCGTGCTTATAAAAGCATAATAATTTTCAGAGCGATCCGGGGGAACCCATGCAACGCACCGAGAATGCTTACAAGCGTTTGCTCGCCGGACTTTCGGGATTAAGTATCCTAATTGTTTTTGGTGTCGTTTTTGCCGGCAGTGTCAGCCGATATCTGTTTTCTTCCCCGCTGCAATGGAGCGAAGAAATCGCGAAATACGCGATGATCTATGGCTGCATGTTCGGTGTGGCCTATGCCTATCTGCAGGGTACCCAGATCACTTTCAGCATTGTTGTTGATACCATTCCCGCACGCAGCCGCCGCAAGCTCGCAATCATTGTTGATGCCGCGACGCTGGTGCTGGGCGGTATCCTTGCCTATGCAGGTTATGTATTTGCCGCCAAGCGCGGCGGTATTGTTGCCTCGGGCATCGGCATTCAGATGTATTGGGCGCAAATCGCCATCACTGTTGGTGGTGTTTGTCTGGTGATTGCCGCCATTTTGCGCCTTGCATCTTGTCTGAATAAGAATTCCACCGGGGGTGAAGCATGATTACCGGCGTCACCCTTCTGGCACTGCTTGCGATCGGTGCACCGGTTGCCTTTGCGATCGCGCTTGGCATTGTCGCCTATATCAGTACCGGCACGTTTGGCATTGATCTTCTGCCGCAGCGTATTTTTGCCGGGATGGACAGCTTTACCATTCTTGCCATTCCGCTGTTTGTTCTGGCCGGCGAGTTGATGAATGCCAGTGGCATCACATCGCGTGTGATCAATCTGGCCAATGCACTTGTAGGCCATGCCAAGGCCGGTCTTGCCCAGGTCAATATCTGGTCCTCGGTGATCTTTGCCGGTCTTTCGGGATCTGCGGTTGCTGATACATCCGCAATTGGCCGTATCTTTATTCCGTCGATGGAAAAGGAAGGCTATCCGCGTGATTTTGCCGCCGCCCTGACGGCTGCATCATCGGTCATCGGTCCGATCATTCCGCCCAGCATTCCGGTGATTATCTATGCGCTGATCACCACCAATGTGTCGGTGCCGGCCTTATTCCTTGCCGGGATTGTGCCCGGTGTTTTGCTGGCGATTGCGTTGTCGGTTTATGTGCGCTTCTTTGTCAAAAACCACGCCAAGCCGCGCGAACGCATGAATATGGGCGAGAAGCTCAAGGCGATCTGGAACGGCCTTATTCCGCTGTTCATGCCGGTCTTTGTCATCGGCTCGATCCTTGCTGGCATCGTCACCCCGACCGAGGCGGCAAGCTTTGCTGTGTTCTATGCACTGGTTGTTGGCCTGTTCGTATTCCGGGAACTGAAACCGGGCGATCTGCCGGCAATTTTCGCAGGTGCGATGCGCGATTCATCAAGCATCCTGATCATCATGGCAACGGTGGCGGCGGCAAACTGGTTCATGACCTTTGCCGGTATTCCACAGACCGTCAGCAAGTTCGTTCTGGGCTATGTCGACAGCCCGGTCACCTTCCTGATCCTGATCAACCTGATGCTTTTGGCGGTTGGTCTGGTGCTTGAAGGGATTGCTGCGATGCTGGTGCTGGTGCCGATCCTGCATCCGATCGCGATCAGCCTTGGCATTGATCCGACCCATTTCGGGATCATCGTGATCTTTAACCTGATGATCGGCCTGATTACGCCGCCGATGGGATTGTGCTTGTTTGTTGCGGATGCGATTGCGGGCGTCGGTATGGCCCGAATGATCCGCGCGATCATGCCGTTCTTTATCGTTGAACTGGCGGTGTTGCTGATCATCACCTTTGTACCGGGCATCGTTACGTTCTTGCCCGATCTGTTTGGATTTTAGGATACCTGTCCATGTTGAAACTCGGTCTTATTGGTAAAGGCATTTCGCGGAGCCAGTCGGCACGACTGCACGTATTGCTGGGCCGTATGTGCGGTATGGATGTCACGTACGACTATCTTGACAGCGATGTGATCAAGGATTTTGACCTGATCAAGCAGCTGACTACCTGTGCGGAAACCGGCTATGCCGGGGTCAATGTGACCCATCCGTACAAAACAAGTGCGCGCAAACTGATCACCCCGCGCAAACGCCTGCCCGAAGCCCTGGGCTCGGTAAACACCGTTGTCTTCCGCGAAGATGGCTGGCGTGGGGATAACACCGACTTTGTCGGCTTCATGCGCGGCTATCAAAAACAGTTCGGCGATGCCAAGCCGGGAACCGTTTTGCAGATGGGGGCGGGTGGTGTCGGCCTTGCCACGGCGTTTGGCCTGCGCGGGCTTGGTGCGGACAAGATCCTGATCCATGACAAGGATGCCGCGCGCGGTGAAGAACTGGTGGCAACCCTTGTTGCGGCCAATGCCAATGCGGCCTTTGTCGGTGAAGATGACCTTTCTGATGCGGTGCGCGCGTCCGATGGTTTGATCAACTGCACGCCGGTTGGCATGAACCAGTATCCCGGCTGCCCGTTTGATACCGATCTGTTTGGTGGACAGAAATGGGCGTTTGATGCGGTCTATACCCCGGTTCAAACCGCCTTCCTGCGCGCTGCGGCCAAATCGGGGATCGACGTCATGACCGGCTTTGAACTCTTCTTCTTTCAGGGTATTGAAGCATTTGAAGTTTTCAGCGGGGCAGAGATTGATGCCGACGCTGCGAGGGACGAATACTTCAATGCCTATCCCGAGGCATTGACAGGCTAGGGGACCAAGACCATGAGCAGCAGTACCGTTGCCGAGACAGTCTATAACGAAATTCGCGATGACATTTTGTATGGCGAATTGCAGCCGGGCGTGAAGCTTAAGCTCGAGGCGCTGCGCGAACGTTATAGCGTCGGGGTCAACACGCTGCGTGAAGTGCTTAATCGTCTGGTGGCGTCGGGCTTTGTGTTTGTCGAAGGCCAGAAGGGCTTCCGTGTTGTTGAAACATCGCCGTCGAACTTCATGGAACTGACGGCGATGCGACTGTTGCTTGAACGCGATGGTCTGGCGGCCTCGATCAAGCATGGCGACGTTGAATGGGAAGCCCGGGTTGCGGCCGCCCATCACAAGCTTTCCACTGTTGAAAAGCAGATGCTTGACCGTGACAGCCGCGAACTGACCGTGCGCTGGAGCCAGTATGACCGCGAATTTCATCAGGCGCTGATTTCGGCCTGTGGGTCGAACCTGCATATGCGCCTGCACCACGAGATTTTCGATCAGTTCCGCCGCTATGTGGTGATCGAACTCAAAACCCATGGTTTCCGTGCCCAGGAAATCATCGATGAGCATCGCGAAATCTGTGAGCTGTCGCTTGCACGGGATCTGGATGGCGCGATTGCCAAACTGACCGACCATATCGAAACCTATCGGCGCCGTTCACAGCATTGATCTGCGCGCGGGGTACGCCCCGCGATTGCAGCATCCTTCTGTGAATGTGCCGGTGCCCCACATGCATCCCGGAGGGATAAAATGCTGACCTCAATTGCCACAGTTTCACTGTCAGGCGATCTTCAGGAAAAACTCGATGCCATTGCCGCTGCCGGCTTTGACGGGGTCGAGATTTTTGAAAATGACCTTCTGTCCTTTGACGGATCGCCGGAAGATGTTGGCAAAACGATCCGTGATCTGGGTCTGAAACTGGTCACCTTCCAGCCGTTCCGCGATTTCGAAGGCATGCCCGAACCCCAGCGCACCCGCGCGTTTGAGCGCGCCGAGCGCAAGTTTGACCTGATGGAAGAACTGGGCACAGACCTATTGATGGTTTGTTCGAACGTCTCCCCGCAATCATTGGGCGGGCTTGATCGCGCCGCCAAGGACCTGGCAGAGCTTGGCGATCGTGCCGCCAAACGGGGCTTGCGTGTCGCGTTCGAGGCCCTTTCATGGGGCAAGCATATCAGCGACTATCGCGACAGCTGGGAAGTCGTGCGGCGCGCCAATCACCCGAATGTTGGTCTGGTGCTTGATACCTTCCACATCATGGCGCGCAAGGTGCCGCTCGATGCGATTTCATCGATCCCGGGCGACAAGATTTTCCTCGTGCAGGTGGCCGATGCGCCGATCCTTGAAATGGATGCCCTGTCCTGGAGCCGCCATTTCCGCTGCTTCCCGGGGCAGGGGGACTTCCCGCTCGGTGAGTTCATGCGCAACCTTGCCATGACCGGCTATGACGGGCCGCTGTCGCTTGAGATTTTCAACGATCAGTTCCGCTCAAGCTCGACCAAGAACGTGGCCAAGGATGGTTTGCGCTCCCTGATCTATCTCGGCGACGGCATCGAAGGCGTTCAGGTTGGTGAGAAGGGCACGGCCCTGCCGCCCAAGGCGCATGCCAAGGAAGTCGGCTTTGTCGAGTTCGCGGTCGAGGAAGAAAACGCCGAAAAGCTTGCGACACTGTTCGCTGCCCTTGGCTTTGAAAAGCGCGGCAGTCACAAGACCAAGGCGGTGACATGGTGGAAACAGGGTGACATCAACCTTGTGATCAATTGCGACAAGGATGGCTTTGCGCATTCCTATAACATCGTGCATGGCCCGTCGGTCTGTGCGGTCGGGCTTAAGGTCGATGACGCCAAGGCAACGATGGATCGCGCGCAATCTTTGCTGGCAGCCCCCTTCAGTCAGGCGGTTGGCGAAGGCGAAATTGAAATGCCGGCCATCCGGGGTGTCGGCGGCAGCCTTGTTTATTTCCTTGATGACCATAGCGAGCTTTCGCGCATCTGGGATGTCGAGTTTGAACCCGAAAAGGGTGCTTACGCTGACGCCGGAAAGGCAAAACTTCGCAAGGTCGATCATGTGTCATACTCGATGCAGTATGAGGAAATGCTGACCTGGCTTTTGTATTTCACCTCGATCTTTGATCTCGGCAAAATGCCGACCCTTGATATCCCGGATCCGGGCGGGCTTGTGCAAAGTCAGGTGGTGCAAAGCGATGCGGTGCGTTTGATCCTCAATGGCTCGCAAAGCCCGCATACCCAGCATTCCCAGTTCCTCAACGAGTTCTTTGGCAGCGGTGTGCAGCATCTGGCCTTTGCCAGCGACGATATCTTTGCCTCGGTGGATTATTGCATGGCACATGGCGTTGAAATCCTGCCGATCCCGGAAAACTATTATGACGATATCGAAGCACGGTTTGGGTTGGAGCCGGAACTGCTTGATCGTTTGCGCGCACGTAATATTCTCTATGATCGTGATGATGAAGGTGAATATTATCAGGCCTATACGCGTACCTTCGCCAACCGTTTCTTCTTTGAATTGGTCGAGCGTCGCGCGTATCGTGGCTTCGGGGCGGCCAATGCGCCGATCCGGCTTGCGTCACAGACGCGCATGAACCGTCGTAACGATGCGGCGAAATAACCACAGGGCACCAAGCGCATAAAGGCGGGAACAAGGAAATGAGCGTGCAGGAAATTCTAGTCATCAACGGACCGAACCTGAACCTTCTGGGACAGCGCCAGCCGGAAATTTACGGCTATGACACGCTGGCCTCGATCGAGGAAAAATGCAGTGCCCTTGCCAAGGAGCTTGGCGTTTCGGTGCGGTTTGGCCAGTCCAACCATGAAGGTGCGATCATCGACATGATCCACGAGGCCCGCACCAAATCAGCCGCCCTGATCATCAATGCCGGTGCCTATACCCATACCTCGGTTGCGATCCATGACGCGCTCAAGACCTTTGAGGGCTATATCATCGAGCTGCATATTTCCAACCCGCACGCGCGTGAGGAATTCCGCCATACCAGCTGGATCAGCTCGGTCGCCGATGCGGTGATGGCAGGTGCCGGTGCCTATGGCTATGAGCTGGCAACCCGCCTTGCTGCGGAAAAGATCAAGGCTGCCTGAAAAAGGCTCTGAATTATTCAATCCGGCTGTGGCAGAATACTGTAATTCTGACCTCAGAAGGTTTGAATAATTACGACACAGTAATTGTGAAAATAATTAAGGGCAGCTCATGGCTGCCCTTTTTTCTGTCTGAATGATTGCTGTTTAGACCGAGCTTCTTGAGCGCAATGCGGCCGCCAGTGTGCCATCATCAAGATAATCAAGCTCACCGCCCACCGGCACGCCATGGGCAAGGCGGGTGACCTTGACCCCGGTTTCGATCAGCCGTTCGGTGATGTAATGTGCTGTGGTCTGACCATCGACCGTGGCATTGGTGGCAAGGATGACCTCGGACACAGCGTTTTCGCGCACGCGGTTGACCAGCTGATCGATTTTAAGGTCATCCGGGCCAACACCATCAAGCGGCGACAGCGTCCCGCCCAACACATGATACTTGCCCTTAAACGATGCCCCGCGCTCAAGCGCCCAAAGATCCTGGACTTCCTCGACCACACAGATGATGTCCGTGCCGCGGTTTTGGTCTGCACAGATATGGCAAGGGTCGGTGACATCGATATTGCCGCAATTCGAACAGGTCGTCATGACCTCCGCCGTGGAATGCAGCGCATCTGCCAGCGGGATCATCAATGTTTCAGGCTTTTTGAGCATCTGCAAGACCGCACGCCGTGCCGAACGCGGCCCAAGTCCGGGCAGACGCGAAAGCAGCTTGATCAGATTTTCAATTTCCCGTCCGGTCATAATGACCCCGTGTGTGGTGTTTTCTGATAGTTAGCTTGTATCAAAAACAAAGGGCGGCGCAACGCCACCCTTTGCCGCGTACATTAAAAGTACGAATTTTATCGCGTGTCCGATGAAAGATCAGAACGGCAGTTTGAAGCCTTCCGGCAGGTTCATGCCGCCGGTGACGTCTTTCATCTTTTCCTGAACGGCGGCCTCGACCTTGACCTTGGCGTCGTTATAGGCGGCCACAATCAGGTCTTCGAGGACTTCGGTGTCGTTCGGGTCAACGATGCTTTTATCAAGCGAAAGGCCGCGCATTTCGCCTTTGCCATTCAGCATCACCTTGACCATGCCCGCACCGGACTGGCCTTCGATTTCAAGTTCAACCAGTCCTTCCTGCATTTCCTGCATTTTGGACTGCATCTGCTGGGCCTGTTTCAGCATCCCTGCAAGGTTCTTCATAGCTCGTCGTCTCCTTCGAGATAAAATGCGTCGTCATATACGGAACCGCTTTCGTCCTCTTCGCCCTCGGCATTTTCCTGGCCGGGTGGCAGATGGACGGCAACGATTTTGGCTTTTGGTAAACCATCCAGAATGGCCCTGACCAGCGGATCTTGCGAGGCATCTGCCTTGCGCTGTTCAAGGGCTTCAAGTTCCTGTTCCTTAAGGGTCGGTGCCCCTTCTTCGCGCTCCGACACACTTACCAGCCAGCGATGACCGGTCAGGCCATTCAGCGCCTTGATCAGCTTGGTCGAAAGGTCCGACCCCGCCCCGCGTGCCGGGCGAAATTCAATGCGACCCGGCTCATACTTCACCAGATGCATATAGTTTTTGACCTGCATCGAAAGGCCGGTGGTTTCCCGGTCCTTGCCAAGCAACTCGGCAACTTCTTCGAACGTTTCGGGCATCTTGGCATAGACTGGCTGTTCGACCTGTTCGGGTTCGCCCAGCGGATCAGGTCGGCGCTGGGCAACGGCGGCTGCACCGCCGCCGCCATTAACAACCTGCATGCGCGGTCCCGGGCCACCACTACCGCCGCCATTGCCGCCACCTTGTGGCGCGCCGCCGCCGTTACCGGCATTGTTCATGTCCTGACGCAGCTTCTTGATCAGGTCACCGGGCGGTGGCATTTCCGCGGCATAGGCCAGGCGGATCAGGATCATTTCAGCGGCCTGAATCGGTGATGGCGCAATGCGCGTTTCTTCAAGGCCCTTAAGCAACATCTGCCAGGCGCGGGTCAATTGCGGCATCGCAAGCTTGGCGGCAATTTCCTTGCCGCGTTCGCGTTCGATCTGTGACACGCCGGGATCATTGGCGGCATCAGGCGACAGCTTCACGCGTGTCAGCCAATGGGTCAGATCAAGCATATCATGCAACATCACCGGCGGATCACCACCAAGGGCATATTGCGCGCCAAGAAGTTCCAGCGCCTCGTTAATCTCGCCCTTCATGGTGTGATCAAACAAGTCGAATATGCGTGACCGGTCCGAAAGACCCAGCATGTCACGCACCTGCTGGGTGGTGACCTTGCCAGCACCATGCGAGATTGCCTGATCAAGCAAGCTCATGCCATCACGGACCGACCCATCGGCGGCACGCGCGATCAGGGTGACGGCTTCTTCTTCGATCTCGGCATTTTCAAGCCCGGCGATGCGGCTATAGTGCGCGGCCAGTTCATCGGTCTGCACGCGGCGCAAGTCAAAGCGCTGACAGCGCGACAGGACCGTGATCGGGATTTTGCGGATCTCGGTGGTGGCAAAGATGAATTTCACATGCTCTGGCGGTTCTTCAAGCGTTTTCAAAAGCGCGTTAAACGCACTTTTCGAAAGCATGTGCACTTCGTCGATGATGTAGATCTTGTAGCGTGCCGACGTCGGGCGATAACGAACACCTTCGATCAGTTCGCGAATGTCATCAACGCCGGTCCGCGACGCCGCATCCATTTCCAGAACGTCAACATGGCGGTCTTCGGCAATCGCGCGGCAATGCTCACACACACCACACGGCTCGATCGTCGCACCGCCCTTGCCATCTGCGCCAATGCAGTTCAGCGCACGCGCAATGATACGCGCCGTCGTGGTTTTACCAATCCCGCGCACACCGGTCAGGATGAAAGCATGCGCAAGGCGGCCACTTTCAAGCGCGTTTGACAGCGTCTTGACCATCGGCCCGTGGCCGATCAGTTCATCAAAGGATTTCGGGCGGTATTTCCGCGCAAGAACCTGATACTCGCTTTTGCTTTCTGGCTCGGCCGTGGTGACGGGCGCGGTTGTGTCCGTGACGTTACTGTCTGTCACCGTGTCACCTTCTGGTGCCGTTTCGCTGGCGGTCTCGATCTGCTCGCTCATTCATCCGGTCCGGACTGTTTTAATTCTCATTCGGTTTTAGCAGCTTCGAAGCCCTATGGGAAAGACCAAGTGGGATATTTCCCACACAAACTTGGGAAAGTTCCCATGCAAAAAACCATCTGCCCATCAATGTCAGTGGCAAAGAAAATATCAGCAATTTCAATGGGAGGGTTTGAAGGGTGAGAGACTGAGCAGCGACCCGGAAAAACTCGTTACGGCTGCTACCTTCCGGTCCTGACCGGGTTGGCGAGCGGTCCGTCCACTGCCAGCCTCTCGCCCCCTATATCGCGCAAGCGTCCATAAAACGCAAGGGTTGGCTGGGATTTTTTCTGTTATCAAGCAATCGTGGCTTTTGACCGATCCTCACCCACGTTAATGTCATGCTCCGTCACCACAGGAAATGTCGGCGATCCCATGGGCTTGCCCGATATATTCCGCATCAGAATTTCAAGAAAGTGACCACCATGCACAGGCTGTTTTATGAATCCGTTGATCTTGATCGCGATGCGGTTTTGCGCAAACGCGAAGACTGGCAACAGGTTCTGTTGGCCGAGGAGTCGCTGCGCATCCTGATTTGCCATGCCGGTGATCCGCTTTTTGCCTGGCCGGAGGATATGGACGCCCATGAACTGGTGGTGCTGGGCGCCCCGGCGGTTCCGCATCTGGATGTTGATCTTCATCGCGGGCAGTGGATTTATCTTGGTCGTGATGAAAGCGGGCCAGTGATTGCGGTCGATATTGCCGCGGTGGTGACAGATCGTGACGAGGCGATCCGCAAACTCGGTGGTGGTTTTGGCGATATGCGCACCCGCATGGCCAATCTTTCGGTGGATGAGGCCGCCCTTGCCGCACAGGCACGTGCGATTTTCAACTGGCATCAGGGGCACCAGTTCTGTGGCGCGTGCGGCCATCCGAATGTGGTGGCAGAGGCGGGCTATCGTCTGCAATGCAGCAACCCGGATTGTGGCAAATCGCATTTCCCGCGCACCGATCCGGCCGTCATCATGTTGATCCATCATCAGGATCATGTGTTGCTTGCACGGTCGCCGCAATTTTTGCCCGGCATGGTGTCGGTTCTGGCGGGGTTTGTCGAACCAGGCGAAACCCTTGAACAGGCGGTCGCGCGTGAAGTGTTCGAAGAAGTCGGTGTCCGGATCAAACGCCCGCAATATGTCGCATCCCAGCCCTGGCCGTTTCCGGGTTCCTTGATGCTTGGCTTTGTCGCCGAGGCCGAAACAACAGACCTTTTGCCCGATAACGAAGAAATCGAGTTTGCGATGTGGGTGCATCGCGACGATGTGCCAAACCTGCCCGAAAAAGGTATCAACCTGCCGCGTCCGATATCTATCGCACGCTTCCTTCTGGAAAACTGGTGCGCCGGCCACATATAGAAACAAAGAGGCCTTTGTCACCATCCTGGTGATACGGCATCGCTGTACTGGGTGATGATCGGTATTCAGGAAAAAGCTTTGGTAGCGATACGTTTTCTACGTGATTTGGGTGTAACCGGCGTTGCTGTCTGTTTGCTTGCGATTTTGTTCGCAGTAACGGCCGCAAAGGCCCATGAACGGATCCCCGTCAAGGTCGGTGCGTATGAATATGGCGTGGTCTATTTCTATGAGGATGGCGAGCCTCAGGGCATGGTTCTGCACCTGATCAGACTTCTGAACGATTTGCAGGACGAATATGTGTTTGAACTTGCAGAAACCTCATCGCGGAGACGCTATCAGGCCGTAACCGGTGGTGATGTGGACCTTGTTCTGCTGGAAAGTTCACAATGGGAGTGGCTGGAATTTGATGTTCGCTTTTCCGAACCCATTGTTCAGGAAAAAGATCTTTATCTAACTCTGGCTGGACGCGATGACATCCAAAGCCTGCTGTCGAATGTGACCAATCATCCGATCCTGTGCGTCTTGGGGTTCCATTACGGATTTGCCGATTTCAACGCGGATCCGGAATATCTGCGCCAGAACTTTGATGTTTTGCTGCGCTATAACGAGCAAGAGGTCCTTGACGGACTTCTGGCCGGGGAAGCCCCGATTGGGATTGTCTCGGCGGGCTTTCTGGCCGCCCGGTTTGTTGATTATCCATCCTTGCGCGAAAGCCTTGTGATTTCAGATCAACCCGATGCCGTCCATGATCTGGTGGCGGTGCTGTCAGCCGGATCGTCGATCCCGCTTGAACACTTCAATCAATTGATTGCGAAACTGCAATCCACTGGCGAGGTCGAACGCCTGTGGCAGCAACTTCACATCGGTCTGTCTGGCTAGGCAATGACCAAAGTCCTGCGCCAAGCCCCGACCGCATCTGCTACTCGATCGGCGGGATGCGGGCAATAACATTGCGCCGCAGGGCATCTGGCCGTTCGCGCCAGGCAACAATGCCCTTTTCACTTTCGGCATATTTTGACGCCAGTTCACAGAGATCCTCGACCATGCTGTCGGGATCAACATTGCCATAAACATATCCCCATTTACCCGATCCGTTCAGCGCGACCGAACAGCCAGACTTGCAGTTGGTCAGGCATTCAACCGGTTTCACCTCAAACGGCAGATCGCGCGTGGCACAGATTTCCTGAATGCGCTCAAAAAGCGTCTGACCATCACGCGGATCACTTGGTGCGCTGGCGGTGGAGGACGTGCAGGTCGTACAGATATTCAGGCGGGACTTGGCGGTCATGCGGGTGATCTTATCCGGGCTGGTGACAGGTAAAACGACGCGGGGCGCATCCAATCAGCTTGCGGCCGGTCTGGTCAAGTCATCATCAAGATGATGGGTGACATATTCCTGGATCGCACCGGCAAGCTGGCGATTGACCAGCGGATGGGCTTCTTCGGCCAGCATGACAGCGACACCGACGGCTGGCAGTGGCGGAAATCCGTCCCGCGCATCAAGGATTTTGAATTCATCGGTCACACTGGCGGAGGCAAGGGCGGCAACACCCAAACCATCGCGGACCAGATGCAGCATCGAGGCCGCCTGCCGCGAGGTCGCATAAAGCGTGAAGGGCCGGTTGGATTTCGAAAAGGCGTCAATCGCCCATGCATGAAACTTGCAATCTTCGGCCGGGAGAACAAGCGGCAGCGGATCAAGAAGGTGCTGCTCATGAACTGCCGATGTCACCCAGACCCCAAGTTCATGGCGCAGGAAATATCCCTCTTCACCTTTTTCCGACCGGCTGATGATCGACAGATCAAGCTCCCCCTGATCAAGCATCCGGCGCAGCAGGATCGTCGGATTGACCGACACGAAAAAGCGCGCCTGTGGATGCACCGCACTTATGGCGCGCAGAACAATTGGCAAAATCTTTTGCGCGTAATCATCCGGGCAGCCGATGCGGATCGGACGGCTTTCTTCCTGCGAACGCAATTGTCCCATCGCCTCATCCGTCAGGCTCAGGATCCGTCTGGCATAGCCGACAAAGGTGATGCCTTCGTGGGTCAGTTGAACGTTGCGTCCGTCGCGTTCAAACAGCTTGTTGTCGACCAGTTCTTCAAGCCGCTTCATCTGCATGGAAAAGGCCGATGGCGTGCGACCGATCCGGTCTGCGGCACGGTTGAAGCTGCCGCATTCGGCAAAGGCGACAAAGCTTCGAAGAAGATCGGAATCCATGGCTTCTCCTTTGATCAGAAAAATTGATCAGGAATTTTGAACAATAGGGTCAAAACTATTCGATTGTCCGATTGCGATCCAGCGGCAAATATCAAACCCGGCCGGCCAATGCTGTAACGCGAATGCTTTTGATGCATATGCCACAAGGATGAGTCTGATGATTTTGAACGACTATTTGATGTCGGGTAACGGCTATAAAGTCCGTTTGCTGCTATCCATGCTGGGTCAACCGTTTGAATATGTCGAACGTGACATCATGAAAGGCGAAACCCGCACGCCCGAATACCTTGAAAAGGTCAACCCGAACGGCAAAATTCCGGCCCTTGTCCTTGATGACGGAAGGAGCCTTGCTGAAAGCAACGCCATTCTGATCTATCTGGCCGAAGGCACCAATTTCATCCCCGAGGATGCCTATGACCGGGCCGATATGATGAGCTGGTTGTTCTTTGAACAGTATGACCATGAACCGAACGTCGCTGTTCTGATTTCCTGGTATGCGATCAAGGGCCTGCCGGAACATGCCGATATTCTCGGACCGATGAAACAGGCAGGGGCCAAGCGTGCGCTTGATCTGATGGAAAAGCGTCTTTCCGGTCATAACTGGCTGGTGGGCGACGCGCTTACCATCGCTGATATCTCACTTTATGCCTACACGCACCGGGCCGAGCTTGGCAAAATCAGTCTGGCACCCTATCCCGGCATTCGCGCCTGGCTTGACCGGATGACGGCGGTTCCGGGCTATGTGCCGATCACCTGGACGCCATAAAAATCCCAAAAAAGCAGCCACCACAAACAGGAACGTCACCCAAGGCAAGGGGGAGGCGGGGGAGTTGTTCCCATCCGTGGTGGCTGAATACCCTGACGGGAGAAACGTCAGGGTGGCGGTACAATTTTCAGGCTGATTTCAAAAGCTTTTCTGGCAAAAGCGGGTCGGTCTGGGCCGCAGAACTTCGCGCCTTGAAACGCGCAAAGGCATCGGCGACATTGGGCGCGCTTGCCAATATTTCCGGGCCGCCCGGCATGGCGTTCAGATAATGGATCATTGGCATGATCATCATGTCGGGAATGGTGAAACGGTCACCACAAACCCAGCCATCGCCATAAGCAGCATCAAGGACAGAAAGATCATGACGGATGCGGTCCGCCATTTCGTTCATACGGGTGGTAAATGCCGGGTCACGACGTTTGACATCATCGGCAAAAAACATCGGAATAACGAAATTACGGATGATGTCCGGGTCAAGCCGGGTCATGGCGATACTGATCCACTGGTTCATCCGGGCCGCTTTTTCGGCATGCACCGGGCGCAATAACGGCCCGGGGAAATTATCATCAATATAGCGGCAAATGGCGGCGGTTTCATAAAGCACGAACGGTCCGTGGGTCAGAACCGGCACCTTGCCAAACGGGTTGTTGCGCAACAGTTCCGGTGTTGCCGGATGGCCGGGTGGCTGGACATTCCGGCTGCTGAACGTAAACGGTATTTCCTTTTCCAGACAGGCAATGCGAACCGTGCGTGTCAGGTTACTACGCGGCATTCCGATAATTGTGACATCCGACATGGCAAGACCCTTTTGTTCGGTGAACTTGCAGACAGGATTACGTCCCCCATAATATGTTCAAGAACATATTATCAGAATGTGTCATGGTCGATCTGTCGTCCGATCCAAACATCCGATGACGTGCTGATTACCTGGTGGAGTTCGAAATGCCCTATGCGCCGACGCACAAGCCCAAAACCCGCATTCGCATCGTCAATGCGGCAAGTGCGCTGTTTAAAAAGCACGGGTTTGAAAATGTCACGATTGATCAGGTCATGGCTGCGGCCGGGCTGACCCGCGGCGGGTTTTATGCCCACTTCAAGAACAAGGAAGCCCTGTTTGTTGCCTGCGTTGAAAACGGCATGTCGCTTTTGTCATCGCCGGTGCTGGCAAAATTGCGCAAGGCCGAGCTGTCCGGAAGCGACTGGGTGACATCCTTTGCCGAACTCTATCTGTCACGGGTCCATATCGATAACCCCGAACTTGGATGTGCCCTGCCGACCCTGTCATCCGAGGTCTCACGTTCCGGCGATCAGGCACGTGCAGCGTTTTCAAAACTGATTGAGCAGGCATCGGGCAAGCTTGCCTGGAAACTGGCAAAGGAAGACGGTGTTCCGGGTATGGACAAGCCCGTCCCGGTTGACGGTGCGTCCGTGCTTCCAGATGTTCCTGATGGTTACCGCACCGAAGCCACATCGATGCTGGCGATGCTGGTCGGTGCGGTCGTTCTGAGCCGTGCGGTCGATCACGAGACGGCCGAGGATATCCTCGCGGCAAGTCGGGAAAGTATTTCGCGCTCCCGTCATCAACATCTGGCGACAGCAATTGCGAAATAGCTGCCGAGATCTCGTGACTATTTCATTGCAAGCGGGGTGATTTGCTTTTTGCGTTCAGCCATCATTTTTTGCTCGGCCAGCGCGCCGGCCTCGTCTGTCAGGAAGGTGAAAATTGCAAATCGCCGACCCTTGGTAACCGGCAATGCTTCATGCAAAAGCGAACATGAAAATACGACAGCACCACCGGGCGGCGGCGCATAAACTGCCCGGCCATATTCCGGGAAGCGCACCTGACCACCTTCGTAATCAATCGGGTTCAGGTTCAGAGATACCGCAAATCTTCGATGGGCTGTGAAGGCGGTGCGATTGTCTCTGTGGCGGCCAAAATGCCCCTGATTGGCTGAGTCATAGCACCCGATACGCAAGGCTTCCATACTGGCAGTCTTGAAATGGAATACCTTCATCAGTTCCGGCATCAGGCGCTTAACAAGCCGGGTTTTAACCCGATTGAAAAGCCCTTCATCAAGCAGGACCACGTCGTTGCGTTTCTTGATATTGGCCTTTGCGATGTTGCTGCCAATATCACCTTGAGATACCCCATCAGCCTTCTTTTCACCGGCCTCCCAGTAAGCCAGCAAGTCAGCGCACAGCTCGGGTTCAAGCACATCCTTCATCACCAGAACCGGTGCCTGATAGGATGCCGGTTCCGGGGCAGTTTGTGCCGCAATTGCATTGCAGGCTGCGATCAGATCATCAAGTTCCGATATCGAGCCGATTTTGCTTAGACGATGGTTGGGATCGATCAGGGCAACACTGCCGCCAGCACAGGCAAATAGCATGCGCAACTTGTTTTCCGCATCAAAAAGCTCGGTTGCCTTCGCGCTGGATTTGCCAGATTTCTTCGGGCTTTTCTTTCCGCCAATTACGATGAAATGCAGCACTTCGGCATCTGCGGTCGCATCACGAAGCTGATCAATTTTCTCCCACTCGGCCTTGCCGGGTTTTTCATCAAAAAACCACAAGGCCAAAGTGTTTCCGGCAATGAGCTGGTAGGTCAGGTCGATGCTTTCCCCCGTGGTATCGGGGAGCACAATCTTGGGGACAAAGTCTCCCACTTCCAGACTTTTGGTCTTTGGGGGCTGTTGCGATGTACCAGTCATGTCCGAAAATCCAAAAAATCAGAAAAAGGAAACACGTCTTCTTTAATCACGAAGTCGTAAAATAACCGGACAGAATTTCACTGTAAATTCTTGTGAGGTTTTCGATGTCATCGACCATGGCGTGTTCATCGACCTTGTGCATGCTTTGCCCGACCAGACCGAATTCGGCGACCTCGGTGTATTTCTGGATGAAGCGTGCATCGGATGTGCCGCCAGTCGTGCTCATTTCAGGCCGCTTGCCGGTGATTTTTTCCGAGGCATCGGCGATCAGGTTGGCGAGCTTGCCCGGATTGGACAGGAACGCCTCGCCAGAAATCTTGACCTTTAGATCGTGCGCGCCAGCATGCTCGGCGCAGACATCCTCAATCCACTTTTTAAGATCCGCACCCTTATGCTGATCGTTAAAGCGGATGTTGAACGCCGCACTGACCTTGGCCGGCACCACGTTGGTCGCGGTGTTTCCGGCATCAACCGTGGTGATTTCAAGGTTGCTGGGCTGGAAGTGATCGGTGCCCTGATCAAGCGCGCGAGAATTAAGCACATCAAGCGTCTTGATCATGCGTGGCACCGGGTTGTCGGCCAGATGCGGATAGGCGACATGGCCCTGTGCGCCATAAACCGTCAGCCAGCCGGTGATGGAGCCACGGCGGCCAACCTTCATCATCTCGCCCAGATATTTCGGGTTGGTCGGTTCGCCGACGATGCAGCAATCGAACTTTTCGCCCTGCTGATCGCACCATTCAACCAGCTTGACCGTGCCGTTGATCGCGTCGGCTTCTTCGTCGCCCGTGATCAGGAAAGAGATGCTTTCATCAAAATCCGGATGGGCAGCAAGGAACGCGTCAACCGCACCAACAAAGCAGGCAATGCCGGTTTTCATGTCCACCGCACCGCGGCCAAACAGACGGCCGTCTTTGACTTCGCCCCCGAACGGATCAACGGTCCAGGCGGCAACATCGCCAGCGGGAACGACATCAGTATGCCCGGCAAAACAGAAATTGCGCCCCTTGGTCCCCAGACGGGCATAAAGGTTATCGATCGCATCACTGCCATCACCATCAAAGACCTTGCGCGTGCACTTAAATCCCCGTGCCTCCAGCGCCTTTTGCAACACATCAAGCGCGCCTTCATCGGCAGGTGTTACCGACGGGCAGCGGATCAGGGATTGTGCAAGTTCAAGGGCGGTCGACATTGGCATTCTCTTAGTCTTTGGGTGTCAGACGATAATAGGAATTTTTGCCTATTTTTCTGTTTCACGTGAAACAAAACAGGAACAAATATGCATTAAGGGGCGAAACAGTCCTCTGTTTCGCCCCTTATATCATGATCTTAAAGCGCGTTGCAGATCAGTCGCGCAGGAGTTCGTTGATCGAGGTTTTCGAGCGGGTCTTTTCATCAACGCGCTTGATGATGACCGCGCAATAGAGGCTCGGCCCCGGCGTACCATCTGGAAGCGGCTTGCCCGGAATGCTGCCTGGAACAACCACGGAATAGGCCGGTACGCGACCGACAAAGGTTTCGCCGGTGGTGCGGTCGATGATCTTGGTGGATGCGCCGATAAAGACACCCATCGAAATGACAGCACCTTCTTCGACAATCACACCTTCGACGATTTCCGAACGGGCACCAATAAAGGCGTTGTCTTCGATGATGACCGGGCCGGCCTGAAGCGGCTCAAGCACGCCACCGATACCGGCACCACCCGACAGGTGAACGTTCTTGCCGATCTGTGCGCAGGATCCAACCGTTGCCCAGGTGTCGACCATCACGCCGGTATCGACATAGGCACCAAGGTTCACAAAGGACGGCATCAAAACGGTGCCCGGTGCGACATAGGCCGAACGGCGCACGATGCTGCCCGGAACGGCGCGGAAACCGGCCTTTTTAAACTCGGCCTCGCCCCAGCCTTCGAACTTGGAGGGGACCTTGTCCCACCAGTTGGTGTTTTCGCCGGGACCGCCTGCGATGGTGGTCATGTCATTGAGACGGAAGGACAGCAGAACCGCCTTCTTCGCCCACTGATTGACAACCCATTTGCCATTGGTCTTTTCGGCAACGCGCAGGTCGCCGGAATCCATGGCGCCAAGCGCCTGCTCAACGGCTTTGCGGATTTCACCCTGGGTGGCGGAGTTGATCTCGTCGCGGTTTTCCCAGGCGACGTTGATCACGCCTT
This sequence comes from Thalassospira sp. CH_XMU1458, assembly GCF_037027205.1. Classification (NCBI taxonomy): domain Bacteria; kingdom Pseudomonadati; phylum Pseudomonadota; class Alphaproteobacteria; order Rhodospirillales; family Thalassospiraceae; genus Thalassospira; species Thalassospira sp. CH_XMU1458. The sequence continues at coordinate 51,103 of NZ_JAYMDW010000001.1, read as the reverse complement.
CAAGCTCGGTTCTGTTCATTTTTCGAAGGTCCTTGCGGTCAGCCAAAATTGCGTTGGCGGAGAATGGTCAATGCGCGCGCGCAAGTCAACTCCGCCAGTTTACGTAGAAACGCCTGTTTCAGGCAGATTTCCGTTCCTGATCCCGTATGGCCGATAGACATAGCCGATCAGGGGGCCAAGCTCAATCCTGCAACGACCATAAATGCATCGCTGGCGGGCACTGCCGTCGATCATTGCATTGGGCGATTGCCGCCGCAGTTTGCGACCATCTGCTGGGTATCGTCAGGAACCGTTGTTAAGGCCGCGCAAAAATCCAACAAGATCATCGGTGTGATGATCAATGCGCGGATCATCGCGGCCATCCCTTGCCCAGTCGACATCGGTATGCACCCAGACCGTGGTCATGCCCATATCCTTGGCGGGCAGAAGATTTTTCGCCATGTCTTCAAAAAAGACCGCACGGGTCGGATCAACCCCGTCGCGCGCCAAAAGCAGGTCATAGGGTTCCTGTTTGGGCTTGGGGATATATTTCGCATCAACGATGTCAAAGATGGTTTCGAAATGATCGGCAATGCCAAGACGATCCATCACCCGTTCGGCATGGCCGCGTGACGCATTGGTGAAAATCAGTTTGCGTCCCGGAAGATCATCAAGTGCACGGGCAAGATCGGGGGCCGGTGCCACCACCGACAGGTCAATATCATGGACCTTGGCAAGATAATCGGCCGGATCGATTTCATGTTCGGTCATAAGCCCGCGCAAGGTCGTGCCATAGCGATGGAAATAGTCCTTTTGCACGCGGTAGGCTTCGTCGGCCTCAAGTTTCAGCGCGTCGCGCACATATTGCCCGATCAGGTCGGATACCTGTGAAAACAGATTGCACGCTGCCGGATAAAGCGTGTTGTCGAGATCAAAGATCAGAACGCTGTCATCGTCGACACGGGGCAATTCGGATCTGCGTTTCGGGGCGGTGGTCATGATCTGGGGCCTTCCGGATATGCTTGTTGGACAGACGTGCCTGGCGCGCGTGTCAGGCAGTCGACATTTGTATGCGATCCTTACGGTGTTGCAAACCATCAGGATCAATCAGAACCACAAATGGTGTACCCGTGGTCATTTGTTCGCCGTTGAATTGCAGGGTGCCAGGCGTGAACTGCATAGGGGTTTAAAACCGCCAAAAAGAGCAAACATATATTGGGTTCTTGTCCGGGATCCATGTCTGGTGCCTTGGGCTGCGCGTATCAAATGTGATGGAGGATCGGCCCGGAAAACCGAGCGAGGACATTATTATCCGTCCGCATAGGAAATTCAGGTTTTGTAAAACCCTTGTTAAGTAGAAGCAGCGAAAATGACCGAAAGCCATTAAGGCGATCAGACTGGTTTCCGTGCTCGGGGGAAGGGAATCACTTGTTGATCCGGGCAGCGTGAGAGGGTGCATTGGATAAACTTATAAAGGCGCGAACAACCGAACTGCGCAAGGAAAGAAACCGTTTTGCGGCATTGGCCTTTGTCTGGGGGGATCTTCTTCTGGAACTGGACGGGGATCTGCGCATTGTTTTTGCCTCTGGCGCGTCAGACGGGATTTTGGGGCATCGGCCACAAGACCTGTCGGGGAAGTCGTTCATCCAATTCCTGGCAAAACAGTATCGCCCGCTGGTGACAGAGATGTTGCGGGTCGCGCGCCGTCGCGGGCGCATGGACAATATTCAGGTCCGCTTCAATCAGCAGGCCGACATGTTAAGCCCGCCGGTTTCCATGAGCGGCTATTTCCTGCCTGATCTTGGTGACCATTTCTTTGTCGCACTCAGGGTTGCTATCAATGCCCTGTCGCCTGATGTTGCCGCCAGCCTTCAGCGCGACACTGCTACGGGACTTCTTGATGAGGAAAGCCTGTCAAAGGTCGTCACGGAACGGTTGATGGCGCGCCGGGAAACCGGGATCGAGCACAAATTTACCCTGATGACCCTCAATGCGTTTGATCCGCTATGCGCGCGGATGAAACAGATCGAACAGGCGGAAATGATGGCCAGCGTCGGAGCCTTTCTGCGCGCCCATTCGGTTGCGGGCGACACGGCCGGGCGACTGGGGACAGAACAATTTGGCATGTTACATCGGGCAGATGTCCCGATTGGCGATCTTGAAAAACGGATCGAGGAATGTGTGCGCGATGCCGATCCGACCGGGGTTGGCATCGAGGTCAGTTCATCCGTGACCGATTTTACCGCCGAGCTGATCCCGCCGGGCGATCTGGCGCGCGGGGTTTTGTATTCCATCCGGCGGTTCTGTGACCGGCAGGAGCACAGCTTTACGTTTTCGCGCCTGATGGGGCAGGCGGATAATCTGGTCAACAATACCTTTTCGGCGATGCAGGATTTTGGCACCCGGGTCGATCAGTTGAAGTTCGACACGGTGTATCAGCCGATCGTGCGCCTGCCGAATGCGGAAATCCATCATTTCGAAGTGCTGGTAAGGTTCTATGACGATGATGGCAAACTGATCCCGACACAGGAATTGGTCAGCTTTGCCGAGCAGGTCAATATGGTCCATCGCCTTGATCTGGCGATGTTGCGCCGAAACCTTAAATGGATCACCTCCCAGCTTGATCAGGGGATAACCGCCCGTGTGGCTGTGAATATTTCCGGCCATTCGTTGGGAAATCCGGATTTTTGCCGGTCCGTGATCGCGCTGTTTGAGCGCCATCGCGAAGCACTTGGCCAATTGATGCTTGAGATCACCGAAACCGCCGAAATCGCAGATATCGATACGGCGGCAAAGTGGATTGCCCGTTTCCGTGAATTCGGGGTCGAGATCTGCCTTGATGATTTCGGCACGGGTGCGTCGAACTTCCGGTATCTTAGCGCAATGGATATCGATTATGTAAAGATTGATGGCGAATCAATCCGGCAATCGACCAAGACGGCCAAGGGACTGGCGTTCCTGCGATCGCTTGTCGATCTGTGTCACGACATCAATGTCGAGGTTGTCGCCGAGATGATCGAGACAGACAAGATGCGCGAACTTGTGACCAAGGCCGGTTTTGACTATGCGCAGGGCTATCTGTTCGGCAAGCCAGAAGCCGACATTACGCTGTATTGGCGTGATTCTGTTTATAAGCGGTGATGCTTGCAGGCGAGGACATTTCCCGGCGGGGATATTGAGCCGCGAGATGCGGAGCTGACTGGTAAGATCAGTTTTTGCTGTCCTCGGAAGTCACGCCATATCGGGCGAGGATTTTGTCAAACAGGCCATTTTCCCGGATCGTGACAAGGCCGTTGTTTAACTCGGTCAAGAGGGCCTTTGGGTCCTTGGCTTTACGCGAGATGCAAGAATAGTAGGGATTGTTCGAAATCACCTTGAAGTGAATTTGACCGGCCCCGCTAAAATTGTGTTCCGAATTGTGCAACTCGTACTCCATTGGCGCCTTATAGGACAAGGCGGCATCAATACGGCGCGAAAGCAGCATATCAAGCAGGGTGGCTTCGCTATTAACCACGAGAACATCAAGTCCGGCATGGCGTGCAGTTACTTCGAGACTATAGCCGTTGACGACGCCGACAATCATGTTCCTGGCATCGGCAATCTTTTCAATTGATGTCAGGGCATTCTCGCCCATGGCATAGAACGCCACGCCGACATGTCCCAGCAGATAAGAATAAAACAGGTCCTCTTCGCGTTCAGGCAGGTAACTGCACGAACACAGGCCATCGACCTGTCCGGTACGGGCAAGGAAATAGGCCCGTCGCCAAGGGTAAAACGGCGTGATCAGGGTGATGTTGCGCGTGGCAAATGCGGCGCGCAATATTTCGATGTCGTAGCCCGGCAAAGTGGCGTTCTCGGCAATTTTTGAAGGCGGGAACGGATTGCACGCGAGCGTAACGGTACGCTGGTTGCCAGCGGGGGGGATCAGGGTGTTCTGGGCCGATGCCGTGCTGATTGTGCCAAGCAGGACCAAGGCACCAAGGGTCAGGCAAATGACCTTGCTGCACATGCGCAGATGTTGGTGCGCGCCGATAGCAGAACGGCGCAAAGACACATATGAAAGAATACCGGCCCACTTTCCCACGATTTTTTTTAACCGCTCTAAAAAGAATAACGGAATCAATATGCTATCACGCTTTTATGGATAAGGATGCGTTATTCGCGCGATGCATGAAACAATTTAAGGTAGAAAGATTTACAAATAGTCACGCAACAAAAAAGGCCGGTGTTTGACACCGGCCTTTTAGAATATCAATGCCCGATTTTATTCGGCGGCTTTGACTTCCGCGCTGTTGCGGATGGCCGCTTCGCGGACATCGTCGGTGACATGTTCTTCGAACTTCGCGAAGTTCTTTTCAAACAGGCCTGTCAGGTTGGTGGCAGCCTTGTCATAGGCAGCCTTGTCTTTCCAGCTTTCGCGCGGGTTCAGAACACTTGCGGGGATGTCGCCGCATGCGGTCGGATAGGCCAGACCGAAGAACGGATCGGTGGCGAATTCGGCATTTTCCAGATCGCCATTCAGCGCAGCATTGAGCAGGCCACGGGTATAGGCAATCTTCATGCGCGAACCAACGCCATAGCCGCCGCCGGACCAGCCGGTATTGACCAGCCAGCAATTGGCTTCGTGTTTTTCCATCATTTCGCCAAGCAGCTTGGCGTAAACTGACGGATGACGCGGCATGAACGGCGCACCGAAGCAAGCCGAAAACGCAGCAGTCGGTTCCTTGACACCTTTTTCGGTGCCGGCAACTTTTGCGGTGTAACCCGACAGGAAGTGGTACATCGCCTGTGCCGAGGACAGTTTTGCGATCGGCGGCAGAACGCCAAACGCATCACAGGTCAGCATGATGATGTTTTTCGGGTGACCACCACGACCGGTTTCCGAAGCATTCGGAATGAATTCGATCGGATAGGAAGAACGGGTGTTTTCGGTGTGACGGGCATCGTCGAGATCAAGCTCGCGCGATTGCTTGTTCATCACAACGTTTTCAAGAACGGTACCGAAACGCTCGGTCGTTGCGAAGATTTCCGGTTCTGCTTCGCGCGAAAGTTTGATCACCTTGGCGTAGCAGCCGCCTTCGAAGTTAAAGACGCCGTCTTCGCCCCAGCCGTGCTCGTCATCCCCGATCAGGGTGCGCGATGCGTCGGCAGAAAGCGTTGTTTTACCGGTACCCGACAGGCCAAAGAACACGGCGGTGTCGCCATTCTTGCCCATATTGGCCGAGCAATGCATCGGCATGACGCCCTTGGCCGGCAGGATGTGGTTGAGAACCGAAAAGATCGATTTCTTCATTTCGCCGGCATACCAGGTACCGCCGATGATGACCATTTTGCGCTCAAAACTGACCATCACGAAGACTTCGGAGCGGGTGCCGTCGTCTTGCGGGTCTGCCTGAAGGCCCGGTGCATGCAGAATGGTGAATTCCGGCGCGAAGTCGCGCAGTTCTTCTTTCTGCGGCTGGATGAACATGTTGCGGGCAAAAAGGTTATGCCATGCGTTTTCGTTGATCACGCGCACCGGCAGGCGGAAACGCGGATCGGAACCGGCAAAGCAATCCTGAACGAACAGTTCGGTGCCCTGGAAATATGCGCGCACTTTCTGATAGAGGCGCTCAAATACTTCCGGGCTGACCGGGCGGTTTACATCGCCCCAATCGATATCTGCCTTGGTGCTTTCTTCTTCGACGATGAAGCGATCCAGCGGGGAACGGCCGGTATGTTCGCCGGTAAGGGCGACAAAGGCACCGCCTTTGGCGATTTTACCTTCGTTGCGACGGATCGCATGTTCGTAAAGGCCGGCAGCGTCAAGGTTCCAGTGAACGGCGCCAAGGTTTTTGAGGCCATGGGTTTCAAGGCCTACACGGCTGACAACGGGTCCTGATTGCAGCACGAAACTCTCCTGGTGGGAATGAAAATCTGGGGGTTAATGTCCTATTTTACACTGCCAATTGTGGGTAATCGGAAGCGCTGAGACATATTGTTACAAAGGTGTCTTAAAAGCAACCGCTCCTTTTGCCTTATACCTAGGAAAACGTAAGTGTTTTTGCGTTTGCGAAAATTACATTTTCAGGGTCGCGGGTTTAATGTTCAGAATACAAATGGTCCGACTTATGCGCGCCATATTTTGCACATTTTGACCAAAATTTCGCGTGCCTCGTCCGGCGTTCGGACCGGGGTCGGGAAGTCGATTCTAAGCGGTGCGATATCGACCGAATTGGCAATCAAAACCATGCCATCGCAATCAATCGATTGCATCTGCCAGCCGGCGTTGGGATCGGCGGTGGTGAAGTGACCAACAATGCCGGAAAGGGCATCGGCATGATCTGCATTCATATGCGCAACGATCCCGTCATGGCCGTCGATCAGGGGGGTGATGTTTGCTGGTATAAGCTTGTCACCCGAAAGGCGGCGTTGTTTGCCAAATCCGCCAACCCAGTAGGCTGCATCGACAGAAACCCGATAGAACCCGAAATCGGCAAACCCGGCATATTGGGCGGCATCGGGATGGGTTTGCAGATAGCGTTTTTTCACCCGGTCAAGGTCAGTGGCGGCTGTTACCGGCATGGCGCGCCCGAAGATGGTCAGTCGGGCGGTATCGGTTTCAATTGTGGCCGTACCATCGTTGTTTTCGGCCAGATCGTGGTTTGTCACCAGAAGCGAAACGCGATTGTCGGCCTTGATATGACGGGTGTGATCAGCAAGTTCAGAAATCAGAAGGCAGGGCGTGCCATCGATGTCGCAGGCCGGAACAACCATCGATGTCACCGGCCAGCCATCAGGGATCTGAGCATGATCGTGCGCGGTTGTTGCCAGAACGGCCCGTCTGGCATGACGCAGCATCTGGCGCAGGGCGTGTGATGACGGTGCGGTATCTGATGACATGGAATGCCGGTGCCTTGTGGTTGTTGCCCATCAACAGATAAAGCCAACTGGCCTGCCGCGCAACCAAACCTAAAACCTGTTTTGATCACGATAAAGTTGCAAAGGTTAGTAATCCATAGGTTGAAAAAATAAATCGCGTACGCACCTGTAGTAATGGGATCGCGTGACGGACGATGTGACGACGGATGGGCTCGAAAATTGCCGGTCACAGGGCTGTAATCCGTTTTGCGTGATCCCATATCGCATATCAGCATGTGTTGTTGTGATGAATTTTAGCGAGAGGTTTCGGGGAGACTGCCAAGGTCGTTCGTATCCATTTTGAGGGAAATGGGTGTTACCGATCTGGTGTGTGCAGAAAAACAATTGGCGGTCTGGGAAACGGATTTCGTTTTCCAGCGGCGCGATTGAACAAAGGATACAACGTTGATTGAGCCAGTTATGTCGGAAACCTGGCCGTTGAAGGCAGGTTCTCACACGGATGATGAGCGGCAAGGTGATCGAACGTGGCGGATTCTTGTCGTTGATGATGACAATGACGTACATGAGGCGACTGACTTCGCGCTGCGCAGGGTGCAGATTCTTGGCCGACCGCTTGAGTTGATTCATGTTTTTTCGGCTGAAGAAGCGCTTAAAATCCTTCATATGACACCCGACATCGCAGTGATTTTGCTTGATGTCGTCATGGAACGACCCGACAGCGGATTGCGTCTGGTCGAGGAACTCCGCGCCGAAGGATATCGCGAGCAACGCATCATTTTACGGACCGGTTATCCCGGTGATGCGCCTGAAAAACAGGTCATCCGTGATTACGAGATTGACGACTACTGGTCCAAGGACGAGTTGACCCGTACCCGTCTTGTCACGTCGCTGACAACGGCGATCCGGACGGTTGATTATGTCAGGGCGCTTAAGGGAACGCGCGCCGGTCTGGAAATGGTGATCGAGGGCACCCAGTACCTTTACCAAAACAAGAGTATCGATATCTTTGCCGAGGGGGTTTTAACCCAGCTTGCAGCCATCCTGCGGGTTAGCCCGGAAGGTGGTGTCTGCGCACTTGCCGAGTTGTCTGATCAGGAAGATAACCTTGTGGTACTTTCCGGTATCGGGCGGTTTGCATCCTACGTCGGGAAAAGACTTACGGACGTCGAAGATATCGATCATGACCTGATTTCAGCGGGGGATAACAACGGTACGGCACCGGTCATTTCCGGCAACAAGATCCTGTTTAGCCATCGAAGCGACACCGGACGCCGATTGTTGATCTATTTCGTTCATGATCAGGTCTTAAGCCCGGAAAATATCGTCCTGGTTGAGGTGTTTGCCACCAATCTTGCGATCTGTTTTGACAATCTGGCCTTGATTTCAGAGTTGGCGGAGCTGGCATTTGTCGATCAGCGTGCCGGACTTCCCAATCAGAACGCGTTTGATCGCGAACTGATGCATATGACGCGAAATGGCAGTGACGCGGCAATTGTTGCGATGGTCGCGATTGAAGATGCCGCACAGTTTTGCGTTGCTTTTGGCGTGAATTACTTCGATCGGGTCATCACCGCGGTTTATGATCGGCTGCGCTCGGTTGTTGGTGACAACGTATTGGTCGCGCGCGTCGGGGAATACACGCTTGGTCTTGTTGACAGCACCGGAAAGGTCGAAGTTTCAGCCATTGAAGAAATTTTTGATGAGACGTTCGAAGTGGTCGGGAGCCCGGTGGTGGTGCGCGGGACCATCGGGATTGTGCGCGGCAATCCGCAAGGCCGCCGTGCCAGCGACATCCAGCGCGCAGCAAGGCTGACATTGCTGAAACAAAAGCAGAGGGCCCCGGGGGGTACCGCTGAGTTTGAGCCGTCCATGGCCGATGAAGTACAAAGTGCCTTGCAAATGGTTGGCAAGTTGCGCGAAGCGGTGCGGGATCGAAAACTGACCTTCGTGTTCCAACCCAAAATCTGCCTGAAAACCGGTGCCGTCATCGGTAGCGAGGTTCTGTGTCGTTGGATCGATGAAGGACAACCGGTTTCCCCCGGTCGGTTTATCCCGGTTGCCGAGCGCGCCGGACTAAGCGGCGAGATTACTTTGCAGTGCCTAGAGGCGGTTACAAAGCTGAACGCAATGCTCAGGCAACAGGGTCTTCAGCCTCTGCGGGCTGCGATTAATCTCGCAGCCAATGACATTGACAATATCGATTTCATTAACCGGTTGATCGAAGCTTGTGAAGACCATCAGCTTGGCCCGGAAAATGTCGGTTTTGAAATTACCGAAACCCAGCGTTTTACCAATGATGGTGAGGCAACAGCCTGTGTTCAAAAGCTGGCACGCCAGGGATTTGAGATTTGGCTGGACGACTTTGGCACGGGATATTCGTCGCTCAATCACCTTGATATTTTGCCAGTGCGTGGCATCAAGATTGACAAGTCCTTCATCAGCGGCCTTTCGGCAGGCGGGTATGCCAGTCATGTTGCTGCAACTGCTGCAAGAATTGCGCAAACCCTTGGTATCGAAGCAGTTGCAGAGGGTATTGAAACCACCGATCAGCAAGAAATTTGCAAGGATCTTGGCATTCAGTTTGCGCAAGGTTTTCTCTACAGCCCCGGACTTCCCCCGGAAAAATTTGTCGAATGGGTGAAAAGCCACGATAACGACGGGCGATCTGACAATGGTTGACGCGCAGCAAAATTCGCCATCTGTGACGGACCATACCTTGCCACTGGTGGAAGGCCGGAAATCCCGTTGGCATCAGGACGGTTACTTTTGGCGGGTCACCAGTCTTCTTGCGGTTTGCGGGATGCTGATCTTTTTCGGTTTGATGACATTCTGGCACACGCTTGAAGCAAGTCGTGAAGACGAACAGACGGTGCGTCGGTTGGTCGTTGACGTCACCCATCGCGCGGCAGATCTGCAGCAATGGTATGAAACCGCCATCCAGACCGTGAACCTGTCGATCCTGCATCCGGCGGTACAGGAATTTGAAACCCAGCCTGAGGCAACCATCAGATATTTCAGATCCCTGGCCCGCGAAGTGCAACGTTTCAGCCAGCTTCGTATCGTTTTGCCGTCTGGCATGGAAGCTGTCCGGGTAGATGCGCGCGGTAATGAGGTGATTGTTACCCCGGAAGACGAACTACAGGATAAATCGGATCGATACTATATGGAGGCGGCCCGGTCATTGAGCCCGGGGCAGGTCTATGTCAGCAGGCTTGATCTGAATGTCGAAAATGGCGAGATCGAAGTACCCTGGCGTCCGACGACCCGCTTGGTTGCACCGATCAGCGGGATCGATGAGAGCGTTGTCGGCTATCTGATTGTTAATCTGGATATGGGCGCGCCATTGGTGCCGTATGGAACGGCACTTAACGGCGTGACACGAACCGAGCTTGTCAATCCGGATGGATACTGGTTGGCCGGGGCAGAAGATGATCGCAATTGGGGGTTTATGTTGCAACATAACGCCTCGGTCGCGCAGGTGGACCCGCAACTTTGGCAACGGATCAAATCCGTGCAATCGCAAGGTGGCTTTGAATATGCGGGCCGTATTTACGAGGTCGAAACCCTTCCGATTGAACGGATGCTGAGCAGTTTTACAAGTGGCAGTATGCGATCAGAATCCGCTAGGTACCATATTGTCGCAAGTTCGCCCGCCTATCAGGTCTGGGCGGGAAACAAGGCCTTAGAGGTGATCTTTGTATGCCTTGTTCTGGTACTGATTTGGGTGCTTTCAGGCGGGATCGGGTATCTTATGTTGCGGCGGCGACAAACCGCAGAACTGCAGGCACTTTTGACCAAGGATTTGCTGGTTCAGGGGCGCATGGCATCCCTTGGCCGGATTGTGGCCGGGGTATCGCATGAAATGCGCACCCCGCTTGGCAATGCCCTTACGGTGACGACGACCATGGCCGATGATCTGCAGGATTTGCAGCAATCCCTGATCACGGCGGGGGATTTCGACGAAGAACGCACTGAGATGATCAATGCGCTTATTGATGGCAACCGGATTGTTCAAAAAAATATTGGCCGGACCAAAGAATTGCTGAAACATTTCAACCAGACAGCCACGGATCAAACTGTGCACATTCATCGCAGTTTCGATCTGAGCAAGGTTATCTCAGATCTGGTGGCGACATTGCGCAATCAGTTCAAAAAGACAGGCATTAAACTGACGGCAGTTCTACCGCCCTCGGCACATCTCGACAGTTACAGCGACGCGATTGATCAGGTGATCCTCAGCCTGATCATGAATGCCCATCAACATGCGTTTGTCGGCCGCGAAAAAGGCGAAATCAGCATCCGGTTAAGCGAACGGGATGCTGATAATTTCCTTCTTGAAATTGCAGATAACGGCATCGGTATCGCACCGGAAAATCACGACAAGATTTTCGAGCCGTTCTGGTCGCTTGACGGCACGACGAGTGGCAGCGGCCTTGGATTGGCGATCATTTTGAACGTGGTGCAAAACACCCTTGGCGGGAAGATCAAGATTTCATCTGTTCCAGGATCCGGGACCGTGTTTCAGATTGTCTTGCCCAAAACCGCCCCGATCCGTGACGGCGCCCAAGAAAGCCCGTTCTCGGTCAAGGATGAAGCGCCGATAAGCCCGGCCGGTTTGGAAATGACCCAATCGGGTTAATTAATCTGAACAGGGGGAAAGGGCTGCGTCTTTGTGATCAGCCCGGCGTTGTTTGGCTTTGGAAATGACGCGTTTTTTGGTGCCGTCGCTCATGGTCATCCAGGAACCGATTTCATCGCCGGTGCGATAACAACCCATGCAGTAACCCGATCTTGGGTCAAACATGCAGGTGCCGTTGCACGGGGATTTGACGGGCATGATGATGGGCCTGTAAACGCGAAAACAAAGATGTCAGACCCATAAAAAGCAGTTTCGCGCGCAGCAATCAAGGGGAGGATCTTGGGCTGCGCGCGAAACGAACGGGGGGATGGCCGGTTATGGCTTAAATCAAATCACTTAAAGGCGGTTGAACCACTCGCGGACCTGACGGTCGGCCTCTTCGCGTTGAATGCCATAGGCTTCCTGAATCTTGCCGACCAGTTTGTCTTGCTGGCCATCAATGGTATCGACATCATCGTCGGTCAGGCGACCCCACTGTTTTTTGACGTCACCGGTAAGCTGTTTCCAACGTCCTTCGATTTGGTCCCAATTCATTATCGTCTCCTGTTTTGGTTGACGGTTTGCTCGACCAAGGGATGTTGTGCCCTTTGTTAGAATCAACGAAGCAGCAGCGGTGTTGTTCCAAATTGTTTTGCCAGATCGGTTAGGGCGACCGGATAGAGCAACCGGTTGCATCAACGGGTGGCAGCATTGCCCGTGGTGTGCTTGCCATATCGTGCCCGGGGCGCTATAGCCCCCTACAGTTCTTTTTATGGAGTTGTTTTCGCACCGGCCCGAGACCGGCTGTCTGGTGCGGCACGGAGGAAGATATGCGCGGCTATTTCGGGATTGGAATTGAAGGGGCAAGCAAGCCTTTGAATGTGGGCACCCTGTTTCGTTCTGCCCATGCCTTTGGCGCAAGTTTTGCGTTTACGGTGGATGCAGATTTCCGTGAGGAACGCTCCAACATCACCGATACATCGAAGTCGGGCGAACAGATGCCCTACTATCATTTCCCCGATCACGAAAACCTGTTCCTGCCGCAAGGCTGCCGCATGGTGGGGGTCGAACTGACACCCGATGCGATAGAACTGCCAAGCTTCAAGCATCCGTCGCAAGCGGCCTATATCCTGGGTCCGGAACGCGGCAACCTGTCAGATGAAATGCAGGAAAAATGCGATTTCATCATCAAGATCCCGATGAGTTTTTGTGTCAATGTGGCGATTGCCGCCAACATCGTGATGTATGACCGGGTGATCAATCTGGGCCGGTTTGCCCCGCGCCCGGTGCGTGCTGGTGGCCCCACCGAACCCAAGCCCGAAGCCCATTACGGCGGCTGGATTTCGCGCACGCGCGACAAACGCAAGGGTGACCCGGAAAAATTCCGTCAGGCCCCGCCACCGGATTACTCTGTAATCGACGGTTCGCTTGATGACGACGATGCCTGATCACGGCATCTAACGACCCTGAGTAAATAAGCAGCAACGGCCGCGAGGGAGGAGCACGGCCGTTGCTGTGTGTGATCTGCGGTTTGCTGTGCCTTGACAGGGGGGGCTTGGCACGCCACGCAGATCAGGGTGTTTGATGATGGTCAGGCGGCCTTGTGATCGGTCGCTGTATCTTCCTTGTTTGTCGTGTCGTCCTGTTCGGGGTCTTCGATCTTGTCATCAGGGCGCTGGCCATGCGGGTTGCGCAGAAGGTTTGCGATCATGCGCATGCCGACTTCGCCCTGAAGGGTCAAAAGGCTTTCGGGGTGGAACTGCACGGCACTGATCGGCAGGCTTTTGTGGCGGATGCCCATGATCACCCCGTCGTCACTGCGCGCCGTGACCGTAAGGTCGGCTGGCATTTCAGCCGCCTTGGCAAACAGGGAATGGTAACGTCCGACAACGATGTCTTCGGGTAGGCCATCAAACAGCGGATCAGTTGTATCGAGTTTCACCTTTGACGGTTTGCCATGCATCGGTGTGACAAGTTGACCCAGTGATCCGCCAAAGAATTCGACAATCCCCTGAAGACCAAGGCAAACCCCGAACACCGGCAAACCCGCGGCAAGGGCGCGTTCGATGCTGTCGCGCAGGTGATAGTCATCAGGCCGCCCGGGACCCGGTGACAGGAACACCAGATCAGGTTTGAAATCCTCAAACGCCTGATCGGGGAAGCCCGGACGGAGTGTGAGCGTTTCAGCCCCCGTCGCACGGATGTAGCTGGCAAGGTTCTGCACAAAGCTGTCTTCGTGATCGATCAGAAGCACGCGTTTGCCGACACCTGACACCGTCGGATCAAGGGTGACTTCATCCTTGGCATCGCGGGTGACGGCATCAATCATCGCCGATGCCTTCAGCACGGTTTCGGCTTCTTCGGCGTCCGGTTCGCTATCAAATAACAGCGTCGCGCCCGCGCGGACTTCGGCGACACCCTGTTTGAGGCGCACGGTGCGCAGCGTCAGGCCGGTATTTAGATCGCCATTGCACAAAACAGCGCCAATCGCCCCGCCATACCAGGCGCGCGCACTGCGTTCGACGGCCTCGATATGTTTCATCGCGGCCCGTTTGGGCGCACCGGTAACCGTGACCGCCCAGCAATGGGTCAGGAAGGCGTCAAGCGCATCAAAGCCATCCCGCAGGCGGCCTTCAACGTGATCAACCGTGTGGATCAGGCGCGAATACATTTCGATCTGACGCCGGCCCAGAATGCGGATGCTGCCGGGTTTGCAGACGCGTGCCTTGTCGTTGCGATCAACATCGGTGCACATGGTGAGTTCCGACTCTTCCTTGGCAGAATTCAGCAATGTGCGGATATTTTCGGCATCCTCAATCGCATCACGGCCACGTGCGATGGTGCCGGAGATCGGGCAGGTTTCGATACGCTGTCCCTTGACCCGGACATACATTTCAGGCGATGCGCCGATCAGGTGTTCACCGTCGCCGAGATTGATCAGGAAGCCGTAAGGGGCGGGGTTGCGACGCTTGAGACGGCGGAAAATTTCCGACGGTTTGACATCGCAGGCGGTGCGGAAAACGCGGCTGGGCACGACTTCAAACAGTTCGCCACGGGCAAAGCGGTGCTTGGCATCGTCAACAATGGCGGCATATTCGCCCTGTTTCATGTCGTTTTCGATGGCGGCGTTGTTGCCGCGTGATGGCGGATGGGGTTGGGAAATGCGCTCAAGGCCCGCAGTGCTGCGACCATCGGGGGCGATAAATTCATAATCAAAGCGGGTGGCGACGCGCGATGCATGGTCGACTGTGACCATCTGATCAGGCAGGAACAGGTGGATGTCCTTATGATCGGCCGGGCGGTCCTGCGCCAGATTGATCTGTTCGAAATGAAGCGCGATGTCATAACCGAAGGCACCATACAGACCAAGACGTTCATCGCCCTTGTGCCCGAACAGATCACGCAGTGCGCGCACGACAGAAAACAGGCTGGGTTGCTGGCTGCGTTCTTCTTCGGGGAACCAGGCGGCGGGTTTTTTGACCACGCCATAAAGCCCGTCTTCGCCGTTGGTCAGGCTTTCGACATGGGGATGGTTTTCAAGCGTACTTGCAATGACATCAAGCAAAACCCGACCGCGATCATTGAGCGCATGCACGGCAAAGCCGCGTTCGCGCCCGACGATTTCAAGCGGTGGGGCATCAAAGCCCATATCCCAACGTGAATAGCGCCCCGGAAACTCATAGCTTGACGACAGCAACACGCCCTTGGTGGCATCAAGCGCATCAATCAGGCCTTCGGTTGCGTTTTCGTAGGGCATTTCGGTCATGCGGCGGATAACCGAAACACCGCCATCGGTGGTGTAGCGATATTCGCTGCTGTCAGTGGAAATGCCGGTCTGGCTTGTCGGGGTCGTCACGTTTTTTACTCCTGTGTGGGCCTTTCGCCGCAGGAGCCATGTGATCTTAAGACAAGGAAGAAGAAGTCTGAAAACACAAAGCCGCCTGCAAGAATGAGGCGGCCGGTATGTTTAGGGCACGAGTTTTGGCCGCCCGCTTAAGCGATCCACCACCAACGATTTGCAATGCGGGTCGGGTTCATGCCGTGTGTTTTCATGGCTCAACCATGTGCGCAAAAAAACCGGGCGTCAAGACTTTTGCGGCGTGGGTGTTGTTTCGGTGTCGTGCAGTTCAAGATGAAGCGGCTGATGGCAATGCGGACAGGTCAGGATTTCATCGCTTTCATTGCGATGGACATCGCGGATGTCCTCGATGATGGATTGGGCCTGTTCTTCGCTGATGCCGAGTTCCTCCTGATGGGACCTTAGTTTGTGGCGGACCCGTTCGGTCAAACGTTTGCCCAGCAACTGGCGGGTGGCCTGATGGCGATATTCGGCTTCGCGCCGACGCAGTTCGGCGTTAAAGGCCGACGCCAGAATACCGGCCGGGACGGCGACAATCCCGATCCCGGTCAGCGATATGATGCTGGCAAGGAATTTGCCAAACGGCGTAATCGGCACAACATCGCCATAGCCGACTGTGGCAAGCGTAATGACACTCCAGTAAAGCGCATCAAGCAGGTTGGAGAATTGTTCAGGTTGGGCTTCGTGTTCGGCGAGGTAAATTGCCCCGGCACTGAAAACCAGCATGCAGGCAAGGGCGGCACTGGCGGCGCCAAAAATGCCCATCTGCTGGCGAAACACCAGCATCATCAATTCCAGCCCGGTGGAATAGCGGGTGAATTTCAACAGGCGCAGCAACCGGACAATACGGATAAAGCGCAAATCAATGCTGGTAAAGAACCACAGGAAGATCGGCAGGATCGCCAGAAGGTCAATCAACGCCATCGGTGTTAGCATATAGCGCAGACGCGCAAATCGGCCACTAAAGCGCGGATTGTCAGGGGCGGACCAGACACGCAGGCCATATTCGATGGCAAAGATCAGCGTGCAGACGATCTCGATTGTGGCAAACAGAATGAAATAGCGTTCGGCAAAGGCTTCGACCGAGTCAAAGATCACCGAGACGACATTGACGATGATCGCGCTGGCCAGAACCAGATGTACAAACAGCGAAAACCGCGATTCCCGGTCAACACCGTGCAGAAGTTTCTGGGTTCTTGATCGAAGGGTCGGCTTCATGTCGCGCGTACTCGGTCCGGGCAATGGAGTGCACTATTGCCCGGGCAGTTTTGCGCCCAATCATTTCAGAAATGGTTAAATCAGCTCTGATCGCAGTTGCTCAGAGGGATCAGTACCCTTTTGCCGCCTGGATAAAGGCCGAGATCTTGCGCGGGTCCTTAACGCCCTTGCTCCGTTCGACACCGGATGACACATCAACCCAGGGCGCGCCTGTAATCTTGACGGCCTCGGCGACGTTGCTGGGATCAAGGCCACCGGCCAGCATCCAGTTGCTTTGGAAGTTCTGACCGGTCAGAAGCGTCCAGTCGAACGACACGGCATTGCCGCCGGGAAGGACGCTGTCTTTGGGCGGTTTGGCATCAAACAACAGAAAATCAGCAACGCCGTCATAGTTCTTCTTGGCGTTTTCGATATCGTTTGCGGTGCTGACCGAAATGGCCTTCATGACCTTAAGGCCAAAGCGTTCCTTGACCTCGGCCACGCGTTCCGGGCTTTCCTTGCCATGAAGCTGGATGACATCGAGATTGCCGGCCTTGATCGCGTTTTCAAGCGCCTCGTCACCGGCCTCAACAAACAGGCCGACCTTATAGATGCTGTTGGGGACCCGTTCGGTGAGGGTCTTGGCACCCTTAAGCGAGATATGGCGCGGGCTTGGCGGGAAGAAGACATATCCAAGGGCATCTGCCCCGGCACTCATGGCTGCAATCGCGGCATCTTCGCTGTTAATTCCACAGATTTTTACCATGCAGGTCATCGGGGCATCCTGTTCTTGTCGTCGCTCTAATCTTCTTGGCAAACGCTTGTCGCGTCAGATTGACTTAACAGAAATGACCACGATCCAACAGGATATTTGCGTTTTGTCGTGGCTTTCCACTGGCAGGATAATCATTGCTGCGCTATTTTCCCGGCCATGAGCAAGAACACAGACCCTGCCGCGGGCGAAACCGGCGAAAACACAACCCACTTTGGTTTTCGTGATGTTCCCGAAAGCCAGAAGGCATCCATGGTGCGCGAGGTCTTCGACACTGTTGCGTCGAAATATGACCTGATGAACGATTTGATGAGCGGTGGGGTGCATCGCTTGTGGAAAGACAGTTTCATCAACGAGCTCAAGCCGCGTCCGGGCATGAAGTTGCTCGACGTTGCCGGGGGCACCGGCGATATTGCGTTTCGCTTCCTGAAAAACGGTGGTGGCTCTGTCACGGTCTGTGACATCAACTATGAAATGCTCCATGTCGGGCGCGACCGCGCGGTTGATCACGGGATCCTGAAAAACATCAACTGGACCGTCGGTGATGCGCAGAAATTGCCGCTGCCGGACTGTTCGGTTGATGCCTATACCATCGCCTTTGGCATTCGCAATGTAACCCGCATCGAAGAAGCACTTTCAGAAGCCTATCGCGTCCTGCGCCCGGGTGGAAAGTTCCAGTGTCTTGAATTTTCCAAGGTCGTCGTGCCCGGGTTCGATAAGCTGTATGATACCTATTCCTTCAAGCTTTTGCCTGAAATCGGCCGGTTTATCGCGGGCAATCGCGAAGCTTATCAGTATCTGGCGGAAAGCATTCGCAAGTTCCCCGATCAGGAAACATTTGCATCCATGATCCGGGCGGCCGGCTTTGAGCGGGTAAAATACCGCAACCTGTCTGGCGGGATTGCAGCTATTCATTCCGGTTGGCGGATATAAGGGCGTTTGACGCATGATCCGTTTTATTCGTAACAGCTTTCGCCTGCTTGCCATGGCGCGCACTTTGGCGCGCTATGATGCGCTGTTTCCACTCGCCCTTGTGCCGGGGGGGAAACTTGTCGCGTTTCTGGCCCGCCTGACCGCCCCGTTTTCGCGCCGGTCTGATTTGCCACCGGGCAAGCGGCTAGCGCGCGCGCTTGAGGAACTCGGCCCGGCTTTCATCAAGCTTGGCCAGACTCTTGCCACCCGTTCCGATCTCATCGGGGATGATGTGGCCGCCGACCTGTCGTCGCTTCAGGATCGCCTGCCGCCGTTTTCGGCCAAGGTTGCCAAACGCATCATCACCGAACAGCTGGCCGAACCGTTTGACGTGCTGTTTGCCGAATTTGATGAAACGCCTGTTGCCGCAGCATCGATCGCACAGGTGCATTTCGCGACTACGACCGATGGGCGCGAAGTGGCGGTCAAGGTCCTGCGCCCGGACATCCGGTATCGCTTTGCGCGCGACATGGACCTGTTTTACTGGATTGCGGAACTTGTCGAACTGACCCAGCCACGCCTGCGTCGTCTTAAACCGATTGAAACGGTCAAGGCGCTTGAAGACAGTGTCCATCTTGAGATGGACCTGCGTTTCGAGGCGGCAGCGGCATCGGAATTCCGCCAAAACTTTGAAGACGATCCGACCTATTACATCCCGCAGATCGATTGGGAACGCACCGCCGAACACGTGATGACCATGGAACGGGTCAAGGGCGTGCGCATCGATAATGTCGAAGCCCTTGATCGCATGGGCATTGACCGGTCTGACTTGTTGGCCAAGGCGGCCGGGGCATTTTTCCAACAGGTTTTCCGCGACGGGTTTTTCCATGCGGACATGCATCCGGGTAACCTGTTTGTCGATGAAAACGGCCGGGTCAGTCTGGTTGATTTCGGCATCATGGGCCGGGTGGACAAACAGACGCGTCTTTATCTGGCCGAGATGCTGCTGGGCTTTTTGACGCGTGATTATCATCGCGTCGCCGAGGTGCATTTCGAAGCAGGGTATGTTCCGCGCAACCAGTCGCTTGAAAACTTTCAACAGGCCTGCCGTTCGATTGGCGAGCCGATCCTGGGCAAGGAATTGGCTGATATTTCCGTCGGGCGGTTGTTGGGGCAGTTGTTCCAGATTACCGAACAGTTCGGCATGGAAACGCAGCCGCAGCTTTTGATGCTGCAAAAAACCATGATCGTTGCAGAGGGGCTTTCACGTATTCTCAGCCCGAATGAGAATATGTGGGAATTGTCGCGTCCGTTGATCGAAGACTGGATGCGTGAAAACCTTGGTCCTGAAGCCAAGATCAAGGAAGCCACCCTTCAGGCGGGTACCATGTTTCGCCGACTTCCGCGCGTGATCGAAGCTGCAGAACAGGCATCCGCCGTCTTTACCGATCAGGGATTGCGCCTGCATCCCGACACGGTTGCCGCCATGCGTGGCAAGCCAAATAACGGGCAAAGCAAACCTAGCGGATTTTCGCGCCAATCCCTTGTGATGTGGGTGGCGATTGTGGCGCTGGCTGTTGCGGTTTACCTGAAATAGCCCAATCACCTTACGGGACGACACCTTGTGGGACGACCATGATGGCAGATGGCGATAAAACCATTGAAATCAGCCTGGATCGGTCACGGATCGATCTTGAATATTGCTATGATTTTATCGCCGCGTCCTATTGGGCCGCCGGGCGGACGCGCGGAGAGTTTGATCGATCTGTCGAGATGTCATTTCCTGTCGGCGCCTATTGCGATGGCCGTCAGGTGGGTTTTGCGCGCGTGGTCAGCGATCAGATCGCTATTGCCTATGTTGCCGATGTGTTTGTCGATCCGGATTATCGCCGTATGGGTATTGCCGCCAAAATGATCGATGCGTTGCATAACCATCCGGAACTAAGGCGTGTGAAACGCTGGCTTCTGGCGACATCGGACATGCAGCCGCTATATCGTTTGCATGGCTATGCCGATCTCGACGACATGATGATGATGCGCCTTGATGAGGATGCAAGAAACCGCGATCCATTACGCTAGGGCCACATAGAAAAACAAAAACGCCGCCACGGAAAACCGGGCGGCGTTTTTTGGTTTTAAGCCAGATGACGCTTAGCTTGCGCGCACTTCATTAAGGAAGTTGCCAACCTCACCGCGCAGCGTGCCCGACTGGCTGTTAAGCTTGTCAGACGCGCCCAATACCTGATGGGCTGCTTCGCCAGTCTGGCGGGCGGCTTCCTGCATTTCGCGGATGTGGTTGGAGACTTCCTGCGTGCTTTGAACAGCCTGCTGAACCGAGGTCGAGATTTCCGTGGTTGCCTGACCCTGTTCTTCGACCGCAGCCGCCACTTCGGATGCGATATCGTTCAGATTGGCAATGATGCCGGTGATCCCGTCAATCGCGCCAACCGCCTGCTGGGTCGAGCCCTGAATACCGGAAATCTGTTCCGAGATATCCTCGGTCGCACGCGCGGTCTGGTTGGCGAGGTTTTTGACCTCGTTGGCGACCACGGCAAAGCCCTTGCCAGCATCACCGGCACGGGCGGCCTCGATCGTTGCGTTGAGTGCCAGCAAGTTGGTCTGTTCGGCAATCGCCTGAATGATCTGGACGACTTCGCCGACTTTCTGGGCCGAGACATCAAGCCCCTGAACCATTTCATTGACCCGGTTTGCCTCGGTCGAGGCATTGGCGGTGATGTTCGAAGTTTCATTCACACGTGCGCTGATGTCGCGGATCGAAACAGCAAGCTGTTCGGCGGCACTTGCGACGGTCTCGACACTGTGGTTGGCCTGCTCAACAGCGGCAACCACGGCCTGTGATCCGGCTTCGTTTTGTTGCACGGCGGCCACCATGGTCTGGGCGACTTCCTGCATTTCGCCAGATGCACCAGACACGCCATCGACCACACCCATGACGGTTTGTTCAAACCGGCCGGCAAGGGCCGCCATGGCTTCGCGGCGTTTGGCCTCGGCGCGTTCGCGTTCCTGTTCGCGTTCGCGATCAAGCTGGGCGACGCGCTTGGCGTTTTCCTTAAAGATTTCGACCGATGACGCCATCTCGCCGATTTCGTCATTGCGCTTGAGGCCCGGGATATCGACATCCAGTTCTCCATCGACCAGCGACCGCATCGCGCCATTGATCTTGACCATCGGAGTCAGGATCTGATGGCGCAGGACAAACCATGTGACACCGAGCAAAACCACCAGAATGGCCGCAGCCAGGGCGACCTGAATGATAACGGCCTGCTGGACTTCGGCATTGACGCGGTCAAGCGACCAGGCGGTAACCAGCATGCCACGATACTGATCTTCGTCGCGGCGCTTGGAATATTTGGTGATCGGGGCACCGACGATCACAGCATCTTCGGAAATGAAGCTGATGACTTCCTTGTTTTCAAGCTGCCCGAGATAAGGCTCGATCAGGGCTGCCAGATCATGCTTTTTGAGTGTTTCTGATTGATAGGTGCCGATGGCATCACCATCAGGATTTGCCGCGATCAGGCTTGCCAGCTGCGAGCCTTCCTTGTCGGTAATCTTGCGGAATTCCTTTTCAACCGATGCGCCGTCCATGGCAATGAAGCCCGGCTGAACCGCAGTTGACAGCATTTCGGTTTTTTCGACCGATTCATTATACATGATTTCGATCATGGCATTGCGTTGCGAGACGGTCTGGATGGTCATCATCGCGGCGAAGCCAACGACGAGAAGTCCCACAATCACAAAAATCACTTTACGTCCGACGGAGGCACCGGATCTCTTAGGTTCGGCCATTTACGGTCTCCCAATCCTTCAAAGGCAGAATTAACCCAATCCCTAGATCTGATGTCGGTGATCGGCCTGAAGCTCCGATCATGTTACCGACAGTCAGGTTGTGACGAATTGTTGCCCTGCGTGATGTTCACAGTGACCAATTCGTGCGTTTATTTTTCCGTAATGAGGCACAAAGGCGTGACGACTACATTCTGGTTTGTTGTTATGCCGCTGAGGCTACCCCATCTGGTAAAATTACTGAAACAAGAAACGATGGGCGTGGTGAATATTCCATTTCCATAAAACCAAATGAATAAATCCACTTATTGGTAAGGCTTTTTTGGTAAATTATGCTTTGTGCAGGAAAGGCCACATGCCGCCGAATCGGGCGGTCAGTGCCGTGGTCAGTCTGTGTGAAATGCCTTTAACGGGGGCGATGGCTTTTGCCAGATAAGGGCAAAGGCACCGGGGGGAACAGGAATGGCGAAAGCGGCGACAACGCGCAAAAAACGACCGGCAAAGAAAGCATCAAAGCCGTCTGCGGATAATACAGCGGCCAAACAGGATGGTCCGGTGATTTCGGCCAAGGATGCCACCCCAAAAACCGAAGACGTTGCCACCAGCGATCAAAGCATGCCGTCGGCCAAAAATGGTGATGCCGCGGTTCAGCGCCGCCAAGTGATCAGTGACCTGTTTCAGCGCGGTCTTGCCGCCCATCAGGCCGGCCAGATTGATGATGCCATCCGCCTTTACAGCACGGCCCTTCGCCAGAACCCCAATCAACCGGATGTGTGGAACAACCTTGGCGTGGCGCTTCGTCGCAGCAAGAAGTTCGAGGCAGCCCTCATTGCCTATCGACGGGCGGCAGATTTGCGCCCCGGCAATGCTGGCTTGTGGTCGAATATGGGCAATTGTCTGCGTGAAATGATGCGCTTTGACGAGGCGCTTGTTGCGCACAAGAAGGCGCTTGAGCTTGATGACAGTGTCAAGTCGCATGCGTTTAATACCGGCCTTGTGTATCGCGATATGAACCGCTTTGAAGAGGCGCTTGACTATTTCGAGCGTGCGCTTGCGATTGACCCTGAGTATGTCGATGCCAACTGGGACAAGTCATTGGCGCATCTTGCGCTTGGCAACTATGCCGAAGGTTGGGCGGGGTATGAGACGCGCCGCAAACTTGCCGATAATCCGATCCGGCCGCTTGAAACCGCCCCCGAGTGGGATGGCAAAGCTGATCTTCGCGGCAAACGCATTTTACTGCGCGCCGAGCAGGGCTTTGGCGACATGATCCAGTTTGCCCGTTTTGTGCCGCTGGTGGCGCAAAAGGCCGCACATGTGATCCTTGAATGCCGCAAGGAACTGATCCCGATCATGAAAACCGTTTCGGGTGTTGGGACCGTTGTGGAAAAGGGCCGCGCACTTCCGGAATTTGATGTGCATGTGCCGCTTTTAAGCCTGCCGCATGTGATGGGCATCGGATCCAAAGAGCTTCAGAAAATCTCGACCGATAGCTACATCTCCGCGCCGCAGGGCAAACGCGCGCGATTGGCACCGCCGCCGGGCACGGTGCTTAAGGTCGGGCTGATCTGGGCGGGCAAGCTTAACCCGCGCGATCGATCCTGCCCGCTTGAAACCTTGCTGCCGATTTTGTCGGCCAAGGGGGCAGCGTTTTACAGCTTCCAGATTGATGAGCGCCGCGCCGATATCGACAAGCTTGGCCTGCATGCCTTTGTCACCGACCTTGGCGATCATATTCATGATTTTGGCGACAGTGCCGCATTGATGCAGGCGATGGATCTGGTGATCACGATTGACAGCTCACCCGCCCATCTGGCAGGTGCGCTTGGCGTACCGGTCTGGATGTTGCAGCTTTACACCACCGACTGGCGCTGGATGGTGCATAGGGCCGATAGCCCGTGGTATCCGACCTTGCGGATCTATCGTCAGGATAAACCGGGAGACTGGTCATCGGCGATCCAGAAACTCGGCAGTGATTTTTCTACGTTGCTTCAAGCGCGGATGAACGCGCAGTAACAACGCTGCCAGCGAATACTTGCCTTCGGGCCCAACAGGGCGTAGTTAAGCGGCTTAATTTTGTGGAATGCGGGTCTGGATGGTGATGCCTTTGGGTGACGCCTTTAGGTAATCTCTGGGCACATTCATTTGGCGAACCGATCTGGCGCAGGAGAATTCTTGTGAGCGAAGCTGCTTATAACAAAGGTTTCCCGGTTTCCTGGGAACAGATGCATCGCGATGCCCGTGCACTTGCATGGCGACTGTTGGAAAAAGGCCCGTTCAAGGGAATCGTGGCAATCACCCGTGGCGGTCTTGTGCCAGCGGCAATCATTGCCCGCGAACTTGATATTCGCCTGATTGATACGGTGTGCGTACGCAGCTACTCTGACAAGACGCGTGGCGATCTGGAATGGCTGAAAGACATCAAGGGTGACGGTACCGATATGCTGATCATTGATGATCTGGTCGATACCGGCAAAACCGCCAAGGCTGTGCGCGAAAAGCTGCCGCATGCGCATTTCGCAACCGTTTATGCCAAGCCGCTTGGCCGTGAAATCGTTGACAGCTTTGTGACCGAAGTCTCCCAGGACACCTGGATTTACTTCCCCTGGGACATGGAACTGTCGGTCAACGCCCCGATCTCTGAACGCGTTCGTTAGGGACAAGACCGCCTAATTTAATTGAATTGGTCAATCAGATTTGTTCGAATACGCGAAGCGGGGCCGAAGGAAGATTTTTATCTTTCAAGGCTTCGCGACAAAGTAGCTCGTACAAATCCGATTGATCCGCAGGACAGATATTCTATTGGCGAACTCCTGCGTCAAAACCCTTGGAAGGGATGAGACCCATCCTGCGGGCTTTTCCTAGTATCTCGCCAATAGAATATCCGCCAATACAATCAAATTAGGCGGTCTTGTCCCTGATCGACCTGGGGAAACTGTCCGTATCCTTTTAAGGCCGATTGCCAGACAAGGAGATTTCAGGATGACCCAATATTTACGCCCGGACTTCCGTCGCCAGTTGCACACCGCACGCCGATGGGCCGGGCGTTTGTGTTTGGGGGCTGTCTCTGCCGCGGCTGTGAGTGCGCTAAGTATCTCCGCACAGGCCCAGCAGGTTTCCGAACGTGTGGCACGCGTTCAATCGATGCTAACGGCTGAAAGCGGATATCGCCTTTCGGTGTTTGCCGAGGTCAGCAACGCCCGGACGATTGCGGTTGCCCCGGAGCTTAACGGCGCTTTTGTCGGGACGCGCGGGCCGAACCTTTATTTCGTGCGTGACCAGGATGGCGATGGCGTTGCCGAGGACGTCAATCTGATTGCGGATGACTTCAAGCTGGCCAACGGGATTGCCTATAAACCCGGGACCCTGTTTGTTGCCGATCAGCACCGCATTGTGTCCTATGATCTTGCCAATTTTGATGGCGAAAGCCTTGGTCGCCCGCGGATACTGTTTACCAATCTGCCTGATGAACGCCATCATGGCTGGCGCTATGCCGCCTTGTCACCGGATGGCGATCGCTTGTTTGTTGCGGTCGGGGCACCGTGCAATATCTGCAAGGTCAGCGGCCTTGAAGGCACGATCATCTCCATCCCGGTCACTGGCGGCGCACCAGACATCTATGCCAGCGGCATTCGCAATTCTGTCGGTTTGACCTTCCATCCGGAAACGGACGAGCTTTGGTTTACCGATAATGGCGGCGATATGCTGGGCGATAATATCCCGCGTGAGGAACTTAATCGTGCCAGCCAGTCTGGCCAGTTCTATGGCTATCCGTGGTATGCGGGGAACGACACCAGAAGCCCGCAATTTTCCGATGAAACGGTGCCAGAAGAAGTCACTTTCCCGGAATTTACCTTTAATGCCCATAATGCGCCGCTTGGCTTCACCTTCGATGGCGGGGATGCGCTGGTGGCGCTGCATGGATCTTGGAACCGCACCATTCCCGATGGGTACGAGGTTGTCCGGGTTGAGTTCATCAATGGCAAGCCGGTGACAGAAAACCCGTTCCTTGTTGGTTTCCTGCGCAGCAATGGCGAAGTGATTGGCCGTCCGGTTGATGTGAAACACTATATCGACGGATCGATCCTGATTTCCGATGACCATGCCAGTGCGATCTGGCGCATGGTGCCGGAAGGCTAAAGTTTTCCGGCATTTGGTAAGGCAATTAATTGGATGGATCTGGATGGGACCGGCTTGCGTTGATCGGAAAAGCGGGCTATAAATCGCGCGCTTCGCGGGTGTAGTTCAATGGTAGAACGGCAGCTTCCCAAGCTGCATACGAGGGTTCGATTCCCTTCACCCGCTCCAAGCCTTTTCCCACAGACATCATCACATCCGGTCCGGCGGACAGGCGCCCGTATTTTGGCATGCGCCATTGCATGCCGTGGCATCGCCACCGGCATCTTCATTATGGCCCTTGTCGCCACCCGGACAGCAGGCAACCAACCGATCACGCAGACGGTTTCGGGCGCGTTGGACGCGTGACTTCACTGTAGGGAGGGCGATGGCATTGCGGATGGCGAAGTCGGTTTGTCGTGTGCCGTTGATATCGATTTCTTCAAGAATGGCTTGGTCGGTTTCGCTCAATCGACCAATGAAGCCCATCACGCAGTCATGCAAACCGGGTTTGTCGTGCGGCTCGTCATGGTTCAACAGGGTCGGGTCGGTATTAAGGGTCTGAAGTGCGGTATGTTCGCGCCCCTGTCGTCGATAGAAGTCTGCCACTTTGCTGCGTGCGACGGCATAAATCCAAGCAGATGGATTGGATGCCAACCGAAGATCCGATTTTTTGCGGATGATCGTTTCAAGGATGTCGGCAACGACATCGCCGACCGCGTCCTGGGGCAGGCGGTGATAAACGAAACTGCGCAGGCCTTTTTGCAAGGCCTGCCAGTCTGAGTTTGTATGAGGTGTCGATGCAAACTTCATGGTTCTTTACGCGCAGCACACCTGATCGGGTTGCATTTCCTTGCCCGGTTGTTGGCCACAACAACCAGCCCCGGACGATTGTTGATCGCCAGACTGGTCATGTGGCGCATCGTCAAGAATACGATACCACTCCCAGTCAAGTTCGTCTGGTCCTGTTGCCCAGAACTTGGTCTGCTTTGCGTGACAACATCCGGTTTCAGCAACGTCGCTGGTGACAAGATCACTTTGATGCAGACGGGCTGAGGCGGTTTCAAACGCCTGTTCGCTGAGACATTCGACACCGATATGGTTCAGGTTTTCGGTTGCTGCCGGGTATTCGAACAAAACCAGCTTAAGCGGCGGGTTTTGAATTTCGAAATTGGCATATCCCGGCCGTTGTTTGTGCACCGGGCTTGCGAACATTTCGCTGTAAAACGCGATGGCACGGTCAAGGTTTTTCACATTCAAGGCAATTTGCAGGCGCATCTTATTCTCCTGTTTGATCGAAGCGATAAACAGGAAGACGCGCGAAGACGCCAAAAGATGCACCTGCCACCAAAAAGGGGCCGGTTACGGTGATGGCGGCAGATAATTCAGGTTCATGTCACGCGCCTCTTCGTCGCTGCAGATTTTGGTATCTGAGGCAAAATCGGCAAAGCGCGGATCAAGGGTGCTGAGGTAATTGCCCTTGCCGTCAGCAATAAACAGGCAGCGTCCGGTTTCACCGTCAAGCCGTTTGCCCGCCCGCCAGTCAGACGGGGCAATCATATCGCCACCATGGATGCCGATGCCGGCATTGTCGGCATCGCGCGACAGCCGGTCATAGCGATGGGAATAGCCCGCAATCGGTAGTGCTTCGCCGTCGCTGATCATTGCCGCCGCCACGTCACGTTCGCCGATGCCGCATTCGACGATGGGGAAATCACCGGCCTTGCCTGCGCGTTCCTGATCACCGGGCCAGCAATGGACATCAAACGGCGCCATGGCGAAATATTTGCGCAATTGCATGGCCGAAGACATGCCGCAGTCCCAGAAACTGCCGTTATGCAGGCATTGTTGACCGAGTTCCGGGGCATCCATGCCCGCGATATCAAGCACCTGACCGGCAATCATGATGGTATCGCCGTCAATGACTTGAACATCGCGGCCTCTGGCTTCCAGCCCGGCCGGGTCAGCGAGTTGGGGCGTGTTGTCTTGGCCCGCGGTGTCAGCCGCATGGACCGGTGCGCTGTGCCAGTGAAGGCCAATGGCAATCAAGGCCGGAATGGCAAGAAGGATGATCAGGCGGGTAACGCGTTTCACACTGGCCTCAAAGATCTGCGGGGTGAGTATTTGGCAAGAATGACACAACGGTCATGGCAAAAGAACAAGCAAAAAGAACGGCAAAATGATGACGCCCATCTCGGGTGGGTGGCGGGCAGCGGGAATTGCCATCAATGGTGTCATGCACAATAACCGGATGCATCAATTGTCAATTAGCGCTACAAGCGGGTTTGTCTTTTGCTGTCAGGGAAGCTTGCTTGTTCCGTCTGCAACCCATCTTTTTCGTTGTCGGGGTCATGGTCATTATCATCGGTATATCGATGATGGTGCCTGCTGCTGTTGATCTTGCATATGGCAACCCGGACTGGAAAATTTTCGCGCAAGCCTCGATCACGACCATCGGGCTTGGCGGTATGGCGTGTCTTGCCTGCCGATCTGATATCGGCCCGCGTGTGACAGCACGTCAGGGCTATGTCCTGACGGTGGTGTCATGGATTGCGATTAGCCTGACCGGGTCCTTGCCGCTTTGGTATTCATCGCTTGAAATCAGTTTCTGTGATGCGGTGTTTGAAACCGTATCGGGCCTGACGACGACCGGATCAACCATCCTGTCGGGATTGGATGAACTGCCGCCGGGATTGTTGATCTGGCGATCCATCATGCAATGGCTGGGCGGGATCGGGATCATCGTGACTGCCCTTGCCCTTTTGCCGATGATGCGGGTTGGCGGTATGCAGCTTTTCCAGATGGAAAGTTCGGATCGATCCGAAAAACTTAGTGGTCGCATGCGCGACATGTGCCTGCAGATCGTGATGATCTATTCGGTTCTGACCCTGGTGTGCATTGTGCTGTATCGCATCTTTGGCATGGGATGGTTTGATGCGATCAATTACGGCATGACGACGCTGTCGACCGGGGGCTATGCCACGTCGGACCTTTCGTTTGCCAAGTTTGACACCAGCCTGTCGCTGCACTGGATTGCCATCCTGTTCATGTTCTTTGGTGGGTTGCCGTTTACTGCCTATGCGGTCTTTCTGCGCAAACGCGCGATCAAGGCCGTGATCGGCAATCAGCAAATCAAATTGTTCTGCCTGATCATTGCAGGTTTTACATTTTTGCTGACGCTGCGGCTGTTGCAGATTTCAGATGACGGCTTCTTCCGGTCGCTGACCATGGCGGCGTTCAACCTTGTGTCGGTGATTACGACCACGGGCTATGCATCGGGGGATTACTTGCTGTGGGGCCCGGCCTCGGTCATGCTGTTTTTCTTTGCGACCTTTATTGGCGGCTGTTCGGGATCAACGTCGGGCGGGTTCAAGATGTTTCGCCTGTATGTCGTGTTTACCGGACTTCGTGCCCATTTCATGCGCTTGCGCAGCCCGTCAGCCGTGGTGGTCAGCCGCATTGACCGCCACGAAATCACATCCGACATCTATAACGCCGTAACGGTCTATGTATTTCTTCTGACCGTCAGCTATATCGCGGTGACGATTGCCCTTGGTTTGACGGGACTTGATCTGATTACCTCGATGAGTGCGGCGGCAACAGCCCTTGCCAATGTCGGGCCGGGGCTTGGCAATATCATTGGACCGGCGGGCAATTTCCAGTCCTTGCCAGACTCTGCGAAGTGGATTTTGGATGTTGCGATGGTTCTGGGCCGGCTTGAGTTCGAGACGCTTCTTGTGCTGTTGATGCCGTCCTTCTGGCGCGACTGATCCCTGATTTTCATTTTGTCGATTGTTGGTGTCGGTCTGTGATGGTTGCCACAGACCGCAGGTTTACTTTGCGTCATTTTCGCGCCGTGTATAAGTTTGTAGCGTTAATAACAAACACACAAACAGTGGACACGGACATGAAACTGCAGAAAACGATCACGACCAAAATCGCCGGGGCCCTTGCGGTCCTTTTCCTGGCTGGTGCTGTTTCCGCATGCTCGCCCGAGGTGGGCAGCGAGGAATGGTGCAATGACCTTAAGGAAAAGCCGAAGGGCGACTGGACGGCAAACGAGGCGACCGATTTCGCCAAACATTGCCTGATGTGATCAGTGCATTCGCCTGATCGGACAATAAAACGATCAGCCGATTCTCTTTCATAGTCTGGATATGTCGTCTTTATGGCGGCTAAATCCGCCCTTTGACGTCTGCTTGGCGGTGGTACTGTTGAAGGGCGGATTTTTTATGTCCGCCCGTTTAAAATCGCCATGGAACAATCTTTTGTCCGGTGCGTTTTTACCCAATCAGAACCGCGCATGAATGCAATGCAGCAAGGTACATTTGCGTTACCTTGATTAATCCTTATAATGCGCGGCCCGCGAATGATCGCGGCAGTCGAATATGACAACAAATTTATTGCGAGGTTAGACAACTATTATGAGTGCCGAAAATCTCCATGTCGGTGTCATTGGCGCAACCGGTGCGGTTGGCGTCGAGCTGATCAATGTAATGTTTGATCGCAAGTTCCCTGTGGGTGAACTCACCCTGTTCGCATCAGAGCGTTCAGCGGGCAAGACCGTGGAGACTAAATTCGGCACTAAGACCGTCGCGCTGTTTTCTGTTGAAGAAGCCAAGCAGTGCGACATTGTCTTCCTTGCCGTTTCCGGTGATTTCGCCAAGGAATATGCGCCCAAGATTGCCGAAGGCGCGCTGGTGATTGATAACTCCTCGGCGTTCCGTCTGAATGACGATGTTCCGCTGATCGTGCCGGAAATCAATGGTCACCTTGCCAAAACGGCAAAACTGATCGCGAACCCGAACTGCACCACGGCGATTGCCGCAGTTGCCCTTTGGCCGCTGCATCAGGCCTTTGGTCTGAAGAAAGTGATCGTGTCGACCTATCAGGCCGCATCGGGTGCCGGTCAGCCGGGCATGAACGAACTGCGCGAAGGTCTGGCGGCCGGTCTTGCTGGCAAGCCGGTCCCTGCCGAAGTGTTTTCATCGCCGCTGGCGTTTAACGTGATCCCGCATATCGATACTTTCCAGGACAACGGCTATACCCGTGAAGAAATGAAAGTGACCTGGGAAACGCGCAAGATCTTTGGCGCGCCGGACCTTCCGGTATCGTGCACTGCGGTTCGTATTCCGACCGAACGTACCCATTCCGAGGCCATCGTGGTTGAAACCGAAAAGGTTGTTACCCCGGAGGCGGCCCGTGAAGTGCTGGCAAAGGCCAAGGGTGTCAAACTTGTCGATGATCCGGCAAACAACAAATACCCGATGCCGCTGACCGCGACCGAACAGTATGACGTCGAAGTTGGCCGCATTCGTACCAACCTGATCTTTGGTGATCATGGTCTGGAACTGTTTGTTGCCGGTGACCAGTTGCTTAAGGGTGCTGCGCTTAACGCGGTTCAGATCGCCGAGGCATCTATCGCCGACTGATTGCGGACCGAAGCGAATTAAACAAAAAACACCCCCGGCAGACCATTCTGCCGGGGGTGTTTTGTATCTGGTCGCCGCCCAATGGATCAGGACAGGGAGATGTGATCGCGGCCGGATGCCTTGGCGGTATAAAGCGCGTTATCAACACGGGCCATCAAGGTATCAAGATCCTCGCCATCGCGGTATTCGGTGATGCCGGCACTGATGGTGACCGGAATATGATCACGCCCGAAACGGACCGGGGCATTGCGGACAGAGTCGGCAAGTTCGCGGGCCTTTGTCATGGCTTCCTTGCGATCTTTTCCGGGGAACAGAACAACAAATTCATCCCCACCCCAGCGGCAGATCACGTCGGAGTCCTGCACATTCTGGCGGACCATTGTCAGAACTTCGCGAAGCGCGGCGTCTCCGCCCGGATGGCCATAGCCATCATTGATTTCCTTGAAGCCATCAACATCAAAACACATCACCGACAGGGGCGCCTTTTGGCGTTTTGAGGTCTGAGCCGCCTGATCAAAGATCATGTCAAAGATCTGACGGTTGAAGGCGCCGGTCAGTTTGTCGCGCGATGCCAGTTCTTCGAGGCGTTTTTGATAATTGCGCACGGTCAGGAAGGCGATCAGCCCGACCACGATCGTGATCAGCAACGAAATCGCGATATTGATGAACAGCGTGTTCTGAAGACGCGCGTCAGATGAATAGTCACTTTGTTCAACAATCAGAAGCCAGCCAAATTCAGGCACCAGGCGGCTGTTGACGAAATAGGTGTGTCCGCCATGTTCATAACTGATCGAAGCGCCCGGCGAGGTCAGAATTTTGGTGGCCTGGGTGCGCATGCCCGGCCGTTCTTGCAGGCTGTGGGCATCGCCAAAGCCGCTACCACGCAGGGTGACATGGCCTTCGGTGTCGATGAAATAGATCGTCCGACCATAGCGCGCCTGATAGGTTTCGATCAGATTGGTGACCGAACTGACGGCCAGGCCAACACCGGTAATGCCGATGACATTGCCGTCATAATCGCGCACCTGATAATTGACAAAGATCGACAGGCGCGACCGATCAACCGTGTCGTGGTCGATATTGATCTCGTATGGCTGCTTCCCGTCGCGCGCACGGAAATACCAGCCATCGGCCGGGTCATCTTCGCTGACCTGTTTGATCACGCCGGTTGGGTGATAATAGTTCCGGGTCTCTTCAGAGATGAAATAGGACGTGATCGTGTCAAAGCGCGATTGAATTTCGCCAAGATACCTGGTGATCCGTTCCTGATCGTTTTCGCCGGAAAGGGCCCAATCGCGAACGAACGTATCATGGGCCATCAACGAGGAAATGAAGATCGGCTGCAACAGATCGCGCTGGATCTCGGAATAGATATTGTCGCTGGTTAGCGGAAGCGTGCTTTCGGAGATCTGTTCTTCAAGAGAATCCCGGGCGACATAGAAGCTTACAAAACTCGTGGTCAGAAACCCGACCGCCAGTAGAACGCACAGAATGATCGCGAAGTATAATTTCTTTCCCCACACGGGAAGCTCCCCAAGGATAGTCACAAGGCAGGCACCGATGATTGAACTCATCGTTTTTAGTCCGGCTAATTTAGGGGAAAGCGCGCCATGTTGCACGACACAATATCAAATACAGGCCTGTTTGCCGTTTTTGGGCGATGAGGAAAAAGGCAAAAGAAACCGGCGATTATATTGGAATGATTATGATCATTATGAGAATGCTCAGAAATCATTGGCAAATTTAGAGATAGTTATGCGGATATCGTCGCGCAGTGTGGAGATATTGAAAGTCGTATCAAAGGTGACGGTGGTTCATTAATCAGGGTGCGGGCGCGAACAAGTCGTGCTGATGATCGCGAAATTCCGACCGCAAGGCAGCTTGCAACAGCTTAAAAGGACTGGACATTGTGGCCCCATATGCCAAGAATTTCGCTGCTTGTGATGAAGGGGGTACATGCAGACCGAATTTTCGGGTATGCAGTGGCTTCCGAAAACAGAACATCAGACGCACCATATGCCGTTTGTCCGGGGGGATTTCGCGGTGTATGTGCCAAGAGGCGCTTCATTGATCGATTTCCGTCCCATTCTTTTCATCGTCGGCATTTTGCTCTGTACGTTGTCGATTGGCATGTTCATCCCGGCGTTGGTCGACCTTTATTACGGGCAGCGTGACTGGATCGTGTTCTCGGCGGCGTCCTTTGTGTCGCTGTTTATCGGCGGGGCATTGATCATGATGAACCGCATGGACAATCTTAAGATCAATTCACGCCAGGCCTTTATCCTGACCACGCTTAGCTGGCTGGTTCTGACGGCGGCATCGGCGCTGCCATTTGCCTTTTCCGATCTTGATATGTCCTATACCGACGCGTTTTTCGAAGCGATGTCAGGCATTTCCACCACCGGATCGACCGTGATTGTCGGCCTTGATACCGCGCCGCAGGGGATCTTGCTGTGGCGGGCACTTTTGCAGTGGCTTGGCGGGATCGGGATTATCGTGATGGCGATTGCCGTTATGCCGATGCTGCGCGTTGGCGGGATGCAGTTGTTCCGCATGGAAAACTCCGACAAATCGGACAAGGCGTTCCCGCGCGCAACCCAGATCGCGATGGGTATCGCGATGCTGTATCTGAGCTTTACGGGGCTTTGGGCGATTATGTTGTGGTCGGCGGGCATGACGCCGTTTGATGCGATTGCGCATGCGATGACGACGATTGCCACCGGCGGCTTTTCGACCAAGGATGCGTCGATCGGGCATTATGACAGTGCGACGATTGATGTGATCATCACCCTGGGCATGGCGACGGGGGCATTGCCGTTTATTTTGTATCTTCAGATGTTGCGTGGGCAGGGTCGGGCCTTGTTCCGCGACAGTCAGGTGCGCTGGTTTATCACAATTGCGGTTTCGATTGTTGTCGGCCTCGCGCTTTGGCATTCGGAAACCAACAATGTCGATTTCCTGTATGCGCTGCGCTTTACGTCCTTCAACATTGTGTCGGTGATGACCGGTACGGGCTATGCCACCACCGATTACGGGCTTTGGGGCCCGTTCGCAGTGACAGTGTTCTTCTTTGTCATGTTTATTGGCGGCTGTGCAGGATCGACAACCTGCGGGGTTAAGATCTTCCGCCTTCAGGTTCTGTATGAAATCGCCAAGATCCAGCTTTCGCACATGCTGCGTCCGCATGGCGTTTTTATTGCCTATTACAACCGCAAACCGCTTTCGGAAGATGTTACGGAATCGGTGCTCAGCTTCTTCTTCCTGTTTGTTTTCTGCTTTGTGGTTCTGGCCGCAGCACTTGGCGCAATGGGACTTGATTTCATCACCGCGGTATCGAGTGCCGGTACGGCGATTGCCAATGTCGGACCGGGATTGGGCCCGATTGTTGGCCCGTCGGGCAACTTTGCAACCCTGCCGGATGGCGCAAAGTGGCTGATGTCGATTGGCATGCTGATTGGCCGCCTTGAGGTCTTTACGGTTCTGGTTCTGCTGTTCCCCGCCTTCTGGCGCGACTGATCGAAACCCAGGATATTTATCACCGAATTTTCCGGCACCCGCAGGCAATGCTTGCGGGTGTTTTTTGTCTTATTGACAGAATAGGACAATTGACCTAATTTCGGGGTTGGGACATTTGTCCTAATCGTAGTTAATCGAGCGGCATATTGGAAAATGGCAGCAGAAACACGAGAACGGATTGTCGAGGCAGCGGACCTGCTATTTTACCAGCACGGGTTCGAGGCAACATCGTTTGCCGATATCGCAGCGACCGTCGGCATATCGCGCGGCAACTTTTATCACCACTTCAAGACCAAGGATGACATCCTTGATGGCGTGATCAATCGCCGCCTTGCCAATACCGAGCAGATGCTTGATCGCTGGGAAGTTTCCGGATCAGACCCGGCGGAGCGTATTCGAAGTTTCATTCATATTCTGATCGTCAATGGCGAGAAAATCCGAAAATACGGCTGCCCGGTGGGTACGTTGTCGTCAGAACTGGCGAAACTGAATCACGCGGCCAAAAGCGATGCCGCCGCACTGTTTACCCTGTTTCGCAGTTGGTTGTGTCGGCAGTTCGAACGGTTGGGTTTTGGCGACAAATCCGATGAATTGGCCATGCATATCCTGGGTCGAAGTCAGGGTGTGGCGACCCTTGCCAATGTGTTTGATGATGACCGGTTCCTGCATCACGAGGTCGATCTGATGTGCGCCTGGTTGGATGACCAGATTGCCGATCTTGCCAACAAAAATAATCCAGACAGGGAGTAGACGATGTTTGCCATCTTTTTGAAATTTGCCGAAAACCGCCCAAAGGCCCCGGAATTCATGGACGCGCACAAAGCGTGGATCCAGCAGGGCTTTGATGATGGTGTGTTTCTGATGGTCGGCAGCCTGCAACCCAATATGGGCGGTGCGGTTCTGGCCCATGGTGTGTCACGCGACGAGATTGAAACCCGCGTGAATGAAGATCCGTTCGTTGTCGAAGGGATCGTTAGCGCCGAGATTTTGGAAATCTCGCCCGCGCGTGCCGATCAACGTCTTGATTTCCTGATGGCCTGAGCAATGAGCAAAACAACAATCGGAACGGATGGAAAATGCCGGTGCGCCTGGTGTGATGCAGCACCGGAATTTAACGCCTATCACGACACGGAATGGGGTTTTCCGGTGACCGATGACATCCGGTTGTTTGAGAAAATCTGTCTTGAGGGGTTCCAGTCGGGATTAAGCTGGCGCACGATCCTGACCAAGCGCGAGAATTTCCGCAAAGCCTTTGCCGGTTTCGATTTTCACAAGGTCGCGCAGTTTGATGATGCGGATGTCAAACGTTTGCTTGGTGATGCCGGGATCATCCGCCATCGCGGCAAGATCGAAGCATCGATCAACAATGCCAAGCGGGCCTGCGAGATGTTGGCCGAGGAAGGATCACTTGCCGCCTATTTCTGGAGGTTTGAACCGAAACAGGATGAGGTAGACCCGCCACAATCGATGTCAACGTCGCCAACGTCCGTGGCGCTTTCCAAGGATCTCAAAAAACGCGGCTGGAAGTTCGTCGGGCCGACCACGGTGTTTGCGTTCATGCAGGCGATGGGTTTGATCAATGATCACGCGCAAGGCTGCTTTTTGCGCCAACAGATTGACGACATGCGTGCGTCATTGATCCGCCCAAGCTGATGTGACGTCAAAAAAACACCCCTTGTCCGTATCTGGACAAGGGGTTTTGAGGGCTGGGACCATTGCAGATCCCCTGATGATAATCCGGCAAGGATTATGGGGTCTTCGACATGCGGTCTCACTTGATGTGCCAACGTCAAGGGAGGGTGCAACAGGGGTAGGAAGGCTTCAAAAAGAATACGGTGCACACTCAAGCGAGTTTGGCGATACCGAACTTTGGGTCAGGAGCGGATCGGGGATCGGGATCAAGCCCGGTATCGCCATAACCCAAGGTCGCAAATGCTGATCAAAAGATAAAATCGAATATAAAATTAAAATAGATAGAAAAAATCTATTGATGGGATGCGCCGCAGCATGGGAATGCCGCGAAATCAGTTACCAAGTGGCAATTTAACTGTGAAAACAGCACCATCCGGCCCTGTTGCAGTGAGGCGAAGTTCACCGTTATGGGTGCTGATCAGTTCGCGTGCGATGGCAAGGCCAAGTCCGGTACCGCCTTGCCGCCCACTGCCGGCAAACGGGACGAACAGGTTCTTGATCGCCTTTTCGGGCAATCCCGGCCCGTTGTCGGCAATGAAAACCTCAATGGAGCGGCGGGGTCTAGCCGATTCGTCACCCTTTTCAGGTTCGGTTTGAATTTTGTGACTGATGGTGACGGTAGTCGCCCCGGCCTCCAGCGGGTTGCGCATCAGGTTGCTGAAGGCGCGAAACAGCATGTCATAGTCGGCTTCAAGCATGACATCATCAGGCAGGTCGATCTCAATGCGCGCCGGGCAGGGTTCACTGGCGACAGGTGCGTCGCCCATGCCGCCATCAAGCAACGGTTCGCATTTTTGCAGCAAGATCTGATCGCGGATTTCCTCAATCAGTTCGATCAGCGTGAAGGTTGCCAGATCGCGCGGTGGCGGGGTTTCGCGGGCAAAGGACAGGGTTTGTTCGCTGATATAAACCGCGCGTTCCATCGATGACAACAAACGTGGGACGACGGCACGGACTTCGTCATCTTCGCTTTTGGCAAGCTGTTCTGTCATCAGCATCGAGGTTGCCAGCGCATTGCGCAGATCATGGCTGATCTTGGTGGCAGCCGTGCCCAGGGCGGCAAGTCGGCGGCGCTGATTAAGCATCGCCTGGATGTCTTGCTGCATCATGGCGAGTTCCTGGCGGGCAACACCGATTTCATCATCACGTTCGCCGGGATTAATCAGCGATGCCTTGTCCTGCGGGTCTTCGCGAAAACGGATCATATCGCTGGTCAGGGTTCGCATCGGGCGCACCAGCAAGCGGTTAAGTGCGAAATAAACAAGCCCGGCTGTAAAGAACGAAATCATCAGCGACAGGCCAAATACCCGCCAACCGAAATTGCGCATCGCCTCGGTCAGGCGGTCTTCATGCACAAGCACCTCGATCTCGAAATCCGGCGCCATGGAGGGCATGCCGACCACGCGTAACACCCGGTTTTCGGTCTGGCTGAGTGTTGCCAGCCCCTCCATCAAGGCCATCGGGATCGAGAAATCGCTCAGATTGATGTCCTTGTCGACCTTGGCGGGCATATCATCGCGTTGCAGCAGTAATTTGCGATCTTCACGGCGCAGGATGACAGCTTCGATCCCGGCATTGGACAGAAGTTCGCGTTCAAGATCATCGGGGATCATTTGATCGGGGGTGGCCTCAAGGGCAAGGGCCGCAAGGTAGCCTGAATCAAGGTGCGCCTTTAACCAGTCAATCCGAAAGCGCGCGACAGAGGGGGCAAAGACAAACACCTCGGCAAGCATCACAAAGCTTACCGTCAGCACCAGAAGGCGCGCGGAAAGCGATTTGGCCCATGGGGGCAATTTCAGATGCCGGTTATTCATTAAATGATGTTAGGCCGATAAAACGAAAAAAGTACAGCAATACAGATGCTTGTTTTCTCACGCGATGGCAAGCAAGCCGCTTATGCGAACCTGAGCAGGAAACGCACAAGCTTGCGGGTTTTTTCGCCAAACAGGCTGGGGGTATACCAGGCCCCGGCGACGCGTTTGGAAAGTTCGCCCAAGGTCGGGTAAGGCGCGATCATGCCCGCAATCGCGCCAATCTTCATCTTCTTGCTGATGGCAAGTGACCAGACACCGATCAGTTCACCCGCCTGCCGTCCGACGATGGCAGCCCCCAGAATCCGGCCATTTGGTTTGGTGATGACCTTGATGAAGCCCTCGGTCTCGGCCTCTGCCCGGGCGCGGTCATTTTCGGCGTAATCCCAGGTCACAACGCGGATGTCATCGCCATATTGTTCGCGGGCGGCCTTTTCGGTCAGGCCGACCTGAGCCAGTTCCGGGTTGGTGTAGGTCACCCACGGTACGGCACTGTGATCGACCTTGGCCGGAAGACGGAACAGCGCATTGCGAATGACGATGCCTGCGTCATATCCTGCCATATGGGTAAATTGCAGGCCGCCGGTGATATCGCCAATGGCAAAGACCTTTTTGTTTGATGTCCGCAATCGCGCATCGACGGAGATACCGCGGTCGGTAAATTCAATACCGGCATCCTTCAGGCCGAGATTCTCGACATTGGGTTTGCGTCCGGTTGCCAGCAACAGGTGGCTGCCTTCCAAGGTAATCTCGATACCCTGATGTTCGATCACGACCCGGATCTGGTCATTCACATCAAGGATTTCCTTGGTCTTGGCACCTTCATAAAGGCTGATGCCATCGGCCTTGATGCGGTCGCGGACAACAGCCACCAGATCCGGATCATCCTTGGGCAGGATGGTGCCCATTTCAATCACGGTAACTTTTGCGCCCAGCTGATGATGGGCCTGCGCCATTTCCAGCCCGATGGGGCCGCCGCCAACGATGATCAGATGTTCGGGGCGGACCCGATTTTCAAAAATGGTTTCATTGGTGAAATAGCAAACGGTCTCAAGCCCCGGGATCGGCGGTACGGCCGCACGCGATCCGGTGGCGATGACAAAGCGTTTGGCCTTGATTGTGGTGTCACCGGCAACGACTTCACCCGGACCGGTAAAACGGGCTTCGGCCTGAATGACGGTGCAGCCGAGTTCTTCGAACCGTTCGACCGAATCATGGGGCGCGATGCCCGCGATCACGGAATGAACATGGTCGATTGCCCGGCCAAAGTCGATCTCCACTGGCCCGGTCGATACGCCAAACCGTGAAGCCCTGCGTGCATTTTCCGCGGCATGGCCAGCCGCCAGCAGCGCCTTGGACGGAACACAGCCGGTATTAAGGCAATCACCGCCCATCTTGCCCTTTTCAATCAGGACAACCTTTGCGCCCATCTGAACCGCACCAGCAGCAACGGAAAGGCCCCCCGATCCAGCCCCGATGACACAAATGTCGGTCGTGATGATCTTATTCATCGGCGTTCGCCCCGATTTTACGTTTACGCAATTTCTTGTAGGCCACCGGCAAAAGCGCCAGCACGGCGAGCCCGATGATCGGGGTCAGAATACGGGGTTCAAAGATGATGCCAAGATCAGGTGTCTTGCCCTGATCAAACAGTGCGCCAAGACCATCCCCGATCGAGGCATAAACAAAAGTGCCCGGAATGATGCCGATCATGGTGCCAAAGACAAAGGATCGTAGTTTGACGCCAAGAAGGGCCGGCACAAGATTGACCAGCCAGAACGGGAAGATCGGGATCAGGCGCAAAACCATCAAGTAGCTAAAGGCGTTTTCAGCAAAGCCTTCCTCCATCCTGCGGACGGCGTTTCCAGCCTTGGCGCGCATCAGATCGTAAAATGCATAGCGGGCCGCAAGGTAAACGATCGTCGCGCCGATGGTTGCAGAGACCACAACATAACTGGTGGCAAGAAACGCCCCGAACAGAAAGCCCCCTGTGATGGTAAGGATCGACCCGATTGGCAGGGAAAGTGCGACCGAAACGACATAAAGCCCCATAAAGACCAGAACACTGGAAACCGGGTTATCGGCAACAAAGCCCTGCAACAGGTCGCGGTTTTCACGCAGGGACTCAAATGACAGCAAATCCACAACGCCGCTGGCCCATGCAATGACAAGTCCGACAACCAGAACAATCACCGGCAAAAGCTTGCGCCATAGGGGCTTTGACGTGCCTTTGATTTCGCTGTGGGTATCTGGTTTCTGGTCGGACAAGTGTGACGCCATTGAGCTGGTTTTGGTCATTGATTTCAGGCTCTTGCAAGTCGTTCGTTCGGGTCGAAATGCATATCCCTGAAGACAGGATCGCATTATTTGACCCAACATTAGAGAGAAATTTCAAAACTTGCTTATGAACTGCCTTCACCATTGCGTGAGGGCAAATTGTACAAAGCCTGGCCGGATGGCGCAGGAACATGCGCAATAAACCTGAGGGAGAGGCGCTTGACGTAGGGGAAAACTGGACGTATCGTCTGCGCATCGTGGGATTTGTCGACCGGCTTGCGGCCACGTAAAAAATCGCTAAAGAGGGGTGCTATGGCTTCGGCCCTGACCCATTCATGCCGGTCAGGGTTTTTTTGTGTCCGGATTACGGTATGCATACATTCCGGGCATGTAGGAGCAAGACGATGACGACCGACAAAAAGGCTTCCGATAACTGGCGCGCAGCGACCCGATCCGTGCGTGGCGGTACAGCGCGCAGCGGATTCTGCGAGACCTCCGAAGCCATCTTTATGAATTCCGGCTATGTGTATGAAACTGCCGCCGAGGCCGAGGCCTCCTTTGATGGCAGCGGTCCGGAACGTTTTGTGTATTCGCGTTTCGCCAACCCGACCGTTGGCATGTTCGAAGAACGCCTTGCCCTGATCGAGGGCGCGCAATATTGCCGCGCGACGGCATCGGGCATGTCGGCTGTCTGGAATGCGTTGGCGGCCAGCACCAAGGCTGGTGGCCGTGTGGTTGGGTCACGTGCGCTGTTCGGGTCGTGTGAATTTATCCTGACCACGCTTTTGCCGCGGTTTGGTGTTGAGACCGAACTGGTGGACGGCACGGACAAGGACGCTTGGGAGAAGGCACTTTCGAAACCGGCCGATGCGGTTTTCCTTGAAACACCGTCGAACCCGACCCTTGAGGTTCTTGATATCGCCTTCATTTCCGAACTGGCGCACAAGGCCGGTGCCAAGGTGATTGTCGATAACGTCTTTGCCACACCGATCCTGCAAAAGCCGATGGAACTGGGGGCGGATATTGTCGTCTATTCCGCGACCAAGCATATCGATGGTCAGGGGCGCTGCCTTGGCGGGGCGATCCTGTTTAATGACAAGGAATGGCATGACGAACATCTGACCACCTTCCTGCGTCATACCGGGCCAAGCATGAGCCCGTTCAATGCCTGGGTTCTTCTTAAGGGGCTTGAGACACTTAGCCTGCGTGTCGATCAGCATATTCGCAATGCAACTGCATTGGCTGAGTTTCTTACGGAACAGCCGCAAGTGTCACGCGTTCTATATCCGGGGCTGAAAAGTCACCCGCAGCATGAACTGGCAATGAAGCAAATGTCTGGCCGTGGTGGTGGATTGATCGCAATTGAGCTTGCCGGTGGTAAGAAAGCAGCCTTCTCGTTGCTTGATAATCTCAAGCTGATTGATATTTCCAACAACCTTGGCGATGCAAAAAGCCTTGCAACCCATCCCTGGACCACCACGCATCAGCGTGTACCGGCCGAGGACAAGGTCGCAATGGGCATTACCGAGGGCATGCTGCGTCTATCTGTCGGTCTGGAAGATATTGATGACCTCAAGGAAGACCTGTTGGCGGCCCTTGCCGTTTAAAAGCATGGACCAACAGTAATCCTGACATCGATCCGGCCCGTACATTGTGCGGGCCTTTTCGTTTCCGATCCGGGGGATAATGCCAGTTTGTTTTGACTGCTGACTGGTACTTTCGGGAAGGATTGTCTACATAAAGGGTCCATCCATCGCATTCTTGGCTGATGCAAATTGACTGGAACACACTTGGCCCGGAGATATGCATGTATTCGACCGTAACCCACGACATCAAGGTATCGGTAAAGCCGATGTTCCTTGAGGACGAATCAGACCCGGACACCCATCGTTACATTTGGGCTTATCGCATCGAGATCGAGAATCTCGGCTCGAAAACTGTTCAGTTGCTTAACCGTCATTGGCGGATTACGGATTCGCGCGGCGAAACCCAGGAAGTCAAAGGCCCGGGGGTTGTCGGCGAACAGCCTGTTTTGGCATGTGGCGAAAGTTTCAACTACACAAGTGGCGCGCCACTGACCACGCCAAGCGGCTTCATGGTGGGCACTTTCGAAATGACGGATATGGACGGCAATCATTTTGATATTGCGATTCCAGCCTTTTCGCTGGACAGTCCGCATGGGCAACACACTGTGAACTGATCGCGTCAAAAAACAGTATCAGGTAGCGCGGGCCGAGAGCCCCACCAAGGCAGGTTCAATCCTGTAATAAAATGACAAAGGATTTGGTATGTGCAGCGAACATAACCCGGTGAAGCGTCCGACACGCGAAGAAGCAGAAGAAGCGGTTCGGACACTTCTGCGTTGGGCCGGGGATGATCCCGACCGCGAAGGTTTGCGCGGAACCCCTGACCGTGTGGCACGGTCTTATGGTGAATTCTTTGCTGGCTATCAGCAAGACCCGGCCGAGATTCTGCGTCGGACATTCGAAGAAACCGACGGCTATGACGAAATGGTCGTTCTGCGCGACATTCGCGTCGAATCCTATTGCGAACATCACATGGTGCCGATCATTGGTGTCGCACATGTCGCCTATCTGCCGCGCCGCCGTGTTGTTGGTATTTCCAAACTGGCCCGCGTGGTCGAGGTTTATGCCAAGCGCCTGCAGATTCAGGAAAAGATGACCGCACAGGTTGCCAACACCATTCAGGAAGAGCTTGATCCGCTTGGCGTGGCGGTGGTGATTGATGCCAATCACCAATGCATGAGCACCCGTGGCGTGCACAAGACCGGCGTATCAATGGTGACCAGCCGGATGCTTGGCGCATTTCGCGATGACCCGATCACACGCCGCGAATTCTTTGCCATGATCGGTCGCTAAGACGCAGTCAGATGATCCAAAAAGAAAGGTCGCAGCACCAAAATGCTGCGACCTTTTTTGCGTCGGGACCGCAAATTCGCGCGATCTATTCCTTGAAATCGCTATGGCAGGATTTGCAGGTCTGCATCATTTCACCAAGTGATGCCTTGAAGTCGTCTTCTGATCCGCCGCTAACTGCGACCGATTTTAGATCGCTGGCCTTGGCGTGCAGTTCGTTTGCCAGATTGGTGAATTTTGACCAGTCTTCCCAGATGTCTGACAGTGCTTCAGACGGTTTGCCATTACTGCCTTCCGGGAAAAGGGCGGTAAAGGTCTCGCCTGAGTGACCTTCGATAATCGTCGCGGCTTTCGC
Source organism: Thalassospira sp. CH_XMU1458 (assembly GCF_037027205.1). Lineage (NCBI taxonomy): Bacteria > Pseudomonadati > Pseudomonadota > Alphaproteobacteria > Rhodospirillales > Thalassospiraceae > Thalassospira > Thalassospira sp. CH_XMU1458. The sequence continues at coordinate 7,023 of NZ_JAYMDW010000001.1, read as the reverse complement.
GACCTGATCCGGGTCATAGGGCAATGCACCCTTCATCATCGGGACCATGATTTTGACCTGTTGGCCAATGGCCTTCATGCCTTCCATGCGTTCCTTGACAACACCGGTCGCGCCTTCATGAGCGATGGCGGCGATGCTGACCGTCATGGTCAAGGCGATGGCGGCTCCTGCTAGTACTTTCAACTCTCTCTTCCCCATTCTAGGCGTGCCTAACTGATAGTATTTTGTGTTTGTTCACGTGCTTTAGTGCCCAAATCGGGCAAGGATATGGTCAACCGAACCGACATAATGGCCGCCAAACAGGCGAACATGGACCAGTAACGGATAAAGATTATACAAATCACGGCGTTCTTCAAAGAACCCCGGCTCTATCGGCAGTATTTCATCATACCGCGCGAAAAATTCCGGTGTCAGATCCCCAAACAACGTCCCAAAGGCCAGTTCGATTTCCCGATCGCCGTAATAGATCGCCGGATCAATCAAGCCCGCAAGCTTGTCAGACTGACACAGGATATTGCCACCCCACAAGTCACCATGCAGCAGTGCCGCTGTGCTCTGGTCTGGCAAAAGATCACCAAGCCTGTCGATCAATCGATCAACGCGTGCGGCCATACTACCCGGTAGCTTGCCCTCGCGATGTGCGTGTTGCGCCATATGACGCAAACGGTGTTCGGCGAAGAACGTGATCCAGCTTTCCTCGGGTGTATTTGGTTGCGCCAGGCCGCCAATTAAAGTGTCAAAGCCAAGTCCGAACGTTTCGGACGTTACCTGATGCTGGCTTGCCAACTGTTCGGCAAGATCGCGCTGCACACGTCCAGTCATCCGGTTGTCGTTGGCGATAAATGTCATCACCAGACAATTTGCGTCGGCATGGATGACCTCGGGACAGGGGATCGGAGAGTGCGTTTTGAAATAACGCAGCATTTCCGCCTCGATCAAAAGACCCGCATCATTTTGCACATCATTTGTCGGGCTGTGCTTGATCACCAGTTGCCGCCCATTATCCAGATCGGCGCGCATTACATTGGCAACGCACCCACCCGAAAGTGGTGCGACGGATCGCACCGACGCCCCGGTATGGCGTTTGATCAAATCTGCAAGCGCGCGTTTGTCCATAATCCTATCCGGGGGCTGGACTCCTAGATTTCGTGTTTTTCGCGGATGTGCGACAGCAGGTTGTTTGAGGCTTCCTCAATCATGTCAAACACATCGACAAACCCGTTGGCACCGCCGTAATAGGGATCGGGGACACTTTGTCCGGCCATCGTTGGATGATAATCGAGAAACAGCTCAATACGGTGCTGATGGGTATTGGGTGCCTGGCGGCGCATATCGCGCAAATGTCCGTCATCCATGGCCAGAACATAGTCAAATTCATGGTAGTCGGTAGGCCTGATCTTGCGGGATCGAATATCGCTTAGATCAATGCCGCGACTTTTGGCCATTTCACGCGACCGCGGGTCCGGCAGTTCACCAACATGATAGGCCGACAGCCCGCAGCTATCGACGCTGATATGGTCATCCAGTCCGGCGTCGCGAACCATCTTGCGGAAAACGCCATCGGCCGTGGGCGAACGACATATATTGCCGGTGCAGACGAAAAGAACCTTGATCACACTATCAATCCGTATTGTCTGGGAAGGGGCAGGAGATGTTTAAAAGTGCCATGTCCGCACCCGGTCGGCAATGGCTTGTCGTTGCGCCAAGTGACCTTCATCTCAGCAGGTATTTTAAAAATCGTGATCAATGTAACAGCTTCGTGACATTTTGAATGTGACACTGACAGGTCAGTCATTAGTTTGTATGATCGCGCCAATTACCTTTAATTTGGCGCGTTTTGATGCAGGAATTTGTTTCTTTTGGTTTGCATGTTGCCCTGATCCGGCAACTGGCATGGTTGCCGCGGGGCTATGACCTTGTCCCGGGCGGGACGGTTGTAACTTCTGCCAAGCTGCGTAGCATCATGCTCGCACTTGAAGAGATCAATGGTCCGGCGGTGCTGGTGCGTCTTGGGCGGTATCTGGCCGCCAAGGAACAGGAACCGGTCCTGACCATGTTGCGCCACTCGGCAACACCGTCGGTGATTGCAGATCGCTGGCGCCGGCTTGAAGGCTATTCACACGCACGTGCGCGCAGCGACTTTTCTGTCACCGGAAAATCCATGACCATCCATCGCGGGGTCGTGCGCGGTCAGCCACCGGCACGGGTGGAAAACCTACTTTTGCTGGGATTTTTGATCGGCCTGCTTGAGGCGGCCGGGGCCGAGAATATTGACGCGACCATTTTGCCCAGCCACGGTCCGGCAGTGCGTGTAACGCGCAAGGGCCGCATTAGCGACAAACTGGCATTTTCCGGTCGCGGCCTTCGTTTTCGGATTAACTGGGGCAGTTTCGAACAGGTTTCGTCCTCCTATCCATTCATGGCCAATATGCCCGGCACCGCGCCCTCAATCGGGGCGCAACGCCCGATCGTGCAACAACTTTGTACGGTGTTGGAACATGACATCGGGCGCAGCTGGACGATTGATGAAGTTGCTGCAGCACTTGATACATCCGGGCGCACCTTGCAGCGCCGCTTGCAACAGGCCAACAGCCGGTTTTCCGACCTTTTGCGTCTGGTGCGCGTGCGCGAAGCCTGCCGACTTTTATATGGCACCACCCTTTCGGTTGGTGAAATCGGGTTCTGGTGCGGCTTTACAGACAATGCGCATTTCTCACGCGATTTCAGACGTTTGATGGCGATGCCGCCCTCGGTCTACCGCGAGGCCAGCATAGGCCATGCCGGTTTGACCCGGGCGTGATACCCAACCCGTCTGGGCGGCTGCGGCTATTTAAGGGGACTAGCTGTTTGCCCGGTGATTGACCTGCCCGGTTTCCTTGGGTATCAGCAGCGCCATGAATGATTTCGTTTAAATCATCGTGCCCCTTCGCATCCATGAGGCTGTCATGACTGACCCAATCCGTCCTGCAAACGAATATTCCGGTTTTCTGCCGCCGCGTTTTGACAATCGACCGGATGCCGATGATGTTTTGGTCAAAACATGGACCGTTGGGGACGCACTGACCGATCATAGCGTGCCGGAAATGCCAGCACCGCTGTCGCTGTTTTTTGATCTGGTTGCCCCGGCAGCGGGCCGGTCGAATGCAACCGGGTTTGCCATGTTGTGGCTCGATCGTCATCCGCATGAAGAACCGGGCTGGCGTCTGTCCATCGGGCATGTCGGATCCGAGGACGATCTGGAACGGGCGGTGGCCAAACCATTGGCGCGCCTTGTTGATGCCCTGCCGATGGCCAGTTTTGAATGCGAAAGCTGGCACATGACCCGTCCGCTTTGGCGCAAACGCGCCGAGCCGGTAAAGCTTGTTTTCTGGGGTGATTTTGCCAAGCATGCCCGCGCCATTCTTGGGCACAGTGATGCGGCATCATTCTATCAGCCACTTGGTGCAGGACTTCGGTCTGACAATGTCACAAGCATGCTGCCCTTGCTTGAAGATATGCTCGGTGATGCTTTCTTGCAAAACGGCATGGGGTTTGAAGACGCCCTGCGCCTTGGTGTCGCATTGGGGCGCGCGCATCTGATCGAAAGCTGGATCGAAGCCGGTGGTTCGCAAAAGGAACCCTATTTCCGTCCGATGAAAATCTGGCATCAGGCATGGCTTGCCAATGCGTTGATTGATCCGGCGGTGGCAAGTCTTGCCATGTCGGGCAAACCGCCGATGCCGGCCCTTGATTTCGGGAATGACAGCACACCGGCATCGCGCCGTGCAGCCCTTGATGATGTGTCATCCTGGCTGACGACCGTGTTCTTTAGTGATGAATATCCCGCCCTTCGCAATGCCTTTGTGGCCGGCGTGCAAAATGCCGTCTGGCTTGATCATGACCTGCAACAATATGTCCAGCCGCAACAACGATCCGAGATATTGCAAGGTCTGATGCCCTATTGCCGCTGGTTCCTGGCCATGGCGCTTTATAACCATCTGGGCAATCTGGCGGCGGGAACAGCGCGGGAGGATCAGGTCGCATTCTACGCGATCATGGTTGATGCCTTGCCGGAACTGGCACCGCTTGGCGCGTTTGCCACCCAGCGCGATATCGAACAGCACATCATCCGGATTGATGCCGCGCGCGCCGCATCGGCGTTCGACACGTTGGTCCTGCCGTTCTGTGATCTTTTGATGCCGAAGCGCCAATTTGATGCCGCGCGTTCCTGATCACGTGCATGGCATGGGTTAAAAAAAGCGCCGCTGGGCGAAACCGGCGGCGCTTTTTGTTTGTTGGCTGTCGATGACTAGATCTGTTCGGGATGTTCCGGAATGTCGCGCGATGACACGATCAGGAACCGGATCGCCAGGCCACTGACCGCGACAAGGCTTGCAATCGCAATGCCCCAAAACAGGCCGCGCACCCCCATCTCAAGAACGAATGACAGGTAATAGCCAACCGGGATCATGACAAAGATATAGGACACCAGATGCAAAATCGTTGGTGCCCATTTATCGCCAGCCCCGCGAAGCGCACTGATCGCGGCATTCTGCCCGCCATCGGTCGGAAAAATGATCGGCATCAAAACCAGCACTGAAACCGTGGTGGCAAGCACCGCAACATCCTGGGTAAACAGATGCGCAACCGCATCGGGGAACAGATAAAGCGGAATGCTAAGGGCCAGCATCACGCACATCGTGGTCAAAAGACCAATCCACCCGGCAAGCGCCATGTCCGGCCGGTCCCGCCTGCCATAGGCAATGCCGACCCGAACCGATGTTGCCGAGGCCAGACCAAGTGCTACCATAAACATCAGGGCCAAAAGCGTCATGCTGATGCCGTAACTTGCCGCGGCAATCACGCCAAGACGGCCAGCGAAAAGCTGCATGGCGGCAAAGGCGCCGGTTTCCATCCCCTGACTGGCACCCGCAGCATAGCCCAGATGGCGGGCATCGCGCGATCCGCGCCACCACCCGGCAAAGCCGTTGCGAATGCCATAAAGGTGATGGCTTTTCATCAGCAGGATATAACCCAGCAGACCAAGCGCCATGAACCAGCGGATGACGCTTGATGTCCATGCCGCACCTTCGGCACCCAGTTCCGGCAAACCAAACGCCCCGTAAACCAGCCCGTAATCAAGAACGAGGTTGACCAGGTTGGCTGCGATCATCAACACCATGCCCGGCAGCGGACGCTGCAATCCTTCAAGGAAAAAGGCACAGGTAATGTAAATCAGTGCGGCGGGCATTCCGATTGCCAGAATCATGGCCAGATCGCCGGCATGGTCGGTGATTTCGACCGGCTGACCGGTGATCTTAAACAGCCAGTCCGATTGCATGGTCAGAACGGTAAAGGCAATGCCGATCAGGACAGCATAAGGCATGGCATTGCGCCACACAGCCCCGGCCGCAATCAGGTTGTCGCGACCCTTGGCATGCGACGTCATGACCATGACCCCGGTCAGAAGTCCGATGCCGGTCACCATCAAGGATGTAAAGGGCGCATGTGCAATATTAAGGTAGGCCAGTGCCGCACTGTCATAGTTGCCAACCACGATGGTATCGACAACCGCCATGATCAGCATGCCAAGACGGGCAATTGTCACCGGCAGGGCCAGTCTGAATAATTCGCTCAGATGACGCTTTACCCGGTTATTGGGATAAAGCGGGGTTGGCGAAAGTGTCGGATCAAGTGCCGGATCAAGTGGCGGCGGAGCCGGAGCACCATCTTGTGGGGCAATGGACATTGGACTGTTTCCTGTTTTTATCTGGCGATCAGGCTCTGGGTCGTGGTGGCGATCAGAGCCGTGATACCGTTTTGCCCTGGTTTGGTTTGATCCAGGGTCTATCTGTGAGCAGCGAACGGTCGGCGGGGAATCGCCATCAGCAATTTGGCCGGATCATCGGTAATCACCGATGTTACTCCCCAGGAAAAAAGCTCCTTGGCGCGTTCGACATCATTGATGGTATAGCAAACCAGCGGGACACCAGCATCGACAATCTCGGCAGCACTCACCGGTGTCAGTGCCTTGTGGTCAATATGAATGGCCGATGCGCCAAGACGCGCATACTCGGCCTTCCAGTTTTTTGGCAGGGTTTCCAGCAACCAGCCGCACGGCAGGTCTGGCATATGTTTGCGCATATGGGCAACCGCGGTGTCATCAAAACTTGAAATCAGAATTGGCGGTACGGTTTTTGACGTGCGGAGTTCCTTGATGACTTCCTCGCACAGGCGGACCGGATCACAGCCTGATGGCTTGATTTCAAGGTTGGCCCCCATATCCATGAAATACAGGGTTTCCAGCGTGTCTTTCAGGCTGGGGATTCGTTCGCCCTTATATATGTCTGAAAACCATCCCCCGGCATCAAGGTTGCGTAAGGCGTCGAAATCGCTGTGATGGATGGGGCCGGTACCGTCGGTGGTCCGTTCAAGCGTGTCGTCATGGATAAGCACGCATTTGTCATCCGCACTTAGCGTGACATCACACTCAATCCATTTGGCGCCGCGTGCGCCGGCAACCCGGAATGCGGCAATGGTATTTTCCGGGGCTTCAATCGAAGCGCCGCGATGGGCGACAATGTGCGGGATATCGATCACGGATATGGGCCTTTTATATATGTGGGGCTGCAACCGCCAAAACAGATGATGGATCAGGCCATCGGCTGTTCTGGTGGTGCAAGAACATCAATGCGATTCTCTTACGCGACTTGGATTGTGCGAAAAAGCGAAAATCTTGTTGCGATTTGAACGTTTCCTTTTTCGTTTTTGCTGCGAAGTCATTGGACTCCATATTGTAATTATTGGCGCAGAGTCGGTTTTCCCTGTGGTTTTCGGCGTTATGCACCGATGTGGGTCGAGCTATGCACATATCCGATTTCTACGTGAAACCCCCGAAAGCCAAGGGTTTGTGCGGACCGTTTCGGGGGTGAAAAAAACAAACGCCGAAAATCTCGATAAATCTCGAAAAAAGGTGTTTACAGGTCGGGATAGGGGCCCTATAACCCGCCTCCACCGACGGGGTGCGGCGCCAACGAGACGGCG
>NZ_JAYMDW010000013.1:0-641 GCF_037027205.1 Thalassospira sp. CH_XMU1458 | reverse complement strand
TGTTCAAGCCGTTCGTTTACGCGAAGCTGGAACTTTACGGGATGGCGACCACCATCAAGGCTGCAAAGCGCATGGTGGAAAAAGAGCGTGCCGAAGTTTGGGATATCCTTGAACAGGTTATCCGTGAACACCCGGTCATGCTTAACCGCGCACCGACGCTGCACCGTCTTGGTATTCAGGCGTTCGAACCTACCCTGATCGAAGGTAAGGCCATCCAGCTGCACCCGCTCGTTTGTACTGCGTTTAACGCGGACTTCGACGGTGACCAGATGGCTGTCCACGTACCGCTGTCGCTTGAAGCTCAGCTTGAAGCACGTACCCTGATGATGTCGACCAACAACATCCTGTCGCCGGCATCGGGTAAACCGATCATCGTGCCGTCCCAGGACATCGTCCTTGGTCTGTACTACATCTCCATGGAGCGTGATGGTCAGCCGGGCGAGGGCATGTCGTTTGTCAACATCGCCGAGATCGAGCAGGCACTGGATGAAGGTGTTGTAAACCTGCATTCCAAGGTCAATGCCCGTTACCACACGGTTGATGAAAACAACGAACCGATCACCGTTCGTGTTGCTACGACCCCTGGCCGCATGTTGCTGTCGGAACTTCTGCCGCGTCATCCGCGCATTCCGTTCTCGACC
>NZ_JAYMDW010000012.1:0-755 GCF_037027205.1 Thalassospira sp. CH_XMU1458 | reverse complement strand
GTGTGCGGGGTGATCGAGCCAACGTGTGCCAGAACCTGGCCACGTTCGACGTCTTCACGTTTGGTACCACGCAGCAGCGCGCCAATGTTGTCGCCAGCTTCGCCCTGGTCGAGCAGCTTGCGGAACATTTCAACGCCGGTAACGGTGGTTTTAACGGTGTCTTTAATGCCGACGATTTCAATCTCTTCGCCAACTTTAACAACGCCGGTTTCAACACGACCGGTTACAACCGTACCACGACCCGAGATCGAGAACACGTCTTCAATCGGCATCAGGAACGGCTTGTCTTTCGGACGATCCGGAGCCGGGATGTAGTCGTCAACCGCTTTCATCAATTCGATGATTGCGTTCTTGCCGATTTCATCATCGCGACCTTCCAGAGCAGCAAGAGCAGAGCCCTTGACGATCGGAATATCGTCGCCCGGGAAGTCGTAGGACGACAGAAGTTCACGGATTTCCATTTCGACGAGCTCAAGAAGCTCTTCGTCGTCGACCTGGTCAACTTTGTTCATGAAGACGACGAGAGCCGGAACACCAACCTGACGTGCGAGCAGGATGTGCTCACGGGTCTGCGGCATCGGGCCATCAGCAGCCGAAACGACGAGGATACCGCCGTCCATCTGTGCCGCACCAGTGATCATGTTTTTAACATAGTCAGCGTGGCCCGGGCAGTCGACGTGTGCGTAGTGACGGTTCTCGGTCTCATACTCAACGTGCGCGGTCGAGATCGTGATACCACGAGCTTTCTCTTCCGG
>NZ_JAYMDW010000011.1:0-796 GCF_037027205.1 Thalassospira sp. CH_XMU1458 | reverse complement strand
TACTTCGACGCGATGTCAGCAATCGACAGTTTCACGCCAGCACCCATGGTGGAGCTGATCGCAGCGCGCTGCAGGTAAACACCTTTTGCGCCTGTCGGTTTTGCTTTAACGATCGCATCGACGAATGCTTTTGCATTCTCAAGGATCTGTTCTTCGCTGAACGATGCCTTGCCGATACCTGCATGAACGATACCGTTTTTCTCCGCACGGAACTGGACCTGGCCAGCTTTTGCGTCGGAAACAGCGGTCGCAACATCCATGGTCACGGTGCCGAGTTTCGGGTTCGGCATCAGGCCGCGCGGGCCGAGTACCTTACCGAGACGGCCGACAACAGCCATCATGTCCGGGGTTGCAATAACGCGATCATAGTTCAGATCGCCTTTCTGCATTGCTTCCATCAGGTCTTCGGCGCCAACAGCGTCTGCACCAGCTTTCTGGGCTTCTTCTGCTTTGGCTTCTTTTGCGAAGACAGCAACGCGCATGGTTTTACCGGTACCATGCGGCAGGGAAACAACACCACGGACCATCTGGTCAGCGTGACGCGGATCAACACCAAGGTTCATGGCCATTTCGATGGTTTCATCGAATTTGGCTTTTGCACCTTCTTTGACGAGCTTTACAGCAGCTGCAAGTTCGTACTGGGTGTTACGGTCGATGCCCTCATAGGCCTGGGCAAGGCGTTTACCAGTCTTGGCCATCGTCTTACTCCACAACCTCGAGACCCATCGCACGGGCAGAGCCCTCGATCATTGCCATCGCGCCATCAACGTCAAATGCGTTGAGGTCAGCCATTTTG
>NZ_JAYMDW010000010.1:0-845 GCF_037027205.1 Thalassospira sp. CH_XMU1458 | reverse complement strand
GAAGGGCCGGCGCCCGAAGGACGCCGACCCAGACCTTGGCAAGAAGTCGTCGATTATTTGAGTTCGACGGTTGCGCCGGCTTCTTCCAGCTTCTTCTTGATTTCTTCGGCTTCGTCCTTAGCAACGCCTTCTTTGACGGCTTTCGGAGCGCCTTCAACCAGGTCTTTGGCTTCTTTGAGGCCAAGACCGGTGATGCCGCGTACTTCTTTAATGACGTTGATTTTCTTGTCGCCAGCAGAAGCGAGGATAACGTCGAATTCGGTTTTTTCTTCAGCAGCAGCACCACCGGCAGCAGCGCCACCAGCAGCAGCAACAGCTACCGGAGCAGCGGCGGAAACGCCCCACTCTTCTTCGAGCATTTTGGAAAGTTCTGCAGCTTCAAGAACGGTGAGCTTGGAAAGCTCGTCTACGAGTGCCTTAAGATCGGCCATTTTACTATACTCCTAGGCTTGAACTTAGATATCTGAGATATCTGATTACTTTGGTTTACGCGGCTTCGCCTTTGTCGGCATATGCCTTCAGCACCTGGGCGATCTGGCCCGCCGGCTTGGAGGTCAGCGTAGCGATACGCTGTGCCGGGGTCTGGATCATACCAACCAGTTTCGCACGAAGTTCGTCCAGCGACGGCAGTTCTGCCAGAGCTTTGATGCCCTGTTCATCGAGAACCTGTTCGCCGATGGCACCAGCAACAAGAACCAGCTTGTCGTTGGATTTCGCGAACTCGGAGGCTACTTTTGCGACCGAAGCCGGATCAGCTGAATAGCCAATCGCGGTCGGACCGCATCACGTCGCCGGGTTCGAGGTACACCGGCGGGTTTTGCCCCATACCCACACCCGGCGGGGTG